>JADJDJ010000003.1 GCA_016702745.1 Chitinophagaceae bacterium
CCATCCAGCAGGCCATTTTTAAAAAACAGGCCGGTAAGATTGTCCCGGTACTATTGGCTAAAACCAGTTCGGACCGAATGAAATCGGGCATCTTTTCTTTATCCGGGAATGAGTATTCAGCCTGCAGATAATGAAGGGCCAGATTACGTTTGAATCGCTATTTGCCCCAAGAGATAAAAATTTTTGGAATTGGGTCTTAATTTCTTCCAGTACCCGATGATATCCATCTGGTTAAATGTTCTTACAGCCATCAGCTGACCGGCTGATTACGGATGATCCATTTACCATCTGGAATATTCTGACCAGCCGCCCAGAATCACAGGTTTGTCCGTTTCCGTACCAACTCTGCCATAACAGACCATGCAGGGTGGATTTTTTTACGGTAGTGCGATATAATAAACGGCCTTCCAGACTTTCCTGGAGCGTGCATTACTGGTAATGGGATGGAAAAATTTTTAATAGTCGGGGAAAACTGAATGACATGTTCGGCAGTATTGAATTTCCTTTCTGGTTCCCCTGCCCTCCTCTTGTGCATAACAGGGAGATACAGGAGCAGCAGTATCCCCGGCTTGGAATATACTTTCTCATATGCAAATAATTGTTTCTAAAATTAGCAAACAATCGGGCTATCCTTCAAAAAACATATTGACAGGGTCTGAATAAGTCCCGGATCCCTTTGATCAACATATTAATTGTGTGTATATATTTATAGTGCAACCAACAACCCTCTTTTATGACAAAAAACAGACTGGAAGCTTTTTGGCATGCGGTTATCGCCATCATTATCACTACATTATGGTGCTAATTAAAAATCCGCATGACCCCAGTTGGGATGCCATCAAAGCAATCTGGCCTGTTTTCCGGAGTTATATCGTCAGCTTTATCAATTTGGGAATCTATTGGGGGAATCATCATCACCTCATGCATACCATTAAAGAAGTTATAAGAGGTGGAATCTCTTTGGGCGAATCTTCATTTGTTATTCTGGTTATCCCTGATTCCCTTTGCCACTGCCTGGATGGGAGAAAATCATTTTTGCCCGGAATACACAGTTGCCGGACATGCCATCCTTTCCAACTGTTGTGATTTGGCATATTTTATTTTGCTGGAAGTCATCAAAAATGTAATCCCGGTAACGAAGCCATGTTACCAGGTACTCAAAAAGCAATCACGCAAAGGAACCCTTTCCTGTGTTTATATACGCGCAAGTATACCGGCTGCCGGATACATACGGGACCTCTCCGGTGCCCTGACCATCCTGGAGGCAGTGATGCGGGCTAGTACCAGACAGAAATATTGGAACTGCAGTAAAAGGGGAAAACTGAGTATTGATTTATTTTTCCCTTCTTCAGGCCAGATTGATAATGGCCCCGATATTACATTGATTGGACTGCAGTTCTTTCAGCAGTTTTTGAGTGAGTTTTCTTTTATCGGTAGCTGGTTTCTTTACCATGCTTTTTGTCAAAAGCATCCAGACATTTGTAAACAGGCGAATCTCCGGTCACCGATACTTTTCATTTTTCGGCCAGGCCAGTTGCTTCTACTGCTTCCAGTTTGCAAAAGCATCTGTCAATACTTTTGAGGTTGCGCAGCAGTTGATACCTCCTTGAAGATGCCATTCTTTTTCACTCACCGATTTACTGAATTCATCAAACCACACGTTACACATTTCATCGGCCAGCTCCGGTACTTTTTTATTGAGCCGAGCCTTCAGTACAGGATGCCATCATTAGGAAAACAGGAGCAATAATCAGGTCATTTTAATACGGTTCATAAGAATTTTAATATTTGATGCAAAATAACCCTTCCCCCTGTCGGCCCATCCTGACTTTGGCAACTGCCATCCTTTGTTCCATATCCGCCGGATCATGACCCATAATTGCGGGATGACGGTCTGTATGTGATTCTGCACTTATTCTTTCCATTGCCCCGGATATTCATTCCCTCTTAACAAGTGTTCAACAGGAGTTTTGAATAAAAACAGGATTCTATTTTAGCATCCTCGATTAACCGGCACCTTTTTGCCAAACCCCTAAATCCACTTATGACAAAAGAATTTTGTATTATCCGCCATTCTCTTTCCATCCTCCCTTCTTCCTGTAAAAGAAAGTACTCCAGCACCGGCTCCCACACCGGAGCCCGACCCTACCCTGACGCCATTAGTCCAACTGAAGGCCCAAAGAATACATTGGTCACTATCAGGGGAACCGGATTTGGAACCAATGCTACTTAACTGAAAGTTTACTTTATTAATGTACAGGACACTATTCAGACTGCCCAGATACATCCATCACGGCCTTAACCCATCAATGCCGGAACAGGGTTGTGGTAAGATTGAAAAGCAGGAACAAATAACCGGCTGATCACCTATCATGATTATAAATGAGTTAGTACGACACTGTGACCGGTACCCACTACTTATAACATTACTTCAGGGGATAACCAGGGATCCCAGTGGGAATCTGATTATATGTGACAGGACAATCACCGCATTGTTAAAATCACTACGGCAGGTGTAACCACAGTACTCGCAGGAGTGGTACACCCGGGTTCACCAATGAACCGGCAATGCTGCACAATTCAAACCAACCCTACAGATTGTTGCTGATGCCAGTGGCAATTTTTATGTAAGCGACCGCATGAATAATGCCATCCGTAAAATAACTTCCGCCGGTGTAGTTAGTACACTTGCTGGTAATGGTACGGCTGCCAGTGTTGATGGTACCGGCAGTGCTGCCAGTTTTACTGAGCCACTTGGCATTACTTTAACCAGTAGTGGCAATATTTATGTGGCCGATTATGGCACCCAACAAATCAGGAAAGTAACCCTTGCCGGTGTGGTAACAACTTCTATTACAGGATATATGGCATTCGGGCTGGCAACAGATGCGTCAACCAAATAATTTACTTTACCAATTATTTTCAGAACCGCATTTTTTAAATTCGCTGAAGGATCCAATACTCCTGTTTTGGTAGCCGGCGATACAAGTCCGGGCAATACCGATGGCACCGGAGCAGCAGCCCGTTTTACCACCCCCGCAGGTATTACATCGGATGGATCCGGGAATTTGTATGTTACGGAAACCGGTAATCACCTGATCAGAAAAATTACTCCCGCCGGAGTGGTGACTACACTGGCAGGAAGTACTGGGAAATGTAGACGGAGGGAATCAATGCACGTTTTGATGGCCCGATTGGATTACTGCAGATTTTAGTAATAACTTCCCTTTATGGCAGATTTTACAATAATAAGATCCGGAGAATTATCAACGAATAATTGCAACCCGGATACCTGACAAGTGTCGTTAAACACAAAATGAAAGATGAATAAACAGGAATTCTGGCCCAAAGAAGGCAAACTGAAAGCAGGTATTATTCACTGGTGGTCGTGATTCTGGCGGCCCTGCTGATTACATTGCTGGAAGAGAAAACCAATTTTAAACATACGAAACGTTTGCCTTTTTAATTGCGATCAGTTGTATTGGAATCTGGCTCTACCTACCAGTACTTCCCGGCCCTGACTGTTTTCATCCTGGCACTGCCTCCCCTTTTGTTACTGGCCTTGGTCAACTGGATCTGGAAAAAGAAAAGAAAGCACTATTGAGCAGTAATAACCGTTACCCCCGTCTCAAGAAAATCCTGCCCCGCTGGATTTTTTTTAAATGTACCAGTCATCAGAATAACTGATACCATCGAATAGGCAGTTGCCGCAAACAAATAAATATCCGATTTCACGGTAATTGATGTTCCCGGCATTTTTGCAGGGACAAACAAATGTTAAGACCAGATTACCTTACATTTAAGGATAAATATCCCTGTTATACAATGAAAAACATCATCTGTTTCTTTTCATATGGGCAACTATTACAGAAGGGTTACTTGCTCAGGACTGCGGTTGTAAAACTGCATCGGATTTGCGTAATCAGCAAAGGAGCAATGACCGTTTTGACCTTCAGACTACCCTCAATGTTTACAAAATGAAACTTCTTTGTCCTGCCCTGCCAGTTATCAGGAATGGTTAGCGAGTCTTATATGTTGCGAACCCAGTTTGATTCTGCAACAGAATGTCTCAACAAAGCCTATCATCTGTTTAAAAGAAAAACTGCAAGGAATCCTCCACTATTTCCACTACAGACAGATGGCCAATTTGAATTTCACCATGGGAGAATACACTAAATCCCTGGAGTTTAGCTTGAAAGCATTGCCAATTGCTGAAGAGTCCGGAGATCGGTTTGAAGAGGGCGTTTGCCTTTTACAGGTAGCGCAAACTTTCAATAAAAATGAAAGAATCAGGCAAGGGTATTGAATACGCGAGAAAAGCACTGGGAATACTTGAAAAAATAAAAGAGCCGCTGGAGAAAGCTTCCCTTATCAGCCGACTGGCCGCAGTTTTTCTGGAGATACCAGGATACTGAAAATATAGCTTTGCTGGATTCCGCTAAAAATTTCACCAGGCACAATTAGTGATTTGCAAGGAACATCAATTCATAAAATTGCTGCAAAGGGCTATAATATGATGAATGGGTATGCGCACGAAACAGGTGATTACCCAACAGCCCTTCTGTATATTGATAGCAGTTTTAACCTTACGAAGGCTGCGGGAGACATGACATTAAAGGCCACCAATTATGGCGACAAGGCAGATGTGATGATGGAAATGAAAAATTTCCCGGAAGCCCGCAGACTGGCCGATTCCTGCCTGATCCTTCATCAGCTAAGCGGTAACCCGGAAGCTATCGCCAATGCATATGCGCTGATTTACCAGATCAGTAAGCGGTCTGAGAATTATAAGGATGCGGTGGATGCCATGAACAGCTATATTGAAATTCAGGACAGCCTCACCAATGCGGAAAAATCAAAGACCATCAATGAACTGGAGCAGAAATATAATAAAGCAGAACGAAAAAGCGGATGGAGGTGAATCAAACACAAACAGTGGCTATTGGTTACAGATAGGCGCTGCAGGTCCAGGCCCAAATGTCCTTACATTTTGGCGATAATTCCAGTTTAAACTCATCCTCAGTCAATACCATTACGACCCCGGCTATTTTTAGCGGGAATACCTGGTATCATATTGTTGTGAATGTAAGGGGTGGTAACGATATGGATTTCTATATTAATGGGGTAAAAAACAATTCCTGCAGCTACAGTGGATCAGATACCAGCATGATCTTCTGTACAGCAGGCAATCAGCAAAAAGGATCATTTGGGACTCATCCCGGCTACCCCTCGGTATTTTCCGGAACCCTTGACGATTACCGAGTATACAACAGAACATTAAATCAACAGGAAATTAATGCACTCTACTCTTTCCGGCCCTGATCCTGTAGCTACCAATAAAAAAATACCCGGCTGATGTGACCGGGTATTTTTATCGTATATGCTAATGGATGGATATGAATAATCAGGATGGGTTGGGATGGGCTGATTACTTTAATTTATCACAGCCAATTTCTCTTTTACCCCCATAACTGTTGAACTTGACAGTTCCACTGTAATTTCCACCACCTGTATACTCCTGCTTAAAGCTGAACTCCTGATAAAAACATTTTCCGTCATTATCCTTCGTGGTGCAAACGGCACCCAGCCAGCGATAAAGAATGGCACCGGTCAGCTCATTTTTATGAACTGTCCAGCTGGATGAAGTGATAATTGCTTTCAAAAATTTATCATTCCACCCCAGATTATTGGCAGCCGCCACCATTTGCTGTTCAAGGGCCGCATTACTCATACCAGCCTTGGGTAAAGTACGGGAAGCCATCAGTTCAGCATTGAGTTTTCCGGCCAATGTTTTTATCTCTGCAGAACCTGCACCCAGATCCAGCGAAAAGCTGCTTTTAATATCATCAATTGTATTGGTCGGGAACATGAGTTCACAGGTAATATTATGACTGATATCACCACCACTAACTAATTGATTGAGGAAATAAGCCAGGGTCCAGTTCTCTTCTGCCACATAAGGTGCATAATGATCTTTCAGCCATTGTGCATTGGGAATAAGTGCAAACTGGAACCATGATTTTCCCTGGGCAGCCAAAGGCAATTCAATATAAGACAGATCACCACCCCAGACTGCTGTACCGCCATCCACCCGAATTCTGATCCGCAGGTTGGTATTGGAACCCATGGTTTCTTTGGCCAATACACCGAGGTAAACAGTTCCAAAAATATAATCTCCTGTTTTAAACTGCTGTTTAATAGATCCGGCCATTTCCTTTTCTTTTCCTATAACCAGTGGTTGTGTACTCCAGACAATTTTATTGAGATTTTCTTTATGAAAATCACTGGTATAGAATTTAGCAGCTTCCGCACCGGCTGCACCCATTAATTTATTGATTTCATCTAATTTCTGTTTAAAGGCGGTATTATTAGGAGAGAGTATCAGTACTGCCTCGCATTCCTTACGGGCATTTTCCAGTATCGCTGTCTTTTCCTGCGGATTAGAAGCTGTTCGGCTGGCAGTCATCGGAGCTATCACATTCCATTTAAGCCGATCAGCACGCTGAACATAATTTTCATAATCAGCCAACATCGCATCAATCAGCACCGGATAACTATTGGGACCACCCTCAGGTGCTTCTTTTCGTTTTTCTTTATACTCTTCAATATTCAAAGCCTTCACCCGCTCCAGGTAAACAGCTCCTACCACACCCGGTTGTATATCAATTCCACTTGAGTACACACCTATCATTTTATTATGAAAGTTTTTGAAATATAATGTCTTTGCTTCTTCAGCAGATTTGGCATCAGCTTTACTGGACGCCTCCTGTGCCGCTTTTTCTTTATAGGGCTGCAACATGGCGCTTAGAGTGCTTATATCAAACCCGGGGTCCTGCTCTTTGATTTGTTTGAGCATTCGATCGGCATTGTTAAGGGAGGAAGCTGTTCCGGTTCCCGCCTTTATTTTTTCCATATGGGTCCAGAAAGATTTCAGAGATACTTTTGCCGGCCCGGTATAACTGGCATCATAAGTTGCCGTTACAGCAGGTTTAGCAGCCGTATCGGTGGCGGGTTTTGGACTTTCAGTTACGGGCGGAGTTGTCTTTGTTTCCCCAGAAGGACTGGTTTTATTGTCGTTTCCGGAAGGTTTAGAGGAAGGAGTCCCGGTATTCCTTGGGGTTGTTTTGACATCCACCTCACTGCCGCCTCCATTTTTTTTGACTCGGACAGAGATCTGGGCCTGGGAACATGTAAGGATGAGCACCCCGGTCAGGAGCGCAAGGACTTTTTTCATAATAACAGATTTTACTTAAAGCTATTCAACCCCTTTGTGGAAATTGACCCCGATAAGCAGCCGGGCTAAAAAGCCTAGCCGGCGCTGCCCCTGAAAGAATATCTGCAAAAAATGCAGATGCGGACTGCTTTTTGTACTTTAGCCCGGAATATGAAAGCCCTGATAATTGATAATGAAGCCCATCTGCGTTCCGGATTAGAGCAATTACTGAAAGAATTTTGTCCTTCCGTTACGACTATAGAAACCGCCGAAGGTGTACAGACAGGCTTACAAAAGATCCGGATTTTCCAGCCGGATATCCTGCTTTTAGATGTTGAAATGGACGATGGTACCGGTTTTGATCTGATGAAACAGGTACATGATCCATCTTTTCAGTTAATCTTTATCACTGCCCATAATCAATATGCCATTGAAGCCTTCCGTTTCAGCGCGATTGATTATTTACTGAAACCCGTTGACCCGGAAGCCCTTCAGCTTAGTGTATTGCGGGCAGAAAAAAACCTGCAATCAAAAACCTTACAACAGCAGGTACAGGTATTGTTGCAGCAACTAACCGGATTACATCAGCATGATAAAAAAATAGTGTTGAAGGATATTGACAACACTTATTTTATTAAAGTAACCGACATCCTGTATTGCGAAGCAGAAGGTACTTATACCAAATTTTTTATCACCGGCAATAAATCGATACTGGTTTCTAAAAACCTGAAAGAGTATGAATCCGTTCTGGAGCCACTTGGATTTGTACGAACCCATCATAGTTTCCTCGTGAATCCCGGTAAGATCAGGGTATTTGACAAAAGAGATGGCGGCATGCTGATACTGGAGGAAGGCTTATCGGTGCCCGTATCCCAGAGAAAAAAAGAATACGTTATGCAATTGCTGGAAAAAAACTAACCTGCCCGAAAGCAGGTTAGTACTCAAAATTTCTGGCTGCTGATTATTTACCTGCGTTTTCACAAAGAAATTCATCCGCCATGATACCATGGGAATAACGGCTGCTCACCCCGCTATACCCACTTCCGGTGTATTGCTGTTTAATCGTAAAATTATACATCACACATAGGCCAGATTTTGGTTTGGCTACAATCGCCGCAGACTGTGTCCGGCAAATAATCGCACCTGTCAGACTATTCCGAACGATTTCCCACTCTCTGGTCAGAATATTTATTTTAACGATAGTTTCATTCCATCCTTCAGCCAAAAATGCCTCTTTGAATTCAGCTTCTAAACCGGCATTTACAACAGCTGCTTTGGGCATAAAAGTATTTCGTAATTTTTCCGCTTTCCTGGCTGCTGCTTTAGACAACCAGCCTTCCAGGCCGCCATCAGTAGCTAACAGATTTTTTATCATAGTATGAACTTCTGCCACAGCAGTCAAATCCGGATAGAGTTTTCTTGCAGCATTCCAAAAAGCTTCCTCGCCCAAAATCTCCCGATACAAATAATGAACTTCCTTCGGTTGAATTAGTTTTTGAATCTGGTTCCTGGATTTTTCAACCGCAGTTCGGGCAAGGCCAGTCCGGGACTCAATAAAACTCTTACAATGTTCAACCCCATTCATATGGTTAGCGAGAATATTATCCAGCTTTTCCTGATAAGCCTGCAGCTGAAGCTGATGGGCTTTTATATCCTCTTCAAAATTACCCTTACCCCGCATTTCGGTAGTGGTATTGGCCATAAATAACCCATAACAACCTTCATCTGATGTATGCCAGCTGGCATCATCAATCCTTTTATTATGTGCTGCCACTTCCGCTTTCTTGGCCTGAATATAGGGCATCACCATAGCTTCGAGTGGCGCGACATCGTAAGCAGGGTCTCTTTTTTTAAGATGTTCCAGTTGTGTCATGGCATTATCTGCCAGTATTCGAAGTACCGAAACTTCGTTGGGTAAATTCTCGGCATCCTTCTTTTTAATATCTTCTACAATTTTCAGGAATTTATCATAAAATATTTTCCCTCTTTCATTAGGCATGGTAGTCTGTGAATAGGCTGTAAAGCTGAAGACAGACAAAAGAAACAGAACAATACATTTCATAAAGGCGAATTTTTGTAGCCTAAAGCTATAAAAGGCATAAGCAGCTACTTCAGTGCTTTTACAGATGTAGGGTTTGCTCATACAGGTGTATACGCTGATTATGAAACCGTTTCCGGCGAACCACAGCTAAACAATTTTCCAACACAACTGTGAAGGAAATGAATACAGCTGTGAAGGCTGGCCTTAATGAAGAAAATCCAGGTATAATTTGGCTTTTCTTTTACCCTTTAAATCAACCTTAATGAAAAAAATCATCCCCCCTGTACTTTTGGTGACCCTTTTTCTTATCTCCTGCAAAAAAACAATACTGATATCATTGCAGATGATCCCATCGTGTATGTAGCAGGACACCAGGCAGACTCCGTTTCGGGCAGATCCCAATCTACAGTATGGAAAAACGGGGTGCCGACCACCAATCAGCTTTCCGGGAACAGAAGTCATTATGCCCATGCTATTGCTGTTAGTGGAAATGATGTATATACTACCGGTTTTGAAAACCAGATCGGCCAGTGGAAATGTCAGGTTTGGAAAAACGGCAATTTCCAATACTCACTGGGAAGCGGCTATAGTTACGGTAATGGAATTGCAGTATCCGGAAGCGATATATATGTAACCGGTGGCGGCTATGTTTCTTCCCCACGTAATTATTCAGCCATGCTTTGGAAAAATCAATCCGATGCTTCGACCACGCTTGCCTCCAATAGTAGCGAAGCCGTGGGTAATGCAATTGCCATTTCAGGAACAGATGTATATGTAGCCGGGGATGACAATAACAATGCAAGCATCTGGAAAAACGGAACTGCCCTTACTCTCAATAATGCGTCCGGATTTCCACTCAGCTGCCTGGCAATTGCAGATGGAAATGTGTATGCGGCCTCATCCAATGGTTCGATTATCCGGTACTGGAAAAATGAAACGTCTACCGATATCAACATCACACCCGGTTGGTATGGATTTGCAAACGGAATAGCAGTTGATGGAAATGACATTTACATCTGCGGCTGGGAATACAATGGAACGGTGGGGATCGCCAAATACTGGAAAAACGGAATTCCTGTTACCATCAGCGATGGTATCAGGACTGCAAGGGCAAATGCCATTGCAATCAAAAATAATGTGATCTATGTAGCCGGTGAAGTGCAGGGTGCTAACAACAGCTCAGACTATGCAACCGTTTGGGAAAATGGCGTTCCAACTACAATCGGCTTCGTCAACAGCAGGGCCCTGGCAATTACAGTAAAATAAGAAAAAATGCAATTAATCACGACCGGCAAAATGGCTTATCAACTCAGTCTGGATGATGGCCGTTTTGCCGGCTCCCTTATTTATAAGGATGCCGGTTTTGAAACGGCAGGAATTTTTACGGATACAGCTTACACGCTTGAAAAATCCGGTGCCGGAAGCTGGGTCACCCGAAAAACAGGAGAATCCGGGATTCTGGCTACTTGTACTGTGGAACTGGATGGAAAAATAAGCGTTTATCACGGCTCCCTTTCGTATTCCTTTGTAAAACCAATCAACTGGAAACCCCGGTTCTGCCTCCTGAACAGTCAACAGGAAGAAGTCGCCGCTTTTATACCAACGATCAACTGGGAACTGGATAGCTGTAACTTTTCGCTCCAGTTAAATGAGGAGTTCAGCACTGAAACAGAAGCTTTTCTTATCTTACAGGCATTGCATTGTGCTGTATGTGGAATGGCCATGCTGAACGGACTTACCATACCAGCTATTGGCAACCTGAACGGATAACCAACCATCATGAAACTGCACGCTCCGATTCTCATCCTGCTGCTGCTGAAAGTTTCGTTCTCCGATGCACAAACCTGCCGCTGCAGAGAACTGGACGCTAACAAAGAAATAAGTATTTCCAGCCTGCTGAACTCACCAGAAAGTTTTTGTACAGCAAAGGGATTTGAAAAACTGACATCACAATTTTTAAATGACAAAAATCTGGATTCAGCAGCACACTACCTCCAGCTTGCTGAAGCCCTCTATCAAAAAGAAGCCTGCAATAAAGAACAATGGATCCCTGTTTATAAATTACGTTCAGCACTGCATTTCTCCCAGGCCGAGTATGAAAAGTCCCTGGAATACAGCCTGAAAATGCTGCCCTTCGCACAGGAAAAGGGCAATAAAGAAGAAGAAGCAGAACTGCTGCTTGGGATTTCTCAGATTTTCGCCAGAATGAAACAGCTGGAAAAGGGACTGGATTATACCCGGCAATCACTCCCACTCATTGAAATCATTAAACCGGGCCCCTCCAAAGTTGACCTGCTCAATAAAGCCGGCTCCAGGTTCTATTTCTTTTTCCAGGATACAAAGTCTCCGTCCTTGTTTGATTCTGCCAGATTATATTTTAATGCCGCCCTGCGGATTGCCAAAGATATCAACTACAAAGAAGGGAATGCAGGTGAGTTATAATAAAATGAATAGCCTGGCCTATCAGCAGAAAAACTTCGAACTCTCCCTTCGGTATCTCGATTCATCCATTGCCCTCTCAGCCCCCGGAGAAATTAATAATGCCATTGCCACCAGTTTTGGAGATAAGGGAAATATCCTGCTTAAACTGGGCCGGTTTAAAGAGGCAAAAAAATGGGCAGATTCCTGTTTGTATTATTATCAGAATATAAAATTCCCACCGCTTATTGCCAATGCCTATAGTCTGGTGGCCGAAATAGCCGACAGCCTGGGAGATTTTGCCAGCGCTTATCATGCTTTGTACCAGGAAAAGAAAATAACGGACAGTCTGAATACTGCTGAAAATGCCAAAGCTGTAACCGAAGTGGAAAAAAAGTATCACCAGGCTAAAAACGAAAAAACAATCCGTGAATTAAATCAGCAAAAACAAATCTACGCACTCCTGGCCATTGCTGGCTTACTGGCTGCAGGGGTCATTGCCTTTTACCTTCGTCAGCAATCATTGAAGAACAAACAAAAAATTCTGGAAACCGAGCAAAGGTTAAATCGCGCCCGCATGAACCCCCATTTCTTTTTCAATGCGCTGACCGCTTTACAGCGCTTTGCCATGAAGGAAAACAATGGGGTGGCACTGGCTTCCAGTCTCTCCAAATTCTCTCATATCATGCGGGAAACACTTGAAAGCAGTTATAAAGAATATGTAACGATAAGGCAGGAACTGGAATTCCTGAAAGAATACCTGGAGATCCAGAAAATGAGATTTCCCAGTACATTTAACTACTCTCTGATGATCGACGGTGAATTGGACGCCGGAGATATCCTGATCCCATCTATGATTATTCAGCCCTTTATTGAAAACAGTATTGAACATGGTTTTGCTGCGATCAGCTATACCGGTGAGTTGCGGGTTGACTTCAAACTGGAAAATAAGCTGATTAAAATCGAAATAACTGATAATGGCCAGGGACTTTCCAGTCCGGGCAGCCGGCAAAACGAACATATCAGCCGTGCCAGTCAGATCATTAAAGACAGGATATATTTGCTGAATATTAAATTGAAAAGCAAGGCTGCTTTCAGTATAGACAATAACAAAAACGGACCGGGAGTTTCCGTACAAATTCAGCTCCCCCTACTCTATCAGCATGAAAATACTACTGGTTGATAATGAAAAAGAAATCAGGGAATTGCTGAAAGATATGATTCGGGCAATTTACCATGAACCCTGCACTATCGAAGAGGCAGAAGGGGTCAGCAGCGCCCTTCAAAAAATACATTCTTTTAAACCCGATCTGGTATTCCTGGATGTGGAGATGGGTGACGGTACCGGCTTTGACCTGATGCAACAGCTTACCGACCCGGCATTTCAGCTTGTTTTTACCACGGCACATAATCAATACGCCATACAGGCCTTCAAATACAGCGCCATCGATTACCTGCTTAAACCAATTGACATTACTGAGCTGGAAACCTGCATCCGAAAAGCAGCGGGGCATATCTCCAAAAATAACCTCAGCCGGCAACTGGAAGTACTGATGCAGCAGCTGAACAGCAGTGAAAATTCAGGCAAACAAATTGTACTAAAAGACAGTGAAGCCAGTTACTTTGTAAAAGTGGCGGATATCCTTTACTGTGAAGCAGAAGGATCTTATACCAAATTCTATTTTGCCCTGGATAAGCCCATCGTGATTTCAAAAAATCTCAGCACTTATGAGGACCTTTTGGGTACCCATGGCTTCCTGAGAACACATCACTCTTACCTTGTAAATCCACGTCATATCAAAATGTATGACAAAACTGATGGAGGCACATTGATTCTGGACTCCGGTCATACAGTCCCGGTATCACACCGTAAAAAAGATCATATTCTGCAATTATTGGAAAACAGATAATCCAATCTTCCGGTTAATCCGGATACCAATCTTTTCCCATCACTTATACAGCCGGATAATTCAGTTACAATACTGCTTATTAACTCTATGAACAAGGCGGTATGTTCGGGGTTAAAAATATATTCGTATGCTACAAATCAAACGCAGTTTACTCGCCGGTATGGCCATCTCTCTTTTGGTACTTTCCTGTAATGAAAAAGGAAAAGAGCAAACAACAGACAATAAGACTAAAGAAGATCAAACAGTGGTCGCCGATCCACCCAAAGAAGAATCCAAAGAGGGCATGACCATTGCTGCCGCTAAAAGTTTCCTGGATGAAAACGAAGCGAATGCAGGTAAAGAAATAACGGTATCCGCATACAGCTGGGGCAGTAATGACATGATGGGTGGCACGGTCAGTTTGAATCTGGGAGATAAAAAACTGGAAGGATTTCAGCAGTCCACATTCTCCTGCAAATTTGAAAAGGACAAAGCAGCGGCGGTAAAGGCCATTGCCAAAGATGCCATGGTAACAGTAACAGGGAAGATTGCAAAAGGTTCAGGCGGTGTTGAGCTGACTGATTGTACCCTGCATTAATAGGTCTCAGGTTTCTGGTTTAACTGAACCGGCCCGGTTTCTACCGGCTGGTTTTTATTTACTCAATTACTTCCCCTTCCAGATCATAGTCATAAGCCTTGCTGATCCGTACATTGACAAATTCTCCGATCGGCAGTTTTTTGGCCGAATGAATCACCACCTCATTATCCACTTCCACAGAATCAAATTCTGTGCGGCCCAGGTAGCGGCCGGCTTCTTTTTATCAATAATGGTTTTAAAGACCTTCCCGACTTTTTCCTGATTCAGTTCAAACGAAATTTCCTGCTGCACTTCCATGATCTCCTGTGCCCTTAACTCCTTTTCTTCGGCCGGTACATCATCCTTCAGGTCATGCGCCGAAGTGCCTTCCTCATGAGAATAGGTAAAGATTCCCACCCGGTCGAATCTTTGTCTTTCAAGAAAACCTTTTAACTCTTCCACATCATCTCTTGTTTCTCCGGGGAATCCGGCGATCAGGGTGGTACGCAGACAAATCCCGGGTACTTTTTCACGGATGGCCGCAGTTAGGTCCTCCATTTCTTCCCTTGTTATCTGTCGCTTCATGGCCTTCAGCATATTATTAGCTGCATGCTGCAAAGGCATATCCAGGTAGTTACAGATATTCTCCCGGTCCCGCATGGCATCCAGCACTTCCAACGGGAATTTAGATGGATAAGCATAATGCAGACGGATCCATTCCAACCCTTTTACATCTGCCAGCCGGTGTAATAAATCACCCAGCATTCTTTTTTTATAAATATCCAGTCCGTAATAAGTTAATTCCTGCGCAATCAGCATCACTTCCTTCACCCCTTTTCTTACCAGCCCCTCTGCCTCTTTAACCAGATCTTCCATACTCCGGCTCACATGCTGACCCCGCATCAAAGGGATTGCACAGAACGAACAGGTGCGGTTACAACCCTCAGATATCTTCATATAGGCGTAATGCTGAGGAGTAGCCAGCAGTCTTTCCCCAACGAGTTCTGACTTGTAATCGGCTTCAAACTGTTTCAGGATCAACGGGAGTTCCATGGTACCGAAAAAAGCATCCACTTCAGGGATTTCGGCTTCCAGGTTGTTCTTATATCTTTCACTCAGGCATCCGGTTACATAAACTTTGTCCAGTTTACCCCTTCGCTTCAGTTCTACCTGATCCAGGATGGTATTGATACTTTCTTCCTTGGCTTTATCAATAAACCCACAGGTATTGACCACTACAATATTGTGGTCCAGCTTCTTATTTTCATGCACCACATCAATATCATTGGCCAGTAACTGTCCGCTCAGCACTTCACTGTCCACCATGTTCTTGCTGCACCCGAGCGTGATGATATTGACTTTGTCCTTATGAAGTTTTTTTGTTTTCAAAGCTTAAAGTTATCGTTGTTTTTATATTCGAACCTGCCAGGCGTACTCATAAGTATCCAGGTTCGTAAACCGGAAGGCTGATGGCGGTATAGAAGGAAGGTAACTAAACAATTTCTCCTTTGTGAACCGCTGGCTCCAGAATCCTTCCCTGGTGGCTGTAAAACTATCTTTCTCATCTGTAATCACCGTCATTCCCATTTTCCGGTAGGAGTCTTCCTGTTTCTGTCTTGTTGAATCATTATCAATATAACAGGCGCCCAGTACGATTTCACCTCCCGGATGCAACAGTTCATATGCCTTGCTGAAAATGCTGGTAAATTTTGTATTCAATGAAAGATCCAGTTTATCCGAACTTTGGTTATACTGCTCAAATGAAAATCCATCAGGGCAGAAATTGCCGGGCGTGAACCATGTACAAATCACCAGATCATGTTGTTTGGGCTACTGGTCAAGTGTGGTGGCTTCAAAGAAATGAATAAAGGTTTTATTGCCGATCCCAAGTGATGCAATTTCTTTCTCAGCCAATTCAATACAGGCTTTTGCATTATCGGTGCCATCATAGCATGAAACCATCTCCCATATTTCATGAATCCCGCTCAGCCTTTTAGGAACCCTCGCGTTACCTACCCCGATATCAAGAATACTGATCGGTCTCCCCTTCTCAGCAGCCAGCTCCACAATTAGCTTTTTCAATTCCACCAGTTCGGCCCATTGCGCCTGCTGCAGGTACTCACTGATATAATCCAGGTCAAAGGAGGTTCTGACGGTATTATCGTTATCGTACATAGCCATTGGCTACCAATTTGTACTGTTTAATGGACCTGATGTATTCACTTATAGCCTCCCGTTATTTTTTGTTCTATTTGTTTTCAAGACTGAACAAACTGTCTACAAATTCATGTTTATCAAAAACCAGCAGGTCTTCCATCTTCTCTCCCACGCCGATGAATTTCACCGGGATTTTAAACTGATTGGCAATAGCCAGTACCACACCACCCTTGGCTGTGCCATCCAGTTTGGTAATAGCCAGAGCGGTCACATCGGTTGTAGCGGTGAAATGACGGGCCTGTTCCAGTGCATTTTGTCCGGTACTTCCATCCAGCACCAGTAATACTTCGTGGGGTGCATCAGGTATCGTTTTCTGAATCACTCTTTTGATCTTGCCGAGTTCATCCATGAGGTGGGCTTTATTATGCAGCCTGCCTGCAGTATCAATCAGTACCACATCTGTCCCTTTTGAAACGGCACTCTGCACGGTATCGAATGCCACGGCTGCAGGATCACTTCCCATGGCCTGTTTAACAATGGGAACGCCTACCCTTTCACTCCAGATCGTGAGCTGGTCAACAGCTGCCGCACGGAAAGTATCGGCAGCACCTAATAAGACTTCCTTACCCGCTTTTTTAAAATTATACGCCAGTTTACCAATTGTGGTAGTTTTTCCAACTCCATTTACGCCCACCACGAGAATGACATACGGTTTGGTGGGCAGGTCGGAATCAAATGCATAACTATTGGCACCCGGCGCATCTACCAGTAAACCTTCAATTTCTTCCTGCAGCATCCGGTTGAGTTCGGTACTGTTCAGGTATTTTTCTTTGGCGACCCTTTTTTCAATTCGTTCAATGATTTTAACGGTGGTCTCGATCCCCACATCGGCACTCACCAGGGCTTCTTCCAGGTTATCCAGCACTTCATCATCCACGGTGCTCTTTCCTGAAAAAACCCGGCTGATCTTTTCAAAGAAACCCTGTTTGGTTTTTTTCAACCCCTCATCCAGTGTTTCTTTTTCCTTTTTACCGAATAATTTATTAAAAAATCCCATACCAGTTTCCCCGGAGGGAATCATGAAACCTTACCCTGTATAAAGTTTCGTTTATGAACTGTAAATGCCAATCAGGGATGGCACGTAGAAAATGACCTTTAATGAAAAAAGCCGCCCTTTATGGAGCAGCTTACTATCTTCACTCCCCTTTGGGGGATGATGGTTTATTTCTGAGCCAGGAAATCCTTCACTTTGTCCTTGTGCACAATCTGCTCTTTGAAAGTATAGGCGCCTGTTTTCGGACTGCGGACAGCACGAATCACTTTTGTCCAGTTCTTCGCTTCGGCAGATGCCTTTACGTCTTTAACCTTTGCGTTCTTTGATGCTGCTTTTGCCATGATATTAGTTTAAGAATGTGGGAATTTGGAAGTGTGGGAATGTGAAAATGAAATACAAACGCTCAGATTTTCACATGCTTACATACTCACATTTTCACACCTGATTACTTAATTTCTTTGTGAACAGTTACTTTTTTCAGGATGGGGTTGAATTTTTTCAATTCCAGCCTTTCGGGGTTGTTCTTTTTGTTCTTTTTCGTAATGTAACGGCTGGTGCCGGGCTGACCACTGTTTTTGTGTTCAGTACATTCCAGGATCACCTGTACACGGTTGCCTTTCTTTGCCATGAGTGATAATTTTAATTTCCTTTTTTTATCATTCTAAACCCTGCGGGTAAAGAATCAAATATGCTGACCTTGAGCCCTCAGCTCTTTTACAACAGTATAAAGACCTTTTTTATTGATCGTACGGATCGCATCGGTTGTTAACTTCAGCGAAATCCATTTATCTTCTTCTGCAAGATAGAAGCGTTTTTTCTGCAGATTGGGCAGAAACCGGCGCTTGGTCTTGATATTAGAGTGAGAGACCTTGTTCCCACCCACCGGTACTTTACCTGTTACCTGACATACTCTGGCCATGATTCATACAATTTTTGGGACGGCAAAGGTAGGGAAAATCTGCAGATATAGACGCGCCAATTGAAGTTTTTTTTACCCAGGCTGTGTAAAACCCTTCTTTGTGCTTGATATTGTATTTCAACACTTTAGTTCCCGGTACCCACCCTTTCGGTTTCCTCTGTAGCACTGCCGGCTGATCTTTTGATCGCTTTCATCGCTTTTCCGAATCGCCAGCTAAAGCTAAACCGGATGACCCGGGAATCCCATTTTACCTCAAATGGCTCATCTGAATTCTGAAAATTGGAGTAACCGGAGTAATTCTGGGTATAAAAAAGATCCCGCACATTCATCCGCAGGGTCGCTCTGTTTTTCATGATCTGTTTCGAAATACCAAACCCCATTTCTCCCTGCGGTGTCAGGGATTCCTGCAGGTCAATCTGGCTATTGGTCTGGTAATAGCCGCTGATCTCAGCTGCCCATCCCTTTTTAAACTGAAACTGGTTATTGGCACTGATATTCAACTGGTGAACCTTTGCTTCAATCGGGGTCCATACCACCCCGCGGATAATTTTATAGGTATAGATACTCACAGCCGTCAGGTTCCACCATTTGGTAACCGGTAATTGCAGGGTATTGGTCAGGGTGAGGCTCCGGAAACTACCCACATTCCCCCTGGTATAAATAATAATATTCTTATTGACATTGCTGCTATTGGAATCAATGATGAAGATCTGTGAAAAATAATCTTTCAGATAGCTGTAAGCAATACCGGTTGACAACCTTTGTTTGAAATGATGCACCAGCTCCACATTCCAGGTGTATTGAGGACGGATAAACGGATTCCCGCCTTCAAATGTGTATTTATTAATAGTGATCAGAAAAGGATTCAGGTTCTGAAAAGCTGGCCGGTCAATTCTACGGCCAAAACGCAGGGTCAGACTATGATTGGAATCTGCCTGGTAAGTCCCAAAAAAAGAAGGAAAGAGACTGCCATAATTTCTGCTGAAAAGAGAATCCTTCACCTGGGCATTGCCCAACTGGTTAGCTTTATAACTGGTGATTTCATAACGCAACCCGGCCTGCCATTGCCACTTTTCTTTGTTACCACTCAGGCTGCTGTAAGCCGCATGTATTTTTTCATTATACAGAAAATGATTACTGCGGCTGAGATCGGGTGTCCAGTTCTGGCCATTATTAAAAAAGTATTCCGCCAGGTTATCGGTATTGGTTCCGGCCGTTTTCATTCCGGCTTCCAGCACCAACTCCTTCCATTTTTTTGTATAATCAATTTTAGCCGTAAAAATATCCAGGTCAGATGGGGTATTCCCCCTGGTCGCCTGAACAGGACTACCCGGCGTACTGAGCTGTGTTTCGAAAAACTGGCCTCCTTCAATATTAAAACGGATAAGATCAACATCTGCAGTCAGTTCATCTTTCCCGGGAAAAACATGACGCAGATTAAAATTGATTCCCGAACGGTTGAAATCAATTAAACGGGTACCCCAGGTATTGATGGTTGAATCAATCCGGTAAGCAGGGGTCATCCAGTCAATCGTGCTGTAACTATTTACATTCCGGTTGGTAAAGGATCCGGTGTAAACCATTCCGATGGTCGTATTAGCCGTCAGAAACAAATCAATCCCGGTTTTAAAATTATGTGCATTGATCCTGGTCTTGGTAAAATTTGGCTGATTCAGATAAAGTGAATCCCTACCCTGCTGGTCGAAATATTTCCGTAAGGCATATAAATTCATCATCTCACGACCCAGCCGGTTACCATAATTCAGAAAAATATTTACTTTACCGGTGCGGTAATTCAGGTTCAGACTATTGTTGAATTTCTCGTAGAAGCCCTGGCCATAACCCACACTCAGGGAACCATTGAATCCTTTTTGCCTAAGCTTTTTTGTACGGATATTGATAATACCTGCATTTCCGGCCGCATCATAACGGGCCCCGGGATTATCGATTAATTCAATTACATCCACCTGCGAAGCAGCGATTCCTGATAAATAAGCCTGAAGATCGGCCCCACTCATCTGGGTTTGTTTTCCGTCGATCAGGATCAGCACCTGGGCCTTACCCTTCATACTGATCGTTCCGTCGCGCCCCACTGTTACCCCCGGTGATTTTTCCAGTACATCCATGATTGAGCTACCTGCATTGGTAATTCCTGCGTCTACATTTACAATTGTTTTATCCGGAGCAAACTGTACAAAAGGCTTTTTGGATTCGATGATTACATTCCCCAACTCAGTAGCCGTTGGCAGCAGGACCATCAGCTTTTCTGACCAACCCGGCTCTTCCAGAAAATTCAGGGTATTGAAGCCTGGTTGAAAACCGGAATGGCTGACTTGTAAAATGGATTTTGCAGCGGCCAGTCCATTGAATTCCACCATCCCCGTTTGATCGCTTACCTGCACTTTTACGATCACGGAGTCCGGTCTCATCAATTGAACCGTTGCTCTGGCTACCGGTTGCTGGGCTTGATTCACAATGCGCAGTTTCACCCCATTGCTCACCGGTTGCCAGGCCATCGCAACTGATACATTGCAAAAAATCAATATGCACAATACGATACGCTGCATTTCACTGTTTCGGCTAATATAGAACAAGCGATTGTCCCCCATTCAAAAATATTTTGAGCGGCTAAAACGGGTGGCAGGCGTTAACTGCTCCATATAGCCCGAAAAAGGGGCTGACCGGACACTCAGCTGTTTTGCCCGTTTGCATCTTTTCAAATAACTTCGCAACTCCCTGAGAGGGGAATCATCCTTACTAAAAAGCAGTAGATTATGGCATATGATGTAGTGGTACTTGGAAGCGGCCCCGGTGGATATGTGGCGGCCATCCGTGCCTCCCAGCTTGGATTTAAAACAGCAGTGATTGAAAAAGAAAGTTTAGGCGGTATTTGCCTGAACTGGGGTTGTATTCCTACCAAGGCCCTGCTGAAAAGTGCGCAGGTATTTGAATATATTAAACATGCCAAAGAATTCGGGATTGAAGCCAGCGGTGCCCCCCAGTTTGATTCTGTGATCAAAAGAAGCCGCGGGGTTGCTGATAAGATGAGTAAAGGAGTACAGTTCCTGATGAAGAAGAACAAGATTGATGTGATCATGGGATATGGGAAACTGGTGGCCAAGGGCAAGCTGGAAGTAACCGCTACCGATGGCAAAGCCCAGACTGTAGAAGCCAAACATATCATTATTGCCACAGGCGGCCGGAGCCGGGAGCTCCCCACTATGAAAATAGATGGTAAAAAAATCATCGGATACCGGGAGGCCATGGTCCTGCCCCAAATGCCTAAATCAATGATCGTGGTTGGCAGTGGCGCGATTGGCGTTGAGTTTGCTTATTTCTATAACAGCATGGGGACTAAAGTAACCATCGTGGAATTCATGCCCCGGATTGTACCCGTGGAAGATGAAGACATTTCAAAAGAACTCGAAAAACAATATAAGAAGAACGGTATCACGATCATGACCAGCAGTGAAGTAACCGCTGTGGATACTTCAGGAGCCGGTGTAAAAGCTACGATTAAAACGGCCAGCGGTGAACAGGTGCTGGAAGCTGATGTGTTACTGAGTGCTGTGGGAGTTGCAGCCAATATTGAAGGTATTGGTCTGGAAACCCTTGGAGTAAAGACTGATAAAGGAAGGGTGATGGTGGACAAATTCGGACAAACCAATATCCCGGGTATTTATGCAATTGGCGACTGTTCCCCAGGCCAGGCATTGGCGCATGTGGCCAGTAAAGAAGGCATTGTGTGTGTGGAATCTATTGCTTACAACGAAAACAAATACCACCATCAGCCGGAACCGATTGATTATAATAATATCCCCGGTTGTACCTATTGCGTACCTGAAATTGCATCCGTAGGATATACTGAAAAAGCAGCCAGGGATGCAGGTTATGATATTAAAGTGGGAAAATTTCCCCTCAGCGCCAGCGGCAAAGCTTCAGCGGCAGGCCATCCCGAAGGGTTTATCAAAGTAATTTTTGATGCCAAATACGGAGAGTGGTTAGGTACCCATATGATCGGTTATAATGTAACAGAGATGATTGCAGAAACGGTTACAGCCCGTAAACTGGAAACAACTTATCACGAAGTATTGAATGCCATCCACCCCACCCCACAATCAGTGAAAGCATCAAGGATGCAATCGAAGTGGCTTACGGGGAGGCGATTCATATCTGAGAAGAACCCCTGTCTCCAATACCTATTTAAAAGTTGATTAGCAGCCTAACTATTTTACTAACAGTAAATCTATTTGCTGTGGAAGGTATTTTATTATATGGGGTGGCCTTTATAGCCGGGCTATTCCTCTGCATCACATTTGTGTCTGTACTGGTGAATAACAAATTCATCAGTATCCGGTATCAGTCCGAGTACTTTTTCCTGGCTGTGATCCTGGAAATTGCCATCACCCTCTTGCTGGTTGATTTTTGAACTGGCCCTGATACCCACAAAAAAAGGCCGCAGTTGCGGCCCGTTTCGTTAGTTGACCGGAATTGGATCCCGGTATTCAGGGTGGTTGGTTGCGACCTACAATTTGACAAACTTCATTTTTAAAGACTCCCCATCGTCCTTTTTCGCTGCAAGGAAATAAATTCCTGCCTGTAATTTTTGTAAATCAATCCGCAGATTCTTTGCCGTCACCTGTACTGACATCACAATCTGCCCCTGCAGGTTGATTACGTTGATTGCTTTTCCCATCCAGCGGCTGTCATATGCAAGATCAAGGTTTATAAAATTATTGGCGGGGTTGGGATATAATTGCGGCTGGAGCCATTTTGGGTCTTCTTCAGGAAGGGGCGATTCCGCAATCAGTGGCAGGTTTAGTCCGGTTGAACTGAGTATTTTAACCCTGGCACCACCTGCTGCGAAAAAGCTTCTCATTCTGGCTTTCTGTCCTTCAGTAAAAAGATTCATACAGGCATCACTGGTCAGGTCCATATAGTTCATGTACATATCCCCGTAAGGGCCATTACCACAGGTAACATTAATGGTATTGGGGCAATCAATATTATAACCAGCTTGTTTGGGAGTATCTGAAACCCCATCGTCACCGCAATAATCATCTCCCCAGATATGTTTCAGGCCGAGCCAGTGACCGACTTCATGCACGGTGGTTTTACCCATTTCGTAGCCTGCCTGGGTATTGAGGGTGCCAAATGCTTCCAGATCGATCACCACTCCATCTTTACCTGCTGCATCACCCGGGATACTGGAATAACCGGCCACCCGGCTCAGGTTACATACCCAGATATTAAGATAGCTGTTCGGATCCCAGGCATCGTCTCCCATCTCAGCATTAAATTTCATTTTATCGTCCGCTTCCCATTCTTTGATCGGTGTGTATTTGCGGATGAGTCCGGTAGTAGAACGTTTCCGGCTGTCGGAAATTGCCAGATAAAATTCAATCTGGCAATCTGCTGCCAGGTTTTTGAAATAAACCGGTGTACGGGCGGTATCGGCACTGCGTCTGCGAAAACAATTGTTTAAAGCGTTGAGCTGACTTTGCACCTGCTCGAGACTGATTTTTTCTGTGGGATAATGATACAGGTTATGTATCACTACCGGAATTTTGATAATAGTCGCTTCACCCCTGGCAGCAATTCCTTCGGTAATCTGTCTTTGTATATAGCTTTCGGTATGGCTCATCAGTTGGGCCAGTGCCGGATCATCTTTCAATCTTTGTTGCTGATAATTTTGGTCGCTGCATTTTTTTTGTGCAGCTAACTGACTTGTAAACGTCAGTACCAAGAGCAATAATGCTAAACCCGCCTTCATAGTTTCCAGTGTCTTTTAGTAGTTACGGCATGGTCATTTTAATGCCATGAGTTGATCACGCGGGATTGGAAATCGGTCAACTGTTTGCTCCTGCTAACAGTGGGTAAAGGATAAAAGGAAACTAAAAGAGTTGTTCGAGGGATTAGATTTTATGGAAGAAATGGATCTTCCGAAAGGTTTGATCCCATAAAGATAATACAAATAACGAATTGTGCAAGAGCCCCTTAAATCGTAAATTTACCATTGATATGAAATTGAGTTGGCAGGTTTAACAATCTGCATCCCTTTCAGCCCTTATTTTTGTCGAAATCAGTATTTGAATGAAAAAATGCCTGCCTGTCCTCCTCGCCTTTGCCCTTACGGCCTGCAATAATGGAAAAAAAGATGACCCGGATCAACCCAACCCGGATGCGCCAAAAATCATGACCGAATCCATCGTGAATACTTATCCGCATGATACTTCTTCCTATACACAGGGTTTATTATTCTACAATGGAGAAATGTATGAAGGCACCGGTAATTACGGAAGGTCTAAACTTTTGAAAGTGGATCTGAAAACAGGAAAGGCAGTCAAAGAAATATCGCTCGACAGAAAATATTTTGGAGAAGGTGTGACCATCCTTCGTGATACCGTTTACCAGCTCACCTGGAAAGAAAATACAGTATTTGCCTATACCCTTCCTGACTTTAAAAAAGTAAAGGAATTTACGGTGCAAAGAGATGGATGGGGGCTCACCACAGACGGGCAGTCCCTGATAGCCAGTGATGGTTCCAGCACATTGTATTATTACGAACCTTCCAGCTTAAAATTGCTGAAAACACAGGATGTAACAGAAGCCGGCAGCCTTTCTTATAATTTAAATGAGCTGGAATTTATTGACGGATTCATTTATGCCAACCAGTATGAAGCGGCTTATATTTTCAAGATTGATCCGGCGACCGGTGCGATTGTGGCCAAGGCCGATCTCAGCAAAATATGGAACCGTGTAAAAACCATTAACCCGGGTGCAGATGTGCCAAACGGAATAGCCTGGGATGCCGCTACCAAAAAAATGTATATCACCGGAAAATGGTGGCCTGAACTGTATGAAGTGCAATTCAGTCAGTAAAAGCAACCCGTTTATTTTGTAAGATTATTTCCCCAGCACATAGATCAGGGAGCTGCATTTCCGCAACTGCCCTACTGCTTTCAAATTAGAAGCAAGACCCTGGTAAAAAGAACCAGCCAGGCTGGTTTTACCATGTGTGTATTTACTGCTCAGCATGGAAATATAAAAACTATCATACCACATCGGCTTACAGGAAAGCAATTTTAACCCGTGAATCGTCGCCAGCTTTTCCATAGACCCGGGTGAAAAATGATAGAGATGCCTGGGCACATCATAAGCCGCCCAGAACGACTGATAATGACCCGCATCACCAGAAGTATAATTGGGAACGGCAACCAAAATCCTGCCGCCTGTTCTCAATAATTTTTTAAGCTGGGCTATATATTCATGCAAAGTATGCACATGTTCAAGCACATGCCATAAGGTAATGGCATCAAATTGATCTGCTGGCAATTGAAAAAAAACCACTGGTATCCTGCAGGTTCACTCCAAAACTTTCCCTGGCCACCTGCCTGGCACCACTATCCGGTTCCAATCCGGTAACCCTCCAACCCGATTTTTCCATTTCACTGACAAAAGCCCCCGTACCGCTTCCGATATCCAGCAATTGTCCCTTACCCATTCCGGTTTGCTGTTGTACCAGCTTCCTTTTTCTTTTCAGGGTTCTTTTCCTGACCGCCTGGTAAAGCCGGTTGATCAGCCCTTTGGATGTATTGCTATGTGATATATAGTCTTCGGATTGATAATAAGGCCCGATAGAAGCTGCATCAGGCACATCCTGTGTAAAACGAAAATGACAGGCCGCACATTCCCAGATGGAAAACTCCTCTCCGCTCACCGAATGATCTTTTACCCGCAACGCTTCTTTGATCGTACCGGCACTGCAGACAGGACATGCTGTATAATGTATCAGGGATGACATGGGTTAGCTGGAAACGGGGACAAAGTAAAATGAATTTGGGGAAATCAGGGCAGCAGTTTATAAGTAGCTGCAGAACTTTCCCCGGCCACCAGGGATGTTGAATTGGCGATACCGGAAATATCCAGCCCATGTTCTGATAAATACCAACCAGAAAAAAGAACCGCCACTAATCCAAGGCCAAGGGCCCAGGCCCACCAGTATGATTTTTTCTCATCGGTTTTTGAAAGGAATAATTCCATCTCAGCCGCTGTTCTTTCATCCTCTCCTACCCGAACCGTATGTTCTGCTTTTTCACGCAATACCCGGATGGCAGGTACCGGGGGTTCTATGATCAGTGATTCCCGGGCGGTAAAACGAATCTCTTCCCCAGCCCCTTTTTCACCAGTCCCACTCCTTTCCAATCAATCGTATGTCCCTTCTCCAATTGCTTTTTCATTTCAAAAGCAAAATTGTTGAACTGCACCACCGCATCCATGGATGAAACACCCAGGGCGGTTCCCAGCCATTTAAAGAATCCTCCTTTGGGAACATTGGCAAGCGGATCCAGTACATAGGTATAGGTGGGGGGCAATACCTGCTTATTGGGAAAATCAAAGCGAGCCGGGCTTCTTTCCAATAAAAAAGTGCCGATGCCCGGCACCGGTAATTTTTTATACTGCAATAAATACTGGTACAATTCCGGGTACATTATTTGTTCTTTTGATCGAACGAAAATACGATTCCGCCCACAAAGTTGAACCCATAAACCGGGTATTGATTCCAGCGCTGGTATTCTTTGTTGAAAAGATTATTGAATTGGGTCCAGAGATTGATATTCTTCGTGATCTTGAATCCCAGTCCCGCATTCAGGTCCATGGCCCCATCCAGTTTTCCGGCCGTTCCGTCTTTCTTCATATAAGAAGGTCCGCTCCAGGCAAAAAGATCACCTTTCAGCCAAAGATCCTTGATGATCTGCATCCGCATGGCGGCTTTCAGTTCCAAAGGCAGGAGTCCCCATGCTTTTGCATTATCCCTTAATCCCGTGAACTGATTAAACTGTAAACCGGCGGTCAGTGAGAATTTCTCCTGGAAATTCACCCCGATTTCACTGCCAAAATTCACCACATTGATCCGGCGTTCGTTGACTACCCTGAATGACTTGCCACCGAGACCTGCTGTCGTATCATTGATAAAGAGCGGCTGGTTATTTACCCGGTTGAAGGCTGCTTTGGCAGAATAAGTGAAATGATCCCCCACTGATCCTTTAAAGCCTGCAAATCTTTCTTCAATCCAGGAGTTTTTGAACTGATCCGGTATCCATAACCAGGGATTCTGCGAAGCCAGGTACATATAGGTGGTCTTGCGCACATAGCCGGTCCAGCCTGCCTGGAAAGTAAAGCGGCTGTCATTACTGCTGATATCCGCCAGAATATTGGGGAACATCTTAAAGGTCTTATTATCCCATGACGGACGAATACCGGCCTGTACATTGATATTTCCCGTTTTGTATAATACGGAAGGAGAAATATAATACATGGTATTATTGATCGCTGCCTTCCCTTTAGGCGATACCCGTGTAAGATCAAATGTGAGACCGAGATTAACGGCAAACTCTTTTCCAATTGTTTTTTCCAGTGGCAGATTTACAACGGTATTGCTTTCTGAATTATCATGATTATCGCCGAATACATCAATCTTTACATCCGGTGAATAGGTCAGTCCGAAATCGGTTTTATTGATATTATGAAATCCAAGCCGGCCGCTGATGGTCTGGAATTGCTGCTTGAGTGAATCAGGAGAAAATACCAGAGTCTGTGGTTCGTATCCGTATTTATAGGTTCTATCCTGTTTCATACCGAGGGAAGCATTCCATTCCAGATTATTCCCGGAACGGAAATAACCCATCAACCTCACCTGAGTGTTGGCGAATTTCTGGTAATCTCTTTTCCCATCGGATCCCACATGACGGGCATAAATATTTAAACCGGCTGTTTTGCCATCGCCCAGCGAAATACCTGCCTGTATAAAGGGCGTACGGAGACTTCCGAATCCCGCTTTTACATAACTGCTGTTATCAAAAGCCCCGCTGGTATCAATATCCATGGCCAGAGGTTTTAAAGTACCAGGCTGGTAGGCGAATAAAAGATTCTGAGTGGGAATATCATAATTCAGTTTTGCCTTGGTGGTATCCACCGGTGCAGGTGCTGCCCCAAAATTGATCTTGGCAGTTTGTCTTAATACCGGTTTGAAACTGGACACAATATCAATTCCACCCTTGCCCGTGGTATCTTTTTGGGCCGAGAGCAGCAATACTGCAAAAACGGCAAACCCTGTGCTGATGATTCTTTTCATATTAACTGTATAGCGCTTCATGGATAGTTGTTAAATGGATCAGTTCTCTCCTACTTTACTGGACTGACTGTCTTCTGCATTCACCCGGCTCAGTTTTTCCTGAGCCTCGGCTTTTAATTCAGGATCTGTGGTATTGTCCACCACACTCTGGAATGTAGCTTTAGCATTGAAATAATCCTTCTGTTTAAAGTAAATATCTCCCAGCAGGATATAGGCTTTTGTAATCCAGTAATCATAGGAGCCCGACTTACTGATGGTTTCAAAAGCAGCTTTCTCCGATTCCGATAGTTTATTCAGCTGGAACCAGCAACTGGCAATTTCATAACGGGCCTCGGCAGCCAGTGCCGCTTTATTCAGCTGAACTACCGATTTAAAGGCGTTGATGGCTTCGTTATACTGACCGGCTACCTGGGCCGATTTGGCAATCACCATATTGGCCAGGGTCTTGTCATCCGCACTGCTGCCCTTGGATGCGGTGAGTTCTTTGGCATTGGCAGAGGCTTCTGTCCATTTCTGCTGATTGTACTGGCAACGCAGTAACCCCCGCATGGCTTCGAGCTTTAACTCCTGGTTAGAGGTTAATTGCTTCAGCTGGGCATAATAGGTTTCTGCCTTCGCATAATTTTTCAGCTCAAAGAAATTGATCCTTGCGGCCGAGAGTATGGCGCGCTCCGCAAAGGGATTGGGTGCCTCTGCGGCTACGGCTTCAAAGGCAACCACAGCATTATTCCAGTCCTTACGGGTATTATAGATCTCTGCTCTGTTGAAATTCGCTTCAAGTACATGTGCCGCGGAGGGGAATCTCTGGATATAACTGTTATAAGCGCTCAGGGCTTCATTCAGTTTCTGGTCATCATATAATTTTTCAGCAGCGGCCCAGGTGAGTTCATCTTCAGTATCTGCACTCAGGGGTTTACCGATCTGGCGCATATAAGCGGCATATTCATCAGGCTTACCATCTTCCACATAAATCGTTTTAATATTATCCAGGGCATCTTCTGCTTCTGCTGAACTGGGAAAACGATCCACGATGGACTTATACTGCCGCAGGGCTTCCTCATTATTGTCAATATTATAATAAGATGTGCCCAGTTTCAGTATGGCCTGTGGAACCAGACTGCTGTTTTCTGTATTTTCAGCCACCGCTTTCAGGTAAGGAATGGATTCCCTGAATTTTTCATTCCCCATATAAGTATTGGCAATCTCCATATTGGCATCAATCGCCAGGGGCGATTTAGGGAATTTCCGGATCATCGTATTCATCCCGCTGATCTTTTCATTGGCACTCCTGACCCCTGCCAGCATGGCGATCTGGAATGTGGCATAATCTTCTGCCGGCCATGATAATTTGATCGCCTGATCATACATCGAACGGGCCTTGTCATAATTTTTCATCATGAAATAATTATCGGCCGTCCGCAGGTATGCATCCTGGGTAAAAGCATCCGTGTTCAGTGCCGGTGCCTTGATCAATGGCTCAAAGAAGGTAACCGATACTTTAAAATTCTCTTTGCGCAGATAGGAATAACCCAGGTTATATTTTGCATTCACCGGGTTGGCTTCACCTGCCGTAGGAGCACCGGCATCCATATAGGCATGAAAATATTTTATTGCCGTATCCAGCTGTTTGTTCCGGTAACCGATCTCTCCCTTCCAGAAATAGGCGAAGGGTAATACCGTTCTGTTGTACGGATTATCCAGTATCTGATTCAGCAGGGCATCGGCCTCGGAAAGACGGCCATCATTGATCATTTCTGTAGCCCTGCCAAAGAGAATTCTTGGATACACCCTTTTTGAATTTTCAGAAGGATTGGTCAGGGTTTCCAGCATAGCCTGGGCATCCTTGTAATTATTGGTGTTGGCCAGTACATCAATCATCAGTTCCCGGGCTTCGGTATTGTATTTAGAACCGGGATAATCTGCAATGAAAGAACTCAGACTGTTCAGGGCTTCATCCTGATAACCCAGTTCATAGGAAAGTTTGGCATACTGATAACGGGCAATTTCTCTTTGCTCCGGGTTACTGCTGTTGGAGGAGCAGAATAAAAAGGCATTCCGGGCATTGGACTTCTGCCCTGTTTTCAGGTAGGCATCACCCAGCAGGTACATGGCATGCTGACTCAGGGAATCATCTTTCCCGCTCAGTTGTTTGAAACCATCAATGGATTTACTGTAGTTCTTTGCCTGGTAATAGGAATAAGATAGTTCATAGAGGTCTTCCCTTCTCACTTTTTTGGAGCGGCCCACATAATCTTCCAGATAGGGCAAGGCCTTGGCGTATTCTTTCTTTTCAAAATAGGCATGTCCGATCAGTTGCTTTAATTCCAGATCGTAGTACTGAGAACTGCTGCCGCTTTGTAATTTTTGCTGGATATAACTGATGGCTTCATCTTTTTTGCCCTGGATATAATAAATCTGGGCAATATAGTAAGGCACTACGGTGCCATAATTCTTTTCATTCTCCACGATCCTGAAACTTTCAAGTGCTTCTCCGTATTGTTTATCGCGGAAAGCCAGGAAGCCATAATAATAATTGGCGGCCAGGTAATTGGGATCATCCTTGATATTTCGGATAGAATTAAAGAGTGGTTTGGCTTCATTAAAACGTTGCAGGGCAAAATAGGAATAGCCCTGGTGAAATTTCATATCGGCAATCTCCCGGTTGCTCAGGTTGACGATATTGGCGCCTTCATAATACCGGATCGCATTGGCAAATTCTTCTTTCCGGAAATAAAATTCACCGAGATGATAATGCATCATCTGCACCCGGGCATTGTTTTTCTGTACTTCAATAAATTCCAGCGCGGCGTCTTCTGCCCTTCCCTCATTTTGTTTGAGGGCACAAACCGTGCTGTAATACTCGATTTCCTGCGCAGTGACCGGTGTATTGGCCTTATTGGTTTCCCGCAGGTCCTGCTTCAATTCCTTCAGTAAGGGGTATGCCAGACTATACTGTTCTTTCTGAAAATAAGCTTTGGCTTCCTGAAACTTGGTTTCAGGATCCGTATAAAAAGCAGTCTGCTGCGCAAATACCGGAAAACTGATGGAAATGGCGATAATGGCCGTAAGATGATTCTTCATTGAATAGTTTGTCCTTTAACCGTAAAAGCTAAACGTTGCGAATATTCGAATTATTTCGGGTTAGCCCAAACATCATTCCAAACAACTGTGGAAAACTACCTATATACCAATGGTTTAACATTTTATTGGTGAAAACAACCTCTTTTTGATCATTTTGTAAATTATTATCTTACCAAAATGAAAATTTCACAACTGGCTGAATACAGCATCATCGTTGCCGGGGTCATTTTTGGCTTCCGCTTTGTCGATAATCTTTTTTTCCTGCTCTACCAGTTACTAATGTATTCCGGGGAGTATGGCTTTTCGATGAAATACCATCTCCGCAGCCTGTTTTTTATCACGGTGTATTTTGCTGCCTTCGTTTTACTCATCCGGTATAGCGGCACCATTGCCCGCTGGCTGCTCCGGGAAGATGCCAACCGGGTAACCGGACTGACCATCAGCTGGCAACATGTGCTTTGGGGTGTCATGATTGGAATGTCTCTTTCCATTATTGTTACCAGCCTACCCGACACCCTTAGTTTTTTGTATAAATCATTTCAAAAGGGATCAGGCAGCAGTAAGCTGGACCTGGATCAATGGGACTTGCAGAAAGAAGAACTGAAGAGTGCCACATTCAGAACTGCTATAGCATTGGCCATCCTGGTATTTTATCGACCCATTAGTCATTGGTTTATCCGGAAGCATGAGGCGAATGATCTTATCTTTGAATCAAAAGAAGAAAAGCAATAATTCATGTTTACAAGCGAAACGCAGGTCCGTGTCCGTTATGCCGAAACCGATCAGATGGGTGTGGTCTATCACAGCAATTACTTCCCTTATTTTGAATCAGCCCGTGCTGAATCCATCCGTCAATTGGGATTTACCTATGCCGATATGGAAAAAATGGGGGTGATTATGCCGGTGGTGGATGTGCATTGCCGTTATCTCCGGCCAGCCCGTTATGATGACCTGCTGACCATCCGCACCCAATTAAAAGAATTACCTGCTCATCACAAAATTGAATTTCACCATGAAGTATTCAATGAATCCGGGGAATTACTGGCTGTGGGAAAAATCATTCTCTATTTCATGGAAGCAAAAGGAATGAAAAAAACGACCATGCCTGCCCTCTTACTGAGTAAATTAGAATCCTATTTTAGTTAATTTTAGCGGATGGAGCCAATTCCCGGGCAGGAAATGAATCAGGATTTTACTTCTATGGACGGTACAACCGCCATACCAGCGGCTGCTGAGCAGGAACCCGTTCCACCCAGGTATGAGAAAGAAGATAAAACGGCCAACATATGGTTGCGATCGGTCAGCAGCCTGGCACTTTACCTCTTGATTGGCTATTATATTTTTCCCAGTTATAAAACGCTCTTACTGATCACCGCGATTGTGATGATCCATGAACTGGGTCATTTCTTTGCCATGAAACTTTTTCGTTATGCCGATCTCGGTATTTTTTTTATACCCTTGCTTGGTGCCTATGTTTCCGGGACAAAAAGAGAAATGTCGCAACGGGAATCAGCCATCATACTACTGGCCGGACCAGTACCTGGAATGCTGATTGGCATCTTATTTTATTACCTGCACCTGCATACCCCCTATCCCCAGGCATTTTTATTTGGACTCCCCTATGAGTATATTTCTTTCTGGTTCATTTTGCTGAATCTCTTTAACCTGTTACCTGTTTATCCGCTGGATGGCGGACAATTACTCAACCGGGTTTTTTTGGACGAGGAAAGTCTGATTGGAAAAATATTTGTTTACCTCTCCACCGCTGCCATGATCTGGTTTGCCTGGAGATTATATTCTCAAACCGGCCACCCTGTTTACTTTATATTTCTGATTTTCCCGATCAGTATGATCCTGCGAATGTCGGGTGATGCCCGTTTGCGATCCGTAGAAAAGAAAATTGAAGCAGAAGAAATTGATATGGATAAATCTTATGAAGAATTGTCCGACGAAGACTACTGGAAAATCCGCAATATCCTGATCGAACATTATCCGCCCTTCCGGGAGGTACCGCTTGCTCCTCCCTATGAATACCACGAAAAAGAGGAAAGGATCATGCAAACCATCCAAAGCCTTTTACACCGGCACCTGATCCAGGATGTGAATATAGCAGGTAAAATTCTGATCTTCCTGATCTGGGCGGCAGCCATCGCTTCTCCCTGGCTCTTGCAACTGAACATGAGTTTTTTCAGCCGCTTTGGCTTTTAAATGACATAAAAAAAGAAACATGAAAAAGCTTTTATTTTCCTTGATGCTGCTGGCTTTGCTGAGCTGTAATGATCACAAAAAAGAAAGTCCCGCTGCTGAAAATGACACTACAACCATTGCCCCCGCAACTGTAACTGATACAACCCTTGCGCCGCCTTCAGGCAAGATTGATATTGAAAGTTTTGGACAGGTTAAAATCGGGCAGCCCGCTTCAGAAACCCTGAAAGCGCTGGGTGAACCCGATGAAAAAACAGTGGCTACCGAATGGGGAGCGGATGGTTTGTTGCATGAAGACTGGACCTGGATCAGTCATGGAATTAAAATCAATCTCTCTTCTGAGAAGACAAATATATCCGGCAGCATGGCCGTATTCTCCATCAATGCCAGCGCACCCTGTACTTTCAAAACACAAGCGGGTATCGGCATCGGCAGCAGTTATGAAGATATTGTGGCGGCCTATCCGAGGGATATCAATAAAGAAGAAAGCAGCCAGGAACAGGTCACCATTGGTTCTGTGTATGGCGGCATCATCTTTACCCTTCAACAGAATAAAGTTCATAATATTTTTCTGGGAGCGGCGGCTGAATAAATTATACGCGGTGATAATCAGCTTTCCAATGCTGAATCGCCATCTTAATTTCCTTGGGCGCCATTTTATCAGCCAGGGCTTTCTGGGCTAAGGCAGGAAATTCCTCATCACTGGCAAAACGCAGGGCAATGATCTGCCCCATTCTTAAACCTTTATCCAGCGGTTTACCCGTGAGTATAAAATGCCGGAAGTTTTCTTCAGCACGTATGGCCCGATCCTGTGCTTTCAGGGCAAAACTGCGGACAAACCAGAACAGCAATAGTAAAATCAGGAATACCACGATGAGCAATGCAGCGGAATAATGGTTCCCCGGCTCATGATGATCACATAAATTGATAATGCTGCCAATCAGTCCGGAGAGAATGAGTAAAAAGGTTACTCCATGAAACAGTGGCACCAATCGGGTATGATTCTTAAAATTTTGTTCGGTCATAGCAATTGTTTTGAGGGATGAATATAGGGGATTTTGAGATATTAGGATATTAGAAGATATTGGGATATTGAGATATTGGGATATTAGGCTTGCCTGCCGTAGCCATTGTGAAGGCAGGATATTGCCTGGTTGAGAAGTTGAGTTGGTTAGTGGTTAAGTTGGTTCCGGCAAGTCAAACACTCCATTTATAACCAGCCTCTCCCGGTGACTGATTACTGATAGACTGACCGACTGACTGCTGACTGTCGACTGTCTACTGCCGACCGCTACTTAAAATACTACTGATTCTTCCGACTGGACTTACGGACTTTTCGACTTTCTAACTTCCGGACTTCCGGGCTTCCCTACTTCAACTCATCCAGCACCTTAAACATCTTCTGCACCAGCGGACTGGTCTTGCCGCTGTAATTATTCACCAGGAAAGAAAAGATATACTCCTTACCATCCTTTGCCTTGTGATAACCGCAGAAACCTTTCACATCGCTGATGGTGCCGCTTTTCATGGTCATGCCATTGTACTCGGGTAATGATTGAAGAAAATACGGGAACCAATCCTTCGTTTTGGCATATTTGAGAATTTCCACCTGTGCATGGGTGGTCACACGATTGAGAGGTGATAAACCGGAACCATCATAGATATTGAGTTCATCCTCATCAATGCCCTTTCCTTTCCAGAATTTTTTAACGATGGCCACGCCGCTGTCGGTGGAGCCAATGCCTTTTTGCTCCAAAGAAAATGTTTTCAATAAGGCTTCCCCATATAGATTGATACTTTTTTTATTGAACCAGTATATAAGAGAATCCAGTGTCGGCGAAAAACAGTATGAAATAACACAGCATTGTCTTTTGTAATGGGTACAAATTCCTGCCCACCCTGATTGATATTTTTAACGTCAAACAAAGCAATCAATCCGGCTTTTTGTAAGGTGTCCAATACCCGTTGGCGAAATTCTTCGGCCGGATCCACCCAGGCACCGGAAATGGTAAAAGATTTTTCATTAACTGGTATAGTTCCTCTTACAACCGAAGGCTGATGACCCAGTGGCAGGTAGATATAAGCGTTATCGCCTGATCCTTTTGAGGCAGATTTCAATTCCGAAATCATTTCATGATCCCCATATATATAAGGTCTGATATCTTTGATTTCCACAGGATCCCCGATTTTAGCTCCGGAAGTCAGTACAAGGTCGTACTGGTTTTCTCTCCAGTTCAGTCCTCCTGCACCCGCACCATAATAATTTCCAATATCCTGCCATATCCAACCATCAGGAATCCGGCTATCAGTAAATCTGCTATTATCTATGTACAAAAGATAATCTGCTGTATCAATCTGAAGTTTTTTAAAAGCACCCAGTAAACCAGTCATGACTTTTGATTCCCTGGTACTTTCATACCGCCAGCTTCCGAATGTTGGATCAGCTCCGGGTAAAATAAAAATCCGGCCATACAATCTCCTTCCAGAAATTTTACCCTGGTATCCAAATTTTGTCTCATACCGGTAACTCTTCCCCAGCAATTCAAAAGCCGTTACACTGGTAATAATTTTCTGAGTGGAAGCTGGCGCCAAACCCAGCTGCGCATTTTTATCAAATATCACTACACCGGTTTTAGCATCGATGACATACAACGAACTAAGTGCATGCTTTAATTGTTCATCTTTTTCAAACAGGCTGTATGCTTTCTGCAGCTGTTGTGCGGTGGTTTGACCGGCCAGTTCCGTGATAAAAACCAGCAAAATCAGGGAAAAAACAGTTTTTCATGGGCGAATATATCAGGACTGAAATTAAAAAGAATTAAATTTGGAATATGGAAAATGAAGTTAAAGAACCGGCGCTGAAATACCCACTTATCTCTCCGGAGGACTACCTGGCCATGGAACGCTCTGCCACGGAAAAGCATGAGTATTTCAAAGGAGAAGTGTTTGCGATGTCTGGAGCTTCGCTGGAACACAATCGCATATTTCATAACATTTACGGACAACTTTTCACTCATTTGAAAGGCAAAGACTGTACACCGTACGGCAGTGATTTACGGATACATATCCCCGCAAACTCTTTATATACCTACCCAGATATCAGCATCATTTGCGGAACGCCTGAACTGACAGATGAGTGGTCGGATACCATTACAAACCCTGCTGTAATTATTGAGATACTTTCAAAATCAACAGCCGATTATGACCGGGGAGGTAAATTCACCCTTTACAGGAGTATTCAATCTTTAAAAGAATACATACTGATTGATTCTACACAGACTTGTATTGAAATATTTACTAAACAGTTTAACGAGCATTGGCTGCTTTCTGAATATAAAAAATTGACTGATATCGTCGAGGTAAAAACAATTTCATTCCAATTGTTACTGCAAGAAGTATATACTGACGTATTTAGTGAAAAATAAACATCACTACCCTTGAACACTATCAACGCCTCCATCATCACCATTGGCGATGAACTCCTGATCGGACAAACCATCGATACCAATTCCGCCTTTATTGCCCAGGAACTGAATAAAGCCGGAGTATGGGTGCACCGCCGGTTAGCCGTGGGTGATGTATATGAGGATATCTGGAAAGCACTGGATGAAGAAGGTAAACATTCCTCCATCGTGATTATTACCGGAGGACTGGGCCCCACCGCCGATGATATCACCAAGCCCCTGCTCTGTAAATATTTTGGCGGACAACTGATAGTCAATGAAAAAGTACAAGCCCATGTAAAATACCTCTTCGAAAAAGTATACCGCCGTCCCGGCGCCTTACTGGAACGCAATCTCAAACAGGCCGAAGTCCCGGATGTATGCACCGTGTTACATAATGAAAGAGGCACAGCACCCGGGATGATGTTTGGCCCGCAACCCAATGGCACGGTATTCTTTTCATTGCCAGGTGTACCCCATGAAATGAAAGGACTGATCGTAAAGGAAGTGATTCCCCGGATCAAAGCATTGTTTCAGCTTCCGGTCATTGTACACAAAACCCTGCTCACTGCCGGTATCGGTGAATCCATGCTGGCCGAACAAATCAGTGATTTTGAAAACAGTCTTCCTCCAACGATCAAACTGGCCTACCTGCCCAATTTTGGAATGGTCCGCCTACGCCTCACGACGCAAGGGGATGATCCGGTCCAGTTGGAACAAAAGATGCAATCTTATTTTGAACAATTACAGTTGGCCGTTCAACAATACCTGGTCACCAATGAAGACGAAGGACTGGAAAAAGTAGTGGGCAAAATCCTGCTCCAGCAAAATCAGACGATGGGTTTGGCTGAAAGTTGTACCGGTGGTTATATCGCTCACCTGATTACATCCATTCCCGGTTCATCTGCCTATTTCAAAGGTTCAGTGGTGAGTTATTCCAATGAGATCAAAGAAGCCGTATTGGGTGTTTCCTCCTCCACCCTGCAAACCGAAGGAGCGGTGAGTGAAGCTACGGTCAGAGAAATGGTTAGCGGTGCTTTGACCAGCCTCCGGACCCACTATGCATTGGCGGTATCCGGTATTATGGGGCCGGATGGCGGCAGTGAAGAAAAACCGGTGGGTACCGTTTGGGTAGCTGCCGGCAATAAAGAAAAAACGGAGACCATTCAGCTCAATCTTCGGTTTGACAGAAAACGGAATATTGAAATGACGGCCATGCATGCCCTGAACTTCCTTCGTAAATTTATTCTGGCTAACAGTTGATAGCCTGATTACACCCAAATCATTACCTTTGACCGGTAAAATTGCTTGCTGGCATTGCCGGGTGGATGAATGTATATTTGGGGCAGAGAAGACCTGAAATCGCAATACAGCCGGTTACCAAATCAAACTATTATGGCCTTAGTGGATTTAATCATGCCAAAACTGGGTGAAAGTATCATGGAAGCCACCGTGCTGAAATGGCATAAACAACCCGGTGATACCGTTAAAATGGATGAAACTGTTCTGGAAATTGCCACCGATAAAGTGGACAGTGAAGTTCCCAGCACCGCAGAAGGTGTGATTGAAGAAATCCTTTTTCAGGTTAATGATGTGGTTCCCATCGGTACCGCTATAGCCAGAATCCGTACTGGTGCCGCTGAACCCGTGCAGGCCAGTGCCCCCGCAGCAGTTCCACCGGTTCAGCAAACCGTAATCGTAGAAGCAGCTCAACCTGTTATAAGGAATGTACAAGCCCCCGGTCATAATGGTAGTTCAACCCGTTTTTACTCTCCGTTGGTTTTAAATATTGCCGCCAGTGAAGGAGTTAGTATGACCGAACTGGAATCATTACCCGGTACAGGGAATGAAGGAAGGGTGACGAAGAAAGATATTTTACAATATATCACAGATCGCAAATCCGGTCAACAAACGGTGGTGAAAGCGACAGAAATGGTAATCCCGCTGTCAAAAGTGGAAGCCACTCAGCCCGCTCCTGCTCAACAGTCCATTACTACTTATTCCGGTAATGTAGAAGTCATTGAAATGGACCGGATGCGGAAACTGATTGCTGATCATATGGTACGGAGTAAACAAACCAGTCCGCATGTAACCAGCTTTACCGAAGCTGATGTCACCAATCTGGTGATGTGGCGGGACCGGGTGAAGAAGGATTTTGAAAAAAGAGAAGGCACTAAAATCACATTCACTCCCCTCTTTATAGAATCAATCGTACGTTGTATCAAAAAATTCCCGCTGATCAATTGTTCACTCGACGGCAATAATATCATTATCAAAAAAGATATCAATATCGGCATGGCCACGGCCCTTCCCAGTGGTAATCTGATTGTTCCCGTGATTAAATCAGCTGATCAGTTGAACCTTGTAGGTTTAACCAGACAAGTGAACGGATTAGCTGATGCCGCACGAAATGGGAAATTGAAAGTGGATGATACCCAGGGCGGAACTTTTACCCTGACCAATGTAGGCACATTCGGTAGTCTGATGGGAACCCCGATTATTAACCAGCCACAGGTAGCCATCATGGCCGTAGGTGCGATCAAAAAAAGACCCGTTGTCATTGAAACTCCTGCCGGCGACAGTATTGCCATCCGTCATATGATGTACCTGAGCATGAGCTATGATCACCGGATCGTAGACGGCAGCCTGGGTGCAACATTCCTTACAGCTGTGGCCAGGGAACTGGAGAATTTTAGTGCAGAAAGGGAGTATTGAGATATTGGGATATTAGGATATTGCTTCGCACGCTGTAGCTTTAGCGAAGGAGGGTGCCGTAGGATATTAGGTTATTGCTTTGTATTACCCGCTGTAGCTTTAGCGGAAGAGGGCCCGCCGTATCCTTAACAAAGGAGGGGAAGTTCACAAAAGAAATCATCCTCCAAACATTTACTCTTGTCCCATGCCTCTCGACTCTTGACTCTCGACTCTTAGCTCACGACTCTCCACTGATAGACTGATAAACTAAAAGACTGAAGACTGCCGACTGTTGACTGTCGACTGCTGACTGTCGATTGCTGACTGCTGACTGTCGACTGCTGACTGCCGACTCTCGACTATAGACTATAGACTCTCGACTATAGACTATTTCGGCGGTGCTCCATACTTCTCATTCGTAAATTTATACTTCGTTCCCTTTCTTTCCAGGATATACAGGTTATCATACTGGTTATCTTTCAGGTCACCGGGTACCACTGTAGCGGCCGCCAGCTTATTGGCGATATCATCAATAGTATTACTGTGCCCCACAATGAGGATATTTCCCTTTTTGATTCCTTTGATTTTCGCAATAAAGGCATCCAACGAATCGGCCTTACTGCTGTATAACTGTATGGGCATCCCCAGGTAGAGTTCTTTCAGTGGTCTGGCGGTGGAGATGGTCCTTGTGGTATTCGTTGAGAATATATGTTTGATATCCTTACCCACCAGAATCTCTTTCAGTTTCAGGGCACGCAAATCTCCTTCGGCACTTAATGGCGGATCGGTGGAAGGTTTCATCGTGGCCATATCAATACCCGTTTCTTTTTCGGCATGACGGACCACATAAATGGTCTGACTACAGGAAACCAGCACAAGCAAAAAGGAAGCTAATAAATATCGCATATCTTATTTTTTAACACTATGTGATTAAACACTCATTGACTTTAATACGTCTTTACTGTAAATTAGGGAAACAAAACAGACGACCGATGAAAAATTTATCTGAAACCTGGTTTGCCGAGGGGCGCATTGATTTTGAGCTGAAAAAATACACCCTATTAGCCTATCTGCAGGAAGTGAATAAATATTTCAACGAAAATAAATTATACCCCCAGCTGGCAGATGTAATCTTTCATTACCATAATATCATCTCCTTCCGCGAGAATAAAAAATACCTGCAGGAGCATTTTCCCAAAAAGCTCACCGGTATCCAGATGGAAAAATTGCAGGTATTATATGAGCAAATGATTGAAGACGATGAACTGATGCAGGAACTGGAAGAAATTATTCATTACTCTGCCGGAAAAATCAAGAGCACGATCAGCAGCGGAACCGAGATCTATGAATTTGTAGAGGAAAAAATCAGCATCAATCCGATCGGGCTCTTACCACTCGATACACAGGAAGGATATTTCTTTCTCAGTGCCGCTGAAAGCAGTCGCACCCGGGTCTATCATTACCGCTTGTCCATATTTGAAAAACATGATGAAAAATACCGGAGTATCAAAACTTCCTTTCTGGATCACTGGGTTAGAAGTATCAGCAGCACCTATGAGCATATCAAATCAGAACTGATCAGGCACCGGAAAGAGCTACCCAACCCGGCCGTTTATTCCATTGAAACCCCGCTGGACCTTCCGGTTGATGAAACCTTATTACCCATTGCCAAAAGAAGTCTGGTGAAGTTTATTTCAGTTTAATTCCAGAAGAACAATCAGCGGAAAATTCAGGAGCAAAGTTTTGGTGAATCAAACCCTGGCGGGTTTGGTGCTGAGTCAAAGACATCAGCACAACAACCCTATAATTGGGAAATTTATTATTGCGGTTGGAGGTTTGCTAGACTTGGAGGTGAAGACTAAGGCCAACAGGGACAGAAAAACAATAAAGATTGCGCAAAAAAAAGGCTCTGCAGGGCTTCTTGATTTTATTCTTATGCAAACAAATAATGACCTTATTGGCCGCATTCCTTCAGAGTTTCACCATTTCGCTTATACCTTACCTTTCTCACTCTTAAATTTTCTATCAAAGTAATATCAAATTTATCTCCCACAAGTTTTTTATAAAGGACATCATCTTTTTTAAATTTTGGGTATATTTCAAGAATATCACCATTGTCAAGTTTTAGCATTATTCCAACGAGCTGATGAGTGTATACTCTAATTGGAATTGTGTCAACCACATTTGCCGAAAATTTTGATGTCACTTTTTTAAGCGGCTTATTGAGACATTTACATAATTCTTCTATCCTTATTGAATCTTTATTACACAGCTTGTTCGCATAAAGGTTAATGTTGCCCGCTGAACAAAAAATTATTATCCAAATTATTATTCTCTTCATTAGTTTTTCTTTTTAAAATCCGGCTTACTCTTATCTTCATTTACATAAAAAGAAACTCCTGTTTTAGACCCGTCTCCAACAACAGCCAAAATAGCTGTCATTGTTTTTTCCTGATGTGTCCCCTTCGCTTCATCATAAGCCTGTAGATATTTTTTGGTAATATCCCCTTGATTTGAACTACCAAGTGTCTTGCCCGCCAGTTCTGCATTATCCACTACAATAGCAAATTGCATTGTAGTAGATTCAACAAACATCGTGAAGCCGTCTTTTTTCGGCATACCCCCAATATCAAAATCTGATGGGCCGACATTTTTCATATCACCATATTCCTTTGTTGCAAGGTCTGGGTGTGTATGAACTTCAACATCGTATGACTCTCCTTCACCTGCAAATTTGCTTACTTCACTATAGGTCATTGGGGAAACTGTACGCAATACCCCTTCCACAGATACGTCCTTACCCGCATATTCACCGTTCTCTTTATACTCTTTGTGGGTGCCGTCTGCTTTTTTGATAAAGTGATGGGCATACTCTACAACCTCGCCGGCGCTATTTGCTTTCGCAGAGCTTTCATAGATTCTCTGCAAAACTTTCTGTTGAGAAGAAGCAAAATCATTCAGCTTCTTGGGGTTGGGGTCTTCTGGTGCCATCCCATCAGCATCTATATATCTTATCGGATTGTTAAATGCATAATTGTAAGGCGACCAACGTCTCATCTTGTCAGCTAAGGGGTCAATGTGGTTCCATCTGCCAAGCTGATGGTCATACATTCTTGCACCGAAGTCTAACCACTCTAATCCAGAACCATCAGCAAACTCCTTCCTCTGCTCTTCCTTGCCATTGTATTTTAACCGGTTTTCGGAGCCTCCAAAAGCCAGTGCTTTGCTGCTAATCCCACTCATCGTTAACCCGAACGGGTAAGAGCAGGGGTCAAAGAACTGATGGGTTAATTTACGGAAAAATTTGGATTCGAGTTGACCCGCTGTGGCATGCATTCACGGAAATATCTCGACCACAAACCCTTACGGGTTTGGTGCTGAGTCAAAGACATCAGCACAACAACCCTAAAATTTGAAGATTTATTACATCAGTTGGAGTTTTGCTAAATTTGAGAAGAAGACTAAAGGCAACAGGGGACGATTGGCGATTTACGCCACTACGTAATGAATGGAAACTTCAAGACCTAATTTCTTTGTTAGCTTCTGTAAGCTCCCCCAAAGTTCGGCCATTTAAAGTTAGAGTTTAGAATAAACATATTTGTTAATTTTAAACTTTAAGCACAATGAAAAAGCGATTTACAGAGAGCCAGATTGTGGCTGCAATTAAGAAACAGGAGTCTGGGATGGCGGTTAAAGACATTTGCCGTGAGTTTGGGATCAGTGATGCAACGTTTTATAACTGGAAGGCGAAATACGGTGGTATGGAGGCCAGTGATGTCAAGCGCCTGAAAGAATTAGAAGCTAGAATGCACAACTCAAGAGTATGTATGCTGCAGACTGTATTGGTCTGCGGGCCGTAAAGAACCTGATTGAAAAAAAGTTATAACGCCCCAGGAGAAGCGGGAAGCTGTCGATTACCTTGTCGATGAGGAACAGCTAAGTAACCGTAAGGCGTGTAAGTTGATAGGATTATCCCGAACAACCTGTCAGTACCAACCCAAACCCAAGGATGATGCTGCTGTTCAGACTGCATTAACAGCATTAACGACAAAACATGTTTCAATTGGTTTTTGGCAATGCTGCTACCGTTTGTGGAACCGGGGTCACTGGTGGAATCACAAGCGGATCTCGGGTCTATACGGATATGCAACTGAATATCCGCTGCAGAGCCAAAAGAAGGTTGCCAGAACGCGTTAAGCAGCCTCTTACATTACCGACTGGCCCTAACCAGATGTGGAGCATTGATTTTATGAGCGATAGCCTGGTGGATGGCAGAAAGTTCCGCCTGTTTAATGTTATGGATGATTTTAACAGAGAATCACTTGCTATAGAGGTGGATACATCACTCCATCCTTACGGGTCATCCGGGTGCTTGAAACACTGATTGCTGAAGAGGTTGTCCGACAGCCATCCGTTGCGATAACGGCCCGGAATTTATAAGCCATAAACTAGAAGAATGGTGTAATCACGAAAACCGCAAAATCAGTTTACAGTTTATCCAACCGGGAAAGCCTATGCAGAATGCCTTTATCGAACGAAAGAATGGGAGTATCCGAAGAGAATTACTGAATGCGTACTTGTTTTACAGTCTGGCAGAAGTCAGAGCAAGAAGTGAAGAATGGCGTCTGGATTACAACACAGAACGACCCCATAAGTCATTGGGTTATCTGGCGCCATTGAAATACGCAGAGCTCAACAAAACCAGATAGCTTTATCCACCCGCAAGCGGAAATCCTTCAAAATTGAAGGCAGCGGGTCGTGGATAAAGCGGTAAATGAAAAGAATACTAACTTAGAAAACTCTAACTGATGCTGGCACTAAAATAGGGGGAGCTTACAGCGGGGGCCAAGTGGATTAGAAGAGAAATCTAATATTAAGTTCAGAGAATTGGTAGAGGCAGAGGGAGTTGTTTCACGCGAAAGTTTTAGAGGTATCGTATCTAGATTTATTCCAATCGAAGAGAAAAATAATCTTGATTATGAGTCGTTAGCTTATGCTATAGTTAAATTTTGGAAACCTGGATTTGAATCGACATTAAGTAAGAATCAATCAGTATTAATTGACTTTATTAGAACATCACAACAATTCAAGACATTTGAAGGTTCTAAATTTTCTGCACAGGTTAGCCGTGATCTCATTAAAAATAAAATTGTCTTATTAGGTTATTTGGGACCAACTGATGAGGATAAACATTTTACACCTATTCGATATGTAAAATATCATTACGAAAATGTTCCTGATACTTATGGTATTGTTATTTTAGCTAATGAAATAAGGACAGTTTTGAAATATGCAAAGTAATAGTCTGATTGTAATGCTTGGATGTAAGCCTCCCTTGTTCTTCAGATTCTTCCTCCTGTTCTCTAGAGCCTTATAATAGTCGTTGGTTGATTTAGTTTCAACCCAAACGCACCGAAAAACCTTCTAAAACTCTTCAAATTATAGGATTATTGTGTGATGCCTTTGATTCAGCACCATACCGTATGGGTTTCTGGATTTTTGTAAATACACCCAAAAAAAACGTATAATGTCATTTCAGGTTCGTATATAAAAACCCCTATTGGCCGTAGTCTTCTTCCCTGTTCTCTTTAGTCTTTCACCATCTTTCGGTCTATTTTTCCCGAACCCAAACGCATCACAAACCCCTGTTCTCCGTAGACTAAAAAAATTTGTTGGTTGTCTTTCCTCTGTTGGCCGTAACTTTCTTCCTCCGAGTCAAACAAACCTCCAACCGCAGTAATAAATTTCCAAATTATAGGGTTGTTGTGCTGATGTCTTTGACTCAGCACCAAACCCGCCAGGGTTTGAGGATTTTCACGCAATTTCCTTTTTTAACATTTCTGAACACTGAAATATCTCCATAATATTTTGATCCCGCCTTCGCCAAGACTACGGCGGGTAAAACAAAGCAATATCCTACTATCCCAGCCCCTCTTCACCAAAAGATACCGGGTCTGTATAACCCTGAATCGGGTTACATGTAAATAGCAAAAAACAAATTTGGGAAACTGGCTTCATATTGAGCGGCCCGGTATGACGGTGAGTAAGGATGGCGCCCCTCCTTCGATAAAGCTACAGCGGGTAATACGAAGCAATATCCTGCCTTCGCAATGGCTACGGCAGGCCCTCTTTCGCCAAGGCTTCAGCGGGCGAAGCGAAGCAATATCCTAATATCACAATATCTAAATATCCTATTCCCCTACTCCAACTCCAGCCCCCACTCCTTTCCTTTTTTCACAGCAGGCAAACCTTCCGTGATCCATTTAGCTGGATGCGCACCTTTGAGCATATAATCAAAAAACTGCTGCATCCGGATCTGGTAATCCCGCATATCCTGACGCTGGGTGAGTCCATGTCCCTGTCCGTTGTAATTGAACATCCAGACTTTTTTACCCAGTCTGCGTAAGGCCGTAAACATTTCAATTCCCTGGTACCAGGGCACCGCACCATCGGCATCATTGGCCATCATGACCATGGGGGCCGTGACTTTATCAAGATGAAACAGTGGTGAATTTTTAAGATACAGGTCCGGCCTTTCCCATAAAGTAGCACCAATCCGGCTCTGTGTTTTTTCATACTGAAACTGACGGTTCACGCCGCTCTCCCAGCGAATACCTCCATAGGCACTGGTCATATTGGCTACCGGGGCACCAGCCCAGACCGCCTTGAATAATTTGGTCATTGTAGCCACCTGTGCAGCCTGATAACCGCCCCAGCTATGTCCCTGTAAGGCAAGGTTGGTACTATCTGCCCAGCCTTTTTTCACGATCGCTCTTGCACCGCTTACAATATAATCGTAAGCACCCTGACCCGGATAACCTGTTTTATATTCAATATCCGGCAGGAAGATGAGATAACCATTACTCACGAAGTAGGGAATATTGATCGCACTGCGGATAGGGGCCGGTTCTTTGTAATCAAATAAATTATCGCTGAGTTTTTCATAGAAATAAACCACCATCGGGTAGTTCTTTTTGGGATCAAAATTCTCGGGTTTAAAAAGAATACCCGTTGCATCCTTACCGTTATAAGCTTTCCAGTTGAAGAGTTCTGCTGTACCCCAGTTATAATTGGCTTGCTGCGGATTGATAGCAGATAATTTCACTCCGTCTGAGCCTTCATCGGTCATATACCAATGGTAAAGGTCAGGTGATTCTGTATAGGATTCCATCGTGAAAATATAGTTCTCTGCATTTTTGGCTTTAACTACCTGACTGATCAGGTGACCATCATCACTATGAAGGGGAAGCAGACTCTTTCCGATAAAATTATCCTGATCATATTTTCCTCTCCACAAACCGGCATATTTTGTTTTCTCATCAAAGGAAGAGAAAAGCATGTTTTGTCCTGGCTTGATCACTCTTTCTTCATTATCTGTTTGAATATACCGGTAGCGGTATTTTTTATCCCGCTGCCCGATCAGGTAAACGGGATCTTTACTGGTAGTCGGATGTACTTTCCAGATACCAAAACGATCATTGATAAAAACATGGCCATTCCCTTCTTCCCATTTTACCACTCCATAGTTCGCGGGTTCATCGGGTGTATCCCAGTCTTCCTGGTACAAAGGCAGTTTTATCTTCTCTGTGATATTTTTTGTAACGCTGCCATCCCATGTAAAATAGTGCCGGGCAATGCGGTCATACCAGAGAATATATTTTCCGGTAGATGATGGGTATACCTGTCCATGTAAGTTTTGTTTGACCAGTTTTTTGTCACCGGTTTTAACATCAATGCTATACACATCTTTCCGGGTGCCACCCAGCCACTGACTTTCCACTCTTTTACCCCAGTCTGTAACCCCAATAAAATAATCTCCGTCACCTTCATTGGTTGGAATGATCTGTGGCAGTTCCCTGCTTCCAAGCTGACGGATGGTTTTACTTTCCAGGTCATAGACCGCCAGGAAATTTTCCTGTTGGGCAGCCCGCAACCTGGCCGGGTAAAGCTGTACGGTTTGGAGATAATCATCTTTATAATGCCAGATATCCATTTTGGGCATATCCATTTCAATGATGCTGGTATCCTTTGCCACCGGCACCGGTGCGGTACCAAAGAAAAGCCGTTTGCCAGATTTGCTTATACTGGTATTGCCAAATTCGCTGACCGTCATCCCCAGTTTCATCCCCGTTGAATTTTTATCAACGACCATCGTTGCACTGTCCATCCCCGATTGATAATACCAGAGTTTATAATATTTGAGGGGATCCTTTGGTTTGGCCTCTCTTTCGGCCAGATAGAAAACCTGTGATCCGTTATCGGACATGGAAAAATTCCGATACTCATTTCCTCCCCGGCTGAGTATCTGAGATTGTCCTTTGTTCAGATCATACAAAATAACTTTTCTCGTTCCGGCGGAATCCCTGGCCTGTTCAAATAAAAGCTGGTCTCCTTTTTTAGAAAAATAATATTCCAGCACCTTCGTAAAGACCATCTCGGTTCCGGTGTTCAGGTTTCTAACCACCAAATCATTTGATGGTTCAGCGGGAGCGCTACCGGCCTCATCGCCATCCGCATCTTCGAAAGAATTATAAACAATTTCATCCTCGTCCTTATTCTTTTCTTTTTGACAGGCATCAATTCAATCACCCGCTGAAGCGAATCAATGACCCGGTTCAGACTATCAGCTGTTTTATTCGTTGACTTATTATCTGCTGTTTTGGATTTTGGAGGCGCTTCCGCTGATTTTTCCAGTTGGTAGGCCATCCATCCGGCTGATTGCTGCGGTGTTTTATAGTTCAATACCCTTTCTCTTTTCCAGACTTCCTCTTTACCCAGTTCAATGACCCCAATCGAATCTTTAGGCATCTCATCTGCCTTTTTCTTTTTGATCTTTGCCTCACGGGTATCTTTATAAAAAGCCTTTATTTTAAAGATAACAAAGCGGCTGTCTTCTGTGATCACAGCACTATACCCCCTGGGTGTACTCTTACTATACTTTTTATCTGCCGACTGCAGTACCAGTTCGTTGTCCCCTTCCTGTGGGTCAATGGTATAAACAATCCATTTTCCGTCATTGCTGATCATTCTTTCACCAATATGCTGCCAGCCATCATATACTGAATGGTCAAGGGGCTTTTTTTGGGCATCACTCTGTACGACTGAAACTAATAATATGAGAAAAAATAAATATTTCTTCATGGTGTCAATTTGATTCTAAGTTAGGGAATAGAGGGCATTGATTCAGGGCTTTGTTGCGGCAATGAGTCCATACTGCCAGAGGCCTTTTTTCATTCCTGAAAACTGGTATTTACAGGCATCAATATTCTTTCGCTGCAATTCGGTGGGTGGACCGGAGAAATTGATTTTTTTCCAGAGCAGGTAGAGTTTGGCCAGAAAATAAAAACGATATAATCGTTTAGCCGATCGCCAGGTTTCTTTTGAAATATCACGGGAGCTGATTGCAGTAAATCCGGTCTCCTGCATTGCTGCCGAAAACTGCTCCATGGTTTCCAGATAATTCACCTGCCATCCATCCAGCCATTGGCGGATCACCGGATGCTCATTATTTTCAGGCTTTGTTACAAATCCATCAGCCACTACCAGTCTGCCCCCGGGTTTTAATAAACGATACGCTTCCCGGATAAAGGCTGCTTTATCATCGGCATAGCAGATACTTTCGCAACCCCAGACTACATCAAATGAAGCATCCGGAAAATCAGTCGCCGCATAATTCATTACTTTAAAATCCACCAGATCATTGACCCCGTTTTTCTGTGCAAATACAGTAGCCTGCTGCACCTGTCTCTCACTTAGTGTAATACCGGTTACCCGGCAGCCCAGTGTGGAGGCCAGAAAAATACTGCTGCCTCCTACCCCACAGCCGGCATCCAATACCCGGTCAGCCGGTTTGATATCTGCAGCTTTCATCATTACTGCATTCATCCGTAAAAGAGATTCGGGGAAATTATTGACTGACTGATCCCAATATCCATAATGAATAGACAGGCTGTTATTCAGGTCCCAGGAATCCTTATACGCATTCTCGGTATCCTGGTAATAATCAATGATCCGCTGATGGTATTCCGTTGGTTTCATTTAATTTTTTTTGACGCTGTTCCCGCATCAGTACCCATACATGAATCGCCAGTGCTGCGGCAATCAGGGCAAAGCCGATAAAAAACCACTTGCTGAGCAGTTCATTCTCCCGGTACACCATAAAGGCAAGAATGATCCCGTAAACCGGTTCCATGTTGAAAGTAAGATTCACCGTAAAAGCAGAAAGCCTGCGAAGAGCATAGGCAGAAAACTGAAAGGCCACTACCGAACATAACCAGGCCAGCACCAGCAGCCAGAGCCAGTCATTTAAATCGGGAAAATATAGTTGGTGGGAAACCAATTCAGGTAAAAAGGCATAACCGCACTTAGGGCAACCAGACCGCCGGTTAACTGATAAGTTAAGGCCGTTTCGGGATTGATTCTTTTCATCATCTGCTTCAACAAGATGATCGCAATGGAAATCAGGAGTGCAGAAATGATTCCTAAAATAATCCCTGTTTTATAACGCGGATCGAAATGAAAGATCAGGTAGATACCGGCCATCACGACCAGCCCCAGCAGCATTTCGATCCATTTGAACCTCACTCGGAGCAGGAGTGGTTCAACTAAAGCCGTAAAGAAGCCCACCGCAGAAAAACAGATCAGGGCCACAGACACATTGGCCACTTTTACCGATCCATAAAAAGTAACCCAGTGCAGGGCGGCCAGAAAACCGATGCCCGACAATTTTAAAATGTCCTTCCAGGCAATTATTCTGAGTTTTTGGGTGATGGCAAAAAGAATCCACATCGTAACGGAGGTAATCAGCAGGCGATACCAGACCAGGAGTCCTTCATTCAGGTCAATCAGTCTGCCAAGGATGCCTGTGAAACCGGCGAGGAATACGGCAATATGCAGCTGAATAAAGGCTTTTTTCATGCAGCTGCAAACTAAAGAAAAGATGTAAAAAGGAACCGGTTATTTCGTTTCCGCCAGCACTTCATTCTGGGGTATATTTTGGCCGCTATCATTTCCGGAAGCCTGCGGCTTCTTGTCCCTGCGATACCTGGTAAACCAGCTGTTCCAGCGGAGTTTGAGTACCCCCAAAATGCCTTCTTTCACAATGCCTTTATTCATTTTGGACATGCCATAGATCCTGTCCTTAAAAATGATGGGAAATTCTTTGATTGTAAATCCGAGTTTCCAGGCCGTGAATTTCATGGCAATCTGGAAGGCATAGCCTGCAAAAGGAATCTTATCCAGATTGATTGTTTCCAGCACTTCCTTTTTATAACACATGAATCCGGCTGTTGGGTCCCTCACGGGCATCCAGGTGATGATCCGGGTATAAATAGATGCTCCTTTGGAGAGAGCGATCCGGTTACCCGGCCAGTTCACCACTCCTCCTCCCTTTACATATCTGGACCCGATGGCCAGGTCCGCACCCTGATTTTTACAGGCATCGTAAAGCCTGGAAAGATCGGCAGGGTCATGGGAAAAATCGGCATCTATTTCGAAAATAAAATTGTAATTATTCTTCAAAGCCCATTTAAAACCATGTATATAGGCAGTGCCAAGTCCCAGCTTTCCTGTTCGTTCCTCAATGAAAAGCTGTCCCTTGAATTGATCCTGCAGGTCCTTTACAATCTGGGCGGTTCCATCGGGCGAACCATCATCCACAACCAGGATATGGAAATCCTGATTCAATCCAAAGATGGCATGCAGCATGTTGCTGATGTTCTCTTTTTCGTTATAGGTTGGTATGACGACTAACTTTTCCAGACTGGAGCGGTTAAACCCGAATGTACGGAAATCGCACGGGTGGTCTTGTTAAAAATTGTTCACCGGTTTCAACAGCTGCTCAGCTTTTTTTAAGCATGGTGCGGGTATAGATCTCAGTGAGTTTTTGCTTGGTATGTTGCGGGAAATCACCCTTCATCATCCAGTCGTAATACTGGGGTTCCGACTTCAGTACATCGGCAACCGGGCGCCCTTTGTATTTACCAAAATTGAAAACTTCAATGCCGTTTTCCATCACAAAGCGACGGGCGAAATCAACTACCTGATCCTCGCCCAATACTTTAAGAATGGATTCCACTGATTGTCCGAGATCGGGATATTTTTCAACCTGGGCTTCCAGGATTTCATAAGTGGCTGTTGCATCCACTTCGGCACTATGGGCTCCTTCCAGGGTTTTGTTACAATAAAAACGATAAGCCGCACTAAGGGTGCGTGGCTCCATTTTATGAAAGATATTCTGCACATCCAGCAGTTTCCGGTTCTTCATATCAAAATCCACCTGGGCACGGAGGAATTCCTCCATCAACAGCGGGATATCAAACCGGTTGGAATTATAACCAGCCAGATCGCAGCCATCCAGCATTTGTTTCATCTCATGAGCCACCTGTTTAAAGGCAGGTGCATCCTTGACCATCTCGTCCGTTATCCCATGTACATCACTGGAGGCTTTGGGAATGGGCATTTCGGGATTGATCAGTTTGCGTTTGATACTCCGGGTTCCGTCGGTCAGTATTTTCACAATAGCAATCTCCACGATCCGGTCGGTTCCCAGGTTAATCCCGGTCGTTTCAAGATCAATAAATGCAAGAGGCTTCTTCAGTTGCAGCATCGGGTCAGTAATTACGCTAATTCAATGAATGAAATCCGCCTTTGGCGGCTAAAGCGGTAAAGTTAATGGATTGCCTACTTTAACAAAATGAATTTTTAAGGGTTTTAACTAACGTGAAATGAAGAAAACCAGTGACTTACAAGTGGTTTTACATCGGAATTAACGTAAAAGACCCTTGTTTTCCTGTTAATTCTGGCTGTATCTTTGCAGAAGAATAATAACCAATCATTGAAAAACGTTCTATCACCAAATATCCACCAGTATGAAAAATAGATTTTTCCTTGCGATTGCACTGTTGACAATTATCGTAATTGTTACATCCTGTGCCAGTCAGAAATACGGTTGCCCTAATAATACTTCTGCTTCCACCCGATTCAAAGGTTAAGCTGCCCCGGCTGCTTTTCCCCCTTTTTACGAAATAATCGCAGACGCCTTTTTTCCTTCGCCTGTTTGTCCGTTTGAAGATAAACAGATTGAATATGTATTTCCTGTTGTTTCCCTTTCAACTGAAAGACTCCCATATCATCTGTTTTCAAATAGGCCGGCATTGTTGTTTGTCCGATCACCCAATTGGAAACCAGCAGATCCGAAGCCAGTTCATGGCATTTCCCCAGCATCCTGGCCGTCGTATTCAGCACATCACCATGATAGGCGATCTCTGACTTGTATTTACCGACCTCCGATACCACTACCGTACCTCCATGCAATGCCGCTTTAAATGCCGGTATCCTTCCATACCGCTTTTCATAATAGGCACTATACCTTCTGATCTGTTTCTGCACGGCGAAATAACAACGCACTGCCACCGCATAGCGTAATCCTTTTTGTAAAGGCCAGGTCACCACCACTTCATCGCCCACATACTGGTAAACCCTTCCAAAATAACGGGCAATGGGTTCACTGATATCATAAAAATAATCCTGTAAAAAATGGCTGTACTCCAACTCCCCCATTTCTTCGGCTATATCAGTAGAGTCATTTAAATCAATAAAGAGAAACAGCCTTTCCTCCTGCTTTACCTGATGGTATTTACCCAGCACCAGATTATAAATGGCATCCCTCCCCAGTTTCCGGTGCAGTTCATCCATAAAATTGGAGAAGAGTGACACGGCCAGGGCAATGGCCAGGAATTCAAATAATTTACGGGTGGCAAAAAAATCATAAAGACTATGCGGAAATATCGTTTCATAAGTATCCACATTCAGCCAGATCACCAGTAACATGATAAAAAAGAAAAGCATCATGAACCATACCTGCCAGACTACCAAATTCACCAAGCCGACCTTGTTCTTTCTGTTCCATACAAGTGTTTGTATAAGAAATATAAATAATCCTTCGCTAAATTAAAACAAGATTCAAAATTATTGGCAACACAAATGAGATCATCTATCTTTGCCATCTCAATGCAAAATTTTAACCATACACATCATCATTTCCTGCACTCCCGGGTGTAAGCCAACTGATGGTATGTATCAACATAATAAAGGGCTTACTACGGTAAGCCCTTTTAATTTTTAATCAATCGCAGCTATGCAGGAAACACTCAGAATTGCCGTTCAGAAATCAGGCCGCCTTTATGAAGGCTCTATGAAACTGCTCAAAGAATGTGGCGTGGAAGTGAGCAATGGAAATAACCAGTTAAGGGTGCAGGCTGCCAATTTCCCTTTGGAAGTCTATTTTCTCCGGGATGATGATATCCCCGAATATGTTCAGGATGCCGTTGCCGATATCGGATTTGTAGGCGAAAATGTGCTGGTTGAATCCGGCAAGCAAACCGATATAGTGGAGAAACTGGGTTTTGGAAAATGCCGCTTGTCCATTGCCGTACCTAAAAACGGAAATATAGCTGATATCCAGTCACTCAACGGCAAACGGATTGCCACCAGTTATCCCGGGATCCTGCGTTCCTTCCTGCAGCAAAATCAAATCAGCGCTTCTATTCATGAAATCAGCGGGTCGGTGGAAATTGCACCCCGGATCGGACTGGCAGATGCTATCTGCGACCTGGTGAGTTCCGGCAGTACTTTATTTACAAATGAACTGAAAGAAATTGAGACCATCCTCTATTCAGAAGCAGTCATGATCAGCCATCAGCAACTCAGTTCCGGTAAAAGGCTGATACTTGAAAGCCTCCTCTTCCGTATCCGCTCCGTAAAAAAAGCAAAGAATAATAAATACGTTCTGCTCAATGCCCCCAACGAAAAGCTGAAAGATATTTTTGCGCTGCTACCAGGTATTAAGAGCCCCACGGTATTACCATTGGCCGCATCCGGCTGGAGCTCGGTACATTCTGTTATCAGTGAAGATGATTTCTGGAGCCGGATCGAAAGCCTGAAAGCAGCCGGCGCTGAAGGAATACTGATCATCCCGATTGAAAAAATGATTGCCTGATTAAGGAAATAAACCACCATGAAAATCATCAGATATCCCGCTCAGCAGGAATGGACAAAACTGGCCAGCAGACCGGTGCTGGATTATCATAGCCTGTTAAAACCGGTACGGAAAATACTGGAGAAAGTAAAAGAAAAAGGCGATAAAGCCATGTTGAAATTCACCAAACAATTTGATGGAGTAAAAATAAAAACACTGTCAGTAAGCCCTGAAGAAATACAAGAGGCCGGCAACCAATTGAGTGATGAACTGAAATCAGCCATTGCCATCGCTGCGGCGAATATTGAAAAATTTCATGCTGTTCAAATCAACCCGGTTGAAAAAATTACAACGATGCCGGGGATTGACTGCTGGCGCCAGTCCACCGGTATTGAAAAAGTAGGACTGTATATTCCTGGTGGAAGTGCTCCGCTATTTTCAACAGTATTGATGCTGGCCATTCCCGCTAAACTGGCTGGTTGCCGGGAAATAATTCTTTGCAGCCCTCCGGATAAAAGCGGGAATATTCATCCAGCCATCCTGTATACAGCAGCATTATGTGGTGTTACAAAGATCTTTAAAGCCGGTGGTGTGCAGGCCATCGCTGCCATGTCCTATGGCACCGCAACCATTCCGAAAGTCTTTAAAATTTTCGGACCCGGTAATCAGTTTGTTACTATGGCCAAACAACTGGTGCAGCAGGATGGACTGGCCATTGATATGCCTGCCGGTCCCTCCGAAGTATTGGTAATAGCAGATGAGAGTGCTAACCCTGCTTTTGTAGCAGCTGATCTGCTCTCGCAGGCAGAGCATGGACCCGATTCACCCGCCATCTTAGTAACGACCAGTGGAAAACTGGCTGATAATGTAAAGATTGCTTTGCAAGAACAGTTAGCCTTATTACCCAGAAAGAATATCGCTGCAAAAGCCCTGAAAGAAAGCAGGATTCTGCTGCTGACTAATCTGGAAGAGGCGATGGCATTTTCCAATTTGTATGCACCTGAACACCTGATCCTATGCACGGACAATGCATTGGCTTTATCGGCAAAAGTGACAAGCGCCGGTTCTGTATTTATCGGTCACTATAGTCCGGAAAGTGCCGGAGATTATGCCAGCGGTACTAACCACACCCTGCCCACCAATGGTTATGCAGCGATGTTTAGCGGGGTGTCAGTAGACAGTTTTGTAAAAAAGATCAGCTACCAGCAAATCAGCAGAGAAGGTTTAAAAATATTGGCAATACCATTATGGAAATGGCCGCCGCAGAAGGATTGGAAGCCCATAAAAATGCCGTATCCATCCGCTTAAATGAACAGCTATGAGTTTTGAAATAAATGATATCGTCCGTCCCAATATCCGGCAATTGACCCCCTACTCTTCTGCCCGTCATGAATTCAGCGGAGAAGCCAGTATTTTTCTGGATGCGAATGAAAATGCATTTGGTTCTCCATTAGCTGCCAATGTGAACCGGTACCCTGACCCGCTTCAACTGGCCCTGAAAGAAAAAATCAGCAGCATTAAAGGCGTTCCTGCCGGCAATATTTTCATAGGGAATGGAAGTGATGAAGCGATTGACCTGCTCTACCGGATTTTTTGCGAACCGGGAAAAGACAATGTGATTCTTTATCCGCCTACCTATGGTATGTATGAAGTTTGTGCAGAAATGAACAATGTCGAGGTCAGAAAAATTCCATTGCTTGAAAATTTTCAGCTGAATCTGGATGCTACGGCTGAGATGATTGATGCAAATACCAAACTGATCTTTGTCTGCTCCCCCAATAATCCAACCGGCAACAGTATGCATAAAGCGGATATTGAAACCTTGCTGAATAATTTGAACGGACTGGTGGTAGTGGATGAGGCCTATATTAATTATGCCCGCCAAAAAACAATGATCCCGGAATTAACCGAGTACCCCAACCTGGTGATCCTGCAAACCCTTTCCAAAGCATGGGGATTAGCGGGATTAAGAATCGGAATGGCATTCGCCGGAGAACCGGTTATTACATTACTGAATAAAGTGAAATACCCGTATAATATCAGTACCGCCACCCAGCAACTGGCCATGGAGGCGCTGAATAATATTTCCAGTGTAAATAACTGGACCAAATCAACGGTGGAGCAGCGGGAATGGATGGCCGGACAATTGCTCCTGCTCTCCTTTACCCAAAAAGTATACCCTTCTGATGCCAATTTTCTATTGGTGAAAATGGAAAACGCCAGAAAAATTTATGAATTCCTGGCGGTGAGGGGTATCATAGTCAGGGATCGTTCTAAAGTGATTTTATGTGATGATTGTCTTCGGATCACCATTGGTACCGGAGATGAAAACAAACAATTACTGGCCGCATTAAAATTGTATAAAGCATGAAGAAAGTATTATTCATTGACCGGGATGGTACCCTGATCCGTGAAGCGCCACCCAGTTACCAGATTGACTCATTTGAGAAACTGGAATTTTACCCCGGCATGTTCAGCTGGATGAAAAAAATTGCCAACGAACTGGATTATGAACTGGTGATGGTCACCAACCAGGATGGACTGGGTTCTCCATCCTTCCCGATAGAAACCTTTCAACCGGTACATGATTTTGTGATGAAAGCACTGGAAAACGAACAGATCTTTTTCTCAGCCGTACTCATTGACCGCAGCCTCCCGGTGGATAAGGCTCCTACCCGCAAACCCGGGACCGGTATGCTGACTGCCTATATTAATAACCCGGAGTATGACCTGGCCAGTTCTTTTGTAATCGGAGACCGGATTACCGATGTACAATTGGCCAAAAACCTGGGTTGTAAAGCAATCTGGATGAACCTGGATGCAAAATTAGGCGCTGCTGAAACCAGTGAATCAGCACAGGCCCTCAATGAGGTAGTGGCACTTGAAACCACCAACTGGCAATTGATCTATGAATTTCTCCGGCTGGAACAAAGAAGGATTATTCATGAGCGAAACAGCAATGAAACAACAATTCGTATAACACTTGATCTGGACGGTAAAGGAGGAATGCAGATCAAAACCGGTCTTCATTTTTTTGATCATATGCTGGAACAACTCAGCAAGCACAGTGGCGTTGATATCCGTCTGGAAACAAAGGGCGATCTGCATATTGACGAACACCATACCATTGAGGATACTGCTATTGCTTTAGGGGAGGCATTTTTGAAAGCGTTGGGCGACAAAAAAGGAATTGAACGCTATGGCTTTTGTCTGCCGATGGATGATTGCCTCGCACAAGTAGCCCTGGATTTCGGAGGAAGACCCTGGCTGGTTTGGGAAACAAATTTTAAAAGAGAAAAAGTGGGTGATATGCCGACAGAAATGTTCTATCACTTTTTTAAATCATTTTCTGATGCTGCCCGTTGTAATCTTTATATCAGCGCCGAAGGAGACAATGAGCACCACAAAATCGAAAGCATTTTCAAAGCCCTGGCCAAATCCATCCGGCAGGCGGTGAAAAGAGACCCCAATAACCTCCAATTACCCAGTACAAAAGGAATCCTCTGATGAATCTGGTGATAATAAAATATAATGCAGGCAATATCCAATCCGTGCTTTTTGCATTGGAAAGACTGGGAATGTCCGCAACGGTTACCGATGATCCAGACCTGATCAGGGGGGCAGATAAAGTCATATTCCCCGGTGTGGGTGAAGCCAGTACGGCCATGCAATACCTGCGGCAAAATAAGCTGGATCAATTGATCCCCTCACTCACTCAACCGGTGCTGGGCATCTGCCTGGGGATGCAATTGCTTTGTGAGTATTCCGCAGAAAATGATACCCGCTGTATGGGCATATTTGACCAGGTACTGGTTACCCGTTTCAATCCTGAAGACAGGAGTATCAAGGTTCCGCAGATTGGCTGGAACAAAATTAATGCGTTGCAGGGCCCCCTATTCAATGGAATCGAAGATGGTGCCTATTGTTATTATGTACATGGATATTATGCCGGTATCAGTCCATATACGGTAGCCAGCACCCACTATGATCTTTTATACAGCGCTGCCTTACAAAAAAATAATTTTTATGGTGTACAATTCCATCCGGAAAAAAGTGCTGCCACCGGTGAACATATTTTAAAAAACTTCTTAACCCTATGACTTCAAAAATTATATTAACAGAACGCCCGGTACCCTCTTCTGCCCCTGTGCCGGTTCATGAAAAAAACGAGGCTTTTATCATCCCTGCCATTGATATCATTGACGGGAAATGTGTACGCCTGACCCGGGGCGACTATTCCCTGAAGAAAGTGTATAATGAAGATCCGCTGGAAGTGGCCCTGCAATTTGAACAGGCCGGGTTGAGACGCTTGCACCTTGTGGATCTGGATGGTGCCCGTGAGGGAGCGGTAAAGAACTGGAAAGTGCTGGAAAAAATTGCCGGCAAAACAAAACTGCTGATTGATTTCAGTGGGGGTATCAGCGATATTAAAAGTGTTGACATTAGTTTCAATTCAGGTGCCAGCTGGGCAGCTATTGGCAGCATTGCCGTAAAAGATGCTGTTGAATTCACAGGATGGCTCCTGGCTTATGGACCGGAGAAGTTCATGATTGGAGCAGATGTAAAAAATGAACAGATTGCCATCCGGGGCTGGACGGAAACAGTTGAACTATCGGTATTTGACCTGATCGGACAATACAAAACAAAGGGGGTACAACAATTCTTTTGTACCGATGTAAACCGGGATGGTCTTTTAGAAGGACCTGCGATTGCGCTTTATAAGAAAATCATGAATCAATATCCCTCTGTCAACCTGATTGCCAGTGGAGGTATCAGCAATCTGAAGGATCTGGAAGAACTCAGGGAAGCCGGATGTTATGGAGCCATCGTGGGCAAAGCCATTTATGAAAACAGGATCTCCCTGAAAGAACTGACTAAGTTTTTATAGCATGTTAACAAAAAGGATCATACCCTGTCTGGATATCCTTGATGGCCGTACGGTCAAGGGCACCAATTTTCTGCAGTTAAGAGATGCCGGGGATCCTGTTGAACTGGCCATGCGTTATTGCGAAGAAGGTGCAGATGAACTTGTATTTCTCGATATTACAGCTACCACGGAAAAAAGAAAGACATTGGCAAAGTTGGTGCGGGAAATTGCCACTCATATTAATATCCCTTTTACTGTTGGAGGGGGGATCAATACCGTAGAGGACGTGCATTTATTGCTCGAGAATGGAGCTGATAAAATTTCTGTCAATAGTGCGGCTGTAAAGAACCCCTCCCTCATTGACCAGTTGTCAAAAAACTTTGGTAGTCAGTGTGTGGTGGTGGCGATTGACATCAAAATAATTGATGGGCAATGGATGGTCGTAACCCATGGGGTCGTAATCCCACTCAACTGGAAGCCAGGCAATGGGCCCGGGAAGTAACTTCCCGTGGTGCCGGAGAAATTCTGCTCACTTCCATGGAGCATGATGGAACCAAAAATGGTTTTGCCTTGGGCATCACGGGCGAGATTGCGTCATTGGTTCCTATACCGGTCATTGCATCTGGTGGCGCAGGCACCATGGCCCATTTTGATGCCGTATTCCGGGAAGCAGGGGCTGATGCAGCCCTGGCTGCCAGTATTTTTCATTTCAGGGAAATTCCAATCCCCGATTTAAAACGATATTTACAGGAACTGCAAATTCCGGTTCGCTTATGATTGTCATCCTCTTTGTTGCTTTGGCCATAGTGTACTACCTGGTGCAGTATATGGATAAACGAAGAAGAGACCGGAATGAAGAAATGCAGGAAAGAAGAAAGAATTCCTATATCAAATTGCTGGATGCGCTCAAAGAGAATCCGGCTGATAAGGCAACACTAAATAAAAAAGATGATGAAACCTGATTTTTCAAAATACAGTGATTTGCTGGTCCCGGCCATCATTCAGGATGAGCTAACCGACCGGGTGCTGATGCTCGGATATATGAATGAAAAAGCCCTGCAGCAAACCGAAGAAACGGGTAAAGTAACTTTCTATAGTCGCAGTAAACAACGACTTTGGACCAAGGGAGAAAGCTCGGGAAATTATCTGTACCTGAAATCAATACTGATGGATTGTGATGCGGATTGTCTGTTGATCAAAGCGTGTCCTGCAGGTCCGGTTTGTCACAGCGGCAGTGATACCTGCTTTAACGAATCCAATCCTGCTTTCAATCTGGCAAAGCTTGAAGCAGTAATCAAAGAAAGAAAGGATCAGCCGGCTGCAGCATCCTATACTTCTTCCCTGTTTGCCAAAGGCATCAATAAAATTGCACAGAAAGTAGGAGAAGAAGCTGTTGAACTGGTGATTGAAAGCAAAGACAACGACAGGGAAAAATTTCTGGGTGAAGCGGCCGACCTGCTTTTCCATTACCTGGTGTTATTACAGGCAAAAGGATCCAGTCTGGATGAAGTGATAAAAACCCTGGCAGTCAGACATAAATAAAACGATCCTCCATTGGCCTGATTGTCTTTCAAAAAAAAATCAGTAATACCTTTTAACGATGACGATCACCAGATTATTTAAGGATTTTTTTGACAGTGAGAAAGCCGGAGGCCTCATATTAATCGCTTGTACAATTTTATCCTTATTAATTGCTAACACTGGCTTTAGTACAACCTATCAGGATTTCTGGCATTTACAGTTAGCAGGCCACAGCATAACACATTGGGTAAATGACGGGTTGATGAGTATATTCTTTTTACTCATTGGCCTGGAACTTGAGAGGGAGATTTATAAAGGGGAGCTCTCCAATTTCAAAGAAGCCCTATTGCCCATATTTGGTGCATTGGGAGGTATTCTTATTCCAGCCGGGTTATTTATGCTTTTTAATTGGGGGACCGCTACACAATCCGGAGCCGGCATTCCGATGGCAACAGATATTGCATTTGCGCTGGGAATTTTATCCTTACTCGGTAATCGTGTTCCTCTTTCTCTGAAAGTATTTTTAACAGCCCTGGCTGTAATCGATGACCTGGGGGCTATTTTAATTATTGCGGTTTTTTATACAAAGGCCATTATCTGGACCAAATTGATGATTGCCTTAGGCATATTTGCATTGCTTTTAATTTTCAATCGCCTGAAAATAAGGAACCTGATCCCCTATTTACTGGGCGGCGTTGTCATGTGGTATTTCATGTTGCAATCCGGTGTTCATGCCACCATTACCGGTGTTTTGCTGGCTTTTGCCGTACCGTTTGGAAATGGTGACAATAAATCCAGTTCCTATATTCTGCAACACTTTTTACACAAACCTGTTGCTTTTATTATTCTCCCTGTTTTTGCTTTAGCCAATACCGCTATTGGTTTAAGCGGAAATCTTACAGAAATATTTACCCAAAACTATAGCATAGGCATTGCTGCCGGTCTAATTATCGGCAAGCCACTGGGTATCTTCCTATTGACCCTGCTTGCAGTTAAAGCCGGCTTCTGTAAACTACCTGCCGATCTCAGCTGGAAATCTATTGCGGGTGTTGGTTTTTTGGGGGGGATCGGATTTACCATGTCGATATTTATTACACTACTGGCTTTTGACAGTGAAACAATTATCAATCATGCTAAACTGATCATTCTGGCTTCTTCAGTTGTTGCCGGACTCATTGGCTTTGTGATGCTAAAGAATACATTGAAGAATGTGTCAGGGCCTGTTAATCAGGATTGATTCTCATTCATCAATCTGACTAAAAGGCCCTGCCATTTTTGCAAAAATAATTTTTCCCTGTCTCCTATTGTCCCTTAGGATATTTGCTATTTCTCTATCAGCACCTGCTGTGAAAACCGCATCTGTTGTCCCTGCAGATGAAGTGTATAATATCCGGTGGCAATTTGTATGGGTAACCTGATTAATACCGCTGCATTTGCAGCCATATCAATTTTCCCTTCACTAACCTGTTGACCGGTGCTATTGAATAACTGGTAGGTATAAATTCCTGAAGGTGCCGACCGATTCAGTAAGGTGATGGCAGTTTTGGCAGGATTCATCACTGTGATAGCTGAACCAACAGATTGTTTGTCTGAAAGGGCAATCACTCTCGAATAACTGAAGCTGCCATCATTGTCAATATTTTTAACCGGTAATAAACAATACCGTTAAAAGCAAAGGGATCATCTTTGCTGTATATCTCACGGATGCCTCTGTTTCTGGCGCTGGTATTCCCAACGGGGATAAACAGACTACCATCCAGACTTCTTTCCAATGAAAAATGACTCATGTCCTGTTCGTTTTCAGATACCCAGTGCAGATAAGAAACTCCACCCTTTCTCCAACCGGTAAAGGACACCAGTTTTAAAGGAATCGGGAAGCTGGTGTAAGCCAGGGTGAGTGGACTGAATGTACTGATTGCATTAGAAGTAACAGACCCTGTTGTGGCTACATCACCTATGGCGGTTCCGCCGGCATCTATCCAGTTCCCTCCGGTATAATGTCCGGCCCGGATTTCTGTACGGCCCGAACCTTAACTATGGGTGATTGAAGATTGTAGATATTGGGAGTAGTTCTGTAATAATGACAATTGAATTCAGCAGCAACACTGAGTGAGGAAATAGCTATTGTCCTCAGAAAGCTATTGTCTCCAACCGGAAATATAAAATTATCCGACCCGATTTTCTTTATCCACCCTGTCACATGACGGCTGTCGGTAGCACCGCTGTGAGTGGCACCACTTTCATAGATGAGGTAATTGGGTGTTACAGAGCTTCCAATCAGGCCATTCACAAATTGATGGTTGCCAGTCAGACTCAGATTATTATTCAGTGCAATTCCGGCGGTATTATCTGTAACCAGGTTATTTACTTTCAGTACTTCCGAACCAGAAACAACCTGCAATGAAGCACCATCTAAATAGAGTGTACCGGTACCTGCAGACATTCCTGCTTCGTTATTCACAATTGCCGACTTCGAATAAAGATTACCATTATTTACCAGCACAGCACCATATGAATTAGTCAAATCTCCAAATATGGTGACAGATGCCCCGGAATGAATCCGGAGATTCCCGCTGTTATAAAAGGCATGTTGTGAAAATACTAAACAGCTCTGCAGAACCAATAATTTCAAAAAGATCAGTTTATACATAGCTTTTTATTGAGTATTAACAAACCATTGAATATCCTGCAGTTTCACCACTTTGCTGCTGCTGGTTGCATTGGAATAATAAACTTCAAAATAATCCCCGGGAGAAATATCCTGTAAAAATGCGATAAATGAAAACTGAAAAGGCTGATCAGAAGTAGTGACCCGAAGCGTGGTTTCTCCATAGCGAACCGCCGAATTGCCGTTTTTTACAATGCCAATGGAAATATTCTGATTGCTGCTGTTCACTGATAAATTACCGGCGACGGTAAATAATCCGTTTCGCTTATTATTGGGCTGGTAAGTGATCCGGTTATCAGCAATTGTCCATTTACATGTTTCAGAAGAGGTATTGGAACCCCAATCAGCCTTGTACCAGGTATTGCTACTGGTCAGGGTTTTATTTGTGGAACTATTTAATACATTGATAAAACAATTTGGTTTCTGATCTCCGATACCTGCATTGCTTTCTACAATAGCATTGGCATCTCTCCCATCACTTCTGGTAAAATCAAATCCTTCAATATATTTTCCAATATTGTTCCAGGAATTGCCGGTGATAGAAATGCTTGTAAAAGAAGTAAAATTTGCCGGTTGATAAAAAATGGCGGTATCTCCGGCATTTGAATTATAATACCCCCCGGAAGCAAGCTGGATAATAGCCCCGGATCCTTTACTCAGGTTGATACCGTAATTACACCCAATAAAATCCGTTTCTGCCACTTTAACGATGACGCCTGGTGTAGCGCCTTGTACCAAAATTCCGCTGCCAATTGAATTGGATATATCACATTCGAAAACCCATAACTCAGCATTTGTTGAATCAAGGATCGTGTTATAAAAACCGTCAAATGAACAGTCTTTCACTTCATTATAAGTACCGCTACCTAATAAACGGATCGCATCCTCTCCAGCCAACGTTCCATAACTGGCCAGAGTGGTTGCATCAAATGAGAGCATCTTAAAATAGGTTTCTGACAAGCAGCGAAACATCGGCTTACCCGTGAGCCCGGATGCAGCTTCAATAGTTGTTGTGCCAAATGACAGCCCCTGAAAGGTAATTGCATAAGGTAAATCAACAACGATTGTTTGAGAAATGGAAACAGTTTCATCTGCCAATCTAATGACTGAAGGGCCCGTCATATGTAATTCAAGAAAAGCAATCGCTTCGTCCACGGTTGCCCAGCTGCCGCTTTCATCCACATCCAGAATATGATCCTCCTGTGCATTAGTACCATGTTTTACAACCCAGTTACCACCATAAGCGATAAATGATTTACCTACGTACCTCGTCAGTGTCGTACTAGTCAATCCATCAACGGTGGCCCCACCGCTTCCCTCTACAGTAACCAGATCCGTATAAGATCCATAATTTTTAATAGTGATTTGCAGACCATTGTCCGCATTGGTCACAACCGGTAATGTTAGTGTGATGTCGTTACTGGCCAATACAAAGTTTTCATTCTTCAGAAGCGTTGCATTGGCAGATTTTACAACCAGGTTATGATACCCATTATCCAGTTTTTTCCATTCTGAGCCGGTCCAGTAGTAAAACCCAACCGGAAGAGAACCGGATCCGTTGAACACAGTCATACCTGCAGGTACTGTACCTGTTAAGGGCGAAACAGTACTCAGGCTGCTAAGCGTAACACGGGGAGGAAGAAAACCCTTGTTGGTGGTTTCCATTTCCAGTAAAGAATTCGCATCAATGGTTCCGGGATTATCACCAATCTTAACCTGCGCGTTGGAGAAATAGACATGCAGCAGACAAGCTGCCATTAAAAGGTACTTCATAACTTGGATTTTGGATTTTCTAGAATTATCAACAAGAACTTTAATTTAATTTACTAATCAAACTGTTTCAATATGTTATTTCCATAATTGATTATTACTATATAAGCAACTATAAGGACAAGCTCTTACTCTTTTTTTTACCCTTCAACCGGAACTCATAGTTAAGACCAGCCATCACAAATGGATGTTTTCCGAAAGGACGAAATAAATAAACCGGGAATGAAAAATCTCCCGCATTCAGCCCAATGACGATACCAGGTTCAAAATCTCCACCAGCACACTGTTGTGTATATTGAAAAGCAAGACCTGCATACACCCGCTCCGAGAGGTCGAATCCGGCTTCTGACCAGTTGAAATAAAAATTACCCTGGCTATTGCCAAGGTCACGACTGTACTGCATCTGAGAAGAAAAATAAAAACCGCCGATACTGATTTCTGTATTTAGTGCGATAGAAAGCCCCTGAAAATTACCGGCAGAATAACCCAGCATTGGAGTCAGGGTCCCCGAAAATTTATTTCGCTTCAGACTGAAGGATTTACCTGCAAACAAAGAGACGGTTCCGGCGTCTTCATAATTGTATCTCAATTCAGCATAATATCCTTTTCCGGAAGTATAATGTAACATTGGAATCCATAAATAAGATTGCTCCTCTCCCACCTGGTGATAGTTTTCCATCCCGCTCCTGGCCTGGGCCGGCAGTTGCACAGCAAATAAAATAGCTGCCAAAAAACTAAGAAGCCTTTTTCTGTTCTTTGCCAAAGGTTTTTCTTTTTTCAAGTACGTTTACTTCTGCATTCGCCAGACGGCTCAGCAGGTGCAGGTCTTTTTTAAACGGATTCCAGTAAAATATCAACCTGTCAATCGGTTTCCATAAGATGACCCAACTGAATACATCCAGGGTATTATGCATAGCACCGGACATCCTTTCATCCAGTAAACCGGTCAGGTATGATAAAAGCATCTGAAATAACAAAACGATTATCAGGCTTCCTGCAAGCAGCCGGAATGTGCGCTGACGGAATTTTGCAAATTCCACCTCCTTCAATTGTTTTTTCAGGTTAAAATGATTCCGGATAGCTTGTGTGACCGGTGCGATAAAGCGTTTATCGGCATGATCCAGACAAATCACCTGGTATCTGATCACGGTTTCACGGCTGGAAGTAAGCAGGGAATTAAAAATGTATTGTTCGAATTCATGTCCAAGCTGGCGCTTGTACAAGGGCGCCGGATCATGATGATTAAAGTAATCATGAACCGTTTGTTCGTCAAGCCTGATATATATACATACTGGTTCGGCTACAGACGTCTTCATAAGGTGGTTTTACAGGTTTGGATCTGGGTTAATCGGATTAACCTTACTTGTTAACGGGAATCCGATACTTCAATTACACTTACTCGCTCTTATATTCTATGAATAAGGATTAATGTTTATATACCTAAGCATTAGTCCTTACTTCGCTTACTTCATGCTGCTGCTCCGGGTAGCTGAACAGTTCTGAACCAGAAACGCTCGATACTCTGAACGACTTCCTGGAATTTCCCAAAATCAATCGGCTTGGTGATAAAACAATTGGCTGACCTGTCATAACAGGCCTTGATATCAGCCGTTGATGAGGAAGTCGTCAGCATGAGTACCGGAATCATCTTCAATAAATCATCAGATTTAATATGCTCCAGTAATTCGATTCCGTTCATTCCGGGCATATTAATATCCAGCAGGATCAGTTGCGGCGGCAGTGTTTGTGAAAACTTCCCTTCCTTTCGCAGGTAGGCCAGTGCTTCGGCACCGTCGCGCACCACATCAATCCTGGTCATGGCCTTTAATTCACTGAATGCTTCCAGGGTGAGCAGGATATCTCCTTCATTATCTTCCACTAGCAGTATACGTATTTCATTCATAGGTGTCGGGTTGGCTTTTGCAGGTCATTTTTCTTAACAGGGTGATAGTTTACCGCATCATTTTATCATATGGCACAAACGATACATAAAATGCTTCTATTTCATGCATTACTTTGGTGTATTTGTCGTAATCAATGGGTTTGGTGATATACCAGTTCACCTGCTTTTCATAACAATCACTGATATCCGCATCCTTATCTGAGCTGGTCAGCATCACGACCGGAATTTCTTTCAGTTCCTCATCCTGCTTAATGATTTCCAGCAGGTCTTTTCCATTGATCCCGGGCAAATGAATATCCATCAGGATAAGCTGAGGCAATGAAACAGCTGCGTACTTTCCCTGTCTCCGGAGAAAGAGAAGCGCTTCTTCTCCATCCTTTACAACGGAAATGCGGTTCTCCAGTTGCATATCTTTAAATGCTTCGGTGGTGAGAATAATATCTCCTTCATTATCCTCTACCAGTAAAATATGTACTACATCCATGGTTAACAAGATTTAGATGATTGATTCAATTCAGGTATTGTCAGTATAAATGATGATCCTTTTCCGGGAATGGATTCTGCCCGTATCTCCCATCCATGCAATTCACAAATTCTCTTACATAGGGCCAGTCCGATCCCGGTTCCCTCAAAACGTCCATCTTCCGGGTGCAGTTTGCGGAAAACATCGAAAATGTTGTCTTTGAATGCTTGATCAAAACCAATCCCCTGATCTGCCACTGTTATTTTCCAGCCATGTGAAAATTCCTTGGCTGAAACAGAAACATGGGGCGCTTTTTCAACACGGAATTTGACCGCATTAGTCAGCAATTCTTCAAAAAGCAGGCTGACCTGATTTTTTCTTCCATACACATGGGGCAGGTTCCCAACCTTCCATATAATTTGCAGGGGCTCCCAGCTTGCTGCATTTTTTGAAATCAAATCAAGGATCACCTGATTGAGATCGATTTCTTCATGAAGGCCCTTGTCGTTATACAAAGAAGCATATAACTGCAGATCCTTTATCAAATTTTTCATTTTGTCAGCTCCCTGTACAGCGAAACTGATATACTGTCTGGCCTTTTCATCCAGTTGCTGGCTGTAACGGCCAGACAGCAGTTCAAGAAACCGGTGATCATCCGTAATGGTGCCTGTAAATCATGCGCCACCACGGAAGTAAAACGGCTTGCATTTTCCTTTACAGCTTTTAATTCCTCCTGTAACAGCAACAGCTCTTTTTCTGTCCCGTTTTTTACAGGAAGTTGTGGGTTCACCACTTGAATATCTTTGAGGATTGTTTTCATGAATGTGTTTTTCTCATGCCCTGATCAGATCCATTCGTACCGGCCTGATCAGTTCCTCAGCTTTTTTCAAGGTGAAATAAAATGTTGTTCCCTGTCCGGGTAATGATTCCATCCATATTTTACCACCATGCATTTCCACAATTTTTTTACAGGTAACCAGTCCCAAACCAGTTCCGGGATATTCTTCTCTCCGGTGCAGACGCTGAAAAGCATTAAATAATTTATGCTGATCACTTTCTGCAACCCCTATCCCGTTATCCCTGACACTAAAGAGCCAATGATCGCCATTCTCTTCCACCATTACGGTTACTTCAGGTGCGCAGTCTTTCCGGCAGAACTTAAACCCATTGCTCACCAGATTCAGAAATAAACGGTACAAAGCAGATTGCGCCCCCTCCACTACCGGTAATGAATTGGAGATATACAAAGCCGCATTCGTTTTGTCCATGACGATCTCCATATCCTGATGTACAAGGTCCAGTACATGGTTAAGATCCACGGGCTCGTACTTAGCCGATTTATTCCCTGAACGGGAATATTCCAGCAGATCCCTGATCAGGATACTCATCCGGTCGGCACCATCCTTGGCACGGATGATATATGATTTACCCTGCTCATCAATCTGGTGGCCATATTTTTTATCAAAGAGTCCAAGGAAACCACTGACCATGCGAATGGGTTCCTGGAGATCGTGGGCTGTGATATTAGCAAACTGATCCAGGTTCTGGTTCAGTTGCAGGATCTCCTGTTCATCGGCTTTTCTTTTTGTAATATTCTCCAGCGTGCCTTCAAAATAGCCTGAATTGTCAACTTCAACATACCGGATATTGGCACTGACCCAGATGGTTTCTTTGCTCCTGGTCACTACCTGGATCTCATAATCCTCCACATGACCATATAACCGGATCAGTTCAGACATGGTTTCTCTTTCCTCTGCCACAGCATAAAGCTGTTCACCGATATTGGTAACCATCATCATCATCTGCTCCGGAGATTCCTATCCGAATATGGCTGCCATTGAAGGATTAACCATGATAAATTTTCCTTGCGGTGTACTCTGGTAAATACCATCGGCTGCATGATCAACAATGTCCTCAAATTTCCGGCGTGCCTGTTGCAGGGCTTCTGCATCTCTTTTCCGGTCGGAGATATCTTGTGTAATACCAAACATACCGGATGGCTTACCGGTTTTTTCATCAAACAAGACCGTTCCCTGTTCAAATACATAGAGGTAGCTGCCATCGGCCCTTGTGATCTTGTGTTCCAATGAAAATTCAGCAATTCCATCAATGGTATCATTGATCAGTCTTTTGGTGCGGTGCTGTTCAATCGGATCCAGGAACTGCAGGTATTGGTCATAGGAAGGTTCAAATAATTTTGGGTCGACGCCAAAAAGACGATACTGTTCCCTGCTCCATTTGAGTCGGCCGGTCTGGAAATTCCATTCCCAGCTTCCAATCTTACCAATTTGCTGGGCCTGTTTAAATTTCAGGTGATTCAGGATCATTTTTTTCTGTGCTTTCCTGAATGTTCTGGCTGCTACAAACATCAACGCTACAAAAACAAATATTAATAAGAACAAGCCGGCCATATTCCTGTTCCCCTTTTCATTGATATCTATCGTGATACCTCTGAGATGATCCTGAAATGTATTTTTTAAAGTGGCCAGATCAAGCGAAACCCTGTTGAGTAAATCTCTTTTCCCGGGTTGCTGCATAAAAGCAACAGCTGCGGTTGTGCCTTCATTCCCGGAATATGGTGATTCCGCTGTCAAGGGAAGAAAGTCTGTTTTTCACCAGTCTGTCTATATGATTGATATTGACCAGGTCATTCTGATGTACAGCATTGGTTTTTAAAGCGGTCAGGTTTTGCAGGCATCCGGTTTTGATCCGGTAAAAATCACGCAGGTAGGTAACATCCCCCGTCAATTGAAATCCCCGCTTACCTGATTCCAGTTGCAGCAGGTTATTGATGAGGGAGTCAGCCTGTATCAGGTTATTCTCAACCACCAGGATTTTATTCTGCAGTTTTACCTGCTTCCGGAAATTGGTAAACAGAATAGCAAAGCTGCCCAGGACAATGACCAGGGAAATATATAAAAACAGGTATACTTTGTTTTTATAATTTTTCATACCCCTGATTTTTGAATTTAGGAATGGTAAACCAAAAACGACTGCCGCCTGCTGTTCCGGCATCCACTCCGATCCTGCCCTGATGAATACGCACTATCTTTTTACAAATGGCCAGGCCAAGACCTGTACCGCTGTACACTTCTTTTGAATGCAGCTTTTGAAACAGGTCAAATATTTTATCCCGGTGATCGGGATTGATCCCAATACCATTATCACTGATTGAAATACAATACTGCGTTTCTTCTTCTTTGCTGCTGACCCGGATATGCAAAGGATTTTCGGACCGGTACTTCAGCGCATTGCAAACCAAACGTTCCAGCAATTGGGTAATCAGAAGGCTGTCGCAATATAAAACCGGCAAAGACTCATAATCAATTGTAGCCCCGGCATCTAATAACTGCCGGCTATAGTTTTGGTGAACGGCCGCAGCAATTGTTTGCAGGCTGGTAAACCTGAAACTGTCCTGACTGCCATTAACTTTTGCATATTCCAGCAGGTCCAGAATCAGTTTCTTCATTCTGGCCGAACCATCTACAATATAGTTGATGTATTTCCTGGATTGTTCATCCTGATGGTTGTCGAATTTTTTTTCGAGCAATTGCACAAAACTGCTGATGCGCCTCAAAGGTTCCTGTAAATCATGGGAGGCGGCAAAGACAATTTTTTCCAATTCTTCTCCGGCAGCGGCTTTTTCCATTTTACAGGCTGCCAGCATTTCGGACAATTGTCTGTTTTTTTCTTCTGCCTGCTTTTGCAGACTGATGTCTGAAAAAGTGCAGATCATTTCATTTTTACCAGCCTGCCCCGGTAGAATTGGGTGAACAGTCATTTTCAGCCAGATCAGTTCGCCTTCCATATTATCAAAGACCAGTTCCGACTCAAATGCCATTCCTTTCTGAACCGCCTGCGTAATTTGTGCTGCGGCCTTTCTGTTACCTGGAAACCGGCCAACAATTTGTTCCAGTTGTTTTGCATACAGTGATTCTCTTTACTTCCCAGCAGGTCGTGGGCAGCATCATTACCATTGGTAATAATGCCATCTGTATTGATGATCAGTAAGGGGATGCCCAGACTTTTTAACAGAGCGAGATCATGTCGAAGGCGCTCCCCTTGCATTGGATCATATGCAGGGAAATTGATCATGGGAAGACTGCAGTAAAATAAATAAGAGGAAGGAAAACCGGAACATCAGCAGCCCTGGTTTCTTGAATGTAAACAGGGGTAGCATACGTGCATTGCTCCTGCCGGCTGGGACAGGTACACCTTTCAGGTATACGGTTCATCAGATAGTGGATTTAATGTAGCAGCAAATACTTTTAAGCGTATTTCCGCCATCTTATATGCAAGAACCGGAAAATCAGTGAATAAATTGTATAATCAGCCAGGGATTTTTGCGGAATAAGAGCAATTGCTTATAAAGGATAAATTAAAGCACTAATATATATCCAGGGTTTTTCAGGCTTCTTCTCCTTGTCCGGTTTCAAAGGGCAGGCTGACTTCAAGGATGCATCCTTCGCCTGGTGCAGAGCGCAACTGACATCACCATTATAGTATTTTGCTCTGTTATGGATATTGGCGATACCAATTCCCTTGCTGGTTTGTTTGATATTAAATCCTTTCCCGTCATCCCTGATAATGAGGTTGACTACGGTATGCCTGCGTTGCAACAGAATATCAACATTAGCGGCCTGACTATGCACGATAATATTTTTAAGTTGCTCCTGACAGATACTGAACAAGGTAATCTGCATCCCATAAGCCAGCATATCGGGTTCCAGATCATGTGTGAAGCGGATATTCAGTTTGGTCGTATAACAGAAATCATCCACCAGTTGCTGGATGCTCCTGATCAGACCAATTTCCTGTAAACTGGGTGTAACCAGTTCTTTGGATAATTTCCTGATTTCATCTATAGCCATCATGAGGTAGCCAACGCTTTTTTCCTTGATTTGCATTTCTTCTTCGGTTCCCGGTGTCAGCATATCCACAAAAAGCTTGGTAGTGGATAATATCTGGTTGACATTATCATGCAATTCGTGACCGATCCTGGTTCTTTCTTTTTCCTGTACACGTATCGCGGTTTCCGAAACTGTTTTCTGGAGATTCATTTTTTCCAGAACCAGCTCATTTTCCAGTTTCCTCATCTCAGTAATATCGTGCAGGGATCCGATCATGCGGATGGGTAAACCGTTTTCATACACAACAAAACCTTTATCCAGCATATGTTTGTAGGTACCGTCTGCACATTTAAATCTGTATTCTTCTTCCCAGGACTGACGGCCGGCATCGGTTACTTCTTTTACCCGATCGCTTACCCGGTTACGATCTTCCGGGTGGATTCTCCGCAACCACCAGGAAAGACCCCTGGTTTCTTCCTGCGGATAGCCAATCATATCCATCAATGCATCATTACGGAAAATATACCCTGTTTGCATATCCCATTCCCAAATGGAGTCCGAGGCAGCCCTTGTCATCAAGAGGAGTCGCTCATTGGTTTCTCTCAGCTGCTTTTCAATGGTATATTTTTCAGGAAGCAAAGACCTGTGCCGGCATCAAATCCTTTGCATTTTCCCTTCTGCCTTCACCGGATCAATCTGAAAATGTTCATAAAAAGCTTTGCTGGCCACCACCAGGGTAGCATCTTCATCCACCACCCAGGCAAGATTGGGGCTATTGTACATAAAATCGATGAACAGTTTTTCCCTTTGCTGTAATTGTTCTGTGAGCTTTTGTTCATGGGTGATATCCCTGATGCTGGAAACAATGGCACAAACTTTTCTTTTTTCATCATCCAGTAAAGGCTGAGACCTGAAATGAAACTGCCTGATTTCTTCATTTCTCAGACAGACCTTCATTTCACCCTCACATAATTTTCCGCTGGCTGCTGTTATCATGAAAGGGGTGTCATCGAAAAGCAGTTTATTCCCATTTGCATCCGTGATTTTCCACTCTGTATTCCACTTATTCCTGATATCACTGATTTCATATATTTTTTCGAGTGTGGTTCCGAATATTTCAGCGGTGCGCTGACTGGCAGAAATGATATCTCCATTGATTTCCTGTAACAGAATTCCTTCATCCAGTCCTTCGATTACATGCTGGTAATGCCGGGCACCCAGTGCCGCAAATTTCCGTTGCCTTTTGCTTTCGGGGAGTTTAAACCCTGCACATAAAAAGTGCTGGTTATTATCGTATTGGTCGTTAAAGGGTATGACCTGCCATTTCATGGGTTGGTAAAGGCCATTTTTCAGGTATAGTTCTGTTGAACCAGCTACGCCTTTGAGACGGCAATGATTGAGTACGTTCCGGAAATTTTCCTGATTAACGGGGTGGATCAGGTTAATAAAATCAACTTTTTTCCCCCTTGGATTGTCCAGCTGGAAAGTCTGAATCATCCGGGCATTAGCATTGAGCAGGTATCCTTCTTCATTAATAATAGAAAGATACAGTCGCTCCTGTTGATCATAGTCCTTCAAAAAATTCTTTAACTCCGTCCAGTTTGTCCGCATACGGTGGAAAATTAAAAAAACCTGACTAATGCTATTAAACCACTAATGATGAAATAACGCCGTAATCATTTGACTTATCCAAAAAATGTGTTGCACCCAGTTTCAGACATAGTTGTCTGTAATAAGAATCGGCATGATTGGTGATCATGATGATTTCACAATCGGGTCTGTGTTCTCTGAAAATTTTCAACAGCTCGATACCATTTTTGCCCGGGAGATTGATATCCAGTAAAACCACCTGGTGTTCTTCAGCGAAAAACAAGGTTCTTGCTTCTTCAAAATCAGAAGCAATATTGATTCCTCTGATACCGTCCACATCTTCCAGTAAACCGATCAGCCGCTTTACAAAATTCAGGTTATCATCTACAATTAATACGAGCTTCCCTGCTTTCATAGTATGAATTTGAATACAAAAAAAGGAAAAAAGGAACCAGGAATAAATAGAACTGCTTATACAATTAATGTACTATCCGGCCAGTAATAATGTCGTTGAAAACCTACAAATGAGTGTATCCACTTATTAAACAATTCCGTTGCTGATGGCATAGGTAATCAGATCAGCATTGTTTTTCATATCCATTTTCATGAGTATTCTGGTGCGATAGGTACTCACGGTATTCGGGCTCACTTCCAGGAGAAGAGCGATATCTGAAACAGATTGCCCGCGTACAAGCCCCATTAATACCTCCTGCTCTCTTTCACTGAGCAGTTCATGGGGCATTAATCCTGCCTGTTTGCGAAGATTTTCTGTAAGTTTTTCCGCAATGATAGGTTGTATATACCGTCGTCCGGAAGAGGATAATTTTGACGGCATTTAATAACTCATCGGTAGCCGCGTCTTTATTGAGGTAACCGGCAGCACCCATACTAAGCACTTTCACAGCATAATGTTCTTCCGGAAAAATGCTGACAATAAGGATTGGCTGAGCCGGTTTTTGCTTTCTGATTGCTCTCAAAGCTTCCAGTCCGCCCCCCACCAGGCATGGAAATATCCGAGATGATGATATCCCATTCCTCTTCCAATGCCATTCGGATCAGTTCAAGCGTCTCCGGGGCCTCCCCAATATGGGGAAAAGCAAGTCCTTCCATGAGAATCTGCCGGATTCCACGGCGAACAACAGCATGATCATCAGCAATAAGTACTCGGAGCATGGGAATTATTTCAGAATCACCCGATGAGTGATCCTTCCTTTTAAAGATGCCCGTAAATTTTGGAAAATTTACATAAGCGGTTGTAAAGCTGGGAATTAATTATGTGTAGTGATTCAACTACTAAGGGTAAACCTTTAATCAGATTAATCCCTTTTCCAGGGCGTAGCGGGTGATATCTGCATTGTTTTTCAAGCCGGTTTTTTCAATGATTCTTGCCCGGTAGGTGCTTACTGTAGTGGCACTAAGTGATAGTTGTTCAGCGATTTCAGTGATTGATTTGCCGGCTGCCAGCATTTTCAGGACATCGAATTCCCGGTTACTGAGCTGTTCATGCGGCTCCAGTTTTTTGTCTGTATCCAGTGCTCCAACCAGTTTTTCAGCGATTCCAGGGGTTATAAACTTTCGTCCGTTTTGCATGGTCCTGATGGCCCCGATCAATTCCAGATGAACGGCGTCTTTTGAAAGATATCCGGAAGCTCCTGCCCTGAAGACCCTGACCGCATACTGGTCTTCGGGATGCATACTCATGATCAAAACAGGAAGCGTAGGTTTGATCTCTTTAATTTGCTGTAATGCTTCCAACCCGCTCCTGCCCGGCATACTGATGTCACAGATGACGATATCCCATAGTTCTTTGATCACCAGATTTACCAGCGATTCCACATCTCCCACTTCCCCAATATGAGCCGTAGGATATTCTTCCAGTATCAGCTGCCTTAAACCCTTCCTTACAATAGCATGGTCATCAGCAATAAGTACTTTCAGCATTTTTTTAGTTTACATGTCCTGTAAAGGTATTGAAACCTTTACCCTTGTGCCTTTTCCAGGGCTACTTTGAATATCATACTCTCCTTTAATAATCGCAATCCTTTCCTTCATCCCTAATATACCTAATGTTTTCTTTCTTTCAATATCCCCGATAAAAAAACCCTGCCCATTATCCAGTACTTCCATCAGCAAGCGGTGATTTTCCAGTTTAAGTGTTACATGAATCAGGGAAGCATTCGCATGCCTGGCTACATTAGTCAGGCTTTCCTGGAAAACGCGGAACAGTGTAATGGCCAGTTTTCCGGGGAGCGTTACCTCTTGTTGTTCGATACTCGTTTCAATGACCAACCCTGTTCTTTTCATGAATTCCTGGGCATGCCACTCAATAGCCGCCGGTAAACCCAGATCATCCAGCAAACTGGGTCTGAGTTCAGATGAAATCCTCCGAACCGATTTCACCGTATTATCCACCATTTCTAACAAACCATCGAGTTTTTCCCTGATTTCCGGCCTGTCTGTATCCAGTTTTTTGCTCAACCAGGAAATATCCATTTTCAGTACTGTGAGCTGTTGCCCCAGTTCATCATGGATTTCCCTGGCAATACCGGTTCTCTCATCCTCCCGTACGTTTTGAAGATAGATATTCAATTCTTTCAACTGGTTGTAATAATGCTGTAATTCCTGTTCTGCTTTGATTCTTTCGGATAAATCACGGATAACGGATAAATAACGCCCATCCGGCAATTGCTGTGACCTGACTTCTGTTGTAACGAGGCTGCCGTCTTTTTTCCGCATTTGCCATTGCCTGACGCTGGAACTACCCTTTGTCATCAGCTCTAATTGAAAAGGGTTAAACCTGTTTTCTTCCATGGTCAGCATTTCCTGCATCTTCATCGTCAGTAATTCTTCTTTGGTATATCCCAGCAGGGAGATGGCGCCTGAATTCACGTCTACCAGTTGCCCCCCGTTTTCAAAAAGCAAAATAGCATCAGCTGCCTGTTCTACAAGTGTTCTGTATTTTATTTCATTTCTGGCCAGTTCTGACTCCGCATTTTTTCTTTCCGTAATATCGATGGTTACTCCCAATACGCTCACAATTTCACCTGCCCCCTCCCCGGCTCTTCTGACCAGTTCTGCCGCTTTCTCCCGGTAAGGCAATGCCACCACCTGAAGTAAACTATGCCCCATGATATCTTCGTATCTGTCTGCTTCCACCATTTCCAGTCCGGCCCGGTTAATATCAAGCAAGTGACAATCCCGGTCCATCAGTTTGATACATTCAGGATTAGTGTCCAGAATTGTACGCAGCCTGTTTTCACTTTCAATGATTTTTTTCTGTACCTGATAGATGGGTGTCATATCTACCATTGATCCGATCATCCGGAATGCTTTCCCGTGTTCATTTCGCATGATGTATCCCCTGTCCAGTACATTGAGATAGGACCCATCCGCTTTCCGGTACTGGTATTCATCCCGCCAGGAGGATTCTTTGCCTTCAATTGTGGACATGAACGTGCGGTACACCCGTTCTTTCTCATCAGGATGTATATTATTAAACCAATCATCCAGACGCACCAGTTCTTTATATTTTTTATAGCCCAGTAAATGATAATAATTATCATTCCACCAGAGGCTTTCATCTTCCAGATTCAGGTCCCATACCATATCGCTGGTGGCTTTGGACAGAATCTGAAACCTTGCATTGGTTTTCAGGATACTTTCCTCTGCCTTTTTCTTTTCGGTAATATCGGTGGTGCTGATAAAAGCACCGGTGATCTGACCCGTTGCATCCCGAACGGGACTATAAGTCACCCTTCTCCAATGAGGAAGGCCATGGATATCCACCGTGAATTCGTACTCCACCCTTTCTCCCTTAAAAACCCTTTCATAATTTTCACGGATGAATGCTTTCCGGTGTTCAGGAAAAATATCCATGATATAAGTTCCTTCATTGACCTCCCGGTTCCAGATTTCTTTCATATTTCTCTGAGCAGACTGATTGATCAGAGTAACCTTTAACTGGTGATCAATTACATAAAAATCATCGGCACTGCTCGACAGGATATGCCGGATTTTTATTTCGGAATCCCTGAGGTCCTGTTCCGCTTTTTTCCGGTGGGTGATATCCCTGATAAAGGCGCAAAAGAAAGAATTTTCTTTCCGGTGTACCGGTACAATTGACATTTCTATGGGAAACTCCTGACCGTTTATTTTCATTGCTGTTAAATCCAGTAAACGACTCAACACCCGGCCTTCACCGGTTTCCAGGTAACGTTTAAATCCTTTCTGGTGTGCCTCTCTGTAATTTTCAGGGATGATTGTATCGGTAAGTGATTTACCCATTACCTGATCAGCCTTCCAGCCAAAGATGGTTTCTGCCTGGATGGTCCAGACTGTCACCTGCCCTTCCATATTGATACAGACAATGGCATCCATGGCCGAATTCATAATCAGCCTTCTGGTTTCTTCGCTGTCTTTGAGTGCCAGTTCTGCTTTCTTTTTTCATTGATATTTACAATGGAACCCCGGATCAGGACCCGGTCTTCTGCCGGCAATCTTACCAGGTTCACTTCACAAAGAAAGGGGCTGCCTTCTGAATCGGTATGCATCCATTCAAAAACAGGTTTCTCCCCGGCAATTGATTTGGCAATCCAGTTGGCGGCTGCCTCTGTGGATAAACTGCCATCGGGCTGATGAAGGGGACTCATATCTGCAGGATTCCGTTTCAGCAGTTCCTCCCGGCTCATTTTAAATAATGACACGGCACTATCGCTGACGCTAATGAATTTTCCGGTAGCCATATCGAGCACCACCAGGGCTTCGACGGCATGTTCAAGCAGGGCCCGGTACAATGCTTCGCTTTCCCTGATTTTAGCTTCCGCTTTTTTCTGCTCCGTCAGATCCAGCATACTGCCCAGCATCCGGATTGCTTTTCCTTCCTGGTTTCTGACGATATAGCAACGGTCATAAATATTCCGGTATCCGTTATTGTCAGAATTAAAACGGTACTCAGAGATAAATACATTTTTTTCGGAATCCAGAAATGTTTGCTGTCTTAAGCGCATCTTTTCCCGGTCTTCCGGATGTATGCGGGCCAGCCATTCTTCTTCATGCGGAACCGGATCTTCGGGAGAAAGCCCATACAGCAACTGGTGCATATCATTCCCCCAAAGTTTTTCAGTTTCCAGATCCCATTCCCAAATAGCATCATTGGTGGTCCGGCTGATCAGATCAAACCGCTCATTAGAGTGGATGAGTGCTTCCTCCGCTATTTTCTGATTTGTAATATTTTTAAAATATACTGATACCCCGGAAACGGAAGGATACACGGTGATGGCATACCAGTTATTAAATGGTTCATAGAATATATCTTTTTCCACCGGTTCTAAATCCCGGAATCCTGATTCAATCAGATCATAGGCCGGAGAACCCACTGCTTCAGGCAATACATCCCAGATACACTTTCCGGATAGCTTTTCAACGGTACTATTCATGATTTCCGCAGCGTAATCATTGATATAAGTAAATTCACGTTTATTGTTCAGTGAATAAAACCCATCTCTGATCCTTTCAACGATGCTCCGGATCATTTCCGTTTTTCCGCGTACCTGATCGGTCAGTTCTGCATTGAACTGACTCAGTAATTTTTCATTCAGTTTTCTTTCTGTAATATCCCGGAGGATCACAACCACTCCGGCGGGTTCATCCTGTTCATTGGTTAACTGAGTAACTGAGCCCAGGCAATAAATTTCCCGACCCTCTTTGCTATACACCAGCGACTCTTTAGTAAGGCTGCCGGTTGAATTCACTTCAGCAGCTATTTGTCTGCTTTCTTCATCGGTGCGCCCGCTCCTGGTAATGGCCGGTGCAAATTTTCCGATTGCTTCCTCTGCCGTATAACCAAAAATATTTTCCGCCCCTTTATTCCAGCTGAGGATGATCCCTTTTTTATCAGTTGAAAAAATTGCGTCACTGGATTGTTCCGTAAGACGAGCGAGGTAGCGGATCTGTTTTTCATTATTCCGTCTTGTCTTTTCCTCTCTGAGCAGCTTCCATACCAGCCAGATCAGACCCGTCAGGAGTAAAAGTGAAATCAGGAGAAGAAATCTGAATGAACTACGGGCATTCGCCTGTCTTTTGGCGCCGGATTCATACAGAATACTCCGGTCTTCCTGTTCCAGCCGGAATATGATACTCCGGATACTATCCATAATCTGTCTGCCAAATCCAGATCTCGTACTTTGAGAAGCCAATTCATATTCGCCCTGCCTTACCTGTGCTACAGTAGTGATGGCATGTACCACTTTATCATTGACATAATTTAGTAATTTCCGGTACTCGGCAGTACGTTCGGGGAAATCTCTGATAATTTCTAAAACATGGCTGGTATCCGATTGCAGCTTTTGGAGACTTTCTTTATAAGGCAGCAGAAAAAGCGAGTCGTGGGAGATGATATAACCGCGCTGACCGGTTTCGATATCCTGCATATTATCCATGATCCCTTCCAGTGCCTTGAGTGACTGGAGGCTCCTGTTCTCTCTCCGGGCCTGATCCATCGACATGGTGAAACCCAGAAAAGTATAGTAGGCCAGAAAGATAATAATACAGGCTGTCACCAGAATACCTATAATAATATTTCTCCTGGTGAATAACCTGGGCATATTCATGATAATAGACCTACAAAATTAATTGCAGGAGATTCATAAAATTATAGTCCATGTGTATTGGTGAAATTGACCAACGCAGCGGTGTTCTTTAAATTCAGTTTTTTGAGGATATTATATCGGTGAACTTCCACTGTTTTCAGTGAAATATCCAGTTCATGGGCAATTTCACGGGATGACATTCCTTCTTTGATCAGTCGGACAATATCAATTTCCCTGCGGGAAAGTGCATTCATATCCGGCTTGGTACCATCTTCTTCCAATTCCTGATGAGCCAGGATATTCTTTACTTCATCACATATATATTTCCTTCCTTCATTTACTTCTGCTATCGCATTCAGCATTTCATCTTTGGAGGAGTTCTTAGTGATATAACCCATCGCACCCAGCTGCAGCATCCGGCGGGCATAGGCCGGCATGGAATGCATTGATATTCCAATCACTTTTGCACCGGGTGAATATTTGCGCATGAGCTTAGTACCGTCAAAACCATTAACAGGTGACATATTGATGTCCATTAAAACGATCTTGGGTTTCCTGATTTTAGCAATTTCTACCGCTTCTTCGGCATCACTGGTTTCACCAATGACTTCAAACCGGGGGTCGCTATTGAGGATAAAGGACCAGGATTCACGGATCAATTTATGGTCATCCACAAGGAGGATGGTGATTTTTTCCATAACAGGTGGTTTAACTGATTGAAAAGGATGAGGTTTGGTTTGCATAAATTACAGTTTATTGTAGTAAAAGCCATTAAGTATCTTCCGGTTTCTTTAAGGGTAATCCAAGATTTTTTGAAATTTAAGTAGTTCCACTTAGAACGCTTACGATGAACCCCCGATTCTCAGATGACCTGTAAAAAAGCCGCTTTACATTTTTGTACTTTATAATTCAAAGGAACGACAAGTATTTACCCTAAAAAATAGTGCAAATACATTTTCGTAGTAATGTTTAACCCTAAGTCTATGTAGTTGGAAGTCTACATTTATATATACCAAATCAACTGTATATACTAATTGCACAGAACCCATTCCATTTTTGGCATAAAAAAACCGCCATTGCAGATACAATGGCGGCAGTGCGTGGAGGCGAGGAGAATCGAACTCCTGTCCAAACATATTCATCAAAAGCTTTCTACATGTTTATCCTGTTTTGATTTGTCGGGAAACAACTGGTCCGAAGGACTCCTTCGGAGGAACCGGCAACCGATTATTTCCTTAGCTGGATAGTCTTAAGCAACAGGCACAGCCTGCTGTTGCAGCATCTTGTTTTGTTTTGAGTCGGCGGCGGGGCGTGGAAACAAGCGAACCGGCCCGGCGGCCCTAATGACTACTTAATCACTGATTAGGCAGCCATGGCATACTGAGTATTGCCATTTATGGTTTTCGTATTCAGATTAAACTGCTAATTACGCAACGCAGTACATGCTTACACTTTCAAAGACCTATGCTGTCAAAACCGGGCGCCCCCAAATTCAGTCCTGAGTCTTTAGTCCATAGTCTTTAGTCGGGATAAGTTAAATGACTAAAGACTAATGACTATCGACTTCCCTCTATTTACCCCACCCAAACCAATCATTCCCGTTAGCATACAACATCAATCCCAGCAGCAGGATCATTCCTACAATCTGGGCGTACTCCAGGAATTTTTCATTGGGCTTTCGGCGGGTAATCATTTCATATAAAGTGAACATCACATGTCCGCCATCCAATGCAGGAATCGGCAACATGTTCATAAAAGCAAGTACTATGGACAAAAAAGCGGTCATGGTCCAGAACTGTTCCCAATCCCAGGTATACTTATTGAAAATGCGGGCCATGTTTTTAAAACCACCCACACCTTTATAAGCACCGGTTTTCGGATTCAGGATTTTCTTAAACTGCTCAATATAAAATTTAAGTTCAGCTCCTGCCCTTCTCACACCCGCAGGGAAAGCAGCGAAGAAACTGTACTTTTTTACATTCAGCTTCACCAGACCCATGCTATCCATTTGCTGGTAATCCATTCCATAAGGCAGGAAACCGATCTTGCCTTCCTGACTTACCTGTACCGGGAAACTCATTTCCTTCCCATCCCGAATCACCGTGAGTAAACTGGTTTTACTTTTCAGTTTCAGCAATTCATTCTGCAGTTCATCATAAAACTGAAAACGGATGGAATCCAGTCCGACCAACTGATCATTTTTCCTTAACCCCGCTTTATATGCCCGGGTGGTATCCGGAACCAGGAATGCGATGGCCGGTTTTCTGACTTCCACAAAACCTGTGGCATCCTTGCTTCTGTTTTCCACCAGTTGCCCGATCAGGTCCTCATCCAGCGAAAGATTCACCTTTTGTCCGTTCCGATCAACGGTAACGGTGCTGCCGAGCAGTAGCCGTCGACGTAATTTTTCATAATCGGTTACTTCTTTGCCATCAATTTCAAGGATCTTATCTCCGTTGCGCAATCCCATTTTATAGATCGTGCTGTCGGCAACATGAATTCCGTACTTCATGGAAGCAGTCGGAATTTTCTTTTCTCCCCAGATCATCAGGATGAATGCATATATAACAAAAGCAACAATGACATTCATGATAATTCCACCCATCATCACAATCAATCTCTGCCAGGCCGGCTTACTCCTGAATTCCCATTCTTTGGGGGGTTCTTTCATGGCTTCTTTGTCCATGCTTTCATCAATCATTCCTGAAATCTTTACATAACCTCCCAGTGGCAACCAGCCGATTCCGTAGACGGTATCACCCACTTTTTTCTTAACCAGTGCAAACCAGGGATCGAAGAAAAGAAAGAACTTTTCTACCCGGCATTTGAACCAGCGGGCGGTGATATAATGGCCAAATTCGTGCAGGACTACCAGTAAGGACAATGCCAGCAGCAGTTGTCCTGCCATCAATCCCACCTGTGACCAGTTTATTGCAATCAGATTCATATTCCTTATTAAAAAAAAATCTAAACCCGTGAAAGATTTAGAATTGGTGTTTACAGTTTGATAATGTCGGCGGCAAAGTTACGGGCCTCCCCGTCGCTTTCAAAATATTCCTCCAGACTGGGCTGGGCGATAAAGGGGATGCTTTCCATTGTCTTTTCAATCACATTGGTCATATCCAGGAAATTAATCCGGTTACGAAGAAAGGCAAAGACCGCAATTTCATTGGCTGCATTCATGATACAGGGCAGGTTCCCTCCTTTATGTAAAGCGTCAATGGCCAATGCAAGGTTCCGGAAGGTTTTAGTATCCGGTTCTTCAAAACTGAGGGTGCTCACTTTTTTGAAATCATACCGGGGAAAATCATTTTTAATCCTCCGGGGAAAAGCCATGGCATACTGAATGGGTAATTTCATATCCGGTAAACCCATCTGGGCCTTGATGCTCCCATCCTCAAACTGCACCATGCTGTGAATGATACTCTGGGGATGGATCACCACCTGGATCTGTTCCGGTTTGAGGTTGAATAACCATTTGGCTTCAATCATTTCCAGCCCTTTGTTCATCAATGTGGCGGAATCAATCGTAATCTTGGCACCCATGCTCCAGTTGGGATGTTGTAAGGCATGTTCCCTTTTTACATTCACCAGGTAATTGGGTTTACGGCCGATAAAGGGTCCTCCTGATGCGGTCAGAATAATTTTTTCAATGCGGTTGCGGGTTTCACCCACCAGACACTGAAAAATAGCAGAGTGTTCTGAATCCACTGGTATAATGGGCACTTTATTCTCTACGGCCTTCCGCATCACGATATCTCCTGCTACTACCAGGGTTTCTTTATTCGCCAGTCCGATGGCTTTCCCGTTTTCGATTGCTTTAAGGGTGGGCTTTAATCCGGCATACCCCACAATGGCGGCCAGCATCATATCGTAACAATCCATGGCAGCCACTTCTTCCAGTGCTTTCTCACCGCAAAACACTTTCACATCTGTTGCCTTCAGTGCTTCCTTTACTTTGGTATATTTTTTTTCATCCCCGATAACCACCACATTGGGATTGAATTTCAGTGCCTGTTCCACCAGCAATTCATCATTGCTTTGGGCCGTCAGCACATCCGCAGAAAATTTATCGGGGTTGGCGGCAATCACTTCCAGGGCCTGGGTACCGATGGAGCCGGTTGAGCCAAAAATAGCAATGCGTTTTATCGTTTGTTCCTGCGTCATATTATACAGTAGCGGGATTCAGCATCCATTTGGCCAGGCCGTTTGCAATCACTCTGTCATTGCTCAGCCGGGGCACTTTGTTTTGTCCGCCTAATTTACCAATTGATTTCATGTAGTCAATAAATCCGTTTTTGCTGACCGGGGTCAGTTTCAAAGGACGCAGGATATTCCCGCTGATGAGGTCATCGTAATATACGTTTTTATCCCGCAGGTGCTGATCCAGCCGGGCAGCAAAGGCCGGGAGGTCATGGGGTATTTGTTCAAATTCAACAAACCATTCGTGATAGGATTTGCCTGCATCCGGACTCACAAAGGGTGCCACGGTAAATTCGTTCACCTGTATACCGGTTTCTTCAGTGGCTTTCATCATACAGGCTTCCACTTCTTCACCGATCACATGTTCCCCGAATGCAGAAATAAAATGCTTGGTTCGTCCGGTCACCACGAGCCGGTAAGGTGCAACAGACAAAAACCTGACGGTATCGCCGATATTATAACCCCAGAGTCCGGCATTACTATTTATGATCAGGGCATAGTTCTCTCCCACTTTTACATCCTTCAGACTCAGCCGGGTTGGATTTGCATTAAAAATTTCACCGGCAGGAATAAATTCAAAGAAGATACCACTGTTGCTGTTGAGTAATAATCCTTCTGCTTCCTGTGAATCCTGAAAAGCAAAGAATCCTTCACTGGCCGGAAATAATTCAATACTGTCTACTTTTCTGCCAATGCTTTCCATCAAGCGGGAGCGATAGGGTTCAAAGTTCACCCCTCCTTGCACCATCACACTGAAATTGGGAAATAAGTCCCCAACTTTCTTTCCGCTTCTTTTGATCAGTTCGTCAAAATACATCTGCATCCAGGGTGGTATACCGCTGATCAGGGTCATGTTCTTGTCAATCGTTTCATCCACGATTTTGCCCAGTTTGGTTTCCCAGTCCTCGATGCAATTGGTTTCATAAGTCGGCATCTGGTTGGTGCGGAGGTATTTGGGCACATGGTGATTTACGATTCCGCTCAGCCGGCCGGTTGGGATTCCTCCCAGTCTTTCCAGTTCGGGTGAGCCGGATAAGAAAATCATTTTCCCGTCGGCGAAGCGGGTATTCCCGGTTTCTGCCATATAACAAAGCAGGGCATTCCGGGCAGTATTGATGTGATTGGGAATAGAATCCCGGGTAATCGGAATATACTTGGTGCCGCTGGTGGTACCGGATGTTTTGGCAAAATAGATGGGTTTGCCCTTCCAGAGGACATTATGCCGGCCTTCCTTGATTTTATCGATCCAGGGCCGCATTTGCTCGTAATCCACGATGGGCACCGCCTCTTTGAATTCCTCGTAAGTACCTGCCTGATCCAGGCGGGTAGCTTTGCCAAATTCGGTATTCCGGCCGGTTTTGAGCAGATTTTTCAGGATCTGGTCCTGATCCGTCAGGGCCGTAGCCATCCCTTTCCGAATACCTTTATATATATAGGAAGCAAAGGGTTTTGCTAAGAAAGACTTGATTTTCATATAATTTGCACCAATTCTACCGCCGGTACCGTCCCTGATTCCCGGGCGGCCTACAAATATAGCAGAAGGCTGGCCAAAACAGGGTGAATTTATCGCCAAAATCGGTGGGTGATTTGGGAGCAAAATCCTCAGGAAATCCTGCCTTTTTCGTTTGCAGGTACGTTTTTCCCCTTACCTTTGCCGCCCCCGAAGGGGTTCTTCGGACAAATTTTTAACGTATGATAGCTGTAGTAAAAGTAGCTGGTCAGCAATACAAAGTTGAGAAAGACCAGACCCTGTATGTACCCCACCTGGATGGTAATGCCGGTGACAAAGTAGAACTGGAAGCACTGCTGGTGGAATCCAACGGACAATTGTCAGTAGGCAGCAGCGTGAAATCAAAAGTACAGGCCGAAATTCTCGACCATGTAAAAGGTGATACGGTTATCGCCTACAAACAGAAAAGAAGGAAGGGCTTTCGTAAGAAGAAAGGTCACCGTACCGAGTATACGAAGATCAAAGTAACCAGCATCGCTTAATTGCTGCAGGACTGGTAACCCAATCACTCATTAACTAAACAACTTTATAAAATGGCACATAAGAAAGGTGAAGGTAGCGTAAAGAACGGCCGCGATTCACAAAGCAAACGTCTTGGTGTGAAGATCTTTGGCGGACAACCTGCCATCTCCGGCAATATCATCGTACGTCAGCGTGGTACTGTGTATCATCCTGGCAAAAATGTAGGAGTAGGAAAAGATTTTTCTCTCTTTGCACTCAGTGATGGTGTTGTTGAATTCAAGAAAGGAAGGAGTAACAGGACATTTGTTTCCATCATTGAAGCAGGCGCTTAAGGTGAGTAAAAAACTCCCAAGTGGCTTCTTTTCAGAATTTTGTGGAAAAAAATTTTGGGTAGTATAAAATTATTATTATTTTTATACTGTTAACCCATTTTTACTAACATTAAATTCTAAAAAATGGCTACTAAGAAAAAAGCTGCTAAAAAAGCTGCTCCGAAGAAAAAAGCTGCTCCTAAGAAGAAAGCTGCTAAGAAAAAGAAATAAGTTTTCGAACGATTTCTTTACAGAAAATAACAGAGTCCCGGTGCGAGCCGGGACTTTTTTCTATTTAGGAAACAGGTATTGGGTCTTAGATATTGGGTCTTGCTTGCCCGCTATAGGTTTAGCGAAGGCGGGTTGCCCCCCAGTATTAGCGAAGGAGGGGTTATTAAGATATTTTGATATTGAGATATTGGGAAACCGCTAATGCTGATTATCTCAAAATTGACTTCTGTCGCCTCTTGTCCCCCGACTATCGACTCATGACTCTCGACTCCCGACTAACGACTATAGACTATCGACTAACGACTTTCCTTATTTTAGCGTCATGGAGAATGCTGCAATTGCCGACAATTTTGACCTCCTTGCCAAACTGATGGACATCCACGGCGAGAATTCTTTTAAAGCCAGAACTTACGGAGCCGCCGCCTTTAATATTGAAAAGCTGCCCCAGTCATTGAAAAATACCCCAAGGGAAGAATTATCAGGAATCCGCGGTATCGGGGACAGTGTCGCTCAGAAAGTAATAGAGATGCTGGATACCGGACAACTGGAAATCCTGAATGAATATATCCGCAATACCCCGGCCGGTGTAATCGAAATGCTCCAGATCAAAGGAATTGGTCCTAAAAAAATAAATACCATCTGGAAAGAGATGGGAATTGAATCCATTGGCGAATTACAGTATGCCTGTCATGAAAACCGCCTGACCCGTTACAAAGGCTTTGGAGAAAAGACCCAGCAAAATGTACTGGCTTCCATTCAGTTTTATTTACAGAACCAGGGACATTTCCTCTATGCACAATTAGAAGCCATTTATCCGCAGGTTGATGGCTACCTGAAAAAAATATTCGGTGCCGAAAAAGTAGCCGTAACCGGGGATTATCGCCGGCAGGCCCTTACTATTGAAGAAATGGCTTTTGTGATAGCAGCACCTGTTGCCGCTATAAAGAAAGCCTTTCAAACGGCCCAGCCGCCGGAATTACTGGAAGAACATACGGACAGTTTATTGTATCAGCTCAGCAACGGATTAAAACTCCGTCTGCATATCACGGAAAACAACCTGGCCACTACCCTTTTTCAAACAACCGGCAGTCCTGCATTCCTCGAAGCATTTCAACAGGCATTTCCGGACCAGCAGATCCCGGCCACAAACGCAGCAACCGACGATATTTATTTCGCAGAAGCCGGAATTGCCATTATCCCACCCTGTTTAAGAGAAACGGCATCAGTGATTGACCTGGCTAAAAAAAATGCACTCCCCCAACTGATCCAGCCGGAAGATATTCGGGGCATCATCCACAGCCATAGCAAGTGGAGCGATGGCAGCAATACCCTGGAAGAAATGGCCACAGCCTGTATCGAACAGGGATTTGAATACCTGGTGATCTCTGATCACTCCCAGACAGCTGCCTATGCCAATGGTTTAAAAGAAGACCGTATCTGGGCCCAGCATCAGGAGATTGATATGCTGAATAAAAAGATCGGGCCCTTTAAAATATTCAAAAGCATCGAGAGCGATATTCTCAATGATGGGAGCCTGGATTACCCGGAAGAGGTTTTAAAAACATTCGACCTGGTTATTGCTTCTGTGCATAGTAACCTGCAAATGACGGAAGAAAAAGCCATGGGCCGGTTGATCAAAGCCATTGAAAATCCCTACACCCGCATCCTTGGCCACATGACCGGCCGCCTCCTGTTAAGCCGGAATGGTTATCCGGTGAATCATGAAAAAATTATTGATGCCTGTGCCGCTAATAAAGTGGTGATAGAAATCAATGCACACCCCCGCCGTCTGGATATGGACTGGAGATGGATTCAGAAAGCAGTTGAGAAAGGCGTACTGCTCTCTATCAACCCCGATGCCCACTTTATTGAGGGATATAAAGACGTGAAATACGGTGTGCTTGCCGCTCAGAAAGGAGGCCTGACCAAAGAATGGAACCTGAGCAGTTTTGGATTGAAAGAGTTTGAAAAATGGCTGTTTAGTAAATGAGAACCCTATCAATCATATTGCTACTTTTTAGTTTTATCACGGGTAATGGGCAAAGCTCAAATGATTTACAGCACTTAAACACATCCCCAATTATAACCAAGGAACAAAACATAAAGTGGCTTAAGATCATAGATTCACTTTCACTCCATGATAAAGTCATATTCCTGTCTGAAAGGATTAATAATGATACAAATATTTATGTGTATCAGAAGGGAAAAGATGTCATAAGGCTTGAACCGGGGCGGGAAACATTTTTATCTTCCAAACTTAAAGGATGCTGTAAACCTGTTTTAATGATAGAAGGTAAAATCATTCATCTATTCTTTGATGGGCCTACAACTTATGCCAGGATGCAGTTGAATCTCTCGATTGTAAAGGATTTATTGCAGATTTCTAATATTGAGGATATTACAATGCTTTCGGGAGACAAATCTGCTTCCATTTTTGGGCCTCAGGGGGAAGATGGAGCAATTATTATTACCTTAAAAGACAAAAAAAGTAAAAAGCGATTGCGAAAAATCAAATCTCCCTTGTGAGATTTTCGCTTTCCGCCCACCTCAGGGTATAAATTCCTAATTAAACCTGATATAAGAATATCGAACAAGGAATGCAGATTTTAGAAGTTTGAGGGTCCTATACTTCTTCATTCATAAATCCTTGTTCATCTGTTCATCACTCATCACCTACCACCCAATCCCATAATCCTCTCCATTATTAGAGGAGCCGCCCCAGAAGCTGCCATGTTTCCAGTCGAAATAAATGGCATTGATGGGGCCACTGGTGCGGTTGCCGGTACTTACTTTATAACCCATGTTCTTTAATTCATTCCGAACTGCTTCCGGAGTACTGTTGCCCACCAGTATTTCACCGGGTCTTGGTTTACGGTCTTCTGTTTTGGTACCACCCAATGATAGCCACAACTGATTACTGTTAATATTGGCGGCTTCAGTAGCTTGTTGAACGGTCAATCCAAACTCCACCATATTCAAAAAAAACTGCAGCAGGTTCTGATCCTGTGTATCACCACCCTGAACTGCAAAGGATAAAAATGGTTTTCCGTCCTTTAAAGCAAGTGTGGGTGTGAGTGTAACTCTGGGCCTTTTTCCGGGTTCTATTACATTGAATGGATTGATGGAAGGATCCAGCACAAAGCTCTGTGCGCGCTGACTCATGCCCACACCTGTATTACCTGCAATACAGGCCGGTAACCAGCCGCCACTGGGAGTGATGGAAACCACCCAACCTTCTTTATCCGCCGCTTCAACAGAAGTGGTGCCTCTCCACATCCGATCCATGTACTCCGGGTCCTGAAAAGCCACAGCCGCAGAATCATGGGCCGGCAGAAAATTCCGGTTACCATCGCCGGATTTATTCCAGTTCTTCAATAAATCCAGATAAGGGTTTGTCTTGCCTTCAAATGGATAGGGATCACCCGGAGCCACTGTAGCATCATTCTTGTCGTACCTGATTGCCCCCATTCTTTGTTTTGCATACTCCTTACTCAGCAAACCCCGAATCGGTTCCTGGGGAGCAAAATAAGGGTCGCCATAATAAAAATCACGGTCAGCAAAAGCCAGATTCATCGCCTGGTACACGGTATGAATATAGGGAGCGGTATTATATCCCATTTTTTTCAAATCAAAATGCTCAAGGATATTCAATGCCTGTAACATGGCAGGTCCCTGTGTCCATTGCTGAAGCTTATACACTTCGATTCCTTTATAGTTAACAGAGAGCGGTTCTTCTTCAATCACTTTCCAGTTGGCCAGGTCATTCATGGTAATCAGTCCGCCCTGTTCCTGAGCACCTCTTACAAATTCTTTGGCGATATCCCCTTTATAAAAGCGTTCATTCGCCGCCATGATCGCTTCCTTCCTGCTCTTTTTTTGTTTGAGTGCTGCTCTTTCAGCTTCCACCATTTTAGTGAGGGTTTCCAGCAACTCTTTCTGCACAAAAATTTCTCCTGCCTCAGGAGCTTCTCTTTTTTCTCCTAAGTGGGGCAGGAATACTTTTTTGCTATAGGGCCAGGTCTTGATCCTGTCCTTACCTCTTTCCATGGCATTCGCCGTTTGTGCTTCGATGGGATAACCGGCTGCGAGTTCCATGGCCGGCTTCAATACCTGTTCCAGACTCATGGTACCGTAATTGGCGAGCATATAACATAAGCCACCAGGTGTTCCCGGGGTAACAGCGGCCAAGGGACCATATTCCGGAGGAAATGCATAGCCCTTGCTTTTATAAAAATCAGCGGTGGCACCTGTCGGTGCTACACCCAGTGCATTGATTGCAATAACTTTTTTTGTTTTCGGATGATAGATCAGGGCCTGTGTTTCACCACCCCAGCTTAATACATCCCACATAGTACAGGTTGCGGCCAGCATGGCACAAGCTGCGTCCACGGCATTTCCTCCCTGTTGAAAAATCATAGAACCAGCCGTTGCTGCCAGGGGCTTACCGGTAATGGCCATCCAGTTTTTTCCGTGCAAGGGAGGCTTTTGGGTGGGCTGGGAAAAAGATATTAAGGAATTGATGAATATCAAAGAGGTGAGGAAGAGCCTTGACATGTGGATTTGTTTTGACTAAAGATAATAAATGAATAGAGAACAGATGAACAGGGAATGATGAGTTAAGAAGTCAGCGGCCCTGGCCTTCATCATTCTAAAATCCTTGTTCTTCTGTTTATCTGTTCAATCAATCTTCAACCAGCAATGGCTACTCCACAAAAAAAGTGACCACTTACCCATCCTTGAGACCTGGAATAAAAAATTCTTTGAACTTTTGAGCCCAATTGAATAGAGAACAGATGAACAGGGAATGATGAGTTAAGAAGTCAGCGGCCCTGGCCTTCATCATTCTAAAATCCTTGTTCTTCTGTTTATCTGTTCAATCAATCTTCAACCAGCAACGGCAACTCCACAAAAAACGTGGTTCCTTCCCCCATCCTTGTTTCAAACCATATTTTCCCCTGTGCCTGTTCAACAATGCCTTTACACATCGCAAGGCCCAAACCGGTACCGGAAGATTTGGTGGTGAAATTGGGGACAAAGATCTTGTCCTGCATTTCGGCAGGGATGCCGTCACCATTATCCTGTATACTGACCAGGAATTTTTGTGCTGCTCTTTTTTCATCCATGAGAATCCGGCAGGCGCCACTGTCGCTGCAGGCCTGCACAGCATTGGTTAGCAGGTTGGTGAAGAGCCGGTTCATCTGTGTTTTATCTGCCCGAAGCATGACACGGTCATTGATCGGATACCAGACCAGGTTTACTGTTGGATCCGCCTGGTACAGATCACGAAGAGAGCCCAGCACTTCATGCAGGTCGAAAACCTCCACATGGGTTGTACCGATATTGGCAAATTGAGAAAAGTCGGCGGCAATCTTGGCCAGGTGATCAATCTGTTCAACGAGGGTATTAGCTACACTGGCGGATAATTCTTTTACATTATCCTGGTTATTATTAATGGCCTTTTGGAGATATTGAATACTCAGCTTCATGGGGGTCAGTGGATTCTTGATCTCATGTGCCACCTGTCTTGCCATTTCCCGCCAGGCCCCTTCCCTTTCACTCTTGGCCAGGGCGCTGGCACTTTCACCGAGTTTCTCCACCATCTTATTGTACTCTTTTACCAGGTCACCGATCTCATCATTCCGGTTCCAGGTGATGGCTTCATTCAGTTGTCCCAGACTCACTTCTTTCATCTTATCACTGATGATGGCAAAGGAGCGGGTGATCCGGTTCGTGATAAAGAGAGCGATTAATCCCGCGACCAGGAAAATAAAGGCATTGAGGTTGATAATGGTGACCAGGAAATTGGATATCTCCTGTTCCAGCTCCGGTTTGGAAGTGAAGTAAGGAATATTGATATAGGAATCCACCTGTCTGTTTTCATCTCTTACCGGCGAATAAATACTGAGGTAGGAGAAATTGCCGATCTTTTCTTCCTGCGCATGCTGCACCTGCCGGAGTTTACTGAGATGATAAAAAGCCGTGGGATCCATTTTCTTTCCCAACACTCCCTTGGTATACACATTGGCTTCGGAAGAAACCTGCAGGTTCCCATTGAGGTCGTACACATTGACATCAACGCCGTGAATATCGGCTACTTCATCCACCAGTTGCTGTAACGGGTAAATGGAAACCGAATCATATACTTTCAACACATCATCAAAAACATTATGATCTGAGAGTTTTTTCTCCATCTCATTCACCATAATCTTCATGGTGCGACTGAGCTTATCATTATTATTCCGGTTATAACGGCTGATAAAAAATGAGATGGTGGCGGCACCGATGATCAGGAAGGAGAATACGCTGATAAAAATAATCGTGCCATGAACCTGGGAACGGATATTGAGTTGCAGCATCCGTCGCAATCCGGTTCTTTCGCTGATGGCTTTTAATACAAAACTCAGCAGCTGAACAAAGGCCACCAGGAAAAGAAAAGAGCAGAATATGTAGGAGAATAAAGTGATTGCTTCAATAAAGGTTTCCTTTTTCCGGGCGATCACCACAGCTTTATTATTTCCGGCCTTGTACCAGAGCTCTTCAAAATCACCTTTATCTCTTTTCTCAAATTCTTTCACCGGTTTTTCATTGGCCTCCAGCCAGGTGGCAAAGGGATAATTTCCGGGAGGTGATACCAGGCTGTCATTCACATAGACTGCATTTGAAAAAACCGGAGACGTTTCCGGATCCGCATTTTTACTGAACTGCCGGAATAATTCCGGGAAGAGGGCTTCCCGGCTATATACTTTCGGATTGGAAACAATAAAGAAGGTTCCGATTTTATTCATTCCCGTATCAATCACATCCCTCCGGGTGATATAATTGAATTTATCAAAAGAAGCCTCATAATAATAAAGCCCATCAATACTGGTTGGTCTTGCCTGTACACTCAGAATGGTGTTCAGGGTTTCGTAAGGAAGTGATATCCTCATTAAAAAGCGGCTTTCCTTCTGCATCGTACACATACAAACGGGTATCATACTTATTCAGGTAACCGCTGTAGTTTTCAGTGATGATACTGTCACGGAATACTTTCCCCTGTTCTTCATTATAAAAACGACTAAAATTATCAGTCAGGAAATCATTATCCAGATATTGAATGGCGATATTCATCAGCCGCTCACTCGAAGGGTCGGTTTGCACAGCCAGTTTTTCAGCAATCCTCTTTCTCTTTTCCCATTCTGCTTTCTGGATTTCACTCAGCATGATGGAGGCGATGGACACCGAGAAAACAAATATCCAGGAAAGAATGCTTGCGATATTGATCCGGAGTTTGGAAAAAATCAGTCCCTGCCGGTTGATCAGCCAGGTATACACCAGGAGCCAGATCAATACGGGTAAATAAAACAGCACTTCCGGATTACCGGACCGGCTGGTGAGGTAGAGCAGGCCTGCAAAACCGATGGCGAAATAGATGATATACTTTCTGTTCGCAAACAGCGGAAAGATGAGCCGGAACAACAGTTGCGAAAAGTAATAATAGGAAAGTGACAAACAGGCCAGAACCACAAACCCGACTACGGTAAAGAAATTGAGGGTAAAGAAATTGGTCACATCAAAAGAAATCTTAGAATCGGCCACCATGCTCCGGATCACGGATGCCAGCACAAAAGTGGAGAGGATGAGCAGGATCAGGGAAAAGATACCGGCTATCCATTTCAGTTTTGAAGAAAAAGCAATTGTGAGATCGTCTTTCCGGTGCAGTTTGGACCAGGCAAAGAGCACGATCCAGCAGAAGAACATGGCATTGATCAGCAGATCGCCTAATGAGCGTTGTACAATATTGGAACCATACCAGGCCGGATTGAATAATTCAAATTGACGAAGATTGAGTAAGGCCGGGAAAAAATAGGTGGCAATCCGCAAGAATAATAAAAGAAGGGTGAGTAAACCGATCCCGGTCCAGGGTCCTTTGATCCGTGCGGTTAACTCCACCTGTAATTGTATAAAAAGAAATAAAAGGAGTATACCGCATAAACGAAGTATAATAGTGAGCCGGTCATTATAAGGAACAGCACCAGTGGCTTTTTTATCCAGGTAAAAGAGGGTAAGACCGGAAGCCGTCTTTACCGGAAACTCGGTTTGTTTCCGGGCGATCAGGACCCGCTTATCGGCTGAAGAACTGTAGGCAAATTTTTCAGGAAGGTAATCGGTTTGTATAAAGAATTTGGCGCGTACCAGGATCATGGCACAGGCAATTCCCCTGTTATCGGCCAGGGTTTTACGGATCATGTAGTAATATCCGTTGGAAAGCTGCATAAAAAATTCTCCATCCTTCCCGTTGATCAGTTCGGGTGGTGGGGTGATCAGCTGGTTACTCCAGAATACCATGTTTGCTTCTGTAAATTCCTGCTGATGATACAGGAAGAAGCCAAAAGGCTGTTCCGTTACCTGATCATATTCAGTACGGGAAGCTGTTTTACTGAGCAGCCGGTTCACCAATCCGGTATCCGCTATTAAACTGTTAAAGTCCTTTTGCCGGGAAGAAAGATACCGCTCCAGCTTTTTTACTTCCTGAGTAACCGAAGAGCGGTTGCTGTATCGTTTATTAAAAAGAAAGGACAGGCCAAATAAGATGGCGGCCATCAGCAGGACCAGGTATTTTCCCCGTTGATTATGTTGAAAGGATGGCTTCACTACTTTGGCCGCTGTTGTTTGATGATGTTCCAGATGGCATCCATTTCTTCCAGGCTCATATCATTGAGATTTTTTCCTTCCTGCAGGGCAATGGCTTCCATTTGCGTAAACCGGTGGATGAATTTTTTATTGGTCCTTTCCAGTGCGTTTTCGGGATCTAACTGCAAAAACCGTGCATAATTGACCAGGGAGAAGAGCAGGTCCCCAAATTCTTCCTCTGTTTTGTCTGCACTGCCACTGTTAATAGCCTCTTTCAGCTCTGCTGTTTCTTCTTCTACTTTTTCCCAGACCTGGTCGCGGTTCTCCCATTCAAAACCGGTTTGCTTGGCTTTTTCCTGCAAGCGCATGGCTTTGACCATGGCGGGCAGGGAAACGGGCACGCCGCTGAGAACGGATGTCTTACCTTCTTTAAGCTTGAGTTTTTCCCAGTTGGACTTTACTTCTTCGTCATCCTTCACTTTAACATCTCCGTAAATATGGGGATGACGGGCCACCAGTTTATCGCAGATCCCGTGGATCATTTCATCTAGGGTAAAATGCCCCTGCTCCCTTCCTATTTTGGAATAAAAAAGGATATGGAGCAGCAGGTCCCCCAGTTCTTCTTTTATCCCCTTCCAGTTGGCATCGGTGATGGCATCGGCCAGTTCGTAGGTTTCTTCCAGGGTCATTTGCCGGAGTGACTGAATGGTTTGTTTCCGGTCCCAGGGGCATTGTTCCCTCAGTTCATCCATGATCTGAACCAAACGGGAGAAAGCAGCCTCATTTTTTTCTTGCATGGTATTAAATTTCAAAAACAGCCAATAAGACAAAGATGATAAAAAGCAGTATCATGATTAGCAAAGCCGCTATGTTCAGGAGGATAAATTTCAGTATTGTTTTACCATACCCCTGCTTATAAAATCTTTTCATGGAAAGAAAGAGGTACAGACCTCCGGATAGAAAAAGCAGGCCTGTTAGCCAGTCGAGGTCTTCAATACCGGTCAGGCCCTGGATTTCATCAATTCCAAAAACAAAGGCCAGCAGGAGAAAAGAAAAAATGTAGTGATAAATACTGAAAATACCGTGATCTGCATAATAGTATTCCTTTCTGCGGATATAAAGCAATTTGAGAATCAGTGCAAATAATGGCAGTGATACAAACAGCATATAGGGCAGCTTGTGGAGGACGGCATCGAATAATTTGGATGTGCCGGTCCCGGGATCGCCGCCATATTTCTTTTTCAAAGCCAGGTTTCTTTTTTCGATCAGACTGATCAGCCATCCATCTTTCTCCTCTTCTGGCAGTATTTTTTGTATGGAATCATATTCCTGCCGGTTGCGGTAACTCCGGCTGCTGACATTGATAAAATCAAAATCATTCCAGTACCTGACCATGTCCTCACCGGTCAGGGTCCGGGTACTGTCTTTGAGCATCTCCAGCATTTGTTTCCATTCTGCATTATTGGGGTTCTTCTTCAATTCACTCTCCCCTTTCCGGATATTGCTCGCTCTTTCTGCCTTTGTCAGCGGCTGATCCAACCCAGTGTCGATATTATCCGTCTTCACAAAAATGCTAAAGAAGAGCAGGAAAAAAACGGCGGAGGTAAACACATATTTTTTAACCGGGTTGAGGTAGCTGGCCCGGCGGCCGCGGACATATTCTCCCGGAAGAAAACCCGGTTTAAAGAGCAGGAACTTCATCGAGTCGAAGAACTTGCTGTCGAAATGGGTGATATCATAAAGAAAATGCTTCACCATGTGCCAGAAGGTCTCATGGGGAACCACATTTTCCTGACCGCATTCCTGGCAGTATTTGCCCTGAACAATCGTGCCGCAGTTCAGGCAATCCTTCTCTTTACGCTGGGGGATATGGGACAAGGAAATTTTTGCTTAAAAATAGGGACAAAAAAATACAAGATGGCATTCTTTTTCGTTACTGTACAATTCAGGTAACTTTGATCAAAGTACAATATCGCTGACATGAAAATCACCGTTCTTTCCCTTTTAATATTTGTTGCCGGAACTGCCCGGGCCCAGTATTATTACAATGATATCGTTTCCACCCTGGAGACTAACCGGCAAATGCAGGTTTGGCGCAATAATAAAGTAAAGATGATCACGGCTACGGGTTATGATGCCAATGGCACCCGCTCCACTAACTTTTCAGAAGTTAAAGAAATAAAGGACAATGGCCGCACCCTTAAGGTAAGCACCCATAATGGCGGCTACCTGAGTGTGTATTATAATCGCTATGATGAAAAGGGAAGACTGATCAACAGTACTGACAGTTCCCTGAATTCGATTGGCAGTACCACCAGTTACACTTACGATGCAGCAGGAAGAATAACTGAAATAAAAACGGTATTGAGTGACCCGGGATCAGCTTTTGAAAAAACGGAGCAGCATCTTTGGAACTATAATACTGCCGGCCAACCTGAAAAAATGTGGCGGGTGATCAATGGGCGCGACAGTCTGGATATCCGGTTTGAGGCAGATGAGAAAGGCAATCCCGGAGAAGAAGTATTGTATAAATGGGGGGAGGAATCCAGCCGGATCTATTATTATTTTGATGAGAAAGGGAATGTAACCGATATCGTGCGGTTCAATGAAAAAGTAAAGAAACTCCTGCCTGATGTCATGTTCACCTATGATGAATCGGGACAGTTGATCCAGAAAGTGAGTTCCACTGGTACTGATAACCTGGGTAAAATCAAGTGGGTAGGTTATATTATCTGGAGATACATTTATAATGAGAAAGGCCTCAAAACCAAGGAGGCACTTTTTGATAAAGACCAGGAACTGACGGGCAAGATTGAATACAGTTATAATTTCTTCCAGTAAGTCCATCTTCATACCTGTTCCTGACCTCTCTCATTGGATTACCCTTCCTTTCGGTATAGCTTCGTAACCTGAACGGATGATGTTTGAATTATCTTTTACGATATTCCCGGGAGCAGGAAACAATTTTCCTTCAACAGCTTAGTCTGATCCGCCAACGCCCGGGGAAAAAGGACGTGCATGAGCTGAGGGTAGCCTATAAAAAATGGAGGACGGTATTACGATTCGCAGAAGATGAATTCAAATTGAGATATCTCAGGGGTTTGAAAAGTATTGGACGGTCTCAGACAAAGGCAGTTGCCAATAATGAAATCAATTCCAATCTGCATTCGGTTCATCAGGAATTGAGCCCTTCTCTGAATTCCATTTCTGAAAATGAGTTAAACAATCTGATCCAGATTGATGCCGGCCGGAAATGGGAAAGTTGTATGTCGATGAAAGATCATTTTTCCAAACAGGCACATCCCATTCGAAAAACACTCAAACAGGTTTATTATTTATTGATGTTATGCCCGGTCAATACATTATTTGATGCCGGTCAAATGAAGCAGCTCGACAGTATCCTGAATGCATTGGGCCATTGGCATGATCATGAAATACTGTATGATCGATTGAGGTATTTCAGAAAAAATATGCTGGTGAAGGAATTGGAGGAATATGAACAGGCAATGAAGCTGGAAGCTTTACTGAAACTGGAAAGGGATGGATGGCTGGGGAAAGCAGAGGAGGGGTTGAAGGAAATTTTGCTGAAATAACCCTATAAAATAAAAAAAGGCCTTGATTACTCAAAGCCTTTTTGTGCCCAGGACTGGACTCGAATGCTGACGATGCTGTCAGCATCCCGACTTATGCTTTGCATAACGTCGGGACCAGCACAACTCGCGGCGCCGCCACCTGATTAAAGCGGTTTATATTTATCAATAAACATTATTAAACGTTCTCTTGACAGATTTTTTAATTTCCGCTCTAATATCACAGCTTCTGACCTACTTTCCTTTTCAATAGTCAAAATTAATTCCCAAGGCAAATAGGGCTTAGTTGCCTGTTCTGTTCCTGCATTATGTCTATCAATCCGACTAAAAACATCCTTTGTTTGACCGATATAGAAGCGATCAAATCCTGGAGAATAAATTATATAAACAACCATAAAAAAAGGCTTCATTACTCAAAGCCTTTTTGTGCCCAGGACTGGACTCGAATGCTGACGATACTATCAGCATCCCGACTTATGCTTTGCATAACGTCTGGACCAGCACAGCTCGCGGCGGCGCCGCCTGAATCCCGACGTTTACAGTCGGGATACCAATTTCGCCACCTGGAAAACAAAAAAGCCAGTGTAATCTGTAAATAAAATTAAAAAAGGCCTTGATTGCTCAAAGCCTTTTTGTGCCCAGGACTGGATTCGAACCAGCACACCTTGCGGCGCCGCCACCTGAAGACGGTGCGTCTACCAATTTCGCCATCCGGGCATTTCAGGATTCAGGTGGTATTCAAAGCATTTTTGGTGCTTCTACCATCCCGATAATTATCGGGATCGCCACCTGGGCATTTCAGGGTTCAGATAGTGTTCAAAGCATTTTGGTGCTTCTACCATCCCGATAGCTATCGGGATCGCCACCTGGCCCCTTTGGGGGTGCAAATTTATTGGATTAGGGCCAATCAATAAAACTTTTTTAAACAATTAAAAGACTGCATCCCCTTAAATCACTGCCATCCACACGGCCCAATACTTCAAATCCTCCATCGGGAGCCGGTTTACCCGCATCTTCCGTGGCAATAAAGGCACAGGAATCAATATTAGCCAGGTCAATCACATTGATAATACCCGCCCCCTCCAGCCTGATAGCCAGGGGATCTTCCTCGTCACGCATGAGTACCCGCATCCAGGGCGGACACGCAAAAACCCCGTTACCGGTGGAATAGGCCTGTGATAGTAATTCCGTCATCCCGTATTCTGAATGTACCCAGGTTATGCCAAAGGCATCCTTTAATTCCTGGTGGACTTCCTCCCGGATCATTTCTTTTCGCCGACCTTTCATTCCACCGGTTTCCATGAGGATGGTATGCTGCAGTTTCATGGGGTATTGCATGGCAAAATCCAGTAATGCATAGGTGACCCCGATTAAAATGGTTTTTTGACCGGATTGCTCCAGTTTTTCCAGTTTCCGGGCCAGTTGTGCTGTTTCATCGAGATAAAAACCACTATCCGGGTGTCCACTCAATCGGATCAGTTGATCCACCATATACACCAGGGAGGAATGCTGTCTTTCCAGATATGATGGCAGTAAACCAATAATACAATAATCTGCAGGAGACCCATATACCCCTTCAAAACCATGGGTAAAACTTCTTTTATATAATTCCGGATCCGCTACAAAATGACGGCTGGTATTGCTTCCCGTGGTACCACTGCTCTCAAAAACCAGGGCCGGTTTAAAATCCCCGGTCTTTACGGCATGAGATTTGAAAAACCTGATGGGTAAAAAGGGGATGGAACTGAAATCACGAATGCTTTCCGGAGGAATACCCAGTGCATCCAGATAAGCCCGGTATACAGCATTTTCCCTGGCCTGGAACCGGAAAAGTTCCAGTGCAGCATCCCCGAAGGAATGATTGTCAATACTTAAAATGCTATTAAACCAGCCAGGTTCCACTTGAAGGATGTTGATAAAAACTGTAAATTTGAGAATGCACAATTCATGGCCCATGAAGAATAAACTGGTTCTGCCCGCTCTCCTTGTCCTTCTCCTTGCTGCCTGCAACAAAGATAAGTTCAAAACCGAGCCGCAGGTGACAATCAAATCCATCTCTCCCACCACAGCAATTGATGGGAATGTCATCAGTATCCGTGGCAATTTTACCGATGATGAAGGCGATCTGGATTCTGCCCTGATTGTGTACAAATGGTATAATGGAGCTACTGTAGTGAAACCTGGAATTGGCGATACCCTTCGCTATACTTTGAAAAATCTGAACCTTCCTGAAAAAACCAGACAGGCTGATATCCTCGTTGAATTTGAATTAGGCACGTTTAATAACCCGGATATGGCCAAACTCCCCAGTGTAAGCCGCGATACAACCGCCACACTGGGATTGATACTAAAAGACAAAAAAGGACAACGCAGTAATTACAGTGAATCAGAAAAAATAAGGCTGCTAGACTAAATCTCCCTACTTGAATTTTATCCGGCAACTGCTGAATACCCTCGTATACAGCAATCTCTTTATTGCTGCCTGCGCGGTACTGATGACCCGGCAAACGGCAATGCTATGGTTACCTGCCTATCCGGATCATCAATTGCTTTCATTTGTATTCAGTTCCACCCTCACCGCTTATTGCTTTCACTATTATTTTACCAGTCCTTCCCCGCAGCATGCCCAGCGAAATGCCTGGAACAAAAAAGGCCGGATACTGCTGGTCATCTTGTTTGTACTTGGATTGGCCGGAACGATTTACTGGTTTATTCCGCTGATCAATCATTGGCCATTGCTGGTACCTGCGGCTATTGCCACATTCCTTTATACCGCCCCCCAATTGCCCCAACCCATTTTTATCCGCCTGCGGAAATATGCCTATGGTAAAACCATCTTTCTGGCATTGATCTGGACCTATGTAACTGCAGTCCTGCCCTTACTACTGGCTGATGAGTTATGGACACCGGATTTCAATTTGTATATCAGCAGCCGCTACTTTTTCATTTACTGTATCTGCATTTTATTTGATGAAAGAGACCGTGAGCAGGACCGGATGAATGGCGTTAAGAGCCTGATTACTTATTTAAGCGGGAAGGGGATCAGACGGCTTTTTATTTTTTCCTGGTTGGCACATATTATTTTAACCCTCTTTCTGTTGACCGGGGGTTTAACAATCACCAATATCCTGATCCTGCTGGCTCCCGCATTGCTGCTGCTGCTGGTTTATCCGCGAGCGCAGCAAAAACCCACTGACCTCTTCTATTATTTAGTGCTGGATGGATTACTGGCCCTTTCAGCCCTTCTGCTGCTGGTAGCCCGTATTTGATTAAATTTGCAGCATAACACTATCAAAGCATGGCAAAAGCAGTCGCGAAGAAATCAACCCGTCCCGGTGGTAAATCCCTGATCACCCCGCAAGCCTTCGAATTTTTAAAGAACTATATCAATAATGCTTCTCCTGTTGGTTTTGAAACCTGGGGGCAGAAACTCTGGATCGAATACCTGAAACCCTATGTGGATACCCATTATGTGGATCCCTATGGTACAGCAGTCGGCGTGATTAATCCTGATCATCCTTTCAAAGTGGTTATTGAAGCCCATGCAGATGAGATCAGCTGGTTTGTGAATTATATTACTGCTGACGGACTGATCTATCTGAAAAGAAACGGAGGGGTGGATCACCAGACTGCTCCGGCATCCCGAGTGATCATTCATGGTAAAAAAGGGCAGGTGAAAGCCGTATTCGGATGGCCTGCGATTCATACCCGTATTGGCAGTCCGGACCAGAAAGAACCCAGTCCGCGTACGGATAATCTCTGGCTCGATTGCGGAGCCCGCAGCAAAAAGAAGTGGAAACGCTGGGTATTCATATCGGTGCCGTGGTCACTTATGCTGATGGTTTTGATGAACTGGCCAATAACAATTATGTAGGCCGCGCTTTTGATAACCGGATCGGCGGTTTTATGATTGCAGAAGTAGCCCGCTTACTGAAAGAAAATAAAAAGAAACTTCCCTTTGGATTATACGTAGTGAATGCAGTACAGGAAGAAATCGGTTTACGTGGTGCAGAGATGATTGCCCGCCGGATCAAACCCAATATTGCCATTGTTACCGATGTAACCCATGATACCACCACACCCATGATCAGTAAGAATATTGAAGGGGATGTGAGTACCGGCAAAGGCCCTTCCCTCTCCTATGCCCCGGCCGTGCACAATAAATTACTGGCCCTGGTGGAGAAAGTGGCGGCTGATAAAAAAATTCCCGTTCAATGGAGAGCACTCAGTCGTAGTACCGGCACCGATACCGATTCATTTGCTTATTCCAATGATGGTTGTCCTTCAGTTTTGATCTCGATCCCGCTGCGTTATATGCACACTACGGTCGAAATGCTTCACCGGGATGATATCGAAAGCACGATCCGCCTGATGTATGAAACATTGTTGACCTTAACTCCCAAAACAAACCTGAATTACCTGTGAGTGACTTTCTTTTATATATCGAACCCGGCAGCGGAAGCTACCTGCTCCAGGTGGTGATTGCTGCCGTACTGGGTGCAGCTTTCTGGATCAAAATGTCGTGGTGGAGAATCAAGTCTTTTTTTACCGGCAAGAAAATGGAGAAGCCGCATAAACCGGAGAGAAAAAGAATTAAGTCTCTCTAACATTATTTTAAATCTCAGGTTCCGGACAGCTAAATGATTGAATTTTATCCGGGGAAATTAAAGTAACTCTTCTTTTAGTCTGTTGTAAAGAGTTGAAGGCTATTTCTGCCAAAATTCCTTTTTGCATCGAAATAATAACAACCCTGCCTGCAGATACCGTTTTCCGGATAGAAAAAGAGGGGAAGTGGGAATTTATTTAGTCAGAAGGAGTTGACCGGTTAACCATTTCCAGAATCCTGTTTGCCGTTGCCTTATACTGCGCTTCATCCTGGTAAAAGATTTCGCCTGCAGCCTCCTTCATTTTTTCGGGAAAAGAATCAGATAATAGTTTCAAAGCTTGTATCTGATCAGGCAATTGCCGCATTGCATCTGCATGGACCGAAATACCCATCAGCGAACGATACCGGTTCTCCACGGGTTCAAGGTCCCATTCGCGCCAGTCGGGATTGGTTTCTTTGGGAACTGTATCAATGAACAGCACCGGACGACCGGTACCAAAAGCAAACTCAAACGCAATACCCGAGCGGTCTGTGATCAATACATCGCACAGGATCATACTATCCAGCACACTGATATTTGTATCCAGCTGCATCTGTGGCCAGCAGTCAGCATTTTTTTATCCGCCGGAAACGTTCCGGATACCTTTTTTCATATTCGGGATGAGAGCGGACCAGCACCCGGCAGGGCATGGAAGATAGTTGCGCTAAAAGGGCTTCCATACAAGACTCAAATATGCAGCCGGAAAACCAGGAAGGTGCGATCAGATAAGTGGGTAAAAGCGGGTCTGTAACCGGGCGGTTCATTTGCTTTAATCGACTGATCAGCGGATAACCATAAGGCAGTAATTGCTTGGCGGGTAACTGGAACATAGCCTCGGCTTTCCTGATTTCCTTTACCTGATAGTCACCGGTACAAAGAATGGTATCATAATGATCAAAAGCCTGCTTCCTGTATTGAAGGTGTGTACTCACCGCCGCGTGAAATACATAAACATATTGCTTAACCCCCGGGGATTTTTTTAAAAAATAATTTCCCAGATCAGGCATGGTCATGATCATCACCGATGCCCTTAACTCCCGGAATAAAAAACCCAGCATCCACTTACAATACAGCACCCGGATTCCTGCAGGTGCCGCCTGCAACAAAGGATCTTTTTTGTCGGAAGTGATATAGGTAATAGAAGACCCGGGAAGAATATCTTTGATCAGTTGCTCAAAATACTGATAGTAATGACGGCTCTCTGCATAAAAAACAATTCCCTGCTCTTCACGAAGCAAATTATTTACCGTTCGATATTCAGACAGGAATCCCATTTTATAAATTTTCCAGCAGGAGAGCTTTTAAAGTCTGATGATTAAAAGGCACCGGGTTATTCCCAAATCGCTCAGCATTCACGTCTTCCAGTAAAGTATCCATGATTTCTTCTTTACGGATACCCAGTTCCCCCAAACGGATGGCCAGTCCTGCTTCCTTCATTTTGTCACGTATAAAATGTAATGCCGTTTCCTTTGCATTTACCCCCAGCAAACGAAGCAGCTCCGGTCCTGGTTCGTTGTACAAAAAAAAGACCGGAAGAAACAAGGACACTGCCTGACCATGTGGCACCTGGTGCATCGCAGTAAGGTAATAAGACAATGCATGCGGTCCGGTGGTGCGTGTATAATTAATCGCCTGTCCGGCCCTGAATGCCGCCAATTGCATTTGCTTCCTTGCCTCTTTATTGGTGGGATCCAGTCCGGAAATAAATGATTCTCTCCATAATGCAATGGCTTCAGCTGCCATTACTTTTGATTCGGGCATTGAAGCAAGGCTCCAGTAGGACTCTACCGCCTGTGCCAGTACATCCATTCCGGAAACAGCCGCCTGATAAGCAGTCAGACTATAAACCAGCAATGGATCAAGTGCTACAACAGAAGGCAATAAGGCCGGATGACTGATGGAACTTTTCTTTTTATTCTCATAGAGCACGGCAAACTGGGTAGCCTCACTACCGGCCCCGGTAGTGGTGGGAACGGCGGCCAGCAGGGGCAATGGCAATTCCAGCTTCAGACATTGCCAAACCATCATCTTGGCGAGGTCAATCACGCTTCCCCCTCCAATGGCTACAATGGCATTGGCACCTGATTGTTGAAACAGGTCCCAAACCAGTCTTACCTCTTCATCATTTACATTGGTACCATTTTTAGTATACCGGCTACAGGGCAATACGGAAAAGGCAACAAAGTCCGCAGCACCTTTTTCAAAGTGACTCCCGCTGATCAGGAATATTTTTTTTCCTCCCCTGTCCTGAATACAGGAACTGATTTGGGACAAACTCCCCTCTCCCTTCAATAGTTGTACTGTACTCAATCAGGTTTTTTTGGATGGCATTCATAAAATCATTCTTCCATTCCATCGGTACACCTGCCGGCCGGCCCAGGTTTTGTCTGCTTCCCTGCTTTATTCTTATTTCTACAAAATGTAATCCTTTTTGCGAAGGGGCGGTGGCCAGCCATTGCTTCAATTCTTCATCTGTTTGAATCAAAACAGTATTGGAATAACCTGCGGCTGCAGCCAGTCCACAAAGATCAGCACTAAAACCTGCAGTGGGTTGTCCGCCCACCGATTCATGTTGTCCATTGTTGAGTACAATATGAAAAAAATCGCCCGCAGCAAATGGAGCAATGGTTGTTAAACCACCCAGGTGCATCAATAAGGCACCGTCTCCGTCCAGCAAAATGGTACTGGTATGATCAGCCGACACTCCCAGTGCAATATGACCTGCATGTCCCATAGCACCCGCACACAACAGGTAATTGGTAAACTTATTGCCTGCTTCTTTATTCAGTTCATAAAATTCCCGTCCGGTTTTACCGGTGGTGCAGATCAGTTTTTCGGTTCCGCTGAACCGGTTAATGATTTCCCGGATTACTTCTTCCCTGCCCAGACTGAAAAAATCCTTTTCAGCATTCAATGCTGTATAAGGAGTAAAAATATTACCGGGTACCAGCAGGGCTACGGGGCAAGAGCAATCTGCAGCTTTGGTAATAGCGGTTTGAATGGTATCGAATAGTTCTTCCTCCTGATCACTCAGCAAATAATAAGGAACTTCCATTGCCTCCAACATTGGAATCGTAATTCTTCCCATTTTCTGATGCTGGGGTTCATCTTTCTTTCCCGACATCCCCCTCCAGCCAATCAGCAACAGCATGGGCACTGCATACATTTCCGGATCTGCCAGTGAACTAAGGGGATTGATGATATTACCCAGACCGGAATTCTGTAAATAGACCAGTGGAATCCTGCCGGTTCTGAAATGATAACCGGATGCGAGTGCAATCGCCAGTCCTTCATTTGCCGTAATGATATGTTCGCCCGGAACGGCATGCTCCTGCAGGTATTGCAGAAAATCCTTCATCAATGAATCGGGTACCCCGCTGAAAAAACGGATTCCTTTCTGGTGCAGGTTTTCATATAGCCGGCCGGAATCAATCATAATTTGCAGGGATCAATCCAAAAAGGTTTTTGATAGAAATCAGGCTGGCTTCTGCTTCCAGTGTTCTGTTATTTTTCAAAATCGTTTCGGCGGTTGCCAGCATGGCAGGATAGGCACTTCGCAATAAATGATTGGCGTAAACCACCATGTTAAATCCGGCATCCTGCAGTTGCATCCAGGTGAGTTCATTATAGGTAGTGGGCACTGCTACCAGCGGAACCCGGTCAGGTAATTCCTGAAAAAGTTTTGCAAACTGGAGTATCTCGGAAGGATCAGCCAATTTGCTATGAATCAGGATTCCATCCACCCCCGCCTCGATATAGGCACGGGCACGGACAAGTGCTTCTTCTATGGGCCTTCCCAATACCAGACTTTCAATCCTGGCGATGATCATAAAATCAGCCGTCACACAATTTTTCTTTCCGGCCTTGATTTTATCACAAAATGCTTCGATGGATTCCTGCTCCTGTGAAGACTGTTCATCCAGCAGCGAATTTCTTTTCAATCCGGTTTTATCTTCAATCACAATTGCGGATACTCCCAATCGCTCCAGCGTCCGGACTGTAAAAACAAAATGTTCTGTCTTACCCCCCGTATCCCCATCAAAGATCAAAGGCTTGGTGGTAACTTCCAGAATCTCATTCAGGGTTTGCAGCCTTGAGGTAATATCAACGGCTTCAATATCGGGTTTACCTTTTACCATGGATCCGGTAAGGCTGCTGATCCACATGGCATCAAATTCCTGAGCAGTACCTGATGCGCCGGTATAACGGGTATTTTCCACAATCATTCCGCTGAGTCCGTTATGGGCTTCCATCACCCGCATACAGGGTTTCACTGAAAGTATTCTTCTCAATCTTTTCAACCGCTGATCAGGTGTGGTGCCTGCTTCCCGGATTGCTTGTTGAATGCCGGTTGAACTGATACCGCCGGTATAAGGAACTTCCACCAGTTCCCCTCCCCATTCTTTCAGCACTTCAATCACCCGTTGGCGGGTTTGCTGCTGAACCCCGTTGACCCAATCATCACCATGCACAACATAATCCGGTTGCAACAACCGGAGATTTTCAGTATAATCGAGTGTGCGCTGCGGACCACTTCTGCTACCCCGAAATATTTTCTACCACAATCCTGCGTTGCTCAAAACTGAGATAGGGCACCCGTTTATAACTGGCAATGGCTTCATCAGTGAGTAAACCGATAATCACCCTCCCCAGTTTACGACCGGCATTGATCACATTGAGATGACCGGGGTGAACCAGGTCGGCACTCATACCAATATAGACTTTCTTTTCTGCGTTCATTTTAATTTCCGGGGCCTGATTAGGGCCTGTTATTTTCGGATAATAGTAATTTTTTTACCCAGGTTCTCTATCACCGGCATTTTTTCACAACCCAGTTCTTCCATCCAGAATTGCTGATCCCTGAACACTTCAATCACCAGCGGAAAATCACCATCCTGCGAATAAATGGCTCCTCCCGGACTCAGGAGGGGAAACAAATACTTCAAACAGGTGCGGGTACTTTCTGCCAGATCTACATCCAGATAGGCCAGGGCAATTTTTTGTTGAACAATGGCATGGTTTCGTTGAACCAGCCCGGCACAAATTCACAAACATTAATATTGCCATAAGCCTGCACATTACCCTTTACTTCATCCAGTGTGCCGGCAAAATTACCGCCATCAAACCAGTTTTGGATAGAATACCCCATTACACTCTTTATATGTTGCTCTTTATTTTCGGGCAATCCGCAAAATGAGTCAAATACATAAAAAGGCCGGTTCATATGTGCAGCTGCCAGACTGATTTTTGCTGTACTTCCGCCTTTAAAGGCACCGGCCTCCACAATACAACCTTCCACTGATTCCGGCGTATTGAAAATTGCCAGGATAAACTGCAATACATGACTGGGATTATGAGCGGTTTTTACATGGGCATCCACCTGCCTGAACTTTTGTAACCAGGCATGTTGTTCTTTGAAAGACGGAAATACCTTCGCCAGCTTCTTTTGCAGCCGGATCAGTTCTCCATATTCCCTTATGGAAGTCATTAAACCCATAGTTGACATTCAACCCCCATTTACGAATGACAGGGAGTTATTTTATAGCGTCGAAAATACATTTTTCTGCCTGCAGAACCCGATTATTTAAAATATTCATTCTAACCGGGAAACAATATTTTTGTTGCACCATTTTATGAAATCAGTTGCCGGCAAACCAGTCTTTCTATTTCTGCTGCCCGTTTTTTTCTTCCTGCATGCATACAATGAAAATTTTGCACCCGGGTTGGGAGGCGCTGTACTGACTCAGATTTTACTGTATACCGGGGCGGGTTTGCTTTTGTCGGTATTGTTAATCCCTGTCACCGGAAATTTCCGGAAAGCTGCATTGGGTGGATTTGTACTGATTGCCCTCAATTTTTTCTTTGGTGCCCTGCATGATACGGCCCGACAGATCCTGGGCCGGGGTCATTTTCTGGTACGTTACAGTTTTATCATTGTGTTTCTGTTCATCCTGCTGGCCCTCTTCCTGTTCTGTCTGAGGAAAACCAAAAGAAGCACTGATCATAGTTATCGCTTTCTCCACCTGCTCTTTGGGGTACTCATCCTTTGGGAACTGGTAAGCCTGGTACCAGCACTTCTTTCATTGAACAAGAGAAATACCCGGGCCCTTTCTCCCAGCCTTCAACCCTGCGCCCCCTGTTCCAAGCCGGATATTTATGCGATTCTTACTGATGAATATGCCGGTGAACAGCAACTGAAAGATATTTTTTCATTTGACAATACAGCATTTTATCAATCCCTTTCGGAAAGAGGTTTTTTTATTGCATCTAACAGTATTTCCAATTACAATGCCACGGTTCATTCCATGGCTTCCTTTTTCAATATGGAATACCTGCCTTTATCCGGTAAGGGCCTGGTGACTCAGGGTAATATGCTTTTATGCAGGGATATTATTCAACACAGTAATACTGGTGTATTCTTCAAAAAAATGGGATACGAATACCGTAACTATAGTTTCTTCGAACTGGAGGGAGAAAAAAAAGCAGTGAACAATCTCTATTTCCATCCCAGGGGACGTATCCTCACATTCGGCACATTTGTCAACCGTTTTCGTTTTGATGCCGGGTTTAATTTTTTCAGTAAGTCCACAGCCGACCGGCTCACCCGCTTAACATTTCTGAATGATGAAACCACGGATAGTCTGACCAGGCTAGAAGCGCTGCGTACATCCCCGAAGCCTCGTTTTATATATTCTCATTTCAGCCGGCCGCACCATCCCTATTATGTGGATCGTAACGGGAAACCGATGGTATACAATGACAGTCTCCCCGGATTTGAAAGAATCAAGAATGAATACAAAGAACACCTGTTATACAGCAACCAAAGATTGCTCTCACTCATCGATCATATATTAAAAAATGCCCGGAAGCCGCCGGTAATTTTACTGGCCAGCGATCATGGGTTCCGGCAGTTTGATAAAGAAGCGCCGCACCAGTATTATTTCATGAATCTTTGTGCCATACACCTGCCAGGTACCGTACAAAATCCTTTTTATAATGGAATGTCATTTGTGAATACCTTCCGGGTGATCTTAAACAAACAATTCGGGCAGCAGCTGCCAATGTTAAAGGACTCGAGCACTTTTCTCACAGAAAAAGCACTCTGGTAATTAAATGCAAAAGGCAAAGGCTATAGGAATCAGTATATTCAGCGACCCGCGGTTTTCCGTATCAGTCGTGTTATTAGCAATAGCCGTCCGGTTTTTTCAACTGCATTTTTACCTGGATAGTTTTTTTGACACCAGTTTCCAGGCCATCGCCACGCAACATTTCACGAATGGTCATGGTATCAGTACGGCTGTTGCCCGTGCTAATGATTTAGGCAACCCAGTTTATATCCCGCTGGTCAACTGGCCTCCGGGTTATTCCTTCCTGCTGGCTCCTTTTTATCTCTTATGTGGCAAGGAATACCTGCCTGCCTGTATGATACTCGAAATGCTCTCTGCCATTTCCATTATCCTGCTTTGCAGAAAAATCCTATGGCAAATGGGAAGCACAGTTGCGGTTATTAATCTGTTTACTTTACTGACTGCCTTTTTTATCTATTTTTTTTATTATACCGGTTCAACGGATAGTATTGCTGTTGCCTTTTTCTTAGGGGCTATTGTGCTACTGTTAGCAGCCCTGAAGAAAAAAAAATACAGCAATACTGCAATCCTGGGCACGGCTATTTGTCTGCTCGGTGCGGCCAGTATGAAATACCTGTTCTTCCCCGTTGTGTTTGTGATCCCGGTCTTTGCTTTACTTTATGGCTGGCAAAATAAGGATGCGGGTATCAGAAGAGGTGCGTTGATTCTTTTTGTAATAGTGCTGGCGGGCATTGGCGGACTTTATCTTTATCAGAAAAGCATTAGTGGAGCGGGCACTTATATCAGTGCCACCGGCCGGGGATTTTTTCCGGAACACCTCTTACGGGTTCATCCGCTGATACCCTGCAGTTTTATTACACCGAATACAATACGAAAACTTCCACCGGCCGGTATGGCCACGGTGATGAATCTGTTCCGGGTCATCCATGTCATTTTACTCTTATCACTTACCATCATCGCCGCCAGGTCTTTTTTCAGAAATGGACTGAAAGCTGCGTCCATTCAAAGGACTTTTATTTTTTTATCACTGTCACTGGCGCTGGCGATCAGTCTCGTATTGGGAGCTCTTTCTTTGCTGGTAGACAAGGAACTGATTCCGCCCGATCGCTGGTGGACTTATATAGAAGATGCCCGTTACTATGGATTGGCGGATATCCTGATTCAACTGGTCATCTTCATGGCATTTTCCTATTATAAAAATCAGTACAGTGGCCGGATCAGATTATTGATTACCGTATTACCCTTCCTGCTCATACCCGAAGCGGCCAGGGGAATTGCATTTACATTCAACCGGGTGATCGGATTTGGAAAGGAAGACTATTACTGGAAAACGGAAAAGATATTCCTTGATTATGCAAAGGAGGTGATCAAAAAGAAAAAGGCAGTTACCGGACCCGCCAGCACGGTAGTTAGCGGTTCTCTTTATTATGCCAATTACCGGAATGCGCTATACCTGCAGGCACCTGTGCTGGAAAAACCGGAATGGCTCAACCAACCCGGTAGTTTTCAAACCAGTAAACCTGTGATCCTGCTGGCAATTATTGGGGCGGAACAGCAAAAACACTACCAACCCTTTATTGAGCATCCCGGAACGGAACTTGCGGGGCAACTGAATGGGTTTTACTTTTATACCCTTTATGTTGCACCCCGATAAATCAACACCGGTTTTCATCATTATACCAGCGTATAATGAAGAAAAAATTATCCGGGATGTCCTGCAGGGATTAATTCCCTTTCAGCAGCAAGTAATCGTGGTGGATGATGGATCAGCAACAGCTTTACAACCCTTGTTAAAAGACCTGCCGGTGACGGTGCTGCGTCATTCGATCAATCTCGGACAGGGTGCGGCCCTCCAAACCGGTTTTGATTATGCCCTTTCCAAACAGGCAGGATACATTGTAACATTTGATGCCGATGGTCAGCACCTGCCTGCGGATATTGAAAAATTACTGGCACCATTACAATCCGGAAAAGCAGATATCGCCCTGGGTTCAAGATTTCTCAGTAAGGATAGCAATATTCCTTCCGGAAGAAAAAGATTATTACGGTTTGCCCGACTGGTCAATTATATTTTTACCGGTTTGCTCCTCTCCGATGCGCATAATGGAATGAGAGCCATGACGGCTGCGGCTGCCCAAAAAATCAACCTCAGACAGGCTGGTATGGCCCATGCTACGGAAATCATTGCCGAGGTTCGTAAAAAAAAGCTACGGTACAAAGAAGTTCCGGTCAATATTCAGTATAGTACCTACTCCAAAGCAAAAGGGCAATCTGCCTGGGGGAGTTTCAGAATCTTTTTTGATATACTTTTAAATAAAATTTTCAAATGAACGGGATCCAGATTTTACTGATCAGCGGCGTGGTGATTATTTTCACCTATTATGTATCCCGTTTCCGCAATGCGCTGATCGACCTGGCTGCATTGGTGATTTTTGCGGGACTCGGCATCTTCTTTATCCTCTTTCCTGATACACCAATGTAATCGCCAAAAAACTGGGTGTGGGAAGGGGTGCTGATTTATTATTTTACAGTTGTATTCTTTTCTTCCTGTTTATTATATTGAAACTGTTTGCACGATTGAAAAGACTGGAAGACAAAATCACGGAACTGGTGAGGCAGCAGGCGATTAAAAATGGATCGGATAACCAAAAGGACCAGGCTGCAGACTAGCATGAAAAAAATACTGCTGAAATACCCTTTCTTTTTATTCCTGCTTCCGCTCTTTTTTGTGTTGCATGGTTTAACTGAAAATGCCGGACTGGTGCCGGTATCGGGTGCCGCTATGCTGCTTTTATTTTACCTGGGTGTTGCCCTGGGATTTCTTTTATTTTTTTATTTGTTCTACCGTCAATTCCGGAAAGCAGCGATCGTCGCTTTCTCTTTACTGGCCTATCAGTTCTTTTTTGGGGCCGTACAGGATCTTTTCCGGGACCTGTTTCCCGGTTCCTTTATCAATAAATACAGTTTTATCATTCCGGTTTCCCTGCTTGGATTCCTTGGATTACTGATCCTGTTGAAAAAAAGAAAAACGATTCCCGACAAACCAGTGCTCTACCTGAACCTCTTATTCCTGTTACTGATTAGTATTGATGCGGTGCAGCTTATCATGTATTCATTCAGGCATCAAAAAAGCGAATCCGTCAGTAACCATTTGTTTCAACCCTGTCATGGTTGTCCAAAACCGGATATCTACCTGCTGTTAGCGGATGGCTATCCGGGTAAAGCATCTGTAAAAGACTTGCTGGGGTTTGATAATAGTGGGTTTGAAATACAGCTAAAAAACAGAGGTTTTCATATTGTGGATAGTAGCCGCAGCAATTATAATTTCACAGCTTTTTCAGTTGCCTCGCTCCTGTCAATGAATTATCTGCCTGGATTAAAAGGCAATAATCATGACAAAAAAGATCTGGAAATTTGCATGGATCAGATGAGGAGCAGCCCCCTGCTCTCCTATTTTGAAAAGGAAGGATATCGGTTTTACAATTATTCTATTTTTAGTTTCGATGGTAATCCCTCTTACACCACCCCCACCTTCCTGCCACAAAAAACAGTTCCCATTACGGCCCAGACTTTCACCCGCAGAATCGTCAAAGATCTCTGGTACCATCTGGCCACTACTTTCCGGATGCCTTCGGTCATCCATCGTTTTAAATATGCTGATCAGATAAATAATGAAAAGTTGTATGCGCTCACAGAAAAAGTAATCAGCAAAAAAAGCAGTACGCCGAAATTTGTGTACACTCACCTGGTGATGCCGCATCATCCTTTGTATTATGACAGTGCAGGGAATTTATACCCGATATCCAGGCTGGGTGATTTTCATTATCATGATACGGCCCGACGGATCGGGTACCTGCAGTACAGTAACCGGAAACTGCTGTCGCTGATTGATTCTATTATGAAAGCATCAGCCAATCCTCCGGTGATTTTCCTGATCGGTGATCATGGTATCCGGGAATTAAATAAACCAATTGATGACCGTTACCAGTTCATGACGATCAATGCCATGCTGATTCCCGGGAGTGATTATGCCGGTTATTATACAGGGCAATCGCATGTGAACCAGTTCCGGATCTTTCTGAACCGGCAATTCAAACAACAACTGAGGCTGTTACGGGATACCAGTTACCTCATCAGGGAATAATATTATCTTTAGGCATGACTCTTCCTGCGAACATACTGGTGTTAGCTCCCCATACAGATGATGGTGAACTGGGATGCGGGGCTTCCCTGGCCCGTTATGTAAAGGAAGGCAGCCGGGTCTCCTATGCTGCATTTTCGCTCTGCCGTAAATCATTACCGGCTGGTCTGCCTCCCGATACGCTGGAAAAAGAATGCCGGATAGCCACCCGTGAACTCGGAATCGATGAGCCGCAACTATTCTTTTTTGATTTTGAAGTCAGGACATTTGATCAGCAAAGACAGGCCATCCTGGAAGAAATGGTTCAATTAAATAAACAGCTTCAGCCGGACCTGGTTTTTATTCCTTCAGCTTCTGATCAGCACCAGGATCACCAGGTGATTCATACCGAAGCACAAAGAGCTTTTAAGCATTGCTCCCTGCTGGGATATGAACTGCCCTGGAACCATAGCAGTTTTCGTTCTACTTATTTTATACCGGCAGAAGAGGAATTTTTACATAAAAAAGTAAAGGCAGTTCAATCTTATCAGTCTCAATCACACCGTAACTATATGTCAGAAGATTTTATCCGGTCATTGGCGAAAGTCCGGGGTGTGCAATGCAATCATTTGCTGGCCGAGGCATTTGAAGTGTATAAACTGATCGACTGATCACCAGCCGATACGCTGGCCAAATTTTCCCAGACTAAAATATTTATTCAGCGTCAGGTTTAATCCCAATTGATTAAAGGCAGTATTGGATTGATAGTAGGCACGTGCATAACGAATATCTATTTTTCCCAATTTGGCAGCAACGCCTAAAGAGAAACCATTCAGTCCATTGCCTTCATTGCCGATATTGAGTTCCCTTCTTCTCAAAAAATTATAACCAGCCTGAATTTCCACATGATCACCCATATAAACTGTGGTACCCAGTACCAGATGATCCAGCAATTTTCCTGCAGTGAATTTTCTGCTGGCTGCATTGGGAAACCCATTTTCATTGTTAAAGAGGGTGTCCTCATAGCGGATATTAAAACGATGCACCCTTTGTCCCGTTAATGAAATACCAAAGGGTGCCTTGTACATTCTTTTGGTGAACCCGATCTGAAAATCAAAGGGCAGGTCTTCTGCTCCGGCACCAGGATAGGTTTTAAACTGAGTGCCCATATTTTTTACCAGCACAGCAGCGCTGAATAAACCGGCAGAATCGGTGTACAACAGTCCCACATCAGCCGCCATTCCATTGGAACGGTAGATCCCATAGGCCGAACTGATAAATTTTACATGGAGGCCATAGTTCCAACGATTACCATAGGAACGGGAAGCCCCCACCTGCATCACCCAGTCACGTGGACGAAAACTGCCCAGGATATTACCTGCGGCATCCGTTGCTGTACTGTTCCCATAATCGAAATAATGCAGTCCCCATAAAAAATTAGTATTCAGTTTCTCGTTGCGGAAGGCAAAAGAACTGTGATACACTTTAATGCCGGCATACTGCAGATTAAAGACCGCATTCAACTGTGTATGCATGGATGCTTTTAGCTGGGCCGGATTATTGAAGGCCAGTCCGGCATCATTGGAGAGCTGAGATATATTCACCCCACCCAGAGCAGTCAGTTGGGGCGTATTGGATTGTTTGAGAAAATTGAAAACCGCATTCCCGCCCAGGGTCTGGGATTGACCGGCGATAGTGCTTATAAAAAAAGATATGGAGAGCATGTATTTCAAGGTCCAACGAAAATACAGCTTTGAAAAAGGAAATCCGCTTCTGAAATGAAGCGGACCCTCTCATTGATTTATAACAGACATCCTAAGACTGGTAAACACTGTTGATGCCTTGATTGATTACTTTTCCACGAGGGCCAGTTCCAGAACCTGGCTCATGTTTTTTACAAAGTGGAATTTTATCCCTTTGATAAAGGCAGACTCTATTTCTTCAACATCTTTTTCATTCTGCCAGCATAAAATAATTTCTTTTAATCCCGCACGGCGGGCAGCCAGGACTTTTTCTTTAATCCCGCCAACAGGTAATACTTGTCCGCGCAAGGTGATTTCCCCCGTCATGGCCAGGAAGGGTTTCACTCTTTTACCGGTTAGTGCAGAGGCAATGGCCGTCATCATCGTGATACCAGCACTGGGTCCATCCTTGGGCACGGCTCCTTCCGGAACGTGGATATGAATATTTTTCTTTTCAAATAATTTACTGTCGAGCTTGTATTTTTTGGCGTTGGATTGTAAATAGGTCAGTGCGGTACTGGCACTTTCCTTCATCACATTTCCCAGGTTACCGGTTAATTTCAATTCCCCTTTGCCATCACTCAGACTGGTTTCAATAAACAGAATATCGCCGCCTACATAGGTCCAGGCCAGTCCAACCGCCACACCAGGCATATTGACGGTTTTATAAATATCATTGCTGTACCGGGGCTTGCCCAGGATCTTTTCAATATCTGCAGCTGTCAGAATATTTTTCAGTTTGCCTTTCGATGCCAGTTGTCTGGCCTGGTACCGCATGATGGAAGCCAGTTGCCTGTCCAGTTCCCTCACACCGCTTTCTCTGGTATAATCCTGAATGATTTGTTCCAGAACTTTGTCGCTGATTTTGAAAAGGCTGTTCTTCAGGCCATGTTGTTCCCTTTGTTTGGGCAACAGGTGTCTCTTGGCAATTTCTACTTTTTCCTCCACGGCATAACCACTCAGATCAATGATCTCCAACCGGTCGCGAAGAGCCGGTTGTATATTCTGCAGGTTATTCGCTGTTGCGATAAACAACACTTTACTGAGGTCATACTCCATCTCCAGGTAATTATCATAGAAACTATGATTCTGTTCAGGATCCAGTACCTCCAGTAAGGCGGAAGAAGGATCGCCGCGATGGTCGCTGCCTACCTTATCAATCTCATCCAGAATCATCACCGGGTTGGAGGATTTTACTTTTCTTATGGACTGCAATATTCTTCCGGGCATGGCACCGATATAGGTTTTCCGGTGACCGCGGATTTCGCTTTCATCATGCAGCCCACCCAGACTGAGTCTTACATATTTACGGCCGATCGCTGCTGCAATACTTTTTCCAAGAGATGTTTTTCCAATACCCGGAGGGCCAACAAAACAAAGAATGGGACTCTTCATATCCCCTTTCAGTTTGAGTACGGCCAGGTATTCCAGAATTCTTTCCTTGATCTTATGCATGCCATAATGATCGGTATCAAGTGTCTTCTCGGCTTTTTTAAGATCATAATGATCTTCAGTATAATCTTCCCAGGGAAGATCGAGCATCAGATCGAGGTGATTGTATACGACAGAGTAATCGGGTGTGCTGGGATGCATTCTTTCCAGTTTCTCCGCACCTTTTTTGAATAATTCTTTGGCAGTGTCAGGCCATTTCTTGGCTTCTGCCTTTTTCTGCATCTCTTTTACTTCCTGGGCATTGGTATCACCACCCAGTTCTTCCTTGATGCTCTTGAGTTGCTGCTGCAGGAAATATTCCCTTTGCTGCTTATCAATTTCTGTTTTTGTTTTCGTGGTGACCTTGTTCTTGAGTTCTGCAAACTGCAGTTCCTTTTGCAGCAGCTTCATCAGCAGGTCGGCTCTTTCCCGGATATGATTCAGTTCCAGCAGGCGCTGTTTATCCCGGATATCGGTATTCAGGTTGCTGGAAACAAAATGGATCAGGAAGGAAGGGTTCTCAATATTCCTAAGGATGATGGACGCTTCGGCAGGAATATTCGGAGACAATTGAACGATATCAGCGGCCAGGTCCTTGATATTGGCCACATAAGCATTGAAATCCTCGTCCTTGGGAGATTCTTCTTCTTCCAGTTTCTGGATTTTAGCCTTGAAATAAGGATCATCAGAAAAGATATTCTCAATCAGGAAGCGGTTCTTTCCCTGAATGATAATGGTGGTACCGCCATCGGGCATCTTGATCAGCTTCACGATCCGGGCCACGGTGCCGATTTTCTCCAGATCACCCATTTCCGGATCTTCGGTATTGCTGTCCTTCTGGGCCACCACCCCAATCAGTTTATCGCCTTTATAAGCATCTGTAACCGCCTTGATACTTTTATCCCTTCCTACCGTGATAGGCAATACCACTCCGGGAAAGAGAACGGTATTCCTTAATGGTAATAAAGCTAATTCTGCAGGTATTTCAATTCCATTAGGGTCATCCTGATCACTTTCATTCAGGGGAATAATGGGTAAAAAGTCCATATCATCCTCCGCCTTGAGTAAAAACTGTTCTAAATTCTTCATAATCAATTCTTCAATTCAATCTGCCAAAATGCCCCATGATCAGGGCAGGCGGTAAAAATATAACGCCAATTCAGTATTGCCAAGATTTATGCCCGCCTCTTTGCAACTGCCAAAATGGATGTAATTACCCAAAAAAGAAAGCCCTTCCTGACGGAAGGGCCATTCATAAGGGTTGGAGATTATATTAAAGGGCCAGTCCAACGGATACCTGGAAGCCCTTGCTTTTCCAATCGTCTTCATTGGGAAGATCTCCGATATTATTCAGTCCGATGGCATAACGGGCATTCAGCCGGAATGCAAGCACTTTGAATTGTAAACCCGCCAGCATTGACAAATCGCCACGTTTAAAGGCGTTTCCGCCATTCTGGAGTAAAGTTTTATTCTGATCGAGTAATATGCCAAACTGGGGACCGGCCTGCAGGGAAAGGAAGCTGCCGATTAATTTGTAATTGACCAGGATGGGGATCGAGAGATAATTCAGTTTTACATTGGCATTGCCATTGAATACATCCTCGTACACATTTTTGTAATTGCTGTCCAGCCGGGTCGCATACTGGTTCCAGAGTACTTCGGGCTGGATCACGAATTTGTTACCGGCCCTGATTTCCACAAACCCACCCAGGTGGTAACCATAGCGGAATTCATCCTTGAACGACTTGCCATCTACCTTGGTAATATTGGCGCCGCCCTTGATACCAATGTGGAACTGGGCCATCGCAGCCTGTGTGATCAGTAAAATGGCAAAAAGTGAGAAGAGTTTTGTTTTCATGTGATAGCTTTTTTGGTTAAATAATGACCGCCTGGTGTTTTCATCAATGCTTTCCCGGTTACCGTCCCTGGGCCGGGAAAGCATTAATGATTAAATCCATGGCTTTACTTCAATTTCAGACCTCAGAAAGTTTCAAGATTAGTGCCAGTCACCTGCTGATCCTGTTAAATTTCATTAAAAGGTATCTGTCATTTTACAGACGTATTTCGTAACCAATAAATGATAGACAAACTGTGAATGTTTTGCAAAAGGATCAGAACATTACTCCGGCATTGACCGAGAATAATGTGTTGAATCTTTTTTCAGTGGCCGGGAAAAAATAATCAAGCGCCAGTTGTGGTTGCAGAAAGAACTTTCCCAATGAATATTCTCCTCTCAGGAAGAGGGTCAGGGACAGCGGCTGAAATTTCAATTGATCATCGAGGTAAAAATTATCTGTATTGTACAGCACATTACTGGTGCTGCGGATGGAAGTGGCATAGGTGGTGGAAGACTGATTGAAACCGAATTGCTGGGTGCCACTGGTAAAAGTCAATTGAGGGGTAAAGCGGATATGGTCTTTTTTGCCGAAGATATCGAGCCAGTAAAAATCATGTCGCACCGATGCCATCACCGAGAAATCGCTTACTTTCTCTTCCGTGTTGATATAGGTAAACCCTCTTCTGCGCAAACGCAGGTCCTGTATCAGCACTTCCCGGGCTTCATAATCACTGCGGCTTCCCCAGCCATAGCTCAGGGCCAGCATGGGTCTGACCCACCACTTGCGGTAAACAAAATAAGCATAGAGTTCATTCTGAATCGGTGTGGTATAAAAAGGCAGGGAATCCTTTGTAAAAAATTTAGTGAAGGCAATCCCGGTTGCAAAATCCTTATTCTTCAGATAATCATAGGAAGGCGTCACTCCTGTTTGAAAAAAATTCAGTCCGGCTCCGTCATCCACCAGGTAACCATTCAGGGTGAAGCCCTAACCGGACTTATGATAATACCCCAAGGTTGGGGAATATGTCAGTTTTTTGGCTGTGGTAAAATCGTAGGTAGTCTTGTTTTCGAAATTATAGAAGCCCTTTACCTCCGGAAATACTGGCCAGGAAATAACTACGGGGAGAAAGGATGGAATCCATGAATTCATCAAAATCCCTGAAGAATTCATCATAGTCCATACTGGTATCAATCAGAGAAAGGTCCGTTAATGGAACCGGCCGGACAGCCGTATCCGATGGGTTGTTTTGTGCATTTGCAGCAACAACCAGGAGGAAGAGGGCCGGTAATATGGACCATCGTTTCAGCATCGGCAGTTGTACCCATCGGTGACGGGACAGGTTATTCCAGTGTTATCCTTGAAAGATAACTGCTGGCCTTGAGACTGTAAGGTTAAAAAAAAGTTTAATTCCCTGCGAATCAATCTTCAAACGTAGGGGCTGTAAAATTATTGGCGGGTCAGACCAGTTCCAGTATGGTGATTTCAGGCAGGATGCCCACCCGGCCGGTATAGCCCAGAAAACCAAAACCACGATTCACATACAATTTCTGTCCGTTTTCATGTTCATACAAGCCGGCCCATTCTTTATAGAGGTATTGTACGGGGCTCCATTTGAGACCTGGAATTTCCACGCCAAACTGCATTCCATGGGTATGACCTGAAAGCACGAGGTCAATATCGGGGTAAGATTCCAGAACCTCGGCCTGCCAGTGTGAAGGGTCATGGCTCAGTAAGATTTTGAAAGGCTGATCTGCTGCACCCAGGTAGGCTTTGGGCAGGTTACCATGTTTGGGAAAACGGCCTTTGGAACTCCAGTTCTCCACTCCCAGGATGGCTATTTGCTGTCCGGCTTTCTCCAGTTTTACATGTTCATTCATGAGCAGTTTCCAGCCTAGTCTGGCATGCACATTCTTTAACTGATCCAGATTGGCTTTTTTATCTTCCGGCGAATCCCATTGCACATAATCTCCGTAATCGTGATTGCCGAGGGTGGAATAAACGCCTAAAGGTGCCTGGAGTTTATCAAACACATCCATATAATCATCCATTTCAGTGGCCACATTATTCACCAGGTCACCGGTGAATAGAATCAGATCGGGCGACTCCTGCATGATTTTCATGACTCCTTTAGCCACGGCTTCCTTATCAGTAAAGCTGCCGGAATGGATATCGGAAATATGGGCGATTTTCAAACCTTTGAAAGCCGTGGGCAGCTGGGGAAAGGAAAGCTTTTGCCGGCGAACCTGGTAGCGGTATTTATTACCGAATCCATACACCAGGGTGCCAAATAATCCCCCTCCTGCAATCAATCCGGCCCAGCTCATGAAAACGGATCTGGAAATTTTCTCTCCGGCCTCGTCTGCTGTATTTGCCGGGCTATTCCCCATGATCCGGGAAGCGCTCCATTGCACCCCTCTGCGCAGATCATCGAGGAAGAAAAAGATGGAGGCCACCAGTTTGGCAATGAAAAGGCCCATGATCAGTGAGAAAATCGTGCTCTTGCCCAGCAGGGCCTGTTTATCCGCTTTTAAATAGGGAAGTATCAGTAAAATGACAATGGCGGAGACAGATATCAACCAATAAAAAATGAAGATCACGGCCCTTGTCCGGGGACCCGCATGCTGGGTCAGCAAACGCAGTGCCTGGAAAAAATAAATATCCAGCAGCAACATCAGCCCGATTAAAATCCACCAGAAAGGAGAGTTACGCATAGTGGGATCAAAATTAACCCGGTAAGGGTTCAGGAGCTTATTTTTGCCCTTCCATTAACCGGTATTTAAATGCAGTTTACCTATTTTGGCCATTCCTGTTTCCTCGTTGAAACCAATGGCAGCCGTATTTTGTTCGATCCTTTTATCAGTTCCAATGAACTGGCAAAGGATATTTCCCTCAGCGATATTGAAGCCGATTATATCCTGGTTTCACACGGGCATTTTGACCATATTGCTGATTGTGTGACCCTGGCTCAAAGTACCGGGGCCAAAGTGGTATCCAACTGGGAAATTTATGAATGGCTGACAAGGCAAAAGCTTACCAGGCTACACCCGATGAATACGGGAGGAAAATGGGATTTTGGTCCGTTTTCAGTCCGCTGTACCGCTGCCCAGCATTCCAGCGGTCTGCCCGATGGAGGATATGGCGGAAATCCGATGGGATTTATCATCAGCAGCCCGGAAGGCAGCTTTTACTACAGCGGTGATACGGCCCTGACCATGGATATGCAGTTAATACCCGGGTGGGCAAAACTAAATTTTGCGGTATTGCCTGTTGGCGACAACTTTACCATGGGCTATGAAGATGCAGTGGAAGCGACCAGGATGATCAATTGTAAAAAAGTGATCGGTGTACATTTCGATACTTTTGGATTTATCAAAATTGACCATGCAAAAGCAATTGCTGCGTTTGAAGACAAGGGTTACCAGCTGACACTTCCGTCAATTGGTGAAACAATATCATTTTCATAATTAATTATCAGCGGAACAGGTATGGCAAGGATCATTGGTGTAGCAAATCAGAAAGGAGGGGTCGGTAAGCCCACCACGGCCATTAACCTGGCTGCCAGTTTTGCCGTTTTGGAATACAGAACTTTATTGGTGGATGCGGACCCGCAGGCCAACAGCACCACCGGTGTGGGCTTTGACCTGCACAATGTGACCCAAAGCTTATACGACTGTATGGTGAATGAGGCCCGTGCCAAAGATGTGATCCTCAAAACAGAAATTCCAAATCTGGATCTTCTCCCCTCTCATATTGACCTGGTGGGTGCGGAAATTGAAATGATCAATTATCCCAACCGGGAAATGGTATTGAAAAATATCCTGGAAGCAGCCAGAGAGGATTATGATTTTATTGTTGTTGACTGCTCCCCTTCTCTCGGTCTGATTACTGTGAATGCACTCACTGCAGCTGATTCGGTGGTGGTGCCGGTTCAATGTGAATTTTTTGCCCTTGAAGGTTTGGGCAAATTACTCAATACGATAAAAATTGTCCAGGGCCGTTTGAATACCGACCTGGTCATTGAAGGTATCCTGATGACCATGTATGATGGCCGTCTCCGGCTCTGTAACCAGGTAGTGAGTGAAGTCAGGCGCCATTTTGATGATATGGTCTTCAGTACCATTGTACACCGGAATGCCCGTTTGGCCGAAGCACCCAGTGCCGGTAAGCCCGTGATCCTCTATGATGCCAATAGCAAAGGCTCGATGAACTACCTCAATCTGGCCAAGGAAATCCTGCAAAAGAATGACCTTACCAAAATTAAAAATGAGGAGAGGATTCTGGAACTCTAGGTTTTTTTACCTGCTAAAACTGAAAGCTACCCACATTTTGGGGTAAATTCCCCTATCCCTTTCTCTTTCCCGCAAGACGCAACTAAATATTAACTTTGATTCCCCCGGAAATCAAGGCCCGGAACTGTATCAGAAATTCATGATTCATTAACTTAATAAAAGATATCGGGAAAAGTAGGCTGACTCCTGAATAAGACAACAATGACCAATCCTAAACAAAATAAAGAATTGCTTGGCAAGGGTATTCGTTCCCTGCTGCAGAGTATTGACTCTGATCTGAAAACCAATTCAGGACAATTGAAACAGAATGTGGTAGAAAATGCTACAGGTATTTCCCGGATACCGGTGGAAGATGTGGAAGCCAATCCTAAACAGCCACGTAAGGATTTTGATGAAACGGCTTTGAAAGAACTGGCGGATTCTATTCGTTTACATGATATCATTCAGCCAATCACCGTATCGAGATTAAGTTCGGGTAAGTACCGTTTGATTTCAGGGGAAAGAAGATTAAGGGCTTCCAAACTGGCCGGATTGAAAGATATTCCTGCCTATGTGCGCCAGGCCAATGATGTGCAATTACTGGAGCTGGCCCTGCTGGAAAACCTGCAAAGAGAGGACCTGAATGCCATGGAAGTAGCCCTGAGTTATAAAAGAATGATGGAGGAACTGGATTATACCCAGGAACAGGTGGCAGAAAGAATGGGCAAAGACCGCAGTACGGTCGCCAATTTTATCCGTCTGCTCAAATTACCACCGGATATCCAGCTGGCGGTTCGGAATGGCAGTCTGAGTATGGGACATGCCCGTGCATTGATCAATGTAGATACCATCGACCATCAGTTATATATCTTCAAGGAAATCCGGGATAAAGGTTTATCCGTAAGACAAACAGAAGCCCTCGTACGCAACCTGTTTAAAGAAAACGGCGGCGTTAAAAAACGGCAAAAAGCGGACTGGCTCCTGCTTTTCAGCGAATAGAGGATAAATTAGCATCGCATTTCAGTACCCGGGTTAAACTCCGCCATAGCCGGAATGGCAGCGGACAGATCACGATTGACTATTATTCAACAGAAGAACTGAACAAAGTACTCCGGCAAATGAATGCATCACTTGATTAATGCCAGATTCAACATGATGCCCCGCCCCCTGCTGATCATATTATTCCTCTTACTCTTTTCGGGTACCGGTACCGCTTTGCTGGCACAGGAAGAAGTCATCGTAAAGGAAAAGCCGAAGGAAAAAGAGAAAGGGAAAAAAAACAAGGTTATCGATTCGATCCCTCCTGCTAAAAAGCCAATGAATCATTACGATTCTGCCTTTGCAGCGCATCAGCCCAAAAAAGCAGCGATCCGGTCAGCACTTCTGCCCGGGCTTGGACAGATCTACAATAAAAAATACTGGAAGCTTCCGATCGTGTACGGTGCTTTAGGGATCAGTGGTGGTATTTTTTTCTATAATCTCAAGAACTACAAAGACACCCGTTTTGCTTACAAGGTCAAATACAATATGCGGGTTTTGCAAACAGATTCCGCCCTCTTTTCAAAAATCAAACCTAACCTGCAACCTCTCGGGGAGGAATCGCTTCGGTTCTACCGTAATCAGTTCAGGCGGGACATTGATTATTCGGTCTTGTTCATGATCCTGATCTGGGGACTTAATGTAGTAGATGCCGCTGTTGATGCGCATCTCAAAACCTTTGATGTGAGCCCCGATCTCAGCTTCCAATTCAAACCCGGATACAGTGAACTGGCCCGGACAAACGGACTCAGTCTGATCATTAAGATCGGAAAATAAAATCCGTACCAGTACGGGTAGCAGCCCCTGCCAATAATAATTACATTTGCTTTGATTGAATGCCATTCAACCCATCATTACTACATTAAATCTGTTACATGAAACTGGCGCTTATCGGTTACGGAAAAATGGGAAGAGCGATTGAAGAAATTGCCATCCAGCGGGGACACCAGGTGGCCCTGATCATTGATCAGCATAACCTGGATGATTTCAAAAAGGAAAGCCTGCATGGTATTGACGCGGCCATTGAATTCACCGGTCCGCATAGCGCCCTGAGCAATGTTCAACAGCTGCTGGAATGGGGTACTCCATTGGTTTGCGGCTCCACGGGCTGGACCGATCAGTTGGAGGCCATGAAGGCCATTTGTGCAGAAAGAAATGGCGGGTTTGTGTATTCAAGCAATTTCAGTATTGGTGTCAATCTTTTTTTTGAACTGAATAAAAAACTGGCGGCCCTGATGGCACCTCACCAGGAATATGAAGTGATGCTGGAGGAAATCCATCATACCCATAAAAAGATGCCCCAGCGGTACAGCCATTACCCTGGCTGAACAGGTACTGGAATCCATTCACCGGAAAAACAATGGGTGAATGAACTCAGTGATCATCCGGAAGACCTGGAGATTATCAGTCAAAGAATTGACCCGGCACCCGGCACCCACCATGTGCGCTATGCTTCAGCCATTGACACCATCGAAATTATTCATACGGCCCATAACCGGATGGGATTTGCCGGCGGTGCGGTGCTGGCAGCAGAATTCATTCAATCCCGGAAAGGATTTTATACCATGAAGGAAGTACTGGGATTATAATCGATGCGTTTTTTTATTGCCACCATATTAACCCTTCTTTTTGTTAGCAGCGGATACAGTCAGACTGATCAGGACAGCCTGCGACAGGTATTGAATTCCAACCGGCCTTATGATCAGCAGATCAATGCCGCCATCAAACTGGTGGAGAGCTATCAACTGAAAAACTTTGATTCCACGATTATTGAGGGGGATAAAGCACTCCGGCTGGCCAGGAAGAATACAGATTCCATTGCAGTAGCCCAGCTCAAAAGGCATATTGGTGTGGCTAATTATTTCAGTGGCAAATATGATGTGGCCGCAAAATACTTACAGGAAGCGATTGCCATTTTGGAAAAAGATAATAAGAATCGCAGTAAACTGGCCCCGGTGTATAATGATCTGGCCAAATTGTACCGGAAGACCCGCGATCTTGACAAAGCCCTTGAAAATTACAGCAATGCCAATGCCATTTACCGATCACTCAATGATACGGCAGGGATCGCCATGATCCTGAATGAATCGGGCGTGGTCTATGAATACAAATATGATTACAAGGAAGCTGTGAACCGGTATACGATGTCCATGCACCTGGCAGAAAAAGCAGGTGATTCCCTGAGTGTATCCTATTCCCTCAGCAATATTGCCGGGGTCTATGTGATTGAAAAGAAATATGACCTGGCGGAAAAAAATCTCTTACGTTGTTTAAGAATCAGGGAGATCCTGAAGGACAGCTTCTCCATGGCCCTTGCTTATTCTGACCTTGGTGTTGCCATGAATGCCAAAGGAGATTATAAAAAAGCGATTGACTACCTGACCTTGAGTAACCGGCTGGCAGAAAAAATGAGGTACCCCGAATTGCAGTCGAACAATTACAATGAACTCTCCGCTGTTTCCCAGAAACAGGGAGATTTTCAAAAAGCTTTTGAGTATTTCAATAAAAGAACTGCGCTTCGTGACAGCTTGTTCAATCTTGAAAAAACCAAAGAAATCCAGCGGCTGAATTCCCAATATGAAACCGCCCGGAAAGAACAACAGATTCAATCCCAGCAGAGCCGTATCCGTATGCAGAATTACCTGATGGCCGGAATTGGTGTGCTGGTGGTTTTAGGACTGTTGCTGGCCTTCTCCTACTATAAACGTTACCGCCTAAAACAGGAAAGTCAGTTACAGGCCGAAATTCTGAAACAACAGGAGTTAAAGGCCCGTGCCATCCTGGAAGCTGAAGAAAATGAGAGACAAAGAATCGCCAAAGACCTCCATGATGGCGTGGGACAAATGATGAGTGCGGCCAAAATGAATCTCTCCGCCATTGAATCAGAACTGTCATTCACAGACCCCAAACAAAAAGAAAGTTTTGATAAAGCCATCAGTTTGGTGGATGAAAGCTGTAAAGAAGTAAGAACTGTCTCCCATATCATGATGCCGAATGCCCTATTAAGGAACAGTCTGGGTAATGCCATTCATGAATTCGTGAATAAGCTGAGTAATAAAACAATGCAGGTACATGTGTACACAGAAGGGCTTGATGAAAAACTGGATTCGAATGTCGAGACGGTCCTATACCGCGTTATTCAGGAATGTGTACACAATGCCATGAAACATGCCCAGGCCACGAACTGATATTTCCCTGATACGTGACAAGGATGGTATCAGTGGTACGGTGGAGGACAATGGTAAGGGCTTTGACCCAGCTGATAAAGAGAAATTCGAAGGGATTGGCCTGAAAAATATCATTACCCGGATCGAATACCTCAGGGGTACCGTGGATTTTGACTCCGCACCCGGCCGGGGAACGGTGATTGCTATGCATGTTCCGCTGCCGTAGACAGTTTTCAGTCTACAGTCAGCTCCCGATAGCTATCGGGACGGCAGTCTCCCGTCTTCGCCAAGGCTACGGCAGTCTCCCGCCTTCGCCAAGGCTACGGCGGGCGGCCCTCCTTCGCTTAAGCTACGGCGGGCAAGCAATATCCCAATATCTTAATATCCCAATATCTAATCCCCCCGCTTTAACAATTCCACAACTGTAATTTTTCCAACCCCTGCATCCTTGTTTACGTCATGATTTTCATGACAATAACAAACCAAAACCCAATTTTATGTATTTTACAAGCGGCAATGATACCGCCACCATCGACAAACCGGCTACCAAAATGAAGAACGGAAAGATTACCCTGGGAATCGTAGATGACCACCAGATTGTTATTGACGGATTGAGCTCCCTGCTAAAAGGGCATGAGAAATTCAATTTTGCTTTTGCCACCACTGACTCTTCCGAAGTACCGGAACTGATCAAAAAACACAAGATCGATATCCTGCTCACGGATGTGATGATGCCGAATATTCCCGGGAACCAATTGGCTAAAATGGTCCGGCAGCAATTTCCGGATATCCGGATACTGGCTTTGTCGATGAGCGGTCAGGGAGATATGGTCAACGAAATGATTGAGGATGCTGATATCTCAGGCTATGTACTCAAAAATATCGGGAAACAGGAACTGGTAAAAGCGCTTGAAAAAATTGCCGGAGGTGGTATTTATTTCAGTGAAGAAGTACTGGATGAACTGCAAAGAACCAGCAACCGGAAAAAGCAAAAAGAAGATGCCCACCTCACCGGCCGTGAAGTAGAAATCATCCGGCTGATTGAGAAAGAATATAATAACAAGCAAATCGCGGAAACCCTTTTCATCTCTGAAAGAACGGTAGAAACCCACCGCAAGAATATTTTCCGCAAGACCAATACCAATTCCGTGATCGGCCTGGTCAAATATGCCTATGAGCATAAACTGATCTGATGAGATGGATTGCTCTGCGTTTGGACCTAATTTTACAGCATGCAGTCCTTTCGAATCCTTGCGGCAAACACCAGTGATACAGCACTGGTAGCCCAATTAGGTAAACAAACTTTTCTGGAATCACATGGGCACAGTGCTCCTGCTGCTGATATTGCGGCATATGTGTCGGAGAAATATGATCGGGAAATTGTGAAAGCAGAACTGAGTGATCCGGAGAATATCTACCGGATTATTTATACCGGGGATCAGGCTGCCGGTTTTTCTAAAATCATTTTCAATTCACCGGGGGCTCATATTCCTTTTGAACCGGTTGCCAAACTGGAGCGCATTTATTTGCTGAACGAATTTCACGGACAGGGATTGGGAAAAGTATTACTACAACACAATATAGAAATGGCTCATGCTGCCAATCAAAAAGGTATCTGGCTCTATGTGTGGGTGGAAAATCAAAAGGCATTTAATTTTTATACCCAACAGGGTTTCCTGATCGTAGGGCAGTATGATTTCAGGATTTCGGCCACTCATACCAATCCCAATCATCAACTGCTGCTCTCCTTCTGAGTTTTATAATTCCGATTGTTTTATTAAACCGGATCCACATCAGCCACAACGGTTACTGAGCGGTAAGATGGTTCCTGATGAAGAACTGCAGTATGTTCCAGCAGGTCCTTTTTACATTGATTGATGGTTTTTCCATCCCGTGGTAATTTCAATAATAATTCCATCAGGTACTGGTTTCGGATCCTGCCAATCACAGGTTCAGCAGGCCCTACCAGGTATTGTCCGTAGCGTTGCTTGAGCGCATTGGCATAAGCGGCTGCAGCTCTTTCCACAACTTCCCTGAATTTATGTTTGAAAGTAATCTGAATGATCCTGGTGAAAGGTGGATAGGAAAACTCTTTCCGCTTTTTGATCTCTTCATTAAACATGCTGTTGTAATCATGTTGCTGTACTATCTGCAATAGCGGATGTTTGGGTTGCGAGGTCTGGACCAGTACTTTACCGGTAGCTTCTTTTCTCCCGGCCCTTCCACTTACCTGTTCCATCAATTGAAAAGCCCTTTCATTCACCCTGAATTCAGCGAAATACAATAACCCATCAGCATCCAGAATTCCTACCAGGTCCACATTGTCAAAATCCAGTCCTTTTACCACCATTTGTGTACCCACCAGGATATCGATCCGTTCTTGTTCAAATTGCTGGATCAGTGTATCATGGGCATTTTTTCCCCTGACCGTATCCATATCCATCCGGGCCACTCTGGCATTGGGAAAGGTTTCCTGCAATTGTTCTTCAATTTTTTCTGTTCCAAAATTCCGTTGGGTGAATTTATCACTGCCACAGGCTGCACAGCTATGTACAGGCGGATAAGAGGTTCCGCAATAATGACAAACCAGTCTGTTACTCAGTTTATGAAAGGTCAGTGATACATCGCAATATTTACATTGAGGAATCCATCCGCAAACACTACATACCTGATATGGAGCGTATCCCCGCCGGTTTTGAAAAAGAATCACCTGTTTGTTACGGCTGATCACTTCATTCACGGCTTCCACCAGTTGGGGCGAGAGGATAATTTTATCATGCCGCGGTTTATCGGGAATGAATACTTTCCTCATATCAATCATTTCAATAGCCGGTAATATCAGATCACCGTACCGTGAGAGTAATTCAGCAAAGCCATACTTACCTGTTGTGGCATTATAGTAACTCTCCACCGATGGTGTACCACTTCCCAATAAAGTTTTCGCACCAAAAAGGGATGCATAATATATTGCAGCATCCCGGCCATGATAACGTGGTGCAGGCTCCTGTTGTTTGAAAGAGGTATCATGTTCTTCATCGCAGATCACCAGTCCCAGGTCGCGAAAGGGAAGAAATACTGCAGACCTTGCCCCCAGGATAATCCGCAACTCACCGGTTTTGACCTTGTTCCAGATTTCAACTCTTTCATTCTGTGAAAACTTGGAATGATAGACCCCGATATAGCCGCCAAAATGTTTTTGCAGCCGGCGAATCACCTGTGATGTCAATGCAATCTCGGGCAGCATATACAGTACCTGCTTACCCTGCCGGATCATTTCCTCAATCAGATGGATATAAATATTTGTTTTACCACTGGAAGTTACCCCATGTAATAAGCAAACCGGGCGGCTTTCCCATTCCGATTTTATTTTTTCCAGCGCAGTTTTTGCTTCTCGCTCAGTTCAAAATCAATCAGCACATTTTTCGGCAGGTAGTTGATCCGGTCAATGATGCGTTTTCCAATCGCAATACCTGTTTCTCTACCAGACCCTTGAGTTGAGCATCCGATGCCCCTGATTTTTTCAGCAGAGAAGATTTCGTCACCTCCCCGCTTGTTTTCATCAGGTGGAGATAACTGAGCAGGAGCTCCATTTGTTTAGGTGCTTTTGTCCAGTTATTCAGCAGTTCTGATAAGCTATCCTCATTATCATAAACCGGATTCAGCAGCACATAAGTTTCTTTCTTGGGAACATAGGTTTGTTTGAGTGCTTCCCATACATGACAAACTTTTTTCTGAATCAGACGGTTGATTACCGGGTACACATGCGATGAATCCAGTAATTGCTGCACTTCAGTCAGGTTCAGTTCTTTTTTAAGGAGCAGGGCCTCTCCCACCAGGTATTCATCATGATCAAGGGCTGAAAAATCATCCCCATATTCTTCATTGAAAACAAGTATCGTTTCGCTGGAGAGTTTGAAATGGGCGGGCAGGGCTGCGGCCATCACTTCTCCTTCGCTGCACATATAATAGGAGGCGATCCATTCCCAAAGACTGAGCTGTTCTTCAAAAACAACAGGCTCTGTATCCAGTACATTCAGGATATCTTTTGTATCAAATTCCGCCGGTTTGTTTTCCAGTAATTTTTTTACAACCCCTGCATACTTTTTATTCTTGCCCAGATTTACTTCCACCCGGCAGCCGGGTTTTACCTGCTCCAGTAAATGGGCAGGAACCGACCATGTGTAATTTTTCGGTAAGGCAGCTGGTATGATGATTTCAGCGTACAAAAGTGCTATTTGCGATGACGATGTTTACAGGCATATTGAAACCAGGTTGAGACAGGAATCAGGATTTTCTCCAGGCAAAATTATATTCAATCAGTTTCTGTTCCATGATAGCATATACTTCTGATTTCAGTTTTGGCAGATCAGCTATTGTATAGCCTTCCACCGGTACTTCCTTGAGGTATAAAATCCTGCTGATACCCGGACTCATATGAAAAAGGCTTTCATAGGGCATTCTGCGGTAGGCATCCAGGAAAAGAACGGGCTTAATTGCGGTTTGTGTTTCAATGGCTACCCTGAATGCCCCATCATAAAAATCTTTTAAAGGCGTAGTACCCATATTAAAAGTGCCTTCAGGGAATACCATCACAGAAATTCCTTTATTGATCAGTGATTTCAGGATCCGGATACTTTTGGCCCTGTTGCTGACACTGCTCCGGTCCACGGTTACAATCGCATTGCGATAGATTAAACCAAAGATCGGCACCTTACTCATTTCTGCTTTCCCCAATGGTCTGGCCGGTTGCCGGAGTGCTTTGGGAATGATGGCCGCATCCAGATAGGAAATATGATTACTGACAAAAATATAAGGCCTTGATTTATCATGTGGGGATTCATAGATCCTCCGGTGCCAGATAAAAATCAGGAAGAACCAGATATCGGCCCATCGCATGCAAAGCCAGAACACCATATTTCCTCCCCTGATCTTTCCAAATAAAATCCCAATCAATGCAAAAGGAAAGATCAGCAGCATCACGGCCACAAAGGTTAGAAAAGCATAAATACTGTACAGCCATTTCAGCGGCATCCATAGCTGCTTCATCGGCCCTTGTTTTTATACTGATCATCATCTCCCGGGCAATCGCAGGCATAATCGGTTCCCAGATCAATCACTGTTACCACCACCGTCTTTTCATTACACTGGGCAAAGATGATCCGTACCCGCTGGTTATCCTGTGTAACTCCTTCTAAAGCATAACGTGGACAACGGGCATTTTGTAAATCGCTTTTCTTATAATTAATCTTTCCATCCAGCATGATCTCTACCACTTCCGATTTGGAAATTTTCCGGCATTGCATCCGGCAACTGGCATGCTGGCTGTAATCGAGATAGGATGTGCTGCGGTCAAAGCCTTTATCCCGGTTGGTTGGATTGGAAGCCGGGTCTTTGGGCCGGTCCGGATTGGTTACCCTTGGCTTGGGGGCCGGGTCCTCATTTCCCTTGCACTGCCTGATCAGCAGAATGGCGACCAGCATGAGGGCCATGAGCAAATAAGGCAGCCATTTCCTGTTCACAGTCAGTTGTTTGTCTTTATAAAATGAATTATCCGGCAGGCAAGTTAACAAGATAAGGCCGCTGTATCAACATTTCAACCGCTCAACTTATCAACTTATCTTTGCCGGCCCTGCCAGCACCGGGAACCTTATCAAAAGTACCGGTTAATCAGGCAGGATTGAACAGATGTCAGCAACCCGGACCATCGCATTTCATACACTAGGCTGCAAGCTCAATTTTTCAGAAACCTCTTCTCTTTCCCGTATGCTGGAAACGGAAGGTTTTGAAAAAAAGGAGTTTGAGGAGCTGGCTGATGTATATGTGATCAATACCTGTTCGGTGACAGATAATGCCGATAAGGAATGCCGGCAGCTCGTGAGGAGGATCCAGCGAAAAGCACCAGAAAGCCTGGTGGTGATTACCGGCTGTTATGCCCAGCTCAAACCCAAAGAAATTTCGGAAATACCTGGCGTGGATCTCGTGCTGGGAGCTGCTGAAAAATTCAATATCGCCGCCCATATCCGGGAACTGACAAAAGGTGATTCAGCAAAGATTTGCAGCTGTGATGTGGAGGAAGTAACCGGTTTCCATGCATCCTGGTCGGTGAATGACCGTACCCGCACTTTTTTAAAGGTGCAGGATGGCTGTGATTATAATTGCTCTTTCTGTACCATACCGATGGCCAGGGGAAAAAGCCGGAGTGACCTGATCCCGAATGTAGTGGCCAATGCAGTTGAACTGGCCGCATCCGGTGTAAAAGAAATTGTGCTGACCGGTGTGAACCTCGGTGATTTTGGTAAAGGACCGGATGGAGCCGGAACAGTTCAGTCTTTGAGCGGAAGGGAAGAAAATTTCTTCGAGTTGGTAAAGGCCCTGGAAAAAGTGAAAGGAATAGAACGTTTCCGGATATCATCCATTGAACCCAACTTACTCAGTAATGAGATTATTGAATTCGTGGCAAACAGTGACCGCTTTATGCCGCATTTTCATATTCCGCTTCAAAGTGGAAGCAATGAAGTGTTGGGAGCCATGCGCCGCCGGTATAAAAGGGAATTATATGCAGAAAGGGTGAGCCTGATCAAAAAACTAATGCCCCATTGTGCCATTGGGGTGGATGTGATTGTTGGTTTTCCTGGTGAGACCGATGCACTCTTTAAAGAGACATTTGACTTCCTCCATGCGTTGGATATATCTTATCTCCATGTATTTACTTATTCAGAAAGAGACCATACCCATGCATTAACACTGGGTCCGGTGATCCCGATGCATATCCGGAATGAAAGAAATAAAGCGCTCCGGAATTTGTCGTACATGAAGATGCAATACTTTACAGAACAGCATACTGGTGAAACCCGTAAAGTTTTATTTGAAGACCACAACAAAAACGGGATGATGGAAGGATATACAGACAATTATATCCGCATAAGTACGCCCTACCGTGCCGACTGGGCCAACCAGATTATTGACTGGGCTTTGTAATTTAAAAATCAACTCCGAAAGCAGCAAAGCTGGCCCATTGGGAATACTTTGGAAATTTTTTCCGGGTATCTATCAATGCCTGCCGGAGTGGTTCCGATGGCATGAAGCGGTTCGGTTCCTGTAAATGAACGATGAAGCGGTTCATTAGAAAAGCAGTGGCTTCATCATCCACATTCCATAAACTCATGATGATATGATGGGCACCGGCCAGCATAAAGGAACGTGCCAAACCGGCCACCCCTGCTTCCATTGATTTTCCCAAACCGGTCTGGCAGGCCGACAGGATCACCATTTCAGGAAATTTTCTGAAGCGATTCCTGCAATCCATGATGTTTTTGGCAGTGAAAAAAGGATCCTCGCCGCTTAGTACCAGGAAGCATTTGTTTTTGGGATCCTCATCGCTGGCCATCCCATGGGTGGCAAAATAAACCAGGTCTGCATTCTCTAAATACTTCATCACACTATCTTTTTTCGCATCAGCCCCTTTCAGCAACACATAATTGGCTGCATAAGGAAGGGCCTGATCAATTTCTTTTCCGGCTCCGGGCAGATTGGGAAAAGAATAGGCTGTATTCAAAGGATAAACCGGGTTACTGATAAATAAAGGATTCTCCAGGACAAATGAAGCAGAATCCATTTGATTGGATTCACGAAGTTTATTGAAAGGCAAACGGAGATTGCCATTCCAGCCCAGGTGTATTTTCATCATTTTTAAGCGAAGGGCAATTAAATCTCCGATGGTGGGTGCCACAGAATAACTGCAATGATCCAGCAGGATGGAATTATCGGGGTAAGGGCTGAGCAGATAAAAAGGCAGTGTCCCCAGGTTAAGTGCCGGTATAATAATGAGATGTTTATTGGTTTCATTGAACCAACCGGGTAAAAGAAGGGCTGTCGTCTTCTTAATTAATTGCTGATAAGACAGACCGGCAGTTGCAGGTGGCGGTTTTACAATGGCACCTCTCAGATTCGGCATCCGACTATCGGAGAGTGAATAGAGACCGAGGAGATGGTTAAAATCGGTACCCAGCTGCAGTATCTCTTTTTTGGTAATCGGGATATATACTTTCTCTTTTACCTTCCCAGGCTCCAGCACCACCCTTCTTAAGGTATCATTGTAAAATTGGTAGAAGATGATGAGGATACCCTGGTCATCCGGGTACAATTTCTGGAGCAGGGAGGCCAGTTTTTCGTCGGAGTTGATATCATTATCCTTATAAACTGATAAAATCTCCGCTATGGCTTTATCATCCATACCCCTGACCTTGAGCAATTCGGCCACCTGTACACTGTAAATCCGGTAGGCTTCGGCATCTTTTCCTTCCGGTTCTGATTGGGCAATCAGGACGGAAGGGAACCATATACCAATAATCAACAATACGAAACCATACACACGCATATCTAAAAATAGGAATTGTATGTTGAATCGAACCATTATGTTGAAACTAACCGAATTACAGGAGACTGTTGATACAACTAAACTTCCTGCTTATTCATCCAATATGTTAATTTCACAGGAGATACCCGCCGCAGGGTATGCCGGTTTTCATTTCCCGTTTTACATTTATGCTATCAAAAAACCACCACTCAATTATTTTGATATGAAAAAGATTTGTTTCAGTGCCCTGCTTCTCCTGATGTGCTTTTTCAGCAGCCAGGCCCAGACCAAAAGAGCCCTGATCATTGCCATCGGGGATTACCCGGATTTCGAGACCAACAAATGGAAGGCCATCAATTCGATCAATGATGTGGACCTGATTAAAAACGCATTGCTGAAACAAAAATTTCCGGAAACTAATATCAGCACGCTGACTGATGCTGCCGCCACCAAGGAAGGAATTGAAAACGCATTCAAAAAACTGGTTTCAGATGCCGGTCCCGGTGATGTTGTGGTGATCCATATTTCATCGCATGGTCAGCAACTGGAAGATGATAATGAAAATGAAGAAAGTGACGGACTGGATGAAGCCATTGTACCTTATGGTGCCGTGTACTCCATGGATAAGAGTATTTTCAATAAAGTATCGGCTGGTTATTACCGCGATGATCAGTTTGGGGAAATGGTGACCCAGTTAAGAAACAGACTGGGCAGCAAGGGCGACCTGCTGGTCTCGATTGATGCCTGTCACTCCGGTAGCGGTACAAGAGGTAATGTAGCCCTGGCGCGTGGCAACAATGCCCCGATGGTCAGCAGTAATTTTGCTAAAAAGAAATTACCTGAAAAGGATGAAGCTGGTGTATTCAAGGAAAATACAAGGACCAAACTCAATATCTCCAATTCATCCTCTTATGTGGTTTTATCAGGTGCGCAGGCACAGGAATTGAACTTTGAGTGTCTGGATGATCAGAACAGGGCCGTGGGTTCCTTGTCTTATGCATTCAGTAAAGCCATTTCCAACCTCAGTGGTAAGATCACTTATCGTACGCTGTTTGCACAGATCGAAGATGTGATGCGTGAAAAAGCGCCTAAGCAGAAACCGGTGCTGGAAGGAGACGGAATTGACCGGGAATTATTTGGAGGAAAATATGTACGCCAGGAACCTTATATCACGATAAATCCGGCTCAGAGTACTTCAAAACTGATTGCATTGAACGGAGGCACTGTTTCGGGTTGCTCGCCTGGTTCGATTGTGGCTTTCTATGCTTCAGGTACAGCCAACCCTGCATCCGCTACGCCCCTGGCAAAAGGAACCATTTCAGATGCCACCAATTTTACTTCCAAAGTAAAACTAGATACAGAAAATACAGACTTGCTAAAAAAACAGTTTGGGCATTTGTCATTGAGACTGTCTACGGAAACGGGAAAATTAAGCTGGGGCTTGATTCTTTAAATGCCTCCAGAGGTAATAGCAGCCTTGCAGAAGCATTGAAAGATTTTCAGCTGGTGGAGATCAATCCTGCCTGTGAAGTTTATGTGGGCAGTTCAGAAGATGGCTCCGGCTGGGCACTGCGTTATGCCAACACCGGTGCCGTGTTTGCGGATGATATTGATATCAATGATGGCAAAGCATTCATGGAACTGATGAAAAAATATGACCGCTTCCGTTATCTGCAGAACCTGAAATTTACCGAGAAGGGGCTGACTGCCAGAGTGGAGCTGGTTTTCCTGGATGAAAAGGGAAATATTGATACGGCTAAAATGAGGAAGCGTACAAAATTCGGCAGACTGGAGATCCAGAAAGATGATGATATCTATGTAAAAGTGGTGAATACCGGTATCAAAAAATTCTATGTGAATATTGTGGATATCCAGCCGGATGGAAAAATCAATCCGGTCATTCCCAATAAAAACCTGACTGATCTCAATAATAATCCCGCACCGATCCGCTGGGAGGATTGTGCAGTGAACCGGGGTGATTCATTGTTCCTGAAAAATCTGGCGATAAGTATTCAGCCGCCCTATGGTAACGAGGTCTTCAAGGTATTTCTTTCATCTGACCCGCTGGATCTGGAAGATATTCTGACAGATAACAATGATAAAACCAGCCGTAACAGCCGTGGGGTATTGAATAACCTCGCAAAGATTTTTAAAGAATCAGAAGTAACGCCGATCGGTACCCGTGGCGGAGAAGGTAAAATCAATACAGCGCAGAACGGAACGATATTCGGGGTGAATTTTACGATTGTGCCAAAGGAGTGAGTTGGAAAATAAACTGATAGGAAAAGCAACCGGAAAAGCTGGTTGCTTTTTTATTGGTTAATAGAAATTTGTTGATATGGTTGCTGGATTAAATAAAGTTCGGTCTGTATATACTCAACCCTGTTAATAGCAATACTTGATTCTCAATAATGTGTCCTTGCATTTTCCCTTGTTACTAGTTTTACTTCAAAACATATTGAAGCAGGCTTATGAGTAAACAAAATTTGAAGGATATCAAGGCAATTTACGACCAACACTACCAAGACCCTATTTTGTCCTGAAAATGGGTTAAAAGCCTGCCATAAGCCTTTGAGCGGCTATTGTTTAGCGAGTTTCAGAAAATTCTATTTCTTTTTGGCAGAAATGGTTTACCCCTGTATATTTGCACTCCCAAAAACATGGGAGTTTAGCTCAGCTGGTTCAGAGCATCTGCCTTACAAGCAGAGGGTCGGCGGTTCGAACCCGTCAACTCCCACCAAAGGTCCCGCTTTCAGCGGGATTTTTCATTATGGCAACTACCTACTGTGAATTTATAAGGGAAAAAGGAAAGGGTACTGTTCATGAACAGTACCATGATACGGAATATGGTTATCCGATTCATGACGATAATCTGCTCTTTGCTAGACTGGTGCTGGAGATTAATCAGGCTGGATTAAGCTGGGAAACCATTCTTAAAAAGAAGGATCATTTCTTTCTGGCCTATGATCAGTTTGAGATTGCCAAAGTGGCGAAATATTCTGATAAGAAAAAGGAAAAACTGTTGCAGGATCCCGGTATCATCCGCAACCGCTTAAAAGTGGAGGCGGCGATTCATAATGCGAAAGTCATCCTGGGTCTGCAAAAAGAACATGGTTCTTTTAAAAACTGGCTGGATCTAAATCATCCTAAGACAAAAGAAGAATGGGTCCGATTGTTCAAGCAGCAATTTAGATTTACCGGCGGAGAAATTTTAAATGAATTCCTCATGAGTACGGGTTATTTACCGGGAGCGCATCATCCCGATTGTCCGGTCTATAAAAAGATTACCCGGTTGAAGCCGAAATGGATGATGAAGAAATAAATTAATTCGGATTGACTTCGGGAAGACGGTAATGCTGTCCGTCGAGTACCACCAGCTCATCAATTTCATAATTCCAGAACCGGTACAAAGGGGATTTGGTGAGAATTTTTTCCACTTCTTTTTTGCTGTCTGCATTCAGTGTAATCCAGGCCCGCTGGGTTTCGATACTCACCGCATAATGGTCAATAATCCCTTTGTTGATCAGCATACCGATATAGGTCCGGTGAGGGGGTACCAAGGACATAAATTCCTCAGTCATCTCAAACTGTATCGTTACCTGGTACTTGATCATCTATCTAATTGACAATTTAAATCTACAAAAGTTGCACGGGGCACCGTACAATGTTTAAAACTATTAATTTTACTGCTCCGGAACTGTGGTATATGGTCCGGGTTGATTTTTCTGGAACGTTAGCTCAGTTGGTTTAGAGCATTACTTTGACAGAGTAGGGGTCACTGGTTCGAATCCAGTACGTTCCACAGATTTAGTGTAGATGGCAGAAGTGTATATATTGTATTCCAAATCTTTGGACAAGTATTATATCGGAAGTTGTAAGTCGTTTTCGGAACGATTGTCGCAACATCTAAATGGCCAGTTTTCGAGTTCTTTTACAAAAAGTGCCAGTGACTGGATTGTCTTTTTTTTAATTTCTTCTCTTTCCTATCTGCAAGCCAGAAAAATCGAGGCTCATATAAAGAGTATGAAGAGCCGAAAATACATTACAAACCTTAAGATTTACCCGGAAATAAGTCAAAAGTTAATTTCCCGTTTTGAGGAGGGAAAAAGGGATGAGTAGGGGTCTCCCGATAGCTATCGGGAGGTTCGAATCCAGTACGTTCCACACGCCCGCCGTAGCTTTAGCCAAGGCGGGCTTTTCTTTGCTTTAGCAAACGTGGTGTAGATTTTAATAATCCAAAGCTGCTTCTGCTTTGTTTTCCTATAACCTGACATTTTTCACCCCACCGGAGGCTCCCAAAGCTCAATTTTGTTCCCCTCCGGATCCATGATCCAGAAAAATTTGCCGTATTCCTCATCCACCGGCTCCCCTGCCATCTCCACCCCCTCTTCTTTCAGTGTTGCCATCAAAGCAAATGCATCGGCAACAATAAAGTTCACCATCACTTCTTTCCGGCTGGGTGAAAAATAATCCGAATCGGCTTTGAAAAAAGATAAAATATTGTACCCCTCCCTGGCCGATCCATCTTCATTTACAAAGGGCAGGGTCGTGAACACCGATCCGTTGAAATTCAGTCCCAGGTGTTTTTCATACCAGGCTGCTAATGCCCTGGGATCATTGGCTTTGATAAAGGGTCCTCCGAGACCAACTACTCTTTGCATGATTTTTCGTTTGCCTGAAAGTACAATAACAAAATGTATTTTTGCTTTGTGAAAGGAATCGATCCACATACTGATAGTTCCGTACTGGAAGAAGCAGATGTGCTCACCAGTACCGAAGACCCCTGTAACCTCGTTGTATGGAACGACGAAGTGAATACATTTGAATGGGTCATCGAAACCCTGATGGATGTCTGCGGTCACTCCGCCGAACAGGCCGAACAATGCGCCTATATCATCCATTTCCAGGGAAAATATGCGGTGAAAAACGGCAGTTATGAAGATCTCAAACCCCAATGCGATGCCATCACTGAGCGCGGTATCAATGCCACCATTGAAATAGTGGCCGGTTAAAACCTATGCCGCTTTTTGCGCTTGATAATAAACTCGTATTTCCCCCTGTACACCTGGCTGAACCGGATGGCTTACTGGCCATGGGCGGTGATTTGTCCCCGGAAAGACTGATCCTTGCTTATCAACAAGGTATCTTCCCCTGGTATGAAGGAGAAACGATTCTCTGGTGGTCACCCCATCCCCGTTTTGTTTTATATCCTGCTGAATTAAAAATCAGTAAAACCATCAGGGCTCTTCGTAAAAAAAACGCATTCACATTCACCATTAACAAAGCCTTTCCGGAAGTGATCCATGCCTGCCGGCATATCAAAAGACCGGGACAGGAAGGTACCTGGATCACGCCTGCAGTGGAAGCTGCTTATTGCCGGCTTCATGAATCAGGCTTTGCTCACAGTGCCGAGGTCTGGTTGGATGGAACACTCGTTGGCGGATTGTATGGCATCCGCCTGGGACAGGTATTTTTCGGTGAAAGTATGTTCAGCATGGTTCCCAATGCTTCCCGCTATTGCTTTACCAGTTATATGGAGCAATTAATAAAGGAAGCAGTGATGCTGATTGATTGTCAGGTTTACACGGAATATCTGGAAAGCTTTGGCTCCCGGATGATTGACCGGCAGGATTTCATTTCCCAACTGGCCAAATGGGTGCATCCGTCAACACCCAATAGTTAAGGAGAATTTTTTTGTAACAAGAAGCTATCTCAAAAGTCGTGTTACGTCATACCGGGTTTGACCCGGTATCTTTCTTTTGGTTCGTATTTCCAATAGATGCCGGGTCAAGCCCGGCATGACATCTCCTGATGTGAACGACTTTTCAGAGAACTTCTAATAATGAATCAAAACCTGGAACCCAGGTAATGCGGAAGCATCGCCCTCCAGGTATTCCAGTCGTGCGGCCACTCTGCCCCCCACACATCCAGTTCATACCAGATGCCTTTATCATAGAGGATTTTGGCAAAACGCCCGCTGGCATGCGGATCTTCGTATGAACCGCTACCGGTGAGGATATGAATATGCCGGCTCTGGCGGATCTGTTCCAGAATACCATGATCCGCGAGATTGCTCATATAATGCTGCGGACTATTGAAATAAACATCTTCATCAAAATAGCCATTGGTATATTCGGTCAGATCATACACTCCGCTCATCGCAATGACGCCATTGATCAGATCGGGTCTTTTCAGAAACAGATTCATACTATGCAGGGCACCAAAGGAAGCCCCGCAGGTAATGATCGGTGTTTCAGGACTGGTGCTGTTGCGGATAAAAGGCACCACTTCATTGTATATATAATTGTTCCATTGCTGCTGCCGGACTGCCTGATACCTCGGATCCAGCTGTTTGTTCATCCAGCTGTCATTATTGATACTATCGATCGAGAATACTTTCACCCTGCCGGCATCAATAAAGGGTGCCAGGTGATCCATCAGCTGAAAACGCTCATACTCCAGGTAATCAGCTGCAGCCGTTGGAACCAGGAGCAGGGCAAAACCAAAATCCCCATATGTGGCAATCGGCATTTCTTTTTGCAGGGAAGGACTGAACCAGGATTGTAACTCTCTTTTCATACTGTCTTATATTAAATAGTACGCGGAGGCATTTTTTTGGAATTGCGAATATACCGGCAAAAGACGAAGCAACCTTTCTGATTAAAAACATATCGTAATTCTACGAGAAATTGGTTTGAAAAAAACCGTAAAAATGCTTGGTAAAATAAACAGGTAATATTACTTTTAACTTTCAGTATTTTTACTATTTAATGAATTTGCTTTCCACCACAACTGCTATCAAAATACAGCCCTGGAAAACTGTTTTTAACCGTAACCCCAAGTCATGACCACCCCACAGATCAGGATCGTTCTGGCCGACGATCACCAATTAATCCGCGAATCCTGGAGAATGCTGCTTGAAAATAATCCCCGGTTCAAAGTGGTAGCCGATTGCGCCAACGGTCATGATGCGATCCGCAGTATCAGCGAACACAATCCCGATATATTGCTGGTGGATATCAATATGCAACCCCTGAATGGGTTTGAAGTGGTCCGCCAGGTTGTGGTAAATAATCCTGCTGTTAGAATCATCGGAATGTCCGTCAATAACCAACCCAAATACGCCACACGCATGGTGGAAATGGGTGCCCGTGGATTTTTGACCAAGACCTCATCCTTATCCGAAATCCACCATGGAATCGAACAGGTATACAACGGTGAAATCTATATCTGTGATGAGGTTAGAAGTCTCATGCCTCCCCCCCGCTGACTACGCCCCGCTGCTGTTTCCCCATCTGACCAAAACAGGGTACATTTGCCGCTCATTTACAGCCCTTTGACGGGCTACCCCAACAGGATTTACCATGGAAGAACTGAGCAAAAATTTTGAGCACCAACAGGCCGAGCAACATTGGTACCAGCGCTGGCTGGACAAAGGATATTTCCACAGTGAACCCGATGACCGGGAGCCCTATACCATTGTGATCCCGCCACCCAATGTAACCGGGGTGCTGCACATGGGCCATTGCCTGAATAATACCATACAGGATATCCTTGTCAGAAGGGCAAGGATGCAGGGAAAAAACGCCTGCTGGGTACCCGGCACCGATCATGCTTCTATTGCCACAGAAGCCAAAGTGGTACAGATGCTCCGGGAAAAAGGCATTGCAAAATCCTCCCTCTCCCGCGATGAATTTCTGCAATATGCCTGGGAATGGAAAGAAAAATATGGCGGCATCATCCTTCAGCAATTAAAAAAACTGGGCTGCAGTCTTGATTGGGAAAGGACCAGCTTCACCATGGATCCGGATTATTACCAATCCGTCATCAGCGTATTCATTGATCTCTACAATAAAGGATATATCTATCGCGGTAAGAGAATGATCAACTGGGATGTGAAAGCCAAGACAGCCCTGAGTGATGAAGAAGTGATCCGCAAACAAACCAGTCAGAAACTCTATCACCTGCGTTACCAGTTAAGTGATGATGCTGGTAACCCCATTCCTTTTGACACTAATGGTGAGGGTGGAATAATCATTGCCACTGTTCGTCCCGAAACCATCATGGGTGATACGGCCATCTGTGTTCACCCCGATGATGAACGATACAAACAGCTGCTTGGCAAATTTGCCTTTGTGCCATTGATCAATCGCCGTATCCCCATCATTACTGATGACTATGTAACCATGGAATTTGGTACCGGGGCATTGAAAGTAACACCGGCACATGATACCAACGACTACCAGCTCGGACAAAAACACCAGTTGGAAGTAGTGGATATATTAAATGAAGATGGCACCCTGAGTGCCGAAGCACAGATTTTTGTAGGCACCGATCGCTTTGAAGCCCGCAAAAAAATTGCAGCTGAACTGGAAGCAAAAGGACATCTGGTAAAAACAGAAGAGTATTCCAGTGAAGTGGGATATTCTGAAAGAACAGATGCTGTTGTTGAACCCCGGCTCTCCCTGCAATGGTGGGTGGATATGAAAAAAATATCCGGTCCTGCCCTCTCAGCTGTGATGGATGATGAAATAAAATTCTATCCGGCCAAATTCAAAAATCTCTATCGCCACTGGATGGAGAATATCAAGGACTGGTGTATCTCCCGTCAGCTTTGGTGGGGACACCGGATACCGGCCTGGTATGATGGAGAAGGACGCTTTGTAGTAGCTGCAACAGAAGCGGAAGCAAAGAAAGCATTCAGCACACAGTTTGGCATCAACGATCCTGTATTAAAGCAGGATGAAGATTGTCTGGATACCTGGTTCTCCAGTTGGTTATGGCCCTTTGAAGTTTTCAAAGGTTATAGTAACCCGAACAACCCGGAGGTAAACTATTACTACCCTACCAATACACTGGTTACCGCTCCTGAAATTATTTTCTTCTGGGTGGCCAGGATGATCATGGCTGGTTATGAATACAAAAAAGAAAAACCCTTCAGTGAGGTTTATTTTACCGGTATTGTAAGAGATAAGGTCGGTCGCAAGATGAGTAAGAGCCTGGGTAACTCCCCGGATTTATTGGAGATGATTGATAAAGATGGTGCCGATGCTGTTCGCTTCGGGATCATGATCTCCTCTCCTGCCGGAAATGACCTGATGTGGGATCCTTCCGGAAATGAACAGGGCCGCTTCTTCATCAATAAAATGTGGAATGCGCTGAAGCTGGTGAAAATGTGGGAAGGGAAGAGAGTCGGAAGTCAGGAGTCGATAGTCAGGAGTCAGGAAACAAATAGTCATTTTGCGATTGATTGGTTTGAAAACAGGTTGAGAGAAGTGAGATTGGAACTGGATGCGCAGTTCAAAGAATTCAGACTGAGTGAAGCATTGAAAACAACTTACTCACTTATCTGGGATGATTTCTGCAGCTGGTACCTGGAATGGGTGAAGCCCGGATTTGAACAACCGATTGATGCTGAAGTGTACAAGCGGACAGTTGGCTTCTTCGAGGAACTGATGCAGATATTACATCCCTTTATGCCATTTATCACGGAGGAAATTTATCAGCAATTAAAAAAGCAGGAAAAGGATCTGACGATCACTCCGTTCAATCCGGCCGGACAACCAGATCAGCTATACATTGCCAGTGGCGCATTACTGAAAGAAGTGATCACCGCTATCCGGGATGCGAGGAATAAGTCACAACTGAAACCGAAGGATAGTATTCAATTACATATCCAGACTGAGCAGCAGGGAAATTACGAGGCCATTGCCTCCATCCTTGCAAAACAAGTAAATGCATCTGCTATTCATTACACGAATACTGCAGTCCCGAATTGTATTAACCTCGTGGTGCAGAAAGATAAGTTCTATCTGGAAACTGAAATCACATTGGATACCGCTTCCCAGAAAGAACAAATGCTGAAAGATCTTGAATACCTGAAAGGCTTCCTTTTATCGGTAGAAAAGAAACTCGGCAATGAAAAATTTGTCCAGAATGCCAAAGTTGAAGTTGTGGATGCTGAGAAGAAGAAAAAGGCAGATGCAGAAGATAAGATCCGCGCTATTGAAGAAAGTCTGCGGTCGCTTTGATCTGCTTAAAAATCCCTGAAAAAGGTTAGGCTTTTCCCAAAGGGCTGTCTTAATTTCATTGCAGATGAAACTGCCTGCTTCCTATACCACTAAAAGATACCTGCAACTTGAACTGGCGGGTGCCGGTATTATTTTAATACTACTGGTTATACTGCTTACGAAATCCTATATCAGTTTTCACTGGTTAAAAGAAACCTGCTGGCTGGCTGCGGCTTTGTTACTGGTGGTTCCGGAACTAACCCGTGACAAACCCCTGATGAAGTATCCTGCCTGGCTTGCACACCCGGCAACCCCAATGCTTTGTTGCCTCTATCTCTTCCTTTATCACTTTTTTATTTGCTATTTCCGTCTCCGCAATATCAACCTCGACTGGATGCTGAATGCAACCGTGGCGGTACTCTTTGCCATATCGCTCCTTCAAAGAGCAGTTGAGAATGGGATAGCATGGAAAGCATTCAATTGGAAAAACTTGTTACGCTTTCCCCATTGGCCATTTTCCATCGGTGCCTTATTATGTATGCTGGCGCCTTTTTTTAAAATGACCCGTTTTTATTCACTCCGGAGTAATTACGGGATGCAATTTGGTTATAATGCCTACGATGGCTGGGGATATAACAATTGGGGATACAATTATTATTCCGTCCGAATTGCGATTAAAGGTTATTATGCTTATTGGGGACATTTTGCCTGTATCCTCCTGGCGTTTATCCTGATCCTTCATATCGTCCGGGCCTGCGGTAATAAGTCCTACCCGCTTATTCCCACATTCATGAAAATAGTGGTCCCGGCTGCCCTGGCCTGGTGGATTTTTGGTGCTAAAGGTTACCAGTCATTGAAGAGTTTTGGCAATATCCTTTTCATTCCCGGCATCCTGTTGATGCTGCTGGCTGTTTTCCTGCCTGCAGAACTTGAAAAATGGACGAAGCAAAAGCACTTGATCCAATGAGAGCCGCCATTGATTAAACAACCGTCCACCGCACAGCCAGTTTATAACTACCACCCAGTATAAACCCTCCGTCAATGAAACCAATCGTGATTTCCCTGGCAAAAGTTTCACCGGCAAATGGAGGGGTTTCGAGTAATAATTCATCAGCAGCAATTTCACTGATTTCATCCGAGGCAAAAACAAAAGCCCGTCTCCTACAAACATAATCAGGGCCCCAACTCCCAGAATTGTAAATGAAAGGGGTAAACCCACTGCCGGAAAAAACAAGGTAATCAAACTACCCGTTGCAATAATCTTACCGGTTACCCTTAATATAGCACCCACCTTCTCACTCACTTCCTTATTCGCGAAAAGATCTTTCTCTGTAAGGAAAACAGATGCAGCAAAACTGGCCGGAAAAACCGTTCCGACAGAGTCTGAAATATTAAAACTGAACAGACTGCCGGCGGCACCCAATGATTTTGAATCTCCCTTTTTAAATTTCCCGGAGAAGAAATTATTACTTTCCTGCAATTCTCCGCTACTGCTCAAAACAAAAGCAGAAATACTGATTTCGTCTTTCCGGATATCATTCGTTTCTGTACAGGTAATCGATTCAACAGCGAATTGCAAAGCAGCTCCGGCTACAGCCTGCCTTGGTTGAATGGTTTTCGGTTTTGCTTTTACTGTTGATTGGATATTTTTCTTCGTTGCCGGCTTTTTAAATTTTTCAATATCCGCCTCCGTAAATTTCATTTGATCAGGCACCGTTATCGTTTCCACCTGACTGGCCACCGCTTTCTTGCTATGCAAATCCACGGCTGCCAGCGTGCTATATTTTTGTTGCCGGGCTGCTGGGGTAGCAGTTATTGCAGCCTTCATCTTTTCCAGAAACTTTTCCTTTTTCCTTTTCGGAAGTACCGTGAATAAGTCAACAATCGCATATTCCAGACTTTCCTTCCCGGAAGGCAGAGGAAATTGTCCGGGGTTATTTAAATGGGCTGCAGCTTTCTCAACAGAGAGGCTGATGGTATCAGACAGTCTTTTTCTGGCAAACTTAACTTTGGGATGAACGGCTTGAACTGGCATAAAAGGTTTATTATTGGTTAATGTTCAGGAAAAGTAATTCGAATTACAATAAGTGCCTATACCACAAACAGGTGTTTTTTCAAACTGCCATGACCGCCTCAGGAAATGATTCAATTTCTGTCTCGTCCCATCCAGTAATCCAACAACATAGGATTAATGACTTTCAAAAAAATGATCAGGAAATCTATGGAATCAAATTAATTATTCATCAGAGTGATTATTTTCAATCAAAATCAACGCATGAAAAAGAATATCCTGATCCTCTCCTCCATTCTGGCAGCAGTATTTTCCATCATCCTGCTTTGTTCCGGAACCTCCAAAGAGACCCGCTATGATGGTGGTGGCAATGACCTGGTACAGGAACTGTATGAACAGGCCGTAAAACAAAATGAAGCACTGCAGGACCTGCAGGAAAGCATCAGCAAATTCTACAAGAAAAAAAACGAAGCCCTTGAAAAGTACAACAGCTTTACCAGCTATAATAGCCGTTATTACAGTGATGCCCGCCAGAAGATGGAACAAATCACTGATACAGTCAGCAAAAAGAAAGCAATAGCCCTGCTCAGTAAAAGCGAAACTAATTACAGGAGCAGTCTGAGCGACTGGCAAAGCAGGATCAATGCGATGAATGCAAAGGAAAAAGAACTGGTCAACCTGCATTCCCTGTTACAGATCATGGTATCTGAAACCATGATTGCCAAATACCAGTCCGGTAATTTCCCCGACAATACCCGTTTCAGAGAAGCTGCGGCTGATATCGAATCCGTGATCAGCCGGTTAAAAACCCTGACCAATCAGTAATTATTGGGGCTTTGATATACGATCCAGTAATTTTTGCAGGGCCTGGTTAAAAGCTGCCGGCTGTTCCAGCATAGGATAATGTCCGCTGCCTTTAAGGGTTTCAATCGCAAATCCCAGCTTACAGTATTTATTCAGGGAATCGGCATTCACCGGGTACACATCACTGTTAAGCAGGAACAAAGGAAATTGTAATGCTTGCATGGCTGCCTGCTGCTGCTGAGTAAAGAAACTGTTTTCCTTCAGCACTTTTACGGCAATCTCCGGTTTCGTTTGCAGGATATCAGTCAATACCCTTTTGCGGATACTTGAATCTGTAGCAGGCTGGAACAACTCTCCTGCCATCATATTATTGACAATGCTGTCATAGCTACGGTACATCAATTCAAAGAAGGCTTCCACTTCCAGCTTCTGGGCTTCGCTGAGTATTGCCGCCGGTTGGTGCAGGTTATCAATTCCAACAATCCCTACCAGATCACCGGGATACTTTTTGGCATAATCCAGGATCAGGTCGCCGGACATGGAATGCCCGATCAATACCAGATTTTTTAATCCCAGCTGATCCACCAGTGCCTTGATATCTGCTGAATAATTTTCAAAGCGCCAGTCGCTGCCCAATTCTTTGTCTGACAGTCCAAAACCGGGGAGGTCTACGGTGATTACCTGATAACGCGGACTAAAAAATTCAACCTGTGCATCCCAATAAGTCTGGTTAATACACCAGCCATGGATAAAGAGCAGACTGGTATCCCCATTCCCGGTGCTGGAATAAGCAATCGGGCTATCACCTTTGATAGTGTTGTGGGTCTTTTCATCTTTGTTACCACAGGCGGATAGAAAAGCGCCCAGTATGCATATTGAAATCAAACGGTTCATGACTCAGTTTTTATTCGGTCAGTTCTTTTTTGCACTTAGCCTTATACTCATCAAAACAACTTTTACAAACCGCTTCTCCCAGCAGTCTGATGCGTTTTTTTTCATTCTCTTTCCAGCCCCAGAATACCCTGATATAAATATCTGCTTCCGCTTTCAGGTGCAGATCGCCGGATGCGATATCCACCCAGCGGCGGTCATCCATGATGATATGAACGCTATCAGATTGAACCTGCCATTCCAGGCATTGGCCGTTTTTTAATTTGAAGGAATGTCCGTTGATGGTAAAACGGATCGGGAAACCCATTTGCTGGTTATTGGGAATGGTGACGATATGTAACCTGCTCAGTTGTGAATGACCCGGAAAGGCAGCGATCAGTAAAACAAAAAGAGGGAAGAAAAATCTGATCATATAATTGAAAGCGAAGATTAAAAACAGAACGGGGAGCTTTCGTTCCCCGTTCCGGGAGATAAATTATCTGGCTGTGTCTTTAGCGGGTTCCAGGCTATTATCCATCGGCTGTCCTGGTGCCATCATTTCGGCCAGCTCCTTCGGATCCATGAAGACCCAATGCTCAATGGCCTTTCCATCTTTGAATTTGGTAATATCGGCGCTGGTCATGGTGGTGAGCTTCCCATCCATTGTACCGGTAAACTTCGCCCAGGTCATTACATACTCATCATCTGCCATTTCATGAATGATGGTGGATTTCATATCCGGCATCATTTCCCGGTATTTTTTCATTTCGGCGATAATATTCTCCAGTCCTTTTACATCCCCCATCTCGCCGCCATGATCAATGGCATCTGCGGCCATGTAATCACTCATTTTGCTGAAGTCACCCGACTCATAGGCTTTCATAATGGCGGCATTCACTTCTTTGTTCTTTTTGGCCTTTGCTGAAAGTCCACCGCCTCCGCTGCAGGAGACCAGAAAGAGGGTGCCTGCAGCCAGTAAAATCTGACAATACTTTTTCATGTTGGTTGTTTTAGACATTTAAGATAACAAATAATTGGGGCTATGCCGAACTGCGGTTTATGGCAAGCATTAACGCTTAAACCGGACCAAATCACAGGAAACCCTCAATTTTGTTGAAGTTAAAGGCCTAAATCCCTGATACACTGTCAATCATGATCAGGATCATATTCAGTTAAAACGGAGATTGCGGCCTTAAATGACTATCTTCACGACCTCTGAGGTAATTCGTAATAAAAAACGTTCTCATTGGACATAATATAGTTTGACAATCCCGTTCTTCACGAATTACGTAATTACCGCATGGCTCCTATTTTTATTTTTATCATTCTGCATTGGTACGTTTCATTGTTTTTTCAGTCCTTTTTCTACCATCGTTACGCTGCCCATAATCTTTGCAGTATGTCCAGGGGCTGGGAAAAGTTCTTCCATCTTTGCTCCTTTGTCACCCACGGCACTTCTTATATGAGTACCGGTTCCTATGGCATCATGCACCGCCTGCACCATGCCCATACGGATGAGGAAGATGATCCGCATTCACCGCATTACAGCCCGAACGCCCTTACGCTCATGTGGAAGACCCGTAACAGTTACCAGGATGTGGTACAGGGAAGGATTCCTATTGAGGAAAAGTATACCAAGGATATTCCCGCATGGCCTGCGCTGGACCGGATCGCACATAACTGGATTTCCAGGGTTGTATGGGCATTGATTTACGTTGGAATTTTTGTGTGGCTGAGTACGGAATGGTGGCATTTTCTCTTCCTTCCACTCACGATTGCCAGTGCGGCATTCCAGGGACTGGTAGTAAACTGGTGGGCGCATAAATTCGGGTATGAGAATTACAAAATGACCAATACTTCCAAAAATATCATTCCGGTTGATCTCTTCTTTGCCGGGGAAGCTTACCACAATAATCACCACAAACATCCGGGACGTGCCAATAATGCTGTTCGCTGGTTTGAAATTGACCCGACCTACCAGATCATGCGGGTGATGAATTTTCTGCATATCATCCGGCTGAAGAAGATGACGGCTGTGGACTAATCATCCCTGACAATCTTCAAAGATTATTGCCAAAGGCAATAACATCATCCTGCGAAACTGAAAGTTTCGCAGAGCGGGCTATATTTTTGCATTTGATTTTGTGATCAATGGCACTTGTAATAATTTCAGTGACCAACATGATCTACATTTACATCGCACTAATCCTGCTGGCAGCTTTTCCTTTGCTCCTCACCATCTGGCGCATGCGTCGGACAGCACGCATTAAGAAACTGGGTATACATTGTAACGGAACCATTACTTCGATCCGTTCTATCAGAATCAAAAATACCTATATTGACTCCCTTACCATTGAATACCGTGACCGCAGGACAGGCCAGCCCTTTCTGGCAAAAGCCACATCCGCCAGGGGTAAATATAACAGAGGCGACCCAATGGGAATCGCTTATTTACCAGACCAACCTTCTAAATATGCTTTAACGGATACAAAGGGCGGATTTACTTTCATGCTGGTATTTTGCATTATCATTTTCCTGTTTGTCATTTTTGCGGTGTACAAGATTGATCAAATGGTAAAAATGTGATGTTATATGGTTCGTCGGAGACGAACCATAACAACTTTACATTTTATTAACAGCCATTTCCCTTTCTTTGGACATGCACCGATCTGCTTTATTCTCCCTTCTGTTATTATTAATCACGGCTGCTATCAATGCCCAGCAAAACAGTCTTGTTTTCACAAAGGGAAACAAACCAGAACAACGCTTCTGGACCGGGACAGAGATATCCTTTCAATCAACAGACAAATACTGGCACAAAGGAAAAATCAAAAAGCTGACCGCTGATTCCATTTACATACAACCCGTCACCGTAAAATACAACCTGATGGGAACCGATACCATTTCCTGGCCGGTGGAGGGATATCATTTACGCGATATAGCCGCCTTACCTAAAAGGGGTTATCTGATCAGTATGATTAATAATCAATTCCAGATCAACCGGGATGCGGGACATGTGCATTTTTACTGGATCAAGAGCGGGGTACTGTTCCGTGTAGGAGCGATGGCTTATACGGGAGTCATGTTATTTAATAATCTGAGTGATAAAAACCCGGACAAGACCGCGATTAAAAAAGGATTACTTACCGGAGCAGGTATCTATATGTTTGGTTTCCTTTTGAAGAAGATTTATAGTCCGGTTTATAAAATCGGAAAAAGGAATAAACTGAAGTTCGTTAATTATGCCACTACTCCGGCGGAAAAAAGCGTTTCACCTAAGCCCATGTAATCACATTGTGAGATGAAATGATTTTGTTATCCGAAAGAGGAAATATAAATCTGCTTAGCCGAAAAATTCAGAGATTTTATTCCAATAAAAAAGCCCGGATATACTTACCCGGGCTTTATAAAACGTTTCAATAATAGAGTAGCCTTATCAACTATTCAACTTTCCAACCACTCAACTTTAAACCCTACTTCACTTCCTCATAAGGCACATCCGTTACATTATCACCACCGGCTGTTGCTCCTTCCGGCTGATGTGCTTGTTCTGCACCTGGTTGTGCACCAGGTTGCTCCTGTGTTGCCTTGTACATATCCTCACTGGCCGCAGTCCAGGCCGCATTGAGTGCAGCCATAGCGGTATCAATAGCAGGAAGATCCTGTGCTTTATGTGCTTCTTTCAGTTTTTCAGCAGCCTGCTCGATGGCGCCTTTTTTATCAGCTGGGATCTTATCGCCATAATCTTTCAATTGCTTCTCGGTCTGGAACACGAGGCTGTCTGCCTGATTCAGTTTGTCTACTTTTTCACGCTCGGCTTTATCAGTGGCTTCATTGGCTTTTGCTTCGGCCTTCATGCGTTCTACTTCATCTTTACTCAGACCGGAACCGGCTTCGATATGGATTTTTTGTTCCTTACCGGTTCCTTTGTCTTTGGCCGTTACATGCAGGATCCCATTGGCATCAATATCAAAGATCACTTCGATCTGCGGTACGCCACGGGGAGCCGGTGGGATATCAGAAAGGTTGAATCGGCCCAGGCTCTTGTTCTGATTGGCCATGGGGCGTTCGCCCTGAAGGACATGAATTTCCACACCAGGCTGGTTATCGCTGGCGGTCGAGAATACTTCTGATTTTTTTTGTCGGGATCGTGGTATTGCTGGGGATCAGGGTTGTCATGATACCACCCATGGTTTCGATACCCAATGAAAGCGGGGTTACATCCAGCAACAATACATCTTTCACTTCTCCGGTCAATACCGCACCCTGGATGGCAGCACCAACGGCTACTACTTCATCGGGATTCACTCCTTTATTAGGTTTCTTGCCGAAGAATTTTTCTACGAGCTCCTGTACTTTGGGGATACGGGTAGAACCACCCACCAGGATCACTTCGTCAATCTGTGAAGTGCTCAGGCCGGCATCTTTCAATGCGGCTTCGCAGGGCTTCAGACAGCGGGCGAAAAGATTATCGGCCAGTGCTTCAAACTTCGCGCGGGAGAGTTTTTTCACGAGGTGTTTGGGCACGCCATCCACTGCGGTGATATAAGGCAGGTTAATCTCTGTTTCGGAAGAGGAAGACAGTTCCACTTTGGCTTTCTCTGCGGCTTCTTTCAAACGCTGCAGGGCCATTGGATCTTTGCGCAGGTCAATGGCTTCGTCTTTTTTGAATTCATCAGCCAGCCAGTCCATCACCACTTTATCAAAATCATCACCACCTAGGTGGGTATCACCATTGGTACTCTTTACTTCAAACACGCCATCACCCAGTTCCAGAACGGAAATATCGAATGTACCACCACCGAGATCAAATACGGCGATCTTCTGATCGTGCTTGGCTTTATCCAAACCATAGGCCAGAGCGGCTGCGGTTGGTTCATTCACGATCCGGCGAACAGTGAGACCGGCAATTTCACCGGCTTCCTTGGTAGCCTGACGCTGGGCATCATTGAAATATGCCGGTACCGTAATCACAGCTTCGGTTACTTCATGCCCCAGGTAGTCCTCGGCTGTTTTCTTCATTTTCTGAAGAACCATTGCGGAAATTTCCTGCGGCGTATAAAGCCTGCCATCTATGTCAATTCGTACGGTATTATTGTCACCTTTTGCCACTTTATAGCTCCAATGGCTGATTTCCTCGGTCACCTCATCAAAGCGGCGGCCCATGAAACGCTTCACGGATGCGATGGTATTTTGTGGGTTGGTAATGGCCTGGCGTTTGGCCGGGTCACCCACTTTGCGCTCGCCGTTCTTCAAAAACGCTACAACTGAGGGGTTGTGCGGCGTCCCTCGTCGTTGGCGATTACCACCGGTTCGTTGCCTTCCATTACGGACACACAACTGTTAGTGGTTCCAAGGTCTATTCCAATGATCTTTGCCATAGTTAATGTATTTATGTACTGTTGATTATCAACGATTATGCCGCCTGACAGGAATGTGCAATTTTGTCAGTAAAACAGGCAAAGTCTGCTTCCACTGGCACCCGGAAAAGCAGTGGCCACACAAGATGACAGGTGAAAAATGGTAAGATACTGGTGCTGAACCCTGCCTATTTGAGGTTCTGTACGATTTGGTTTTTGGTGGAGTCAATTTTCTTCATAATGTTCGAAATTGTGCTTTGCATTTTGGAAACCCGGTCCATGTATATCTGGAGGCGGATGCTGTTCATTTCACTCATTTCATTCATGGAATCCAGTTCGCGGCCCAGCTTTTCAGCCAGTGTATTGATATCCTGCCGGCTGACCGTTCTTTGATTGACGGAAGCATTATTCTGATTGACTACTACATTTTGTTTAATGGCTGGTTTGACCAGGACCAGGTTGAATGAATCATATTGTGCAGCGCTGATTTGCTGATTATTCTTGATGATCTCCTGCGCTTCTCTTAGTTTTTTCTTTTTCTCATTGTCGGATTTGACTTTTTCCATAATCGCACGTATATCTTCATTCGCAGATTTGGAAGCCTGCATCAGTACCAGAAAAACCAGGGCCTGAATATCTGCCTCGCCGGTAATGGAATAGATACCTGCATAGGCTTTTGCTTTTCGTCCCAGTACCTGTTGGTTCAGGTTATTGTAATTCGTATCGGCCGCGGTACGTTTGATCCAGCCAACATGCTTGCTGTTGATCTGGCTCATCGCCATACTAAAAAACTGTTCGGCTTCCGGTGAAGGTTGTTGTGCCCTGCTAAGTACAGGTAGCAAGAATAAAATACTGATAAGGATGTATCGCATGGGAAAAGGTTTAGTTACTAAAGTTCCGTATTCATGCCTGTTTTAAAAAAATAAAAAACGGGGTATTCATTGTCCACCTGATCCGGTAAATTTGGATAAAACAAGAAAATGGCCACTGCTGTTGCTGATAAATTCCGGATCAAAGCGGGGAATAAACTATTCACTCTCAACGCCCCGGCAGGTTTTAAAAAAGGACTGGGTAAACTCCCGGCCAATGTGCAGGTGATTGAAAACGGAAAAGCTGCAAATCAGGTACATTGGTTTGTTACCAACCAGGCACAACTGAAAAAAGAACTGAGTAAAATGATGCGGATACTGCAACCCGGTATGATTGTATGGGTTTATTATCCCAAGGGGAGTTCAAAAATCCAGACGGACTTAACAAGGGATAAAGGTTGGGATTGCCTGATGGCAGAGGTCGACAAACTGGCCTGGCTCAATCTGATTTCATTCGATGAAACCTGGTCAGCTTTTGGTTTTCGTGTAAAAACGGAGGCTGATCAAAAAAAAGAAGCAAAACCAAAACCGGAAAGAGAAATATTCAAATGGGCGAACTCAGCCACTAAAGAAATCATCTTACCACCTGATCTTGAAAACGCTTTTAAAAAACATAAAAAGGAAGCCGTCTATTTTCATTCACTTGCATTCAGTCACCGAAGAGAATATGTGGAATGGATTGTGACTGCTAAAAAAGAAGAAACCAGGGCCAAAAGGATTGAAGGGACGATTAAGAGATTGTCTATTCAGTGGAAGAACCCGAGGGATCAGTAGGCAGTCTTCAGTCGGCAGTCAGCAGTCTATCAGTCGACAGTCAGCAGTCTACAGTCATCAATCCGCTCCAAAGAACCCAGTATCCTAATATCCTAATATCTTAATATCCCAATATCTAATACCTAATACCCAATCCCCATGCATCTAAAAAGAACCAACAGCACCGATCCCGATTTTCTAATACTGGTTAACCGGCTGAATGAATACCTGCTGCAGCAATATGGCGGCTTGCAGGATTTTTACAGTCAGTTTAATAAGATCGATAATATTCCGACTGTAGTAGTGATTTATCAGGAAGAAATTCCAGTGGCCTGTGGTTGTTTCAAAAAATGGGATGAACGAACAGTGGAGTTGAAAAGAATGTTTGTGGCCGATGAGTATCGTGGCCGCGGGCTAGGAAAAGCAGTTGTATTGGAACTGGAAAACTGGGCTGCTGAAATTGGCTATATCCGGATGGTATTTGAACACGGTAATCGCTAGTCTGAAGCGAGTCAACTTTATCAGCATCTGGGTTTTGAAATCATCCCCAATTACGGGCAGTATGCGGGTATGGAAGAGACCAGTATTTGCCGGGCAAAGGTGTTAGAGGTTTTAGAAGAGTAAAAAAATTATCATAATACTATGTCTCCTTTTAAATTTTTTAATCAAAAAGCTGCTTTATATTCACCACAAGAAACCAACAATTCCATTGAGGAGATTTATCCCCATTATTATTGGATGCTTGATTTGGGCCAATTGCCGGCAAAACAACCCTGGTACAGATAACGGCCCTGTGCCGCTATACCCCATTCCCATGTTTGTAAAACTTGATACCAGCAATGGATATCGTGTTAATCCCTTAACCGGTGACAGTATAAATGATTTGTTCAATACAGATGGTTTTAAAATTAAAACCGGTCATGCGATTCAGGCAAATGATTCCATACCCACCGGATTTGATAAAATTAGTTTCCGTTTAAAAAAAACAATAAGACCTGCCCGAATTCCAATAATAAAAAACAATCCCTCACCCACTATAATTAGCAGAACTATAAAGACCGATACGGGCAGCTGGGTCAAAAAAAAATGGGGTAAAGGAACAATTTATCGGCTCCATGAAGAGCAAATCAGACTTAAGGAACCGGTACCGGTTACAGCAGCCCCACCCCGCTACCGGGAAAATGCTATTGCTGACATACAATACCTTGATGTAGAAGAAGGTCTGATCTCCTCTTCTGTTATTTGTATAATGGAGGATCATCTCGGGAATCTTTGGTTTGGTACCGACGGTGGTCTCAGCTGTTATGACGGTGTACGATTCAAAAACTATTTTACAGAACATGGTCTCTCGGGTAATACGATCCTCTCATTACTCGAAGACAAAAAAGGGAGGATATGGATTGGAACGTCTAACGGACTTAACCGTTTTGACGGAAATAAAATGAGCCGTTTTTCCAATACCGAATATGGAAACAGGATTAATAATATCATGGAAGACCAGCAGGGAAAAATCTGGGTATCTACCAGTAATGGACTTGCCTGCTTTAATGAAAACGAGTTTACCCATTATAACTTACAGGACGGATTAAGCTCCGATACTATAGAATCATGCTTGCAAGACAGGCGGGGTAATTTCTGGGTAGGTTGTCATGATGGTATTATCAGGATCAGTGGGGATAAATTCAGTAAACTGACTAAAAATGAAGGGTTATACGACAATTCCATCAATAAATTGAAAGAAGATAAGAATGGCAGTATCTGGATTGCCACTTTAAATAGCCTGAATTCAGTGGACGACCAATCAATAACCAGTTTTTATTTCAAGGATAGTCAATATCCGCATTTTATTCCCTCCGGCCTGGAAATGGATGAAATGGGTAGCCTTTGGATATCCATCCCCTATCAGGGATTATACAGATATCATAATGGGCAATTCATTTTCTATTCAACTGAAGAAGGATTATCCAGCAATAAACCAACGAACGGGAAAATGGATCGTTTTGGTAATTACTGGGTGGGAACGGATGGGGGTGGTGTAAACCGGATAAATACAAACGGTTTCCATTACCTGCCAGCGAATCAATTAATTCGTGCAAATAAAATACGTCCATTGTTGAAAGACCGGAATGATCAAATCTGGATGGGAACAGAGGGAACCGGTATCGCCAGTTATCAACAAGAAAATAAAAAAGCCCCAAAAAAGGGATTTAATTATTATGCCGCGACAGATATTGACCTGTTTAAGGGACAACGTTCCTTTTTGGAAGACAGAGATGGTAATATATGGATAGGTTCTACGGAAGATGGGGTTTATCGTTTTAATGGGCAAAGTTTTGAACAATTAGCGGTTTCAAAAGAACACACTTGGAATACTGTTTATTCTTTGTTGGAAGACAGAGAAGGCAGGATATGGTTTTCGCAGGGAAATAAAGGTTTATTCAGGTACGACAATAATAGTATTGCTCATTTTACAGATAAAAATGGCTTAACTGCCAACAAAATCTACTGTATTAATCAGGACCCCAAAGGAATTATCTGGCTGGGTACTGATGGAGGTGGATTGACATCATATGACGGGTTCCGGTTTAAACATTACAGTCCAAGAGAAGGGCTTTTCAGTAAAACGATTACATCGATCATCAATGATAAAAAAGGCGATTTGTGGCTGGGAACATCTGATGCCGGTGTATGTCGTTTTAATGGTAAAAGCTTTACTTATTACACTCAAAAAGAAGGCCTGAGTAATAATATGGTATGGTCGCTATTTGCAGATCCGGTTGGTCACATTTGGGCAGGGACTGAAAACGGCTTGAACAGGTTGATACCTGCTGAGAATGGAATAAAAATTGTAAAATATGGCAGACAAGATGGCTTAAAAGCTTCTGATTTTAACCTGCATAGTGTTACTATGACAGGCAACAACAGTATCTGGTGGGGAACCGGAAAAAATGTGGTGATAAAAGACCCGGATAGTTTGACTTTATCCCAAAAAGTCCAAACTCCCATGCTAAGCCATCTAGAAATCAATGAAAGACTTTATGATTTCCGGCATTTTCCGGACAGCCTTCGTAACAAAATCAAATTTAGTTCAATTGTTCCGTTTGCCGGTTACCCCGACCGATTAAGTCTTTCTCATGATCAAAACCATCTGCGATTTTATTTTTCGGCTATAGATTGGGCGGCCCCGGATAAGATACTGTATAGTTTTCGTCTAATGGGTATTGACAAAGAATGGAGTAAGCCTTCATTAACTCCTTATGCCGAATACAGAAATCTTAGTCATGGTAATTATGAATTTCATTTAAAAGCAGCAGGGCGAACGCAAACCTGGTCAGATTCATTCATTTACCGCTTTACTATAAGACCTGCCTGGTGGCAAAGAATCTGGTTCAGATCTTTTGTAATCCTGCTGCTGCTTACCGGACTTTTTTTGCTGGCCAGGTTGATTTATCTCTACCAGTTACGTAAACAAAGAGGATTGATGGAGCAGCAATTGGCTGTTCAAATGGAAAGACAAAGAATCTCTGCAGAAATGCATGATGATATTGGCGCTGGGCTTTCAGGTATTCGTTTAATGACGGAAATGACCCGTAATAAACTTAAGGATGACCAATCAATGAAAGATGTGGAAAAAATCTATCAGTCCGTTGGCGACATTTCATCGAAAATGAAAGAAGTGATCTGGAGTCTGAATACGGAAAATGATCATCTCTCCCACCTGCTATCCTATTTACAGCAACAGATTAGGATTTGGCTGGAGCATTATCCATGTCAGCTAAAAATTTCACTACCGGCAGAAATTCCCGATCAACCCGTAAGCGGAGAGGACCGGAGGAATATTTTTCTGATCGTTAAAGAAGCAGTACATAATATGATCAAACATTCCGGTGCAGATCAACTGGAATTGGTCATGGAACATAATGCAGGGCAGCTCCTGATTAGTATCGCAGACAATGGGAAGGGAATAGAGGATATTCACTCCGAACAAACTGGTAACGGTATGCGAAACATGCAACAAAGGGTTGAAATGCTTCGGGGAAAAATGAAAACAGAAAATAAGAATGGACTTACATTAACCTTTACAATACCACTATTCAACAGCTATGATCACCATTTCCATCGTTGAAGACAATGAGCAATTTCGTTCCGGACTGGAAGCTATCATCAAAAGTGAAGATGATTTCTATTTAGCCGGCTCCTATACCAGTGCCGAAAAGGCATTAGTGGAACTCCCCCTTTCTCCTCCTGATATTCTGATCGCCGATATCAGTTTACCTGGAATGCGGGGTACGGAACTGATTGTAAGGCTGAAAGACAAACTGATTCAGACACAGTTTATGGTTTGCAGTATTCATGATGATAATGACACCATCTTTGAAGCGTTGCAATGTGGTGCTTCAGGGTATATCCTAAAGGATCCTGTTACGGCTACCGAAATTATCAGAGGCATAAGGGATTTATACAGTGGCGGCTCGCCAATGAGTCCTTATATAGCCCGCAAAGTGATCAGCAGTTTCCAAAAGCCCCGGCTAAGCGAGACCGGCAGTTTGCTAAGCGATCGGGAAAAAAGAAGTGCTGGAACTGCTTTCAAAAGGTCTTTGTATAAAGAAATCGCTGAAAAGATGGGCGTAACCCGGGAAACGGTCAAAAAACATCTCAAAAATATTTACCAGAAACTCCATGTGCAGAATAAAATAGAAGCGCTGAATAAGTTCAGGTTGCTTTGATGTATTCCCCGAAAGGGGAATAGTTTTAAAACTACGCTTCCTTCAAATTCGCTAACAGGGATTTCCCCCTCTCCAAAAGCGAATATGAAAAAAACAACCTTTATTGTTTTCAGTATTTTCCTTGCACTTCACTCCTTCGGCCAGTCCAAATCACCGAAATGGAAACCCTGGTCAGTGCATCGCTGCTACAAAGGTTTATCCGTAAGTGTTCTGGAACTGGGCTATAATAAAGAGGCTGGAAGTTATCTGTGGGGCATTCGTGTCAGGAACGATTATCCTGTAACGGTGTCGCTTAGTTTAAGGCTCCTGATCAATAAAGAAAAACCTAATGGTACAAAAAAGATCTATAATCTGGGTCCGGGGCAAATATGGACAGATGGAGAAAACGCATCGACCGCCACAGCTTACAATTCATATTCTACCTTATGGACCCTGGAGATCGGGAATGTTTGTTTTGATGGCATGCGCTGCGGTGGAGACGATGACTGCTATGCCGACTGTGACCTGGTAAACAGAAATGTGAATCAAACCTGCGAGGCCAGACTAAATCATGTTAACCAAACTACTTCACCCTCAGAACAAAAAGAAGCAGTTGGGAAGGAAAACACAAATGAAGGAGATACATATAGCCCCAAAGGGACAGCTGTATGGGTTTACGAGGGTTCAGCTGGTGATCTTGAAGACTTTTATACAATAATTGACGGGAAAATCTACGATGTTCATATGGGCGGTTGGCCATCAGATTTCCGGATTGAATTACTGCAAAAAAAAGACGCTGAATATCAACGACTCGCACCTGACAGGTATGTCGGACTGTACAAAGGGAAAATATATACCCAAAACAATAATATTTCGGTGGCAACCTTTCTTAAGAATGGCAAAATAAGAGTAGAGGACTGCGACAAAAAGGGAAATCCAATACCACGGGCTAAGGGCATCAATTATAGTATCGCCGGTGTCTTGAATGAAAAATCAATCCCTGCGGCAGCTCCAGATTTCAGGTCACCAATTGACATCACAAGTAAATGGGAATACGAAACAACTTATTACATTGATTGGATCACTATATCAGGCAACTATATTGAGCTTATCTCGATCAATGCCGAATCAGTTGTTATTCGTCGTGTCGCACGATTAGAAGGCATTTCCGAGAAACTGGTATACCAAAAAATTGCTGATAATACTTTCGAATACAAATCCACCAGCACGATTGGCAGTTCAAGGCTTTTGTTCCTGAGCCCTACACGGTTCTGCCTGTATTTCATATACAAAAATTATATCTCAATCGGTTATTACAATAATAATGGGCAGCTGATCGAAAAACCGAATGAAGTAGAATCTCCTCCAGTCGTCAAAAAAGCCGCCGTAGTAATTCCTGGTAAAGCAGAAATAGAAAAGGATGCCAATAAAATGGTCGCCCTATTCTGTGAACTGGGAAAATGGGAGGGAACACAAATTGAGCTGGAGATGAAAGGCAAAACAGATGAAGTTGTCAATGCCAAAGTGCTGGCTGCCGAGAAGGCATATGAAGATTTCTCTACCTTAATGTCAGAGAAATACGACCCTGTAAAAGATAAAGTAGCTGAAGAACATTTTCAAAAAACCTGGCGGGCAGGAAAAGCCAAATGCAAGACCCCACGGCCAGAGTAACGGGTACCCCTGGATAATTCCGGGCCAATCCCCCGAAAGGGGAATTTATTCAGCCTGAAGTCTTTTGAATTTTTACATTACTAATAAAAGATATGAAAGAGAAACCTTATTTGTCTGGCCTTGCTATCTTGTTCGCAATTGTATTTTCATTCACCCATTCATTCGCACAGGGAAATGGCAAATGGAGTAGCTGGGAAAGCATGCCCTGTTATCAGGGAATTTCTGTAAGTGTAGTCAATATGGGGCATAGCGCCAATGCCGGGGGCTATCTCTGGGGTATCAGGCTCAGAAATGACTATAGTAAACCCGTAACCTTCCGTTACCGGTTATCCATTGGTGAAAAAAATGAATCCATGGAGGGTGGAGATGCCGTTTGGAAATTAAAACCGGGAGAAATCTGGACAGATGGTGATGATAAGTTTACCGCAAAACTCTACCAAAGCTCTTCTGCCGAATTCAATTATTTTATCTGGAATGTCTGCTTTGGGGATGCCAAATGCAGTGGGGCTGCAGGATGCTATGCCCAATGCGATGACTCAAAGGGTCAGGAGAACCAGCCATGCGGATTGGAGAAAACTACAGAAGTAAAGACCAGGCCTGTTACATCTGCTAATGGCAATGAAAAAACCACCGCTCCCGGTACGAAATCAAACCCGGGAGCTATCAATAGAACTGAGATAGAAAAGGAGGCCAGGAAATTAGTGGATATCTACTGCAAAAGATCTGCGGTAGAATCAAAATACATCGAAGCGGACGCGGAGGGAAAACCCACCGAGGCGATCAGAAAAGAATTGAAAGCGCTTTGTGAAGAATTTGAAAAATATTCCGTTTATATGACCGGCAAATATTCGGAAAGTAAAAATAAACAGGCACATGATATCTACTGGAAAATATGGGAAGAAGGCCGGAAAAAATGCGTTTATAACGGCTCTTGTGAAGAATTTGAATAAATAATTATTAACCGCTATTAACAATATCTGTAACCAATGAAGCCGAAAGTCAAATCCCATTTCTACAAAGGTGAAAATGACAATGATCATCTTACAGGTTGTTGGCCAATATTAAGATTCTTCTGCAATGGCCAGGTTAAGAATCCGGAATGGGAATCATAGACAGTTCGCCTTTGGTAAAAAAAGAATTAGTTATGTTGAAAATGGGTCCTGAAAAAAAATGAAAGCTATCACTGGGGCCTTAAGATCAGAAAAGACAATACTAGTCCTTACAATTGTTCAATATGGTCTTTCCCCAAAAAAGGTGTTTTCACCTTATTAAATTCAGTCATAACACGGCTGAATTATTGATGGAACCGAAAGTAATTTGCCGGTCAGTTTGAATAAACATTACAGTGGGCAAGGTCATAATGAAGATTGGAAGCGGGGGTTGTAAAAATGACCTCCTCAGCTAAAAAAGGGAATACGAACCGAAACGACAAAACAAGTAAATCGAAGCCGAAACAATAAATAATCAATAGATGAAACCAGCCCTATTTATCAACCTCCTGCTCCTGCTGAAAATCTCGATTGTATCGGGGCAGGGTTCTGAATTTTCATACCTGGAACCAAAGAGTACAGAGCAACGCATCATGTTCATTGCCGACAGCCTGAAATGCCCGCTATTGATAACCACGGATAAGATATATGCAATCGGCAGTAACTGCATCACAAGATTACTTGATGGAGGCATGAATGACCGCGACCGTAATGGAGACAACGATGATCGTCTTGACGATGGCAGCAACAATGACAGAAACCAGGCCGGCGGATCTTCAGACAGGATCAGCAAAGGGAAAAACAATAACCGAAAAAAAAAAGGGGGTGATAATGACCGTGACAGGGATGGAGACAATAATGATCGAGACAAGGATGGTGACAATAATGATCGAGACAAGGATGGCGACACGGATGACAGGAATGCAGATGGCGGATCCAGTAAAGGAACACGTTGCTCTGTTGCCAAAAATGGGAAAGTGCTTTTATATACCCGCCAGTCCATTTCCTCAGAATCAAGTCGTATTTATTACAAAACCCAATACTTCGGACCCAAATACTTTAAAATCATCAAAATCTAGATCATGAAATTAAACATTTTATTGCTAGCAACCTGCTGTAGCCAGTTATTCAACTCCTGTGGCTCTTTAAATGTGCCCATTGAGAAAAATAAAACGGAAAATAACACCTCCTTTACTTTCAGCGACCAAAACTTCACGGTTAATGCCGGCGATTTTTTCAGTCTTTCCGACAAGGGACTGAGGGCTAACAGCAAAAAAATAATGATCGCCAGTTCGGCTGACATGTCGAAAGTGATCATGTATATGCAAAAACAATTCAAAAAAGGAAAATTCATTTCTTACAATATCACGATTAAAAATCCCAGGTATCCAAAGCCTTATTACGGTAAGATCGCCTTTTTCAATACCAACAAAAAAAACCAACTGGAAGCGGTCTCCCGTTACCGGGAGATTGAGATCAGTGACAGCTATTTCGAAAGTGCCACAAGGGGTCGCGTTGCTCTGATGTATGAGTATTTCAAAAGCAAGCTTGTTCAGACCACGGTGCAGGTTCCCACCTGGGTTCTACTGATGAGTGATGAACCTCTTTGACAAGATACTTTTTGAGGAAACCGGATAATCTATTCAACGAAAGGGGTATTGACTTGTGAAACATTTTAATTCAGATTTATATCATGTAAGCCACCACTTACAACAGCCTGACTAAACGGAATTTTAATTTTAACCATTCAAAAAAAAACAATGGCCACCACTAAAGCACCTCAATGGATGATGCTGGCAATATTTCTTTGCCAATTACTTCCTGCAAGTTATGCACAGAACAAACAAACAATCGGATTCGGCGGACAGGGGAATGTCTATTTCTCGCCGCTAGTTACCGGCAAAAAATATTATGGTGCTTATGGGAGCCTGAACATCCGGAATAGTCAGAATAGTTATGAGTTTAAAGTCTACATGGGAGTACAGTTCAATAAAGACATTCAGGTTGTCGATTTTGGATCTACTTTCAGGTTCCTTCCAACCAAAAAATTAGTATATATCGGGATCAGTCCTTTTTCATACCGGTTGGCAACTTTAAAGTCAACGCTTGACGACCCTGATCCTACTTCGAATATTAAATTTTATGGTGCCGGTCACTTAGGTTTACAATTACCACTTGGAAAGGCAGTCAATTTTGAAATTGAAAGCAATTATAGCTATTTCTATTCTCAAAAAACAGGCGGTTTCGGGATGTCAGTAGGCTTTGTTTTTTTCAATAATGATCTGGTATCCGCAGCAGCTGATTCATATAATAAGAGCCGACGGTATTAGTAGCTGCTATTTGTAAACTACATTACCAATTTGGGATCACAGTTTATAATCTCCTTTTATGAAAAGAAAGTATTTAAATCACAAAATCGGGTTATTGTGTGCTTTCGCAGTGTTGCTAATTTTAAGTTCCTGTGAGCCGTCTAAGGTTGATCCTTTTGATCCGGTTTATGATCTGGGTTTGGTACCTGCAACACCCGGTGATCTGGTTGACGGTTCCACCACGCTACCCAGTTATTTTACAGGAACCTTGCCCAACGCTTATACAATACCTACTGCACCCGTGGGTGATCAGAAAAGACAAGGGTCCTGTATCGGTTTTTCGGCTGGTTATACTGTTATGAGTTATTATATTAACCGTTCCAACGGAGGCAGCTACAGTAATAATTTCCTGGGAAGTCCAAAATTCCTGTACAACCTCTGTAAACTAAGCGGCTGCGACGGAGGATCCACCTACCCAAGAGCAATGGCCATTTTGAAAACTAAGGGGATTTGTTCCTGGTCGGATATGCCTTATACTGATTATGAATGCAGCCAGATCCCGAGTGCCGCCCAGAACTCAGCCGCCTTGCGCTATCGCATCAGAAGCTGGTCATATCTATCAATAAGTGATATTGATAAAATGAAACGTTTACTGTATTCCGGCTATCCGTTAATGATCGGCATAAGAGTATATACAAATTTTTATCAGTACAGAACAGGAGTCTATAATTCGTTAAGTGGCACTGACAATGGTGGCCATGCAGTTGCTATTATAGGTTATGATGATGCCAGACAGGCATTCAGAATTCAGAACTCCTGGGGAACAGCTTGGGGTGAATCCGGATATATGTGGGTAGGATATAATTTCCTGGCACAACAACTTACCGCTGAACCAAGATGCTATCTGGTTGTTCCCGATTTTTAAAAAGCAATCTCATCAATCGAATTCTTAAAACAATACGCTTGTCTAAAAGAATACATTACCACCTCATTCTATGGATTAGCCTGTCATTTACAAGCCAGCTATTTGCACAGTCCTACGACATCTGGTACACCTATCCCCACACGAATAACTCAAAAATCCGGGAGAACAGGAAATTCGGGATGCTGGATAGTAATAATCAGGTAATACTGACACCTATATATGATGAAGTAAACGACTTCTATAACGGACTGGCGCGTGTTGTTAAAGACGGGAAACTGGGTTTTGTAAACAAACAGGCAGTAGCGGTCATTCCTTTTGATTACGACCCGGATACCCTGCTTATGACAGGACAAAAGCTATTCATCACTCAGCATAATGATGGCAGCAAAGAGATTAAGATCGGCACTGATGAAAGGAGGCAAAGTTTCCAGGAAGGACTTCTCTGTGTTATCAAAAACGGAAAATATGGTTTTATTGACCAATACAATAAAGTAGTCATCCCTTTTCAATTCGACGGAGGAGATAATTTTTATGAAGGAATGGCCATTGTAAAACAGAAAGACAAATTTGGTGTCATCGACAAACAAGGCGCAATTACCATACCGTTTCAGTTTGATCTTCTTGTATGGCTATTTGAATTCAATCCTGTTCTATTCGTTCAAAATAATGGAGAATGTTATTTAATGAACACCAGTCAGCAAAAAACCGGTACATGCCAGGACCTGTAATAAATAATGTTACCCGCTTTTTTAAATTGCTGCAGATGATGCTTTTCGCTGCTGCAATCCAGGCCCAACCCGCCAAAAGCGTTTTGAAAGCGATCCCCGCCAGCTTTGCATACAAAAATGAAATGGGGCAATTTATCTTTGTTCCAGGTGGCGAGTTCCGGTCCGGGATTGTAAACGGTCATGATTCACTTACATTGATTTTACCCGCAGTAGCCAGTGTAAACCTCTTTTACCTGAATCAATATGAGGTCAGCAATGCAGCATACCGCGAGTTTGTGAAATATGTGCTTGATTCTACAGCAAAGCAATTGTTGGGGCATTTTGTTGCTGGTTCCTCAAAAATTGACTGGACACAATCTATCAATTGGGATCATCAACTGCTGGCCCCACTGATCATACCTTCAGAAAAGAGATGGTACGGTAAAAAAGAAATCGACACTGACAAGATTCTCTACCGGTTCGAAAACGGTGAAACCCAGGCCGTTTATCCTGATACGCTTGTTTGGATACGCGATTTTGCATATAGTTATAATGAGCCGATGACAAAGCGATACTTTGCACATCCGGCATTCGACAACTACCCGGTAGTAGGAGTAAGTGCAAAACAGGCCATCGCTTATTGCGAGTGGAAAACAAGAAAATGGAATGAATCTTTAGTTAGCACAAAGAGCAATTTAAAAATCACCCTTCGGTTACCTGCCGCAAACGAATGGGAATATGCTGCACAACAAGGGGCAGAAATGCTGACAGAAAATCATAACCGGGCATTCAACATTTTTGACAGAACGCAAACAAAAGCCTACCCCAATCCTGCAAACCCTGAACCAGACAATCATATCCGAAACCTTGGATATAAATATAATTTTGGCAGAATCGTTGGCCCCCATGGCTTTATGGTTAAAAGCTATGCCGACGATGGCTGTTTCTATACTGCACCGCGAAATGCGTATAAGGCTGGCAACACCGGATGTTATAATCTTCATGGAAATGTTGCGGAATGGACAAGCAGTGCCGGGAGCGAGAACCCGCTATTGAAAAAAGATTCCCTGTTAACGAAACTTATTCATGATCTGAGCAGCAGCTACCCGAGATCGCCATTGGCAAATAAAAATGCTGATAAGATCGGCGAATGGCTGCGGCAATTTACCATTGTAAAAGGTGGATCCTGGGAGTCTGACCCCTATTATTTACAGCCAGGAGTCAACCAATATTTCAGGGAAATGGAACAACACTCTTTTATCGGATTCCGCCTGGCCATGGATATTACAAAACTATAATTGTCCAAAGCTCATTGCATCACTCATTTGAATCTATACCAATAAAATTTCAATTTATGAATCGCAAAATCAGCATCCGAATCGTTAAATACTTTTGCAGCCTGATATTGATATTTTCCATTCAGTCTTTAGCAGCACAGGAATGTAAAACAATGCTTGCCGAAGCCCGAAAAATGATTCAGGAAGCGAATTGTAAAAAAGTGGATCCAACAACCTGGGCCAACAAATTTGGAGAGATCGTTAAAAACATGGCCATGAAACAGTGTAACGATGAAGTGGCCATCCTCCTCAACTATCAAAACGAAGTAAAAGCAAACCCCAAACTGGTCGAATGTGACAATAATCCAAAGTGCAGCAAACTGGTATACTACAGGGATGTTACACTTCTAAAACAATATACCGATGCACTTTCAAAGCTCGAAATATCACAGAATTCATTAGAATTGATTACTAAGATCCGTAAAGAATTGCTTGACGAAACACGCTGGGTTACTTCTGATATGGGAAGAGCCGTTGCTACATTATCGCAATACTTAAAACTACAATGCAACCTGATCAATAATATTGTGGGTGCTGCCATTCCTCCATTAAAAGGACGTGCCGCTCTTGCTAAATTCACATTCGATTTTCTTGCCAATTTAATTGAAAATGATTATGACTTTTCAGCGACGATATCCGATCAAATAAACGACAAGGCTCTGGAAATGGTGCTGGAAAAATTCGGGCCGGCGGGATCTGCAATCAGCACGATAAAAGATTTGGCAGAAGACATCAATACCATTAAAGTGAATGAAGATGAATTCAGAACTTTGAGAAAGGAAATTGACACAAAAATGGGGATCATTGAAAAAGAGATCAGAAAATATAATGCAGAGATTCCGGCTCTTTCAAAGAATTTTAGTAAAATTAAGTCCATTAAGGACGTCATTGACCAGTACCTGGATAAGAACTGCAAGAAAACTACTGCGCAGCGACTGAACTAAAGGACTGCATGAATTTATCGGCCCTGATCAACATATTAATCCGGGTATTTTCACGAAAATCTTCACATTTCCTTATCCCCTTTTGGTTAATTTTACCCGTCAATTAACCGAATGAAAGGAATTTTTCTGGCCACCACTTTGATTTTTGCGCTGACTGGCACTGCTCAAAAAATCGACCCCGCCAAACCCGATCTGTCGCCGGGGAATTTCCGGCTGGACTCCCTCCCCGATTCAGAAATCAATATTCCCATACAGGTGAACCTGAAACCGCTTTTCTCTATGGCGGAAAAAAGCGTGGATACCATCTTCACCTCTCCCAAATACCCCGACGAATGGGTACAGGAGGGATGCGATGTTCGCTATAAATATTCTTTCCGGAGAAGTCCGCTAAAGATTACCGGTGTCGGTAATACCCTCACCCTGGGCTTTACCGGTTACTATAAGATCGTTGGCTCCACCCGGCTCTGTGTAAACGGCACCGTCGTTTCCCCCTGGACCCCCGCCTGCCGCTGTGGCTTCAGCGAACCGGAACGAAGAGTGAATGTTTCCTTTCTCAGCGCCCTCAGTGTACAGCCTGATTATAAAGTAAAAGTCTTTATTAAAAGAAATGAACCGCAACCACTGGACAAATGTGAGGTCTGCTTCTGGGGACAGGATATCACCAAACAGGTTTTAAAAGGACTGGTCACCGAACTGGATGCATCCAAAAAAGAACTGGAAAAATCCTATGGCACGGTTGACCTTAAATCAAAATTCCAACAGGTATGGGATCAGCTGAATAAAGTATATAATCTCTACGGACTGGGCTGGCTGCAAATGAACCCGCAGAAATTCAGGATCAATACCCTGGCCATTAATAAAGACCGGTTGGATCTCAGCATCGGACTTTCAGCCAAACCCATGATTAGTTTTGAAAGACCTGTTGAAAAAAGTTCATGGGTACCGAATATGGGAAGCTACAGTAATAAAGAAGGCTTTTCCATCTTTCTCGATGCCATGCTGAATTATGATTCATTAAGCATGATTATGAACCAGCAGATTGTGGGCAAAGAATTCGATTTCAAGAAAGGATTTGTAAAAAAGAAATTCATTCTCGACAGCTGCCGGGTTTATGGTGGTGGCTTTGATAAACTGGTGATCAAAATAAATTTCTCCGGTACCAATACCGGTGTTTTTTACCTCACCGGTAAACCCGTTTATGATTCTGCCAAAAGAAGTCTGGAAGTAAAGGATATTGAATTTGATATCAAATCAAAAAACATCCTGTTAGGATCGGCCGACTGGCTCTTTGATAAAAAGATTACCAAAGAAATCAGCAAGTATGCCCGTTTTGAACTCGGCGCCTATATCGACAGTGCTAAAACAACACTGAACCAGCAACTGAATCGTGAGCTGGCAAAAGGCATAAAAAGTATGGGCACTATTCAGGATATCCGCCTGGCAGGGATCTATCCCCTGCAGCAACACCTGGTGATCCGTAGTAATTGCGAAGGCAAACTGGCCGTAAAAGTGGAATCAATCGACTTCAGCTTTTAGGTGCTTCTTCCGTTGATGCCTTGAATGAATAATTTCGTTGGGCAATATAACTGAATAAAACGACCACAAAGATCGTGAGCACCTGTGCCAGGACAGGATAAATATGCAGGGTTTCCACCAATACTTTCAGCAGGATATAATTCAGGGCCAGGTTAAACAAACAAATCATCAGGTAGCGGAATAACTGGATTCTCCCCTTCATGTTTGAATCGCTGAACACCACATATTTCGACATAAAGAATCCCACCGGAAAAGTAACCAGAAAAGAAAGGGCCAAAGCCGCAATATGCCCCTTGAAAGCAAAGAAGCCAAACTCAAATGTCTTTTCCGCAAAAATGTATTTGTAACCAATATAATACACAATCAGTCCCAGCAGGGTATTTCCCCCTCCCGATGCGGCATAGCGGAATGTCTGCAGGTTCATCAGCTTTTTAAACGGAGGATAAAAAAAGTCGATGATGGGCAGTACAAAATCACGGGCGCTATGGATATGGCGGCGCATGGGGGCAAAATAAGGAATAAGTCCGGAAGAGAGAAGTCTTTAGTCTTCAGTCAATAGTCTATAGTCAACAGCACTCAGCACTCAATATCCCAATATCTTAATATCACAATACCTCCCCGCTCCACCAATCAAACACCGATCCAATTCTCCAGACTCGCTTCTGAATACCCAATACCTAATACCCAATTCCTAATCCCCCTAATAATCGTAATTTTGCACGCTAAACAAGTCCGGATGAGCATTATTAAAGAGATCAAACCATTGTTACAGGCTTCGCTGAAAGAATTGTATGGCTATGAGGCTGCCGAAACAGAGCTGACCATCAATTCCACCAAACCGGAATTTGAAGGCGATTATACCATTGTACTGTTCAGTTTTGTAAAACAGCTGAAGAAATCACCGGAACAACTGGGACAGGAACTGGGTACACATCTGGTGCAGCAACATCCTGCTTTGTTTACCGCTTTCAATGTGATCAAGGGCTTTCTGAATTTATCAGTGGCCGATTCCTACTGGACCCGTTTTTTAAACAATCATTATCAGCAGACCGGTTTTGGATCCCTTCCGCCAATTGGTAAAAAAGTGATGGTGGAATACGCTTCCCCCAATACCAATAAACCCCTGCACCTCGGCCACCTCCGGAATATTTTCCTGGGATGGAGTACCGCTGCGATTCTCAAACATAGCGGACATGAAGTATACAAGACCTGTATCTCCAATGACCGGGGGATTCATATCTGTAAAAGCATGGTGACCTGGCAGCTTTATGGAAACGGCAGTACTCCCGAAAGTACCGGCACCAAGGGCGATCATTTTGTAGGAGATTATTATGTAAAGTTTGGTATCATTCAAAAAGAGCAGATGGCCGAACTGATTGAAAAAGGAATGGATAAAAAAGAAGCGGAAGCAGCCGCCCCCATTATGAAAGCAGCCCAGCAAATGCTGGTGGACTGGGAAGCCGGTAAACCGGAAGTGATCGACCTCTGGAAAAAAATGAACAGCTGGGTATACAGCGGATTTGATATTACCTATAATCGGATCGGAGCCGACTTTGATAAAACCTATTACGAAAGTGATACCTACCTGCTGGGCAAAAAAGCTGTGCAGGATGGGCTGGCCAAAAAAGTATTTACCCAAAAAGAGGATGGCAGTGTTTGGATTGACCTGACCGCTGACGGACTGGATGAAAAAGTAGTGCAAAGAAAAGATGGTACGGCAGTCTATATTACCCAGGACATCGGACTGGCCGCACAAAAACAGGAAGAGTTTGGATGCGAACAAAGTATCTATGTAGTGGCCGACGAACAGAATTATCATTTCAAAGTACTCAAACTGATTTGTGAGAAACTGGGTATACCGGGCGCGGCTGGTATTTATCATCTCAGCTATGGCATGGTGGAATTACCCGATGGCCGGATGAAAACAAGGGAAGGCACTGTGGTGGATGCTGATGATATGGTGGAAGAAATGGTGAATGTAGCAAAGGCCAAGACGGAAGAATTAGGTAAGGTAAAAGACTTCACTGCAGAGGAACTGAAAGAACTCTATGACACCATCGCCCTCGGTGCCCTGAAGTTTTTCCTCTTAAGAGTGGACCCCAAAAAACGAATGATCTTCAATCCGGAAGAATCCATCGACTTTCATGGCTTCACCGGACCCTTTGTACAATACACCCATGCAAGGATCAAATCTGTTCTGCGCAAAGCAAGTGAAGCAGGTTTTAAATATGATGCCCTCTCAACTGCAACAGATAGTTTATTGAAACTCGAAAGAGACCTGATTATCCTGCTGGAGCAATATCCTGCCGTACTGGAACAGGCGGTATCAGAACATAATCCTTCTGTAATCGCTATCTATGTTTTCAATCTCGCCAAATCATTCAATACATTCTACACCGAACATTCAGTGATGAATGCAGAAACGGAAGAAAAGAAAAGTCTCCGCCTCCGCATGGCTTCCATGACTGCTAATGTAATAGCATCAGGAATGGGATTATTGGGGATCAGGGTGCCGGAGAGAATGTGAGGAAAGTCGTTAGTCGATAGTCTTTAGTCGATAGTCATTTATCTTAGATAAATAGGGGACAACCAGGACCGACAGCTACCAAATTTCAAGACCAATAATGAGACTAAAAAAGGGCGTCAATTCATCATTGACGCCCTTTTAAAATATTACTTAATTTCTTACTAACGACTATCGGCTAAAGACTAACGACTTCTCATAAGCCCGCCATCATCTTCTTCTGCTTCAAACTAGCCAGAGAAGGATCCATTTCGATGGCTTTATCGCAGAGCCGGATTCCTTTTTCGGTATTTTCCTTACCACCCTTGCGCTGGTAACACATCCCGATCATATAAAGGGCAGAAGCATTTTCTTTATCGTACTCCAGCATTTTATCCCAGTATTGCATGGCCAGATCAAACTTGGCTTTCCCATAATAAGCTTCGGCCACCATACCCAGAATATTCAGATCGCTGGGTTTTCTTTTCAGGATTTCATTGAGCATTTCGACTCCTTTATCCAGATCACCGATATTGAGGTAGGCAATGGCCAGGTTCTCCAGGTAATCATTGTCTTTTTTCAGTCCCTTCTCCCCTGCTTCCAGCATGTATTTCAGGGCATCCTTATCGGCATGCATGGCATAACAGATCAGACTCAGTTCATAGGTCCAGTACGCTTCCGTGGGTTTCAACTCCAGGGCTTTTTTGAAATAAGGTACCGCCAGCTTGTAGTTCATCATGTCGGCATAGCTGTGTGCAATCAGGTAAGGAATTTCTGCATTGGCCGGATCTTCCTTCTCGGCCATGTTCAGGTACTTGATAGCTTCTCCATAATTATCATTGTCGTAATGTATCCGACCCACATAGAAAGCCACTTTCTCGTGCGGAGCTGCCTTCTTCAGTTTATCGGCATAGAGCAATACATCATCCGATTGCTTCAACTGATAAGAGAGGAGCATTAATTTTTTAAAGAGTTCAGGGCTCTCATCTCCCATGGCCACCAGTTTCTTGTAGTTCTCCAGTGCCAGGTTGTATTTGCGCAGATCATGATAAGCCAGGGCCAGCTCATTCACAATGGGTTTGCTGTTGGCGTCATAGCGTACTGCTTTTTCAAAATTTTTCAGGGATTCGAGCCGGCGACCATTTTGTTTTTCCTGCAGACCTTTCTGCAAAAAATAATCTCCACTGTCTACCGGGGGATTGGCGCTGATTCCTGCCTGTTGCGTGAATGTATCATTCTGGGAAAATGCCGGCCACACCGCCAGGGCAATACCGCAGGTTAAAAAAATACGTCTCATAGGGCTTTATTTAGGATGGATTTAAAATAGCTACACATGCAAGTTATTATTTGCGATGGATGAATCAAAGCTTAACCAACTACAAATCAGCTAAAATCGTTCCAAAATAGTATTATTTCAGGATGATCCCGGAAAGTGCTGGTAAATTTACGGTCAGCCTGTACATTTTTTGATTCTTATCAACCAGTTCACAGCGGATTTCAGGGTTATAAACATCCCCCGTTCCCCAGTAGTTTTTACTGTCGCTGTTGAAAACTTCCTCCGTATAAGGCTTTTCACTTACCCATATCTCCCAGTCGTTCCGCACCATCGGGGTCAGGTTCAGGATCACCAGCAGGTCATCCTTTTTCTTTTCCCTTTCGCTTATATACGATCACCGATTCTTCCCGGTGGTTCAGATCCACCCATTCAAACCCTTCCATGTTGAATTGCTGCTGGTGCATGGCAGGCTCGGCCTTCAACAAACGGTTGAGTTCAGATACACAATCTTTCAGTAAACGGTGACAATCGAATTGTAACAATTCCCAGGGCAATTCTGACTTATAATTCCATTCACTGGTTTGTCCGAATTCATTCCCCATAAAGAGCAGCTTGGCGCCAGGATGTGTCCACATGTAGGTATAGAGCAACCGGAGATTCGCAAACTTCTGCCATTCATCTCCCGGCATTTTGTATAACATGGGGCTCTTGCCATGCACCACTTCATCATGACTAAAGGGCAGCATAAAGTTTTCATCATAGTAATACATCATACTGAATGAAAACTTGTTCTGGTGAAATTGTCTGAACACCGGATCAAACTTGAAATAGTCAAGGGTATCATGCATCCAGCCCATCATCCACTTCATACCAAAGCCCAGACCGCCCTCAAAAGTGGGTTTACTTACACCGGGCCAGTCGGTTGCTTCTTCTGCTATGGTTTGAACATCCGGAAAATCGCGATAGATCGTTGCATTCAGGTCACTGATAAAGGCAATGGCTTCCAGGTTTCCATCACCACCATGTTCGTTTGGTTCCCATTGACCGTGTTCGCGGGAATAATTGAGTTTAAGCATGGAGGAAACAGCATCCACCCTGATTCCATCGATATGAAAAAGATCGAACCAATACCGGGCACTGCTGATCAGGAATGATTTCACCTCCCCCCTTTTGTAATTGAAAATATAACTGTTCCAGTCGGGGTGAAAACCCTTCCGCATATCGGCATATTCATAAGTATGCGTACCATCGAACATGAACAAGCCATGGGCATCGTATGGAAAGTGAGAAGGCACCCAGTCGAGGATGATCCCGATTCCGGCCTGGTGACAGGCATCAATCATCCGCATCAGTCCCTGCGGATCACCGAATCTGGAAGTGGCCGCAAAATAACCGGTACACTGATAACCCCAGCTGCCATCGAAGGGATGCTCCATTACCGGCATCAGCTCTATATGCGTAAAACCCAGTTCCTTTATATAGGGTACCAGTCTTTCCGTGATCTGGTCATAAGTATTATAAGCTTCTTCATCATCTTTTACAGGTCGCTGCCAACTGGCCAGGTGCAATTCATAGACCGACCAGGGAGCATCGAGCGCATTTTTCTTTTTCCTGTTCTTCATCCAGCCCGCATCCTTCCAATCATAATACATATCCCAGGTGATACTGGCAGTTTGCGGACGCTTTTCCCAGAAGTTGGCAAAGGGATCGCCTTTATCCAATGCTCTTTTAGCATAACCAATGATATGATATTTGTAAGCTTCTCCTAATTTGAATCCAGGTATAAATCCTTCCCAGATTCCACTTTTATCCCAGCGGGGGTTTAATTCATATTCATGATTTTTCCAATCGTTGAAATTACCTTTCACGGAAACGGAACTGGCATTGGGTGCCCAGACACAGAAATACATCCCCCAGGTGCCATTGACCTGGATAGAATGGGACCCGAATTTTTTGTATAACTGATAATGAGTACCATTCTGATAATTGATTACATCTTCGGCAGTGAGCAATGAATAATTCCAGACCGGCTTAGCAGTATCTATGTATTCGGTTTCTTCATACCGCTTTGCGACCGCCTGTACCGTTGTAGTAGCCGCAGGCAATTTTGCCGGGGCCTGCTCGTTATCCTGCTGTATTTTACCGGCGGATTTTTTCTTACTGGTCGGCATGCTTAAGTATTATTGGATAATTGTATATCACCAACTTACATCATTTTGATGAAAGTTTAACATTCCGGCACCGCTCGTTTTCCGGGACCCTGAAAGAAAAGCCCGATTTTGCACCGTTTCATAAAGTATAGCTCCGGATAGTAGCAACCAAAAAGGTCATTACCGGATCAAACCAATAACCAGCCATGTTAAAACAAGCCGCTTCGGCGCTGTTGTTCCTGCTTTTTTGTTCAGCAATCAATGCCCAAAAAAGTAACATCAGCGGATCAGTTTCAGACACCACGGAAAAGAAATCCCTTTCTTTAGCTTCCATCAGCCTTTTAAGAAAAGCAGACTCCACGCTTGTTGCTTTTACGAGGTCCAACAAAGAGGGTAAGTTCCAGTTGCCTTCCATGGATACCGGTCAGTATGTGTTGCTGATCACCTATCCCAAATTTGCCGACTACATGGATGAACTAACGCTGAAAGGAGACCTGAATACCGGTCCTATCAGCATGACACCGGCCAGTAAATTACTGGATGCTGTAATTATTAAAACTGTAGGTGCCATCCGGATTAAAGGTGACACCACCGAATTTGTGGCCGATAGTTTCAAAGTAAAAGAAGGTGCCACCGTGGAAGACCTGCTGAAAAAACTGCCGGGCTTTTCTGTGAATGCCAAAGGGGAAATAGTAGCGCAGGGTAAAAGAGTGGATAAAGTGCTGGTAGATGGAGAAGAATTTTTTGGCGATGATCCTACCATGGCCACGCAGAATATTTCAGCAAAAGCCGTGGATAAGGTTCAGGTTTTTGAAACCAAGACCGATCAGCAAAACATGACGGGAATGAGTACCGGAAATGAAGGGAAGACTGTCAATATCAAACTAAAAGAAGACGCCAAAAAGGGTGCCTTTGGAAAAGTAGCAGCAGGTACCGATTTCAATAAATACTATGAAGGGCGGCTGATGTATAACCGCTTTGTGGGTAAAAAGAAGATTGCCGCCTATGGTACCCGCACCAATGTGAATGCAGGCAGTCTGAACTGGGAAGACCGGCAGAAACTGGGTATTGAAAACGACTATGAATACGATGAACTCAGCGGTTTCTATTACAGTTTTGGCGGTAACGATGAATTCAACGACTGGAGCCTTCGGGGTTTACCCGATGCCTGGACCGGTGGTGCGCTATTCAGTAATAAATGGAATGCCGATAAACAGAATATCAACCTCTCATACCGCTACAACCGCCTTGGCACCACCAATACCGGCACTACACTGACGCAAAATATTTTGCCCAGTGGTGTAACCTATAGTAACCGCTATACCACCCGGAACAATCTCAGTCAGCAGCATTCCACTAATGGAAAATATGAAATCAAACTGGACTCACTGGCTTCCTTAAAATATGTAATTACCCATACCTATAAGACCGGTAAGAGCTTTGGTACCAATAACAGTGAATTCATCGGGTCTGACCTGGATACCGTGAACCAGAGTATCAACAGTTTTGACAATAATACCAAAAGAACACAGCTGGATAACCAGCTCACTTATAAACAACTCTTTAAAAAGAAAAACAGACAGTGGCAAACAGTATTCCGTTTTGGGGTGACGGATGATGACAACGACGGACTAAACCTCACCCGTATCCGGTATTATGATGCAAATGGCCAGTATAACCGTACCGACACCATTGATCAGCAGAAACTCTTTGATGGCCGATCCACCACTATTGGTATCAAGACCAGTTTCATGGAGCCGCTGTCTGATAAGTGGATGCTGGTGATGGACTATGCCTGGAATAAAAACCATTCCCGCTCCCTGCGCAATACATTTGAAAAAAGCCTGAATGGAAAATATGAAGACCTGGTAACAGAATTCAGTAACAATTTCGAACTGGATGCTTTTTCAAATAGCGGTAATGCCATTTTCAGGTACACGGGGAAAAAAATGAGAGCAGGTATCGGTACCGGTATCTCTGATATCAAACTCAACCTGAAAAACCTGGATGATAATACGATTAATAATTACCGCTTCTTCAATGTAACGCCCCAGGCACAGATTAATTTTATGCCCAAAGCACAGTTCAATATCGGTATCAATTACCGTGGTAATACTGTCCAGCCAAATATCAGCCAGTTACAACCGCTGCGGGATAATACCGATCCTTTGAACGAATACAAAGGAAATCCGGATCTGAAAGTGGGATTCAATCACCAGACTTCTGTCTTTATCAATCAGTACAAAGTATTATCACAGCAATGGATGGGTCTCAGTTTCTCTTATACTGTTCAGCAAAATGCCATTACCCAGTTCAATACCGTGGATGAAACCACTGGTAAAAGAACTTATTACCCGGTGAACGTAAGCGGTAACCGGAACTGGTTTCTCTGGGCCAATTTCAATAAGAGCAAGGGTAATGGCAAACCGAATTACGGATTTGGCTTAAATGGAAACGGCAGCCGCTTTAATAATTTCGTGAACGGAGAGAAAGCATTGACACAATCCTTCACCTTCAGTGCCAATCTGGATTTAGGCATTTCCAAAGAAGATAAGTTCGATTTCAGTATTTCCCCCAGGATTGGCTATAACAGTTCCAAATCATCTTTGAACAATGCGGTAGACAATAATTATTTCAGTTATGGTGGTAACTTCAATGCAGAACTGACCCTGCCCTGGAAAATGGAAGTCTATACCAACCTGAATGCGGATCTCCGCCAGCGGATACAGGCCTTCGCCACCAATGTAAACCTCGTAGTCTGGAATGCAGGTATCAGCAAAAAGATTTTCAAGAAGGATACCGGCAAGATCAGTTTTACCGCCAATGACCTGCTGGATGACAACAAGGGTTTTACCCGTAATATCAGCAATACATTTGTAAGTGATGACCGCTACCAGCGGATCAGCCGTTATTTCCTGTTGCGCTTTGAATGGACATTCAATCAATCACCCGGAACACAACCTAAATAATGAAAACAGTAATCATAGCCGTCAGTCTGCTGCTGAGCAGTACCAGCCTCCTGGCCCAGGCCAATTTCTTTTCTTCGATCAAAGTGGAATACGAAAAAACCACCAGTGTCCGTCAACTGATGAAGGACCTGCAGGAAAATGACAGCTGGTATGAGCAGAACAAGGACCGTTACCCGGTATCCGTTCTGAGTTATTATGAATTTACCGGTGATACCGCCCGCTCAATATATAAACCCGGAAAAGAAATACCGGCAGATCCACGTTTATGGTGGCGACCTGTAGCTGACAAAAATGTAGTGTACAATGAGTATGCATCTGGCCGTACGATCAGTCAGAAACCAGTTTTTGAAGAAACCTTTCTGATGGAAGACAGTCTTCTGAAAATTAAATGGAAGATCACCACCGATCTCCGGAATATTGCCGGATATGAATGCCGCAAAGCCATCGGTCTTATCAATGATTCCATTACCGTATTTGCCTTTTACAGCGATGAATTACTGATCAATGGTGGACCGGAAGGTTTACATGGTTTACCCGGTATGATCCTGGGACTAGGCATTCCCCGCCTGCACTGCACCTGGTTTGCCACCAAGGTAGAAGTGAATGGCGTGAACCTGATACCGGTCACTCCTCCCGCCAAAGGAAGAAAAGTTTCCCGTACCGAAATGATGAGCCGCCTGGGTAAACTGGCAGATGAATGGGGAACTTATGGAAGCAAGCTCCTCGTGAACTTTGTTATTTAAGCAACTCCATTACATAACTTTCTTTAGGATCCAGTTCGATTTCAGATAATGCTTTTACTTTTCCGGTAACCACATTACGGGCCTGGGTAAATCCTTTGATACGTTCCTGGTACCATGACCAGTCGGGCTTTATTTTTTTATCGCCGGTATTACTGATCGTCATCACGGTTTGTTGCTGGTCATAGCGGAAGTAAACATACAGACCATCTTTTGGCAGGTACTGCATCATTTTTCCGGAACCGATCGCTGTTGAATTTTTTCTGAACTGTGCGAGCCGGCTGATATGCTGAAATGCTTCTTCCTGTTTATCGCTTCTCCCCTCTTTGATAAACCGGTTGTCCTTGGGCTTATCATTAGGCCAGCCACCCGGAAAATCCTTCCTTACTTCGGCATCGCTGGGGTCTTTAAAATTTTTCATCAGAACTTCATCCCCATAATACAATTGCGGAATGCCACGCAGGGTGAGCAAGAGGTTCATTCCCATTTTAAACTTATCAAAATCTTCCCCGATAACAGAATAGATCCGGTCCAGATCATGATTGGTTAAGAAGATACAGTTCCGCATCGGATTTTTGTACAGGAGATCCTGAGCCAGTACCTGGTACAAACGATTGACACCTTCATTCCAGCCATAGGATTGTTTAAGGGCATCCACAAGAGAGAAGTAAACCGGAAAATCAGTTACACCCTGACAATTATGTTTGAACGGGATGTTCATGTTGTTCTCACAGAAATAAGCGCTGTTGGTAACAGTTTGTACCCAGGCTTCACCAAACACGGTAAGGGCCGGAAACTCTTTAAGCAGGGCATCATTGATCTTATTCAGGAATACAGGATCACTGTAGAAATAAGTATCCACCCTCCAGCCATCCACGCCAAATTCTTCGGTAGCCCAGATCGCATACTGGATCAGAAAATTGGAGACATAGGGATTGCGCTGATTCAGATCCACCAGGAAAGGAGTAAACCATCCATCAACCGATACTTTCTTATCAATAGCAGCCGCATATGGATCCACTAATGGCTGATCCTTGTAAGATGTATTCGTATAAGCCGGCCACTGGTTCACCCAGTCCTTCATCGGCATATCACGGATAAACCAATGGTCATTGCCCACATGGTTGTACACAGCATCCTGAATGATCTTCATTCCTTTGGCATGCGCCGCCTGTACCAGGTCATGATAGGCTGTATTGCCACCTAATCGTTTATCAATCTGGTAATGATTGGTAAAAGCATAACCGTGGTAAGTACTGCGACTCACACCACCTTCTGTAGTACGTGCCATATCATTTTCCACTACGGGTGTCATCCAGAGTGTAGTCACTCCCAGTTCATCCAGATAACCCAGGTGGTTTTGAATTCCTTTCAGATCACCTCCATGCCGGTCAAATGGATTATCACGGTCGTGGCCCTTATCGCGCATATCATCAAAATGATCATTGGAAGGATCTCCGTTACTGAAGCGGTCGGGCATGATCAGGTAGACCAGGTCTTTGGCAGTTACGCCTTTAACCCTTGTCCTTCCGTTTTCATTGCTTCTTTTCTTCAGTGAATAGGGAATACTTTGTTTGTTTCCATTACCGGATAGTATGATTTGAAAAGTACCCGGCCTGGCTTCAGCAGCAATCTGCAGGTCTACAAAAGATAGTTTTTATTCTCCGGACGATGCAGTTTCAGCATTTGTACACCCGGATATTTGATGGCCACCTGCTGGCTGTTGCCGATCCCTTCGCCATGGATCATTAACTGGAGTTTGTTATTCTTCATACCGGTCCACCAATGAGTGGGATAGATATCGGTTTGGCTGAAGCTTGCAAATTGGAGCAGGACTAAACCAACAAATAAGACGATTCCCTTTTTCATAACCATTTATTTATCTTTTATACGAAGGGTCAGTAACCCGGCAATAATCATCGAGCAACCACCTACTACGATTGTCATGATGGCATCGCCATGAAAAATATGTTTGGTGAGCATACCAAGAATGGTGGCAGCTAATATTTGCGGGATCACGATGAAGAAATTGAATATACCCATGTACACGCCCATTTTATTGGCTGGTAAAGCCTGGGTTAACATGGCATATGGCATAGCGAGGATACTGCACCAGGCTAAACCAATTCCGGCCATACTGATGATGAGCATATTTTTATCTGTAAAAAAGTAAAGTGAAATCAGTCCGATACCACCCGCAAATAAAGAAATGAGATGTGCCATCGGTCTTGAAAACTGTTTGGCCAAAACGGGCAAGAGGAAAGCAAAAAAAGCAGCAAAGCCATTATAAAAGCAAAAGCACACCTACCCAGTTGCCCATGTCATTGTAGGCCGTTGATGTAGGATCTGTTGTTTTAGCGATATGCTGTGACAAGGCAGGAGTGGTATAAATCCACATGGCAAAAAGGGCGAACCAGGAAAAGAACTGCACGACGGCTAGTTTTTTCATGGTGGGAGGAAGAAAGTTCAGATCATCCATCACTTCGGCAAATCCATTGAGTTTACCTGATTTCACTAATGCGCCTGCCAGTAACTGACAAAGACCAAATACGGTAACCCCTCCTGTGAGGACATATAATTCCTTTTCAAGAGGAGTTTTGGCAGATTGATTATAAAAATAGAGTACTGCCGTTAATGCCAGTCCGATTAAGGTCCAGATCGTTCCCTTTCTGGTGAATGATGAAGCAGGAGTTTTGATGGTTAGTTGCTGACTTTCTTCGGCAACTTCTCCAAATGATTTCATTTCTTCCGGAGAATATTCACGAGTGGTAAATACCGTGTAGAATATGGCAGCCATATATACAGCCGCACCTGCGAGAAAAGAGATTTTGATAGAATCAGGGATGACTCCCGGAGGCGCTTCGTTTGCCACGCCAAATTCTGTGAGCAGGTAAGGCAGGAGTGATGAAATCACCGCGCCGATTCCTATAAAAAACTCTGCATGGCGAACCCTGTTGTTCTTTGCGAGTCTGGCAACATATCACCCACAAATGCCCGGAAGGGTTCCATCGAAACATTGATAGATGCATCCAGCATCCAGAGCATGATGGCGGCCATCCATACCTCAGTTACATTGGGAAAGATCAGCAAGGCCACCGATGCAAAAATGGCTCCGATCATGAAAAAGGGTCTTCTTCTCCCCCATTTCTTATGCCAGGTTTTATCACTCCAGTGACCAATGATTGGTTGTACAATCAGTCCGGTTAAAGGGGCTGCAATCCATAAAATCGGGATATTGTCAATAGATTCACCAAGCGTTTGAAAGATCCTGCTGACATTGGCATTCTGTAACCCGAAGGCAAACTGAATTCCAAAAAAGCCCACACTCATGTTGATGATCTGTGCAAGGCTGAGCCTGGGTTTGGTACCCACTATAAACAATGACATAAGCAATCGTTATTAGTTAAACAGCTACTCTAAGGTAGGAATAATATGTAATAAGTACACATTTAAAAACCGGATCAAAAATAAGGCTGTCTCCGCAATATATTTCTGCCCCCAAGACTCAAAGACACGAAGGAAAAATCAGTTGAGAATTAATTCTTTGTGCCTTTGTGTCTTAGTGGCAAAATAAAAGCTTTTGTTACAGCCTCTATTAAAAATCAGATTACAAATCCGTTTGGAAGAATCGCGCCTTTTTTCACCACTACAATCCCATCCTTCACGGTATACAAAGCGTGATCCGTATTTTCAAGATGGGCACCGCCATTAATACGGACATCATTGCCGATTCTCACGTTTTTATCCAGAATTGCATTCTTGATATAGCAGCGATCCCCCACTCCCAGCAGCGGATAACCGCCAGCTGTGGCAGCCGCAATCTCTGGCAGGGTTTCATAATAATCACTACCCATGATATAGGAACTCACCAGTGTAGTACCATGTCCGATCCGGGAGCGGATACCAATCACTGAATGCTCCACTCTTGATGCATTGATGATTGATCCCTCAGCCACCAGGGTTTTTTCCAGGGTCGTGCCACTGATCTTGGCAGGGGGCAGCATCCGGGGACGGGTATAGATGGCATTGTCGTTATCAAAAAGATTGAAATCGGGTAATTCCTGGGTCAGTCCGAGGTTCGCTTCAAAGAATGAATAAATATTTCCGATATCGGTCCAGTAACCTTCATACTGGTAACTCGCTACTTTATATTTTGAAATAGAAGTAGGAATAATTTCCTTTCCAAAATCTGTTGCAGCGGCATGCTCTTTCATAAGCAGATCAAACAAGAGCTTGCGGTTGAAAATATAAATACCCATGGAAGCCAGATAATTCCGGCCCTTCCCTTTCATTTGTTCACCGGTATCACTTTCCCAGTCAGCGAGGATTTCTTTTTTGGGTTTCTCGATAAAAGAAGTGATCAGACCCTCTGATGATTTGAGGATGCCAAATTCCGGGGCTTCTCTTTGTCCAACCGGAATAGTGGCGATAGAAATATCGGCACCGAGTGCCTTATGATTATCCAGCATATCCGCGAAATTCATCTGGTATAACTGGTCACCGGAAAGGATCAGTACATAATCACTTTCAAAAGGTTCAACATGCCGGAGTCCCTGCCGTACAGCATCGGCAGTTCCCTGGTACCAGGCCGGGTTGTCCGGTGTTTGTTCTGCTGCCAGGATATCTACAAAGGCCTTACTGAAGGCGCTGAAATGATAGGTATTCTTGATATGCCTGTTGAGGGAAGCGGAGTTGAACTGGGTCAGTACAAACATCCTTCCGATTCCATTATTCAGGCAATTGGAAATCGGTATATCCACCAAACGGTATTTACCGGCAATGGGTACAGCAGGCTTTGACCGGCTGGCCGTGAGCGGGTATAATCTGGATCCGGCGCCGCCGCCTAATATCACGCAAAGCATTTCTTTTGAATGGGTAATCGTTCTGATTGCCATAACGGGTAGTTTACTTCAATGATTGGTATAAATCTATATACTGTTGTGCCGAACTGTCCCATGAGTGATCAATGGTCATCATGTGTTCACGCATCCAGGTATAAAGGTCAGGTTTATTCTGATAAATGTTAATAGCCCGGCGTACCGAATAAGTAATATCCCAAACGGATGCCTGGTCAAACCGGATGCCGAAGCCCTGCCAGTCGCCCATATCTGTTACTGTGTCTCTCAATCCACCCACATTCCGCACCATCGGTACGGTACCATAACGGAGTGCATACATTTGGTTCAGTCCGCAGGGTTCCACCCGGCTGGGCATCAGTAAAAAATCGGAGCCGGCATAAATCTGGTGACTCAAAGGTTCACTATAGCCGATATAAGAATTATAATATCCGCCGAACTGGTGCTTCATCTGATCCAGTCTGTCTTCCAATGCAGGATCACCGGAACCCAGGATCAGGAAATTCACCTGTCCATGGTGTTGGTAAATAGCCTGGCTGATGGCTTCAGGTAAGAGATCAGCAGCCTTCTCTCCCACTAGTCTGCCAATAAAAGACACAAGGGGCTTATTTGGATCCAGTCCGAACTGTCCGGCCAGTTCCTGTTTATTTTTCTGTTTCCCTTTTTCAACCAGTTCCTTATCATAGTTTTTGATGATCATGGAATCGGTCAGCGGGTCCCATACATGGGTATCGATACCGTTCAGGATACCATGACTCTTGCCCACTTCATACTGGAAAAGGTTTTCCAGTCCGTTGGCAGCTTCTTTTAATTCATCGAGATAACTATGACTGACGGTGGTGACTTTCCAGGCGCATTTCACTGCCGAAGCCATGGGGTTGATATTATTGTTCCAGTCGAGCATGCCCCATTTCCAGGAATCAAATGGTGGCAGGAGGTAATACTTACTCCAGTCGATCCAGCCCTGGTATTGTCCGTTGTGCACGGTAAAAACGGAAGGGATATCGGCCAGCTTGGCGCGAAATTCCAAACCGTGTTTCATAAAGAATGGAATCAGCCCGGTATGGTGATCATGACAATGAATAACATCCGGCTGGTGATTCCATTTGCTGAACCAGTCGCAGCAGGCAATCTGGAAGGCCAGGAATCTTTCGGTATCATCATCATAGCCATAAATTTTTTCCCGGTCCAGCAATCCGTTGATATCTACGAGGTATAAATCAAAACCCAGTTTGTTGGTTTTCTCTTTGATAATACTGTAATGAAAAGATGCGGGCCCATTCGCTGATCGCCTTCATGAACCAGTTCCCAGTCGTTATTATAAAGGAATTTAGTCCGGTACATGGGCATTACCACTTTGGCTACATGGCCGAGTTCCGCCTGGTATTTGGGCAGGGCGCCCACTACATCACCCAGACCACCCGCTTTGGCCACGGGGTAACATTCTGCCGCTACATGAATGATCTCCATAACTGATCAACAAGATTTCGTTGAAATTAAGTGGTTTAAGGCTGATTGCAAAACTAAAGCGGGCTGATTATTCCGGTTGTTTAAAATACCCCTAAAGAGAGGGCTGTTTTTTTTATACAAGCTGCCAACAGGCTTTTCTTTGTTTTCCGGCGTATTTAAAATTGTTATACTTTCAGCACTTTATCAAACAAATCATCGATTGCAATGAGTCAGCAAACTAAACAGCCAACCGATTATGGCGCCTTAAGCACCCTGGTTACCGTTTTCTTCTTCTGGGGTTTTATTGCGGCCGGCAACAGTGTATTCATTCCTTTTTGTAAGCACTATTTCCATCTCGATCAGTTCCAGAGTCAGCTGATTGATTTTGCCTTCTATACCGCTTATTATGTCGGAGCACTGGCCTTATTTGCTTATGGAGCATTTGGGGGTAAGGACCTGGTAGGAAAATGGGGATACAAGAAAAGTATCGTTTATGGTTTACTTTTTTCAGCATTGGGAGCTGCAGCCATGATCCTGGCGGTTCAGGGTAATAGTTTTGCCGGCATGCTGCTCGGTTTGTTTATTGTGGCACTTGGATTTTCATTGCAGCAAACGGCTGCCCAGCCTTTTTCAATTACCCTTGGCGATCCCTCCACAGGTTCATCCCGTATAACACTGGGTGGTGCCATCAACTCATTTGGTACTTCTATCGGCCCCCTGGTGGTGGCCCTGGCCCTGTTTGGAACGACGGCATCCATTACAGATGATAAAATCGCTTCGCTTAGTTTATCGAAAGTAATTGTTCTATATGTTGGGGTGGGTGCTCTTTTCATTGCAGCTGCGGCCCTTTTCTTTTTCTCTAAAAAGTGCCCTCCGGAATTATCATTGAAAAAACAGAAAAGGCCAATAAGGCCCTCTATACTTTACTGATCATGACCGGACTGCTGATCGCCATGTTTGTACCGGTGTTTGGCAGTTATCAACGGGATATGACCAGTGCCACCGATGCTGAAAAACATGCCCTGGAAGCTTATCGCCTGCGCTGGTTGCTGGGTGCCATGGCCGTGGTGGTGGTAGGGCTGATTGTTGCCAATATGAGTGCCCGCAAAAAATCAGATGGATGGGGTGCCATGAAATATCCTCAGTTAGTATTGGGTATGCTGGGCATTTTTGTATATGTGGGTGTGGAAGTAGCCGTGGGCAGTAACCTGGGTGAATTATTAAAACAAAAAGAATTCGGATCCCTATCTGCTTCAGAAGCCACTCCGTATATCATGATGTACTGGGGAAGTTTGATGATTGGCCGATGGACCGGTGCCATTGGTGCTTTTGAATTTAAAAAAAGTACCCGCCAGATATTACAGGTAATCGTTCCCCTCGTGGCATTTGCCTTGTTGATTCTGATTATTTATCTCTCCGATTATAATGTAAAAGCCCTGTTCTATTATATAGTATGTGTACTGGTGCTGATTGCAGGCTTCTTCATGAGCAAGGAAAAACCAGCTACCACGCTGCTGGTATTTAGTTTACTCGGTGTGGTGGCCATGATTGTAGGGCTGCTGACAACAGGCAGCATTGCGATCTATGCTTTCCTCAGCGCCGGTCTTTTCTGCTCCATTATGTGGCCCTGTATTTTCAGTTTGTCTGTGGCTGGTTTGGGTAAATACGAATCCCAGGGTTCAGCTTTCCTGATCATGATGATCCTGGGTGGTGGTATCCTGCCTCCAATACAGGGAAAAATCGCAGATATCATCGGAATTCATCAATCTTATATTATCGCCGCTGTTTGTTTTGCCTATCTGGCATTCTTTGGATTTATTGTCAGGGGAATTCTTCGCAAACAGGGCGTGGATTATGATGCACAGGTTTCAGGCGGACATTAATCTGGATTCAAAAGTAAATTCGTATGTCAAGTTACGCAGTAGGTATCGATATAGGCGGCACTAATACCAAGTTTGGTATCGTAGACCGCAATGGTCATATTATTGAACAGGATCGGATGGCCAGTAATGAACATGAAGATGTGAGTGAGTATATTGATGAACTCATCAGCAAGCTGAACCCCATGATTGAAAGGGCCGGAGGCAAACAAAACTTTGCCGGTATCGGTGTGGGGGCTCCCAACGGAAATTATTATACGGGCACAATTGAATATGCCCCCAACCTCAAATGGAAGGGGATCATCCCGATTGCCCGGATGTTCACGGAAAAAACCGGGCTTAAAACCCAGCTGACCAACGATGCCAATGCCGCCGCCGTAGGCGAAATGATGTATGGCTGTGCAAGAGGAATGAAACATTTTATTGTGATCACCCTCGGTACCGGAGTAGGCAGCGGGATTGTGATTGATGGAAAAATTTTACTGGGACATGATGGCTTTGCCGGTGAACTTGGTCATACTATTATCCGTCATGATGGCCGGATGCATAAAGGCACTGGGATGAAGGGCAGTCTGGAAGCCTATGCTTCTGCTACGGGTGTCAGGGAAACCGCCCTCGAACTGCTGACCCAATACCCCGAACAGGAAAGTCTGCTGCGGGATTATTCCATCAATGAACTCACCAGCCACTCTGTGTATGAATGTGCCATGAAAGGAGACAAAATCGCTAATGAAATATTTGAATTCACCGGACAGGTACTGGGAGAAGCCCTGGCGAATTTTGTGATGTTCTCTTCACCGGAAGCGATCATTCTTTTTGGCGGACTGACCAAGGCCGGTGACCTGATCATGAACCCTACCCGGAAGGCCATGGAAGAAAACCTGCTGCAGATTTTTCAGAATAAAGTAAAGCTGATGTTCAGCGAACTGAAAGAAGCCGATGCGGCAATTCTGGGGGCCAGTGCCTTGGTATGGGAGTAATAATTATTTCTTCTGCTGAATAAGGAATACCGCCGGTACTGGTCTTTGTCCGCCTGTATCCGATACTTTGATCGTTTCTTTTCCATTCACCAGCATACAACTGCTGCCTCCCCCATCGAGATTCAGGGCTTCCCAACATCCCAGATCTTTCAGCATTTGAGCTTCCTGGGTCAGTGTTGCTCCTTCGGCTTTTCCGGGGTTACGACCTTCGATCACCAGGATGATGAGTTTATTGTCCTTTGTATAACCCATCGCGGTCCTTGGGTGTTTATCATCAATGGCTTTACCGGCAAATTTGATCTCTTCATTATTACTGATGCGGATCTCTCCGTTCTGTATCAATACCGGTCCTCCCCCAACGGCGGTTTTCATTTTCCAGGGACCAAAATCCATTCTGACCCTTACCTTGGGCGGCCATGATTGCTGGATGGACCGTATCGCATTTTCTTTACTGAAAGAAATAAGAGAGTCTTTCAATGCCGGTATTGCACCCTGATAGGCATAAGCATAACGCGTTGATGAATCAGTATACAACCAGGCGATATCTGCTTTTCTGTCCTTACTGATTCCAATCGCACTGCCCAATGGATGCCGGTAAGTAAAAGTATCTTTCCCTCTTCCATTGATGGTATGGATATTATAACCCAGGAGTTTTTTATTCCGGATCACCACATTCAGATTCTGATTAGTGGCGAATGAAAAAAAAGTGGTGTTCACCACCAGCAGCGGCTGCTCATTTTTTTCGTAGAACTGAGAAGGTTTCAGTCTGCGCTGATAGGTAGTATCCACAGTAAAAGTCAATTGCCGGTCATTCAGATTGGCTTCGAGATAATAAGCAATATGGGGCTTCCCATCCAGTGAGTCCATGGTTTTGTAAACATGTACTGAAGCAGGCAAGGACCCGAATAAATCATCCACCTTTTTCCATTGCAATTGCGCAATGGAAGAGAAAGGTAAGAAGAGAAGGAGGATAGTTAGACGAGACATGGAGAGAGATTTGGATATTATGATATTGAGATATTAGGATATTAAGTGTTAAGGGGCGACCAGTAAACTGATAGTCCCGATAGCTATCGGGAGACAGACTGATGACTGTCGACTGCCGACTTCTCTTCTCCCCTTTAGGGGTTGGGGGTAACTCTCGACTCCCGACTCAAGACTCCCGACTCCACTGCTCTCTTCCCAATCCCGCAAACACATGCTTTTCGCTATGATAGGATGAGCGGACCAGCGGACCGCTTTCCACATAATCAAGTCCGAGCTGGTATCCTATTTCACGATACTCCGCAAATTCATCAGGGTGTACAAAGCGATCAACGGGTAAATGTTTTTTAGTGGGTTGCAGGTACTGTCCGATCGTAACTACATCGCAACCATTATCCCGGAGATCGGTGAGGGTTTGTATGACTTCTTCTTTTGCTCTCCCAGTCCGAGCATGATACCACTCTTGGTACGCATACCACCGGCTTTGAGGGTCCGGATCACTTCCATGCTGCGCCAGTACTTCGCTTGTATCCTCACCTGCCTGGTTAGTCTTTCTACTGTTTCAATATTATGACTCACCACTTCCGGAGCCGCATCAATAATGCGTTGTATGTTTTCTTTTTCTCCTTTGAAATCGGGGATCAGGGTTTCCAGGGTGGTTTGCGGATTTAAGGCCTTCACTGCTTTGATGGTATTGTACCAGATAATAGAACCACCATCTTTAATCTCATCACGGTCTACTGATGTAATCACTGCATGCTTCACCTTCATCAGGTGGATGGCTTCTGCCACCCGCTGGGGTTCGTCCCAATCCACCGGATCGGGTTTACCGGTTGCCACGGCACAGAAGCCGCAACTACGGGTACAGGTATTGCCAAGGATCATGAAAGTGGCCGTGCCGGCACCCCAGCATTCACCCATATTGGGGCAATTACCGCTCTCACAGATCGTATGTAATTTGTAATTATCTACCAGGCCACGTACATGCCTGTATTCTTCTCCAATGGGTAGTTTCACCCGGAGCCAGTCCGGCTTCTTCACCCTGGTTTGTTCAGTTGCTGCCACTACGGGAAGTTCGGTCATTGGGCAAACCTACGAAAAAATGCTGACCCGGTTTATCCGGGAAAGGATGAATGGAATAGTCCTCTTTTTCATTGGTAAAATACCCGGTGCCAGACGATTTATTTTCGTCTGCCAAAGGCGAGGGCGATATAACCCTGGAAGAAGAATTGTTTGTCCTTCTGGGCCACCATGATCGGAATTTTGCTGGCATAGAACTCTCCACTAACGCCGATTTCAATACCGGAAACCAGTTCGTTGAAGCGTCCGTAATCAAAACGAAGGGCAGCTTTCACAAAAGCACCTGGTTTGATACTGATTTCGTTCCAGCCTTTCCAAATCCGGAACCACCAAGAATGGAGGATCCCACAAAGAGCAGACTATCGGCCGGGGAATCCTTGATCAAACGGGGTTCACCCTGATCATCAACCTGAGTATAATATGGACGGAGTAAACCAAGGGCCAGACCGCCATTGTAAACAGCAGAAACGGCTACTCCGTTTTTATTTCCTTTCTGTCCCAGAATATATTGCTGACCGAATCCAAATGTTGCCTGGTAGAAATAGTTTTTCTTGGCAAATATGTAAGGATTCCCAAAAATGATTCCGGCATTGGGTTGTTTGTCTTCTTTGGGGTGTTTGATTTCAGTAAAATCAAAGCGGTAAATATTGGTTCTGCGGTTGCTCTTACTCCGGCCCAGTTCAAAATAAGCGCCGTACCCATTGCTGCGGAACTGCATGCCAAACAAAGTTTGTTTGCTGTAGATCAGCACGCCTTCTTCCGCCTGCTTCATCATATCATTCACCCGCTGGCGGCGTTCTTCTTTTTTTTCTGCTTTGCCGGATGCTTTACGTTTACCGGTACTGTCCTGCGCTATCAGTAGTACAGGGCATAGGATGAATATGAAAAGGATCAGTTTCTTCACAGAAATACTTTTAACTGCTCTTGAATGGGAACTATCAGGTGTAAGGAGAAGACCATTTTAGAAAAAGCTGCTTTATTCAGCCAGATTTCATGATTTTCTTCCATTGCGCCGAGTCCCTGAATTGAATAAACGTAAATTTAGGGCAAATTATTGATAATGACTTCTTCAGTACTCTATACCGGGGGCCTCAGAACCACCTGTACCCATCTCAAAAGCGGAAATTCGGTTGAAACAGATGCTCCAGTTGATAATCATGGCAAGGGCGAAAGATTCTCCCCTACCGACCTGATGGCAACCAGCCTCGCCACCTGTATGATCACGGTGATGGGGATCAAGGCCCAGGGTATGGGATTTGATCTGGATGGGGTAACAATTGATGTACTCAAAATCATGAAGCAGGAACCCCGCCGGGTGGGCGGAATTAATCTTCATTTTCATATCCCCGCTAATCTGCTGGAACTGGAGGAAAAAACAATCAGGATCCTGAAAAATACCGGCGAAACCTGTCCGGTCATCAAGAGCATCCATCCCGATATTGAAGTAAAAATAGATTGGGGTGGCTGGAACCAGACCGGATCATGAACCACTTTTTTTATTCTGATTTTTCCTGAAATGGATTCATTCCCTTTCCAATCAACTCATGCCTTGAGCAGGAAATTTCCAATCATGCATTCCAGGCAACGTTTGTGACTACAATATTCATTCTTGAGTTCTGTAATGGCCTGGCTGTCGTATCCATTGCTGTTCTTTACTCCCATCCTTCGAAAGCCCTGTGTGATGCTGTTGTTCTCTGCTGTACTCCCTTCCAAAAGGTCCATCGCTTTTTGTTTCATCACCTGATCCTGATGATACTGACCATAAGCAAATAACAATGGCACGATAGCGTTGATGAGTAAGCTATCGGTCATTACTGCACCCAATCTTTTTTCCCGGTAACGGGTGGCTTCTCCAAACCGATAATGATAGTGCCAGTAATCATTGGCAAATACATCAAAGAGCTCCCTTAATGCACTGGCATCTGACGCATCTCTGATCCGGGAAAAAAGATGGGTTGTTTTATGCATCAATGCGGCCAGTTGGGCCAACCTTAGTGTGGGAAAATTACCGGGTCGCATTCTTAAAAAATAAACCGGCTGGTTGACTGGTTTCAGCCGGTACTTCTCCCGGAAGAAATGGTATTCCCGCTGCAATAATGAATAATAGTCATCACCTGAAATTTTCTCACGGAGCAAACCGGCCTGTCCCATGAATAATGATTCCAACTGGATCAACTGTGAACGATGTCTGGCCAGCAGGGGCAATGATAAAGATTTCGCCATTTCTTCAAAGGGAGCCATATTGACTCTTGAACCAAAATTTCTGGCGATAATCCACCAGCAGGTCTCTTCCCAGTTCCCTTTATTTTCTTCCAGGTATTTTAATACCACAGCTGATTTTCTTTGCAGTCTTTCTGCCACAAGCCGGTCCTTCCAGCTTTGCCAGTGAATTTCCTCCACCCTGGTCATCATTTTTTCACAGGGAATAAAGGAGGTCTGATTCATCAGTCCTTCAAATTTTTCCAGCAAGACTTTAGGTACGCGGTTTTCCAGTTCCAATACAGGTACTCCGTTTTGCTCTGCATCATGTTTCCAGACCACATGTAAAATCACATTATCAAAATTGCGGTCATGCTGATGCTGGTGCCGGTACCAGTCGCTGGTACGCAGGTGGAGTTCAATATTTCCGGCCCAGGTCGTTTGCCTGATCCGGACACGGGCTTGTTTGAAATCGGGTCCCTGATCCAGATTGTAAGTACCGGTGGCAATCACTTTCAAAGGCTCCCCTGATACAGTAACCAGTTCATTGGGATTGTAATACTGTTTCTGCCAGATAAAATGCAGTAGCTTCTCGTTCATCTTGAAATGAATAAGTAATTAAACAAAAGGAACAGGAAGAAGTCTGCAGACTGACTGTAACTCTACACCCTTCGACAAGCTCAGGGTGACAAGCCTCTGACCTGACTGCCGACTGATGACTGTCGACTGTCGACTGGTGACTGCCGACTGCCCCTCCCGTTCCATTTACAACCCGAAGCTATCAGGCATTAAAATACTGACAAGGTGAAATAACACAGCAAAAGATGTTTTTTTCAACCGTTGATCCGGTGTAATTCACGGACAACTCGGCTGACGGGAAGCCCCATGACGTTGTAGAAATCGCCATGGATGGATTTGATCCCCACTACACCGATCCATTCCTGGATAGCATAGGCACCGGCTTTATCGTAAGGTTTGTATTTGTCTACATAAAATTCAATTTCCTGCTCACTGATCGGATGAAACTCCACTTCAGTCACATCTGCAAAGGAAATTTCTACTTCCCCTTTTCTGATCACCACACCCGTAACTACCCGGTGTTTTTCTCCGGAGAGGGCCAGCAACATACTAACCGCATCTTCCCGGTGAACGGGTTTACCAATGATATGATCACCCAGCACCACAATGGTATCGGCTGCAAGTACTGTTTTATCTGCTGCAATTTCCTGTACAGCCAGGGCCTTGTTGCGGGCAATATAAACGGCTACTTCCTCCGGAGCAATGCCGGGAGGGAAATGTTCATCCGTTTCCTTTACAATAATTTCAAATGGTATTTCGGCCCATTCCAGTAATTGTTTGCGCCTGGGTGATTGAGAGGCCAGTACGATTGTATTCATAGATAATAATAAAAAAAGACCATGGAGAGAATACCGGTCAGCATCACCAGTTTGGTAAGGGTACTCAGCCGGTGAAAATCTTCGGGTTTTTGGCTTTTTTTGAGTTTGAATAAAATAATCAGGAGTGGAAAAATAATGGCCGGAATACTAAAAGCAATTCCCAGCCACCAGTTAAACTGCATCACATAAACCTGCAGGATCAGCAATACAGCAATGATGACCACCAGCCATACTGCGACATATACTTTGGTTACATTGATTCCCCATACAATGGGCATGGTTCTGCATCCATATCGGGCATCCCCTGGCATGTCTTCCATATCTTTAATCGCCTCTCTCACCAATGAAATGATAAATGCAAAGCCGGCATAGAGAATGGCCAGGCGGAAAAACCGGTAATGTTCTCCTGTAAATGCACTTGATAAATCCAGTTTGGAAAAGAAAATGATGAGGATGGTCCAGGCAGTAAGCAGGGAGATTACAATATTACCGGTCAGCAGACTTTTTTTGAAATTGGTTGAATAAAACCAAAGTAATACCACACAAAATACATTGGCCAGGATCAGGTACCATTTTTGTAAAAAGGGCACAGCAAGTACGGTTAAGATAATGCCTCCGCCACTGAGCATAAAATGCCAGGCAATGGCCCAGCGCCGGTGGATCAGTTTATCCACCACCATTTTTTTGGGCTTATTCACCTCATCAATATTGATATCAAAATAATCGTTGATGATATACCCCGCCGCCGCAATAAAAAGAGAAGCAAATAACAAAAGTAAAAAACGGGTCAAATCTCCATCCGGCACATGGCCACGATACAGCGGATAATAAATACAGAATTGAAACAGTAACTGGGTCAGCGCCATGAAAATGAGATTGGGCAGTCGGACCAGCCGTAAAAAAGCGACGATCAATCTCATGCAGGAAATTTATGGAAAGATAGGGATTAGTTGGGGATTAGATATTGAGGGATTGGGGATTAGGATATTAAGATATTGAGATATTAGGATATTGAGTTCTAAGGAGCGACCTGCAAACTGATAGACTGAAGACTGTAGACTGTATACTGCGGACTGTCGACTGCTACCTCGAAGCCACATTCTCCGAATACTCCCAGTGCCCGTTGAGCTTCATTACTTTTTCAATCACTTCCCGCACACAGGTTTCACCTCCTTTGAACGGTGAAATATAATGAACCGCTTCTTTCACTTCGGTAACGGCATCAGCCGGACAACAGGAAACACCGGCATATTGTAAGGCGGGTAAATCGGGAAGATCATCTCCCATGTATAAGACCTGTTCTCTTTTGAGTTTTTTGCCGGTTACAAATTCTGTAAGTAATTGCTTTTTATCCAGGACCGACATATTCACATCCTTCACTCCCAGTTTCTCTAATCGATCCTGTACTTCCGGTGAGTGCCCGCCGGAAATGATTTTGATGCGGTAACCCTTCTTCAATGCCATCTGCAGGGCAAAACCATCTTTGATATTCATTCTCCTGGCCTGTAATCCACCATCGAGTACTAATACAGTACCATCTGTGAGCACCCCGTCCACATCAAAGACAAAGGCCGTAACCGGTTTAAATAATTCCAGGATATTCATCGTATCAACTAAACATTCATTTTAAATATCTCAACCCCTCAACAACTCAACTTCTCAACCTCTCAACCAACTCACTTCTGACTATCCCTCCACTCATATACCCAACTGCTCTGAATCATTTCCAGGTGACCTTCATTGCTTTCTTCCCTGGTGCCGGTAAAACCGGGTATCTGTAATACCCACTCCAGCAGATCGGTAAAACGGATCCGGTAAATCTTTCCTTCATTGAATTCATCCCCAAAACGCTCATAGAGCTTGAGGGCAATATCTTCATAATCGTTCCAATGTATGGGGGGTTCGAATTGAGACATGTTTGTTTTTTTTAAGCTGAATGCAGTGATACCAGATATGAAAATTCACGCTGTTCAGCTATGAAATATTTTCTTATTCTCCTAAGAATTGGGTCTGATCAGGCAAAGTTACTTCAATTAAACCAGTACCATCCAGCAAAAGGGACTGACAACCCAGTCTGGAATTCAGTTTGGGACTGATGGCCCGGTCAATAAAATCTTCTTCCCGGTCTGATAACTCATCAATATGTTCCATCCCCTTTTCAATATATAAATGACAGGTGGTGCAGGCGCAAACTCCTCCGCAATTGTGATGGAGGTCGATATCATTGGTGAGTGCAATTTCCAGCAGACTTTGCCCGGGTTCCACCTGTTCCAGTGTAACGGGCTCCAGTCCTTTCTGTTCAAAATTAAATTTTACAGTGTACATCTCTTCTTGCTTGTTATTTTTCAGATCCGGGCTTTACTTCATACCTGAAACTGCCCGGGGCGCTGCAAAAATAGTGGTAAATAGAGCAGGGGATTTACTCGTTTGGTAAAAAGACGTCAGGGCTGCTGAATACTTTCCGTCATCAACAGATAGATATTCCTGAGTTTTGGATGCGTATTCAGGATCTCCAGGTGTTTTTCGATGGTTTCCTTATCATGCCGTACGGCCGGACCGGTGAGGGCCTCGGAGGGGCTGTGCTGGCGGAGGCGCATAGCCGTTTCTTCAATCAGTGGCTGAAGCAATTTGAAATCAAGTCCCTCTTTGTTACAATATTCAGCTGCCAGCTGATAAAGATGGTTGGTAAAATTATTAACCACCACGGCAGCTACATGCAATTTGGCCCGGTGATCATCACCGGCCACTCCCACCTGTTCCCGGGAAATAGATGCAGCCAGGCTCTGTAACCGGCTCTTGGTATAGGCATCAATTCCATCTACAAAAAGAGGAATTTCAGTGATCGTGCCAATATCCTTGCTCAAACTTTGCAATGGATACAGGACCCCATAATGTTCTGACACATTCTTCAATATGTCCATTGGCACCGAGGCTGCTGTATGTACCACGATCTTTCCGGGCACACGAAGGTCATCGGCTACGTCATCAATTGACCGGTCATCCACCGCAATGATATAGAGGTCTGCATTTTTCTGTATCATGCTTTTGTAATTCGTGGACTCTGAATCCAATTCATAGGCCAGTTCTGAAGCGGCACTGGCATTCCTGCTATACAATTGCACGATTGTATGTCCTGCAGCTTTTAATTTTCTGCCCAGCACAGCTGCCACATTTCCCGAACCGATCATAACGATATTCATACTTCCTCCTTCCTGTTTAATAAAACCGGTATTGAATAATACAGGATGAACCGGCTGCTATACGGGTCATACCTTTATTTTTGTACCAATGAAATTGTCTCAAAGACTGGCCATTGGTTATATCAGGGCAAAATTCAAGCTTCTTTCCTCCATCTCCAAAAAGAAAGCGGCAAAGCAGGCATTTACCCTTTTTTGTACCCCCCAGCGCAGAAACCTGAAAAAGCCTCCCAAAATTTTTGAGGAGGCGGAATCCCTGCAACTGAAAGTGGAAGGGATCCTGGTAAAGGGCTGGCGCTGGAACCATCCGGGGGCAAAAAAAGCCCTGATCATTCATGGATTTGAATCCTCCGTTGTCAACTTTGATCGCTATATCCGCCCCCTGATCAAAAAAGGTTATGAAGTACTGGCATTTGATGCCCCGGCTCATGGAAAAAGCGGTGGCAAAGAGATCACGGCCCCACTTTTCAAAAAAACAATTCAGGAAGTTTGTAAAACATTCGGACCGGTACAATCATTCATGGCCCATTCTTTTGGCGGACTGGCTGTATCCCTGGCGCTGGAGGAAATGAGTCATCATACCGATACCCGACTCGTACTCATTGCACCAGCCACAGAAACCCTCACGGCCATCGATACTTTTTTCCGTTTCCTGAAACTGGATGATGCCGTCAGGACTGAATTTGATAAAATCATTATTAAGAAAGGCGGAGTCAGTCCAACCTGGTATTCCATCCGCAGGGCCATGCAGCATATCAGGGCCCGGGTTTTATGGATTCATGATGAGGAGGATGATACCACTCCGATTGAAGATGTACAAAAAGTGCAGGAAAAAAACTATCCGCAGATTCAGTTCGTAATTACAAGGGGACTGGGCCACCGGCGGATTTACCGGGAGAACAAAATCAGCAGACAGATTGTTGAGTTTTTATGACCCGCATACTCGTTATATTATGTATGTTTATTTGCAGTAGTTCCTGCGGCAAAAAAGACATGCCCCCGGTTAACCAAAACAATATGGACAGTATTCCTTCCCCTGCCAATGGCAGGAAATATTATTACCTGGCCCTGGGAGATTCCTATACCATTGGCGAATCGGTTCCTATCGGAGAAAATTTCCCTAATCAGTCGGCCTTTTATTTCAAAACAGATAGTTTTTATCTCGATACCCGCATAATTGCCCGTACCGGTTGGACTACCGAAGAACTCGAAGCAGGCATCCTTGCAGCTGATGCGAACAGCCCTCTCCGGACTGAATATGATTATGTAAGTCTGCTGATTGGTGTCAATAACCAATACCGGGGCCGCAGCGTTGACAGCTATCGACCTGAATTTGAAAACCTCTTAAAAAAAGCCATCCGATATGCGGGTAACCGGCCTTCGAGAGTGGTTGTTTTATCTATTCCCGACTGGGGGGTTACCCCTTTCGCAAGCGGACTGGACCGGAACCGGATTGCCGGGGAAATAGATGCCTATAATGCGGCCAATAAATCCATCAGCCAAACCTATAATGTACAATATATAGATATCACTCCCTGGACCCGGGAAGCGGCCGTCGACCCTAGTTTGCTGGCTCCTGATGGTCTCCATCCCTCCGGTAAAGAATACCGGCGCTGGGCTGAAAGAGTGGCGCTCTGGATGCGGTCTGTTCGTTGATCAGCGACAGCCTCCATTATAAATATGAAAGATATCGTTCAGGTAATTTCTGTTCCTGCGCAAGGCTTTCCGGATCTGACCGTTTTTCAGATCGATCAAAGCAACTGCTTTCGGACAATCTTTGACAAAACGAATAATGTCTTTTTGACCTGCCAGTGGCACGAGATCCCCATCTTCTCCAACCTGCACATAATGAAAACAGGAGGGCCTTTCGCGAAAAGTAGTAACCCCGGTTCTGCTGTTGGTTGAAGATACCGTCACCATTTCTTCCGTATAATAAACATTGAGTTTGCCGCTGATAATTCTTTTGGCATAATTTGCTCCTACCTGACCATAATATTGTCCGTTATAAAAATATCCCCGAGTATCCTTGATGCGGTATTTCTCCCCATCTACTTTTATTTGGTCTTTTACTACCAGTCCGGATTTCCAACTGATTTCATCACCATATATTTTCTTTCCATCCTTTAACAACACATATCCCCTCCCGCTTCCTTCTTCAGATTTATCATAATAATTAAATGCCCCGCAGTGGATCTTATTAATCTTCGCACTGCCGGCAGCAAGGATCATAAAAAGGGCCAAAACGGCCAGGCTCATCAAGTGTTGATGCTTATATTTCAGATCGGTGTTTTAAGGTTCCTGTATTTCGATAATAACAGATTGAAGCCAATAGCGATTCCATAGCCAGCGGAATAAACCAGAATATCCAGCCAGTCGGCCGTTCCCGGCATCAGTCCTGTTTTTTGTAACCACTCGGTAACTACTAACATGAGCCAACCGGCCATCAGCCAGAACAGTTTTGGTTCGTTATCCCATTTTTTTATAAGTTACTACCCATTATGGCTAAAAATCTGTTGATAGTTGAGAGCCCTGCGAAAGCTAAAACCATTGAAAAAATTCTAGGTAAAGACTTTCAGGTGAAGAGTTGTTTTGGCCATATCCGCGACCTGCAAAAGGCGGATATGGGCATTGATGTTGAAAAGAATTTCGAGCCCTCCTATATTGTTCCGGCCGATAAAGAAAAAGTGGTGGCCGAACTGAAAAGACTGGCCAAGAGTTCAGAAGAAGTATGGCTGGCAACGGATGAGGACCGCGAAGGAGAAGCTATCAGCTGGCATTTATGTGAGGTACTCGGACTGGATCCTAAAAAACCAAGAGGATCGTATTTCATGAAATCACCAAACCCGCAATCCTGGCTGCTGTCGAGAATCCACGCCGCGTGGATATGAACCTGGTGATGGCCCAGCAGGCCCGCCGGATCCTGGACCGAATCGTGGGTTTTGAACTCAGTCCCGTGCTTTGGAGAAAGATCAGTATGCGCAACAACCTGAGCGCCGGAAGGGTGCAAAGTGTGGCCGTAAGACTGATCGCAGAACGGGAAAGAGAGATCAATGCCTTTAATACTGTCAGCACCTTTAAGATTGAAGCACAGTTTACTGCAAAGGATGTCTCTAATAAAAATGTAACCTTCAGTGCGGAGGGTAAAAAGCAAAATTCCCCCGAAGATGCTGAGACATTTTTGAAGGGATGTGTAGGTGCTAACTATAAGGTAACCGATATCCAGGTTCGTCCGGGTAAACGCTCCCCCGCCCCTCCTTTTACTACTTCCACCCTGCAACAGGAGGCTTCAAGGAAGCTGGGGTATGGCGTTTCAAGGACCATGCTGATTGCCCAGAAATTGTATGAAAACGGGTACATCACTTATATGCGTACCGACAGTGTAAACCTGAGCAATACTGCCCTCGGCGATATCACCAATACGGTGAAAAGTATGTATGGAGAAGAATACCATCAGTTCCGTAAATACAAAAACAAGAACGAAAGTGCGCAGGAAGCCCACGAGGCCATCCGCCCTACTTATATGAGCAATGCCTCGGTACCGGAACCGGAATGGTCCAGATTGTATGAACTGATCTGGAAAAGGACCATGGCCTCCCAAATGGCAGATGCGGAACTGGAAAAGACCACGGCCAAAATTGAAATCTCCACCAATAAAGAAGAACTCACAGCCGCAGGTGAAGTATTGAAATTTGACGGCTTCCTGAAAGTATACCGGGAGGATAAAGATGATGATGAACTGGAGGAGGAAGCCAACGAGGGCATGTTGCCGCCATTAACGGTTGGTCAGCAATTGCCATTTAAAGAAATGAATGCCACTGAGCGGTTCAGCCGTCCGCCTTCCAGATACACCGAAGCTTCGCTGGTAAAGAAACTGGAAGAACTGGGTATCGGTCGCCCTTCTACCTATGCGCCTACTATTTCCACCATTCTGAAAAGAGGGTATGTGGAGAAAAGAGATAAGGAAGGCACAGAGCGTTTTTATACAGTCTATTCGCTGAAAGAAGATAAAGTAAATAAAAAGCAATCCAGCGAAATGACCGGTGCGGAAAAGTCCAAACTCTTTCCCTCCGATCTGGGATTGGTCGTAACCGACTTTCTGAATAAGTATTTTGATGATATTATGGATTATGGCTTCACGGCCCGGATTGAAGGAGAGTTTGATGAAGTGGCCGAAGGCAAGATGAAGTGGAACACAATGATCAAGGATTTCTACAACCCCTTTAAAAAGGATGTGGAAAAAACCATTGAAACCGCAGAAAGGGCCACAGGTGAAAGAGTACTGGGTGTGGATGGTGAAACCGGTAAGCCGGTAGTAGCCAGGATGGGGCGCTTTGGCCCGATGATCCAGATCGGTGAAGCCAATGATGAAGAGAAACCCCGTTTTGCCAAGATACCAACCGGACAAAGCATCGAGACTATCAGCTTTGAAGAAGCCATGAATCTTTTTGGCGCACAGGGCGTGATGGGACAGTATGAAGAGAAAGATGTGCTGGTGAATGTGGGTCGTTTTGGCCCTTATGTAAAATGGGGAGATGATTTTATTTCCCTTCCCAAAGGAACTGACCTGGGGACGATTACATTAGAAAAAGCCATTGAAACCATCAAGGCCAAACAGATTGCAGATATGCCCGTGGGTACTTATGATGATAAACCCATCAACAAGGGTGCCGGCCGTTTTGGTCCTTATATCAAATGGGATGGTATGTTTATTAATGTACCTAGACGATACAATTTTGCCAGCCTGACCCAGCCAGATATGGATGAGCTGATTGATGCCAAAGTAAAGAAAGAAGCCAACCGCTATATCCAGCGTTGGCCGGATGAAAATATCTCCGTAGAGAATGACCGCTGGGCACCGATCATCAAATTCGGTAAGAAAAAAGTGTACCTCCCTAAAAAGAAAGATGATACCCGCTATACTGCTGAAGAGGCTGCGGCCTTTACATTAGAAGAAGTGAAACAGTTTATTGAAGCGTCCATCCCGGGTGCCTTTGCTAAAAAAACAAAGGCAGCTGCCAAAAAAGCACCGGCAAAAAGGCGGCAACAAAAAGAAAGCAGCGCCCAAAAAAGCGGCGAAGAAAAATAAGAGAAAGAGGCTGTCTGAGGATTATAAAATTTGTCACGAAGGCACAAAGACACTAAGAAAATAGAAGTTGAATTCATTTCTTAGTGTCTTCGTGACTTTGTGGCAATTCATTTTCTATGACTCTTTAAACAGCTCCTTTCTCTTTGCTACTAACGCTTAATTACGCAACTGTATCGTTCCAATATCCGTTTCTCTTCCCGTTTGAATGGCCACTCCGGTCAATGTGGTATCCCGGTAACCGTTGGCCGTAGCATTGATATACACATCTGCTGTAGTCCCCCTGATACCCCTGATCTTGAACCTCCCGTCTGAATTAGGGAAAGCAACGAGTGTATCGTTATTGGCAATAACGGATACCACGGCATCCGCACGGTCGGGCAGGATTTTTCCTTTGATGGCAGCCGTTTGCGGCGGCAACCAGATTCGCAGGAATGATTTCAGTATAAACTGATTGTTTTGTATCCGTACAATGGACCGGCCCGCATCAAAATCCAGCCAGATCTGCAGATCACCCGGACGGATTTCCTCAATATCCTCTCCCCTCACATTAATCGTAATCCGGTTATAATTATTCCATAAACGCAGCGGGTACTGGACACTGTCGATCACCACAGAATTCTGAGTGCCCAGGGTCAGTCTGATTTTTTTGATCTTTCCGGCCACAGTAATCCCTGAAGCCAGTAAGGTATCTGCGCCGTTTGACAAATCAAGAAGGTTATAAATACCAGGCCGGATATCCAGGGTATCCCAGATCATGCAACTGTAATCATCATCATCATGATCATTATCATAATGACAATCACCCCCACCTCTTCCACCGCGATCGTCATCATCATCGTCATCCTCATTACTTCTGTTACGGCAGCTATCAGGTGCCACCAGCACTTCCACTCTTTGAATATCCACATTCACGGCATCGTAATTAACCGGACCATCACTCATACGGATCCGGATCCTTTGCTGGCCTTCGGGAATTGTGTTATCGGATGCTTCTTTCTGACAGGAAAACAGGAAAATCAGGAGCAGGCCGGACAATAGCACGGCTGCGTGTAATTTTTTCATACACGATTCAATTTTAGGTCAAATAAATATTGTTGGTTTCAGGTCTCATTCAAGGACCCGCCCCTGGTGGAAGATTGTGGTGAACTTTTAACAGCGAAAAACAGACCAAACTGTATTTTGTGGAAAACTAACCTGCATGGAAAGAAACTACTGGGAAAAAATGGCCCCGAGCTATGGAGATGAAATTTTTGATGTACTGGCGCATGACCGGAAGGCCCTGATCCGTTCCGTGATCACCCGGTATGCAGGAAAAAATAAAACGGTGATGGATATCGGTTGTGCTATTGGCAAATGGCTGCCGGTACTGGCTCCGGCTTTTAAAAAAGTGGTGGCGGTTGATATCTCTGCCAAAAATCTTGAAATCGCAGCCTCCCTGTATCCCCAATATAAAAATGTAGAATACCTGCGCGCCGATATGAGCGGCAAGAAATCAAAACTCCCGCTCTGTGATTTTGGGATCTGTATCAATGCCATCCTGACCCCTGTGGTAAAGGACCGGAACATTTTTTTTCAATCTCTTCAGGCCTGTGTAAAAAAAGGAGGCCGGATTGTGATCACGGTCCCTTCGCTTGAATCCTGGCTACTGACCAGCCTGCTGCAACAACAGTATGGGATTGATAAAAAATTATTCCCGCCTGAAAAAAATGCAAAACAGGCCATCCGCAAATGGAATAATATCCGGCGGGGCAATGCCGACATCGATGATGTGCCGCATAAACATTATCTGAAAGAAGAATTGCATCATCTATTACTCGATGCCGGCTTTATTGCTGAAGAATTCCAAAAGATCGAATACGACTGGGACACTGAATTCAATCGCCCTCCCAAAGGACTCAAAAAACCCGGGCCATGGGATTGGATGATTGTAGCGAAAAGAAGTCGTTAGTCGATAGTCGATAGTCGTTAGTCAGAGACCGTAGTATATAGGCGGCCTTTGATTGTGTTTGTGCCGGCCAAGGACTAATGACTAAAGACTAACGACTTCCCTCCCTCTCTCTATCCCCACTTGTGGAAAAGATTAACTATTTTCTTTCCTTACCAATACTGAAATTGTGCGGGAATCACTCCTTGGAAACCAATAAAGAAATATCGGCCCTGTTTACCCTGATCGACGACCCGGATGAAGAAGTGTTTGGTGCCGTGTCTGATAAGATCGTCGATTATGGCAGCCATATCATCCCTAATCTGGAACATCTCTGGGAAACCACTCCCGAAGAAGCGGTACAGCAGCGGATTGAGATGCTCATCCACCGTTTACACTTCACTGATCTTACAGAAGATTTTCGCCAATGGGGTTTATCGGGTCACCATGATCTGTTGCTGGGTGCCCTCCTGGTATCCAAATTCCAATATCCGGATGTTGCGACCACAACAGTTTTGCAGGAAGTGGAAAAAGTGCGCCGGAATATCTGGCTGGAACTGAATAATTACCTCACGCCACTGGAACAGATCAATATTGTTACCAGTATTCTTTACAGCTACTATGGATTAAAAGGGTCTGAAACAAATTATAAAGAGACCAATGAATTCCTGATCCATAAAACCCTGGAATCCAAAAGAGGTAACCAGATCAGCAATGGCATCCTCTATCTGGTGCTCAGTGAATTACTGGATATCCCCATCCGGGCTATCCGGATTCCCAAACAATTCATCATTGCTTATTTCAAACCGGGTTACTCGGAAGATAATATTCCCAACCCCCTGCATAAAATAGAATTCTTTATTGACCCCACTTCCGGACAGGTTTTCACCCAGCAGGATGTGGATGGTTACTTCAAACGTATCTCCGTTCCGCCGGTGGGGGCTTACTTCAAGCCCCAGCAAAACAAACAAGTGATCCAGCATTTATTGGAAGAGTTTGGTAAATGCTTTACTTCAGAGAAAGATTTGTACAAACAAAAAGAACTGATGGACCTGGTGAAGATGCTGGAAGAATAGTTGATCAGTCGACAATTGATCAGTCGACAGTCGGCAGTCTACAGTCGGCAGTCTACAGTCGGAAGTCAGGTGTCGAGAGTCTAGAGTTAATGCGCCTGGAACGTTAGCTGATTCCTGAATCGTGATAGACGACTGTTCCATATCAACATACTAACTAATCAACTACTCAAATATTCAACCACTTAACCTCAGCGTCTTTTAATTCAAAATTCAACATTCATCATTCAACATTAAAAAATCGCCCGGGCAATGAACCTCCGCCTCTCCCCCACTAGCCACTCCCCACTAGCCACTCCCTACTCGCCACTCCCTACTCGCCACTCCCCCTCGCTACTCCCCACTAGCCACTCCCTACTCGCCACTCCCCACTAGCCACTCACCTCTCCCAATCACCATCCCTGCCTGTATTCCCTTCTCACAAACTGGTTGGCTTCATCGAAATTGGTGACCTTCATATTTTTGGCATCCCAGAGCAGTTTTTTACGGCCCAGGTATTTATCTTCCCAACCTTTCAGTTTGGGGTTTTTGAGTTGCCAACTGCGAATGGCCAGATTACCCATCAGGATACTCTCCGTAAAGGGTCCTGCAAATTCAAATGGCGAACTGGTTTGTGCATTACCATACCCGGCGATACAGGCATTCACCCATTGCAGATAATGCCCTTCGGGTACTCTCTTGATCGTTGGCTTGGGCATTGTTTTTTCCTTCATCAGTTTGGTAGGCAGTAATCGGGGGTTGGCGCCATAACAATCAATCAGCATCTTGCCCTTGGTTCCGATTAATAAAACCCCGCCATCCCAGTTTCCAAAAGCTTCTTCCGGTAATAATTCAGCCGGTCTTTCAGGTAATAGTCCTCCATCGTACCAGGATATTTTTATTTTCTTACCCGGTTCTTTTTTATCAGGATAAGTGAGGTGAATGATGGAAGCCGGCGGGCAGGCATCTGTATTCTGTGTATCATTCCACATTTCCTTCCAGATAGTGGCCACACTGCATTCCGCAGATTCGGGATAATCCACCGGCAGGATACGATAAATCGGATCCATGATATGACAGGCCATATCACCCAATGCACCAGTTCCATAGGCCCACCAGCCTCTCCAATTAAAAGGCAGGTAGGCAGGATTGTACTCAATGGTTTTGGCGGGACCCTGCCAGAGATCCCAATTCAGTTCTTTAGGAATTTCAAATTTTCCGGTCGGAGTAGGAATTCCCTGTGGCCAAACCGGCCGGTTGGTCCAGGCCTTGGCTTCATATACTTTTCCGATCATACCCGCATCCACCATTTCCTTTGCTTTGCGAACCCCATCACCAGATCCGCCCTGGTTCCCCATCTGGGTTACCACTTTGTATTTTTTAGCTGCTTCCGTCAGCATACGGGCCTCATAAATATCGTGAGTCAGCGGTTTCTGGGTGTACACATGTTTACCCAGTTGCATCGCCGCAATAGTGGCTACCGCATGGGTATTATCAGGAGTGGAGATACTGCAGGCATCAATATTATTTTTTTCCTTCTCCAGCATTTCCCTGAAATCATGATAGTAAGATGCTTTCGGGAAATTCTCCCTTGATTTTTTTGACTCCCGGTCATCCACATCACAAAGCGCAACTATATTCACTTTCGGACTCTTGGCAAACTCAGCCAGATCACTGGCTCCCTTACCCCCTGCTCCGATTCCGGCAATATTCAGTTTATCACTGGGTGCTATGAATCCACGGCCGAGTACGTGCCGGGGAACAATGAAAAAAGCAGCTCCGGTAATACCGGCATTGCGGATAAAATTTCTTCTGTTTACTGATGATCCTTTCTTAACGGGTGTCATATGGCGAATTTGAAATCAAGATACTTAGAAATTAAATACAGCGACTCCTGCTTTTTCTTTTAACAGGGGTTGACATCAACAATTTTCATCATCCGTCAGGAACATCCCATCTGTTCATTTTTTATTAATTTACTATCATGATCAGCTGGAATGATTTTGAAAAAATAGATATCAGGGTGGGCACCATCCTGGAAGTACATCCTTTTCCAAAGGCCCGGAAACCTGCCTTGAAATTAATCCTGGACCTTGGTCCCGAAATCGGCATCAAACAATCTTCCGCCCAAATCACGGTGCATTACGAGGCAGCAGATCTGATTGGCCGGCAGGTGATTGCCGTGGTGAATTTTCCCCCCAAACAAATCGCCGACTTTATCAGCGAATGCCTGGTACTGGGCGTGTATGATGAATCGAATGCTGTAATTTTACTGAAACCGGATTTACCGGTTTTAAACGGGCAAAAGATTGGCTGAAAGTCAACATACCTATTACCAGTCACCCGCCGGCCTCCTCAGGATCAGCGGCACCAATGATTATATCAGCGAAGTAAGCTTTCAGGATTCGCTGGAAAAAATTCCGGCCAGGAAAAAACAGGTCCCTCCCCTCCTGATTCATTGTGTGGAACAACTGATCCAGTATTTCAACGGACAAAGAAGAGTTTTTGAATTAGCCCTGCACCAGGAAGGCACCCCCTTTCAACAGGAAGTATGGAGTGAACTGATCCAGATACCCTTTGGTAAAACCATCAGCTACCTGGAACTGGCCCGCCGAACCGGTGATTCCAAAGCCACCCGTGCCGTGGCCAATGCCAATGGGAAAAATAATATTGCCATCATCGTACCCTGTCACCGGGTGATTGGGAGCAATGGCGATCTCATCGGTTATGCCGGCGGTTTATGGCGAAAGAAATGGCTACTGGAACTGGAGAATAAAGTAGCCTATGGGGTGCAAACCCTATTTTAATTCTGTACTGGTAAAAGCAAAGGGGAGTAAATCGGCAGCCGTTCGGATGATATAAATATGTCCTTCCATGCCACCCAGTATCAGCCTTATCGGCTGTTTCATTCTTGATTCATATTCTGACAGGGCCTGACGGCACATGCCGCAGGGAGAAATCGGATGATCACTCAGCACTTTTGCGCCCTGGTAGCTGATGGCCATGGCACTGATCGGTTCATGGAGAAATTGATTGGCAGCGGTTCCTAATAAAACTCTTTCCGCACAAGTACCTACGGGATAAGAGGCGTTTTCCTGATTGGTACCCACCACTACCTTACCATTGTTCAATAATGCTGCGGCCCCAACCTGGAATTTGGAATAAGGGGCATAGGCCTGCTTACTGATCTCCCTGGCCTGTTGCAATAAAGCTGCATCAGCAGCTTCCAACTCAGAAATATCATTATATTCTTCGTAAACAAGTTCTGTTTTCCTTTCCATCATTGTATAATTTACGTCAAAACTTCTAACAATCAAAGATGTTGTTACAATGATTCGTATCTGAAGGGATAGCAACGAAGGCTCAAAGACACAAAGAAATGAGACTGCGGGCTGCTTTACTTAGTGCCTTTGTCTAAAGGACTCTTCGAGAGTCTTAGTGGCAAAAAATAAATAAGAAGATCCGGATCTTATCGAACAATTTTAAAGAAACGCTTCCAGCGCGGGCCACCATCCCAGCTAAACCAGATCATCCAGGCTTTACCAACAATCCTGTCTTCGGGAACAAATCCCCAGAAGCGGCTGTCCTGCGACTGATGCCGGTTATCACCCATCATCCAGTAATAATTCATTTTGAAAGTATAAGAGGTCACTTCTTTTCCATTGAGATAAAACTTACCATTACTCGTAGTAAACTCATTCTTTTCATAAACCCTGATCGCCCGCTGGTAAATATCATAAGTAGCTGCATTCAATGGCAGGGTGGCTCCTTTTTTAGGAATCCAGATCGACCCATAGTTATCAATACTCCAACGGTTGTTCAACACAAACCCTTCAAAGGCAGCGCTGTTGGCAGCCGTGGTATCCAGCATAAAATGCAAATCTTTTACCAGACCTGACTGCCTCAGTTTTTCGGCAGATTTAGTGGTCATATTGATCCGGTACTTATTTGTTCCGATCACCATGCTTACCTGTGGATCTAAAATATCAATTTTGTAATCTGATTTGGCAATATCAGCATCCAGTGGCTGGGTGGTTTCCAGCATGTATTCCATTTGGGCATCAGGAGGCATGGGCTGCTTCTTGCCATTGATATAAATTTCCCCCTGATACACCCTTAATGTATCACCGGCCACTGCCACGCAGCGTTTGATATAGTTATCGGTTTTATCAGCCGGGTGAATGGCCAATGGAAACTGATCAGGATCCGCCAATACAATTTGTCTTCCTTTATCCATATCACCTAAACCTTGTTCACGGCAAACCTGGTAATAAGGAACTTTAGACTGGTAATCCGGCAAGTTAATCACCGTATCCCCGGCCGGGAAATTAAAGACTACACAGTCACCTCTTTCCACCGGCGAGGCAAACCAGCGGGTATACGGTATCTGAATAGCTTCAGAATATGATTTACGGCTGGAACCAAAGGGAAGGTAATTATGTACAAAGGGAACCGAAAGTGGTGTATTCGGAATACGTGGTCCATAACTGAACTTACTGACGAATAAGAAGTCTTTTACCAGCAAGGTCTTTTCCATCGAAGGAGAAGGAATTGTATAGGCTTCAAATACAAATGTGCGGATCAATGTAGCAGCAACCACGGCAAAAATGGCTGCATCCACCCATTCTCTCCAGCCTTTCTTCTGGTACTTCTTTACTCCGGCGGGACCAATAAAATTTGGATTCTCTTTATACGCGAGATAAGGAAAATAGAAAGGAGCAAACAAAGAAGCCATGGTATGCTGACCCAGCGTAAATCTGCCAAAGGTCTTTACAAACTCAATAAAGATACCCGGTGTAATGAACCAACCCACTACCGGAATCAATTGCCAGAACACCCAGTGTGTGGGTCTTTGAGCCGCTTTCTGCATTTCCCAGGTATTGTAAAAAGGCACATAGGCTTTCCAGGCAGCAATACCTGCTTTAGGGAACAATTTGGCCAATCCAAAGGATGGCAGGAAAACCAGGAGGGTTCCGATCAGGTAAACGATAAACATATGGTTGAGGGGCATGGGCCTTTTTTTAAGCGGTCAAAAATATCATAATTATCTGCCGCTTAAAATTTTAAACAAAAAAGTTTTGTGAAACGGCGGCCAGTGGCATTTATTGACCGGTTAACGGGGCCAATTGATACCGGAATCCATTATTTGGGCATAACATAGCTCCTGATATCCTCATCCGTGATGGTTTTCCCGGAAAGAATGACCAGCCGCTCCACTACATTACGCAATTCCCGGATATTACCCGTCCAGTTATACTGCTGTAAAAGATCAATGGCAGCGGGTTCTATTGGCTTAACAGCAATGCCATAATCGGAACAAATATCTTTCAGAAACTGGTCCACCAGCATCGGAATATCATCTCTCCGGTCGTTCAGAGAGGGGACATGGATCAGGATGACACTTAAGCGATGATAAAGGTCCAACCGGAAATTCTTGGCTTCTACTTCCTTTAAAAGATCCTTATTGGTGGCAGCGATTACTCTTACATCCACACTGATATCTTTATCAGCCCCCACCCGGGTGATCTTTCCCTCCTGCAGTGCCCGCAGCACTTTCGCCTGGGCACTGGAACTCATATCCCCGATTTCATCCAGGAAGAGGGTACCACCGTTGGCTGATTCAAATTTGCCGATTCGCTGTTTAACGGCCGAGGTAAAAGAGCCCTTCTCATGACCAAAGAGTTCGCTCTCGATCAGTTCGGTGGGGATAGCTGCGCAGTTGACTTCTACAATGGGACCGGAAGCCCGGTTACTTTTTTCATGCACCCACCTGGCCACCAGTTCCTTTCCCACCCCATTTTCTCCGGTGATCAGGATACGGGCCTCTGTGGGCGCCACTTTCTCTATGGTTTCTTTAGTTTTTTTGATCGGAGCAGAATCCCCAATCATTTCCTGTACCCGGCTCACTTTTCTTTTAAGCACTTTGGTTTCGGTCACCAGGTTGCTCTTGTCCATCGCATTCCGGATGGTGATCAGGAGGCGGTTCAGATCCGGTGGTTTGGAGATATAATCATAGGCTCCCTTTTTCACCGCTTCTACGGCCGTTTCAATATTGCCATGCCCCGAGATCATGATGATGGGAATATCCGGGTTGCTCTCCCCTGCTTTTTGAAGGAACTCGATCCCATCCAGTTTGGGCATCTTGATATCACAAAGCACGAGGTCGTAGTTCTTTTCCTTGAATTTTCTCAATCCTTCTTCCCCATCTGCCGCTTCTTCAATTTTATACCCTTCAAAGGATAAAATCTCAGTCAGCGTTTTGCGGATTGCCTTTTCATCATCAATGATCAGTATATCAGCCATTATCTACTTGATTTAAGAACAAAAATAGCGTATTTGCCATGCATGTAAGGGCGGGAAAAGCGGAGTACAGGTAAAAATAAAAGGCCGGGTAGAAACCCAGCCTCGTTTTAAAATCCAATATCCTATGAAAAACCATTACAAAGATGCAGTTTCTTACGCGAATCGATGCACGAAAACTGAAATATATTTTGTTGTTCGTAGAACTACGATGCATAAAAAAGCCCCGCTTTGAGTGTATCAAAGCGGGGCCCGGCTATTTTCTGTTATAATTACTTTTTAGTGTACATCACTTCTTTTACCAGTTTCACTGTTCTGGATACATCCGGTAAAGCAGCATTCACCAGGTTTCCTGCATAGTGCAGTGGTGCATCAGCAGCCGTAATACGGCGGATCGGCGCATCGAGATAATCAAAACCTTCTTTCTGGATCCGGTAAGTAATTTCTGAGGAGATAGAGGCAAAAGGCCATTGTTCTTCCACAATCACGAGGCGGTTTGTTTTCTTCACACTCTCGAGGATGGTCATCCAGTCGAGCGGACGAATCGTACGCAGGTCAATCACTTCGGCACTCACCCCTTCTTTTTCCAGTTCTGCGGCAGCACCCAGGGCCACTTTCATCATTTTGTTGAAAGAAACGATGGTCACATCCCGGCCCATCTTTTTGATATCGGCCTTTCCCAGTTCGATATAATATTCTTCTTCGGGCACTTCGCTTTTGTCGCCATACATCACTTCACTTTCCATAAATACCACCGGATCTTCCTCATAACGGATAGCCTGCTTCAACAATCCCTTGGCATCATAACCATTACTGGGGGACACGACTTTGATACCGGGAATATTGGCATAAAGGCTTTCGAAGGCTGTAGAGTGCTGGGCTCCGAGCTGACCGGCTGACCCGTTGGGGCCACGAAAAACGATTGGACAACTAACCTGTCCGCCACTCATTGCCAACATCTTAGAAGCTGTATTGAGAATTTGATCTAAAGCCAAAACGGCGAAGTTCCAGGTCATGAATTCAACCACGGGGCGCAAACCATTTTGGGCGGCTCCCACAGCTACTGCGGTAAAACCCAATTCTGAAATGGGGGTATCGATCACCCTTTTGGGACCAAATTCAGCCAGCATGCCTTGGCTCACTTTGTAAGCGCCATTGTATTCGGCCACTTCTTCCCCCATCAAAAATACCCGGTCATCCCTTCTCATTTCTTCATTCATTGCTTCTCTCAGGGCTTCCCGGAAAGCGATTGATCTTGCCATTCGGTTCTTGTTTTAAGGAGGGCAAATTTAAGCGGGAATGCCGACAAAACCTAAAAGCAAAAGGCCTGTACAGTTAAAATGTACAGGCCTATTTAAAGCTATCATTTTTGAGAATATGTACTTTCCTAGTCCTCATTGATACATGGACCACCAGGCTGATAACAATTAAAAACTAAGCATGCTGTTCTAGAAATATCCATAACCAACTTGGTGTGCCTTCCAACAAACACCAAGAATAAGCGCCATAACATCCTGATACACATCCTAAGCATGCTGGATTGGCAGCAAACTGTTTGTAATAATCATCTATTTTTTCTTAAAATCAATATTTTTGAAATTTTGCTAAGCTCCCATACTCAGTAACAACTACTTTTTTAAATTGATCCCTTATAAATTGAAAACTGGCTTTCACCAATCTTATTTTTACAGATAACTCATCTTTACTTTCTTTATTTTTTTCACAATCTTCAATCATTTTATTTATATCACTAATTGAAAATTTACTGGTCAATTCCTTTACAATTGGCATAATTTTCAACTCCTCATTCATTATTTTAGAAAACTCTGCATTGAATGAGTTTTGACCAAAAGAAGTTTGCCAGATAATTAATCCGACTACCCAAAAAAATAGCTTTCTCATAATTTGATGATTTTAATATTAAGGGAATTAAAAAATATCCTTAATAAGATAGAATAATCATCAAGATAAATGAGAAAGCTTTATAAACATTTAGCGTAAATTCTTACTCATTACTAAGAACTTACCATAAATTTCACTCCTGACATTTCGCTTTATACCTTTCAACAATCTCTCCTACTTCTTCTTCAGTCAGCTTAGCCACTTCTTTAACATCCGGATATAAGCTTTCCATCTTATCAACCATACACTCACAATATCTTTCTGAATATGATCTAGTGTTACCATTTTTAACTGCTTCCCTTACACAGCTGTTTACAAACTCATCCTTGCTGGACTGTGGCCAGCCATCAGATGTTTTACGGGTATCTCCGCGGTCTTCGTCTTTGTCACGGGTACCTTTCTCATCATCCTTGTAATCAGTATTACGGGAATCATCTTTTTCTTCATCGTCCCGGCTACGGTAATCATCTTTTTCCTTTTCGCGGTCGCGGGTAGACCTGCGGTCATCTTTTTTATCATTGTTACAGGCCACAAAAAGGCTGGTTGCAAAAAACAGGATCAGTAATTTTTTCATAATGCTTGGTTTTGATAGTTAATTGATCGGCTCCACAGGGAATCGATGAAGAGGTCAACAAATTAGCCAAAGTTTTTGATCCATGAAAAAAACAATCCCTGATTTTTATTCCCAATGCAAATTTGGCGGCCTGCCCCCCTTGTTTCTCTCCCCTAAAAAGGTGAATTCGTATTCCCGGATTCATTTCTTTCTTAATTTAACGGGCATGAAAACAATGCCCAGGCCCTGGCTGATTGCCATCATCGTGATTATTGTACTTACCGGAGGGATCCTGTTCCTGATCCGCAGCTGCATCAACAGCGGTTTTGGGGGCGCACCCAAAGGCATGAAAGAACAATATGCATCGGTTCCGGCCCTTTATCTTGAAAAAGACGGAAAGGGAGTCATCCTGACCATCATGCCCCATCTTAAAATTCATAGCTATTCCCGCCAGGGCAATATGACCCGTAAATCAGCAAGCACTACTTATTATCTGCAAACTAATGATGCTGTAACAACCGGGAAACTGATCGAGGTAAAAGTCAAATCCCAAAGCGATATCAAAAATCACCCCGTAGAAGTGATGGGCGCATCCGGTTCACTGGCCTGGGTTTTTATAGGAGAACCCATGGCTTTTGATGCCCTTACCCTGGAAAAGAAAGCGGATATCCCATGCTTGAACAAAAAATCCGCTTTAAGCGGTAAGTTCCCGGGAGAAAGGCGTTATTACAGGTTTGACCCCGCTTCCACCCTGCTTTATTTTACTGCCCTTGATGGCAGTAAATGGAAACTGAATACACAATCCCTGCTGGCCGAGGAAACTAATGATGATGGAACCCAAAACTCCATCGAAAAAATGCTTGAAGAAGTGGAGGCCGCTGAAAAACAGCATAGGGCTGATATGGATTCAATATATGAACAAAAAAACAGAAGGCCTTCCAATGATTATGCCGCCCGCAGGATCAGTCAGGCCGAATACAGCCGCATCACCAAAGAATATTATGCCGACCGGGAAATGCTGAATAAACGCAGAGACAGTTTACACGACAGAAAATTTCAAATCCGGGATCAGGAACGCAATGGCCGGGAAATTGCCAACGATCTGGAAAGCCTGATGAGAGGAACTCCCAATTACAATGAATTATATGTAAATCAGGATACCATCAAAGGACAATGGTTTGGCTTGTACAGTCCTGCTGAATTTAAAAAACTAAGCAGCAGCCTGCAACGCAATGCTGAAAATGATGAAACCGCCCGCAGGCAATTGTATATCTCTTCACTGGATAAAAAAAGACCCGGACAGTTTACATTGAATAAGGATGCTGCGGAGAGTCCATCCTCCCAAACCGGTTTTCTTCACGGCGGTTTTTTACTGGATAAAAAAACAGCCCGGCCCATCCGCCTGCCTGGTAATGATTTCCTGATTATCTACCGGGAACAGATCGGTCGCGATGCCCGGATCCTGCTGGGAAGAATCAGTGCCACAGGAAAGACTATCTGGACCATGAATACCGGATTAAAAGAATGGGGCGATTGGTTTTACAATGGCCGTCAGTTGTTGATTCTTGGAAAAGATAAAGAAGAACTGAGCAGCGGACAGATCAATCTGCTCCTGCGGGTGGATATCAACAATGGTAAGGCCAGCCGATATGATTATTATAATGATGAAATGAGAAAAGAATGATGCTTATAAGAATTTTTTCTTTTCTCCCGAAGGAAGTACCCTGTAATAAGCTCCCTCTTCTATCAGCAAACCTTCTGTATGTCCTTTCAGATGGTGTACATCGGTATTGATGAGTTTCCCACCCATTAATGCGGATATAGTATCGGCAATCACCGTATGACCCGTGGCAATCTTTTTTACCTTATAATGCCGGAGCGTACTGTCGATGGTATTCATGGTTGCCCGGTCTGATCCTCCATAATACCCGCGGTACCAGAATGGCCCCAGATCACTGTATAAAATTTCCAGCTCCGGCTGTTTAAAATTCATCAGGCTGTCGGCATAATGCGGACGCACCATTTTATTTAAACGGGATGTACTTAGCTCAAGCATATTTACCGGAGCAGATACTCCACCATGAATAAACAGAATATCCCCGATTTTTTCCATCACGTTCTTGGTGCGCATCCAACGGCCGAGTTCGGAATTAGGCCCGTAGAGATCTGTAAATCCCGTATTCAATAAGGCAGCAGCCTTCAGGTACTGTGCATGTACATAACGAAGATCACCACTCATATTCATGATCTCGTGGTTCCCCAAAACATAGTGCACATAACCACCGGCTGCTTTAGCCTGATCTTCGAGGGAATAAATCAGCCAGAGTACTTCATTGACCATGGCACCACGATCCACAAAATCACCGGTAAGTACCAGGTGACCATTGCCAAAGGTCCACTGAAAGTTTGTATCAATGATACCGCCGGCCTGTAATAACTGCCGGAAGGCGCCGAAATTTCCTTCGATATCAGAAACGATGAATTGCTTTTTTACATCATTGTACTCCGTCCTTTCCGGCTCCAGTTCAGATTTCAGTTTTACCGGAAAAAACTTTCCGGGAAGATCTGTTGCAACCAGCAGACTGATTTCTCCCTTTTTACCAGTTTCATAAGTTGTAGTGGCCGCCCGCCAGCCCCCCTCTTCTTGCAGGATCCGGTGCACATAAATCTTATTATTGGAATATAATACATAGGGGCCATCAGCCGTCGCAGCGGCTGTCCGGTGCAAATTGCATTGTTCACCGGGTAGCATGAATCCGGCTATTAACAGGGGCAGAAAGGCAAAAGCAATATTCTTCATTCGAATAAGGTTTGAATCTCAGTGCTATGACTGTCGGATAACCCCGGAAGTTGCCTGCCGGGATGTATAAAGATATTTGAAATTTATGAGATACGATGCAGGTTTTGCCATTGGTCCCGGCTCATTTCAAAGCGAATTTCTCCCTTTCCATACAAGCCAGTTTCCTGCCATCCCGCTTTCCGGTAAAATCCTTCTGCCCTTGTTCCTGGTGAGGTACTGAGCCAAATGGGTTGATCAGACTGTTGAAAATACCAGTCCATCATTTCATCATGCAGGGCCCTCCCGATTCCTTTTTTATCCTGACCGGGCTCCACAAATAAGGCCCAAACATTCTGATCAGAAACCGACACAATTGAAAATCCAATGATTCGTCCTGCTTCTTCCCAAACCCAACCCCGGCCCCGGCGAAGGATATAATCCTCCACATCTGCATCAGGCACCAGTCCGGGATCAGAGAGTGTATTTTCCTTTACGGCATTTCGGACAATCTGGATTTGTGGAATATCTTTTACATGGGCCTGCCTGATCATCTGCCTTCATTTAACAATTGAAACACAAGAATACTATAAATTACATCAAAATCAGAACAGCCAACTAACACACATGAACCGCAGGGATCAATACTACCGATTCGTCAGCCTGATTGTTTTATTAACCGCCTTCCTGATTTACAGCGAACCCGTTGCTGCCCAGAAACCAAGAGCAGACAGCCTTTCCAGGGAATTGGCAAAAGTGAATGCCGATAGTAACAGGGTTACCCTGCTCTGGAAACTGGCCAGTGCCACCAGTGTATTCAATCCGGATACAGCACTGACGATTGGATTTGAAGCATTGTCGCTGGCCCGCAAGATCGATTTCATGGAAGGAGAATCCAGATCAAACGGAATCCTGGCCAATACTTTTTTTAAAATCGGCAATTACAGCAAAGCACTTGAACTGAATATTGAAAAACTCAAGATCGAAGAAAAAAGAAGTAACCCGCTCAACCTGGCCAGTGTACTGATGAATATCGGTATCGTGTATGCCTTTCAGGAAGAATATCCCAAAGCACTGGAATATTACCATAAAGCTGATTCCATTATCCAGCTGAATAATGTGGAACAACTGAAGTATAATATTGCCCTGAATACCGGTGATATTTACGACCGGCTCAATCAGTCAGACTCCGCCTACCGGTATTTCAGTTTATCACTTGATCTGGCCAGACAACTGGAAGACGGCGATCTGATCGGAACCTCCCTCACGGGACTGGGACATAGCTACCGGAAAATGGGTCGCTTTAAAGAATCCATGGAGCATTATGAAACAGCTATCGGTTACCTGAAAGCCGCAGGGGATGATGAGGTTTTATGCGAAACCACGCTGGGATTGGCCCGTCTTTTTGAAGACACAAAGCAATATGATTCTGCCAGCCATTATGCAGGATTGTCTTTAGCTGTTGCTAAAAGCGGGAAATTCCTTTCCAAGGAACTGGATGCCGCCGAATTCCTTACTGAACATTACAAAAAAGTCAGGGCCATTGACAGTGCCTTTACTTATGTGGATTATGTAAAAGGATTAAATGAAGAACTCAACAGCCGCGACAAAATCAGGGAATCGCAGGTAATATCGAGTAATGAACAATACCGGCAGCTGGAATTACAGGAAGAAAAAGCAAGGGAAAATAAAAAAAGAGCCCAGCAATTACAGATGCTGCTGATCGCCATTTTTATTCCTGGTATTTTTCTGCTGACATTAATGCTCAGCCGGGTGAATGTTCCGGTTAAACTGATCCGGGTATTGGGTGTACTTTCATTGCTATTTCTTTTTGAATACCTTACCCTGCTCCTGCATCCAACGGTGGCCGAACTTACCCATCATACTCCTGTTTTGGAGATACTGATTTTTGTTGCACTGGCAGCCATCCTGATTCCCATGCATCATAAACTGGAGCATTGGCTGATTCATAAACTCCTGCACCATCGTCACAAACATGCCATGGCACATCAACCGGAACCTGAACCAGTGATTCCTCCGGTATTGGCAGACATAAAAAAATCACCCGCTGATAACAACGGGTGATGAATCTTTTTTACTAATCAGTCAGCTTATTCTCCTGGCTTTACCGGCTTGGTATCAGGCGTATCACCATTAGCAGGTGTATCAACCGGAGGTATGGGAGCAGGTTCAACTTTTACAGTATCCTCTTTTACCGGCTCTTCCTTCTTGTCTTTTTTGTTATTGCAGGCTACTGCAACTACTGAAAGCACCAGGGTGCCCAGGAAAATCGTTCTGAAAGTTTTTCTCATTGTAGGTGGTTTTAGTAATTATTCGTAATTCTACGAAAATTGGACTACAAAACCAAATCCGATAAATGGAGACCTTGAGCCCTTGCTATGGCAGGGACTTGGTCTTTGCCATGGGCAGTAATTTGAAATAAGTGACTTTGAAACGATTGTCCACCACTTCTCCCTGCACATCTGCTTTGCGAACTGCTTCACAAAAACCATCATGGCCATGGGCATCTCCATGATCATCAATGGTCGTTCCATCTACAAAATATGATTTGCCATCCATCCTCACGGCCAGACTGCAACCCTTGCCCTGCATTTTGAACTGGCATTGGCCGCAGGAAGCTTCCACGGTCATGATTTTCTTAGTACTGTCGGGTACCGATGTTTTTGATTGGGCGCCTGCTTCAGAAAAAATAAAGCAGCCGATCACGAGGGCAAAGAGTGTTTTCATTTGAATGCTTTTGACAAAAATAACCAATTCGGGGAAGTCACAAATATCATTTAACCGGCAGCCCTCACCATCTCCGGAGATGCTGTTTTTCAAAATGCCATTCCGGTGTATAAATCTTGCGGTCGGTTCCTGCCCGGTACCAGGGACTGATACTGTTTTCCACGGGGTTTACCAGAATATGCATATCCTGCGCCGGCTGATAGCTTTGCAGTAAGCAATAAATCTTCTCTCCGTTTTCATTTTCGGCCAGGTCAATCACCATCACTGCATGACCCGGGAAACCGCCCTGGATCAGCACATCACCAATGCTGATATGGTTGAAATCCATGACTGCTGTTAATTGCTTTTCGAGTGAAGCTGAACCGCACCAGCCAAAAACCTGTTCCAGGTATCCCTTAAAAGCAGCTGTATCTTTTCCTCCCTTCCAGACATAGTTTTTCCCGGCATAATCAGTAAATGAGATTTTATCGAACTGTCCCGTCGCAAAAAGGTATTCAGCCCGCAGCCGCATCAGGGCATCTGCACATTGTTGCAGATCCTTTTTTCCGGTACTGATATCGACAACGGCAAACTGGGCCGATTGATTGGGCTTTGGTTGTCCATTGTAGAGATAAACAGTTTTATCCTTCTTCAAAGGCAATTGACGCAACCATTCCCCAAAACTGCCTGTGCTTACCGGACTGCGTTTATATCCGGATGGAAGCGAAATCTCAGCAACTTTTGAAGGAAGTGTTGGAGAAGCGGGCAATGGCCCAATATCGGGACTAGTGGATCCCGGATTTTCCCGGCAGGAAAAACTGATCAGCAAAAGATGAACCAGCAGCAAACAGAAGGCACGCATATCGGTATAAGAGCAGGAAGAAAAATAATTCCATAATTCCTGCTGCTTTATTCAGCGCAATGCTTTATCCTTTGCCTCCGCTGAACTGATCAATGCAGCAACTTCAAACCCGGCCAGGTCATCCCATTGACGGATCCATTGATCCAGCAAAAGGCGATCCTTACAATACATCAGCTGCCAGCAAACACTGAGGTCTTCACTTACCCAGCTGTTGATATACTCCAGACCTTCAGGGAGCATTCTGCCCTTTTCGGCAAAGCGCTGGTAGAGCGCCTTTACTTTTCCCGGATGAAACCGTTCGGTAATCATGTAATGCATAGAAATTCGTTGAGTTTCAATACCCTGGCTACGGTTAAAAATCACCTGTGGCGGTGATATTCGTCACAGGTGGGTAACCAGGGATTTTATTGTTTCACAGTGTAAAATTATGCACCATGAAACGGATTTTGGTACCTACTGATTTTTCACCGAATGCAGACAAGGCATTGAATTTTGCCGTGCAGATTGCGCGTAAGGCCGGGGCAGAAATCATGCTGATACATGCCGTGGAAACACTGATGGATGATGATGACTTCAGGACCATGAAGGAGAAACTGGATGAAATTGCCGCCAGCATCAAGGCCACTGAATTTGTGGAAACCACCACAAGGGTATTCCGGGATTCATCGGTAAACAGTGTGATCAATGCGGTTTATGAACATAAACCCGAACTGGTCATCATGGGAACCAATGGAAGCAGCGGACTAAAGGAAGTAGTTTATGGCAGCAGGACCGCTGCTGTGATTGGTCGCAGTCCGGTGCCCGTACTGGCCGTACCACTGCTGGCAGAATGGAGTATACCCCGCAAAATTTTGCTGGCGGTAAATAAATTTAACGTGCCTGATAAATTGCTGAACCCGGTCATTACCCTGGCCCGATATTTTCATTCTTCCATTCATGTAACCGTATTCACTGATATGGATGATGATTATTCTGAAGACTTCAAGAAGCATGAAAATATGATTGCTGATTTCAGGGATGAGCTAGTTGAAAAATATCCCGAGACAGAAATTCATGCCGTTCATCTGGCCGGCCGTCATTTCAGAGAAAGTCTTCAGGGATGGATTGATAAAGAAAAGATAGATTTAATTGTGATGTTGACCCATCGTCGCACATTAATAGGCAGCATTTTCAACAGCAGTATGACCAAGAAGATGTCCTATCATACCAACATCCCCCTGATGGCGATACCGGACAATACAGGCGCTAATTAATGCGTCAGCTTTTTGCTATCCGTGATCCAAAAAAGCAAACCCATTATTGCCAGCAGTCCCAATGGCAATAAGATGGAACTGGTGAATGCCGCTTGGGGAATCACCAATACAAATGCGCCCAGGATAATGGCAGCGCCAAATGAAAGGGCGATTCCTCTTTCCTTTTACCATTGACTGACCTGATTAATAAAGCGGTAGTGGCTGGTATACCTGATTGTAACAGTCCGATACCGATACAGAATAACAGGAGTTCATTCCGGAAAAAACTGATCAGCGGAGCAGCCGCGATCATTGACAGATAGGTGTAAGCCTTCCAACCGATCCGGTCAGCCAGCCAGCCCCCCAATATCTTTCCTGCAAAGGCAGCCAGCGCAATAGCCAAGAGCCAGTCATATTGCTGTTCATGCAGCAGTTGAAAAATATTCCAGACAGCTGAACGAAGGGAAATGATGAGGAGCAGGAGGATCATGATCAGGTCATGTTTATCCAGATGAATCCCTGTCGCTGCTTCTGCCTTTGCATTTTCGCGATGCCAGGCCACCTTATTGGGTATTCCAACAAATTGTAAAAGCAGCAGAAACAAAATACAGATACCTGCCATTGGCCATTGTAAAGCGTACTGTTCCCAGGCCAGGTATCCTCCGGCAATTAATCCGGCCACACCCGGAGCCGCAAATAAACCAATAGGAAGCGCTTTATTACCGGAAGCGCATACACTGCCTCCTGCCACATGATAAATGGCTGATGCAATGCCTGCCATTACCACGGCCAGCGATGGAACGTTAAAAAAAAGCAAGGCTGCACCCAGGTTCAGGAGAAAGGCCCCGCTGATCATTTTTTGATGATGACCTATCCGCTCCAGTAATATAGCAATGGGATACTGTCCGCCAAAAGCCAACAGGTTATACATGAGTAAGGAGAGTCCGATCCTCGTTATATCAGCTGATGAAGAAGCCAGACATCCGAGAAAATACCCTGCCAGCAGATCATTGATGCCATGACCCAGGGCCAGGAATGGTATGACTATTTTTGATTTCAACGGGTAAAGAACTGGAGATAGCCATAAAATAAAAGATAACTGAGCAGGTTGATCAGCATCGAAACTTTGATCGTGGTTTGTAAAGGCTGTTGTCTGTTCAACAGGAAGAGTACCGGTGTTTCAATCAGCACGGTAATCAGCCAGAGGGCTGCCAGGTTGAGCAACTGGTTGGGAAAGAAAAGACCGGGTACCCATTCCAGTAAAAGAAATCCTATTGCCAGTGAAGCCAGGTTGGCCAGCAATGACTGGAATAATGCCGGCCCCCATTTTTGATATTTCAACACCCGCATCAAGGCTGCTTCTGCCAGGATCGTAACGCCCAGCAACAAATAAAAACTCAGTCCGGGACCATTGGCCTCCCGGGCTGGTACCACATCAACCACATCCAGCAGTAAATAGTCCATGTTTATGAATAGATTCCGATGATTAAAATATAAGCCAGTAAATAAGTTACCACATTCATCACCAGACTAACGAGTAAAGTTTTGGTAACCGGTTTCTCTCTATACATCAGGTATAATCCGATGGTTTCAATCAGCAGGGTCACCGCAAACATCAGAGCAAAACCGGCCATGTTTTCCAAATGGAAAAGACTGGATGAAGAAGAAGTCAGGATAAAACCTGCAGCCAGCGAAATCAGGTTGACTACAAATGAACGAAGCATGGCTTTTTTGAATACCGGTTCATACTTCATCAGTTGCATGACCATGGCTTCTGCCAGGATGGCAATGAAAATAAAGAGTACCCCAAGGCCAAATAATAATAAGAGGAAACCGGCCCCTACCCCATCCAGTAAATAAATTGACATGAAGATGTTTTGTTAAATGTAGCTATTCCTCCTGATTCTGAAATACCCTGCTTCCGGTACGGAAATCGGAAAATTGTTAATAAAAACCTGTTAAGAAGTCCAATATACTTTATTGATTCCCGTTCAATTCTTAATTTAGCTTATGCCTGAAAAACGATCGATTTTTTTCAACCGGCTTTTCCCTTTATCTATTGTATTGCTGATGACGGCCGCTGCGGGTGCAGGCCAAAGCGACTGGAAGCTGACCAAATCAAAAAACGGGATCAATGTTTATACTTCTTCAGTAGCCAATTCCTCATTTAAAGCAGTAAAAGTAGAATGTACCATCAGTGGTACTTATGCTAAACTGATGGCCTTGTTACAGGATGTGGACGGGTTTGAGGACTGGATTTATAAAAACAAGAAGAGCAAGATCCTGAAGAAGAACAGTCCGAATGATTTTATTTATTATTCTGAAACCTCTATGCCAATTCCTTTTTCTAACCGGGATGTGGTGATCAGGATGCAGATCAAAACAGACAGTCTCCCTAAATTCCTGACCATACAGGGCGGTCATCAGACGGATTTTATTCCGGAAATCCCGGGCAGACAAAGAATCACCCATTACAAAGCCAGTTGGAAAGTCACCATGCCAACGGCCAATACCATTCATATTGTTTATTTCATGGAAGTGGATCCGGGTGGCAGTTTACCCGCATGGCTGGCCAATTCATTTGCCGACACAGGACCCTACCATACTTTCAGTAACCTTGCCGATAAACTGAAGTAAGTTTATTCCATAATCACTTTCTTTAAATAGAACATGGAAGGATCTATCTGTATGGCTGTCTTACTGCTGACATTGATTCCTTTTTTATCTACCATCAGTCTTTGCTTTCCCTGATCAGTGATGATATCAATGGGCAAAGGCATGTCCATATTCAGCAGACGAACCAGGTATTTATCAGCTCCGGTCTGCCTTACATGGATTTCCAGTTTATCGGTGGTGTACAGGAATAAATGAAAAACTGGTTGTAAACTGTTACCATAGGCACCGCTGAATAATTTTTCAACATCAGCCGTCACCACAGTATTGTCATAAGTATATTGAGGATCGGTGGCCAGTTTCTTCAGGGTAGGGGAAAAGATATCGTCGCCCATGATATAACGCAGGGTATGCATGAAGAAGGCGCCTTTTCCATAGATATCTCCGATATAGGCACTGTCTGAATCCACTTCCTCACCTCTTACAACCGGGTAACGGTTCTGTGTATTTCGTCCGGTTTGCTGCATGCGTTTCAGGTAGGCTTCTTCGCCGGCCAGTTCCCGGGTGGCCATAGCATCCCCAAAAGTGCAGATCCCTTCCTGAATCCACATATGCGCCCAATCGCGGTTGGTGACTTTATTCGCCCACCATTCATGTCCGTATTCGTGGTGCAGGAGCCAGTCAAAATCTTTACCACCCATTTTTTCATACCGGTATTTATTTCCGTAGGCAATATTGGTCTGGTGCTCCATCCCCAGGTGAGGTGTTTCGCAGGCCGCAATTCTTTCTTTCACCCAGGGGTATTCTCCAAAATATTTTTCCAGAATCCGGGTAGACTGTTCAAAGAGGTCCATCAGTTTTTCAGCCTGACTAAAATTTTCTTCGAGCACATAATATTCCATCGGCACTTTATTGCCATTGACCGTTGTAAACATCCGCTTAGCCAGCTTGTATTTTCCAATATTGAAAAGAATGCAATAGTTGCTGATGGTATAATTGGTTTTCCAATGGTAAGTTGATTTGTTTCCTTTGGTGGTCACTTTTTGTAATAGTCCGGGTGCAGTGGCCACCAGCCCCTTGGGTATGGTGATGATCATATCAGCTCCTTCATTGGGTTCATCACTGGGATGGTCTTTACAGGGAAAATAAATCTTTGCACCTTCTCCTGGCAGGTGATAGAAACCCATGGATTGCTATTCCTGTCTGTTTCCCACTGAAAGCCACCCACCCAGGGAGGACGGGAAGACACGGCAGGGGTACCGCCATAGGCAATTTTTACCAATTGTTTTCCTGCAGGGAGAGGTTGTGCCAGGGTCATGGAGACAAGGTCCTGCTCGTTATGTATATATGACTGTTCCTTTCCATTGACCCAGATTTTGGTTATGGTTAAGCCATGCCAGAGATCAAAGAGTAATTCATTCGATGGTTTTAATAATCGCAGCTCAATTTCAGTATATCCTTTGATCGTTTTAGCGGCAGGATCCACTTCCAGGGCTACGGTATAATGCCGGATATCCATATTGGCCTGTACCGGTTTTAACACCCCTCCTGATTTCAGATTCTGTGCAGTGAGGGCAGCGTACAAAAAGCAGGACAGCAGGAGTAAAATAATACGCATGGGGGAATGATTTTCTCCAAGTTAAAAATTAAAAAGCAAATACCGGTCGTTATTAGAAGCTATCTCAAAAGTCGTTTTACGTCATACCGGGCCTGACCTCCAAAGGAGTCCTATGGACCGGTATCTTTCTTTGGATTCGTCTTCCCAATAGATGCCGGGTCAGGCCCGGCATGACAGCACCTGAATCAACGACTGTTGAGATAGCTCTAGTGCTTCAGGGGTCTTTTCTTGATCATTCCTCCCTTCGTATCTTTAACACTGCTCATGACAACAAAAGCATCCGGTTCAATTCTTTCTAATTCGGTATTCAGCTTATTCAGTTCCAAACGGGTAATAACCGTATAGATGATTTCCACATTTTCAGTTCCTCCCCTTCTTCCAAATCCGTATTTTCCCATATAAACCGTCACCCCTCTTCCCATTGTTTCGATGATCATTTTTTTGATTTCTTCGCTGTGAGAGGCGACGATGGTCACACCCACATATTCTTCTATCCCCTCAATAATAAAATCAAGTGTTTTGGATGCAGCGAGATAGGTGATCATGGAATACAACGCAATTTCCACTGAAAGCAGGTAGGCTGCCGTTGTAAAAATAACTGCATTGATCACAATGATCACATCCCCGATGGTAGTCCCAAATTTCCGGCTCAGCCAGATGGCAAGTACCTCGGTGCCGTCAATCACAGCTCCTCCCCGGATGGCAAACCCAATACCTGCCCCCAGAAAAAGCCACCAAAAAGAGCTACCAGCAGGTTATCGTCTGTTACATTTGGAAACGAAACATTGGCGATCACCAGGGCCAGCCCGGTGATGGCTAATATTGTTTTGATGGCAAAATTTTTACCCAGCGTTTTATACCCCATAATAATAAAGGGAATGTTTATACAGATGATCAGTAAATAGAGTGGGATATCACTCAAGGCAGAAATCAGCAGGGAAACACCGGTGGCCCCGCCGTCAATAAACTGATTGGTCAGTAAAAATCCTTTCAGTCCAAATGCCGCACTGAAAATGCCGATGCTGATTAGTATAAAATCACGGAAATATCCTTTTAGTGATAAACGTGTAGCCCTGTATCTTTTAGCTTTCTGGTAGGGTGATAAATCATTCATGTTGGTTTTGATTGCAGCCATTTTCTCTTTTTTAAGCGTTGGAAAGGAATGACGGTACTGTTTCAGCAATACCGTCATTATGTTCTTATTTACTTGCCTGATTTGTTCAGGGCATCTCTTTTTTATCACGGTCATGTATTCTCACCAGGAGCCAGATTACTAGAAATATGGAACCCAGGAGTACCAGAACCGTTGTTAATGTCGGATTCATTGTACTGGTTGATTGAAATGAAAAAATACCGGTTCAGTAATAAGACCGGTTCTATTTTACCTGATAGCAACAGGAATCACCAGAAATGATGAGAAGGATAAATGAAGAAAAGATAGGCTTTGTGACTGTTAAGATGTCCCTGGGCCTGCACAACGGGTGTACCGGTATGAGCAAATCCATTGAGTGCTACTGATAATGCTTCTCCGCCGTTGACTTTCTTATGAATGGAAAGCTGCAGCAATGAAACAGAAACAGGACTGATCCTTTCCGGATCTTTCAGCGGATTTTTTGGGACTGATACCGGCTTCACCGGCTGGTAACAGTTGTTGACCGGCACTGTAATTGCCGGCAACTCCTGCACCGGCAAGCAGGAGAAGACTTATTGCAAAAAACACATGTATATAACGCCGGATGAACATATACAAAGATACGAAATAAACAGGGAAGCGGGGTCACTGATACAGCCTCTTGCCTGATTTTAACGATCAATTTTGCTGACTATTACCATACATTGTTGTAAATCACCCGGTCATGAATTTATCATACAATAGGCATAATCATGAATACATATTTTCATACCATATTCTTTAGTTATGATTAATTTACTGAATCAAAAAACCAATTCAATATGAAGTATTTGCTGCCCTTCATCCTGCTACTCATATTCTCCTGTAACAATCATCAAAAGGAATCAACATTTGCAAATGAAGTGAAGAAAGGACACTGGGTTGATCTTACTTATTCCTTTTCAGATGAAACTTTGTATTGGCCTACGGCAGAAAAATTCAGGTTTGATACCGCTTTTGTGGGCGAAACGCCTGCCGGTTTTTATTATGAGGCTTATAATTTTTGTGCCGCAGAACATGGGGGCACACATCTGGATGCCCCGGTACATTTTGCAAAGGGGAAATGGGCCAGTGATGAAATTCCGATGGACCGGCTTTGTGGTGAAGCGGTGCTGATTGATGTAAGTGATTCCTGCGGAAAGCAACCAGACTATCAGATCAGTGTGGCGGATCTGGAGAACTGGGAGAAAAAAAATGGACAAATACCAGATGATATCATCTTAATTTTTAAAACAGGTTTTGGCCTTCATTATCCGGATGCCAAAAAATACCTGGGCACTGATGAACGCGGCGCTGCCGCAGTTGCCAAACTGCATTTTCCGGGTATTCATCCTGATGCCGCCAAATGGCTGGTGGCCAACCGGAATATTAAAGCAGTTGGACTGGATGCGGCCAGTGTGGATTTTGGACAGTCTGTACAATTTGAAACCCACCGGATTCTCTATGAAAAAAATATATACGGACTGGAGAATGTGGCCAACCTGGACAGCCTTCCCGTAAAAGGGGCTTATATCATGGCCCTTCCAATGAAAATTAAAGGCGGAAGCGGGGGACCCTTGCGGTTAGCTGCATGGGTCCCCGGAAAATAAAAATCAATGCCGAAATTGCTGCTTTGTAATCAATCCGGAATGGTCACAATCATTTCAAAACCTTCTTCTGGAGCGGTTATTATTTTCATTGTGCCATCAAACACCCCAATCCGGCTGTCGATATTTTTCAGCCCGATTCCTTCATTCACCTGATCCGGCAACATGCCCACCCCATTATCTTTTACTGATAAACGGAAAAAATCAGGAATGTGTTCCAACGTAATACCCACTTCAGTGCCTTTTGCATATTTAACGATATTGGTACACTGCTCCTGTAGCACGCGGTAAACAGCCAGTTGTTTTTCCTGGCTCAAAGACCCGGGTTGATAATTGGCGCTTTTGATGGTTACCTGGTATCCTGCCATTTGCAGCATGGATCCGGCTAACCGATCAATCAGTTGCAATAAATCGCTTTTCTTCAGGTTTGGTGTTACCAGTTCATGCGCTATTTTCCGGTTCTCTGCTACGGCCAGTTCAATATTCTCGATGCAAACCGGTAATACTTCATATGATTTTTCAGGATTAGTATTGGCCAGTGAGAGCATGATCTTGGTACCCGTAAGGATCTGGTTCACATTGTCATGTAATTCTCTGGCAATGGCACTTCGTTCTTTCTCCTGCCCTTGCAACATGGCAGCAGTTATGTTCCGTTGTTCCATTGTTTTGGCTTTCAGTCGTTCCATTTCCAGTTTTCTCAGTGTAGTGATATCCAGGTTCATTACAACCGCGCCTGAATACTTTTCATTTTCAATAGGTGTAACCACCATTTTGTACCAGTTCCGGCCGGTTTTAGTACCACACATATATTCATACTGGAATTCAGGAGCCGATTTTTTTAAAACCGACTGTATGCCATTCTGCATGTTAAATCCGTCCTCTTTTCTGGATCCCGCGTCTTTAACTTTCAGTATATAATCTTCACCAACACTTAAATAACGCTGTGTTTCGCAACCCATGCATTCAAAACTTCTCCAGGCGTTGTTCACTTCAACCACCCTGCCCCAGTTATCGAGTAATGCTACACGGGCTGGCAGGGTATTAATAATGGAGGACATGCGTTCCATGAGTAATTTATTCTCTTCAAAACTCTTATTCAACTCATTGGAGGTGCGTTTGATCTCACTGATGTCTTCCATCGCTCCTACCATCCTTACAGGTTGTCCGTTATCGTCGTAGATAATATAACCACAGTCATTAACATAGGCCTGGCTACCATCCGCCCGCAGATACCGGTAATCATCTTTCCAGAAAGGCCGGCGATGGTTGATGCAATTCCGGATCCCATTATAAATTTTCTGTCGGTCATCCTGGTGTACATGTTTCCACCAGCCGGCATGATGTTCTCCGTTGCCATTCCCATTACCATTGGCAGTTCCATTGGCGACTGCTATTCCATGGCCATTTCCATTACCGTTAGTTCCCGGTTTGCTGTAACCGTACTGGGTATAAAAATTATCATTTCTCCAAACAATACCTGCCCTGATATCCCAGTCCCATATCACATCACGGGTGGCTCTGGATACCATTTCAAAACGCTCTACGGAGGCACGAATGGTTTCCTGTGACCGGATACGTTCGGTAATATCGATCTGGAAACCGTCCCAGACCATCATCCCGTCCAACCGGGTTCTGGGCACAGAATTCATATGGTAATACCTGGTTTCCCCGGAAGGAAGAACCAGTCGTAATTCGGCATCAAAACGGCTCTTGGCATCATAGGCTTTTTTCTCAGCCATCAGCAGGATCGGAAGATCATCTGGGTGAATCAGTTTGTATAAAAGGGCCGGCTCCCGGAGTACCTCTTCCGGAGTATGGCCGGTAATACTGGTAATTTCTTTGCTGAAATAAGTGAAGTGCCGGTCATCAAAACCATATCCGGCCATTTGATAAATCAACAAACCCGGCAGATTATCACTGATTGTTGTTAACTGGGCTCTTTGCAAGCTGATTTTTTCTTCTGCTTTTTTTACTTCGGTAATATCCAAGAAAATGCCATTCGCCAGTACTGATCGGTCAGGTCCGGGTGAGGTAAGGGATGATCCTTCCAGCCAGATGATCCCTTTCTTAGGATGATGGAACCTGAATTGTACTTTCCAGGGACTAAGAGTGCTGGCTGATTTTTCTGTTTCCAGCATCATGTAAGCCAGATCTTCCTTATTTATTTTTTGGATGATGGAATTGAAATCAGCAATCGCATCTTCGGGCTTTACACCAAAGATTTCTTCTGCCGCTTCACTCATATAGAGTAAATGCAGGCTTTTGTCCTCATTATACCTGATGCTGTATAAAACCCCGGGTGTGCTGGCTACAATCCATGCCAGTTTTTCCTGTTCCGCTTTCAGGGAGTCCTGTACCTGAATTTTTTCTGTTAAATCCCTCACCAGTACCAGTTGGGCTGCATGACCTTCATAGGTAACTGGGTGTTTGAAAATCTGGACCTGAACCAATGATCCATCTTTTCTGGCATGAAGCCAGGTCTTTTTACCTTCGCCGGGTTTTACCAAATCACCCCGGTCTCCGGAATTATCCTTGCTTCTTTCAACCTCAGGGATCAAATCAGCCATCGTCAGGAACTGAAATTCATCCCGGGTAAATCCGTATAAGTCGATGGCAGCCTGGTTCACATCCCTGAAATGCTTTGTATGATTTTCATACAGCAACATGGGCATTGGATTATTCTCAAACAGATTACGATACTTTTTCTCACTTTTCCTGACTTCATTGGTGCGCATTTCCACCATTTGCTCCAGCTCGGTATTATACATCTTCAGCTGATCCTCCATTTCCTTTCTTTTGCTCAGGTCCCTGGCCACAATCATGGCTGATTTAGGCATCCCGTTTTCATCCCTCACCAGGCTGCCTGATAACTGTCCAAAAAATGAACTGCCATCCTTTCTGTACAAAAGTCCCTCCAGTTCCCAGCTACCTTTACTTATCATTTCACTGATACTGGTTTTCAATTCTATCTCTGAAAACCTGCCTAAACCCAATTCGTCTACGGTATGACCAATGGCCTCGGCAGCTGGATATCCATGCAATTTTTCAGCCCCTTTGTTCCAGCTTAATATTCTCTGGTGTATATGTGTTGAAAGAATCGCAATACCCGATTGCTCCACTATACTGGCGAGATATTCCACTTCCAGCTGTAAACGGGTGGATTCAGTTATATCATAACAAACTGCCACATAACCAGTCAGTTCCCCTGCTTTGTTTGTAATAGCGGTAAGGGAAGTATGGACAATTTTTTCAGTCTGATCCTTTGCGTTAATGGTCAGTTTACCGGCCCAGTATATCTGGTCGTTACTGCCATGTATCATTTTATAGGGTTCACCGGCTTCCTCCTGCGACAATAAATAGTCTTTTGCATTCTTCCCAATGGCTTCACTGGCCGTATAACCAAAGAGGGCTTCGGCTCCTCCGTTCCAGGTGCGTATTGTGAAGTCGGTATTCAGGATGGCGATGGCTTCGTAAGCCTGATTAACCTGCTGATAGAGCGTTTTGATTTCTTCTTCAGATGCCTTCCTTACAGAGATATCACGTACTGATGAAATCACATATGGCTTACCATTCAACTCAACCGGCGAAAGGGCAATTTCAACAGCGATAACCTCACCTCCCTTTTTAAGCAGCTGCAATTCAAGCCCGGCATGAAAATTCCTGCTTTTATTGTACTCATGATATCCTTGCCTCAGCCGGGCATGTTTTTCCCTTAAACCTGATGGAATCAGCTGTTCGACCTTCATCCCCTTTAATTCCGCTGCCGTATATCCAAACAGCTGCACCGCTTCTGCATTACAAAAACGAATCTCGCCTTCCTTATTCACAAGGATCATGGCATCCGGAGCTGCATTCAATAATATGCTGAACCGTTTTTTTTCATCAAGATGCTGCTCATATTGTTTTCGAACCCTTCTATACAGGCTTATTCCAATAAGAAGCATGGCTGCAATTGATGTAAAGAATAATATTCAGATTCTGCAAACCCTTTACATTATTCAGTTCAGTTTCTTTCAGCTTTTCAGTTTCTGAAAGCCAAAGTGCATTGCAAATCTGCTGACTCCTTTTTTCCAATAACTTACTCTGATTAAAAATCTCGGCCAGTTCAGCCGGTTGAAGTTCTTTCAGCCCATATTTCTCTATAATCTCATCACTGATAGAAAACCTGCGTTGAATAATTTCAACCAGCTCTCTGAGATATCGTGCATTAGCAAAAGTAAAATCCCCTTTAGATTGCAACCATGTTAATGATTCAAGGATCGCTGATTTCAGCGAATCTGCTTCCAGGAGAAACTGATTGTCCTTAGTTAACAGGTAGGCCCTGTTACTGCTTTGGACTTCCAGTATTGAATTGGTGATTTTATTGAGGGCTGCCAGGGATTGTTGTGTATGAAGTATTTCTGAATTTGTATGATCAATCCGCCTGGTCTGGCCCACAGAAATAACCACAATCAATGCTGCAACCAGTAATGACAAAATCAATACCGTGTTGATGAGCCGGCTATAGGAATAAATTTTCATACCCCTTGGTTTTGGTTCGTTATGACTGATTTTAAATGAGCAGGGAATTCATTGAAACCAGTATCAAAGTTTTGAAGAGGGTACAGGAATACTAAAATTTGGATTAATCAGCTCCAGTAAGATTGACTTACTTACATACTACTGTTGATTATAGTCAGCTATTTCAGCCTTTATAGGGATTTACACGTTTTAACGTATAGCATTTTAATGTCATTCACGAAAAGACCCAAATATTCACTTAGGCTTTTATAAGCATTAGCACTTATACACTGATTTCATTCTATAAAAAAAACCGGCAGCTGATAGCTGCCGGTTTGAAAAAATATATTTCAGGCTTACCTGGTCACTAATACTTTTACAGTTTGTACGACTCCATTTACAAATACCTGAACATGTAAAACATCACCGGTACCGCCTGCAAAACCTGCGACCGGTAAACTGAAACGATGGGTTCCCGCTTCCAGTCTCAGTTCCTGCTGCATCACTCTTCTTTGCATGGTTTGTGAAGAAGTAACCACAATGCTGATCTTATTGCCGCTTAATAACTGAAGATTAACAGACAATATATCCCGTACCGGATTGGGAGAAACAGTAACAATTACCGGCGACACCCCTGCATCTGTATGGACGGCCAGTTCAAAATCACGCAATATTTTCTCAATATACAATACCCCATTATCATGGTCGCCATGTATCCTGAAACGTCCCTGGTCATCATTTGGTTTTAACCGTCTCTCCTGTTTTACTTCATCAAGCAGTTTGCCATATCTTTCTTTGGTAAGGGTCACCAGCAAATCACCAATGAAGTGGTCACCGGCATTTACAAATTTATCAAAGACTATTACTGATACTTCTGAAGGATAACGATTGCCCAAGGCCTCCAGCATTTTAAATTCTTTGTTCTGGCAATACATGGATGGATCACTCTGACTGGCATTCACTGATTTGGTTTCATCCCATGCCCTGTATAACATGTCAAACTGATCCTTTATTTCCGGATTTACTTTTGATTGCAGGCTTCCCAGTTTTTGCTGTGCGGAATGACTGAGTATCGCTCTGTCGATGATGGCAACCCCGGCCCTCACCGCATCCATATCGTTGGCAAATCCGTTTTGCATCACAGGGCCTGCTGCATAAGTACCGGTTGGCTTGTAATAATTTGAAACTGCTCCGTACCAATTGGGTTGCTCCAGGGCATTCCGCGGGTGCAGGGTCCGGCAAAGTCCACCCGGCTTGCTTTCCCAATCATATCCATGCGGATTATTATTACCCGGCTTCCTGATTGATGCATGGGTATAAGCTGAGGCCGTTTTCCATAAATCAACTACTGAATTCGAAACGGTTGCCCCGGTACGTGTATAGTTCCAGGCTCCGGGGTAACGGACCGGATTATTGCTGTAAAAATTATCAAAGCACTGCAGATAATTGGCACTGGTACAATTATAGGTTGACAAGGAACTGGGCGGCCAGACCCATGAGGTTGTTACGCCGCCGGTCCAGGCAATACAGTTATAACTTCCTGATTAAGGAGCCGTCAGGATCGCATCATCATTGTATACCAATGGAAAATTTTGTGGCTCCGCATCATATAGATTACTGTTACCGGTTCCAACATAGATATCACAAAGTCCGGTACTCATTGGACTATACGCACACACATAACCATACTGCACTGAGTCGGCCCCATTGAAATTCTTTTTGATCCTGCTGGCTCTTCCCCAAACCCAGCTGCCACTTCCGGCATAATCATCATTGTAGCCTCTTACACTGCTAAAGGCCGACCTGCTCATGATCAGGCGGGTATCAGGATTGCTTCCGCTGAGTTTGCAGGTAAATTGATTCATATCACCTCCGCGAAGACTGCTCATCGTAATTCTGCGCCCTCCGATAAAAGCATTGGGTACAAGCAGATTTCCGTTATAATAGATATTGGTGGATCCAGTTTGCCCGTCAGTCACCGGTCTTAACATGATGGCATAATAACCAGTGAGACCCACAACCATATTTAAGGCCGATTCTCCCCCGGCTCCGCCATTATAATTACTCCAGCTATACGTAAGATTACTGGGATTAAAAATTGTCAGCACCCTGTTAATTGAACTGCCGCTGGTATTGAATTGATGATTACCTGCTGTAAGATAGATCCAGGAAAAATGAGAATAACTGAAACTGGTATCCACATAATGATTGTAACTGCCGGCTGGATTCGGCAAAACTGTATTTGCTGTAATTTCATCTTCTGAAACAAATGTAAATCCGGAAGCTGGCCTGAATTGCCGCGCCTGCTCCAGGAATCGGTTACCATCTGCAAACAGCCCCCCCTGCGTTGCTGCCCGATTGCCCCACGGATTACCATGGTCATAAACAGATCTTCCACCATAGGAACAGCCGCAGAATTCCCTTTAAAACGTATTTCATTTTTGCCCTGTTGCAGTTTTACTGCCGGTAATTTATCTCCAATCCATTGCCAACCTGAATAGTTTGGATATATAATATCAATAGGCTGATTATTGACAATGACCTGAATTTTTTCGTCTGCCCGCTGATTGGCCAGTGCCCTGATATAAAAATACCCGCTGGTCAACCTGCAATTCACCGTAAATACTTTGTCTGAATAGCCATTGACCATTTCCCCCCAATTGTAGACCATGTCTACATCACCGCCCATCAGGCTGATATATTTTTTGACGGTTGTGTTCGTTTGAGCTTGTACAAGACTGAAAAGTGCCATGCAGATGGCACCTAGGAAGAATTTTCTAGGCATGTTTTTGGTTTAATGGTTTGTACAAATGTAACCACATTCAATGGACGGGACTATACCACATTCAGGTTAATTTTTTGACTCCTATAATAAAACAGCTTGATTTCCAATCAAAGCCGGGGCTAAAAGAGCCAGTGATCATACGGGGTATTGAAAATTGCTGCCTGCAAGACTTTTGCGATGATCAGATTATTTGATGTCCTGTTTGCTGATCTGCTACAGGATTTACCGCTTGCAGTATCTCCCTTAATTGTGAAAAGCACAGCAATAAACTAATCCGCCTGGCCACCAATCCTTTTCTATAATGAAATATTGCTGAGACCCTATAACCAGTATTTACCTTGGCTGACCATACAGACCCGGAGCAGATTTTACTATATACATTGCCCACTATCTTTGTCAGATAACTACAGGATATGGACATTACATTCAACCGGAACGAGGATATCATGAAGCTGAGTCTGAGCGAAATGAGGAAGCGGCTTGAAAAAATTTATGAGGGTGGCGGTAAAAAGGCCATTGAGAAACAGCATAGCCAGCAGAAACTGAGTCCGCGTGAAAGACTGGCCTACCTGCTGGATAAGGATGCCCCTTTTCTTGAAATTGGCGCTTTTGCAGGATATGATATGTATGCAGAACAGGGTGGCTGCCCCGCCGGTGGTACCGTAGCCGGTATTGGTTATGTGAGTGGCAGACAAGCTGTGATCCTGGCCAATGACCAGACCGTAAAAGCCGGAGCCTGGTTTCCAATAACCGGAAAGAAAAATCTGCGCTTACAGGAAATTGCAATGGAGAATCACCTGCCAGTGATCTATCTGGTGGATAGTGCCGGTGTATTTCTTCCCATGCAGGATGAAATCTTTCCAGATAAAGAACATTTTGGCCGCATCTTCCGCAATAATGCCCGCATGAGTGGAATGGGTATCACCCAGATCGCTGCCGTGATGGGCCCCTGTGTGGCCGGTGGTGCCTACCTTCCAATCATGAGCGATGAAACCCTGATGGTGGAAGGTCGTGGTTCGATCTTTCTCGCCGGCCCCTACCTTGTAAAAGCTGCTATCGGAGAAGAAGTAGATGCGGAGACCCTGGGAGGTGCTGCAACACATACCGAAATCAGTGGCATAGCCGATTATAAATTCAGCACAGAACAGGAGTGCATGGATCATATCAAAAAATGATGGGACTGCTTGGGAAAAAGCAGGTGGCGGGGTTTGATCGGGCTACTCTCCCACCTAAAAAGGATCCGGCTGAATTATATGGGCTTTTTTCCTTCCGATGGGAAGCCCTATGATGTATTAGATATCATCGAAAGAATGGTGGATGACAGTGAATTTGAACAATTCAAAGAAGATTATGGTAAGACGATTGTGTGTGGATATGGCCGTATTGATGGATGGGCCGTGGGCATTGTAGCCAATCAACGGAAGATTGTGAAAAGCCGGAAAGGTGAAATGCAGATGGGTGGTGTGATCTATAATGATAGTGCCGATAAAGCCGCCCGCTTTATCCTCAATTGCAATCAGAAAAAAATTCCACTGGTCTTTCTGCAGGATGTCAATGGCTTTATGGTGGGCAGCCGGAGTGAACATTCCGGGATTATTAAAGATGGTGCCAAAATGGTAAATGCCGTAGCGAATTCAGTTGTTCCGAAATTCACCATCATCACCGGGAACAGTTTTGGTGCCGGCAACTATGCCATGTGTGGCAAAGCCTATGATCCCCGTTTGATTGTTGCCTGGCCATCAGCCAGAATCGCAGTGATGAGCGGCGATTCCGCTGCCAAAACCCTCTTACAAATTCAGGTAGCAGCCATGAAAAATAAAGGAGGCGAGGTCAGTCCTGAAGAAGAAACGAAACTGCTTAATGAAATCAAAAGCCGTTACGAACGCCAAACCTCTCCCTATTACGCAGCAGCCAGGTTATGGGTGGATGCGATCATTGATCCGATGGAAACAAGAAAGCTGATCAGTGAAGGGATCAATGCCGCTAATCATAATCCGGAGATCGCGGAATTAAAGACCGGAGTGTTTCAGGTGTGAGGGGCGAGCATTGCCCGCCGAAGCATTTGCGAAGGAGGGTGGCAGTTGGCGAGTGGGAAGTGGGGAGTGGCTAGTGGGGAAAAGCGAGAGGCCTTTTTTATCCTTCAATTCATAGTTAGAGTAGTTTCTCTCTTTCTGGGGCTGGGGGTAATACTTCATCATTCTTCAATCATTTGATCGTCTGTTCTTATTTATTGCAAATGATTAGTGTGGCCCTTAAAGATATAAGGGGAGTTATAAAATAAAAGTCTTCTACTTACAAATAAAAAATGAAAAGAAAACATTTTCTGCGATTGTCTTCTGCACTGGGGTTGGCCGGTACTGTGCCGGCAGCGGCTATTGCTGCAACCGATGAAGCAACAGAAGATAAATACTCCAACGACCGGGCCTACTGGGTTCAGCTACTTTCCAAAATATCCGAACCGATACTATCGAATATGAGTAAAGGACAGTTGCGGAAAAATATGCCCATGCAATTCAGTCCGGGTTGGGGCAACCGCAATAAAGAAGTGGCTTATATGGAAGCCATCGGCAGATTGCTGGCCGGTATTGCACCATTTTTAAACCTGCCGGCTGATGATAGCAGTGAAGGTAAAATCCGAAAGCAATTAATTGAACAAAGCAGGCAAAGCCTTGTACATGCCGTGGACCCATCCAGCCCCGATTATTTGTATTGGGGATCTCCTGAAAGCCGTCAGCCCCTGGTGGATGCGGCCTTCCTGGCCCAGGGTTTACTGATTGCACCCGATGCACTATGGCATCCGCTGGATGCGTTGACCCGTGACCGTTATATAAAGGCATTTAAAAAACTCAGGGAAATTCAACCCTACCAAAGTAACTGGTTATTATTTGCAGCCATTATCGAAACTTTCCTGTTAAGTATTGGAGAATCCATTGATGCAAACAGAATTGATACCGCCATCCAGGCCATCAATAAATGGTATGCAGGAGACGGCTGGTACAAGGATGGCGAGAATTTTCATTTCGATCATTATAACGGTTATGTAATTCAACCCATGCTCACCGAGGTCCTGCGGGTGAATGTGGCGAAAGGTCGCCTGGATAAAAAATTGCTGGATATCGCCAATCAACGCATGCAGCGATATGCACAGTTTCAGGAGCGTTTTATCAGTCCGGAAGGATACTACCCTGTTTTTGGCCGTTCTTCCACTTACCGGGCCGGATTGTTCTGGCCATTGGTGAAGCTGGCGCTGGAACAACAACTACCCAAAGAAATCAAGGGGGCACAGGTCCGTAGCGGATTAACCGCTGTACTGAAACATCTTTTTATTCCAACGAGTTTTACAAAGGAGGGTTGTCTTACTTTAGGGCTGGTGGGCGACCGGCAATCAGCTATAGCAGATGTATATACGAATACCGGAAGCCTCTATATTACATCGATGGTATTCTGGGCATTGGGATTGCCGGCCACCGATCCATTCTGGAGCGACCCTTCTGCCGAATGGACACAAAGAAAAGCCTGGGCGGGTAAACCCTTTCCAAAAGATTATGCCGTTAATTTTTAAAATGCAAGCATGAGAAGATTCCTTTTATTATTATTGCTTCCCATTATTACAGAAAAAGCCGCAGCTCAGTCAAATGAAAAAGACATGCGCAGTCTGATTGACGAAAACCTGAAATTCGCGGCCTCCCAATACCAGTTGCTTTTCCGTAATACGTCCGATACCATGATGCCACGGTATTTTGATCCTGCAAAAATAAAATGGAATCCAGTGATACCAAGTGGTGGTGCAGTGGTTTTTTCCCGGGTACCCTGCTGTATATTTATGAATACACAAAGATCCTGCCATACTACAGCTGGCTGAAAAAAAATTATCTATCCTGGAAAAGGAAAAACATTTTACCGGTAATCATGATCTTGGTTTCATGATGTATTGCAGTTTTGGCAATGCTTACCGCCTTACTGGAAATCCGGCTTATAAAGAAGCTGTAATGACTGCAGCCGGGTCTTTGGCTACCCGTTATCGTCCGGCTATTCAATCCATCCAATCATGGAATGGTGGCGGTCGCCTGCATTGTCCGGTGATTATTGATAATATGATGAACCTGGAACTGCTTTACTGGGTGAGTGATCAGGGGGGTGATCCGAGATACCGGGAAATCGCGCTTACCCATTCCAACAGTACCATGGATCGGCATTTCCGCCCGGATAACAGCAGTTACCATGTGCTCGATTACGACCTGGGTACCGGGAAAATAATTCAAAAAATTACCTGGCAGGGTGCGGCAGACTCCTCTGCCTGGTCACGTGGCCAGGCCTGGGGCTTATATGGTTTTACCATGATGTACCGCTTTTCAAAGAACAAGGCTTATCTGGAACAGGCCAGAAAAATTGCGCAGTATTTACTCAACCACCCTAATCTGCCGGCTGATAAAATTCCTTACTGGGACTTTCATGCACCCGGTATTCCCGGTACATACAGAGATGCTTCTGCCGCATCCATCATTGCCTCTGCCCTGCTGGAACTCGCACAATATGTAAAGAAGGCCGAGCGGAAAAAACTGGTGGCAGCTGCTGAAACCATGCTCCGCTCCCTGTCATCCCCGGCCTATCGCTCGGCTGCTGGAGAAAACGGCGGGTTCCTGATCAAACATAGTGTGGGTTCCCTGCCGCATAAAAGTGAAGTGGATGTATCACTTACCTATGCCGATTATTATTTTATTGAAGCCTTATTACGTTACCAAAAATGGTATGGCAGAAAATGAGCAGTACCATTACCATGTATACGGATGGTTCTTCCCGTGGAAATCCAGGCCCGGGTGGATATGGTGTCATCCTGATGAGTGGCACACATCGCAAAGAATTGTCACAGGGTTACCAACGTACCACCAATAACCGGATGGAACTGATGGCCGTCATTGCGGGTTTACAGGCCCTTAAAAAAACAGGGATGCAGGTCACCATTTTTTCAGACAGTCAGTATGTGGTTAAAGCCTGGGAAGAAGGATGGTTGAAAAAATGGATTAAAACCAATTTCAAAGGAGGGAAAAAAAATCCGGATCTCTGGAAAATGTTCTGGCAGCTCGCTCAGTTGCATCAGATCAAATTCAAATGGGTGAAAGGCCATGCCGATAACCCTTTCAATAACCGTTGCGATGAACTGGCTACCGCAGCCGCTGATGGCCCGACGCATGAATTACTGAAGGATGAAGGCTATGAACAGGAAGGACCGCTTTTCTAAATCAACCGCTCCACAAATTTTTGTATTTCCCAGCAAAAAAAAATCCGCCCAGAGGCGGATCAATATTTTTTCCGGATCAGGATCAGGCCAGTTTTAACTCAGTCCTGTTTCTGACGATATAGTTATAACTAAACAAAATGAGCGGCAAGAATACCAGCATGGCAGCCAGTGAGTTTTTGTAGAAAGGAAGACCAGCCTCATAACAGGTCAATAACCCGTTAAAGCTTCTTGAATAAACAGCCTCTGTTGTTCCCTGCCAAACCATAAAATTGGAGGCCAGGAAATAAACGGTAGGTGCCAGGATTCCACCGGCAATCATTCCGCTATATTTAGCTCCTTTGACCATCCAGCCAATCAGGGTTGCAGAAAGAATGAGTAAGTAGTTTTTCCACTGCCCCTCATAAAAACCGGCATATTCAAAATTTCCGGTTTGATACAGCAATTGAATAGCCGCATCACTCAGGAATAATGCCAGCAGTGGAAGTATGAATGAAAAATCCTTTTTAGGAATAATAAAACCGGCCAGCAACGCAATGGCGATCACCGGTGAAAATCCCGACCAGCTGATATCCGGGCCCAGGAAAAACTTACAGGCTGTAGCCGCAATGACCAGTAAAAGTGTAAAAAACAATATCCTTCCATTAACCTTCATAGTAACTTGTATTAAAAGGCAAAAATAAATGAATTGACCTAAAGTCCCGGTCAAGTTATCAACCGTTGTTAACAGTCCCCGAAGCCCTGAAAATCGTTGATTTTGAGGCGGCAGCCAGGTAAACGGTCTCTCCGGGGAATACCAGTGCAGCCGGACTACCCGCTTTAAGTGGGAGGGCGATCCGGTCATCATCCAATTCTGTTTTTCCACTGGTTAGCAGGATCAACTCAGCCTGTTCCGGTAAAAAAGAATAAGTATCCCCTGCTTCCAGTTCAATTTTGCGAAGGCAAAAATCAGGGTAAGGGGTATGATATATCTGTTCATGCTCATTTACCGGGTCCCCGGTCAGGATATCGGGTTGCATGCCTTCACATCGGACATTCCGTAACAGTTCTTTGATATCAATATGTTTTGTGGTCAATCCGCCACGTAAAACATTATCAGAGTTAGACATAATTTCAACAATCTGTCCTTCAAGGTAGGCATGCAAAACACCTGGCTCCTGGAAAATGCCCTCTCCTTTTTTCAAATGCAGAATATTCATCAGGTAGATGGAAAAAATGCCCCGGTCAATATCCATTCCGGGTTCATGAGAACGGGTAGCCCTGATCACCCAATAATCAGCATCAGATTTTTCTGGCTTTTTTTCCGCATAGAGTCCCGTTAAACCGGCTAAGACCGGCTCCAGGATCCTGTTTACTGCTGTTTGTGGCAATTCCATGATATGCCGGTATAAACCGGTATGCCCTTTTTCATGAAAGACAGGAAGCAATTCACCGAGGCCGCTTACCTGTTGTAATGTATCGATGATATCTTCTACGGATTTAAATCCATGCAATAGCCAGAAATCAGACAATGCAACCGATAGTTCAGGTTTATGATTAGGGTCTTTATAGTTCCGGTTCGGAGCATCAGCCGGGATACCTGCTGCATCTTCTGCTGCAAATTGTTCTTTTGCTGTTTTTTTATCAGGATGCACCTGGATGGACAGCATTTCTTTTACATCCAGCACTTTCAGCAGGAAGGGCAGATCGGGGGTCAGAATTGATAAATCGGTGCCGGTACTCCCCCCCGTATCCGCTGTGGCCGTTCCTAAGGGATGAACCCCCAGCCAATATTCAGCAAATGGCTTTCCGGGAGTATTGGGTACCTGTAATAAAGCAGGTATAAAAGAATTACCCCCCCAGTCATAATGTTTCACTACTCCTTTCAGTACGTAAATGCCCGGCATGTTCAATTTTTTTTATATTGAAGTAAAGATAATACATGGCGGATCATAATGAACTGGGAAAAGAAGGGGAAGAAATGGCCCAGAAATGGCTGACGGAAAAAGAATATACCATCCTGCAAAAAAACTGGCGCTATGGTAAACACGAGATTGATATCATAGCTACCAGGGGGAAATTCCTGCACTTTATAGAAGTCAAAACCCGGAAAGATTCAAAACTGGGGCACCCCGAAGACAGTGTTACCCGAAAAAAATTCAAGTCTTTACAGAAAGCGGCTGACGAATATCTTTTCCGTCATCCCGGGCATCCCTGGATCCGGTATGATATACTGGCCATTACTGTATATCCCGATCCGGAACGCGAACCGGAATTTTTCCTGATTGAAGATGTGTTTTTGTAAACCCTGTCAATAGGTAACCGGTCCGGAGTTCATGGACATATCTTCCTTTCTTTTGGAACGGGCCAGTGCTTTATCTTTTTCCACGGCAGTAATGATGAGTTCACCAGTTTCCCATTGTTTCATTTTTTCCACCATTTTATGGGTGGCGGGACAGTATTCCACATTCTGTTTATGGATATGCACAAAATCTTTCAGCTTTTTCTGCAAGTGCGGAAATCCTGCACAGTCCGCCGGGCGCACTTCGTAGATATCGCACATATTCGTTTTGGTATCCAGAAACTGACAGGGTTGTTTTTTATTCATCCAGTCGCCACTGCTCCGCTCCTTGTACAACCATTTCTTTTTAAAATCCTCTTCGGTCATGCCCAGGTGAGCAGAGATCCGTTTCAGATCCGTTGGGGTAAAAGTCGGGGTCATCGTTTTGCAGCAATTAGCCCAATTCAGACAGTCAATATCTTCCCATACTCTTTTTCAAGGGCTGGTGTCGCCGGCTCAAGGCCACGGATGGGATTTTTTTCAATACGGGTAAGGAATCTCCTGAAGCTGTTTCTGTCCAGTAACATTTTCTTCTTATAAGACCGGAGATTAACGGGTTCTTTTTGTGCCATGCGCCGAAGATAAGGGAAATGAATAAATGAAAAAATGCCATGGTCTTCTGTTTATTGTCCGTTACCCCGCAATGACTACATTTGTCTAACAATAAATTCATACTTATGTCTGTTCGTATTTTCATCCTTGCCGTCTCCCTTTCTGTCCTGGCCATTGCCGGCTGCAAATCATCTTCCTCCGATGCACCCGCGAGTTTTTGCGATACTGCTTGTCTGACCGATACGATCCGGTACACGGCTGAACATAAACTGGCCCCCTTTATTTATATCAGTACCAAAAACTGCAAACCCGAAAATATTATCCGCAGTCATAAATCAATGAGCGGCATCCTGAATACCGGTTTTGGTTTCCCCAATGTAAATTTCAACAAGGATTATATCCGGGTGATTGTGGACGACACCTCTGCAGCATATATTCTCTTCAATGATTGCCTGACAGGACGTGGTTACTCCATCAAACTCCCTTATAACAAAACAGGAACCATAAATAAAAGAACCAGTGCCATCAACAGCTTTGATAAAAAATTTGCCGTGGATGCCCATATGGTAGCATTTACCGACCGGGGAAATATCTATGTGGAAGAAACCAAATCCGGCAAGAAAGCGATGATGACTTTTGGCAAGGCCCTCGATATTGATTACGATGCCATTCATGAATACATCGATTCAGTGAATGTAACTCCTGAAAGAATCTGGGTTAAGGTTAAAATCGAGAATGAGTGGAAGGAGTTGGAGAAGAAGATTACGTTGGAATAGAAGTTAGGCCTTTGGCCTCAAACGTAAAAGTTTAGACGTCAGACGTTTTACGTCAGGCGTCAGACGAAAAACGTCAGACGAATGTGGGAACCCTATAAAAAAGGATTCAAAGCCTACCTGCAGCTGGAGAAATCTTTATCTCCCAATTCCGTGGAGGCCTACCTGCGGGATATCGAACACCTCACTCAATTCCTGATTGATAAAGGTATCGCAGAAAATCCTTCCGGGATTAAACTCAAACACCTGCAACAATTCCTGAAATGGATCGGGGATTTAAGCATGACCGGCAGTTCACAGGCCAGGATTATTTCCGGCATCCGGGCCTTCTACAAATATTGCCAGCTGGAGGATATTTCCAAAACCGATCCCACTACCCTGCTGGAAGCGCCTAAACTACGTCGCAAATTACCCGACACCCTGCGCTTTGATGAAATTGAAAAGATGATTGCCGCCATTGATTTGAGCAAGGCCGAAGGCGGAAGAAACAAAGCCATGCTGGAAACCTTATACAGCTGCGGGCTACGGGTAAGTGAACTGGTTGGGTTAAAATATCCCATCTCTACCTCGATGTGGGTTTTATCCGGGTAACCGGTAAGGGAGATAAAGAAAGACTGGTACCTATTGGTAGTAGTGCTATCAAATACATCAATATTTACAAAAACAGTATCCGGGTGCAATTGAAACCTCAGAAGGGCTGCGAGGATATTTTATTCCTGAATAACCGGGGAGAAAAATTATCAAGGGTGATGGTATTTTATATCATCCGGGACCTCGCCGTAAAAGCCAGCATACATAAAACCATTTCACCACATACCTTCCGGCATTCCTTTGCCAGTCACCTGGTAGAAGGCGGTGCCGATCTCCGCGCGGTGCAGGAAATGCTCGGACATGCCAGTATCACCACCACTGAAATCTATACGCATCTCGACAGGGAATTCCTCCGCAAAACGCTGGAGCAATTTCACCCGGGGTTCAAATGATTTTATTGCACGATAAATTTCCCGGTAACCTTTTGGCCATCATCCTGCCCGGTGATCAGTAACCAGTATTGGGCTGCTGGTAATGAAGGCAGGGGAAGACTGATCGTTGTAGCATTTGGATCCATCCATATGTTTTTATCCATTACAATTTGACCGGCCATATTCAACACCTGGAAACGATAATATCCTTCTTTTTCAACATTCCATTGCAGATTCAGTTGTTCACCGCGATAGACCGGATTAGGATAAATCGTCAGTGCCGGAGGCTTTACCGCTTTATTGATTTTCGTATATCTGGTGACTCGGACACTCACAGTCCCTGACACAAGCCCTTTTCTGTACATACCATAGGTAGATTTGAGCACCACCTCGGGTAAGTCCGTTTTAGCTTTTAAGGTTACCACCTGAGTCACCCCGGATTTGTTGCAGTTCTTTTGCTCCAGTGTCTGAGGCAGGTAACCGGCAGCTGAAATATTAATGACCTGGGCCGTTTTCAATTTTTTACCTTTTAATTCTGCCATTCCAGATTGATCAGCAGCAAGGATGACCTTACCATCCATCTCTATGGTCGCAAATGGAACAGGATTCTTCTGCTCATCCAGCACCTGCAAACGAATAAGCGGTTCACGATCCCGGCGAACAACGACCATCCCGGCTGTGGCAACCACTACTTCCTGTTGCATTACAATTTCGATTGGTTGCTTATTGCTGATCACCCTGCTCTGCTGCGCATAACCAATGGTTATAAAATCCAGGCTCTCCCCGCTGATGGCTTTGATTTCAAAATGACCGGTTTTATTCGTGACAGCGGTTTTATTCTTTCCTTTCAGCTGTACCAGAACACCTTCTAGTGCTTCGCCTTTTGCATTCACTACCCTTCCCCGCACAACAATTATTGCTGCAGGATCCTGCTGAAAAATTTCTCCTTTGATGGTTTCAAATGCAGGTTTCCCCATTACGAGCTGATCGCATACCGGATCCTTTGCTTTTTTACCACTGGTATCTTTGTTTTCGGGACGGATAAAAACGGGCTTACTGATCATTCCCAAGGTTTTTAATTCGCCATAAATCCTTTTGCCACTGGTATCGGTACCTGAACTTTTCACCCGGATCTGTCCCTGGGTTTTAGCGGCTCCTGATTTAAGGGAAAGGAAAAAGGCAGGAATGGCCATCGTGAAAAAGTAACGGAGCCAGGGGATTCTTTTTTTCGGGATTTCAAAATCTCTTTCCAACTGATCGGTCATGAATCGGCCGCAGACAGAACCCGTTGAAGGCTTCTTAAAAAACTGGGCCAGCTCCCGGTCGCTCATGGTAGTAAAGTCAATCACCTGCTTCTGACAGGAACCGCAAAACTTGCCTTTCTCTACAGGGGTCATGCCGTCCCAGTCTTCATGACAGGGTTCCGCAATATTCAGTTGAAATTTCTTTGCCATGGGAATTATTGAATGATTATTGAACCGGATGCAGCCACCCTTCCGTTTGCATAAAGGATCCGGAAAAAATAGGTCCCTGCAGCCCAGTGCTGGCCGGTAGTAAAGCGTAACTGGTTGAGGCCCTTTGTGGCCGGCATATTCCAGGACCCCTTCTGTATTCCCGCCACATTGAAAATCTGCAGGGATACTTTTTCATCGGATTCCAAATGCTGTTCAATGGTGACCGTTTGTCCGGGCCGGGCGGGATTGGGGAAGGCCTTTGTTTCTTTTTTACTTGAAGCTGTCAATAACTGATGTTTTTCACATCGGGTGATGCCTAATACACAGCAGGAGATTTTTTTGGTCTTCCAATGAATATAATTCACAATAACAACTTCCTGATTGGTGATCATATTACGTTGCAGTAACCATTCATCAGGATTGGCCTGCGAAAATTTGTTTTTATAGGAAAAGGATATTGGCCTGTAACCACTGGCACTGATGGATACCTGATAATTCATATCCCTTTTAAGCCGACCGGTTACCAGTATACCACTGTCACTGGCGAAAAACACAAGCGTATCTTTTCTATCTGCTGAGATAAAACTGATCGTTGTACGGGGAATGGGTTGCCGATCCTGAAAATCACGAATGTAAAGGGTCCGTATTTTGGATTTTTGGGTTGTAACAAAAATTGCTCCACGCACAGCATGTGAGCCAAAAATGGCGGTGGCAGCAGGCCCTTTTAAAGAATCAATCTGGTCTATTTCACTGATTGGAATTTTTTGTAAATAGCTGAAAGAATCAACCAGATTTCCATCTACCAGCAGTATCGGCTCAGCAGGTATTTGTGTTGCACCACAACGAAGACTTACCCTGCAGGGTTTTAATTGATTTACCAATAGCGGATTTTGCTTAACTGTATCCAAAGGCCGGGGATGAAGACTCACCCTGATCGGTAGTTGTAGCCCCTCCAGTGATCTTCTCACAGTAGGAATATCAACAGGGGGCAAGTAATTTGCTACCCGAATCCCCCGGCAAAATGAAAAGCCACAATACACGGGTTGTATAGTGTATTGCGGTTCACGGGAATCCCGGATGCGGGAAACAATGGCCTCAAACTGCGCCTGCAGGGTTCCGAAAAAAGAAAATGAGATCAGGGTAAATATGAATTTCATAAGCGTTGATTTGGTATAAACAGTATAAAAAAACAAGGGGCTGGTAGACACCAGCCCCGAAATCACTAACCGGCTGTTAAATGATCAGTATTATTGATGCTGTTTCATGGAGAATTGCATATCCTTATGGATAGAAAGTATTAACAAACAGGTGGCGGTGCAAAAACCGGACTGGTAATACAGTGGTGACCGTTCCAGCTGCCATCCGTATTCTGGATATTCAGCAGCTTGCCACTCATCATATCATACCAGGTTTTCCAGTTATCCCCGCCCTGCATCATCACACTTTCCCCCGTCATCAGGAAACTCATGTATTCCTCTCCTCCGTTATTGCCAAAACCACGCATTACATCTTCTCTTACCGACTGCGACTGTGATGCCTGATTGATGGAATAAGCTGTAACCAGTTGTTTGGCTTCCACCACATCCACACCCGCTTCCCGCAAATTGTCTTCCGTGACTTTTTCATCCTTGATCTTTCCTTCTTTTTTGGCTTTTTCCACCAGCTCTTTGGCTCTTTTGGATTCCTTGGCACTGGCACGGGTAGTGCTGGATAAGCCATAGAGCATCACACCGGCGGCTTTATCGGTTACCGCTGCATTGGTCTTGGTATCGAAATTGCCATTCTGGTAATCACGGCTTTTTTTCATCACATCCTTATTGACAGTACGGCCTACATCATCTGCACTTTCAAGGGCATTATTGGCAAGGGCTGATTGTAAAACCGGTGCCCAGCCCCCATCACGCCAGCTGCCGTCCTTGTCCTGCCCTTTTTCAATCCGGGCAATACATTTGTCAAGCGCTTTTTCCACCCGGCCACGCAGTTTTGAATCACTGAATTCGTAACGAAGCAGGTTGGTAAAATACTGGGCCGTGAGGATCACATCAATATTCCTTCCCAGTTTGATCTGTGGTTGTGTGTTCTCCAATAAAGTGAGATAGGGCTGGTTATCCGGACATTGTTCCACCGCCTTCAATAAAAACTCAGTGGCTTTAGAAAGATTGGCGGTATAAGTTCCTTTATCCGGCGTATTATCTGTTCTCAGCAGCGACATCGCCACGAGGGATGTCGTTGCAGGATCGCTGGTTACGGCATGCGGATCCCGTACGTTCTGATTATAATGACTACCGGCACCCCATCCACCATCAGGCGCCTGGGCTTTGTCCATCCAGACCAACCCTTTTTTCACGGACTCTTCCACTTTCTCAGGTGTTTTGAAAGTACTGATCAGTTTACTTTCCTGAGATGTATCGAGGCCCAGAAAAGTCTTCATCACACAAACATGATTCATGTCCGGATTATCACAACATTTAATATCTCTTTTCCCTGTGTGATCATTTCGCAGGGTAGTACCCGCCAGCAGGGCGGCCACGGCCAGTGCGGAGGCCGACAACAACACATTTCTTTTTTGGAATAAATTCATGGCTATACATTTTAGGTTAAAAAACTTGGGAATATCGAACAGATGAACAAAGGAATGTCGAAGGCTGAAATTCAAGTTCGTCTGACCTCTCACTTCTCAGTTCTCCCCTCTTCAGTTCCTTCTTTAATCAGCTTAGGATCCTTTTTTGTGGCCGCCAGCATTTGTGCGCTTTCCGCCAAACGAATAAATTCGGCACGATAGCCCTCCTCATCAGTTCCTTTGGCTTTGCGGGCCATGGCTACTACATTATTAAAGGAGGCGGATGATTTGTATTCAGAATTCCGGAGTAACATTCCAAACTCAGCCACAGCTGCAGCAAAACGGAAATTTTCTGAAGTGGAAGCAATGGAAATCTGTTTGTCTTTTACAGGATGTTCCATGAGTTTGCTGACCTCTCCATCCGGTGCTTTGTAACGGAATTTCACCGTCATGATTTCTTCGTTGTAGTTTGTTTTGCTCAAGGCTTGTATATTCGGCTGATACTTCAGTGAATCTACTTTTTGCAGAAAACTGCTTTTGATACCTACGGGGATGATTTCATAAAGGGCGGTCACGGTATGTCCGCTGCCAAGTTCACCGGCATCTTTTTTATCATCATTAAAATCTTCTTTGGCCAGCATCCTGTTCTCATAACCGATCAGGCGATAGCCCTGTACTTTAGCAGGATTGAATTCCACCTGCAGTTTCACATCTTTGGCAATGGTGAACAGCGTACCGCCAAATTCATTCACCAGTACTTTTTTGGCTTCTGCAACTCCATCAATATAAGCGTGGTTACCATTTCCTTTGTCGGCCAGTTTCTGCATTTTCGCATCCTGGTAATTACCCATGCCGTAACCAAGCACAGTCAGGAAAACACCGCCTTTTCTTTCCTGCTCAATCATCCTTTCCATCGCATCATCACTGCTTTCTCCCACATTGAAGTCGCCATCCGTACAAAGGATTACCCGGTTATTGCCTTTCTTCACAAAATTCTCTGCGGCTACCCGGTACGCCAGTTTAATACCGGCACCACCTGCAGTGGAACCTCCCGCTTCCAGCCTGTCAATCGCATCCTTGATTTTTGTTTTATCCGCGCCACTGGTTGGAGCTAAGGCCAATCCTGCGGCACCTGCATATACAACGATAGATATCCTGTCTTCCTGGCGCAACTGGTCCACCAGCATTTTCATGGACGATTTTACTAATGGTAACTTTTCAGCAGATTGCATGGAACCGGATACATCAATCAAAAAAACCAGATTCGATGCGGGCAAATTTTCAGTAGGTATTTTTTTACCCTGTAAACCAATCAGCACCAGTTTATGGTCTTTGTTCCAGGGGGCATCGGAGATCTCTGTATTAATGGAAAAGGGATCTCCGTTTGTGGGTTGTGGATATTCATATTTAAAGTAGTTGACCATCTCCTCGATCCTGACCGCACCGGCAGGGGGCAACTGACTGTTATTAATAAACCGACGGATATTACTGTAAGCTGCTGCATCCACATCAATAGAAAAAGTGGAGAGGGGATTATCGGTGGCTTTCAGGAACCGGTTTTCCGTGATTTTATCATATCCTTCGCGGTTGAAGTCGATATATTCTCCGTCTTTATCCGGACGATAATAAGTTTCATCTCTCGAAATATATCCTGAAGTCAGGGGAGCAGGTGCTCCGAATTTTCTGTTCTCCTTTACTTTCTGTCCATATGCCCGGTTAACTACTACATCTTCTGTTTTCAGGCTAATGGTTTTTAATGTTACATGGATGCTGTTTCGGCCGTTGATATTTACTTCCAGGTTATCATATCCAAGGGCACTGAACTGAAGTACGGCATTCCCACTGGGGGCTGCGATCTGGTAATTACCTCTGGAATCAGCGGCGGCACCGGTGGTGGTTCCCTTTACTTTAACAGAGGCAAAGGGAACAGCCAGTCCTTTTTCATCAGTAACAGTACCGGTAACGGTATGAATTTTCACGGGGCGGAACGCCAGCATGATCAGCAGCAGGGGCATGACCATCAGAATAATTCTCTTCATAAATAAAGTTTTAATGGAATGTTTAATTGAACTACCTACCCTGATGCCGGTATTTTAGCATTTGCATAAGCGGCCCCTTAGAAATTATTTGTTAATTTTAGCCGTTGGCTTTTCTCCGAAACATACCACACAACACACTGACCGATAAAGAGCTGGTGGCCCTTTATAAAGAATCAGGCGATATGTCCGTACTTGGTGAACTCTACCAGCGGTATATGGAACTGGTCTATGGAGTATGCCTTAAGTATTATAAAGAACCGGAAGCTTCAAGGATGCCGTCATGCAGATTTTTGAAGAATTGGTATCAAAATTGAAAAAGCATGAAGTGGATAATTTCAAAGGCTGGTTGCACCAGGTAGCCAAAAACCACTGCCTGATGCAGTTGCGGACCCCCAGAAATATGAAAACCGTGGAGTTCAATACAGAACTTATGCAATCGGAGGAAAACGTGCATCTGAATGGTGTACTGGAAAAAGAGGAGCATTTCAAAAAAATGGAATTTTGCCTCGGCACCCTGACCGACAAACAGCAGGAAGCCATCCGGCTCTTTTACCTGGAAGGAAAATGTTATAATGAAATAACGGAAATGACCGGGCAGGACTGGAACCAGGTCAGGAGCCTGATCCAGAATGGCCGGAGGAACCTGAAGAATTGTATGGAGAAAAACGAGACCGCCCTCAGGATCCAGTAGCCGATTAAAGTAAATCAGCATTTGCTGAAAAAATTGGAATTTTGTAAAGTCTTATGGCAAACGAGCATCACATAAAACAATTCACCGCAGCGGATATCGAAAGATACCACCAGGGCCTGCTTTCTCCCAAAGAAAGACATGACCTGGAAAAAGCAGCCCTGGAAGATCCTTTCCTGGCTGATGCGCTGGAAGGATATGCGGTGGCCGGAACCAATCTGCAAAATGATTTAACCGACCTGAAAAACCGGTTAGCAACAAGAACGGCCGGTGCCAAAGTAGTTTCCATCAGCGGAGCCGGTAAGAACTTTTCTCCCCTGCTCCGGGTAGCCGCCATGATCATCCTGCTGGCAGGCGCCGGATTACTGGTGTACCAGTTCGCTTTCAATAAAAAAGATCAGGAAGTTGCACAGGTAAAACCTACCAGCAGCAAGGCCGCCGAAGAATCAAAAATTATTATAGACAGTACCGGTATTCCTGCAAACAATAACACGGCAACAACTGACAAGGGAAAGGTTGCTGTTGGGAAACAAAATCTAACAGCAGATAATAAACCATTAACTGCCGACAAAGGCAGTCAAACAATTCCCGATAATCAACCGGGTGCAAACCCCGCTCCTCCCATTCGAAAAGACGATGGACTTGCCCCCAATAAACCTGTTACAGTTAGCGGCGAAATCAGTCCCGCACCCGGATCCGGAGCTATAGCTGTTACACCAAAGCCCGCTCCTGCTGAAAAAGAAACTGCCCTGGCTGATAGCAAATTAAAAGATAAAGAAATCGCGCGGGAAGAGAGTAAGACAAGATCTTTTGCTGCCAAAAAAAAGGAAGAAGATCTCGATGCATTTAAGAAAAAACAGAGCCGCCAGACTGATGATGAACAAAAGAATCTCAAACAGGTTACAGCCAGTCAGCAGCAAAACAAAGATTATTACAATGCCCAGGCCATGAATACATTCCGGGGCCGGGTCACTGATCCCAATAATGTAGGATTGCCCTTTGCCAATGTAACCAACACCCGCGATAATGTTGGAACTTATACCGATGCCAATGGGAATTTTGTTCTTACTTCTCCTGATACCGTGCTGGCGGTGCAGGTTCGCTCGGTTGGATATGAATATAATAATATGCAGTTAAGGAATAATCTTCCTACCAATAATGTAGTGATGCAGGAAGATCGTCAGGTATTATCCGAAGTGGTTACCACCACCCAAAAGCCAAATGCAGCTGCCCGTTCGGTGAATAATAACCGGACCCTGGTAGAGCCGGAACCAATAGATGGCTGGGCAAACTATGATTCTTATCTCGCCAATAATCTCAATCTGCCGGAAGAATACAATCAGCAAAAAAATGCGGAAGTGAAAAGCGTGGAATTATCTTTCGAAGTAGATAAAAACGGAGAGCCCGTGAATATCCGCGTGGAAAAAGCGCTTTGCAATTCCTGCGATAAGGAAGCTATCCGTCTGGTGAAAGAAGGCCCTAAATGGAAACGCAATGCCGGGAAAAAAGGGCGGACGAGGGTGACGATTAATTTTTAACCCCTACCCCCAACCCCTAAAGGGGAGAAAGACGGGAAGACCGGAAGTCAGAAAGAAAAGAATCCCCTAGTAAATTAAGAGCTACTCACGACTCTAGACTCACGACTCTCGACTCATGACTCTCGACTCCTGACTCCCGACTCTCGACTCACTACTCCCCACCCTCCTTCGCAAATGCTTCTGCGGGCAATGCTCGCCACTCGCCTCTCGCCCCAATCCCCTACCTTTGCCTACTCTAAACAAAGCTTGTATGAAACAACTACTGACTACAGCTATCGCTGTTTTTACCTTATTTACCGTGAGTGCCCAGCCATTAACCACGCCGGCACCGAGTCCTACACAAACGATTAAACAAAATTTCGGCCTTTCTGCCATTGAGCTCTCCTATTCCCGCCCCAGCATGAAGGGCAGGAAAGTATTTGGCGACCTGGTGCCTTTCGGACAGGTTTGGCGTACAGGTGCCAATTCAGCTACTACGATCAGTTTTGGAGATGAGGTCATTATCAAGGGCACAAAAATTCCGGCCGGGAAATACGGCTTACTTACTATCCCCGGTGAAAAAGAATGGACGATTATCATCAGCAAACAAACAGATGTCACCAGTCCGGACGCCTACAAACAAGACCAGGATGTCGTGAGGGTTACTGTAGCCCCGCAAACCATGCCGGTGATCATGGAGACTTTTACCATCAGTTTTGATTTCATGAAAAGCAATAGCTGTGTACTCAGCATCCTCTGGGATAAAACCTGGGTGGCTTTTGAAATCACAACCGATGTGGACAGCAAAGTGATGAAGTCGATCGACAATATCATGAATAAGGATAATAAGCCTTATTATGGCGCCGCTTCTTATTATTACGATAACGGTAAAGACATGAACCTGGCACTCAGTTGGGTAAATAAAGCCGTTGAAGCAACTCCCAATGCTCAGCCATGGGTGCATACACTCAAAACCCGTATTCTGGTAAAACTGGGCAAGAAAGAAGAAGCAATCGCTGCTGCAAACAATGCCATCCGCATCGCCAAAGAAACCAAGTACCCTGAATTTGTAAAACAGAATGAAGATATCCTGAAGACGCTGAAATAAGTCTTCGTACTATACTGAAAAGGCCCTGCTTATATAGCGGGGCTTTTTTGTTGATTGGGATTGATTAGTTGAAAGGTTGAATAGATGGTAAGTTGGTATGGAACAGTCTTAAATCACGATTCAGGAACCTTCCAGCGTTCCCGGCGCACTGACTAATGACTGAAAAACTGACGACTGAATTAAAACTCCCTTCGACAAGCTCAGGGTGACAACTAATTGCCCGGGACTTGAAATACTCAATCTGATGGTTGTGGACTCCCGACTGAAGACTGATGACTGAAGACCGTCTATTGCTGACTGCCGACTGATTACTGCTGACTGTCGACTGCCGACTGCCGACTTCCCCGCAATCCATGTAACAGAACGCTAAAGAATAAGACTCCCAGCGCCCCGATCGGGTTCAGCCAGAGGAATCCCATTTTGAAAACGCCAAATCTGGTCAGGATAAAAACGGTAAGCACCAGTAATTCGGCCAATACGGCTGCCCAGAAAACCACATTCCCACTCCGGATTTTCTTAAGGAAAAAAGCTACGAGGAATACACCAAGGATGACCCCATAGAAAAGGGAACCCAATACATTCACCGCTTCAATCAGACTGTTCCCGATATTATAAGTGAACATGGCAACGATAATACAGAAGATCCCCCAGCCCAATGTATATTTTTTAGATAACCTGTATTCATCCTCTCCGGACTCTTTCTGTTTGGTGAAACGTTTATGAAAATCCACCATGGTACAGGAAGCCAGTGAATTAATCGCCGCCGCAATACTTCCCCAGGAAGCAAGGAAGATGATGGCAATCAGCAAGCCGACAAGTCCGGCTGGCAGATTATCCACTACAAAGCGAAGGAAGATAAAATTGGTATCATTCCCATCTCCTCCTATTTCCTTTTTGTTCAGCCAGCTTTTGACTTTCCCACGAAGACTGTCTGATTGCTTTTGCAAACTCCGCAGCTGATTCAGCAATTCCGGTTTTGATAATTTGGCAGTTGTTCCCGTTTCAGCAGCATAAGCTTTCACGGTTGCTACTTTCTGTTCCGCAATAACATCATACAGTGTACTGACTGCCGACAAAGAATCTCTGTACCTGGTCTTTTCCAGTTTTTCCAATTGTACTTCATTGAAAAAAAGCGGGGCTTTATTAAACTGATAAAAGGTAAAGACCAGGGCCCCGATCAACAGAATCGCAAACTGCATGGGCACTTTCACCAATCCGTTCATCAGCAAACCCATCCGGCTTTCTTTCAGCGATTTCGCCGTCAAATAGCGGCCTACCTGGCTTTGGTCAGCTCCAAAATACGAGAGGGCCAGGAAGAATCCCCCCACGATTCCACTCAGCAGGTTATACTGATCACTCCAGTTGAATTTACCGTTTTCGAATCCGGTTGTGATTACATTCAGTCTTCCCATTTTCCCACTGATCTCCAATGCATCTGTAAATCCCACATGATCCGGTAACATCCTCACCACCATATAACCGGCGAGGAACATTCCTGTAAAAATGATGATCAGTTGTAATTGCTGGGTATAGGCTACGGCTTTGGCTCCCCCGCTCATGGTATAAATGATCAGCAGCCCACCCATCAGCAGGTTGGTATAATAAATATTCCATCCGAAAAGTGATGAGAGGATGATGGAAGGGGCGAACACACTGATACCGGTTGATAAACCCCGTTGGAGCAGAAACAGAAAAGAAGTCAGCGTTCTGGTTTTATTATCAAAACGGTTCTCCAGGTATTCGTAAGCCGTATATACTTTCAGTTTCCGGAATATGGGAACAAAGAAAATACAGATCACCACCATGGCCAGCGGGATACCGAAATAGTATTGTACAAAACGCATCCCGTCTGTATAAGCCTGTCCGGGTGCCGATAAAAAAGTGATGGCACTGGCCTGTGTACCCATGATACTCAGCAATACCAGTCCCCAGGGCATGCTCCGGTTCGACAAAAAATAACCATCCAGGTTATGGGATGTACGGCTCTTGTACAATCCATAACTGATGATGGCTAACAGGGTTCCTCCCAATACAATCCAGTCGAGCTGGCTCATGCAAATCGTTTGGTAAATAAATAAAAGAGAATGATCAGCAATACAAGGAAGCCGATCACAAAAATATACCAGCCCCGCCAGCTGCCGAACAATGGTGCTTTATCGTTATCGTCCTTTATCATTTCTTACTGATGAACCTGAAAATGGTAGACAACCCGATCAGCAAACATAGTACCACGCCGATCATCACCCCCACCCTGATTCTCTTAATCAGGACTCCAATGACCAGTCCTACAACAATGGCAATGATATAGGCTACTTCTCCCTTGCGAAGTCCGCTTGGTTTGGCTGTCATCAGAATCCTTTCTTTTTATTCAGTGCAATTAAATTCGCCATCAACCGGAAAGCACCCGGAACCCCTGCAGGCAGCTCCCGGAAAAACACGAGTCCGGTATACGTAAACCAGCCTTTTCCATAGGGGGTGATCAGCAAACTGCCGTCATCCGCTTTTTCCCCGGGGTCGGCCATACTGATCAGTTTTACAAATTTGCCACTGGTATCGGCTCCATGATAAATACTGCGTTCCTGTATCCATCCCTGAAAATCATCGGCCACAATTTTATTGGGGAAATTGAAAACCGGATGCTCCGGCTTCAGGATATTCACGGCAGCGGTTTCATCTGTTACACGGGTTCTTGTGATATTAAAAGGGAATGGACCGATCTTCGCCCTTACCGGACCAATATTATTACTCGTATTATACTGTACAATCAGGTTCCCTCCTTCCTGTACATATTTCATCAGCTTGTCATAATACTTGTTCATCCAGTCATGGGTATTATAAGCCCGTACACCGGTGATGATGGCATCAAATTGTCCGAGGTTATTCTTGGCCAGTTCTTTATTACTCAGCAACACCACTTCATATCCCATCTGCTCCAGTGCTTCCGGCACTTTATCTCCGGCTCCTGTGATATAGCCAATCTTTTTGCCATAAGTTTTCAGATCAAGCCGCTGGTTATGAACTGTAGCCCGGTTGAAATAAGTGATATACGGCACATGGTCGTAGCGGATCTCTCTCATCCCGACAAAATACAGATCCTTACGTCCGTTATTGGCATCTACGGCGAAATGATAATCGTTATCACGGGTAGCCTGAATACTGTAACTGACCGGAATGGTTTTGTTCTTTTCGTCAAAAAATAATTTATCCGGTGAATAAGTGACTTTCACTTCATCTGGCTGCTCTTTTCCAACCCCGTCAAAAAAGTCTGGAACCCTTTTTCTTTCCCGTCAGGCTCAGCGTTCCTTCAAACTGATTATTGTTTCTGGAAATCTTCGTGGTATTATCCGGCTCCAGCAAAACTGGTGGCACCACCACCAGGGGCTGGTAGAGTTCCCCTTTTACCGGATCGGTAAATTTATACCGCACAGGTCTGGCTATGACATACCCTTCTCCATAAATATTGAGCTGTATGAATGCATTGAAGGCCGTATTTACATTCGGCTGGCCGATCAGGAGTTGATTGGTTACATCAAAATAACCTTCCTTCATTTTCCTTTCCAGCCAGTAGGGTTGGGTAATGGGTTTGCCGGCCGGTATATATAGCGTTTTAGAAAAATTATAATTCCGGTTTTTTTCCAGCTTGCGGGCAAAGCTGCTGTCGAACTGATCCATTGTAATTTTTTCCAGACTGATGGAAGACCCCAGCCGGTTATTGAATGCAAAATTGAAACGGAGTGAATCCGTTTGTACTGCAAACTGTTCGGTAGTGGTGATATCCATGAACAAGCCACTGCATTGTACAATCAGTTCCTGTACTTCTTTTTTCTTCTGTGTTTTCCAATACCCATCGGGCAAGTTGCTCATCATTTGATCCAGCTTTACCAGTCCTTCCACTGTTTTTTCGGGATGGAGCAAATCAAAATTGCTGACCAGTTTATCAATGGCTGTTGCTACGGCTTCACCACCTGGTATCCGGCTCCAGCTCAGATCTACACCATCCATCAGGTCATTCGAAGGTTGATCTCCTTTGGAGGCTTTGAAATATTCAAGCGATTCACCACGAGTGGCAGGAACGCCAAAGCCCTGGCTTTTATGCTGGCTCCGGCTTTCAGCAGCGATCTCTCCATAACTTTTTCCAAGTAAGGGATTATAACCGCCTACATCCACTTTAAACTGATCTTCCCGGGTCGTATTGTTTCCTCCGAAATTGAAAGTATTCCAAAGGACTCTTTTGGCCTGCCATACTTTCACAAATTGTAATTGTTCCGGAAAACGGTTGGGGTCAGCAGCGGCTGCAAAAGCTTCATTGGCCAGGATACCGGAAGCGGTATGGTGTCCATGTCCGCCTTCTCCAGAAACAGGGAAACGATTGATGATCACATCAGGTTGAAATTTACGGATCACCCAAACCACATCAGCCAGTATTTTTTCCTTATCCCATTTATTGAATGTTTCTTCCGGGTTCTTGGAGTATCCGAAATCGTAAGCCCTGGTAAAAAACTGTTCCCCGCCATCAACTCTTCTCGCCGCCAGGAGTTCCTGGGTACGGATGAGTCCGAGTTCAATGCCCTGTTCTTCACCGATCAGGTTCTGTCCACCATCCCCGCGTGTTAAGGACAAATAACCGGTACGTAACATCCTGTCTTTGGAAAGCCAGGTAATCAGTCTTGTATTTTCATCATCCGGATGAGCGGCCACATATAATACTGATCCCAGTACCTGTAGTTTACGAATGGCATGATACATATCGGCCGAGGACCAGCTGGCTGGCGCCTGTGACCGTATTGAACTGCTGATGCTGCTGAGGGCGATCAGGAAGAAGAACATTTTTTTCATCCCTTCAAATCTGTTTGTATGAGAAAATTAAACAGGAAAAGCCAGTCAGCCCCTCCGTCCATAAAAAACTTTTCATTTTTAACGGATACCGGTCATGAAGATCGCATTACAGAATAGCAATTTGCCATTCTCCCAGAAATTGCGGAACAATACATCATCCGACAAAGCAATCATGGCTCCATTGCCAATTCCCTGTACGGCAAATAAAACCCCGTCTTTTAGCTTCTGTTTGAGATTGCTGCCCACAAAACCCGCCACCTGGTTATCTTTTTTAATCACTCCCACATTCCAGCCACCATCAGTGAGGAATTCATACAACTGGTCATCCTGTTTCAGTGTGTAATAATAATCGGGGTAACCAAAAGCCAGCGGATGCGTATTGTCCAGTTCTACTTTGTAAATAGATCCGGCTGTCATATCAGTCATGGCATCTCTTTCACGCTCCTCAAATTTTTTAAGGGCATCATAGCCGGGACTGTTCTCTTTTTCCTTTTTATCGGGCTCATCCGATTTTTTGGGTTTGGGTCCTAATTCTGCTTTAGATAATTGTGCCACGGCACTCTCCAATGCAATCACCCGCCCGCCTTTACGGATCCAGGCTTTGAAATTTTCTGTGAGGTCTTTGTCATTCAGGAAGCGGTAATTTCCATCAGGCATGATCAGTACATCCACTTTACTCCAGTCGATCCGCTGAATATCATTGGTACTGACCTGTGTGAGCGGATAACCCAGTTCCTGCTCAAAGAAACTCCAGATGCCTCCCGCTGCGGTGGTACTGATGGCATCGCCGGTAATCATATAAACAGATGGTGCTCGGAGGGCATGCACCATATCACTGCCAAAATCAAATCCTTTATCTACCATGCCACTATTCACCGGATATAACTGGATATTATTTGCATCAGCTATTGATCTCACCATTGGCCAGAGATTTTTTCCTTTAGCCGAATTAGATGTTTGCAGGATGATAATAGAACCTCTTTCAAATTTGTTACCATTCAGTTCAAAGGGTGTTTCTGCATAACGGAGTAACACACCCTGTTGCAGCAGTTGTCCGGCAGTTTTCGCACTGCGCACCCCGTTCCATGGCATTACATAACCATATGTGGTTTCTTTATTTACGGCTTTGATGCTGTTTAAAGCTCCTCCAGCAGCAATCTTATCACGACTGGCAAAGGCTTTGAGACCGTATACATAGGGCAATGACCAGGCCGTGATATCATAGGTAACTGAATCACTTAATTTAGAGCGTGGTTCGAACAGGACTTTCACCATGGCCGAACGGGGCTGAAAACTACTGATCAGCATATCTCCTTCTCCAATGTTAAAAGCTTCTTCTTTACCATTGAAATAATTAAAGCCACGGGCCGTTCCGTTTCCGCTGCTGTACTGGATACCGTTCTTGTCCATCAATTCACGGAGTTTATCGAAACGTTGTGCATTGGCGGCATCATATTTAATCACATAAGATTTATATTCCCCGATACCGTTACTCAAAGCATTGCTGAAATATTTTTTGAATTCACTGATCAGCTTACCGGCATTTTTCGAAGCTGCTTCAACCGTACTCATCGAAGTCACAAAATGATGTTGTGCCCTGTCCACCAGGGTCAGTGTATCTCCATCCTCATTGATTACTCCCAGACCGCCTGAAATACCTCCCTGTTCATAAGTCATCCCAATCGATCCGTTGTACATCGGGTAGGTATCACCGTAAGAAGGATAAAAAAGATCAAAGCGGATTTTGGTAAAATACAACCAGCCCTTTTCATCAAAATAACCGGCATTGTTTTTCCCGATGGTCTGTTGAAAATCCCTTTGCCAGGGAGTAATCACTTCGTGCAGGGGTTCAGCGGCTGGTGCAAAATAATAGGGCTCATTGACACCCTGTTCATGATAATCCACATGCACTTGTGGCATCCACTCCATGTATTTTTTAATCCGATAGCGGCTCTCCTGCTGTGTTTGCCAGGCCCAGTCGCGGTTCAGATCAAAATTATAATGATTGGTTCTTCCCTGTGGCCATGGCTCACGGTGTTCACGGGCCAGCGGGATCGGGTTATAGGTTTTTCCAACAGCAGAATTGTACCAGTTCACATAACGGTCGCGGCCATCGGGGTTCAGACAGGGATCAATAATAACCACCGTATTCTTCAGCCACTCTTTGGTACGGGTTTCCGCCGGGTTCAACAGGGCATACAAGGCCAGCAGCGAGGCTTCGGATGAGGCGGGTTCGTTACCATGAACATTATAGCTCAACCACACGATGGCAGGAGCTTTATCTTCTATGGCGGCCATCTTATCGCGGGATAAACCGGCCAATCGCAGGTTATTCAGGCGGATGGATTCCAGCTTGCTGATATTTTCAGAAGAAGAGATGAAAGCCATCATCAGGGGCCGGCCTTCATTGGTTTCACCATATTGGTCCAGTTTCATCATCGCTGCTGATTGGGTAGCTGCATGATTGAAATAGTTCACAATTTTCCAGTGGGGCGTATAACGGGTCCCTACAGGATATCCTAAAAATTCTTCCGGTGATTTCAATTGGGCATTAACGGAAAAGGCAAAAAAAAGGAGCAGGGAAAGCGTCCAGGTCTTCCGGGTCATTTGGGAAAATTTTATCGGGCAAGTTAATGAAGAGCCACCGAAATCAAGACCCTTTTTTGCGAACGGGAAATGCCCCTGATTCAGTAGTTTTATTGTCCATACACCCAACATATGCCAAAAAAAATGATGCTGTTCCTGCCGCTGCTGGCCACCCTCTTCCTGATTGCCTGTCATCCGCAACAGCAATCGGCAGCCCAATCAGGCGGGATTAATCCTTATGCCTATTCCATTCAGAAAAAAACCGTTGCTGATCATGGTGCCGTAGTATCGGCCCATCCCCTGGCCAGTAAAGTGGGGGTCAGTATCCTTAAAAAAGGCGGGAATGCGATTGATGCGGCTATTGCCACCCAACTGGCATTAGCGGTTGTATATCCCAATGCAGGCAATCTGGGAGGCGGTGGCTTCATGGTGGCCCGGCTTGGCAACGGAGAATTGTTGTCGCTTGATTATCGGGAAATGGCACCGGGTGCGGCGCACCGTGATATGTATATTGATAAAGACGGAAATGCCCGAACCGACAAAAGCCAGGATGGTCATCTTTCTTCAGGAGTCCCTGGTACGGTAGCCGGATTATTCGCTTCTCATCAATATGGCAAACTCCCGTTTGAACAATTGATCCAGCCGGCTATTGAACTGGCGGAAAAGGGTTTTGCGATCAGTGAAAGAGAAGCCCGTTCACTGAATAACCTGCAGACAGATCTCAAACAATATAACAGCATCATGCCGGTTTTTGTGAAAGAAAAATGGAAGGCCGGTGATACCCTGGTACAAACCGATCTGGCCAATACCCTGAAAAGAATCAGGGACAAGGGAAAGGCCGGGTTTTATGAAGGCGAAACGGCCAGACTGATTGTGGAGGAAATGAAAAGAGGCGGTGGCATCATCAGCTATGAGGATTTAAAAAACTACGTGGCTAAATTCAGAACCCCGCATCAATTTACTTATAAAGGCTATCAGATTGTTGGAATGCCAATGCCCAGCAGCGGCGGCCTGTTATTGCATCAGATGATGAAGATGATCGAGGGCCGGAATATTGCTGCCATGGGTTTTCATTCACTGGAAGCGATTCAACTGATGACGGAAGTGGAACGCCGGGCTTTTGCCGACCGCGCCGAATACATGGGCGATGCCGATTATTATAAAGTGCCTGTTGCCATGCTCAGCAATGAGGTGTACCTGCAGGAGCGGATGAAAAATTACAATCCTGCCAAAGCAACGCCCAGCACCGATATCAAACCCGGCGTATTACTGAAAGCTGAAAGCGAGGAAACCACGCACCTGAGTGTGATTGATCAGCAGGGTAATGCGGTTGCCATCACTACTACCCTGAATAATTCCTATGGCAGCCGGACCGTGGTGGGTGGCGCCGGATTTTTTCTCAATGATGAGATGGATGATTTCAGCATCAAGCCCGGTGTTCCGAATATGTACGGAGCTGTGGGTGGCGAAGCCAATGCGATCAAAGCCGGTAAAAGAATGCTGAGCTCCATGACTCCTACCCTGGTGTTAAAAGATAATCAGCCTTATATTGTAGTGGGCACTCCTGGTGGTACCACGATCCCCACCCAGATTTTTCAAACCCTGGTGAATATTCTTGAATTCAATATGAGTGCAGAAGATGCTGTATACAAACCCAAATTCCATCATCAATGGCTTCCCGATGAACTGGTTATTGAAACAGGTTTTCCTGCCTCCGTTAAAGAAGCCATGAAAAAAATGGGATATCATTTTGCCAATGAAAGAAGCGGTATCGGCCGGACAGAAATTATCAAAGTATTACCCAATGGAAAGTTTGAAGCGGTGGCGGATAAGAGAGGGGATGATGCTGCGGAAGGATATTAGAGAGAAATATTAGATATTGGGTATTGCTTTCTTTGGATCGGCGTTTTTATAGTCCAGCGGCGGATTACTGAATCGATTGGGAATTGAGAATTGGGTATTGACTCCCAAGGTCGGGTTTATAAGTCGGCGGATTAATGGGGATTGGATATTGGGATATTGGATATTAGGTATTGGGAATTGCGTATTGACTTCTAAGGATCGGTGTTTATATAGTTCAGCGGCGGATTAATTGGGATTGGATATTGGGATATTGGACATTAGTTATTGGGTATTAGGTGGTTGGTCCGGGGAGAGGGAGGAGGTTTAAAATGTGTTTTTCTTTAAGCGTATCACTTATTAATATTATACTAAAATTTGTTATAAATAATAAATCACAGTTCCAATCCTAACCACACTTCCTATGAATCAATATCCCAATATCCTAATATCCCAATATCTTAATCTCTCAGTACCAATCAACCTCTCCAATCTAAGTAATCCCCCCACCTTCGCTAAAGCTTCGGCGGGCAAGGCAATACCCAATTCCTAATACCTAATATCATTCCACATGAGCACTGCCAAAAATTTCCTCGAAACATCCATCAGCCGGTTGAAATATTACAAAGAACTGGGCGATAAAAGTTTTGAACAACTGAATGAATGGGATTTTCATTACCAGCCTAATGACGAGTCCAACAGTATTGCCGTAATTATCAAGCATATGGCTGGTAATATGCTCAGCCGCTGGACTAATTTTTTGACCGAAGATGGTGAAAAGGAATGGCGGCAAAGAGATGGCGAGTTTGAAACCGGCAAACAATCAAAAGCCGAATTGATCAGTCTTTGGGAAAAGGGCTGGGCATGTTTCTTCGGCAGTTTAGCCTCCTTGAAAAAGAAAGACCTCAAAAAAACAGTGACCATCAGGCAGGAGCCACTCACCGTGGTGGATGCCATTATCCGCCAGATGGCTCATTATCCCTATCATATCGGACAAATCATCTATATCGCTAAAATCATCAAAAGCAAGTCCTGGAAAAACCTCTCCATCCCCAAAGGGGCCTCTCAGGAATATAACAGCGGTACCGGCGTAAAAGACCCGGCTAAAAATTTCAAGTAACCCATCTGAACAAAGTGATTTACAGCAAATACCGACTAATCTTTATTCTTTTGCCAAGGGGTTGCATGATCGGCTTTTAATAGCTACTTTTAACCCCTTATACTATAACCTCTCGTATGAAAAAATCATGTTTGCTTTTCACGGTGATGATGATGGCTGGTTTACTTCAGGCTCAGACTGAATATGGCTTATTTGCAGGCGGTCAGGCTACCTGGGCTTCCTATAGTACTCCTGAAATCGACCTTGGAAGTACCAAACAGAATACTAAGATGAAATATGGATTTCAGGGAGGTGCGATGGCCCGGATGCAGTTTGAAGGCAAACTCTATTTTGCACCGGCTGTTTTTTACAGCATGAAAGGATATAAAGTAACACTGACCCGTCCATCCTTTCCACCGGATTCATTGGCCATTGACAATGATGTAACCGTACACACTTTTGAATTCGCTCCGATGCTGCAATACAATTTCAGCGAATCAGAAGGGCACTTCTTTATCAAAGCAGGTCCGTCGATTGACCTGCAGTTATTTGGAAAAGAAAAATTCAATAAATCATCCGGACCTGCAGTCAGCCGCAATATGAAATTCAGTTATGGCGATTATGGCCGTTTTGGCGCCAATCTCCTGCTTCACCTGGGATATGAAACCAGCAGCGGACTGATCATTTTTGCGCATTACACCCATGGTGTCGCCAGCATTGTCAATACTGACAACGGACCAACTGTCAAGCACAGAGCTGTTGGCTTGTCCATCGGTAAATTCTTCAACCGTAAATAAGGAATCTTAAAAACCTAAATACCGGCAAGATATTGCTGTTGTATATACCTGGCTACATCGGTCAGGTTTTTGGATTTTTCAAATGCAGCCAGCTGTCGGTCTGCACCCGTTCCATTCTCCAGCATTTTATGGATATAGGCAATCCGGTGACGGCTACCCAGGTGATCTAATACCGGATCCAGGAAATCCAGCAACTCATATAATAAGGCCCTTGTATTCACTTCTTCTTCCTTACCAAAATCAATCAGCTGCCCATCCACTCCATAGCGACTGGCCCTCCATTTATTCTCATTCAGCAGCGCTCTTGAATACTGAATAAAATTCAGGTTCTTACTGCGCAACATATAAATTCTGGCACAAACCGCCTGGAATAAAGAAGCCAGGGTGATGGTTTCATCCACTGTCAGTGGAATATCACAAATACGGAACTCAACTGTATTAAAGAAAGGATGTACCCGAAGATCCCACCATATCTTCTTGGCATTGTCAATACAATTCGTCTTGATCAGCAGCTTCACATAATTATCATACGCTTCAATACTATCAAAGGCATCGGGAATACCGGTACGGGGAAATTTATCAAATACCTTGGTCCGGAAAGATTTGTATCCCGTCATCCTTCCTTCCCAGAAGGGCGAATTGGTACTGAGTGCGAAAATATGCGGAAGAAAATAACGGGTGCTGTTGGCAATATGATTAGCCATTTCCCGGCTCTCCATGCCCACATGCACATGCAATCCGAAGATGAGGTTACTTCTGGCAGCTTCCTGTAATTCATTCACGATTTCATTGTAACGGATATGATCGGTGATCAGCTGACTTTCCCAATGACTGAAAGGATGGGTTCCCGAAGCGCCCATGGCAAATCCCAGTTCTCCGGCAATACCGGAAATGGTTTTCCGCAGATTGGATACATCCTGCCAGGCTTCGTCTGCATCGGCACAGATATCCGTTCCCACTTCCACCACGGCCTGGTGCATTTCAGCTTTTACTTTATCCTTGATAGCTTTCTGTCCTTCCTGCACGATTTTTTGCTCATTACTCTTGAGCTCAAAAGTCACCGGGTCAAGTACCATGTACTCTTCCTCCACGCCAAGTGTAAAAGTCTTATAGTTTAGGTTCATGTGGTTGGTTATTGGGTATTGAGATATTATGACATTAGGATATTGGGATATTGGGATATTAAGATATTTGGCTCGCCCGCCGTAGCTTTAGCGAAGGCGGGTTTTGGGTATTAGATATTAGATATTAGGATATTGCGTCACTACTGATAATTCATAACTCATCACTAATTTAATGCCTCCGGTATTCACTACCGTCTCTTGACTAATGACTCTCGACTAATGACTCCAGACTCTTCACCTCCCTTCAGGGGATGGGGGCGACTTCCGACTCAAACCAGCGGCAGTCCTGAGCTGCTTCTCTTCACATACTCACCCCAGGTCAGATTATCCTGTCCTTCTTTCAGTTCAAGCGCTTTTTCAATCGCATAAGTGGCTGCTGTTTCCACCACCCATTCAAAGTTTTCAGCACCCACACTATTGATATCTGCATCCGGTGCGGGATTACAGAAATCGATGGCATAAGGCACTCCGTCTCTTACCGCCAGTTCTACTGTATTGAAATCGTAGCCCAGGTATTTATTAATCCGGAGTACGATATCGGTCATCTGTTGTAATCTTTCCGGTGAAGGACTGAAATCAGCCACATAACGCAGGTGATGCGGGTTACGTGGTTCGTAAGACATAATCCGTACATACTTTCCACCGATACAATAACAGCGATAGTATTCTGTAAATACAATTTCTTCCTGGAGTAACATCACCAGCTGACCGGTTTCACTGTGCTTGCTGAAGAAATCTTCCGCATCTGTCAGTTTATACACATGTTTCCATCCGCCACCGGCAAAAGGTTTCATATAGGCAGGAAAGCCTACATAATTAAAGATATGTTCCCAGTCGAGCGGGAATGCCAGATTGCTGAATGAATCATCAGATGTATCATCAGGCAGATCACGGGAGGGGATGATGGCCGTCTTGGGAACCGGCACTCCCACTTTCGTCATCAGACAATTATTAAAATACTTATCATCGGCACTCCACCAGAATGGATTATTGATTACGGCTGTACCGGTTACTGCAGCATTCTTGAGCCAGGTACGGTAAAAAGGCACATCCTGCGAAATCCGGTCAATGATCACCGCATAACCGGAACTTTCGCCCTGCATGGCTTTATCAATCCGCACTGGTTCCGCCATAATACCAGGTACTTGTTTGCTGTTAACCCTTGCCACAAATGCATCAGGGAATGAACGCTCTTTTCCATGCAGGATACCAATTTTCTTCATAAACAGATTTTAATCGTTTGACCAATATAGGTGTTACCCAACTGGGTGTCTACCAAATATATTTGCTCAACCCCAAATTAACAAATCCGCCTGATCTTCTTCTGGTCTGTTGAACCGGATTAGGAAACCGAAACCGGATAATCCGTATTTTTGGCACCATGCCTACCACTGAAACGATTCCGGTATCTGTTGAGCACCGGTCCATTCCTTCCCAATTTCTGCAAAGAGAGGTCAAAGTAGATTTTTACCTGCCCCCCTTCGGCAAAGCCGGACCGGGAGCAGTCTCCTGCTGATTAACGACGGCCAGGATATGGCGACCATGAATTTTGATAAAATCCTGTCTGAATTATACAGCTCGCAGTCTGTCCAACCACTCTTATGTGTGGCCATCCATGCCGGACCCGAAAGAAGAATGGAATATGGTACCCAACTGGTTCCGGACTATAAAAACCGGGGGATTAAGGCCGCCCTCTACAACCGGTTTATTTTTGATGAATTGCTTCCCATGGCCGAAGAAGTCTATAATAATGGTTCCCGTTTCATGGAAAAAGCCTTTGCCGGTTTTTCACTGGGAGGTTTGAGTGCCCTTGATATTGTATGGAACCGTCCAGGCGAATTCACCAGGGCCGGTGTATTTTCCGCCTCTCTGTGGTGGAGAAGTCTTGACCAGGACGATCCCGGATATGATGATGAACAACACCGGATCATGCACCAGCAGGTCCGTAAAGGCAGTTATGCCCCCTGGCTGAAATTCTTTTTCCAATGCGGTAACCTGGATGAAACCAAGGACCGTAATAATAATGGTATTATTGATTCGATTGATGACACACTCGATCTGATCCGTGAACTGGAGGCCAAGGGCTATCAGCGTAAAACCGATATTGAATACCTGGAACTGGCCGATGGCCGCCATGATGTTCCTACCTGGGGAAGAGCCATGCCTTCTTTTCTGCAATGGGGCTGGCCGGGTAATAAATAGACTTTTTAGAAATGGCTTAAAATAAAAAGTCCCGCTTTTGGCGGGACTTTTTATTATTTGACAGACGCAGATCAGTTGTTAAAGATATAACGCAGACCGAGCTGGATAGAATATGTAGAAGTAGTGCTCACTACATCACGGAATGTACGGGTGATCATCTGACCCCTGTCCTGTGCCAGTGTGTAAATAGGCAGTACTGAACCACCAGGTACCAGGCTGTTGGCATTCGTAATGGCCAGGATAGAAGTATTATTGGTTGCTTTTACCTTACCCCAGCTATTGTTCATCAGGTTACCGGCATTCAGGATATCCACTGTAAACTGTAAAGTATTGCGGTATTTACCGGCTTTTACAAAAATATCCTGCATGAATTTCACATCCAGTTGGTTTCTCCAGGGGGCAAGGCCACCATTTCTTTCGGCATGCTGACCACGGTGTGTGCGGAGGTATTTATCCTGTTGAATATAATTTTCAAACAGATCACGCTGTGCCTGCTGATTATATACCACCCCATTCACAGTCTGGCTGTTGAACAGCATTTGCTGTACCTGGGTAGCAGTTGGGATAAAGATCAGGTCATTACCACTGATTCCATCTCTGTTGAAATCGCCACTATATACATAAGTGAAGCGGTAATCAGAAGCACCAGAGTAAAACAAACCAATTGTGGTTGCCATATGTTTCAGGTATTCTTTACGATAAGAAACTGAAGCAACAAAACGATCAGGTAATACATAAGCCGAATGAGAGAGGGCCGGAGTATTCAGGCTGTTCACCTGCTGTGTACCCTGGTAAGTTCCAAGAGGCTGGTCACCGCTGCCATCATGCAGGTTGGCAGACAGAGATTTGGTATAAGCAACAAAACCGGAGAATCCTTTACTGAATGGCTTTTCAACCTTCAGGGTAAATGATCCATAATATCCTTTGGCAGTTGGTGCATTATCAATGATTACCGGGTTAAACTGAGATGTACCTCCGGGAACAAACACACCAGCACTGTTCAGGGTATTAATAAACCTTGTTGGTACCGATGTACCATACATTGGCCTGTTATCAGGATAACCGGCTACATTCAGGTTTTGAGGAAGCTGGTAGTTAGGGTTACGGAAGAATACAGTTTTAAGATCTTTATTAAAGATTGCTTCCACTGAACCAATCAGGCACCATGGCATTTTAGCAGTCATCGCAATACTTGATTTCCAGGACTGGGGATTTCGGAAATCTTCATCCATCGCAGTAACTGAAGCAGGAACCACGGTTCCGGCCTGCGGTACTGAACCTGGCAGGTAAGCATATGGATCAGGGTTGAATGGCCCGGCATTGGCAGCAATATCAGCAGGGTTGTTGAAATTCCTTGTTACCTGAATCATACCATTATCACCAGACTGGCTCACGATCCATACAAATGGAACCTTACCGGTAAAGATGCCGGTACCACCACGGATCTGCAGACTGCGGTCACCATATACATCCCAGTTAAAGCCCATCCGGGGAGACCACATAAAGCGCACTTTAGGCAGGTTCCCGGTATTCACGATTTCTCCATTCTGCAAATGTTTTGGCAGCCACCAATGGGTGTGTCACAATTTGTGGCACATCCGGATATGATGGAAGATCCAGACGCAGGCCAAAAGTCAGCCTGAAGTTCCGGCTAACAGCAATCTCATCCTGTCCATAAAAAGATAACTGACGGAATTTAAAAGAAGAGAAAGCCGGGGCAAAGTTTTTAGACAGGGAATAAGTGATCGCAAAGTCAGAAGGCAATTGTCCGGTAGCAAAATCATTCCAGGTTCTGAAACGATAGTAGCTGGTGGCAAAACGCTGGAAACCATTGATGGTTTCACTTTGCTCAAACTGGCCACCTACGGTCCAGCTATGCTTGTTCTTTGTCCAGGAAAAATTATCAACTACTGAATATACTTTTACTTTACGGAGGTTACCAAAACTGAAAGGTTCATGCCCGAATGATGTATAAGGCAATGAGCGGGTTGTACTACCAGTACTCATGATATCCACAAAGGGGAATACCTGACTCTCGGTGGTACGGGAATCATTCTGGTAGGTATAGGTACCTCTAAGCACATTTGATACCTTACCCCAGTTGGAATTTAATTCAGCAGCAAATGAGTAGAAATTCGCACCCTGGAAATAGTTGGAATTTTTAAACCACAATGCATGAACCTGGTTTCTGTTGTCTGCAAATGCTTCAGTAATACCAGTTCCTCCAACCGATCCACTAACAGGGAAAGGCTCACCACCTTCCACCTGACTATAACGCAAAACGAGTTGGTGCTTATTGCTGATATTCCAGTCCAGACGGGCCATATACTTTTTCCTTTCCTCATTAGGCGTATAATTATCATATGGACCCGTTACATATCCGTAATTAGATAATAGATAATTACTGATGAAATTAAGAGAGTCAGCAGTTGGTCTGGCTACGTTGGGAGAACTTCCGTAAGGCGCTCCGGCTGTTGCTGCAAAACGGGTTTGAATCGGCTTGGGTCTGCTCTCTGTTTCGTAGTTGATAAAGAAGAAGAGTTTATTCTTGATGATCGGACCACCAAAACGGAAGCCCCACTGATTAAATTCTTCAACAGGGCGAACAAACTTCACGCCATCCACTTCATCACCCCTGTATTTTTCATTTCTGAAATACTTATAAACAGATCCGGAAAACTCATTGGTACCGGAACGGGTTACCGCATTAATCGCACTACCAATAAAACCAGACTGGCGTACATCAAAAGGAGTAATATTCACTGAAATTTCCTGAACGGCATCCAGTGAAATAGGTGCTCCACCCGCAGGCAGGTTACCACCAATACCAAAACTATTATTGAAATCAGAACCATCAATAGTGAAGTTATTCTGACGGAAATTACCACCACCGATGGAAGCACCATTCGACTGAGGGGTTGCCCTGGTCAGATCATTCAGGCTCCGGCTAACGGTTGGCATCTGATTAATCATGCGTAAACCAATATTGGTTACCGCACCTGTTCTGTTTTTATTAAGGAGCAGGCTCCGGCCTGAAGTAGTCAGCACCACTGTTTCCATCACCTTCTCGGTTTTTTTCAATACCGGGTTCAGGATAAATGATTCAGCCAGCTGAAGGTAAACATCTGTATAAGTTTCCTTGTCATAACCCACGTAAGATACTTCAATGGTGTAAGGACCACCTGAACGCAGGTTCTCCATCCTGATCGCACCACCGTTACGGGAAACGGCTGTGTACTTGGTACCTGTGGGAACGTGAGTGGCTACCACCGTAGCACCTACCAGGGCTTCATCTGTCGTACTTTTGATCGACCCGGTGATGGTAGACGTTGTGATCTGGGCAGATACGAATTGACCAGCCATCAGGGCAAAAGCAAAGAAAAAGAGTATTCTCTTAAGCATATAGTTTGGTTTTCGGATGCAAAGAAAGGGAATATTCCCAAAATAAAAATAGGCAAATATTAACAATTTCGGCCTGAAAAATAAGGCTTTATAATGACAAAAAGCCTTTGATTTTTGCTGCACCCAATCGTTACAACCGAACACCCGGTTGCTTTGTTCTATTTTTGCACAAAATCCGCAATATGTTAGACAGTATCAGCAGCGCCCTGAACGATATCCGGAATGGTAAAATGGTAATAGTTGTAGACGACGAAGACCGCGAAAATGAAGGTGATTTCGTAATCGCCGCCCATACCGTAACCCCCGAAGTGATCAATTTCATGAGCAAATATGGCCGCGGACTGATCTGCGCCGCCCTCCCCGAAGAACGCTGCGATGAACTGGGTCTCGACCTGATGGTTAATAATAATACCGCCCTCCATGAAACCGCTTTTACCGTATCCGTTGATCTCCTGGGCTATGGCTGTACCAGTGGTATTTCTGCCCAGGACCGGGCAAAAACCATTCAGGCCCTGATTAATCCCGCCACTTTACCGGCTGAACTGGGCCGGCCCGGACATATTTTCCCCCTCCGCTCTAAAAAAGGAGGCGTTCTGCGCAGGGCCGGTCATACCGAAGCCGCCGTTGACCTCACCCGCCTGGCCGGTTTCGAAGCCCCCCATGGTGGAGTTCTGGTGGAAATCATGAACGAAGACGGAACCATGGCCCGGCTTCCTGAACTGATGGAGATCGCCAAAAAGTTTGATTTCAAAATCATTTCCATCAAAGACCTGATCGAATACCGGATCAAAACCGATTCCCTGATTGAGGAAGTGGTAAGAGTGGATATGCCCACCCGTTATGGCGACTTTACCCTTGTGGCTTTCCGGGAAAAGTTATCCACCAACGAACACCTGGCCCTGATCAAGGGCAGTTGGGAAAAAGATGAACCCGTACTCACCCGGGTCCACTCCTCCTGCTTCACCGGAGATATCCTCGGCTCCCTCCGCTGCGACTGCGGCGACCAGCTCCATCAATCCATGCAAATGGTACAGGCCGAAGGAAAAGGGGCTATATTATATATGAACCAGGAAGGCCGGGGTATCGGCCTGCTGAATAAACTCAAAGCATACCGCCTGCAGGAACAAGGCATGGATACCGTAGAAGCCAACCTGCACCTGGGTTTCCAGATGGACCAGCGGGATTACGGTCTCGGCGCCCAGATCCTCCGTTATTTAAATATTACCAAACTCAGACTGATGACCAATAACCCCAGAAAAAGAGTGGGACTGGTGGGTTATGGATTGGAAATAGTAGAGAATATTCCCATCCGGATCAAACCCAATCCTTACAACGAAAAATATTTAACGGCCAAGAGAGATAAAATGGGGCATGAGATTTTGGGAGAAGGTTGAAAGAGCCTTCCTTTATATAAAAGATACCGGGTCAAGCCCGGTATGACGTCCTCTAAGAGTTTTGTATGTTAAAAAAAATCGGCGACTCGCTACGGGCGTCGAGTATGTCACCCCGGACTTGATCCGGGGTCTTTCGAAGGAGTTGCTTATTCATCTTCTTTTTTAGGCTCAAGCATTGGAGCTTGATTTTCCGTTACCGGTTCAGGCTCCGGTACTTTCTTCTTCTTTTTCTTCCGGAAAATATCACCAAGGCTGTCGAAATCCTTCCGGTAAGAAATATTCGCCCCGATACGTTTGGCCTTACCCGGGCTACCCGTTGTAGTAGAAGCCAGGTAATCATTATTCTCCCGGTAAAAGAAAGAAGCCCGGATACTGCCGCTCTGATTAATCAGCCACTCCAGTGTTACATCCGGTAATAACCGAAGCGCCTCCTGTACCGCCGGCCCCCCATCCAATGCCAGGTCAAGCGTACTGCCCACTTTTACCATAAACCGGTCCTTGAACAAAGAGATCGGGATATTGATATCCAATTGCCCCTGGTTAGGATTGAACCCATTGTTCTGACTCAGCAGATTCCGGTTATACAGCGATCCGCTGATATTAAAACCAATATTATCAGAATTGAAAATTTTAGAGAAAGCACTGTTCACCACCTGACTGATCTCATTAAATAATAAACCGGAAATACTGGACACCGTGCTATACGCAAATTCATTGAGGGCCGTGCTGGTGGCACTGGCCGTATTGCCGGCCGGGGCAAAACTATTAAACACGATCAGGTAGGTTACCTGCCGGTTGATCTCATTTAAGTTTCTTTGCATTTGCTGAAAAACCAACGCCAGTTCCGGATCATTCACCGCTACACTGGTATTGGGAAAGTCGAGCGAGAAATTGATCACCGGCTTAAAGAGTTTATCCGTTAAGGTCGCAATCACAAATACATCTTCCCTGGCTGCAGCCACATTACTGTTTACGGGCAGGATATCTTTTAAAGGCGCAAAGCTGACCCGCTCTGCCGTATAAGCTGCGTTGAATCGCACATTGGCATCATAGGGATCCCCGTTCCATTCAATATAATTTTCACGGCCCTTTCTTAAATCAAATGGTTTTTTGAAAAAGGACTGGAAAGTGAACATATAACTTCCCTCCTCAATATCAAAACGGCCACGGAGCGATAGTGGCTCCGATGTACCCGAGCGGATATTCAACGCCCCATATCCCTTTCCCTTGATCTCATCACCTGTCAAATCATCCAGAATGATCCGTACCCCAACCATTGGCACCGGGGTTTTATTGACGGTGATATCCACATCATATACTATACTGGTACTTCCCCTCAAATCAGTGGCATCCATTTCCCGTCCATACTTCCTCTCCACCAGGAAATCTGCACTGCCCGATTCCCTTCCGGTAGATGGAGGCAGGGTGATAAAACTGCTGTCCGTTTCAGAAGCCACCGCATCAATCTTCATATACATATTCGACTGTGGCCCCAGCAGCGATAAAGAACCTGTTCCTTTCACATTACCAAAGAACTGTTTATTATCCTTCAGCGTGGTCAGTAATAACTGAACCGGCTTATTGTCTGATTCCAGTATTGATTTGGGCTTGCGGGTGGAAATGTCCAGGTTGTAGAACATGTTTTTGAAGGACTGATGTTCGATTCCGCCCGTCAGGTAAACCGGGTTCCCGGTAATTTTATCCCGCAAAATGATTCCATCAAGTTTAATCTCGGTATTGGTAAGCTCAATATCAGTATCCTGTATATCGTAATAGCATTGCGTAAAGATGACTTTGAGCCCGGCATTTTTTAAACGGCCCTTGCCAGTAACCGTTAATTCATCAAAAGGCCCGCTGATATTGATATCACCCGTGAGATAGCCCTGAATATCCGTAAAGAGATTACCCAGGAAACGTTCCAGCACATCCAACTGGAAACTTTTAGCCTTGAGTGCAATCAGATTTTTGGCGGCATCTTCTTTATTCAGAAAATATTCGCATCAAAACCCAGGTAGTTTTCCTGGTTCACGGTATTCCCTATTACTTTCAGTTTTTGGTGGCATCATCATATACCAGACTGGCTTTTAATTCTCCGAGCGAATCATTATCCAGCCGCAGGAAACGGGTCTGTATATCATCCGAAGTGATTTTTAAACTCCCTGCCGGATCTTCTACCAGGATATTACCCGTTAACAAACCTTCCAGTCTGTTCTTAGGCAAGAAGTAAGGGGCGAAGTCGGCCAGGTTCACATCGGTGAGCTGTACTTTAATATCACTTCCTTTTCCGTTTTTGGATGGTTGTGTTTTAACCAGGATACGTTCATCTCCTTCTGATAATACCAGCAGGGCCGTTGCAGGTGTATTACTCCGGATCACCAGTTCCCCATTGTCTTCAATGGTCCAGGTCTTGCTGTTGATGGTAAAACTGGAGGAATCAAATTCTATTTTCACCCCATCCGGATAAGTCATCACCATGGCATGCAGGTCTGTTCTTTCCACCGCCTGTGTGGCACCGGTATGTATGGATACACGTGAAGTATCATTGCGGGATTGAATACTGAAAGAAGCAGTCGGGATACTCAGACTGTCATTGATACGGATTGTTTTGGTGGTACCGGTCAGCAGCAGACTATCATTATCACCACTGGCTTTGATATTCACAAAATTGAATTCATAACCTGCCAGTGAAAAATGCGGCACGTTCAGTGACATATCCAGTTTACCGCCTGTAATATCCAGCCTTCCTTTCAATGTCGTATTGTTGAACCCGGCCAGCTTCGGGCTGATCAGTTGCAGGTAATCATCCACATAATAGGTTTCGATATCAAAATCGAAGGACTGATCCTTTGTCAATTTTTTAGGTGCTGCAATTGATTCAGGATAATACTGGTGCAGAAAATAATTGACCACGGCGGGTAATTCATTGAGCGCATAATTTCCACTGACCGTCCCCCGGAATTCATTGGAAGAAGCAGATAGTGTTTTCATTCCGGCTTCATTATAACCAGCCGTTACATTGAGTGAATCAAAAGATAATCTGCGGCCATTGCGGTGCAGGGTCGCATCCGATATCTTAGCGGTTCCCAGAAAATTATCAATCGTATTACTGGTGAAATCCACATCAGCTTTGCCGGTAAATACGAGCGAGTCTTTCATCAGTCCTAATGCCAGCAGATCAGCCCTTGTTACATCCGCCAGCAATTTGAACCTGGGTTTTTTCTGATTGAAATCGATCACCCCGTTTAAAATCAGATCAGCATTCTGATCACGGATTGATGCCACTCCTTCAAACATTTTTTTGTCGAGCCGGCCATCCACTGTGATATTGCTGTACCGGTATCCCTTGATTTCGGCAAACTTGATTTTTCCTTCAATGCTGGTATTTCTCGATTGATCATTAAAGCCTCTCCCCTTTACAATGGCATCAAAAGCCACCGCACCAATGGTCCGGTCTCCCAGAAATTCACCCAGTTTGAAATTTTCTGTAGAAATATTGCCGGAATACAAGGGCTCCTGCCCCGCAGGTAATTTCATATTGATGTCAGTGACCAGGGTACCCAGGTTAGTCTGCACGGTGCCAAAAGTGACGAAGTCACGGATAAAGCCGGTGAAATTCCCTTTAAAATTCAGGTATTGAATTTTTCTCAGATCCGGTGAAGTCACCCGGCGCATAGCCGGAATAATCGTGACCATATCGGGATATACGGTTCTGAAATCATTAGCTCGAAGATCAATAAAAGTCTGGTTGATATCCGGTAATCCGGTCAAAGAGAGATCACCGTTGAATAGGGTACCATTACCTGCCTGTATCAGTAATCCGGTACCGGTGATATTATCTACGGTTCCCCTTACATTTCCATTCAGTGTGATTTTCTTTTTCCAGTTCGACAGTTTCGGTGCAAAGTAGGCGATATCATCACTGTCTATATAGCTGTCTCTGAATATAGCCGCCATTTTTACTTTGCTGATATACGAACTCAGGTCGTCCATATCATCATAGGACATCGAATAATAATCCCGGATCACACTGCGGTTGGTTTTGATTTCCAGCTCACTGAAAGCCATTCCCTGCGGAGTCATTTTCACTTCGGCTTTCATCTCTTTTACTTCAAATCCGCTTTTTTCTCTGGCAGATAATTGCATCGAAGCAAAAACAGTATCTCCTTCAAAGCGTGCATTGCTCCATTTGCCATTGATCCCCGTAAAGAGCAGGTGTTGCCCATCGAAATAATCGAGCCGGGGCTTGCCCTCTCTTATCGGTACTGAATGTACCATTGATGATAGCCAGGTTAGCGACTTTTACGATGGTCTGATTATTCCAACCCAATGCTTTTTTTATTTCCTGCTCCAGTTCTTCAGCTGTTCTGATCTTACGCGGTTTCTTTCTGTCGTACTTATAGATGGCCACTACCGGGTCTTTGATCAGCAAAGCATTCACTTCAAAACGACTGCCGGATAAACTCAGTTTGTCTGCATCCAGGTCAAGACTGCCCACTTTTATGTGCATGTCCTCACCCATCCAGCCATCTTTTTTCAGGAAGCTCACATTCTTGAGTTCCAGTTTGCGAAGGTCCAGTTTCAACCCTCCTTCTTTCTTTTTACCCGACCCACCGGAGGAACCAAAATAATCAAGTAGAAATTGCTGCCGCCATACTGAATCAGTGCGCTGGAATTTGATGATGGCATTTTCAAGACCCACATATTTCAGTTCCGCCTGTTTTTTAAAAAAGAACCAGTCGGTGATCCTCACTTTCATATCCCCGACATAAAGAACGGTATCACCCTGGCGGTCTTCGATCAGCACACCCTCCAGGTGCATTTTATTGAAAAGGGAAAAATCAACATGGGCAATGGACACCCTTGTCTGCAGGTCTTTGGATAAGCGCTTGGTGACCTGTTTGGCGATCCAGTTTTGTCCAAATGGGGTCTGGATAAAAATGTAAATGCCCACCAGCAAAAAAAGCAGGATAAGGAAAAACCATTTCAGTATTTTCTTGAATCGCTTCAGGCCCCCGGGATTTAGATGTAAAAGTATGCAATCGAATCCTTTAGGCAAATTCAATACCAGAATGAAGGACAAGCGGCAGTTCCTGTAAATTGCATCAAATTCATTGTATGAAGCGGCTTTATATTCTATTTGCCTTTTTTATTCTTAACAATTCTTTGGCCCTGGCTCAAAAGCCTATCAGCGACAAATATGTGCTGGTGATCCATGGCGGGGCAGGAACCATCCTCAAAAGCCAGATGACCCCTGAAAAGGAAAAAGCATTCCAGGAGGCGCTGGACAGGGCCCTGCAACTGGGAAATGCCATTTTGCAGAAAGGAGGAACAGCCCTTGATGCAGTGGAAGCAACGGTAAGAAGTATGGAGGACAATCCCCTCTTCAATGCCGGTAAAGGAGCCGTATTCACCAATGAAGGAAAGAATGAACTGGATGCGGCCATCATGAACGGAGCAACCCTCGAAGCCGGATCCGTAGCGGGTGTAACTACCATCAAAAAATCCCATCAGTGCCGCAAGGGCTGTGATGGAAAAAGTCCGCATGTGCTGATGACCGGCAAGGGAGCTGAAAAATTTGCGAAGGAAAAGGGACTGGAAATCGTAGATCCCTCCTATTTCTATACTGAACACCGCTGGAAAGCCTTGCAAAATGCCCTGGCAGAAGATTCCTCAAAATGAAATTGGATCATGATGACAGCACCCGTCAAACGGCATTAAAACAACCTGAAAACCGGGATTATAAATATGGAACGGTGGGTGCGGTGGCATTGGATCGGCATGGTAATCTGGCAGCAGCGACCAGCACAGGTGGGATGACCAATAAAAAATTTGGAAGAGTGGGTGATGCGCCGATTATTGGATCGGGTACCTATGCTAATAACCAGACCGTGGCGATCAGTTGTACCGGCTGGGGTGAGTATTTTATTCGTTTGGTTATGGCCAAAAGCATCAGTGATATGATGGAATTTGGAAAGATGCCCTTGAAAGAAGCAGCGGATGTAATGGTCATGAAGCGGCTGCCTGCACTGGGCGGTGATGGCGGTTTAATTGCAGTGGATAAAGAAGGTAATATAGCTATGCCCTTTTGTACGGAAGGGATGTATAGAGGATTTATAAAAAGCAGTGGAGAGAAGGAAGTGAGGATTTATAAGGAATAGTTTTTTTCACCGCCCGAAGGGTCCTGTGGACAGAGGTGCAGAGTGCGCTGAGTTTTCGCAGAGAGAGAGATTTAACCGCGATGGCGCCATGTCGCAAAGGAACGCAAAGAAATTACACGCAAGGAAAAAAGCAGTTTCCCAAGTTCAAGCAGTGAGCCTTATCCGTTAAGATCCGCTCAATCCGCGTCATCGTCCGCCGCCATAGGCTTTGGCCGACGGCGTCCGCGTTCCTATTTATCAATCGCGAAGCGATTCAAATCCGTTTTCATCTGTATTCGCGCAGCGAATTAAATCAGTTCTAATCCATTCAATCCGTTAAATCCGTGTTCCTCTCTCCAAATCGCGCAGCGATTCAAATCCGCCTACTAACTTTCAATTTTCCATTTTCAACTTTCAATCTCTCTCACTCCTTCACCAAATGAAACACCTGTGTTCCATTTTTCATCCTCACCACCATCGTATCTCCATTGAACTGATAATAATAATCAAATTTATACTGATTGCCATCGGCCTGAAAGGTGAAAGTACTGTCGGTTACTTCCGTTGTTCCCGGATTCTGAAACCCATCTTTTCCAAAACTCAGTTTACTCCCTTTAAATTTATATGCTGTTCCAACGTTCACTTCTGCCATTGAGCCCTCCGCTCTTTTAATCACCCAATTGCCTTCCAGCCGGGTAGCGGTACCGGTTTCTTCCTTTTCCGAAGCAGCTTTCTGATCTTCCTGATTATTTGACTCATTCGTCTTTTTATCCTTACCGCCACAGGCAATAAGGAGACTGATCATCATAAAAAACAAAAAGAATGGTTTAATGGTTGTCATAACGTTTTTATTTAGATATGAAAGTTAATTGAGCTTTCTCAATTTCCGTAGAGAAGAATCGAAATACTTTTATTCATTGACCCTGCGGGCGTTCCTATCATTATTCGCGCAGCGAATAAATATCCGGAAGAATTTCACGCAAAGACCGCAAAGATAATACACGCAAAGACCGCAAAGATAAATTCCCCATGCTCACGAAGTGAGTATAATCCGTTTTAATCCGCCCGATCCGCGTCATCAGCGTTCCCATCTCCAAATCGCGCAGCGAATAAAATCCGTTTTCATCCTATTCGCGCCATCGTCCGCCGCCATAGGCTTTGGCCGACGGCGTCCGTCCCCAGCCTTGGACGTTCCCATTCTCTATTCGTGCAGCGAATAAATATCCGGAAGAATTTCACGCTCGCAGAGTCCTGTGGACAAAGACCGCAAAGCTAAATTCCCCATGCTCACGAAGTGAGTATAATCCGTTTATATCCGCTCAATCCGCGTCATCCGCGTTCCTATTCCATTCGCGCAGCGAATAAAAATCCGCTTTAATCCGCCCAATCCGCGTCATCGTCCGCCGCCATAGGCTTTGGCCGACGGCGTCCGTCCACAGGATCCTTTGGTCGTTCCCATTCTCTATTCGCGCAGCGAATCCCATCCGTCCGCAGGACGCCTGCCCCATCTATCACCCTTATTCATTATTTTCATCCTATGAAACTCAGACTACTCCCCCTCCTTCTCTTCTTTGCCGCCTGCAAAGGAAAAACGATTCCAATAAAACCAGCGCGGACCTACTGGTCTATAACGCCACCATCTATACCGTTGACTCTACCTTCTCCACCGCCAGAAGCCATGCTCATCAAAGAAGGAAAATTCTCGCCACCGGCGATACAGCCAGTCTGCTGAAATTATATGACCCTAAAGAAAAATTAGACGCCAAAGGACAATTCATCTATCCCGGATTCATTGATGCCCATGCGCATTTTGTTGGGTATGGCAATTCTTTACAAACCGTAAATCTGGTGGGCAGCAGCAGTTGGGAAGATGTATTGGCCAGCACAAAAACATTTGCCAATCAAAACCCTTCCGGCTGGGTCACGGGTCGTGGCTGGGATCAGAATGACTGGGAGAATAAATCATTTCCCACCAATGAAAAATTAAATGAACTCTTTCCGGATCGTCCGGTATTACTCACCCGTATCGACGGACATGCAGCCATCGCCAATCAAAAAGCACTGGAACTGGCCGGTATTCAACCCGGTGATACCTTAACCGGAGGAGAGATTGAAGAAATGGAAGGCACCCTCACCGGATTACTGATTGATAATGCCGTTGATCTGGTGAGTGCCAAAATCCCGGCACAAACCGATGCCGAATTCAAAAAAGCATTGCTGGATGCAGAACAAAACTGTTTTGCCATGGGACTCACCACTATTGATGACTGCGGACTGGGATACCGCGATGTGGAACAGATCAAAGCCTTACAGGAAAACGGCGAACTGAAAATGCGGCTCTATGTAATGCTCAGTGATCTGAAAGAAAATTATGAGTATGCAGCCAAAACCGGTATGATTAAAACCGATCGTTTAAACGTGCGCAGTTTTAAAGTATATGGCGATGGCGCCCTGGGCTCCCGTGGTGCCTGTTTACTGGAACCGTATAATGATCAACCCGGACATTTTGGATTTTTATTAAGTAAGCCCGAACATTTTGATTCAGTCGCCAACTGGATCAGCGATAAAGGCTGGCAAATGTGTACCCATGCCATCGGTGACAGTGGTAACCGGACCATCCTGAATATTTATGCCAAATATTTAAAAGGAAAGAATGATCTGCGCTGGCGGATCGAACATGCGCAGGTGGTGAATCAAAATGATTTTACCTTATTCGGCAATTATTCAATTATTCCATCGGTGCAACCCACCCATGCCACATCCGATATGTACTGGGCCGGTGATCGCTTAGGGAAGGATCGGGAGAAAGGTGCTTATGCCTATCAGCAATTGCTGCAACAAAATGGATGGATGCCCCTGGGAACTGATTTTCCGGTTGAAGATATTTCTCCTTTTAAAACATTTTTCGCTGCTGTTATTCGCAGAGACAGTAAGGCCCTTCCTAACGGAGGTTACCAGATGGAAAATGCATTGAGCCGGGAAGAAGCATTAAAAGGAATGACCATTTGGGCCGCCCGCTCCAATTTTGAAGAAAAAGAAAAGGCAGCCTGGAAAAGGCAAACTTGCTGATTTTATAATCGTGGATACCGATCTCATGAAAGCGGAACCGATGGCATTGTACACGGCCAAAGTCTCTACACATTTGTGGGTGGGGAGAAGGTACACGAGAAAAAATAAGCGTAATTCCCCGATACCGGTCCGGCAAAATCATTAAATCCACATTTGTGGGAAAGTCTGCCCCCCCTGTTTTACTGCCAAAAGCTTAAAAATCAGTAAATTTGCAGATGAATTGGTTGGAAAAAGGACCCGTTAAAGTAGCCATCCTGGATCTCTATGAAGGCAAGGCCAACCAGGGCATGCGTTGTATCCGTACCATCTTACATGATTGGGCAGCCTCCAATGATCTCGAACTGCAGGTAACAGAATATGATGTGCGGCTCCGCAACGAATTACCCGATACTTCTTACGATATCTATATCTCTTCCGGTGGCCCCGGTGATCCGCTGATCAGTCGCTTTGATGACTGGGATATTGCCTGGGGAAGATGGCTGGATAAAATGGCTCGCTGGAACCAGAATCCATCCACTACCCGTAAAAAATACATCTTCTTTATCTGTCATTCTTTTCAGCTGGCCTGCCGTTATTTCAATGCCGGACTGGTTTGCAAAAGAAAATCCACCGCCTTTGGTGTATTCCCGATTCATATGTTGGAAGCGGGACAGGATGAACCCGTATTCGATGGATTAAAAGATCCTTTTTATGCAGTGGACAGCCGCGACTACCAGGTGATCCAACCCAACCTGGACCTGCTGAATGATATGGGAGCCAAAATTCTTTGTATAGAAAAAAGCCGTCCGCATGTGCCTTATGAAAGGGCTGTGATGGGCATCCGCTTTAATGATTATATGATCGGTACACAATTCCATCCCGAGGCTGATGCGCCGGGCATGAGTATGTACCTGCGCACCGAGGAAAAACAAAAGACTGTTATCGAAAGCCATGGAGAAGATAAACTCCGCAGCATGCTCGAACACCTCGAAGATCCTGATAAAATCAGGTGGACCTATGCGCATATTCTCCCCAACTTTTTGAACCAGGCGATTGGGTTGATGGAGCCTGAGCTGGTGTAGGTTTTTCATAGGCTTAACCGCAAAGACGCCAGGACGCAAAGAGATTTTCACCGCAGAGAAAGAGAGTAAACAGAGTTTTCACAGAGTTTTTTTGCGCCCTTTGCGATCTTAGCGGGAAAATTCCTTAGCCCGCTGGGCTCTGTAAGCAGTTAAAATTCTTTGCGAAATCTTTGCGCCTTAGCGTCTTTGCCCACAGGGCCCTGCGGGCGGTAAAACATTTTTACCTGAAAGCCAATTGAATGGCTAGTCTCTGGGTTTTCCCCTATCCAAAAAAATAATATCCACAACCACCGCCATTTCTCAGAATCCTCCTACCTTACATTACGTTAAGTGCGGCAGTTACCGATCCCGGATCCCCTCTTTGGAAATACAGCCCCCATCTGATGTGTAGCATAAAAATTGAATCAGATGAAATTTTTTGCCGTTTTACTTCTTATACAAGCCTGCAATAGCAGTCAGCCTGATACTACTGGTATAGATACCATCCGTATTCAAACCAACGATACATTTGACATTAAACTGGGTGCCGTTTTGGGTACCGGCTTTCGATGGATGCTTCCGGATACCGCTTACCAGTCCATGCTCCGGCTGGATACTTCCTATATCGTGCAGACCAAAGACATCGATGGCGAACCGGAAACACAGGTTTTCAAATTCCGGGGGTTGAAGAAAGGGACGGTCACCCTTCATTTTATGTACCGCAGATCCTGGAAGAAAAAAGATCCGCCGGACAAGGAAAAAAAAATCAGGATCATTATTCAATAAGTATTTTTTAACCACAAACCTTAATATTATGAGAATCAACAAGCAAAAAAATCTCTTCTTGCTGGGTACCTCAATCCTGCTGGGTATCATGGCATCTGCCCAGATTGAATTACCCGCCAAGTACAAAACAAGGGAACTGAATGCCCCTGCTCTTGTAAAGAACCGGATCGCAGCGCAGCGTATCCTGATCGGTCAGCAGAAATTAAAATACAATGTGGGTTTCACCGGGGTCAGTAATAAAACACTGGCCGAAATTACTGGTGAGCAGGAAGTCAGCCCGCAGGAAATCAGCCGGGTAAAAAATTTGATGGTCAGTCGCAAACTGACCCCCGAAGCCATGGAGATCATCAAAGTATACCTGGTTTCCTGTTTCGCGACCAAAAAGGCTTACGATGCCAGAACCCAAAACTATGTAACCCCGGCCCGTGATCAACAATGCGGTAACTGCTGGTCCTATTCTGCCATGGGTGCTTATGAAGGCAGTTATCTTCGGGTCAATGGCGCTTCTGCGGCGGCAACTACCAGTCTCAATACTTCAGAACAACATGTAGTCAACTGCTCCGGTGCAGGTAACTGCGGCCCGCAGGGTGGTTTGGCTTATAAAGTATTTGAATGGATGGTGGATAATAACAAAAATGTAGAAAGAGAATCAGTATTGCCTGATGCAGGCGTCGTTGGTGCCTGTGGAGGGCTGCACCTTCTACCAATTACTTTGCGACTGACTGGGGTGTGGTTGATCCATCAGGTGATGTAACCAAGATTGCCACGGTAGCTTCAATCAAAGAAGCGATCTGCAAATACGGTCCGGTTGCTGCCAGCCTGGTGTCCACACAAGCCCTGCAGGATTATACCAATGGTGTTTTTTATGAAACACCCAGTAACTATGCCAGTCCTTCCTCTAACCATGCCATCCTGATTGTGGGCTGGGATGATAATAAGAATGCCTGGTTGATCAAAAATTCATGGGGAGCAGACTGGGGCGAGAATGGTTATGGATGGATTGATTATGGCACCAACAATATCGGCCGCCGTGCCTCCTGGGTTCTGGCGAAAAAAGCACCCAAGATCATTCGTCCGGTGAAAGATATCAAAGCGGTAAACAGACCTGCCATTCAGCAATAAATGATTTTGAATTTGAATGAAAAGCATCCTGTGGGTTACAGGGTGCTTTTTTTTGAAAGCCTTAACCGCTGAGAACAAGAGGCAACAGAGTTTACGCAGAGTTAATTTCAACAGTTTCCGCGCCCTGGAACAAAAAATGTATAAACTCCGCGTAATCTCCTTTATCTCCCGTTCTCTGCGGTGAACCTATTGCAGATATCCCTGCATTCAGTAACTTCCCCTCAAATCTCATCGCATGATCCCCGCTATTCGTCAGGCCTACAACCAATCCTTTACCAAAGAACAATACGAAACATTTTTAGCCTACCTCAACGCCGTTCATCCCGGGGGTATTGAATTCAGGGTGGCAGAGACACCCATCTTTGTGCCGAAGGATTTTAAAGATAAAATCCTCGATGCCTGCGAAGCCATTGTGGACATCATTGCCGATCCAGGTTTTAAAAACCTTACCCGCAACGCCATTCCCAAAGGTCTGGCTGTTCCCGGTGAAAATGAACACACCCATTTTATTGCTTTTGATTTCGGGATCTGTATAAACGAGGCCGGTGAATACGAACCCCAACTGATCGAGATGCAGGGCTTCCCCACCCTTTTTGCCTATGAAGTTTTGATTGATGAGGTATTTCGGAAAACGCATGCTGTGCCTGACAACTTCTCCGCTTATCTCGGCGGTCATGATAAAGCCAGTTATATACAACTGCTCAAAGAAATTATTGTGGGCAATCATGACCCTTCGGAAGTGATCCTGCTGGAAATATTCCCGCATCAGCAAAAGACAAAAATTGATTTTTACTGTACACAGGACTATCTCGGTATCCGTCCGGTTTGTATTACCGAACTGATCCGCGAAGGAAAAAAATTATACTATCTCCGGGATGGCGTTAAAACCCAAATCAAACGTATCTACAACCGGGTGATTTTTGATGATCTGCAGCAACAGACGCCGGAAGTGCAGGAAAAAGGAAAAATATTATTTGAGGAACTGGAAGTGGAATGGTGTCCGCATCCCAACTGGTTTTACCGGATCAGCAAATTCACATTACCATTGATCCGTCATCCTTATGTGCCGGCTACTTTTTATCTGAATGAAGTAAAACAATTACCAGCCGACCTGGAAAATTATGTATTGAAACCACTCTTCTCCTTCGCGGGTCAGGGTGTAGTAATTGATGTTACCAGGGAAGATATCGACAAAGTAAAGGATCCGGAGAACTGGATCTTGCAACGCAAGGTGAAATATGCAGAAGTGATCCAGACTCCTGATGTGCCTGCCAAGGCCGAGATCAGGATTTTTTATTTCTGGAAAGATGGCGCCACCCGTCCGGTCCCCACCAATAACCTCGGCCGTTTAAGCAAGGGCAAGATGATTGGGGTGCGGTATAATAAGGACAAGGAATGGGTGGGGGGAAACTTCTGTTATTTCGAAGAGTAGTCCGGAAGTCGGGAAGTCGGAAAGTCCGGAAGAAGGTCCCCTGAAAATTCAACATTCTGCAATCATTTGTTCGTCTGTTCTTATTTGGGCGAGTGGCTAGTAACGAGTGGCAAGCATTGCCCGCCGAAGCATTTGCGAAGGAGGGTGGGAATCGGCGAGTGGCTAGTAGCGAGTGGCCAGTGGGGAAAACCTGTTCCACCATTACTCTGTCAACGACTAAAGGTGCCCGACTAAAGACTAATGACTAAAGACTATCGACTGCAAACACCGACCAGCACCACTTTGCCTGAATCTTAAACCAACGCCTAATGCTAGAAACAACCCTCCGCTACCTCCACTTCCTCTCCATCCTCACTATTGCCGCAACAGTATGTAGTGAATACCTGCTCATCAAACCCGTACTAACCAGAAAAGAAATCAGCCGTCTATCGCGGATTGATGCAGTGTATGGACTGGCGGCCCTTGTATTACTCGGTGCCGGACTCACCCTTTGGTTTGGCGGAATCAGTAAACCCACATTCTATTATAGTAAGAACTGGATTTTTCATTTAAAAGTCGGGTTATTTGCTTTAGTCGGCATACTCTCTATATACCCCACGGTATTTTTTATCAAACAAAGAAAAGGCGATGCGGCAGAAACCATTGCCATTCCCTCCAAACTGATCTGGATGATCCGGCTGGAGCTGATCCTGCTGCTGATCATTCCTTTGCTGGCGACATTGATGGCTCGTGGAATCGGGCTATGATTATTTTGAATGATAAATTTTGTATTTTAAATTACTGAACGCTCTTCTCATTCAAAATTCAAAATATAAAATTTAAAATAATACCCAATGCCGCTGTTAAAAGATCAACCCTCCAAACCCCTTGCCCCGGGGCTTACCGGCTTCTACGCCCACGGCAGCCACATGACCCTGGGTATCGTGGAAATCAAGGCTGGCAGCGATCTTCCCGTCCATAGCCATCCGCATGAGCAGATAACTTATATTCTGGAAGGACAGTTGGATATGACCATTGGAGAAGAACAATGCGCCCTGACCGCCGGTATGTTCTATGTAATCCCTTCCAATATACCTCATGGAGCTGTGGCGATTACTGACTGCAAAGTGATTGATGTGTTTAATCCGGTGAGGGAAGATTATCGGTGAAAATAACGGTATGTGGTATAGGGAAAATGGGGAAAGGGGATATTCTAGCTGGGGATAACCGTTTATAAACGTTTAGAAATGGGTAATATGCATTTAAAATACTTATTAAATATTTGAGGCAACTTTAGTAACGCAAATACACGAGTTGTGCGTCATGTTATCGAATACTTAAATTAATTGACAGACAGCTTATTGACATAAAGTACAAACAGGGTGACAAATCTTTAAGCATACAAATTAATATCGATTCGAAAAAAAAATCAGTTGAAAATTTTGTAAACGCTCTAAACAATCAAATGAAAAAATTACTAATACTCTGTTTATCATTTTATATTTTTATACTTTCTGTATATAGCCAATATTCTCCAGGCTATTTTGCGTTGAAAAATGTGAATGTGATCAATGGAGTTTCAAACGAAATATTGAGTCAGTACACTATTATTATAAAGAACAACATGATAGAAGCTGTTGGTCCTGCAAATAAAATTGTTATTCCTGATTCAGTTGTTGTTTTTAATTATGCCAACAAGTATGTAATACCCGGGTTGATAGATACACATGTGCACATGCACGGATCCATCTAAAGATGATAATCGTGCAAGAGCTGAAAAAGATCTATATGATATGCTGATGAAAGGAATTACTACTGTAAGAGATATGGCGGGCGATGCCAGAGAGTTGGCAAGTCTTTCAAGAGATGCGTTGGTAGGTGATATTCTTTCCCCGGATATTTATTATACCGCATTAATGGCCGGCCCTTCTTATTTTATAGATCCAAGAACTCACCAGTGTACGCAAGGCGGAGTGCCCGGTGAAATAGCATATATGAGAGGGGTGACAGATTCAACGAATCTTGAATTGGTTGTTGCAGAAGCAAAAGGCACTGGAGCAACCGCCATAAAACTTACGCACAACTCAGCAGTGAGCTGGCTAAAAAAATTACGACAGAGGCACATAAACAACGCCTGCAGGTATGGAGTCATGTTGACCTTACTATTGCATCGCCAAGTGAAGTTATTGCTGCCGGTGTAAATACAATTTCCCATGCAGGTATGCTTGCATTTTGGCCCTCAAAGAAATTTCCTGTTGAATGGCGTAAACCCGGCCTAACGGAAAATTTTTGGGATAGTACATTTAAAACTCTTCCTGCTAATCAATACATCTCATCGATGTTGGCCAATCATACTATTTTGGATCCTACGCTGCTGGTATATAAAAATAGGATAGACGATCCTTCAATACCTGATTCATTAAAAAAGAGAACCATTGCTCAGTGGAATATTGCGAAACGATTTACCAAACTGGCTTTGGAAAAAGGAGTTCTTGTTTGTACCGGAACAGATAGTGACGAGAATAAATTTGTGCAACGGGAAATAAAACTGTTGGTAAAGGAAGCAGGCTTCACCCCAATGCAAGCCATTATCAGTGCTACAAGGAACGGCGCCATGGCTATTGGTATTGAAAACAAAATTGGAACAATAGAAGCAGGAAAGATGGCAAATCTTGTAATACTTTCTGCAAATCCTGTTGATAATATTGACAATATTGATAATATAGTGTTGGTGATTAAAAAGGGGAAAATGTTTAACGTAAAGTAAGTATTTATGAAAGGTCACAACCACTTATATAAATCAAAACAAATGGACTCATTGTTACTAGGAGTTTCTCATGTTATTTCTCACAGTTCTCTAAGATTTTATAGCGGGATATCCTTTGAGTATACCATAAAGCATCAGCGAAATATCACCTTGAATTAATATTTAGAAGCACGAACGCACAACATCAGGTTTTGTGCAATTGGGGCATGACGTTGAAGCAATCATCGGCAGTGCATATCCAGGCTTTGGTTTCGGCGGACGTAATTCTGTTGGGCAGTAGTTCTAAACTTCGGCTTTTAGTTATAAATTTAGCTTCGGCTCCGGGCAGACAGTTGGTCAATTCCCCAACTGCACAAAGCCTAGAACGTTATGCGTCAGTCCTAAACGACAACCTACCAGATGTCAACCAACAAACTAAATAATAATGAAAAGCAAGTAGAGCTACAAAAATATCGTGACTTAGTCTTAGCGACACTTGACTATTATCTTGACAATCCCGAATTACAAATCAAATCAGCAGACTTCGATTCTGTTGAACATTTCAAAGGACTGAAAAAACAAAGTGAAGAACATTTTCAAAAAGGCAGACTGTCAATACTAAAACAATGGTTTCGTGACATGACAGAAGTGTATGTTGAAGCTGGAGATTTGAAGTTCAACAAATATTTGCAAGACAAAACCAGATACAAAATAGACATACTCAAATCTTATTTCCAAAGAGTTGACAAAGTGATAGAGAAAGGAAAAATCACAACGGACAATCAGTTTTACGATATCAATATAATGGTAGACCAATTATGCCAAACTAAACCGCTTAACAAAAAGAAAATAGAATTATTAAATAACCTATTAGCGGACTACAATCAACGTAAGACAAAAACGACGAAAAAGCCGAACGCATAACATCGGGTTTGGCGCAATGGCGGCTTTCCGAACATATACTGATCGTCCCGTTCGCTAATCAGCTTTAGTTACAGGCCATCCGATTTCTAATGAACAACCGCTAAATTTGTAACCTTATACTTGATCGGGGGTGGCAGCACCGGGCTGACGGATCACAGAATACCGCCACTGCGCCAAGCCCCGCTCGTGATCTGCAATCGTGACAGACCTCACATCCAACGATGAATAAGAAACCCATTTTCAAAATATTGACCTATTGTATTGCTGCAGTCTGGATTGCAAATGGACTATTATGTAAGCTGCTGAATCTTGTTCCCAGACACGAACAAATTGTTGCAAGGATACTAGGCGACGAGCATTCCAGACTATTGACACTGCTCATTGGAATTTCCGAAATCATGATGGCAGCCTGGATTTTGAGTGGCTATCAAACAAAACTAAATGCGATTGTCCAAATCGCAGTAGTTACCACCATGAACAGCATTGAATTCATTCTTGCACCGGATTTATTACTATGGGGGAAGTTTAATGCAGTATTTGCATTTATTTTTATTTTAGTTGTATACTATAACGAATTTTACCTGTACAAGAAACAACTCAAATAAATCAATGCTAAATTTTCTGAAAAATCACCCATTTGCAGTCGAAGCGCATTTTGAAAGTTCGCTGGTTTTTACTTTTGCCATTCCAAAGGAAGAATTACAAAATCTTATCCCAGCATGTTTACAGCTTGATACATTTAATGATCACTGGGCCTTTCTTGCCGTTGCAATGGTTCAAACAAAAGATTTGCGTCCAAAAGGGTTTCCGAAACTCATGGGTAACGATTTTTTTCTAATAGGCTATCGCATATTCGTTCGCTACACCAATAATGAAGGCAAAAGTCTTCGTGGTTTGTATATTCTGAAATCAGAAACCGACAAAACTAAAATGACATTCTTCGGAAATATTTTTACACATTATAATTACAGCACCACAGACATCAACCAAATTGAACACCAAAACACAAAGGAAATATCCTCGGTTAAATCAAAATTCAAAATCACAATAGACAAAACAGAAGACCAAATATCTTTGCCTGAGCACTCTCCTTTTGCAGACTGGAAAGAAGCAAGAAGATTTGCCGGACCTTTGCCATTTACATTTACTTACAATAAGGATACAAAAGAAGTCCTGATCATTGAGGGAGTACGAGAAAACTGGACACCAACCCCAATAAAAGTGATTGATTATCATTTCGATTATTTAAGTACGCTGAAACTTAAAAATCCAATATTAGCAAATGCTTTTATTATCAGGAACATTCCATATTACTGGAAAAAAGGTAAAAAAGAAATATGGAAATAAAGAGACGTAGTTTTCAGGGGGTATTAAACATATTAAGCTTTAACCGGCACTTTTATGTAATTGGCCTCATCGTATTAGCCTTAATTATTGGAAGTAAATTTATCATCAAATGGCCTGATTCATTACTATGGCTAATTATATTGGCTTTTCTATACGGACTATTAATGCCGCTGTTCGTTTCTGCCTATGTTTATGATTTTTCAGGCTTCTACAATTTTGACTGGTTAAAGAAAATGAATATTGAAGATACAAAGGACAAATTTAATTTAAACATTAATGCTGGCTTTGACGAAACGAGTTACATTATAGAAAGCATTTTACCGCAATCTACATTGCAAGTCTATGACTTTTACAATGCCAGACAGCATACTGAACCCGCTATAGTCCGTGCCAGAAAAGTGAGTTTAGTTTATCCTAACACAGAAAAGTTCAATTCAAATTCAATTCCTTTTGCGGGGGATACGGTTGATAATATTTTTTGCTATCAGCTATACACGAAATTCGTGAACACGATGAAAAAGTACAATTCCTGAAAGAATGCAGGAGAGTTTGCAAACCAACAGGTAAAGTAATTGTGGTAGAACATTTGAGAGACTTTCCAAATTTTCTTGCCTTTACCATTGGGTTCACACACTTTTCTCAAAAGCAACCTGGAAAATGGCATTTGAGAAAGCCGGTTTTACAGTATTTAAGGAAACAAAGTTCACCCCTTTTATGTCAATATTTACCTGCTACTAACAATGGAAATACATCTTAAAATAATCGGCGTTTTATTAATTGTATTGGCTTTGATCCACATTGTGTTTCCAAAGTATTTTAACTGGGAAAATGAACTTAAATCTCTGAGCCTGATCAATCGGCAAATGATGACGGTTCATACATTTTTTATTGCTTTGACAGTATTTTTGATGGGATTGCTTTGCCTTACATCTTCAACAGAAATAATAGAAACAAGTCTGGGTAAAAAAATATCACTTGGTCTTGGTATATTCTGGGCTATCAGACTTATCATTCAGTTTTTTGGCTATTCTCCTGAACTTTGGAAAGGAAAGAAATTTGAGACTTTTATGCACATAACATTTTCGTTACTTTGGGCATATTTAAGTATCATATTTTTGATGATATATTTCAATTGATAAAGACAAAAAATATACTCGAAAGAAGAATCCTTTCAATCATTAGTCTTTCCAAATAAAATTCTCACTAGTTGTCAGTAGTCTTCCTAAATAAAAATCTACAAACTTTCACCCCCCCCCAAAAAATTATCGGACTGTTGTACTGATGTCCTTGACTCAGCACAGCCACCTATTATAAATAGACCCCTTATTATTAATAGATTTGTGATTGGCAAGTACCCATGAATCCAAATTTAGCTTCCTTCGAAAGAAATTATTGAAGGGCAAAACCAAAGAAACCTATAATGAAAAAAAAGGCAGTCAACTTCAACTACACCGACTTCGAAACAGTTAAGAAGATCGCATTGACCTTTCCCGACACAGAAGAAGGTATTTCACACGAAGGAACACCATCTGTAAAAGTACGCGGCAAGTTAATGTGCCGGCTGCACGACAGCGGGGAATTCATTCCTATACGACTTGATTTTGATATCAGAGACAAATATTTAGACAGCCATCCGGAAATATTTCATTTACCGGATCACTTTAAGGGGTACCCATACATTTGCATGTGGATACACCAATACGATAAATTTTTATTAAAGGAAATACTTGAGCAAAGCTGGAAAGGATTGGCTACCAAGAAACAAATCAGGGAATATGATGAAAAGAAAAAATTGAACAACTAACCCCTGTCATTTATAGTCTTCCCCAAAAACTCACAACTTCTTTCAGACTACCCCAGTAATAGCACTGTTGTGCTGATGTCTTTTACTCAGCACCATCTTTGCAAAGTTTTGACTAAATCAAAAGTTATTGGATATGTAACAGTTAACTTTAAAATTCTACAAAAAAATATACTTCAAACATAGTTTTTACGATATTCACCCCATGCATCCCTCCCAACCCAACCTCTCCGTCACCTGGCTTGGCCATTTTCAATACGGCCCGGAGTATGGGGATTTTGCCGGGGAGAAAGTCAGCTTTACCATAACCATTGAAATGCTGGAAGAAGGTCAGTTCCGGGCACCTGCCAGGAGCTGGAAGGACCGGGAATGAACCCCTCCCCGCCAGTATTCAGGGCTATATCGATGGCACAAAAATTCATTTTACAAAAGAATACCCAGTTGACTATATACTGGAAGATGATGGAAAAATGGAACCTGAGAAACTTTCCAGAAAGCCCTTGCTGATATATGATGGTGAATATCATAAAGCCGAACAAATCTTTAAAGGAGTCTGGGAAATCGAAATAAGTACCGGGCCTTCATTGACTGGTGAAGAACTGAGCATCTGTACCGGGAGCTGGGAAATGGCCAGGCCCTGATCAGTAATTGACATACATGCCTGCTTCAATATTTGCAATTTCATATACGGCAAGCCATAATATCTTAGTCCCCTCTGTGCCTGAACCCGTGCTTGCAAATAATCAAATAACTAATATGAAATGCCTGATTATATTAACTTTAGGAATAGACGGCTTTCAAAAAAATTTGATTTACATGAAGAAGATTTTATTATTCCCGATTATTCTGAGTTTGACTTTGGTTTCATTGGCAAATCATAAAGATTCCGCTATTATCAATTTAAGGTCTACATCCTTTAAAATGAGTATTAGCGGGAAAGGATCAATTCTTGATTTTACAGACCTGAAAACGAATAAAAACTATCTGGCAAAAAGACGCCCCTGTGTTTTTAATGTCTATTCGAATAAATAATGAAATCAAAGTATCACAAACAGCTAAAGCAACCAAAAACATCATCTCCCTGTTTTTTGAAAATAAGATAGAAGCCAGAATAAAAATAGAAGAAAAGGCATCTTACCTCACGTTTGAACTACTATCATTAACAAATAAAGATGCTGTTGACTTAATTATCTGGGGGCCCTATTCCACAACGATCAATAAAATAATCGGAGAAACTGTCGGCGTTGTCCGGGAAGATGAATATGCTTTAGGGATTCAGTCATTAAATATTAAAACACTGGGTGGTTACCCCTGGAATGAAAGTGATCGCATGCCCGCTTTTGATATTTTCAGAGAAGAAGACATTAATAATATGCATCCGAAAACAGATGAAAGCGTACTATACAGGGTCGAAGCGGCCAAACCTACAATGACAGGCAGTAGCCTGCAGGCATATTGCAGAAACAGGAATAAGGATAGAATTATTCAGGATTTTAGTCACGAAAAAATGGTAGCACCGGCTTATGATGACGGTGGCGTCATTCATTCTAAAATTGCCCTTTTCGGATGCCCGCCTGAAGAAGCCCTGAAAACAATTGGTGATATTGAGCTAACCGAAGGCTTAGCACATCCGATGATCGATGGTGAATGGGTAAAAACCTCCCGTCATGCAGCAGCAGCATATATTATAACAAATTTTACAGAAGACAATGTCGATAGTGCCATTGCCATAACAAAAAAAGCAGGCTTACGATATCTATACCACTATGGCAAAACATTTGAGAACTGGGGACATTTTGAGCTGTATAAAGGGGAATTTCCAACCGGGATGGCCGGATTAAAAAAATGTGTTGACAAAGCCGGAGCTCAGGGAATCATGGTGGGGACTCACTTTCTGTCAAATTTTATTACAACAAATGATCCTTATGTGGCCCCGGTTCCTGATAAAAGATTAGCCTTAGTAGGAAGTTCCATTATTGTAAATAATATAAATGCCAGTGAAACTGAAATCCCGGTTCAATCGCCTGATTTTTTCAACCAGATGGAAAATAATAATTTGAAAACAGTGATGATAGACAATGAACTGATCCGGTATGGAAAGGTTTCAGATAAATCTCCATGGAAATTACTGGATTGTCAGCGGGGCGCTTTTAATACTACAGCAGCTGAACACAGATCTGGCGGGAAAATATCAAAATTGCTGGATCATGGATACAAAGTCTTTCTGACAAACGCAGCATTAACTGTTGAGATGTCAAAAAGAATGGCAGCGATATATAATCAAACTGGTTTGCGTCAGATTTCATTTGACGGATTAGAAGGAAATCGGTCAACCGGATTAGGAACTTATGGGGAGTCATTAATGCCTTACACCTGGTACAACTCCTTATCTGCTGATTTAAAAAAACATTTAATCATCGATGCCAGCCGGACCACACATTTCTTCTGGCATATTTATTCAAGAATGAACTGGGGCGAACCATGGTATGGAGGATTCAGGGAAAGTCAGACCGAATACCGATTTAAAAACCAGGCCTATTTCAAAAGAAACTATATGCCAGGTATGTTAGGCTGGTTCAAAATGACCCCCGAAACTAGCATTGAAGATATTGAATGGCTCTTAGCCCGGGCTTCGGGTTATGATGCTGGTTATGCTTTTGTAGCATCATTAGAGTCAATTGAGAAAAATGGCAATTCCAATAAAATTCTTGAATTGATAGGAGATTGGGAAAAACTCAGGCTTGGAGGGGTATTCAGTGAAAAACAGAAAGCATTATTCCGGGATGTTAAAAAAGAGTTTTCCATCCAAAAAATAAATGACAAGGAGTGGAATTTGTTTGAAATAAATGCTGAACTATTTACTCACAAGAAATCCGATAAACAACCCGGCGAACCGCTATTCTCAACTTTTAAATTGAATAATATAGGGGAAAATCAGCTGTTACATTTCACAATTACTGCCATTGATTGCGAAGTCAGCGAAATTGTACTGGAAATAAATAATTACAAAGAAATAAAGTTACCGGTCATTTTAAACAAAGGGCAGGCCATTCAATACACAGGTGGTAACAAGGCAGCTGTATATGATGCAAACTGGCAACTTATTAAGGAATTTGATATGAATCCTTCTGATTTTAAAATAAACAAAGGCGAAAATTCAGTTTCTTTTGATTGCCAATTTTCAAAAGAAGACAAAAATGCAAACATCAAACTAGAGATAAGAACTTTTGGAAACGGAGAAAAAATAACTTCGACTAAATAATGATGATTATTTTTTATTTTACTAAAATATGCACCCAGTTTCGGTGCATTTCCTCATTTGCCCAAAACAATCCACAAAAAAGGGGTATCGGTTTAGCATACCGAGAAACCATACATTCCCCGAATCTTTCATTCCGGCAACCAGAGCATCATTTATAATTAAATTACCAGTATGAAAAGTCAGATTTTATTAACTTTAGGAATGGCCGGCCTTTTTTGTGCGGGCTTTACAACGCATTCACTGATCCAACAATCAACCCAAACTCAACAAATGAAAAAAGTAACAGGAATCGGAGGCATTTTTTTTAAATGTAAGGACCCCAAGAAAATCACCGAATGGTATCACCAGCATCTGGGACTGGATACCAATCCCTATGGCGCTTCTTTTGAATGGTACGAAAGTCCGGATAGCACCAAAAAAGCACAGACCCAGTGGACTGCTTTTCCGGAGACCTCCAAATACTTTGAGCCTTCGCAGCAAAGCTTCATGATTAATTACCGGGTGGAGAATTTGGTAGCACTGGTCGCCTCTCTGAAAGAAGAAGGTGTCACCATACTGGATGAAATTGCCAGCTACGACTATGGCAAGTTTGTACATATCCTGGACGGAGAAGGAAACAAAGTACAGTTGTGGGAGCCGATTGATTAACAGCAATGGTTATACTGAACGACCCTTCGGCGAATTCATTAATAACATATAAGTTACTATTTTTAAGTAGAAGGAGTTGAAGACGAATGTTTAGAAAACAAACTTCATTGATTATTTAAATTGACCAGCAAACCCATTTATACCTGTTCTTCCTGCGGAAAAGAGCATGAAGTCTGGCCGGCACTCTGCTATAATTCTCCCACAGCCTATCAAAACTTGTCGGCAGCAGATCAACAGCAATACGGACAACTGGATGCTGATTTTTGCATCATTACTTATCCGGACCAAACCGATCGTTTTATAAGGATCACATATACCCAGCAGGTAATAGATCATTGCGAAAATCTCGAATACGGTCTTTGGGTCTCACTGAATGAAACTAGTTTTCAGGATTATGCGGATCATTTCAGAGAAGATGATCACGAGAATAAATACTTTGGATGGCTCAGTAACGCTCTGCCTGAATATGATTTCAGCAAAGGCAGTATCCCAACAACCGTCTATACCCGACCCAATCAGCAGAGACCTTATATTATTCCTCATGACGATTTTGATCATCCTTTTGTTCATGACTATTACAACGGAATAACAAAGGAAGAAGCAGAAAGACGGGTACAAGAGATGCTTCAGCAGAATGAAGAAAGAGACATCAAGAATAAACAATCTAAACCCTGGTGGAAATTCTGGTAGATTCCGACAAACTGGCTCTGCTTTCTTAACTATTAATGGAACCCGGACTTTGTATTTAATTTTTCCTGATTCACTTCAACATGAAAATTATCACCTGGAACTGCAATATGGCTTTCAGAAAAAAAGCAGTCCTGATACTCGCTTACCAGCCGGATATTATTGTGGTACCGGAATGTGAACATCCTGATAAAATCAAATTTGATCCGGCCCTCCCCCAACCCAGCGGACAGCTGTGGTTTGGCGATAATCCACATAAGGGACTTGGCATTTTTGCCTATAACGGTTATCAGCTCAAAAAAGGCCGGAATCATCAAAAAGACCTGAAACTGATCGCACCAGTCATCGTTACCCGTGATGATAAAAAATTCAATCTTTTCGCTATCTGGGCCAATAACCCTGATGACCCCGATGGACAATATGTGGAACAGGTCTGGAAAGCCATCCATCACTATAAAAGAAAGATCAGGAAACAACAAACGATCCTGATCGGAGATTTTAACAGCAATACCATCTGGGACCGGAAATACAGGATTGGCAATCACTCACATGTAGTTTCACAACTGGCCAAAAAAGAAATACACAGTTGTTACCATTTTCATCAAAATCAGGAACATGGTAAGGAACAACAACCAACCTTCTACCGGTAGAAAAGAAAAGATAAGCACTATCAATTAGATTATGGCTTTGCATCAATGGACCTGCTCTCACATATCCAATCTATTGAGATCGGCGACTATGATACCTGGAAAACATTCAGTGACCATGTACCGGTGATCGTCACATTTAACCCATGTTTATAACGCAGAGCAAACAGTTTATTTTTACTGCTGACAGCTGACTGCCGACTGCATTAAACCTCTCCCCTTCTCCCCGGTCTATTCCCTGTACCTACCACCGAAACCATGAAAACATTTTACCTTTTACTGATCATTGCTATTGCCGGATGCAGCAAACCCGAAACGGAAAACAATACTCCGACCAGTACCGCTGACAGCCTTGAGACCAATACAGAAAAAAGCTGTAGTATCAATCAACAGAACCTCGTCCCGATTACTGATTTGGGAACAGGGTATTACCGCGGTTACCAGGGAGGTTTGTACCCGGGCGGACAAAACCAACGAAGCGGAGCTCATTCATCACAGGCATTATCACAGGCTGCACAAATACAACCCCTGAACAGTAATGGCCAGCCTGCAGCGAATGGCAAGGTCGTGCTGATCGGTGTGGGTGCCTCCAATCCGCGAACTGAATTTGAGGCATTCAAACAACAGGCACAAACATCCGGTTTATTGAAGTCAGGTACGGTACTGATCAATACCTGTATTGGCGGACAGGGGGTGCAGAAAATGAATCAACCTTCAGCCAATTACTGGCAACAGGCGGAAAATACATTGCAACAAGCCGGTCTCAGTACACAACAGGTACAGGCAGCCTGGGTAGAAACAGAACATACCGGTAATGCTGATACGGTATTTCCCCGTGCCCCGCAACAACTGATGCAGGATATACGCACCCTGCTGGTGACCATGAAACAAAAATTCCCCAATCTGAAAATAGTCTACCTGAGTGGCAGGGCATTCTCCGGTTATGCCATGGCAGCAGCCAATGAAGTGGGCAAGGGATTACTCTACCCCCGGGATTATTATAATGGCTGGACTATGAAATGGATGGTGGAAAAACAGATCAATAATGAATCCGGTTATACCCTCAGCGAAATTCCTTTTATTACGATGAGTACTTATCTGTGGAGCCGTGGCGCCCAAACCCGGAATGACGGTTACTTTCTGGATTGTATGTTGGATGTTGGGCCGGATGGGCTCCATCTTACCGCAGCCGGAGAACAGAAAACAGGACAGCAGCTCTTTCAGTTTTTCTTTTCAGACCCAACGTGTACTGGCTGGATTCGATAAGAATCAAATATTATTCGCTACACGAATCGAAAATTCCGCAGGATACTATGGACCAAACTATTCCCTCTGATTTAGTCCACTTCGAAGTTTTAGTTCCCATTTCTGCTTTCCATCCAGAATAAAATAACTACTTTGAGTGCAAAGAATATCAACTTTTTCATGCGGATTTTTTGTTTCTTCTTTTTATACATCCTGCTTTGTAACAATGGCGATGCTCAGTCATTCCACCCCGTAACCGATCAATCTCCGGTTGATAAATACTTACCTGTTAACCCCCTCGTCAAAAAATTAGGAATCAGGTCCATTACCGACAGCTCGGCATTTATCAGTCCTGCGGGGCTCCATGTAAAATACTATGATACTGCCGGCCGGCTGATCGCCGAACTCAACCGGCTGACCGATAGCCTCTCTAATCCCTTTGTATACCAATACCGGGGCGATACGGTTTACCGATTGCGGTATATCAATAACGAAACTGCACTCGCCAGCTACCAGCGCTATGTAATCAATTCAAAAGGACAATTATTGAGTTTTCTTGACTGCGGTAATTATTACCTGAAAAAAGACAGCTACTATGTGGGGTATGAAGAATTTCATTATGATGAAAAGAACCGGCTAAAATCATGGATCAGTTATACGAAGAGCGATTACCCCGGAAAGCTATCGGCTTCGACAAAAATTCTGGTAACCAGTCTTGATATGAATGACCTGGTTTATTACAGCTACCTACCCATCAAAAAGGGCAAACAATACATCATCGGCAAACATGCACTGGGATCAGCCGATACCCGGAAAACCGACAGCATCTGTCTTGACCGGGAAAACAGGATCATCCGTACAAGCTCCTTTTCTCTCAGAGGAAACAGGGGCGAACAGGTATATGATCAATTAACTCATATAGCAACCCGCAGCTACAATGAACGGACAGTTATTGCCAGCTTTTACTCAACTTACTGCCGGGCAATGACCGCAAAAAACGGTTGCCTTGATAAGGTGGAGCTGGATAAAGAACAGGAAGAAATCATCTATAACCCCGATGGCAGTTTGCAGATTGTGTATGGATTTTATCCTTCGGGGGAGAAATATGTGGTGGATAAATATCATTACAGATATTATTAAGTAATTCGCTGCGCGAATAATGATGGGAACGCGGATGACGCTGATTAGGCGGATTAAAACGGATTTTATTCGCTGCGCGAATGATAACGGAAACGCGGACGCCGTCGGCCAAAGCCTATGGCGGCGGACGATGACGCGGATTGGGCGCCTGCCTGCCGGTAGGCAGGGATTTAAACTGATTTTTTACTCACTTTGCTTTTTTTGCGTTCTTAGCGGCCTTAGCGGGAGAAAATGTATGAATATGGATAAAATTAACTTCGTTTGCCTGGGATGCCATATTTTCCTTGCGTGCATTTTCCTCGCGCCTTAGCGTCTTAGCGGTTAAATCTCTCTCTGCGAAAACTCCCCGTCCTCCTGTTCTCTGCGGTGAAATTTCTCCCCTACCTGATCAAACGACTAAACAAAAACGCTCCGTGAGTGTTGAATAGCTGAGAAACGACAACTCATATTAATTTTTAATAAAATACATTTGCCTCTACATTTTATCTCCTGGAATTATGAAGTACCAATTGAAAAACCCCGCCATTCTGCTCTTCATCCTTCTACCCTTCGCCGCCCTTTCCCAGAACAAAGGCCGCCTCTCCGGATTTGTAGTCGATAAATCCACTCAGCAACGACTACCCTTTGCCACGGTAACCATCACCGGTATCAATCAATCCGTTGCTACCGACAGTGCCGGTAATTTCAGGATCACCGATATCCCGCTGAATGTATATACCATAGAGATTTCACTGGTGGGATATAAAAAACTATTCTTTTATAATATTGGCATCAGCGCTGGTAATGAACAGACCCTTGCAGCAGAACTGGAACCCGATGCCCAGCAACTGCAAGGCGTGACCATCAAAACCAATAAACGTACCGCCAGGGCGGCCACCCTGGAAACACCATTAAGCGTACAAAGACTCACCACTGAAGAAATCAAAAGCAATCCCGGAGGTAATTTCGATATCAGTAAAGTGATTCAAACCCTGCCCGGTGTGGGTGGCGGTGCTCAAGGCGGCAGTTTCCGTAACGATATCATCATCCGCGGCGGCGCCCCCAATGAAAATGTATTTTACCTGGATGGTATCGAGATCCCTGTGATCAATCACTTCCAGACACAGGGAAGCAGTGGCGGGCCGCAAGGCATCCTGAATGTATCCTTTATTGAAGATGTAAAACTCAGCAGCTCGGCCTTTGATGCCCGCTACGATAATGCCATGAGCAGCGTATTCCAGTTCAAACAAAAAAACGGGAACCCCAATAAATTACAGGGTAATATCCGCTTAAGCGCCACCGAACTGGCCGCGACCTTCGAAGGTCCGCTGTCAAAAAACAAGAAAACAACTTTCCTTGCTTCCGCAAGGCGATCTTATTTAGAACTCCTGTTTTCCGCACTGGACTTACCCATTCGTCCCAACTACTGGGACTTCCAGACCAAGATCACCCACCAGCTCAATAAAAAAACAACCCTCTCCTTTCTCGGTATCGCCGCCATTGATGAATTCAGCTTTGCCAAAATCAAAGAGGCCACACCGGAGAAATTATATATTCTTAATTCCAATCCCATCATTAACCAATGGACCTATACCGGCGGTATCAGCCTGAAAAAACTGATCAAAGACGGTTTCATGAATTTCGCCCTGAGCCGGAACAGTTTTGATAATGATATCGAACGTTATGAGGACAATGAACTCAAAATCCCTTCCCAACAAACACTTCGTTATCAGTCCAGAGAGACAGAGAACAAATTCCGTTTTGATGTCAACCTGAATAAAAAAGGATGGAAGATCGCCTATGGCGCCATGATCCAGCTCGCGGAATATGATAACAATACCTTTAATGTAATCCGGAAAGAATTAAGGGATATCAATAACAATATTATTCAACCGGCTGTCACTGTCAATTTCACCAGTCCTTTGGATAATTTCTGGCGTTACGGAGCTTTTGCCCAGGTCAGCAAAAGACTTTTCGATAACCGTTTAGGATTGAGTGCCGGTATCCGTACTGATATGAACAGCTTTACCACTGATGGCAACAATGGGTTACAAACCTTATCTCCGCGGATCGCATTGAGTTATGTAATAGCAGATCAATGGACCCTGAATGCTTCCGTTGGCAGGTATTATAAAATCCCTCCTTATACTATCCTTGGATTTGCTGATCAGAACAAAGTCCTGGTCAACCAAAACAGTAAATACCTGCAAAGCGATCATTATGCTGCCGGTATCGAATACCTGCCCAATGACGGATTCCGGTTTACCATTGAAGGATTTTATAAAGACTATGCCAATGTACCGGTATCGGTAAGGGATGGCATTTCCCTCTCCAACCTTGGCAGCGATTTCAATGTACTGGGGAATGAAGCCATCAGCACCAATGGAAAGGGCCGTGCTTATGGTGTTGAATTCTTTGCTCAGAAAAAACTCACCAAACATTTTTTTGGCATCCTGTCATACACTTATTACCGCAGCCAGTACAGTGGTACTAACCAACAACAGATCGCCAGCAGCTGGGACAACCAGCATTTATTAAGCCTTACCGGTGGATATAAATTCAAACGTAACTGGGAACTGGGATTGAAATTCCGCTATCAGGGAAGGGCCCCATTCACTCCATACGACGAAACTGCTTCCCGATTGAATTACCTCAGCCTGGGACAGGGCATCCTGGATTACAGTCGTCTTAATAACAACCGGCTCGGCGCCTTCCATGCCAGTGATATCAGGATCGATAAAAATGGAATCTGAAAAAAACAACGATTGATCTTTTTCTGGATGTGACCAATTGGTACCTCGCGAAGAGTCCGGCACAGGACAGTTATACTTTTAAGAGAAATGCATCCAATACCGGTTTCATGACAACGGATGGTCAGCCGATTCGTGCCGATGGCAGCAACGCGATCCCTGTTTTTCTTAATAACAGTGATGCACAGGTAACACCGACGATCGGGTTTATCATAGAGTTTTAAAGAGAGAGTATTTCACAGCCGCAGGGTATTACGAAGAGAAACTTATTCTTTCGAATTTTTATTTTGTTGCGCAAAAAATAGCTTGAGGATCACACGCAGGGTACTGTGGACGGCTGGCACTGATTGAACGGATCATATTCAGCCAGTGAGCTAAACAAATGATTAAGCCCCTAACTTGTATTTTCTTAATGCAGTTTGTCCTCAGAACGCTGCCAGTCCGTATATAGCTTGCGCCCTCAGCGTGAAATAATCTCCAGGATTCCCGTAATTTTGTCACATGTTCCGCAGAAAAGTAGCGTTTTTCCTGCTTCTTGCATTTACTGCCCTTAGTTTCTACAATCCCCTGCTGTTGTTGGATTTTCAACTCAATTCACAGAACTATGTCCGGAACTGTGTGAATAAATACCGCCCTTCTTTGCATTGTAAAGGCCAGTGCCAGCTGATGAAAAAAATAAAAGCAAAGGAAGAAAAAGAGAAAAAAGAATCAGGCAGCCGCACCGAAATCAACATCGTACTTTTCTCACCTGTTCAGGAATCCATTCAGGATCACAATCCCCTTTCCCCAAAATTTTTCAACGAAAAGGAATTGCCGGAGCCCTGCCATGCGGGTTTCCATTCCACCATCTTTCAACCTCCACGCGGCTGATCATTGATTGAACAGCTTTATTCCGGATTGACCCGGTATTTTCAACTTACCCGAGAGATGATATGAAATGGATACTGATTGCAGTAGCCCTGCTGCTGTCGTGGCAGAGCCAGGCCCAAAGAGTGTACTGGAAAGAACACCGTGACTTTGCAGAAATGGTGATTAATGTCTTGCATCCTACTGAAGATGATGACCTACAGCCTGTAAAAGACAGCAGTGCCTATCTGCTTGAAAAAGCAAAGACCTGGCAGTCTTCCAAAATTCCGGCTGGTATCAAAAAAGAAGCTGTTCAGAAAAGCCTGGCCGAACTGGTTAAACTTTGTACCGATTTACATAACGCCGTACTGGAAAAGCGAAAAGATTTTGACATACGGCTGCTGGCATTTAAAGTCCATAATAAATACCATTATATTGATGGCCGCCAGCTTATCAAAAATTGACAAAACAATCACATGAAAAAATTCATCATCCCGGCATTAGCCGCATTTATATTCACTTCCTGTACCGCCAGCTTGCAGCAAAAAGACTGCTGTTGCCGCCACCGCTGAAGGCAGCATCAGTTTAATATTTGAAAATTATGCAGGCAATCAGCCTCTCAGCCTCAACAAGGATACTTTTAATACCGCCTCCGGTGAAAAACTGACCGTAAGCCTGCTGCAATATTATATCAGTAATATCAGTCTTAAGAAAACTGATGGCAGTATCATCACAATTCCTCAGGATCAGTCTTATTTTCTAATTAAAGAATCAGATCCTGCTTCCCGTCAGATCAGCTTAACAATACCTGAGGGTAAATATGAATCGGTCAGCTTTATTCTAGGAGTAGACAGTCTCCGAAACACCAAACCCATTGCAGAAAGAACCGGGGTGCTGGATCCGGCTACCGGTGGTGCGGGTATGTACTGGAGCTGGAACAGTGGTTATATCTTTTTCAAAATGGAGGGCTACTCTCCTGTGGCCAGTCCGGGTAAAAACAATGACCACAAATACCGTTATCATATTGGACTTTTCGGCGGAATGAATACGCCTACGGTGAATAATGTTAAAACCATTACCCTTCCACTGGATAAATTAAAAATCAGTGAAAAGAAACCTGCCGCCGCACATATACAAACAGATATTCTGAAAATGTTCAGCGGGGTCAATGATATCAGTATTGCAAAAAACACAACTGTAATGGTCACCCCGTTCAGTGCAACAATTGCCGACAATTTTACCGGCATGTTTACACTCAAAGGAATTGATCAATAATAACAATCATGAAAAGAAAGGGTCGTAGCATTACAAGGCCGGCGGTCATCATTTTATTCGTGCTGGCCGTGACTATTCTAACGGCATTCACGAGGCTGTCCACTATTTTTAAACAGCCAGCTAATTTTCCGGCACCTCTTTACTCCTTCCGGGATAATGCGGTATCCGAGGATGGATTCCTGCTGGGGCGGCGTTTATTCTACGACCCGATTCTTTCTGCTGATCAAAGTATCAGCTGCGGCAGCTGTCATATACAGGCCGCAGCCTTTACCCATCATGGCCATGATCTTTCCCATGGTATCAACGATCTGCTGGGCAATCGAAATACCCCCGCTATACAGAACATGGCCTGGTACAGCAGCTTTATGTGGGATGGCGGAATTCTGGATCTGGATCTGCAACCCATTGCCCCGATTACCAACCCGGTTGAAATGGGTGATACCCTTTTAGCTGTTCTGAAAAAACTCAATGCCCATCCGGAATACCCCGCCCTTTTCAAAAAAGCATTTGGCAGTGATTCTATTACAACTGCTCTCCTCATGAAGGCCCTGAGTCAGTTTATGGTAATGCTCGTCAGCGCCGATAGTAAATATGATAAAGTGATGCGAAAGGAAGGAATGGAATTTAACCCGGAAGAACAAAAGGGGTATGATGTATTTAAAAATAAATGCGGAAGCTGTCACAAAGAACCCTTGTTTACCGATTTTAGTTTCCGTAACAATGGCCTTTCACCCGCTGATGAACCCGATGAAGGAAGATCACTGGTAACAGTGGAAAGCAAGGATCAATTCCGGTTTAAAGTCCCTTCCTTAAGAAACCTTGGGTTTACTTTCCCCTATATGCACGATGGCCGGTTTTATACACTCGACGAAGTACTGGATCATTACAGTAGCGGGATGCATGAAAGTTCCACCCTCGACCCGCTATTCCGCTTATCTGACAATAAAAATGGAATTATCCTGTCTGCCGCTGAAAAAGAATCCATCAAAATTTTTCTTGCCACCCTTGACGACAGCAGTTTTATCCGCAACCCCTATTTTTCAGAAGAGAATGCGATGAAGTATGTGAAGTGAGGATGAGTAGTTGAGAAGTTGAGTAGTTGAGTAGTTGAGTAGTTGAGAAGGCGCTTGTACCAGATACATTTATTTTCTAAACTTCCGCCTCCGGCTAAACGACACTCGGCTGCCGACTGCCAGCTGTCGACTGCCGACTGAAAACTATTCCTTAAAATTCTTCTTCAGCTCCATCAGCTTGGCCTGAAACGCATTCATCGGCTCTTTCTTCACAGGAGCGCTACGGGTATCCCCTTTTCGACCTTCGAATTTCGTACTTCGTACTTCTCCTCCCGCTTCTTTTAAGGAGAGCGCAATTCTTTTACGGGCGACATCCACTTCCAAAACCGTCGCCATCACTTTTTGTCCGAGTTTCACCGCTTCATTCGGATCACTGATATAGCGATTGGCCAGGTGTGAGATATGTACCAGACCGTCCTGCTTTACACCCACATCTACAAAAGCACCGAAATTGGTGATATTGGTAATGATCCCCGGTACTTTCATTCCCGGTTTCAGATCAGCCATGGTACTCACTCCCTCCGCAAATCGGAATTCTTCAATCGGCGAACGGGGATCACGACCCGGCTTCTCCAGTTCTTTTAAAATATCTTCAATCGTAAACTGCCCAATGGTTTCACTTACAAAATCACGGGCTTTGATTTGTTTTCTTGTATCGGGATTTTTGATCAGCTCCGGAACACTGGCGCCGGCCTTTGTGGCCATGGCTTCCACCACATGATAAGACTCCGGGTGAACCGCTGAATTATCCAACGGATTCTGTGCATTGGGAATACGAAGGAATCCTGCGCATTGTTCAAAGGCCTTGGGACCCAGCATACTGACTTTCCTTAATTCTTCTCTTGTTTTGAAACCCCCATTCTTCATCCGGTACTCCACAATATTTTTAGCTACCGTTGCACTGAGACCGGAAACATAAGTCAGCAAATGTTTACTGGCCGTATTCACATCCACTCCAACAAAGTTCACACAGCTTTCCACCACCTGATCCAATGCTTCTTTGAGGCGGTTCTGGTTTACATCATGCTGGTACTGTCCTACCCCGATACTCTTGGCATCAATCTTTACCAGTTCACTCAGCGGATCCAGTAACCTTCTGCCAATACTGATAGCGCCGCGTACGGTCACATCCTCATCGGGAAATTCTTCTCTTGCTACTTCACTGGCCGAATAAATAGAAGCACCGCTTTCATTCACCATAAAAACAGAAACCGGTTTTCCAAAATCAATACCTCGTGCCAGTTGTTCTGTTTCCTTGCTGGCTGTACCATTACCATATCCAATGGCTTCGATATCATAGCGGGCTACCAGTTCTTTGATCGTTTGAGTGGCACCGTTCCAGTCATTCTGTGGCGCATGCGGGAAGATGGTATTGTATTTTAAAAAGGTTCCCTGTTCATCCAGACATACCACTTTACATCCGGTACGGAAGCCGGGATCAATAGCCATGATTCTTTTTTGTCCGAGCGGAGAAGCCAGCAATAACTGCCGCAGGTTTTCTGCAAATACCCGGATCGCTTCTTCATCTGCTTTCAGTTTACTGGCCATCCTGAATTCAGTCTCAATGGATGGTTGCAATAAACGGTTATAGGAATCTTCAATGGCCATTTCCACCTGTTTAGCAGCAGGATTGGAAGCCTTGAGCAATACTCTTTTTAATTCGGCATGTGCGGTTTCCTTGTCTATATTGATGGTCATGATCAGGAATCCTTCTTTCTCGCCACGTCGGATAGCCAGGATCCGGTGAGAAGGACTTTGTGAGAGCGGCTCTTTAAATTCAAAATAGTCGCGGTATTTCTGTGATTCTTCTTCGTCTTTCTTTGTACTCAACACCCTTGAAGCCACAGTGGCATCTTCGGTAAATATTTTCCGGACCAGGTTACGGGCCTGTTCTGATTCAGCGATCCATTCCGCCATGATATCACGGGCACCCTGCAGGGCTTCCTCTTTATCTTTTACCTGTTCATTGATATATGCAGCGGCTTCTTCATCCGGATTAGCGGATCCTTGTTCAAATAATAATTTGGCTAATGGCTCCAGTCCTTTTTCAATGGCCACGGTAGCCTTTGTTTTACGCTTGGGCTTATAAGGCAGATAGATATCTTCCAGTTCCGTGGCATTGACACAATCCTCAATCCTTTTCTTTAATTCAGGTGTCAGTTTACCGGCCTCCTCAATGGTTTTGATCACGGTTTCTTTCCGTTTCTCCAGTTCGTTGAAATATTTGATTTGGTCAATGACCTGTCCGATACCCACTTCGTCCATATTCCCTGTGGCTTCTTTCCGGTAACGGGCAATAAAGGGAATGGTGGAACCCTCGTTGTGCAGTTCCGTGATACTATTGATTTGCTTCAGGGAGAAGTTCAGGGTAGCGGCAATATGTTGAGCGTATTTCAGTTCCATAGGTTAATCTGTTGGGAGAGCAAATCTACAGGTGAACCAGAAAGAAAAAAATTTGTTTTTTATCCTTGTTTCCCAAATTAAAAAAAGCCGCCTGTAAAGCGGCTTTATCATTCAATGAAACCCTTTATTCCTCTTCGGCGGTATTTTTCATGGCGGAGAGTACCGGGTAGGGATTCCGGGTGATGATCACCATCCCTTCCAGGTTTACGGTTTTACTGATAACTTCCACCAGTTTGCCATCTCTGATACCTGTTTGCACTTCTACCAAACTGAATGTTTTAGTCGCCGTTTGCTCCAGCAGATATTGTGTGTTGCCATAACGAAGTACAGCCTCCTCGGGTACAGCAAGGGTAGCCACATTACTGACCCTGATCCTGGCATTCAGGAACATTCCAGGCAGTAATCGTTCCGGCTGTTTCTCAAAATGGCAATGTACCAGGGCACTTCGGTTTTCATCCACATTTTTAGTAACCAGCAGAACTTCGCATGCATAGTCTGTTCCGGGTTCATCAACAAAGGTCACCAGCACCTGTTGTTTGGGTTTAACCTTAGCAATATCTTTCTCAAAAACGGTTAGGGCAGCATGCATATCATCGGGATTGATCAGCTCGAATAATACATCTGAAGGATTTACATACTTCCCGATATTCACATTCACTTTAGATACAAATCCATTGATAGGGGAATAAACAGGTACACTACGGGAAATATTCTGTTCATTAAGCCGATCCGGATTGATATGCAGCAGGCGCAGTTTTTCACTGTACCCTCTTACCAATACTTTCTGAGATTTGTAATCTGCTTCTGCCTGCTGGTAAACCTTATCTGCATTCACATTATTTTCATTCAGCATTTTCTGTCGCTCAAAATCTTTGCTGAGATATTGCAGCCGGGCCTGTGCTATCAGGTAATCCTGTTGTAACTGAACCAGGGCCTGGTCTTCCATCACAGCAATCACCTCCCCTTTGTTCACATGCATTCCCGGCAGGAGCCGGGTGGTTCTCAGGTAACCGCCTAATGGGAAACTGACTGACACAATATTCTGCGGTGGTACATCCACCATGCCATTCACCACCAGTTCACTGTTCAGGAGTAGGCGCTCAACTTTACCGGTTTCCACTCCTGCATTTTTCAGTTGTGCATCGGTGAGTGTGATGCTGTTGACCGGTTCTACCGGACTGGCAGCGGGTTCTGATTGTTTGGATGAACAGGAAAGTATAAAACCTGTCATCATGATACAAATGAATAATCGCATACAATTTTCTATTTACCGGTTAAGTATTCTAATGTTATAAGGGACAGATTATATTGCAGCAGGGCCTGCAGGTATCCTGTCTGGATGCCAACGGCATTGTTCATCAATACCGACCAATCGAGATAACTGATCTCCCCTTTTTCAAAAGCCACCCCTGCATTCTTAGTAATCAGCAAAGCATGCTGCAGACCAGTTTGTTCAAAATAACGGATCGATTGCTCCTGCTTTCTGTATTCATCAATCGCCTGTTGCAATTGGGATTTCAACTGAAGTGATGTTGCTTCAGTTGTCAGTTTACCCACTTCTTCTGTGATGGCCGCTGCCCTGATTCTTGCTTTAGCGGCCTTATTGAATATCGGAAGCCCCAGACTGAGTCCAAATACATTGAACCGCTCCCCTCCTCCAAAGTATTGTTGTGTTGTTCCATCCTGGCTTTGGTAACCAATGATGGACTGATTGGCATATTCCAGGGTAATTTCAGGTGAAAGCTTTGACTTTTCTGTAGCCGTTTGCGCCTGATCGGTTTGCTGCAACCGCCGGCTATAGGCCAATTGAGGATGTTGCTGCAATAAAAGACTATCGGTGATCCCGGCCATCAGTTCTTTTTTTGCCTGCTGATAGGAAGGCAATACTAATTCATCTGTATTCAGCAACCATTGCAAATGGTGCTGAATAACCAGCATATCCGCATCAATCATTTGCTGTTGCAGGATTAATTGCTGCAACAGGGCATCGGCACTGGTCTTTTCCAGCAGATTGCTTTCACCGGCTTTTAACCGCAGAGAAGCAGACTGGCTGAACCGGCTGTACACAGAATCGAGTTTAATCAGCAGTTTCTTTCTTTCCAGCAGATCCGTCAACTGGTAAAAAGCAATTTTTATTTCTTTATTCAGCTCTGCTTTTTTCCAACCCGCCAGTTGCAGCTGTGCCAGTTCATTGGAACGGTACCATTCTTTCTGTCTACGGTACACCACCGGCATTCCAAAAGTCTGGCTGAGATAAAACCGGGTATCATTATTCACACTGTTCAGGTTCCCATATTCGCCACCTACTACTGTCTTTCCGGGATCAAAAACACCTGACTGCAGTTGTTTCCAGTAATTGGCACCAGCGGCTGTGCTCCTTACCGTCAGGTTATTTTCAGCCCCCATTATTAACATTTCATCAATCGTCAGTCTTTTTTGAGCATGTAGTCCTGATGATAAAGACAGGAACAACAATACAATTGCCGACGCTTTAATTTTATGCCGCCGTCTTTTTCCATGTTCAAACCATGTATATAGTACAGGGAGTACTACCAGTGTGAGGAAAGTGGCAGTGACCAGTCCCCCGATTACTACGGTTGCGAGTGGTCTTTGTACTTCGGCACCTGGCCCCTGACTCAGGGCCATGGGCAGAAAACCTAATGAGGCTACTGCAGCCGTCATCAATACCGGTCTTAATCGAATTTTAGTTCCTTCCATAACAATATGTTTTATATCATGTAATCCCTGTTGTTTAAGTTTATTGAATTCAGATATCAGTACAATTCCATTGAGTACGGCCACGCCAAAGAGGGCGATAAAACCAACACCGGCCGAGATACTAAATGGCATTCCCCTGGTCCAGAGAGCCAGCACTCCACCTATTGCGGAAAGCGGGATAGCGGTAAATATGAGGATCCCCTGTTTTAAGGAACGGAATGCGAAATAGAGCATCACCAGGATCAGTAACAGGGCAGCCGGTACAGCCAGCGAAAGTCTTTGTTTGGCCTCGACCAGATTTTCAAACTGTCCACCATATTTTACATAGTAACCGGAAGGAAGATCCAGTTGCTGTTTTTCTTTTTCGCTCAGTTCCCTTACAACAGATTCCACATCCCTGCCCCGCACATTGAACCCAACTATAATTCTTCTTTTGGCATCTTCTCTTTGTATCTGGTTGGGACCTTCTTTTATTTCTACTGTTGCCACCTGATAGAGTGGTACCTGTAATCCGCCCGGAGTTGGAATCAGTAATTGCTGAACATCTGTCAGGTCCTGCCTCGATTCATCTTTCATCCGTACTACCAGGTCATACCTTCTTTCATTTTCATAAACCATTCCGGCACTTTCACCTGCAAAGGCTGTACGGATCACCTGGTTCACATCTGCAACTGTCAACTGGTAATGTGCGAGTGCCTCCCGGTGATACTTCACCACGATCTGTGGTAAACCGGTGACCACTTCCACATAAACATCCTTGGCTCCCTTAACTGTATGTATCACCGTTGCCAACCGATTGGCATAGGTAGAAAGACTATCCAGGTCTTCCCCGAAAATTTTACAAACGATGTCCTGTCTTGCCCCGGAAATCAGTTCATTGAAACGCATTTGTACCGGGAACTGAAAGCCACTGGTCATTCCCGGAATTTCCTGAAGGGCATGGCTCATTTTATTGGCCAGTTCATCATAAGTAGATGCGGAGGTCCATTTACTTTTTGGTTTCAATGTGATAATGATATCCGTCATTTCTACCGGCATGGGATCGGTAGGAATTTCACTGGCCCCAACCCGGGTAACGATTTTTTCAATTTCAGGAAATCTTGATTCAAGTATTTTAACCGCCTTCTGTGTGGTTTTAATGGTTTCCGTCAATGAACTTCCGGTAAGAATCCTTGCATCAACAGCAAAATCGCCTTCCTGCAATTTGGGAATAAATTCTCCACCCAACCGGGAAAGGATGAGCAGGGTTATCAGGAATAATCCCAGTACCGCTGCCATCAGGAACCGGGGAAATCTTAGTGCTAAACTCAACACGGGCTGGTACATTCGCTGCAGAAATCCCATCATCTTATCTGACCAGTTTGCAGTATGTCGGATTCTCCGGCTGAGGAATAAGGATGACACCATGGGCACATAAGTAACCGATAACAGAAAGGCACCAATCAAAGCGAAGGATACGGTTTGTGCCATGGGTTTGAACATCTTTCCTTCAATACCGGTAAGGGTTAAGATGGGCAGATAAACAATCAGGATAATGATCTGACCGAAAACTGCAGAGTTCATCATCTTACCTGCTGCAGATTCTACTTCATCATTCAACTGTGGCTGGGTAATATGGGTAAGCCCTGTAAAATGCTTGTTATGAGACAAGCGGTGCAGTACAGCCTCCACGATAATCACTGCTCCGTCCACAATCAATCCAAAATCCAGTGCACCCAGGCTCATCAGATTGCCTGATACACCAAAGGCATTCATCATGATCACAGCAAATAACATGGATAGTGGAATCACAGATGCCACTATCAGCCCGGCCCTGAAATTTCCCAGGAAGAGAACCAGTACAAAGATCACGATCAATGCTCCTTCGAGCAGATTGGTCTTTACCGTACCGATGGCATTGTCCACCATCTTCGTGCGGTCATAAAAAGTTTCCAGCAGTACTCCTTCCGGCAAGGTTTTTTTAATTTGTTCAATCCGCTGCTTTACCTGTTTCACTACCTGCTCGGCATTGGCGCCTTTCAGCATCAATACTACAGCGCCAGCCACTTCTCCTTTATCACTATAAGTCATCGCCCCGTAACGGATGGCATGACCGATTCTCACTTCGGCCACATCTCTCATTAAAACAGGAATACCAGTTGCCGTAAATCGTACCGGGATTTTTTCCAGTTCTTCCATGCTGGCAGCCAGCCCTTCTGTCCGGATAAACAGGGAAGTGGGTCCCTTTTCAATATATGCACCACCGGAATTCTGATTATTTTTTTCAAGAGCCAGAAAAACATCCGCGATAGTCACGTTCATGCTTTTCAATCTTTCCGGAACCACGGCTATTTCATATTGTTTGAGGTAGCCACCAAAACTGCTCACATCAGCCACGCCAGGTGTGCCCAATAATTGTCTGCGAACAATCCAGTCCTGGATTGACCGAAGTTCGGTGAGGTCATACTTCGTTTCATACCCTTTTGCAGGGCGAAGTATGTATTGATATATCTCACCCAGACCGGTCGTTGCAGGAGCCAGCTCAGGCCGGCCCGCAGCAGCGGGAATCTGGTCCTTAACCTGTCCCAGTCTTTCAGATACCTGTTGCCTGGCCCAGTATATATCGGTCTGGTCATTAAACACCACGGTTACCACCGATAAACCAAAACGGGAAATAGAACGCATTTCTTTGATGCCCGGTATATTGGCATTTGCCTGTTCAATTGGAAAAGTAACCAGTCTTTCTACTTCCGGTGCCGCGAGCGAGGGCGACACGGTGATTACCTGCACCTGGTTACTTGTAATATCCGGTAATGCATCAATGGGAAGTTTTTTTAAATTAATGGCTCCCCAAATGATCAGACCAATGGTCAATAGACCAATGATCAGCTTATTCCTTACGGAAAAGCGAATAGTCGTATTCAGCATGAAATTGATTTGTGCCTTGAGAAAATTGGGTTATATCCAATCAGGCATAACGGGGAGGCTGGAAGACAGCAAAGGAGTATTTACGGGCTTTATTAACCTCATTGAAAGAATAAAATTTTTCAGCTAAAACCGGTAATGGTTCAATTTCAACCGTAATTGTATTGCACTCGCACACACTGGAAGCGGCAACCAGGCAGCAATCAGCATTGCGAAAAGGCAACTGCTGATCCCGGTCATAGTCTTCATCCACTACAATCGGTTCCATGTAATGAATTTTGATAAAATCCCAAAAGCTGATGGAAGGGTCTTCCTGCTTGTGTTCCTGAAAGTGCTGGAACAGGACCGGTATTTTGAACAGGTTATGTACTTCTGCAAAAGACAGAAGATAAACTGAAAGAACAAATATGCCGGTTATTCGTTTCACCGGGTAAATATACAAATGATTTTTTTTCGTGGTAAGAAAAATCCCGGTTTACCTGGTCCTGAAACGAATACCCGCAAACACCCGGATGCCCTCACTGGGACCATACATATAGGCCGGATCAAAGGTCAATGCATAGGGATTTTCCGCTGTCGATTTGACCTGCCCGTTCGTTTCATATTCAACTTTTTTGTCGAAGGGATCATGTGATCGGGCAATCAGGAATGGCGTATTCCGGGCAGGTGTCCAGTTCAGCAGATTTTTTACACCGGCAAAAATTTCGGTACGGGCACTGAGGAATTTACTAATCTGGATATTCTGGATACTCCATACCGGTGAACGGGCTGGTCGGGGATCAAGGGCCGAGATCAGCGGCAAACGCATGGGGCCATAGATATTTCCGGTATAATCAATCGTGATGCCGGCTCCGGGAAATACATAACTAATAGCCCAGGTTCCACTCCATTTCTCAGTGAGCATTGGTGTTTGTTTTACCCGGCTTCCATCATGCCCTTTTTCTGTTTTGGAAACATCCTGTATAGTAATCCCGAATAATGACTTGAAACGATTGCCTCTGTTCAGTTCCAGGTTCAGCGTCAATCCTTTTGAGGAGGAAAACCCACGCAGGTTTTCATAAATTATTTTGTTCGGATCGGTATCGTAGTCGGCAATGATCTGGTTGCTGAAACGGGAATACCAGACAGCTGCATCTATATTCAGACTGGTACTTTTCCAGCGATGGTAACGGGTATAGTTGAGGTTGATATTAAAACTTCTTTCCGGATTCAGTGACTCCTTCACTTCAACTGATCTTGCACCGGTGAGGGCAGCATGTTCTTCCGTAAACAAACTAACTACCCGGAACCGGTACCCGCATTGACCCGTAGGGTCTGACCATCTTTCAGACTCCATTTCCAGGCAAACCGCGGGGTCAGGATGCTTTTATGAATGGGGTGATGATCATACCGGAGACCCATTAACAACAAGTGCTTTGAACTGAGTTTCCATTCATCCTGTACAAAAAGCCCGGGTATGGTATATTTTTCCGGTTGATTGGTTAAATCAAGAGTATCAATGGTAGCTGTTGAATTATCATCATAATAATTATAACGAACAGCCAAACCGGTCAGCATCTGGTGTGCCGCACCAACAGGCTTATCCCATAACAACTGCCCAAATGCAACACGTTGTTTGGCCATATAGGGAGTGGTGCCATAATAAGAATCCTGCTGGTGACCGGTTGCCGAAAAAGAAAAGTATAAAGGTTCATTGACGGGTAGCTGGTACTGACCGATTATTTCCCAGCGGCTGGTAATAATACTTTCTCCATACAAACTGTCGCCTCCGCGATATGATTTGTTCCAGCGCATATCCCCTCCCCAGCGGTTTTCATAAAAATAACGGCCAGCCAGTGATGCAGTCCGGTTTTTGACCGGTTAAAACTGATTTTATTAAAAAGGGAAATACGGTGCTGCAGGGTAACATCCGTGAACTGATCTTTGTTATTATCCAATGGATGCTGGTAGTTGAAATAATTAACCCCCAGCAGCGCTGATGTTTTTTACCGACCCTGTATTTGACACCCAGGTCCAGATTATGCAGCAACCAGGAAGTAGTCATGAAATTAACAGTGAATGCCGGTGCTTTCTCAGGTGATTTAGTGATGATATTAATCAAACCACCAATGGCTTCTGCCCCATACAAACCGGAGGCGGGGCCTTTCACAATTTCCACCCGGTCGATCAATTGAGAAGGAATTCCAAACAACCCATACACAGATGCAAGACTGCTCACGATGGGCATACCATCGATGGTGATCATGGTATATGGGCCTTCGAGGCCGTTGATATGGATATCGCCGGTATTGCAAACACTGCAGTTTAACTGGGGACGAACGCCATTTACATTTTGCAGGGCTTCAAAAATGCTGGGCGACGGATTCTTTTTCAGGAATTGGGTGGTATACACTTCAACCGGTACCGGGCTATCCGTTTTTTTTACGGCCCGCAGGGTACCCGATACCACCACGGCATCCATTTCTTTTGGGAAGGCTGGAGCAGGATTAGCAGATGCTCCCGGTTATCCAGGAGAATGGTCTTTTTTTCAAATCCTACCGCTGTCACTATTATTGAATCTGCCCCCGTATTGATGGAAAATTTTCCCTGCTGATCAGAAATTACGGTTCCCCCCGACCCGGCGATGATAGTGGCTCCGGCCACCGGCTCTGCAGTCAGCTGATGCAGCAACTGCCCGTGAATGGACCGCTGCGCCGCTATTGAAAAACTGCCCATGATGCTGATCAGTAAGAGAAATCCCTTCATTTTTTAGACTTGTCTAAATTTATTGTTAGACAAATATAAATATAATTTTTGGCTGGACAAATAATATATGTTCGGGGTTGATTTACAGAGTGGTGCACCTGTTTAACAAAGGCATTGCTAAGTAGTCAAAAAAGCAGCGCCTGTATTGAGGAAGAAATCCGGAATCAATGTATAATGCTTATTTCAGTTTCCATCTGATGCCCGCATAAAACATCCTGCCGGTTACCGGCCCCCAGATCATGGCAGCATCAAAATATGGACCAAAGGGCTGGTCCGGACTGAGGATCGCATCCCGCTGCAGAAAATTGGTCAGGTTCTCCCCTCCCAGATAAACCTCGGTATGCTTATTCTTTCCCAGTGACTTACTCAGTTGTGCGTTCATTAATACATAAGATGGAGATGTTTGATCACGTTGATGTACCGGTGGATTGGAAGAGGTAGCCGTGATCCGTTTGGTCCCGATATAATTAATGGTATAATCCATCTTCCAGCCTTTTAGTTCATAAGCCAGGTTGGAAAAAGCACGATGCCTCGCGGTAAAAGGTTTACTCAGCAGCTGACTGGTATAGGTCATCTGCACATCATAAAAACGATAGGCCAGCCGCCATTCCAGTTTTTTGACTGGCTCCAGATTGAGTTCTGCCTGAAAACTGTTGGAGAACGATTTTCCATCGAGATTATAAAAAACAACTTTCCGCGGATTTTCAAGATCAGTAATCACCTGTTGTTTGAAATCGTTGCGGAAAAAATCAAGGGCCATATTGGCGTTACGTCCGAATAATTTGAATTTCTGATCAATGCTGATGCCTTTATTCCAGGCGATTTCCGGAAGTAACCCATAGGCCCGACCTTCGGAAGTTGCGAGAATTTGTACCTGCCTCGCACTGACAAAGACGCTGTTATTCTCGGCAAAAATATTTGCAGTACGTTGTCCGCGACCGGCACTCATCCTGATCGTGGTTCCAGTAACCGGTTCATACCGGATATGCAAACGCGGGGTGGCAAACCATCCAAACAGATTGTTATGATCGGCCCGGATACCCGCTACGATATTTAATTTTTCAACCGGAGTAAAAGTATACTCAAAAAAACCACCGGGTACATTCTCCTTTCTTTTGTACCGGTCTGCCTGAAACTGTTCATCATACTGATCAGATAAAAAACTGAGTCCGGTACGGAATTTATGGATCGTACTTCCAATGATGGACTGGTAAATAAGGTTGGCATATATATTCTGTTGCTTCCCGTCATAGGTTGTCAGTCCGTAATATGCATCCTGCTGATGATCGAAAACCGAGAACTGTACACCGATACTCTTGTATTTTTTTCCGGGGAAAACATATCCTGCCTTGGCATAGAGTTCATAGCGATTGGTTTGAATCCCCAATCCGTACAGGCTGTTGCCACCCTGATGAATGTCTGGCCGGAATCCGGTTTGTCCACCCGTGATATGATCCAGTAATATTTTAAAGCCCAGTTGTGATTCAAACCCTTTGATCCCGTTATAATTCCAGCGATTGACCGCCGCAAATAAATTACCGGTGGTATTATCCCTGAAACCATCATTATTATAGTCCACATTCGTCCGGGCCTGAAAATTATCATGCAGCATCAGTGCCGTACTCCAGCGATCATTTAACTTCTTAGTCAATACCAGATTCAGATCAGTTTTCGTCATATCATTGATATAGGCATTGACAAAGACCCTTTCAGCCGTTTGCGGTTTCTTTAATTCCACATTGATTTGTCCCGCGATACTTTCAAATCCATTGACGACAGAACCCACGCCCTTGTTCAACTGAATTGACTCCACAAAAGGACCGGGAATAAAATTCAATCCGAATGCGGTGGCCAGTCCTCTGGGACCAGGCAGACTTTCCACTGTCAGTTGTGTATAGTTTCCACTAAGTCCCAATAACTGAATTTGTTTGGATCCTGTTACGGCATCATTGTAGGATACATCAACGGAGGGATTGGTCTCAAAGCTTTCACCCAGATTACAGCAGGCCGCTTTGAACAATTCACGTTCAGTCATTACCTGGGTCCGGATCGGACTCAATGAAGACAAATAAGTGGACCGCATCCTGGAGGTAACCGTTACTTCATTGAGTTGTTTTCCGGAGGCCATTATCACTTTCATTTCAGCTCCATTGTTCACCGTAATGGTATCTGCTTTATATCCCACATAACTAATGATCAGCTGGTTGATATCTTTTACAGAACGGATGGAAAAGACACCGGATGAATCGGTGGCTACTGCAGTAGTGGTTCCCAGCCATTGAACCGTTGCTCCGGTGAGTGGTACAAAAGTTCCCTGTTTGTTTTCTTCCATCACAACACCTTTCACCAGCATATTTTCTGCTAATGTTACTGCTGCTGACCCAGTCATGGTCTGGCCGCCGGCTGTTGCTTTGTCGCGGTAAGCACAGCAGGAAGGGAGGGCATCATAAACGGCATCCTTTGCTTTTTCAAAATCATTATCGTGGCCGCGATCCGCCACCCGGCATAAGATCCTTTCCAGGGTCACCTGTTCATGATTAAATGAAACCGTTAAAAGCTGGGTGGTCAGGTTCCAATTTGCGGATTTTACTCCTTTGCGTTCCAGGGCTGCTTTTTCAATTCTTGTCTTGCACATATCACAGGCACCGGCCACATAGGCAACAGCGGTGGTATCATTCGTGTTTTGCGACCAGCAGTTCTTGCTAAATAAGAAAAGCAGCAACAGGAGGATAGTATATGGACGAAAAATCTCATTGTATAAATATTAAAATGTCAGGAGCGATTATTTAAACGCTCCTAAAAAGGTCCGCTCAAAGCTGACCTGCCAGCTGTTATTGGCCATCCGGCTCATGTTGCCGGTTGCCTGAAAACGATAGCCCAGGTTTAATTTGGCATTGCTGTTAAAGATCAGCTGCAGTGCCGGGGCGATATCCAGATAATTGGTTTTCCGGTCAAGGGTTTGCTGTGATAATATTTCGAGATAGAGATTGAGATTGGTTTGCTTGTAATCCCGGTATTCTTTTGGAAAAACCAGATAGCCTGCTGAGAGTGCATAGTTCAGTGCCTGGTAATTCCGTTCCGGTATATACAACACTTTATTAAACCGGGAATTATCCAGCAACTGGGTATGCGTTACCGTAGCAGACACGGCCAGTTTGTGCCAGAGCTGTGTAGCCACCAGACCCAATGCCATTCCTTCCTTATCTCCCATCAGGGTGATTTCATCATAATGAAAAGGTGCTTTGGTAGCAGAAAAATTAGCGAAAACCGCCATCCGGAAATGTTTGTGCAATTCATCCTTTGACAAAAAACGATACTTCGTATAAAAATTGATGGACTCAGCTTTGAAATCCGGCGTATGCATATTGGAAAATGTGCCGCCGATCTGGAACATCAGTTTCTTACTCACCCCCAGCATCACCTGAGGCATCAACCGGTGTGAGAAGCGATTGTAAATATTATCACTGGTTACAAAATGATCGGTCAGTTTCAGACTGATGGAATGGGCTGGTATATTCGATGCCGGTTCTGTAAATACATACAGTTCCTGTGCCTTTGAATTGAAAGCAAAGCAGATCATCAACAACAATAGATTCAACCCTTTCATTGCTTCCTTTTATTTATCGATCAGTTTCTTTAAAGCACTTTCGAGGTTCTTCCCTTCCAGGTCCATGGCGAGCAAGGTTCCGTCACGGTCGATCAGATAAGTGGTGGGGATGGAATATACCTCCCAGTACAAGGCTACGGAAGAACGGTTGATATCAGGATCATTCACCTGCAGCCAGCTGATCTTATCCTGTTTCACTGCATTCAGCCAGTCACTGCGATCGGCATCAAAGGATACACTGAAGATTTCAAAACCCTTGTCTTTGAACTTTGAATAAATTTTAGACAAACCCCGGTTGGCTACCCTGCAGGGGCCACACCAGGAGGCCCAGAAATCAAGCAGTACTACTTTACCCCGGAGAGAACTGAGGCGAAGGGTATCTCCTTTGGCGGTGGGTAAAGCAATTTCTGCTGCCTTCTGTCCCTGTCTGGGTTGAGCAATCAGTCCTGTATGCAGCATCAGCAGCAGTACAACTGCGAAGAATAGTTTTTGTTTCATCATAAATTGAACATCAAAAAGTCCCTTCCCGCAACGCAGAAAGGGACTATTATTTTATATCATTACATGGTAGATTCTGTTACCCGGACTCATACCATCCCGGGCACAGGCACCGGTGGCCTTACCTGTTTGTACACAGGGTAACTGGCTTTCCTTACTGATCTTTTTAAATTGCTTTTCGGATACAAAACGCTTATCCACCACCATGATTACCTGTTCTCCATTCAGGGTTTTGCCATCGCCGTTTAGAAAATGAAATTTGTCATTGCCGATAGCAATTGCCTGATCCTTTACCAGTTTGGTATCATTAAAATTCCCAGTGAGGCTGAGTCCGCCCACAGAGAAACCGGCATCTTCCACGGCTGCTTTAATGGCATCAATATCCAGGTCAGCGCCCTCTTTGAATACAATACTGAATGAGGAATTTTTGATATCTGCCCTGACTGATGCCACAAAGGGTAATTTCAGTACCGCCTTATTGATGGCATTACTGCAAAGTGCACAGGTTAAACCAGTAGCCTGTAAACTGGCTTTGGAAAACTGTGCCTGTACAGCGGTGAACCCCTGAATGAATACCAGGAGCAGTAAGATCTGCCGTTTCATGGGTGAAGGTTGTTTAGCAATCTGAAATTAAGATTTTTTACAACAATCTTTTCCGTCATGACCTGGCATACTGCACTTACCATCTTTGCAGCAATCCATTTTTCCTTCTTCTTTCTTACAGCAGTCTTTGCCATCATGTCCGGCCTTGCCACATTCCATTTTCGCACCGTCTTTTTTGCAGCAATCCTTACCATCATGACCGGCCATTGTGCACTTACCATCTTTGCAGCATTCCATTTCATCACTTGCTGTGGTTCTTTCGTATTTGCAGCAACCATGCAGTTTATCATATGCTTCATTGGTTGCTTTAAAGCCAACATTGTCATACCCTACTGCTGCTATTTTTTTCCTGGATCTTTGCGGCATTGGTGGAACTGCTTTTATAAGTAACGGTCAGTTCTTTGCTCTCTGCATTCCAGCTGGCTTCTTTGGCTCCTGCTTCCTTGGCTGCTTTTTCAATTTTTGTTTTACACATGCCGCAGTTGCCGGATACTTTAAAGGTTTCGGTCTTTGACTGGGCAATAATGACAGTACTGAGCAACACAGATACTGCAGCAAGGGAAAATATTTTCAATGTTTTCATTGTAAATGAGTTTAAGTTGATAAAAAAAAGTAAACCTGCCTCCCGAGGAGGCAATGCAATAATTGATCTGACTGGTATCAAATCCGGAAAACCTGAAGCCGCAGATAAGTATCCTGCTCCGATAATAAAGGGGGAGAATGATTATGAAAATGGCGTTCCGTTTTCAGATTGAAAAGGGAGGCCTCCAGTAAAGAATGTTCGTCTGCAGTAATGGCTTGAGGAGCCTGTAATTCAAAACTGATACCGGGAACTTTTACCTGATCGTTTACCAGTTTCAGGAAGCGGGTATCATCATGGCAGCAACCGGGATTATCATGCATCTCCATTGAATAATTTAACCGACACCAGGCTTTTCATGCAGTAATGGGCATTGATAATAATGCCACTGGTAGCAGCCAGGTAAATAACAAATGATATGAGGGCAACCCCTTTTTTAATCACAAATACAAAGATAACAAGTATTCTCAAAGAATCATATGAGGGAACTCAACCGCCAAAACTTTGATAATCAATTAACAAAGCTCCACCAGACCCCCAAACGAATCTGTAGCCCTGGCAGGGCATAACCCGGTGCCACCAGGTTATTATTGGTAAACCCAAATCCCCGTTGCTCATTTTACGGGCTGTATTCAGGTTTTCGGCACGGATAAATGCTTTGAAGGGGCGGATGCGGAAATGCAGGTAAGCGGATATATCAGGAAGGCTATTGCTGATGGTGGTTTGATCCTGGTAGTAAAACTGTCCTAATACCGGTGAGTAACCATCGGCTTTATATGCTGCCCGGTATTTGATTTCGGTACCAATGGCAATATCCAGGTTTTTGAAACCGAGGCTGCCTTCATATCCGATCCGGTTCCGGGTATAAATCACGGGCACATTCAAAGCCACATTCCCGATCTTTTGCTGAAACCAGATATCAGCATGCCAGTTCCATCGCTTTCCCAGTTTAATAGTTTTGTGCAGGGCGATCTGCAGCAAATTGAAAAGAGAGGTTTCCTGGTTTACTTTATAAAAAGAAGTAAAATAGGTATAATTAGTCACGAGGTAATAATGCCCGCTGATCCTTAGTTTGAAAGAAGGCAGGAAATAAGTGGCGAATAAATGGGCATTGTTTTCTTTTTTCAGATTCACAGCGGTCTTCATCAGGTAGAAACTGCTGCGGCTGTCGAACAGAAAGGATGGCTGCCGGCTGGCATTTTCAAAACCCAGTTGCAGGTACCCCAGTTTTTTTCCAAGCAGGCGTTGCAAACTGATATGTGCATCAAAATCCCCTGCATTGAATCCGGTGAAAAATAATTTACCGCTGGCGGCGATATCCCATTGCTGGTTTCGGCTGCGGTTCCGATATTCTGCATGCCCCATGGTATTGAAAAAAGTCTTGCGGCCTGTTGACAATTCCCCCAGAATATTCTGAACCGTCAGTCCTACTTTAATAAACTGATTCTGGTTTTTAGCATCCGGAAACTGGGTGATTGAAAAATCATTACTGAGGGTTCTCCATCGTTCAACCAGTAACATCGTGTCCAGTGCATTCCCGATGGAAGTATCATAATTCTTCCGGTAATAAAGAGAATCGCCGATATAGTCCTGGTACACATATTTGTTTTGATCCAGTTGCAGGGTATGCTCAAAACGCAAACGGGGATAAAACAGAGGTGTTACGGTGGAGTCAGTTACAATGGAATCTTTTTTACCAAGGTCATAATGCTGGCGAAGCAGTACGGTGAACTCACTGTACCGGTTACCGGTATTGATCTTGCTGCCAAAAAAGTTGGAGGAAAAAGGATTAGCGCCGCCCAGGTAAGTATTGATATTATACCTTTCCTTGTAAATGGGATCGTCCAGTATATCGGTGGTGTCAATGATCCCACCGTTTTCAGCGGCCAGCATTTTATTTCCCAGTAAAACCAGATAATTGGTATAACGGAGATTTTTTGACTGGAACCTGGAATTGAACAGGTAATTATTATGATTGGTACGCTGGTTCTGAAAAAAGCCGGGTGCATTGATCAGCCGGTATTGAAATGCAAAATTCCAGTTCGGTTTGATATTCTGGGTATGCATCACTTCTATGATCTGCTCCACCCTGCTGCCTAAAAAATAATTCAGTTCTGAATAAGGGCGGGTGGTATTAAAAAACCGGACTTTATCCAGGGTCCATTTATAGACATCAAAAGCATGAAAGCCCGGGTCAAACCCTGACTGCATCACAGGTGAAAAAAGTAATGATTTACTGGCCAGTCCTGTATTACCGAGATAAATATGTGTTCCGGGAACGGGATAGCGGCGGGTAAAATCACTGACCGATGAATCCAGTTTGTAAGTACCGGTGGAATCGAGGTAACGAAAATAGATGGTGATCGAATCTTCATGTTTATCCCGCCGGCGCAAGCTGTCCGTGCTGCTGCCACCGGTCATGGATCGGATCCCACCGCCAAGCCTTTGCATTCTTGAACCGATATTACCAATAGTGGGCTCCTGGGCTTCCAGTTCTCCTGCCAAAAATAACAGGCAGATTACCGTCAGATATTTTAAATGATAGCGCAGAATGATTCTTTTAATACAAATGGTTTCTTATTGTCGGCAAAGGTAGGGTCTGGGGGCAAAAGAAGTCGTTAAATGCTGTAGCAGAACCTGTGTAAGCAGAAGACTTACCATTATATTAATAACTATAACGGTAAAAATCACAGTTCTCTTCATCGCACAATAATTTTTTATACAGGGGATGTTTCAACAGTGCTGTATAATCCATCCACTGTCCGTTCAGTTTGATTTTCCGGTAAATCAGCCGGACTCCCTGGCTGTAATCCACCCACCAGTTAACATGTCCGGTATACAATGGCTGGATGGGTTTTCCATCGGGCTGGTGCCAGCCATAGATGGCGACTCTGTTGGGTCTTTTGTCCCTGGATATTGAAGCACTGATGACCAGGTCTTTTTTGATGCCTGCAATCAGTCCTTTCCTTCCCTTTCGCTGCCCTTCAATGATCAGGTGATGCTGCCACATGGTGGGGGTACTGTCGCGAAAAGCATACATCGGTACCGGGGCCAATTTCACAGCAGCTGCCCGGTAAATATCATCCACCAGTTTGCGGGTGGGTAAAAAACATCCAAGGCTGTCGGCAATTCTTTGTGCAGCCATGGGGCTGATATTGATCCGGGCCCAGTCGGTATTGGTTCCCAGGGAGAGGTAATCCGGTGCCGTATAAAAAACCGCCCGGATGGTTTTACCTGAAAGGGAGTCCGTCATGGATATTTTTACCGGACGAAACCGTTTCAGAAAAGCGGGTATATTTCCCTTCAATAGTTCAGTTACCACCAGGGAGTCCCTGGACTGCCAGCCCATCGCAGCGGCCTGCCGGTAAAAAGCGGATCCAACGAGATCAGATTGTCGGGAAGGCCAGTGCAAACGGGGAGCAACCCCACAAGACCCCAGCAGGAAGGCAAAGAGGAGCAGTCGGTACATAGCTGTAAGGTACAGTATCTGCAAAAAATCTCCCGGGCCCTTAGCAATCACGGCTGCCTTCCTTATCTTCGCGACAAATTTTTACAAGATGAATCTCCATGAATACCAGGCCAAGGAATTGTTGAAAAAATACAATGTACCTGTACAGGAAGGGTATGCCTGTTCTACTGTTCAGGAAGCGGAAGATGCTTATCGTCAGATCAAGACCCAGACCGGCAGCAAGTTTGCCGTGGTGAAAGCACAGATCCATGCAGGTGGCCGTGGTAAGGGTGCTATTAAGGAGAATGGGATTAATGGTGTAAAAGTGGCCAAGTCACTGGAGGATATCCAGGAATTTTCAAGTAAAATTTTAGGAGGCACCCTGGTTACTGTTCAAACAGGACCTGCAGGAAAAGTGGTGAATAAAATATATGTGGCTGCGGATATGTATTATGATGGCCCCAGTGAGCGGAAGGAATTTTATCTCTCCATCCTGCTGGACCGCAGCAAGGGACAGAATGTGATCATGTACAGTACAGAAGGCGGGATGAATATTGAAGATGTAGCGCATGATACACCAGAAAAAATCTTTAAAGAGTGGGTACATCCGGCGGGCGGATTACAGCCCTTCCAGGCCAGAAAGATTGCTTTTAACCTGGGATTGAGTGGTGAGGCTTTCAAGAACTGTACAAAATTTGTGACCAGTATTTATAATGCCTATACCGAGCGGGATTGCTCTATGCTGGAGATTAATCCTTTGTTCAAAGCATCGGATGATAAAATCATTGCGGTGGATTGCAAAATGAACCTGGATGAAAATGCACTGATGCGTCATGCGGACCTGGCTTCATTGAGAGATGTTACGGAAGAAGATCCTACAGAGGTGGAAGCCGGACAGTACAATCTGAATTTTGTAAAACTGGATGGTAATGTTGGATGCATGGTTAATGGTGCCGGTTTAGCAATGGCGACCATGGACATGATCAAACTGAGTGGTGGTGAGCCGGCCAATTTCCTGGACGTGGGTGGTACAGCCAATGCCCAGACGGTAGAAGCCGGATTCAAAATCATTCTGAAAGACCCTGCGGTGAAAGCGATCCTGATTAATATTTTTGGAGGTATCGTTCGTTGCGACCGGGTAGCACAGGGGGTGATTGATGCTTATAAAAACATGGGCAATATCAATATCCCGATCATTGTGCGTTTACAGGGTACCAATGCTGTTGAAGCCAAGAAACTGATTGATGAAAGCGGCCTTAAGGTGCAATCGGCGATTTTGTTGAGTGAAGCGGCGGAGCTGGTGAAGAAGGCTGTAGCCTAGACAGTCGACAGTTAACAGTCAGCAGTCGACAGTCAGCAGGCAGCAGTCGACGGTGGGTAAACCGGAGGCGGAAGTTTTAAAAACGAACGCATCCCTTGCCTTTCAACTATTCAACATCTCAACTTCTCAACTTATCAACATCTCAACCTTTCAACATACCAACTTAAATAAGAAGCCCCGCTACAGGAAGTAGCGGGGCTTCTTTATTTTACAACAATCATTTATTCACTTACTGTAAAAGATACTGCCAGATTACCCCAATGCAGGCTGATCATTCCGCTATTCGAAATTGTAAATGTCAGTTGCTCGGTCACATCAGCAGCCGTACTACTACCCTTCACCTGTACCCGGAGTGCATCTTCGGCTTCTTTGTATCCAAAAGCGCCCCACTGGTTTGATTTGGTATTGAAGATGACGGTCCAGTCGTTCCCGTTCTTAATAGTGAACAGGGCATATTTTCCTTTGGCAAGGGGTTTGCCTTCTACTTTGATATCTCCGTCTGTTTCGAATACAGTGGCTTCATTGGCACCGGTACGCCATACCTTTCCTTCTTTGGGCTCGAGGTCCTTTCCGATCTCCCTTCCTTTTACTGAAGGTTGGCTATAGTTAATAGTAATGGTGGTATTTCCGATTTTTCCGGTAGCAGTTGCCGGCGGACTGGGACGTTTAGACTTGTCATCCTGTGCATGAAGAATAACGGAGCTAAATAGTAAAAAGGCGGTAAAGGCCAATGGAAGGATTTTTTTCATCTTGATTATGCTTTTAATTAAAGGTTTTTATAGTCGCTAAAGCTAACACTTTGAATTGATAAAAGTTTGCCGCTGATGGAATTTGAGGGGGCTAGAGGCTAGTGGGGTGTGGCAAGCGGGATATTGTTTGCCCGCTGTAGCTTTAGCGAAAGAGGGGGATATTGCTTGTCCGCCGAAGCTCTAGCGAAGGCGTGGTATTAGATATTAGGATATTAAGATATTGATACACTACTCATCATTCTTAACTCATAACTAATTTAACGCCACAATCATCAATTCCCGACTAATGACTCCCGACTAATGACTCCCGACTAACGACTCCTGACTTCTGACTTCCGGTCTTTCGGTCTTCCGGACTTTCGGACTTTCGGTCTTCCGGTCTTCCGGTCTTCCGGACTTTCTGACTTCCGGACTTTCATTATGCAAAACTCCCGAATCCCGCATCCTGTCTCAAAACACTGCTATGAGACTATTCTTACTGGCCGGACTGGTCATGCTATTGCAAAACGCCAATGCACAATCCAAAAAGACAATTGAGAGCAAGATTGAAAAAGTAACAGTGTTCCTCGAAGGAGCGCAGACAGAACGAACAGCGAAAACCAGCCTGGCGGCCGGCAAACAGGAATTGATATTTGCCAATATCTCCCCTTCTATTGACAAGCAGAGTATACAGGTAAAAGCAGATGGAAATGTGACGATTCTGTCTGTAATCCACCAGCAGAATTTTATGAAAGAACAACAAAAGCAGGATGAAATAAAGGAAGCAGAGGCGCTGAAAGAAGCACAGACAGAAAAAATCGCCCTGCAGAAAAATATCCTCAATGTATATAAACAGGAAGAAACACTCCTGCTAAAAAATCAGCAGATCGGTGGCGCCAATACCGGATTAAAAGCAGCCGATCTGAAAGATGCGGCGGATCTGCAAAGGGCCAGACTGACTGAAGTGTACCAGAAGCAAATGGAAACTGACCGGGCAATCAAAAAAATGGAAGCTGAACTGGCTAAAATGAACAAGCAGTTGCAGGAGCTGAACCAGAAGGCGGATATATCCACCAGCGAAATTCATGTAACCCTAAGCACTAAAGAAGCCGGCAGCAGCCAGTTCAGTATCAGTTATATGGTGAAAAAAGCAGGCTGGTATCCCACCTATGATATCCGGGTAAAAGATATCAGCAGTCCGATTAATATGCAATACAAGGCCAATGTATTCCAGCAAAGCGGGGAAGACTGGAAAGATATCCGGCTGTTCTTATCAACCGGTAATCCCAATGAAAATGCCAACAAACCATCCCTGGAACCCTGGTACCTGAAATATGTTTATGCATATCGCCAAACTACAAATACCATTCAGGCTACTTATACACCGGGAACGGTGAGTGGTAAAGTAGTGGATGAAAGAGGAAATCCCGTAGCAGGTGCCAGTGTCGTACTAAAAGGTACCAGATCAGGAACTACCACCAATGCAGGCGGGATCTTTCAGATTAATGTACCGGCAGGAGCCAACTCAATTGTGATCAGTTCAGTAGGTATGCAAACAACAGAAGTGCCTGCATCTGTAAACGGATTGGCCAATATCACATTACAGCAAAATCTGCAAAGCCTGGAAGAAGTAGTGGTGACAGCATATGGCATTGCCAGCGACAGAGAAACATATACAGATATCGAGCGATCTGAGAATAACCGTAACAAACAGCGAAAATCAGAAACAGCATTAACCACTACTATCAGCTATCAGCCCACCACTACCGTTTATGAAATCAAAGAACCTTATACGATACTGAATGATGGTAAAACCTATATGGCTGAAATTGACGGCTATGAACTGAATGCAGGTTATGAATATTACACAGCTCCCAAGATGTCTGAATCAGCTTATCTCACTGCAAAAATCACCAACTGGCAGGAACTGAACCTGCTCCCTGGTGAAGCCAATCTTTTCTTTGAAGGTACATTCCTGGGTAAATCATTGCTGGATGTAGCCAAAGCGGGCGACACACTTAGTTTATCATTGGGAAAAGACAAAGGCGTGGTGGTAAAGAGGACCCTGATGAAAGAATATAGCAGCAAGCGGTTTATTGGCAGCAACCGCACGGATACCCGGCAATATGAAATCACGATTCGTAACAACAAGCAGTTGCCGATCAATATCATTGTAGAAGATCAGTTTCCGATCAGTACGCAAAAAGAAATAGAAGTGCAGGACCGGAAATATGAAGGAGCCAAACTGGATGAGGTTACACAGCAAATTACCTGGCAGCAAACCGTGGATGCAAAAAAAGAAACGAAACTTTCATTCAGGTATGAAGTGAAATATCCGAAGGAGAAAACTTTGCAGTTGAATTGATGCTAGGCGAGTGGCTAGTGGCGAGTGGCTAGTGAGGTTCGGCGAGTGGGGGTTGGTTAATAGGGTTGAGGAGTTGAGGGGTTGAGGGGTTGAGGGGTTTTAGACACCCGATCCGTTCGTTTTTATAACTTCCGTCCTCTGTTTAAACGACTATCGACTATCGACTATCGACTCATGACTCTCGACTGATGACTGTCGACTGAAGACTGATTATCTTTACACCATGACTCCACAGATCCGATCCATTCAGACAGCAGATAATGCGCAGTTGGCCCATATCATCAAAAGCACTTTGGCGGAATTCGGGGCGAATCATCCCGGAACGGTTTATTATGATGCTAGCACGGATTATTTATCGGAAGTATTTACGGCAAAAGGCTCTTATTATTTTGTTGCGAAACTCAATGATGAACTGGCAGGAGGTGCCGGTATTTTTCCAACAGCAGGTTTGCCACCTGATACCTGTGAGCTGGTAAAAATGTATTTGCTACCAACAGCAAGAGGCATTGGCCTGGGCAGGCTGTTGATTGAAAAATGTATTGACAAGGCAAAAGAACTGGGCTATGAATACATCTACCTCGAAACCATGCCTGAGTTAAGACAGGCGCTGCAGATATATGCCAAATTCGGATTTGAATATCTTTCTGCACCCATGGGCAAAAGCGGACATACTGGTTGCAGTTTGTGGATGAAAATGAAAATCCCTGAGCAAGTGAACGTTGATTAAGTACTCCTGACTGATGATGACTGTTGACTGTTGACTGATCAACTGCCCCTCTCCCCGAAATAAGAACAGAAGAGCAAATGAGATAAGAAGGATGAAGTGTCCACCAACAATTCAACCCTAATCCCCACTTGCCGAACCCCACTCGCAACTCCCCACTAGCCACTCGCCACTTGCCTATCCCCACTCGCCAAAATAAGAACAGACGAACAAATGAAGAATGAATGATGAAGTATCCACCAACATTCCTATCCTAATCCCTACTAGCCGAACCCCACTCCCCACTAGCCACTCACCACTAGCCACTCACCACTAGCCACTACCCCTCTCTCACCTCATACACCGGACTAAACAAATACCATTTTTTCGTTTTGATTTCTTCGCATTTAAATCGCTTGCGCAATTGTTCCCCTTTCCGGAATACGCGGCCATCGGCAATACTGAAAATGGCACCGGCGGGTAGATCCTCCAGGAGAGCATGGCCTTCTTTTGGTTCATCATATTTGCGCAAGACACGCAGGAGTCCGTCTTCGGCGCAACTGCTGGCAGCAGGATTGCGCAGGGATTGCATCAGTTCTTTTTCAATATCCGCAGGAAATATTTTATGTTGTAAAAACCGATACAGTAGTTCCCCATATATTTTTTTCCATTCTGTCCCATGTGCCTGTACCCGGTGAGTATGCGCTTCAAAGGTGAGCAGGTGGGCCAGCTCATGTAATAAAGTAATGAGGAAAGAAAAGGGATTGAGATTACCATTCACACTGATCCGGTGGGCATCATAATGAGTGCGATGCCGGTAATCGCCGAGAATGGTTTTTCGTCCGCGGGTGATCGTGAGATGGACTCTATACTGATGAAGATAAGTCATGACCTGCTCCCCCGTACCCGGAGGCAGATAATGCTGCAGGTGATCAACGGGCACTTCCTTTTTAGGCATTCTTTTTAGCATTGGCCAGTTGCATCAGGGCCTTTGTTTCAAGGGCAGTATAAACTATATACAATCCGGCGAGGATCATCAGTCCTGGTTTATTGACCTGCTTTTTGGCTATCATGATATAAATGAAGGCGGCCAGGGCAATCAGGAAAAATTTAATCATGAACCCGGCATACATCCCGCGTACCGGTGCATTGGGGTTGGAGGACCGAAGGCTGCTGGTATTGATATAATAGGCCCCGAATGTGACAAGGAATAAAAGCAGGTTTCCATAGATAAGTAAATCCTGACTGATCCCGTTTTTCAGGAGCCAGTTTTTACCGATGATACCGAAGCCTGAAATAATAATAAAAACAAGGATCAGGGGTCTGATGGGTTGTAAAGCTGCTTTATTCATGGGGGTTCTTTCTGCTGGTTTCCCTGAAGAGCCTGTAAAAAAGGGCCGACAGGATGAGCAAAGGTAAGACACAGGCCAGCAACGGAGATGTATGCAGCCATTTGTCTGCCTTTAAACCGGCAAAAACACCGAGTCCGATAGCCACCAGCAACTGTGTACCCATTCCCGCATACCTCATCAGGAACTGCTTGTTACTGACGGACTCTTCCTTCTTATCTGGCAGCGGCTTGCTGTTCATTACTATTCATCTCCACCACATTGGCCCCCATATGGCATTGACCGTTGAAAGTGGCAGAGGGTTCCACTTGTAATTTGCCTGCATAAAGATTTCCGGTTACCACCGATTCTCCTCTCAGTTGCAGGATTTCCTTAGCCCGGATATCACCGGATACTTTTCCCACTATATCAGCCTGGTTGCCGGTGATATCACCTTCCACTACCCCATTGGCTCCTATAATGATCTTGGCATTGCTGCTGATATTACCGTAAATGGTTCCATCAATACGCAGGTCGCCATTACTTTTGATATCACCCTTTAGTACCGTTCCGGCACTGATCAGGGTTGTACCATTGCCGGCTGGCGCAGGGCCGGCATTGTCGGTTTTGTTTTTGGCATTGAACATAAGTATGTTGGTTAATCGTTAGAAATTTCAGCGGGCGGAAGGTTCAAACGGGTGGTATCCAGTTTGATCGCAGCACCGCTCAGGACCTTTTTTAATCTATCAATATACTGTGCATTCTGGGAATTCTTTTGTTCCAGTTCATCGACCTGGTATTTCAGCTGTTTCAGCTCGGATACGGATTTGTAATTCGTTCCGGAACCGGGAATATAATACTTCAAAGGTGTGAAAACGATGAGGGCGACGGTGAGTCCCACCAACACTACAAATATTGTGCTCAACATGATATAAACGCTCAATCTGGATAACTTAAAGGTCACCACCTCCTCATAAGTGTCATCATTCATCACGACCAGGCGGTACCGGTTTCGAAGCCGCTTCAGCGTGGTGCCTGCATCTAATTTTACCATAACCAAGTATTAAGGGGATTAAAGGTAAGCATTGGGCTTTGCTTTTGCCAGCCCTCCCGGGGATAAAAAAACATGCCAAAAATTGCCTTAGTTTTATACTAAATTATTTGAAATTCAGTTAATAAGACTTTAGATTGCGCACGAAAATGCGACCCATCCGATATACAGTAACTGCCTCACTAAGTCTCCTCCTTTGCCTGTTGGGTCTCCAGTCATCCGGACAGATGGGCTTTGCATTTAATATCAAAAAACCCAAGGAATATGATGAGCGGGTGCTGCGTTCAGAAAAATCAGATCAGGGTAAATTCGGGTTACCTAAAAGGTTCATGCAGAACACAGTTACACACTTTAATTACTATTTCAATGCCAATAATAAACTGAACGAGGTGCTGGAAAGGGCCAAGGAAACTTTTCGGGACGATTACTCCCGCCTCCTCCCCTTTTACAATTATACCCTGGATGCCACAGCGGGTGACTCGATTCAGCTTGATTCCATCACGTATAAAGCCTCCAGCGGCATCGCCCTGCATGACCTTCGTGGCGACTGGGTGGATAATTTATACCTGCTTTGGGGAGCCTCCTTCTACCTGCAAAAGAAATTTGATTCGGCCTACCTGATGTTCCAGTTCATCAATTATGCTTTTGCCCCCAAGGAAAAAGACGGGTATTACCTGACGATTGGCAGTGGCCGGGATGGTAATTCAGCCCTGAGTATCGCGACCAAGGGAAAGAAAAGCATCGTCAAAAAATTGCTCTCGGAACCACCCAGCCGTAACGATGCATTTATCTGGCAGATCAGGACCTTTCTGGCCCAGGATCAGTTTGCAGAAGCAGCCAGTTTAATCGTTACCCTGAAGAATGATCCTGCCTTTCCCAAAAGATTGCAAAACGACCTGCATGAAGTACAGGCGCTACTGGTTTTATAAAAACAGTATGTGGGACAGTGCAGCGGTCCATTTAACCCAGGCCCTGAGCAATGCCGGTAACCTCCAGGAGAAAGCGAGATGGGAATACCTGGCGGCCCAGTTATTTGAAATGGGAAAAAACTACCAGGAAGCTGAAAAATATTATAACAAGGTCATCTCTCATACCACCGACCTGGTACTGGAAATCTATGCCCGTCTCGCCAATATCCGCGCCGACCGCGATGGTGATGCCAAAAGCATAGAGAAACGGGCAGAAGAACTGGCTAAAATGGCCAAAAGAGAAAAGTATGAAGAGTACCGCGATATCATTTACTATATGGCAGCACAAATGATGCTGGATGCAGGCAATGTGGATGCAGCGATCAGTATGCTGAAAAAAAGTACGCAGTACCCGGGGAATGATCCCGCTCAACGAAACAAAGCATTTCTGCAACTGGCTGAATTATCCTTTGCCAAAAAATTATACCGTCAGTCTTACAATTATTACGACAGTATCAATATCGCCGATCCCACTTTAAAAGACACGGCCCTGATCGGTTCCCGTAAGCGATCACTGGGTATCATTGCCACCAATGCGGAAGTGGTGTACCGGCAGGACAGTCTGCAACGAATTGCCTCCCTTCCGGAAGAAGAGCGTAAAGATTTTGTAAAGCAACTGGTAAAAAGACTCCGCAAGGAACAGGGATTAAAAGATGATAATAATAATCCGCTGACCAATCCGATTGCACTCCCGAATAATAATCTCTTTCCTTCCGGCAACAATCCGCCAAAAGGTGAATGGTATTTCTATAATACTGCTTCCAAAACCAGGGGCCTGAGTGAGTTCCGTTCGAAATGGGGGAACCGGCCCAAAGTCGACAACTGGAGAAGAAGTGCGGCGATTATCGGTATGACCGGACAACCGGCTGGTATGGGCAATTCCGGTGCAACAACACAGAGTGGCAATGCACAGCAAGGTTCTGCTGAACTGAGTTTTGATGCCTTATATGAAAAGCTTCCACTCAGTGAGGAAGGACTTAAAAAATCGAATGACTCACTTCAGGAGGCTTTGTTCCTTTTGGGCAAAGCCTATATCCAGGAAATTGAAGATTGTCAGGCCGGAACCGAAACCCTGGAAAAACTCAGGACCCGTTTCACTGCTTTTGAACCCATGGATGAAGTATTGTTCAACCTTTATTATTGCTATAATAAGCAGGGAGAAACAGCCAAAGCGGCAGCCATCAAACAACAGATGTCGGCAAAATATGCTTCCAGTAACCTGACCAATATCGTGACCACCGGAAAGAACCCCCTGCTGACGGAGAAAGAAGTGGCCACCAAAACTTATGAGGATATTTATGACCTCTTTATCGAAGGAAAATTTGAAGAAGCCCTGCTCCGTAAAAAAGCAGCAGACGAAAAATATGGCAATAATTACTGGACCCCCCAGTTATTGTATATTGAATCGGTGTATTATGTGAAGCAAAAAAATGATTCCGCAGCCATCCGCACACTCAATAATATCATCAATCAGTTTTCCGGAAACCCGCTGATTCCAAAAGCAAGACGCCTGATTGATGTCCTGAACAGAAGAACACAGATTGAAGATGAATTACAGAAGATGGTTGTTACCCGTGCTACTGATTCCACGGCCGGAAGAACCATCACTCCGGTGGCGCCCAAACCCATCCAGCCAAAAACAGACAGTACGGTTACCAAGCCTCCTGTGGCTGTGATAACTCCACCGGTAACAACGCCAAAAGACAGTGCAGCAACTAAGCCACCTGTAAAAAATACCACGGCTTTCACTTATAATCCTAACGAAGCCCACTATGTGGTGCTCGTACTTAACAAGGTTGACCCGGTTTTTGTAAATGAGGCCAAGAATGCTTATCTGCGTTACAACAGAGATACCTACTATAACAAAACCTATTCGGTGGATCTTTTTCAGCTGGATACGGAAAACCGTTTACTGATGATTGCTCCTTTTGCCACTGCAGCCGATGCAGTGAAATATATTGATGCCGCCAAACCAAAGACTTCCACGGAAATCCTGCCCTGGCTGAAAGGTGGAAAATACAACTACCTCATCATGACCGATGGTAATTTTGACCTGCTGAAATCGAACCCGGAACTGGAAGTTTACAGGACTTTTCTGAACCAATACCTGCCCGGAAAATTTTAAGGGCTGATTTGTGAAAAAATTAATTCCCCGGCCTCTCCCGGCAGGCCGGCTTTTGCTTAATTTCGGTACCTGTTTCCGGAGCTGCCGGTAACCACAACCAATCCTCATATGAAAAAGCAGTCCGCATTTTCTGGCGCATATTCTTTGGCGGTTTTGCCGCTGTCATCCTGCTGATCCTGCTCGCCAATTTCGGGGTATTTGGAAAAATGCCTTCATTGGAAGAGCTGGAAAACCCCTCTATTCTCCAGGCCTCGGAAGTATATGCCGATGATGGCACCCTCATGGGTAAATATTATACGGAGAGAGGTAACAGGAGTAATGTAAAATACCGCGATATCTCTCCCCATGTGATTGATGCCCTGGTAGCCACAGAGGATGAAAGATTTTATAGTCATAGCGGGATTGATTTCAAATCCACCCTGCGGGCTGTCTTTACCCTGGGTAAGCAGGGAGGTGGCAGTACCATTACCCAGCAGCTGGCCAAGGCCTTGCTGGAACAGGGAAGTAAAAACAAAGCTTTCCGGGTGGTGGAAAAATTAAAAGAATGGATTGTCGCCATTAAGCTGGAAAGAAATTTTACCAAGGAAGAAATCATCACGTTATACCTGAATGCTGTTCCTTTTGGAGATAATATCTACGGTATCCGCAATGCCTCCCGTACTTTTTTTCAGAAAGAACCCGATCGCCTGAATACAGAAGAAGCAGCCGTGCTGGTAGGGATGCTGAAAGCGAATAACACTTTAACCCCCGCAGAAATCCCAAGGCAGCACTCGACAGAAGGAATGTGGTATTAAGACAGATGGAGATTAACGGAAAATCAGTTCTGCGGAAGCAACCAGATTGAAGGCCCTTCCCATCAAACTGAATTACCGCAAACTGGATGAGAATACAGGTTATGCCCCTTATTTCCGTGAAATACTGAAATCGGAAGTAAAAGAAGCCCTGAAGGGTTTGGAAAAACCCAATGGCAAAGCCTATGATATTTATGATGACGGCTTAAAAATTTATACAACGGTCAATATACAAATGCAGCAATATGCAGAAGAGGGTCTGGCCCAGCACATGACCTTCCTGCAAAAAAGTATCGATTCCCGTTATGATATGAAAAACGGTTCACACTGGAAGGGAAGAGAAAAATTGCTGGAGAAAGCTGCCAAAGAATCGGACCGTTGGAAAAATCTGGCAGAAGATGGCTTAAGTGATAAAGAAATCCGGGCCAGTTTTGATATAAAAGTTCCTATGAAGGTTTTTGCCTGGAACAGCAAAAGAGAAAAAGATACGGTGATGACCCCCCTGGATTCTATCAAGTACCACCTGCAGATGGAACAGGCTTCTTTTATGGCAATGGACCCAGTAACCGGTGAAGTAAAAGCCTGGGTAGGCGGTATCAATTATAAAACATATAAGAACGATCACGTGAATCTGAAGACCAAGCGTCAGGTGGGTTCAACAATCAAACCTTTTTTATATACACAGGCCATGGAAGAGCGTGGCTTTACTCCGGATACCGATTGTGAAAACGCCGCCCAGTACTTTGAAGGGTTTGGCTGGGTTCCTTCCGGCAGGAAAGCGGGCGGTGGCACCATGACCATGGCCAATGGACTGGCATTTTCCAAGAATGGAGTAACTGCCTATCTGATGAAGCAGGTAGGCCCAAAACAATTCGTCGATTTCTTACAACGTATCAATATACCAACCCCGGTAAAGCCCTACCCTTCTATTGCGCTGGGAACCTGTGACCTCTCGATGTATGAAATGCTCTGGGGCTATACCTATTTTGCCGGACGTGGTTTTTCCACCAAACCTTATAGCATCAGCCGGATCGAAGACCGGAACGGAAATGTGATCAAGCGCTTTGACTTTAGTGTGAACCGGAAAGAAGTAGTGAGTGAAGTAACTGCTTATACCATGTGTAAGATGATGCAGGGTACCGTTGATAAAGGCACAGCGCGAGGAATGCGTACCCGTGTAGGTGCAGCAGAAATGGGCGGCAAAACGGGAACCACTGATGATAATGCGGATGCCTGGTTTATCGGATACACACCGCAGTTACTGGCCGGTTCCTGGGTTGGTTTTGAATATACTTTTATGAGGAACACCGGCGACGGTAACAGGATCGCAAGACCTATCGCAGAATATTTTTTCAAAAAAGTACTGGAGAATAAAAATCTTGGAATCGAAAAGAACGCCAAGTTTATCAAGCCCGCCGAGATGGAAAACGAAATCAACAGTGCGGATATCATCATCAGTGATTATGATCCTAATCCCGAAGCACAGGGTGATGACCAGGGAGTGGGTACCCAGGATGATTACAATGAATATGGTCCTGCTGACCCGATCGGACCCGAATCAAAACCAGTAGAAGATGATCCAAAGCCCAAAAAAGACACGCAGAAAGTAATTCAAAATACCCCGGCTAATAAAAAAGATGATGAAACTGTACCGATTGGGGCACCTGCAGATAAACCTGAAAAGAAAAAAGGTTTATTGAGACGACTCTTTGATAAAAAAAATAATTAATGTAACATTCTGTAATACAGTTCGCAAGGCCGCAAATTAATTTGCGGCCTTGCTTGCATTTACCCTTATTTTTTTCTAGGTTTACACTCTTAACCACCTACCCAATCTCCGGAAACCACCGTTTCCCATATCCTCCGTAAGATCTACCCAAAGGATATCCTTGACGACCACCATTTTTAAGCCGAAAACGAACCAAGATGTTCCGAACCCTTTTTGTGCGCCCTTCATATGGGATCATATGCTTTTTATTGCTGCTATCGAATTTTGTAACCGAAGCGCAGAACCCCATTGTATCTGAAAATAACAATTCCGGAAACCCTGCCAGTGAATGGGATATTTCCGGTGCCGGAGATGTTAGTATTCAGGGCTTCAGTACCGACCTAAGCGTAAACATTGGGAGCAGTGTCCATTTTAAAATCAATGTAACAGATGCTGCTAACTACAATATAAAAATTTACCGGCTGGGCTATTACCAGGGAAATGGGGCCCGCCTGATTACCAACCTCGGCAATTTTACCGGGATCATACAACCCGCTCCATTAACCGATGCCGTAACGGGGTTGGTAGATTGTGGTAACTGGTCAGTAGCTGCTTCATGGGCTATTCCTTCCAATGCTGTACCCGGCTTATATATAGCCAGACTTACCAGAACCGGTAACGGTGGTGCCAGCCATATACCCTTTGTGGTAAGAGACGATAATAGTACGGCTGATATTTTATTCCAGACATCAGATGCCACCTGGCAGGCCTATAATGTATGGGGAGGGAATTCACTCTATGTGGGATCCACTTCTTTCCCTTCAGGACATGCCACCAAGGTTAGTTATAACCGTCCCTTTGTTACCCGCGGTGGCGGGGGTGGCAGTTCAGCTGCAGAAGACTGGCTCTTTCATGCCGAATACCCAATGATAAGATGGCTGGAAAAAAATGGTTATCACCTGAACTATGCCACCAATATTGATGTGGCCAGGAATCCGAATATCATGCAGCCGCATAAAATCTTTTTATCGGCAGGTCATGACGAATACTGGTCCAAAGAGCAAAGAGACCATATCACTGCCGCAAGGAACAATGGTAAACACCTTGCTTTTTTCAGTGGCAATGAAGTATACTGGAAAACCCGTTGGGAAAACAGTATCGATGGATCAGGAACTCCTTTCCGCACCCTGGTATGTTATAAAGAAGGAACAATGGGCGAAAATACCTGTGGGGGCAAATGTGATCCTTCTCCGGAATGGACGGGACTATGGAGAGACGGATGTAACCCACCTTATACACCCAATGACGGATGTCAACCCGAAAATGCATTAACCGGACAAATCAGCTGGCAGGGAGCCAATGCCGCCATTGAAGTTCCTTATGCCAATAAGGATTTCAGGTTTTGGAGAAATACCAGTATACAATCCCTTGTACCTGGACAGGTTGCCACATTATCATCAAATACTTTAGGTTACGAAATGGATTGGGAACAAACCCAACGGACATTATCCTTCCGGAAGAATTTTTGTTATCATCTACCAATGTTTCCGGCAAAACGCATAAGCTCTCCTTATATAAACATACTTCCGGCGCCTGGGTATTTGGTGCCGGTACAGTACAATGGTCATGGGGACTGGATGGCAACCACGATAGTGGGAACTCAACGGAAGACCAGCGGATGCAACAGGCCACCGTTAACCTGTTTGCTGATATGATGGTACAACCAGGCAATTTACAAGCCCCACTCGTCGCTACTACTGCCTCTGCTGATGTAACCGCACCGGTTACCACAATTAATAACCCTGCTCACAATCAATCTGTGCTCAGCGGCATACCCATCAGTATCAGTGGAACTGCCACAGATGCAAATGCTGTCGCAGGCACTGAAATATCTGTTGATGGCGGAAGCAGCTGGCAGCCAGCCAATGGAACCGGTCAGTGGAGTTTTACATTCCACCGGCAACGGCTGGGAATGTGATCATTAAAGTCCGCAGTTTTGATGATAGCGGAAATATGGAAACAGCCGGGGCCGTTCCTGCCGGCAATGCTGGCCAGCTTACCGTGGTCAATGCTATTGCACCTACAGAAGGTCCGGGTGGGCCAATACTGGTAATCAGCAAGACCGGCAATCCCTTCAGCAGGTATCCGGTGGAAATACTCAGGGCCCAGGGGCTCAATGCATTTTCTGCCATTGATATCAGTGCCATGAACAGCACTTTACTCAATAACCATGATGTAGTGCTGCTGGGAGAAATGAGTTTAACCGGTCCGGAAGTCACCATGCTGACCAACTGGGTAAATGCCGGTGGTACACTGATTGCGCTTAAACCTGATGTTCAACTGGCCGGATTACTGGGAATCACTCCTACCGGGAATAATTTATCTGACAAATATTTATTGGTGAATACCACTGCCGGACCAGGTGTCGGTATCGTTAATCAAACGATACAATACCATGGAACAGCCAATTTGTATAACCTGAATGGGGCCACCGCTATCGCTACCCTTTATGCTGATGCGGTAACTGCCACCACTTATCCTGCTGTCACCTGCAAACTGGTGGGGGCGAATGGCGGATCAGCTGTTGCATTTTTATATGACCTGGCCCGCTCAGTAGTGTATACCAGACAGGGAAATCCTGCCTGGTCTGGTGATGAAAGAGATGGGATCAATCCGCTTCGTTCTGATGATTTGTTCTTTGGAAACAAAGCAGGTGATGTACAAAATGATTGGGTGGATCTTGATAAAGTAGCTATTCCGCAGGCCGATGAACAAATGCACCTGCTCAGCAATATCATTACGCAAAACAATCTCCCTGGAAACCATTACCCAGATTCTGGTTCCTGCCCAAAGGGCTTAAGGCTGCTATTGTGATGACTGGAGATGACCATGGAAATAACGGTACCACGACGCGGTTTAATCAATACCTGGCACTGAGTACAAACAACTCTCCTTCTTCTGTTACGGACTGGACGGCGATCCGGGGTACTTCTTATATCTATCCCAATACACCGATGAGCAGTACACAGGCAACTGCCTTTGAAGGGCAGGGCTTTGAAATTGCTTTGCACCTGAATACCGGTTGTACCAACTGGACGCCTTCGTCATTTCAAAATGACCTGGCTGGTCAGACCGTACAATTCAGTTCTGCTTTCCCGGGAGTTGCCGCACCTTCTACCAACCGCACACATTGTATTGCCTGGAGCGACTGGTCTTCAGCTGCTGAAATACAGGCAGCAAACGGGATCAGACTGGATGCTAATTATTATTACTGGCCCGGATCCTGGGTGATGAACCGGCCGGGAATGTTCACCGGATCTGGTATGCCTATGCGATTTGCCAAAATGGATGGTTCCATCATTGATTGTTACCAGGTAACCACACAAATGACCGATGAATCAGGAATTAATTATACCAGCTTCTGTAATGCCCTGCTCGATAAAGCCATTGGCACTGAAGGATACTATGGTGTTTTCTGCGCCAATATGCATACCGATGCAGGAAGCTCTGCAGGCTCTGATGCCATCATCGCATCAGCACAAGCCAGACAGATACCTGTTATCTCTGCCAAACAAATGCTGAACTGGCTGGATGGCAGGAATAATTCATCATTTGGTTCAATGAACTGGAGCGGACATGAACTCAGCTTCAGCATCACAAACAATGCCGGGCTTCACCAGATTAAGGCAATGCCCCTGGTTGTAAAGAAGCCAATGCCTCCTTATCTTATTTACTGAAAAATGGAAGTCCGGTTCCTTATACCGTTCAGGTGATCAAAGGAATTGCTTATGCATTTTTTGATGCAGCTGCCGGCAATTATACAGCAGGTTATCCGACCGATAATAATCCTCCGGTTATCACAGCGATTTCTGCCACCCCTCATACTAACGGTACAGCCACGATTAACTGGACAACGGATGAAAATGCAAATTCATCGGTTAGTTACGGACTCAGTGCCGGCAACCTGAATCTTACTGCCACAGATGCGGCCATGGTCACCAGTCATTCACTGGTACTCACCGGTCTTATCCCGGGTAATATCTATTACTTCCGTGTTCAATCAGCTGATGGTGCCGCTAACAGTACAACGGAACCGCTTAGTCCTGCTGCACCATTAAGCTTTACCATGCCCAATGGGGTTTGTGCCAGTGACAATCTGTTTGCTGATTTCAATCTGGGTACCCCGGATGCGAATACAATCATCGCTGCCGATGGAGATGGCGCTGTGAGTTTAAAACCATTGATGCAGGAAACTATTTACAGGCGCATCTGTTCCCTCCGGCTGGACGGAAGCAGTATGGGATGCACAACCAGGTGCTACTACTACATATAGCAGTGGCGAGGTTACGGTTGATGGTTCCCATGTTACTTATAATACAACAGTTGCCCCTGGCACCCATCTGGAATTCAGGGCGAAGTTTACTGCAGGCAATTTTCAAAATATTGGTTTCTCCGGCGATGCGGACTTTAATAATCCCTGGGTCGTAATTGGCAGAGGAAGTGCGGGAGATAATCATGTATATGCCCGGACCAGTGATGGACATACAGCTTCATTGGGTACTAATCTGCTGGATGCCATGCATACGTACCGGATCGAATGGCAGACCGGCTCCGGTAGTTTTAGTTTTTATGTTGATGGTGTACTGGTGCCAACACCTGCTGTAACCACTGCTGTTACCGGAAATATGACTGTACAAATCAGTGCTTATCCTGCAGGTGGTGCAGCACTTTCGGTTGACTGGATAAAAGCAACACCCTATGCCGCTTCGGGAATATTTACATCCCGTGTATTTGATGCCGGTGCAGCCCGTAACTGGGATCTCGTGAACTGGAATGCCAGTGTTCCTGCAAATACAAGTCTGCTCATCTCGGTAAGAAAAGGTAATACTCCGGTTCCCGATGGCAGCTGGACCAATTTCATAGCCGTAACCAACGGGGCTTCTATTGGCTGCAGCCCTTCACAGTATATACAGTATAAAGCAGCATTAAGCAGCACAGCATCTTCAGTTAGTCCGGTGCTCTATGATTTATCGATTGATTGCGGGAACTATCCTGCAGACAATACCGGTCCGGTGATCAGTAGTATCAGTATCAGTCCGAACAGCAATGGCACAGCGATCATCAGCTGGAATACTGATGAATCCTCAACCTCTGTTGTTCAATATGGTACAGTCCACACTAATCTCAACCTGAACAGCAGTGATCCGGCCCTGGTGACTGCACATACAATAACATTAAGCGGACTGGTTCCAGGCACTACCTATTTCTGTCAGGTACAGTCGGCTGACTGCAGTGGTAATTTATCAAACGGTCCTTTAAGAAGTTTTGCCATCCCCTATCCTACTTCCAATTGTTTCGAGGACATCACAACAGCCGATTTTACACAGGGTATTGTAACAGGTACGTCCATTGCTCCTGCAGCAGATGGAGCGATATCACTGGTACCGGCTTTATCGGAGGAATTTAATGGTCCGGCATTACCGGCAGGCTGGCAAAGTTTTCCATGGACAGGCGGTAGTTCTGCCATTTCCTATGGATCTGTTGTAGTTGACGGGGCCCGCTGCAATGCGGTGCCTGCTACCACGACTTATGGACCGGGAAGCAGTATGGAATTTTCGGCCATATTCGGAGCCGGTTCTTTCCAGCATATTGGTTTTGGTGGGGGAACAGATGCGACTGGTACCGGTGGAATTTATAATGGTGATGATCCCTGGGCCATGTTCAGTACCGGTAATTCAACCTCCGTGCTAAAGGCAAGGGTATCACCGGCTTCAGGTACTTATTATGATATGGATATTCCGGGTTCCTATATCGGCACATCACATGTTTACCGTATATACTGGAAAACAAACAGCATTGAATTTTATATTGACGGCACACTGGTGCATACCCAAAATACGACTATCAGCAGTCCCATGCGTCCTGCCATCAGTGATTATAATAATGGCGGTGCTGTGGTAAAAGTGAATTGGATGGAAGTATCTCCATATAATCTATCGGGACAGTTTGAATCAAGGGTATTTGATGCGGGTATGCAAAAGCAATGGCAAACGGCAAACTGGAATGCTAGCAGTCCGGCAGGAACACAATTGCAGGTATATTATCGTGTGGCCAGTTCACCTGCAGGAATCAGTTCTGCCAGCTGGACCCTGATTCCCGCCAGTGGTGCTTCACTGAATGTGGTGGCACAGTGTATTCAATACAAAGCAGCATTAACCAGTACAGACCCCGCTGCCAGTCCCCGGTTACTGGATATCAGTTTCCAGTGTGCCGATGTGCAATGGATCAGTATCAGCGGGAATGTATGGAATGATGTGAATGCGATGAATGACAATATGGTCAACAATTCAGGATTACTCCAGGTGCCGCCAAATCCGGGTATTCCAACGGGGATACGGGTGTACCTGGTGAATACGGCAACAGGACTGATTGAAAAATCTGCCCTGGTATCGCCGGCAACCAATATGTATCAGTTCAGCAATGTGGCACCTAATAAAACCTATCGTATTTACCTGAGCTTTGTTGTTTATTCAATCGGAACACCTGAAAGCAGTATTATTCCATTGATCAACCAGGGCTGGGAACATACCGGGCAGAAAAATGCCAATCCGCCAAATCTTCCAACGGGAAGTGATGCGTTGAATGACGGAAGGATCACGGTGCCGGCAGGTATTATCAATCTGATCAAGATCAATTTTGGTATCCGGGTTACCGGCGGAGACGCAGTAACCGGCTAATGAAATTTTTGAATTGAGGGGGCATCTGTTATCTTTAACCATCTGCAGGAATTAAAAAAAAGGGATGGATCTTTGGCAGAGGGATCCTGGATCAGGCGATCATGGCATTCCTGGTTGTGGCACTGACAGAAGAGCTTTGCAAATTTGCGGTATTGCGGTTCTATGCATATCCAAAAAGAAGTTTTGATGAACCTTTTGACGGCATCGTGTATAGTGTGATGGCCAGTATGGGTTTTGCCACGCTGGAAAATATTCTCTACGTGACAAATTCGGCGCAATACGGACAGGGTTACCAGGTAGCCATTATGAGAATGTTCCTGGCGGTACCGGCACATGCTACTTTCGGAGTATTGATGGGCTATCATGTGGGAAGAGCGAAATTTGAAACCCGGCGGACCGGATCACTTACCATACTTGGTATTTTCTGGGCGGTTCTTTTTCATGGGGCCTATGATACTTTTTTATTCTGGCAGCAATCTCCCGAACTCGATGCTTATATACCCGATTTCCTGCTGTTTATCGGGGCGGTAATTTCATTTATTGTATCGTTGAGACTGAGTTTTAAACTGATTGATAAACACCGGCGGCTTTCTCAAAGAAGTTTTATGCCGGGTGCTTCCCTAAGCCTGAGAAGAGCATATGAAAAAGATATTCCGCTGATCAGGAACATAAGTCAGCAGGTATGGCCTCAAACTTATTCCACCATCCTGTCAACCGATCAGATCAGTTATATGCTGGATATGATGTACAGCGAGCAATCGCTCAACAAACAGATGAAGGAACAGCATGAGTTCATTATTGTGAATGACGGAGCAGAGCCGGTAGGTTTTGCCTCTTTTAGCCTGCAGCAACCCGGAGTGTATAAGCTGCATAAAATATATATGCTGCCTTCCATGCAGGGCAAGGGCGCTGGGCGCTTTGTGATCAATGAAATACTGAAAGCCATTCAACGCAAGGGCGGACAGGCATTGCAACTGAATGTAAACCGGAATAATAAAGCCGTAGACTTTTATAGAAAAAACGGATTTGAAATCATCCGGGAGGAAGACATCAATATCGGCAACGGCTACTTCATGAATGACTATGTGATGGAAAAAAAGCTATAAGCCGGTTGTACTTAAAATCCTTTCAGTACGCCTTTACAACTCAGGAATTTAATGGGATCCACCGGTGTTTCAAATTCATACATGGTGAGCTCTATTTTGCTGCCCGGACTGATATATCCGATTGGTGTACCGGGTTTAACCACATCATTTCTTTTGACGAGCAGTTTATTCATTCCCGTGTACCAGAAATAAAAATCCTTCCCGTTGATTTTGGCAAAAGCACCACCCCAAAACCGGACTCCTCGGTATTCTCAGTATTGGTGATCCGGCCGGTGCCCACTGATTTTACAACAGTATCAGGGATACTCATGAGCACAACGCAGAGATCCGGCTCGTCAAATTTAACCGCATTTTTGGGCGGGGGGACCACGGTAGCCTCTTCCAGCGGACAGGGCAATGGGAACACGTTTTGCTGGGCATGGGCAAATGAAATACCGGCAAACAGGGCAAGCAGGGTAACCTTAACCTTCATATATACAATTTACGAAATCTGGTTGAAAGACGATCAAAATGGATTAACCGTTCCGGTCAAGCCTTAATTTCTGAGCCAGTTCAGCACTCATTCCTTCTGCAGAAATTCCATATCCAGTTACTAAAACTCCTTTTACGCCAGTATTGGATTCCACTGCATAAACAACTGCTTCATCTGAAGGGTCGGTATCCCCCTCAAAGCGGTACCATTCCGATATCTCAAAATCCTGAATGTCAAATCGGTTTCCCTGGCAGATCAGGCAGTTCTCGGCCAGGTTAAAATCAAGCGTAAAGCCTCTCTGTCTTAAACCTGCAAGGGCTTCTGTAACGGTATCATATACATACATAACAGACTGATTGGTGATTGTAAATTTATCTTATTTGCTTAGAACCAAAGCAATGGAAAATATTTATTGTGTATAAGTTAATAGGGATGCGGGACAAATAAGCTGAAACAGCAGGTCCTTTATTGGGTTGTAAACTGTACCTTTGCAGCCGAAAAATAAAAATAAGCCAATGTCAACAGTTACCAAATCCATTGATTTCAGCCTGCCTTATAAAGTGGCAGATATATCCCTTGCAGAATGGGGACGTAAAGAAATTCGCCTGGCAGAAGCAGAAATGCCCGGTTTAATGAGCATCCGTAAGGAATATGGTCCTTCCCAGCCACTGAAAGGTGCCCGGGTTGCAGGATGTCTGCATATGACCATTCAGACTGCCGTACTCATTGAAACCCTGGTGGCCCCTGGGTGCCGAGGTAAAATGGAGTTCCTGCAATATCTTTTCTACACAGGATCATGCTGCTGCTGCTATTGCTGCTGCAGGGATTGGTGTATTTGCCTGGAAAGGACAAACACAGGAAGAAGCGGACTGGTGTATTGAGCAGACCCTGTTTTTCGGTGGTAATGACAAGCCCCTGAACATGATCCTGGATGATGGTGGTGACCTGACCAATATGGTGCTGGACACTTATCCTGAACTGGTGCAGCATGTAAAAGGAATTTCTGAAGAAACGACTACCGGTGTACACCGTTTATATGAAAGAGTGGCCAAAGGTACTTTACCAATGCCCGCTATTAACGTTAACGACTCTGTTACCAAATCAAAATTCGATAACAAATATGGCTGTAAAGAATCCCTGGTGGATTCTATCCGTCGTGCTACGGACGTAATGCTGGCCGGTAAGATTGCCGTTGTAGGTGGTTATGGTGATGTGGGTAAGGGTTCTGCGGCTTCACTGGCAGGTGCCGGTTGTCGTGTGATTGTTACGGAGATCGATCCGATCTGTGCCCTGCAGGCAGCGATGGACGGTTTTGAAGTCAAGAAAATGATTGATGCGGTAAAAGAAGCTGATATCGTGGTAACCGCTTCCGGTTGCCGTGACCTGATCCGTGGCGACCATTTCAAACTGATGAAGGATAAAGTGATCGTTTGTAATATCGGGCACTTCGATATCGAGATTGATATTGCCTGGCTGAATCAGAACTATGGTGATACAAAAGATACCATCAAACCACAGGTTGATATCTACAATGTGGATGGCAAGGATATCATCATCCTGGCAGAAGGCCGCCTCGTGAATCTGGGTTGTGCAACAGGCCACCCCTCTTTTGTAATGAGTAATTCCTTCAGCAACCAGACCCTGGCGCAGATTGAACTGTGGACGAACCATAAGAATTACGAAAACAAAGTATATGTACTGCCCAAGCACCTGGATGAAAAAGTGGCCAGGCTGCACCTTTCCAAGATTGGTGTGGAACTGGATGAACTGACAACCGAGCAGGCCAATTACCTGGGTATCGCTAAAACCGGTCCTTTCAAACCGGAGCATTACCGTTATTAATCAGTTTTCAAAAAGTATAATAGAAAAGGGCTGTCTGCATTGACAGCCCTTTTTTTAATCCTTAGAATGAACAGGCTACCCGGTTCAGGCAGTCTGTTATTTGCTTGCCTGCATCATGCGGCAAGTCTCGGTGGTATGCTCAGGGAAATAGTGGTTTCCAGTTGTCGGGGGTTTCGGATATCCAAACTTCCCCCCAGGCTGCTGACGGCCTGCGCCAAAACGCCAATCCGCCAGGCCAGTGCAAAGCCATTGTAATTATTTTTTTCTGTGATTTGCAGGATCAGGCGCTGATGCTGCCGGCTCGCCCTGATATGGATATCTCCTTTTTTGGAACTATCAATCACGGCATCGAGGATCTCTTCTACCAGACTGGTGAATGTTTCGCTGACCCTGTGAAGGCATACACCCTTGCCCACTTCATTGCAAACCATGCTGCCATGTTGCATTGCTGCGGGCAGGGAGTTACCTACTACACCATCAATCAGCTGCTGTAAGCGGATGCGATTATAACCATGAGCGCTGTCACCAGCTTTTAATTGTTGTTTCATAAGGTCGGTGTTTGCGGGTTCGGAAACGGGACAGTGAATTTGTTTTTTTCAAAGGATTGGATCAGGATAGTGGATTTGGATTTTTTCTCAACAGGTCAGGTTTGCTTGGTTTTTCAATGGATTCGGATGGGTTCTATTCATAGGTTCAATTCGGTGCTCAGCGTCTGGTTTTTTCAACTGGTATCGGATGTCAGTAAAGCTTCACGTGTTAATCTGAGTGCAAGTAACAACCGTTAGAGGCAAAAAAAAATAGGATTAGTTATGATTCAATCGTCATTAATCTACTACAACCCTGCTCTATCTCCTTTAGCGGGTATAAGTGTTTCCGCTAAGGCCACCGTTTACCGGAGACTCAGACAGACAAACCGCAGGATAAACCACTAAGGAATTACTGGTATCCCGGATAATTTGGCAGTCAAAATAAAATGCAATGAAAAAACTATTTGTACTGCTGATTTTGTCCGTGCCTGTTCTCGTTTCAGCGCAAAGCGTTGCGATAAATACGGATAATTCGCAACCGGATGCCACGGCCATTCTTGATATAAAAAGCAATAATAAAGGACTGCTGATACCCAGGATGACAACAGGTGAAAGAACCGGTATAGTATCTCCTGCCATCGGGCTTACTGTTTTTGATAGTGATACTTACAGTTTCTGGACATACCGCGGTGATATCATGGGCGGATGGGTGGAAACACTGCATTCTCTCGATAAGCACTGGAACAGAACAGGTTTTAATATCTATACCACCAACGGCTCTGGGAATGTTGGTATTGGCACCAGTACACCAACTGAAAAACTAACCATCAATGCCACCGACCCTGCCATCAGTTTTCTGAATGCCGGCACAGCAAAAGGTTTTCTCCGGACAAGTGGAAACGATATCAGCCTGGGGACTTACAATGCCAACGCAACAGGCACCCTTGCTTTCAATACCCGTGACATAGGCAGGATGTTTATCACATCTGCCGGGGATATCGGGATAGGAATTTCAAACCCGGTGGGGAGATTACAGATTGGAACCGGTGATGATGCCAGTGCCACATCACATGGCTACCTGATGATGGGCCCTGCAAACGGAGAGAACCTGGTGCTGGATAATAATGAGATACTGGCACGCAACAACGGGGTTGTTTCCACTTTGTTTCTTGCAAGGGATGGAAGTAAAGTGCAATTGGGAAATGGTGCAGAAGGAACCGGCACCAAACTGCATATTACCAGTGGCAGTGATGTGGGCCTTCCTGACAACCAGAGCGGCTATTTGATGATGGGTTCTCAGGCAGGCGTGAATATGGTACTGGACAATAATGAACTCCAGGTCCGCAATAACGGCGCTGCCACACATCTTTATTTGCAAAACGGCGGTGGCAATGTGTTTATTGGCGATGCAACCAATTTCACCAGTGCACACAGACTGGGTGTAGATGGCAATACAGTGATCACAGGCAACCTCAGGGTTGGAACTACGGTAACACCATCCGGTTACAAACTTGCTGTGGATGGAAAAGCGATCTGCACAGAGTTGCTGGTCCGCCTTGTACCCAACTGGCCGGATTACGTATTTAATAAAACCTACAAACTGCCGGGCTTACAGGAAGTGGAAAATTTTATCAATAAGCATAACCACCTGCCAGGCATACCTTCTGCAAAAGATATTGAAGCCACCGGTTTGAACATTGGTGAAATGCAAAAACTGCAGATGGAAAAGATTGAAGAGCTCACTTTATATATCATTGAATTAAAAAAAGAAATTGAAAAATTGAAAGCAAAGCAATAATCTGACTTTTTAAAACAGCGTCCATGAAAAGAATTATCATAAGTCTCACGATTCTTGTTTTATTGCCTGCAGTACGCAGTCATGCACAGGAAGACGCCATCCTGCGGCAGCAGTTAAGGGGAAAGCAAAGCTTTGCAGATGTGATGCAAACAGTAATGGCATATTATAATAACCCGAATACGATCAACCGGCTTGGGGCAACCACAGTAAACAGGAACATCAAACACTGGAACCGGTATGCATGGTATATGAGCAGCCGTCTCGGGCCAAATGGTGAGTTCGTAAATATCAATCAGAAACTATTTGAGGCAGCAAGACCACAGTTAACTGGCCGAACGGCAAACCATACAAACCAACCCAATATTATAGAAAGTGTAAGCGGTAACTGGTCTGTCGTCGGGCCTAACAATACGGATTTTGGAATCGGCCGTGTGGACAGACTTGCTTTTCATCCATCTGATCCCAATATCATTTATGCAGGAGCGGCCGGAGGTGGTCTTTGGCGTACCACCGATGCAGGTGCTAATTGGACGAATCTTACTGCTGATTTACCCTGCCTGGGTATAAGCGGAATTGTTATTGACCCCAATAACACAAATACCATTTACATTCTCACCGGTGATGGCGATAGTGATATCAGCGGATTAGTGGAGGATTTTGGCTACATGCGCTTTTCTATTGGCGTGCTGAGATCAACCGATGGTGGCGCCCGGTGGACGAGACTTGCTGCTTTTCCCGGTGTGACGAATACACTGATAGGATACAGGCTGACCATGCACCCAACCAATTCAAACATCTTATTTGCCTGTACCAGCCAGGGGCTTTTCCGTACAGATGATGCCGGAAACAGCTGGACTGCCGTTGAAACAACCGGTGGCCGCTTCTATAACATGAAATTTAAACCTAATGATACGGATACCTGTTATGCAATAGCCAACAATGGAAACACATCCCGTTTTTTCAGGAGCTTTAATGAAGGCATTGATTGGGAAACGGATCCAACCATAAACGGCCTGATCAATAACCCGGTTTCCAGGGTAGAACTTGCTGTAACCCCTGCTAACAGCAACCTGGTATATTTATTATGCGGCGGGGTACCTGGAAACGGACGGTTTGCCGGACTTTTCAGGAGCTCCAATGCCGGGATCAGTTTTAATCCGCAAAGCAACACACCCAATATCCTTGGCCGCTCCAATACTGGTAATGATAATCAGAATCAATCCACGTACGACCTGGCTGTTGCCGTCAGCAATACAACCGGTGCAACAGTGATGACAGGAGGTATTGAAGTATGGCGAAGCATTAACTCAGGTGTCGCCTGGACTTTCAGGGGAAATCTGCATGATGATATTCATGACCTTGGTTTTCATCCGGCCGATAACAAACTCTGGGCCGCCACTGACGGCGGCGTTTACAGCAGCATTGACAGCGGGACTACCTGGACATCACATTTTGAAGATATGAGCATTAGCCAGTTTTACAGAATGGCTGTCAGCCCTTCTGATTATCTTGAGATGATAGCAGGTGCTCAGGACAATGGGGTTAAAAAAAGAGATAACGGGACTTCATACTTTGATCAGATAGGCGGCGCAGATGGTTATTGTGTCGGATATGACCCTGTAAACACCAGTACCTACTATGCCATCCAAAATAATAACCTCACCCGATTCCTGAATGACGGAACCAGTAATGCACCGCTTGTTACCAATCTCAATTTCTTTTCCAATATGGCTGTTCATACATCCCTGGCCAATACTGTTTTTCTTGCTTCCGATTCCTTTCGGACTGTTACCAATGGAAATGTATCAACATACAGTGTCGTCAATAATAATCCCCTCGGTGGCTGGTATTTAAAAACCTGCCCGAGCAACGGTAACAGGATCTATATGGCTGGCGGAGCATGTCCAACTGCCACCCCGGCTAATCCGTTGCCCGGTTGTTATCAGGCTACCACAGGGGTTCTGCGCAGAAGCGATGACGGTGGTGCCACCTGGCCGATAAACAATATACTGAGCAATGACAACGGGTTCCCATTAACTTTTCCCAAAATAACAAGCATCAATGTGGACCCAACGAATTCTTTAAGGGTATGGGTAACATTCGGCGGATTTACAGATAACGCAAAAGTTTATTATGCTGATTATAATACCAACCCGGCCGGCAACTGGATCAATATGAGCGGAACACTTCCTAACCTGCCGGTAAACTGTATTGCCCTGGACAATAACAACAATGCCTATATCGGTACTGATAATGGTGTTTACTACCGGGGAAACGGCATGAGTGATTGGGTCCCCTTTTATAATAATCTTCCTTATGTGCCTGTAACCGACCTTGTTATTTCAGAATCAGAAAACAGGATCAGGGCCGCTACTTTCGGACGGGGTATCTGGAGCAGTGATCTTTATACTGCCTGTGTAACTGATTTGAATATTACCGGCACATTAGAGGGCCAGGAATTTTATGAAGCATCCAATACAATCACATCTACTGCTTCGCTGTTAACTTCGGAGGGAAGTAAAGTACAAATGCGGGGTGGTAATGAGGTTTTATTGCAGGATGGGTTCAGTGCCAGGGAAACAACACAATTCAGGGCCGCCATTGGCCCCTGCGGCAGCGGTGCTGTGGCCGGATTTCGCCTGTCATCTACTGATACTTCTGTTTTACTGCCCCCTGCTCAGTATCTGGCGCCACAAGATGGGAAAAAATCACTGGTCCATATTGTTTCCGCCTCCAATAATGAAGTATATGTTGAAGTAAACCAGAATCAGACCGGTGTAACAGACCTCCTGCTTACGGATGCAAACGGTAAGAGCATCCGCAGCAAAAACATTCCAGTCTCAGCCGTGGGAAAATGGAGGGATTACGTAAATATTGCCGGGCTGAGCAGCGGAATTTATTATCTCTATATACTCCTGAACAGGCGGGTGGAGCATATGCAGGAAGTCCATATACAAATGCCGTAAATCAAGAGACCTTGCAAAACTGAAATTCCTGAAAAATGAGTACATTATAGTTGCTTAAAGCCAGCGATTTGAACAAAAGGAACCTTATACTTATTGTCTTCTTTACTGCCACTTTATTGACAAAGGCACAGCAGCCTGCTTTTTACCGTTTGAGTACGGCAGAAGGTCTCAGTGACAATAGTGTGAGTTCGGTTGTAATCGATCATAGCGGTATGATGTGGATCGGTACTTCCAGAAGGCCTGAATAGTTTTGACGGGAACCGGATCAGCAAGTATGATAAATACCGTTACCCGGAAATCCCCGAAAATCATATTGAACGCATCCTGGTAGATAAAAAAAATCAAGTCTGGTTGCGTACATCCTCCCATTACATCACCATGCTGGATGAAAACAGGAAATTTCACCGCTTCCTGGTGGGCGACAGCACGGATGCAACAGACATTACAGGGGCATTCGTGAGCAACCGCCACGGGCTCATTGTAACAAAGGGACGGAAACATTATTTTTTTACAGACTCCTCTCAAAAAAAATTTGTATACCGGAAAGTTCCGTTTGAAGATGCACTCCCCTTACCCGGGAGCTTTACTTATTATATCAACAATGACCGTGCATTATATTATATCCGGCAGCAACTGATTGTTGCTGATTATTCAAGCATGAAGATCACGCTGGAACTCCCCCTCCCCGGACTTACCGGTGCCAACTATGTAAACGATGATGAGCTGTTAGCCTTTACAGCCGCTGGTATTTTTTACCGGATCAGCTCGAGCCAGAAAAAAAATCATCCAAACCTATACTGATATCAAAGATCAACATGGATTACCTGTTCAGGGGCCACTGAGAAACTGTACCAGGATCAGTGAAAATCAATTTGCCTATACGAGTTATTTTCAGGTCTGTACCTGATTGATTTTGCAACCGGTACTGCTTTACACCATGAACATGATCCTGCTAATCCCAGAAGCATTGGAGGCAACAATACACTGTATGCCCGTTACGATAGCAGCGGATACCTTTTTGTTACCACACAAACCTCCGGTTTAAATTTCTATAACCTCAAGGAGAAGCAGCCTTCCAGCAAACCTTATTTCATGGATCAGGGCAAGAATATTTTCGATGGTTATATCCAATCCATGGCAGTTACGGATCGGTTCATGTGGCTGGGGGCACAGGACCGATTGATTAAATGGGACCGGCAAACAGACCAGTCTGAGTTTATACCCTTAATTCTTCCCAACGGCAGGAATATCAGTGGAAGGGAAACCATCCGAAGGGTATTCCCCCTGAATGATGGCCGGCTGATCATTGGTTCCAGTACACAGGGATTACTTTTTTTTAATCCTGTAACCGGCCACATGAAACAGCTGAGCCGCAAAAGCGAGACGGCCGATACCCTGCTTCCTTCCAACCAGATCAATGCAATTGCCATTGATCAGCAAAAAAAAATATGGGTGGGTACCCCCAGGGAATTGTATGGGCAGACCCACAAACACATGCGGTACAAAGACTCAGTGAACATCCCATACTGTCTGCCATCAGTAAAATCTCCTGTATGGTGTTATGGGTTGACCGGAAAGACCGGATGTGGATCGGGTCAATGAGAGGGGCCTGGTGTTATGATCCTGCAACGGGTCAATTAAAACAATATTCCACCAAAAACGGACTGGTGGATAATACCGTTTATGCATTCCAGGAGGACCTGCAGGGAAATATGTATATCGCCACGCAGGGTGGACTATCCATACTGGGAGTCAATGAACAAATAAAAAATTATAACCGTTCAAACGGTTTGCCCAATGATCGTTGTGAAGGTTTGCTAAGGGATGCCAACGGATATATCTGGATTGGCAACCTGAATTGCCTGATCCGCTACGATCCGGAACACCAGAAATTCGCCATCTTCCAGGAAGGTGTCGGATTCAACCATGCAGGTTTCAGAATTCGGAGTGCCTTAATGGACCCTACAGGGAAAATGTACTGGGGGACAGATAAGGGATTACTTTATTTTTATCCTGACCAGCTGAACAATTCATACCGGATCCTGCATCCTTTTATACATGGGATGATGGCCAGACAGACCATGTACCGGTTTACACAACCAGTTTCCATTGAGCTCCCGTTTGCCACTTCTTCCTTCGTTTTTTATTTTTCATCCGGTGAACTCACCGGCGACAAAAAAAATCAGATTCGTTACCGGCTGCGTGGCTTTGATGAGGACTGGCAAACCCCGGTAGTTACCGGTCAGGCATTATATAACCGCCTTCCTCCCGGCAATTATACATTTGAAATCAAAGCTTCTGCAGATGGTATCAACTGGCAGGAAGCTCCCTTCCCTGTTCAATTCAGTATCCATCAACCCTGGTGGCAGACGACCTGGTTCTGGCTTGGTTGCATTTTACTGGTGCTCGGCATTGTTGTATTGCTATTCCGGCGTTACAAAAGGAAAAAACAACTGGAGGCTATACAGGACAGCATAGATTACTTTGCCAATTCCAATCAGGAATATGCTTCTGTCCGTGATATATTCTGGGATATTTGCCGTAATTGTGTTTCCCGGCTGGGTTTTGAAGACTGTGTTATTTACACCCCTGATTCCGTTAAAACATATACTGGTACAACAAGCCGCATACGGCCCCAAACAAAAAGGCACACATGAAATTGCCAACCCGATCGAAATACCTGTTGGAAAAGGCATTGTTGGTCATGTGGCATCCACCGGGAAACCACTGATCATTGCTGATACTGATAAAGACCCACGGTATATTGTAGACGACGAACACCGGAAATCTGAATTAACAGTGCCGGTTATGCATGAGGGCAAGTTGCTGGCGGTAATTGATTCTGAGCACCGGAAAAAGAATTTCTATCAGCCCCGGCACCTGAAAGCCCTTCAAACCATCGCATCATTGTGTGCCGCCCGTATTGCCCGATCCATGGCTTTTGAAGCGATGCAAAAAAGCCGGGAAGAATTATTAGTCCTGAATATGAAAATGGCAGAAACAAAATTCCTGAACCTGCGGCTGCAGATGAATCCGCATTTCCTTTTCAATTCCCTGAGTTCTATTCAGCACCTGATTGTATCCGGTCAAACTCAAAAGGCTTATCGTTACCTGACCGTATTTTCCAATTTCCTCCGGTCTCTTTTGAATTTTGCTGAAAAGAATTTTATTCCGCTCGAACAGGAAATTAAAATAATGACCATGTATATCGAACTGGAGTCACTTCGTTTTGACGAAAGCTTCAGCTGGGAAATAAAGGCTGATGAATCCCTGCTACAGGAAGTAGTAACCGTTCCTTCTCTGCTGATTCAGCCATTTGCAGAAAATGCAATCTGGCATGGCCTGCTTCATAAAGACGGACCTAAAAAACTGTTCGTTCATTTTAAGGCGGATGCGGAAGACAGTCTGACCTGTATTATTGAGGATAACGGTATTGGCCGTGCAAAAGCGTTACAGATTCGGGAACAAAATATCAATGCCCGTCTCAGAGAAAGCAAGGGCATCGGTATTATCAAAGAAAGACTGGCCCTGCTCCAGCAAAAAACCGGGAAACCTGCCAGTATCGAATTTGAAGATCTGTATGATGAAGCGAAGCAACCCGCCGGTACGAGGGTTCGAATCAATATTCCTTACTATAATCCGGAAGAGTTATGATCAAAGCCATGATCGTTGATGATGAACAGTCTTCCATTGACCTCTTACAATGGCTGGCGGAACAATATTGCCCGGATATCAGTTTGATCCGCACGGCCCGCAGCGTACAGGAGGCCATTCCGCTGATCAGCACATTTAAACCCGATATCCTTTTCCTGGATATCCAGATGCCGCATCAAAGTGGCTTTGATTTGCTGACGACCATTGATCAATGGGACTTTGAAGTAATTTTCACCACCGCCTACAATGAATTCGCTATCCAGGCTATCCGTTTCAGTGCCCTGGATTATTTGCTCAAACCGGTAGATGAAGCAGAACTGAGAAAAGCTATTGAACGATATAAGGCTAAAAAAATCTATGCCCCTGCCGGGCAATTGCTGTTCCGGAATTTTATTCAGAATATCGCCCATCGCAACAGAGAACAGTTTAAACTGGCACTGGCAGGAACAGCAGAGGTAAAATATGTGGAACTCGACGAGATCATCCGGCTGCAGGCAGAAAGTAACTATACCCATATTCACCTGAGCGGAAAGAAAACATTTGTGTCTGCTAAAACACTGAAGGACTACGATGAAATATTACAGGGCCATCGCTTTCTCCGGGTGCATAAATCCCACCTCGTGAATCCCCTGCATATTGAAAGCTATGACAAACAGGGTTTCCTGATCATGAGTGACGGAGCTCAGGTAGAAGTGGCCCGGCGTAAACAGGATTTCCTGCAACAGACATTATCCGGAAAAAGCTGATATCAGCGGATCAGCTGCCGGCCTTCTGTGAGCACACAATTAGCCAGATATTGTAAAGCTTCCTGTTCCTTGATCCCAAGATTGACCGTAATTGGTTTTTTGCTGTTACCGGTAAAAATAATCTGCGTGAGTTTTTTGGTGGTCAGCCGCTGGAGAATGGTGGTGGGTGTGCTATTTGAATTTTTAAAAACCAGCTGAAACAAACCTTCGCAGTTCATGGTGCCTGCATTGCGGGTCATCGTTTTGGATTTAATGCCTTCAAAAAACAAATCGGCGGTAGAATTATTATCAAAACATTTATCAGCAGTCTCAATGGAAAACAGGAAAATAATTTCCTTGCTGTCGGCATCAATCGTTACTGAAGCACCATCCAACCCGATAAACCCACTCGATAATTTAATTTCCTTTGTATAGGGGTCGGTTTCCTTGATCAGCTTACAAACCGTGCTGTCCTGTGCCCTCAGCGATCCGGACATACTCAGGCAGAGCATCAGCAAAAAAAGGGTCAGTTTTTTCGGCATTTTCATTGATTGATTTTTAAACTATTGAGGGGCTTCTTTGTTCCCTTAGGAAAGATACAAAAAAGCGGCCGGTGGTTGCAAGACAGGCGGCAACCCTCAGTTCTTTCAACCCGTTTAAACCTTAATTTTAAGCAGCTCCGGACCGGAGGATCATGAAACAATTACTGACCATTACCCTTTTCCTGTTATGGGGAAAATTGGCATTGGCCGGACATATTACCGGCGGGGAGATGTATTATACCTATGTGGGTATGTCCAATGGCCAGTACCAGTACAATGTGACACTAAAATTGTACAAACGCTGTAATATTTCCACCGCCTTTCCCGATCCGGCCATTATTTCTGTTTTTGCCAAAATGGATCAATCCCGTGTTGGAGATTTCTATGTTCCGATGACCCGCAGCGAGAACATTAACCTGACCAATGTAAATCCCTGTATCAGTAACCCACCCCTGGTTTGTTTTGATATCGCTTATTACAGTTTTACCCTGCTGCTTCCCGGTTCACCGATGGGATATACTTTATCGAGCCAGGTCAATTTCAGGATCAACGGGATGAACAATCTGACGGCCGGCTATTCCGGTATTGGTGCCACTTATACGGCAGAGATACCCGGTACAACAGCCCCGGCAACCGGTATTCAGAACAACAGTGCCCGATTTACAGGTACAGACCTGGTACTGGTTTGTACCGGTGATAATTTCAGTTATAGTTTTGCCGCCACTGATCCGGATGGTGATCAGTTATATTACAGATTTTGCGCGGCTTACCGAAGCACCAGTCAGGGAGGCAGTGCTCCCCCACCTGAACCTCCGCCCTATACTTCCATTCCTTATAATACACCGGCTTATTCGGAATCCCAGCCTATGGGTGCCGGTATAACATTAAATAGTAATTCGGGATTATTACAGGGAATCGCTCCGGCTGCCGGCCAATATGTAGTCACTGTTTGTGTTGAAGAAACAAGGAGAGGTACGGTGATTGCCACACAGCGAAAAGATATACAGATCAATGTGGCTGATTGCAGCATCACTTCTGCTGTTTTGAAACCAGAATATCTTTTATGCGATACCTCACAAACTATATTTCTTTTTAATGAATCAGGCAGCAGTGGTATTCAAAGCAGTATCTGGGAGGTTCGGGATGCGAATAACACGCTGCTCTATCCTTTTAATGGTGATACCCTTCAATATCGTGTTGCGGATACCGGAACTTACCGGGTTAAGCTGGTGATCAATCGAAACCTGAGTTGTGCTGATTCCACCCAAACCATTGTACGGGTATATCCCGGATTTAAAGGGGAGTTTGGTTTTACCGGAGGTTGTTTGCAAAGACCCACTTCATTTTCCGACAGCACCCGATCTGTTTATGGTGTTCCCAATTCCTGGACCTGGGATTTTGGAGAAGGGACTGTTACCAATGATATCTCTACTTTACAAAATCCTGTATACAGTTATCCGCAAACCGGACCCAAAACGGCGAGGCTGTTCGTAACGGATACCAGGGGATGCCGTGATACGATTGAAAAATTACTGGATGTAACACAGGGTCCCTTGCTGACGCTTGGTTTCCGTGATACATTGATCTGTATAAATGATCCGCTGGTACTACAAGCGAACGGCACAGGACAATTCACCTGGTCACCCGCCCTGAATATATCGGATATTCATTCTCCAACCCCTGCAGTTAATCCAACAGTAAATACTACTTTCTATGTTGACCTGAATGACGGAGGTTGTACCAACCGGGATTCGGTGACGGTAAGGGTGATTCGTTTTGTAAGTCTGCAGGTAAGTGATACCAGTATCTGTCAGGGAGATACAACCCGCTTGCAAATTATTTCTGATGGATTGCAATATACCTGGTCACCTTCGGCCCAATTGATTGGCCCTTCTGTAAAAAATCCATTGGTTATTAGTCCGCTGCCAACGCTCTTCACCGTCATCGCAACGGTTGGCAGTTGTTCTGCAACCGGCAGTTTTACCGTTACCCCTGTGCCCTACCCTTTGGCGAATGCAGGTCCTGATCAATTGGCATGCTACAATTCGCCCGTTCAACTCAATGGCCAGACAGATGGCAGTTCCTGGAACTGGTCACCAGCAAGATTGCTGGATGATCCGACCAGTCTTCAACCCATTGCCCTTTCTCCCAGGTCCACCAGTTTTGTATTCAGTGCATTTGATACCAGAGGTTGCCCGAAAGCGGGAACGGATACTGTTTTAGTGACCTGGATGCCCAGATTACAAATCAGGGCCGGAAATGATACTGCAGTCGTAACAGGCCAGCCCTTGCAATTACTGGCCAGTGGTGGTTTGCGGTACAATTGGTCACCAGCGTTTGCTTTATCAGCTGTGGATATTGCCAATCCGGTTGCCATTTTCAATGCTGCCAGTGCAGGTTTACAATACCAGGTAACCGGATTTGATTCGGCGGGCTGTGCAGCCAGTGCCACTATCATGATCCGGGTTTATCAGACAGCACCAACAGTATTTGTTCCGACTGCCTTTACGCCGAATAATGACGGACGGAATGACAGGTTACGTCCATTGGGAGCAGGAATCAGTCTGATCAATTATTTCAGCATTTATAACCGCTGGGGTGAACAGGTCTTCAGTACCCGACAAAACGGAATGGGATGGGATGGCAACAAAAATGGACTTCCTCAGCCAACTGGCACCTATGTTTGGCAGGTGAGCGCCACTGATTACAGGGGCAGGCCCTATTTCCAAAAGGGTATATTTACCCTGATCCGTTAAAAACTTGTCAGTCGTCAATTTTGTGAACAACTTTTCATTCTACAAAACAAGCGATTAGCACAGTAATTGCGAATACTCCCATTCAATCTGATTAGTATGCATCTTGAGTTCAGCAGAATGGTTCAGTTCTCGCTGCTGGTGAAGGCGGGGAACAGGGTCAGAGAATTTAACTTCAGAAAACTGAGAAATCCCGGTGAGGAGCAGTTAACCGTGAATGTATGTGACGAAAGAGGAGATCGCATCCTTTTTGACATGCACAAAAGGGATGGCAACTGGCGTATTGCAGCAGCCGGACTGCCGCCATGGATTACCCAAAGCGAGGAGCAGATCCGCAGTGCCGTGGAGCAGGAATTAACCCGTTGGTAGATTTTATTCTGCTTTTTTAGTAAACCGCTTGCTGATGACCTGCAATTGTTCATCATTCAGACTGGTCGTCTTTTTCAATACCTCAATAAAATAAGCCACTTCCTCTTTTTCGTAGGGACATCCTGTATTGACTTTACCGGTCGGACTGCCATCTGGTTTCATGGAGTCGGCCAGCAGATTGCCATCTTTGTCAAATACCAGCCAGAAAGGAATGCCCTTTCCATCGCCTCCGTATTTTGTAAAGAAAGCAGCACCGCCGGGTGTTTCCAGGTTTTTCTTATCAGGGCTTTCCAGTACGGTGATCAGCAGGGTTTCAAATTGCTGACTGAAAAAAGGTTTTACATCTGCCTCTTCCATATTTTTTTTCATGCGATGACACCAGCCACACCAGGAGGCCGTAAAGATCACCATCACTTTCTTATTTTCTTTACCCGCTCTTGTGCAGGCTTCTTTCAGCAACTCATCAGCCGTAGCTGTTCCCTGCGCAGTGGAATACAAGACCGATAAGATGGAAACAAAGGCCAGTAGTATTTTCTTCTTCATATGTTTTTTTATCAGATTCTTACAGCCGTACCCGTGGCAATCACCATTAACATGCTTCCACCCACCGTTTCAAAATCAAGGTCTACTGCCAGTATACCATTTGCACCCATGGCCTGTGCTTTTTGGGTGAGTTCACGGAGGGCATCTTCCTTTGCTTCTTCCAGTACTCTTTCATAGGTTTTACTGCGTCCGCCGAAAACATCCCGGAGTCCGGCAAAAATATCCTTGAAAATATTCGCCCCGATAATACTTTGCGCGTTGATGATACCCAGGTACTCCTGTACCGGTTTTCCCTCAATGATACTCGTGGTGGTAATAATCATAATGTATTTTTTAATTGATCAAATATTGCACTTAGTTTCTCCATTTCTTTTATTTCAGCTCCGGGGACAGCTTTTTGGATATACTCCATTCTTTTATCTGTATCCGGATGGCTCCCTAAAAATTCAGGAAGTGCTGAACCGGGTGCTGCGTTTTTCAGGTGTTTGAAAAGATCTGTAAAGCCGGCCGGATCAATCTTTCTTTCCATTAAAATTCGCAATCCCTCCATGTCGGCTTCTTTTTCCAGGTTGCGGGAATACTGCAGGTGTTTCAGGTTTTCGGCCTGACTTACCAGTACATTGGTGACGGCTCCGAATTTTCCAAATAGCAGACTGATAAAAATTCTTGATCCGAGTGAACGGAAAATTCTTTTGGTCGCATGCCGTTCATTGATATGGGTAAATTCATGACTGAGCAGGGCGGCCAGTTCTGGATAAGATCTGATTTGGAGTAACAGCGGTTTATATACCACGATTCTTCCACCCGGTAAGGCAAAAGCATTGATTACGCCATCATCCACTACCGAGATCCGGATTTCATAGGAAGATGGAATGTTCATGGCTTTGAAAAATTCATTGAGTACGGCAGAAGAGGCTTTGTCTTCTTTGGCTTCCATTCCCATGGCATTGTAAACGGCATCACCCATCTCTCTTTCAGTAGCTGCGGGAACTTTGGATGCCAGTTTTGCGGACAACCAGGGTACCATCAGCAGGTAGACCAGCACCAGTATCCCGGCAATGCCCATGAATACCATTGTACTTCTCAGCCAGTCGCGTCCGCTACTGCGTTGGATCCAGGGCTTTTGGAGTTCCTCTTGCAGGGATTGTATATGAGCGGCCGCTTCTGTTCCATTGATGCGTAATTCGCCTTGCATTTGCAGGTGACGGAGTAAAGTGGAATCATCGGAGCGTTCTGTGGTAACGGTCAGGTCCTTCAGGGGCCATTGCAACATCTGGTTACTGCCATCGGTTTTACGGTACCCGATACTGATCATTTTATCAAAAACCAGAACGGTTGATTCAACGGGGCCGGCCCCGGGCTGATGATATGTACCAAAATAACTCTTCAATACAACCGATTTAAGAGTATAAAGATAGAAAGTTTAGTTTGGGAGAATCAAACCATGCAGGAATTGCTTTGTTAATTCACCGGAAAACAAAACCTTTGCAGCCGTTTATGGTACAGGCTTATAACTTTCTGGCATCCTGGCAGCTCTTTCCTGAAAAGGGGACTTATGAATGGGGTGAGCGCCCCAAAAGCGGCATTTATAAAATAGAAGCCGGTCTGGCTCCAAAAGAGTTGACTATTTATCACAATTGGGTCTCTCTGGAGAGTCAGGCATTTTCTTCTGCCTATACCATCCTGGCTGATGGCAATCTGAATCCTTTTACAGATACACAACTGGCTGAGCAGGCACAGGCTGTTTTTCCGGACAGTATCAGCTTTGAAGTCCATTTTTACAGAAAGGGAGAAGCCTTATTGCATATCATTCATGAGATCATGCCCAATGGTTATCTGCGGATCAGTTTGCAGGGGGTAAGGGAGGATGGAACGGCTTATACCAATACAGAAGTTTATCATAAACAATTGAGCGTGCTCCCCTACTCTGCCGCTGTATCCGGTGCGGTGATCAGGCCCACGGAAGAAGGCGTGATCAAACACAAGGCGCTAACCGCCATGGAAGAGCAGACCAATATGCAGCTGGACCAGATCCGGAAACAAATAGAATTACTAGCCTTACAGGCGCATGAGATCCAGAAAAGAAAAGAATTGTCGATGACGATTTATGGGGCTAAAATGTCCTTCAAACCCAATATCGGGCAAACCTATCATCTTTACGAAAAACAGGATAGCAGTTACCTTCTTTCTCTGGTTTCTCCCAAAGAATGGGGGCCTTCCGGTCCGTTCAAAAGGTTTGTGGCCACGGTAAAGCTCCTGGCCGATCATACCTGGGTGGAATTATAACTTACTGCGAATCCGAAGTTTACACGCTCCACTACATAGAAGCACTTAATTTTTTTAGGCGTTTTCGTACTAAGCTGATACCTCCATTCGTTATAGTCATCCATCATCCAATATCCTAATCATGAAAAGACATTTACTTATCATGGGCATGACCTTTATATGCCTGACTCAAACAGCATTCTCCCAAATCAATTTAAACTGGGCCTCCTCTTTTTCACCGTCATGGTCCAATGGTGACTTGAGCAGAACGGCCTCCAATATTAATGGGAACAGTATCAATTGTACGGCTACAGTAACCATGAATGGAGCTGGTTTTTTTACAGGGGTAACAGGAAATATTTTTGGGACACCCACGCCAACCGTTTCAGGTGCTGTATTTACTGTACCTGGAGCTGCCAGCAGGATTCATTTAACTCCCAATTATAGTTCGAATACTTCCTATACAGATATTGTTTTCAGCTTTAGTGCCATGACCACCAATGTGAGTTTCCGGATCGCAGATATTGATAAGAATGATCCAACGAGTACTACTTATTACGACCGGGTAACCATCACCGGTTCAGATGGCATAACAACTTATAACCCCACCATCACAAAATACGATGCCACAACCGACCCGGATTTTCTGGTGATCACTGGCAATGTAGCTGAAGTAAACAGTACCAGTGGCATGGCGGACAATACTGCATCAGATGCCACCGACCAGCGGGGTACGATCAATGTAAGTTTTGGCTCCAATGTGATTAATAGTATTACCATCCGTTATGATAATGCCCCGGGTGCCAATTCAAACACTGCAGCTCAGGCGATAGCAATAGGCGCTGTTAGTTTTGATCAGTCTACTTTACCAGTTAGTCTTTCCAATTTCAGTGGATACCGGAATAATAATGATGTATTACTCAACTGGACCAGCAGCCGGGAAATGAATTCCGCTGCATTTGACATAGAAAGAAATACCGGTTCAGGCTGGGAAAAAATTGGTACGGTAGCTGCCGCAGGTTTTAGCAGTGGTGACAAAGATTATTCCTACCGGGATATTCGTCCCGTTGGCAGCATCCTTTTATACCGGCTTCGGCTGACGGATATCGATCAAAGTTTTAAATACTCTACAATAGTCAGGATCAGTTCGGATAACAAATCAGGTGGAATCGCCATTTATCCTAATCCGGTACGGGATCAGGCAGCGGTTTCCATTTACAGTGCCGCGCAGCAGGACCTGAGTATCAGTATTGCTGATCAGTCGGGAAGGATTGTACAAACACAAACCCGTAAAGTATTTACCGGCAACAATACCATCAGCCTGCAATTTCCGGTCACCCTGCCCAAGGGGGTATACCAGGTGATTGTAAGGGAAGAAAATGGCCAGATAACAGGCAGTACAAAAAATTCTTAGGGAATAAAACTGCAAGTCAAGGTTGCAGCCCGTTCCGGTTATCCGGGGCGGGTTTTTTATTGCAGCAGGGTTACCTTTGCGTATGACCAAATTGTCTGTGAACCTCAACAAATTTGCCACGCTCCGCAATGCCCGTGGCGGCAACAATCCGGATATTGTAAAAGCAGCGATCGATGCCCAGCGTTTTGGTGCCGATGGCATTACCGTGCATCCCCGTCCTGATGAAAGACATATCCGTTATGAAGATGTACGGCAGATTAAAAAAGTAATCAAAACTGAATTCAATATTGAAGGCAATTGCCGGGAACAAAAATTTATTGATATTGTACTGGAAGTAAAACCAGACCAGGTGACGTTGGTACCAGATGCGAGCGGACAACTGACCAGTGATCATGGCTGGGATACGATTCGCCACCAGGATTATCTGAAAGAAATCATTGCGGTATTTCAAAAAGCGGGCATCCGTACTTCTATCTTTTGTGATCCGGATGAAGCCATGGTGAAAGCGGCAGCAACAACAGGAACAGACCGCATCGAATTATACACCGAAAGCTATGCCAGCATCTATGCTGGCGGTGATCATGCAAAAGCCATAGCGCCATATTATCAGGCTGCATTGGCAGCAAAAGACTGTGGACTGGGTATCAATGCAGGTCATGATCTCGACCTGCAGAATCTGAAATATTTTAAAACATCGATTCCCTGGACATTGGAAGTGAGTATTGGTCATGCGCTGATTTGTGATGCGATCTACCTCGGTTTTGAAAACACGATTCAGTTATACAAACGGCAATTACAATAATTACAATTCTTATATTTTTTTATGGCTGAAGATCTACAGATTATTACCGGAAACAAGACCGAACAATACCAATCCCTCCTGCCACAGATTAAAGGTCTGCTGGAAGGAGAAACCGATCTTGTTGCCAACTTGGCGAATATAGCTGCTGCATTGAAAGAGCAGTTTGGCTGGTTATGGACGGGATTCTATCTGGTGAAGGAAGATGAATTGGTACTCGGTCCTTTCCAGGGACCGGTTGCCTGCACCCGGATCCGCAAAGGCCGTGGTGTATGTGGTACCAGTTGGGCAGAAGCAAAAACCTTGATTGTTCCGGATGTAGAAAAATTTCCCGGGCATATTGCCTGCAGTAGTCTCTCCAAATCAGAAATCGTTGTTCCATTGATCAAAGATGGAGTAGTGACAGGTGTGCTTGATGTTGATGCCAGTGAGTATAATCAGTTTGATGAAACGGATAAGCGGTTTCTGGAAGAGATTGTGGGGATGCTTAGTTATTAGGATATTGAGATATTAGGATATTGCTTCGCCCGCCGTAGCTTTAGCGAAGGCGGGGAATTAGATATTGGGATATTAAGCTTGCCCGCCGTAGCCTCAGCGAAGGCGAGATGCTTGCCCGCCGTAGCTTTAGCGAAGGCGGGGGATATTAGGTATTAGATATTGGATATTGGGATAATAAAACTTTGGAATTTTCACTCATAACTCATCATTCATAACTCTTAATTTATCCAAGGTTTCAATCATCAATTCCGGGCTCAAGACTCACGACTCAGGACTCACGACTTTTCTCTCCCGCAGTAGCCCAAGCGAAGGCAGGGAATTTTCACTCATAATTCATAACTTATATTTCATAACTCTTAATATATACAACGTTCCCAGCGCAAAGAACACGACTAATGACTAACGACTCAAGACTATTGACTTCTCTCTCCCTCCATATCACCGGAAAAGTTCAGGGTGTATACTATCGCCAGAGTACGCGGAAGAAGGCTTTGTCACTTGGCTTAAGCGGATATGTACAAAATTTGCCGGACGGATCTGTTAGTATTCTAGCTACTGGCAACAGCGAGCAACTGGATGAACTCATTGCCTGGTGTAAAATTGGGCCTACTGCCGCAATCGTTCGGGAAGTGATTGTGAAAGAAACGGATCTGGAAAATTTTGAGGGATTTGAGATCAGGAGGGAATGAGATATTACTTCGCAACTCATCTCTTTAAATAATATAACGCTCCCGTGATAACCTCCCGACTGTTGACTGAAGACTGCTGACTGACGACTGTCGACTTCCGACTAATGACTATCGACTAACGACTAACGACCGAGGTTCACCAGCATATCCCCCGTCATCCCCGCCAGATCAAAATCCTCCTTCCAGCCCCAGTCGCGGCGGGCCACACTGTCGTCAATACTTTGCGGCCAGCTGTCGGCAATCGCCTGGCGGTAATCAGGCTGGTAACTCATTTTAAAATCAGGAATATGTTTGCTGATCTCCGCTGCAATTTCTTTGGGCGAAAAACTCATCGAAGAAATATTATAAGAAGTGCGAATGGATATTTTTTCCGCCGGTGCTTCCATGAGTTCGATGGTGGCACGTATCGCATCAGGCATATACATCATGGGCAGGTAGGTATCGGGGCCCAGGAAACAACTGTATTTTTTTTCTTCCAATGCTTCATGAAATATTTCTATCGCATAATCTGTGGTACCGCCACCGGGAGGTGATTTATAGGAAATCAACCCGGGATAACGGAGACTTCTCACATCCACGCCAAAACGCTGGAAAAAATAATTACACCAGAATTCGCCGGCATACTTACTGATACCATATACCGTTGTCGGTTCAATGATGGTTTGCTGTGGACAATTTTGCCGGGGAGAAGTAGGACCGAATACGGCAATGGAAGAAGGCCAGTAGACTTTATGCATTTTTTCTTCACGGGCAATATCCAATACATTCAGCAGCCCCTGCATATTGAGATTCCAGGCCAGTCCGGGATTTTTTTCACCCGTGGCAGATAGAATGGCGGCCAATAAATAAATCTGGGTAATTCCCTGGCGGATGACCTGTACATGCAGCATCTCTTTATTCATCACATCAAGCGAAACATAGGGACCGGTTCCTTCCAGCAAGGGATTCTGCTCCCTTAAATCTGAGGCAATCACATTGGCATTTCCATAAATTTTACGGAGGGCCATGGTGAGCTCCACCCCGATCTGACCGGAAGCGCCGATCACCAGTATTTTTTCTTTAACCATAGCAAGCTTTGATAAGGCAAATATGATACAACTGCGGGCAAATCCCAAAAACCAGTTTAAACCAAAACTTCCGTCTATTTTTGCTGCATGGAAAAATTCCTGACCGACCTTTTTAAAGATCAAAGCTATGACCCCGCCAATTTTTTTCTGCTGGCGGGCCCCTGTGTGGTGGAAAGCGAAGAACTGGTAATGGAAGTCGCAGAAAAAGTATCAGCCATCTGCCGGAACCTGGGCATCCCCTATGTCTTCAAATCTTCCTACCGCAAAGCCAACCGTACCAGTGCCTCTTCTTTTACCGGACTGGGTGATGAAAAGGCATTGAGTATACTGGGCAAGGTCCGATCAACTTTTGGGCTACCCACCGTTACTGATATTCATGCTCCCGCTGAAGCGGCCATGGCTGCCAAAGAAGTGGATATTTTACAGATCCCTGCTTTTCTCTGCCGGCAGTCTGACCTGCTACAGGCCGCCGGGGAAACCGGCAAGATTGTGAATATCAAAAAAGGACAGTTTGTAAGTGGTGCAGCCATGAAGTTTGCCGTGGAGAAAGTAAGACAAACGGGGAATGATAAAGTAATGCTTACTGAAAGAGGTACCACCTTCGGTTACCAGGACCTGGTAGTGGATTACCGGAATATTCCTGCCATGCAGTCACATGGTGTACCGGTGGTGATGGATGTAACACATTCCCTGCAACAACCCAATCAAACCAGTGGGGTAACCGGTGGGCATCCGCAGTTAATCGGCACTATCGCCAAAGCGGCCATTGCCGCCGGAGCAGACGGATTATTTATAGAAACACATCCTAATCCTGCAGTAGCGAAAAGTGATGGGGCTAATATGTTGCAACTGGATTTATTGGAGCCATTGCTGGCGAAGCTGGTGAAGATCAGGAAGGCGGTGGTGTAAGATGAAAGCGGCCTTTAAAAAGCAACATAAGGGTTTCCCACAAAGACACTAAGCACACAAAGGAGAGACAAAAAATTCTTCGCGTCCTGGCGTCTTCGCGGTTAAGCCTCCGCGGTTAAATCTCTTCGAAAACTCAGCGTTCTCATTACTCAGCGGTGAAATTTCACGCAAAGTCGCAAAGGAGCAAAGGAGCAAAGACGCAAAATACAAAGCTCTTAGCGTACCATTGCGTCATGGCGTCTTAGCGGTTAAACCTCTTCGCTTCCCTTTCTCATCGAAGATCCACTTCCTCTACTCCTGGGTATTTCTTTTTATCAAAAGTAAAAATAGCATCGGCCATGGCGGCATTGGTACTGAGACTGGTAACCGTATAGATGTATCTGTTACCGGCATTCTCCAGCACTTTGGTACTATAAATAGTTTTAGAAGCTTTATCTACCTGCACAAAAACTTTGTGGAAGGGTTTGCTTTTATCTACCGGCGTCATTTCAATTTCCTGCACGGTTTTGTTCCCCACTTTCTTTTCTCCGTTGAGCATATAGAGAAAATCCTTGTCGTAGAAATTGGTGAATAATTTTTGCGGAGTGATCATCCCGGAAGAAGCATCGAGACGGGAGATGGTGACTTCATTGGCGGCTTTGTCATAATTCCATACCGTAGTGCCATTACAGAATATTTCCTGGCCACTGAATAACACATAATACTTGGTGCCCTTCATTTTAATGGTACCACTTTTGGTGGAAAGGGCCTTGCCTGCCGCATTCTCTACTTTATAGGTAAAGGCAGCCTGAACGGTTTTAAATGTCTTGAATTTCTCGCTTACTCCATCCAGAATTGCTTTGGCTGCCGGGTCGTTTTTAGCTTGGGCAGCGGCCAGAAATGTTGATACAATAAAAAAGGAGGCGATATATAATTTCTTCATTATTCGGGGTTTGTGGTGGTGGACCTTCTTTTTCGGGATGCAAAGATAACTGAAATACGGTCAATCAGCTCTGCGATGGCTTAGTTGCAGAATTATGACCGCCAATGACCCTGCCGGATTGCCTGCGATTTCCTTTCTTAACATGCTGCTAACGAACGGCTCAACTTAACCCAAGGCATCGAGGTGTTGCTGCAGATCCATTTCTGTTTTGATCAGCACATCTCTGGCCTTACTTCCCTGGTTAGGGCCAACGATACCGGCTGCCTCCAGCTGATCCATCAGCCGGCCTGCCCGGTTATATCCCAGTTTCATTCTTCTTTGTAATAAGGAGGTCGAGCCAATCTGGTTTTGCACAATCAAACGGGCAGCATCTTCAAAAAGGGAATCCCGGTCGGCCATGTCAAAATCCCTTCCTTCCAGCTCTTTCTCATCTACATATTCCGGTAAAAGGAAGGCCTCGGGGTAACCGCGCTGATTGCCGATATATTCCACTACCTGTTCCACTTCAGGGGTATCCACAAACGCACATTGTAAACGGGTCAGTTCCCCATTGTGAGAAATCAGCATATCCCCTTTACCAATCAATTGTTCCGCCCCACCGGTATCAAGGATGGTACGGGAATCAATCTTGGAAGAAACTTTAAAAGCAATCCGGGCCGGGAAGTTGGCCTTGATGGTACCGGTGATGATATTCACTGAAGGTCTTTGGGTAGCAATAATCAGATGGATACCGATGGCCCTGGCTAACTGTGCCAGACGGGCAATGGGCATTTCAATTTCCTTACCGGCCGTCATGATCAGATCCGCAAACTCATCAATCACCAGTACAATAAAGGGCAGGAACTGATGACCTTTCTGCGGGTTCAGTTTCCGTTTGATGAATTTTTCGTTGTACTCCTTGATATTTCTGGCACCGGCTTCCTTCAAAAGATCGTAGCGGTTATCCATTTCAATACAAAGCGCATTGAGGGTGTATACCACTTTCTTGGTATCGGTGATGATGGCATCTTCTTCACCGGGTAATTTGGCCAGGAAATGTTTTTCGATCTGCCTGTAGATACTCAACTCCACTTTCTTGGGATCGATCAAAACAAACTTCAACTGCGAAGGGTGCTTTTTATAAAGCAGTGAGACCAGCAGGGCATTCACCCCAACGGATTTACCCTGTCCGGTGGCACCGGCCATCAACAGGTGGGGCATACTGGCTAAATCCACAATGAAATTCTCATTATCAATTTTCTTACCGATCGCAATCGGCAGGCTATAGGTATTGTTCTGGAATTTTTCGGAAGAAAGCAGGGTCTTCATGCTCACCACCGTCTTGCGTACATTCGGGACCTCAATACCGATGGTTCCCTTTCCGGGAATGGGTGCAATAATCCGGATACCCAGGGCAGCCAGACTCAGGGCGATATCATCTTCCAGGTTTTTGATCCGAGAAATTCTTACGCCGGGAGCAGGTACAATTTCATACAATGTAACCGTGGGCCCAACGGTCGCACTGATCTTTTGTATTTCGATAGAATAATTCCGCAGGGTGGCAATGATCTGGTTCTTGTGATTTTCCAGTTCACTGGTATCCTGAATTATTTTTCACTGCCATGCGTTTCCAGCAATGAAAGTGAGGGGTATTTATAATTACTCAGATCCAGTGTAGGTTCATATGGAGGCAGGTTTTCAGTTACTGCAGGTTCTTCCGCCGGTTTTTCCGGTACGCTTTTGATTTCCAGTTCAAGGGGTTCATCTGTTTTCCGGCTGGAAGGCTTTTGCTTAACTGGTTCAGGTATTTCCAGTTCCGTGGCATCCGTGCCGGTATTAAAGTCTTCGTGGGTGTGCAGGATTTCGTTTACGATTTCTTTCTCGGGACTGGTTTGTTCCGCGGCCATTTTTTCAATAACGGCTTCAATCGGTTCATCTTTTCGATCAGCTGCAACTCAGGCAAAGTTTTTTCATCCGGAAAATTGATCACGATGCCATCTGAAGTAGTCAGACTATTTCCGGTTCCTGTTTTATCTGCGGAAGCAATAAGCGGGTTGACTGTTTTAGCGGTGGCCAACTGCTCTTCCGTTTGCTCAGTGTTGTCTGACTCATCGCTTTCTTCAGTTGCAATTTCTTCTTTTTGTCCTGGCCAGTTAAAACTGGGATTGAATTGCCAGATAAAATAACCGCCAGCCATCAGCAGTAGTACGGCTGCTGTTCCTATATTTCCCAATGTACCAGTGAGTTTATCGCTGATCATATCACCCACGGCGCCGCCCCAGGGAAAGCCGCTTCTGCCAAAAATAAAGGCCATGGAAACGGAGAGCACAAGCAGACCGACAGTAACATATTTCAGGTTTCGCCAGATCGAAAAGACTTTGCGGCGGAAGAGCAGGTTTACACCCACCACAAAAAAGAAAGTGCAAACCAGGAAGGAGGCAATTCCAAAACCGTAGTTGATAAAGAAATGAGAGACCAGGGCGCCCAGTCTGCCCAGGAGATTGCGTGCTTTCAGCGAATTGTCGAATAAGGCCGAAAGCCCTTTGTTGGCCACATCCTGGTCTTCTGCCCAGGTAAATAAGTAGGATATAAAGGAAATAAAGAGGAAAATGGCAATCAGGATAAAGATAGTACCTACAATTTTCCAGGTACGTTCATCCCGGGCCAGTTCTTTCCAATCAATCTTTTCCTCCTTTTCCGCAGTAAAGCCTTTGGATGCGGAGCCGGTTGATTTCGGTTTGGAGGGTTTTTTCGCAGGGTTGTTTTTCTTTTTCAGCCTGGTAGCCATCCGACAAAGATAAACAGTTTGGTATGAAAAGATTACCTGAAAGTAGTACCCCAATCGCTGGCAAAAACTGCACTGATTGTTTACATTTACCGCATGCCGCTGATCTCCTACTTTCGGGTTCTTTCTTTCAGGTACTTGTTGCTGTACCTGTTCGCTACCGTCTGGCTGGCGAAAGGGGCAAGCGGCCAATCCGGGCAGGAACCTTCCATTGATGTGGCAGGGTTCAATCTGGCGATTGAAATCAGGGATCAGATTTCTTCCGTATTTATCAGTAACGAAGAAACGTTCTTAAAAAAATTCCCGGCCATCCCATTTAAACAGGGCGCAGTAATCAAAGGACCGATTCCTGAAAAATATGTTACGCAAACGGCCCTGGTCAGGTTCCGGATCCATAACAGCGGGAATCAGTTAAAGAAATTATATTTCTTCCCTGGATTCTATTATAAAAAAATCAGCCTTTACCGGGTCAATGGTAAAGCGCTTCAACTGCTGCCGGAAATACTACCTGACAACAAAGAAAAAGCCGGGTACCGGGAATTAACCATTGCAGCCGGTGATAGCATGGAGATCATTGCTTCACTGGGTTTATTGAAAACTTATGTCAATAAGATCAGGCCCCGGCTGGTGAACCCAGAATACCTGGATTCATTCATAGCAGGTTTACATGATATCAGCTGGGCGAGTGATTTGTTTACTTATGTGTTTTGCGGTTTACTGCTGATGATGGTGCTCTATTCCCTTTCCGTTTATTTCCAGGGTGCCAATAAAGAGTTTCTGTATTATTCGGGTTATGCTTTTTTTATCGGGTTAATGCTTTTTACCAAGGCTTTGTACAACTATCATACAGAGCCCATGAACTTCTTCCTGGAAGAATACCTGGATTTTGTATTGCAGGCCACAGGGATCATTTTCTACATGATCTTTATGCAGAAATTCCTGGACACCCGTAACAATTATCGTTTCCTCAATCGCTTATATAATAGCGGGATCTTCCTGCTGCTCTTTGCCACCCTGACTTTTACTGTTTTACATTATGCCACCAATCTTTATCATATCGAGTTTCTGGTAGAGCAGGGAACTAAGTTTCTGTTATTGCTGATGATTGTGGTATTCCTGGTATACAGCAGCAGGTACTGGCATATTAAATTATTCCGATACCTCTTCTGGGGCAATTTCTTTTACCTTCTTTTTTCACTGGTATCCTACGCACTAATCATAGCTCCGGGGTTATTTCCTTATCATCCTATTGCCACCAATTCTTTGATTCATTATGAAACCGGGTTGTTCTTTGAACTGGTATTCTTCCTGGGTGGACTCAACTATAAAAACAGACGGTATATCATTGCCCAAACCAAAGAAAAAGAAGCGTTGAAAGCCCAGGCCATGGTGCAGGAATATGAAAAAGAAATTGCCGTATATAAAGCCCAGCAGGAGGAAAGACAGCGTATTTCTGCCGACATGCATGATGAACTGGGTTCAGGCATGACGGCCATCCGGCTGATGAGTGAAATTGCACGGAATAAGATGAAGGAAAACACCCCGGTTGAGATTGAAAAAATATCCCGTTCTGCGGATGATGTACTCAATAAAATGAATGCCATCATCTGGAGTATGAACAGCAGTAATGACACACTCGACAACCTGATTTCTTATATCCGGGCCTGGTCGCTGGAATATTTTGAGAGTACGCCGGTCAATTGCCGGGTTAACACTCCTGAAGAAATTCCCCAGCAGGAACTCACCGGAGATAAAAGAAGAAATATCTTTTTATGTGTAAAAGAATCTCTGAACAATGTATTAAAACATGCCGCTGCCAGCGAAGTAAGTATTGATATCCGTGCCGATGAAACAGCATTGCTGATACAAATCCATGATAACGGAAAGGGCATTGATAAAGAAAAACTCCGTCAGTTTGGCAATGGATTGAAAAATATTGGCCGGAGAATGGAAAGTATTGGTGGAACCTTTTCCATCCAGAATGAAGGCGGAACCGTAACCACCTTACGGCTTCCTTTATGATTTTTCCTTTTTCAGTACAGCCAGCAGTAACAGTATCCAGCCTGCTATAAAGAAAAGCCCCCCGATGGGTGTAACGGGACCGATCATCCTGCTCATTCCCGATTCCTTAATTTTCAAAAGCGTCAGCAGGTAAAGCGAGCCTGAAAAAAGAATAATCCCGGTAAGAAAACAATAGCCGGTATACTTCAGTAAATTATGGTTTCCCGTACCGGAAAAAAGAATCGCCACCAGGATCAAAGCCAGTGCATGCCATCCCTGGTATTGGACGGCAGTCTGGTAAATCTGTAAAATTTTAGGATCACTGGTTACTCTTTGCAAACCATGGGCCCCAAATTCCCCGGCTGCTACGGCCAGTCCGCTGTGCCCCGCCCCCAGGGCCAGGATTTTTTTATGCATGAAATGTTTTTTCTACGCGTTTATCAATATCCACCGGCTCTTCATCAATGGTTACCGTAGCCTGTTCATAATAAATCTTACGGTCGGAATATTTCCGGAAGATAAATGCCATCAACTGATCATCCGTCAGATTGCGGATCAGCGGACGGCCTGGTCTTTCTTTTACTAATCGTTCAAATAATACGGATACAGGCGTGTGGATCCAGACCGTGGTTCCGGAGCGGTTCATATAATCGATATTATTAAAGAAACAGGGCGTGCCACCTCCGGTAGCCAGTATAAAACTATCATGGCTTTCTGTAATCATGAACAACACTTCTTTTTCCAGCAGACGGAAATGCTCCTCTCCTTCCGTATCAAAAATTTCAGGTATTGATTTACCGGCATGTGTGGTTACCTGTTCATCCAAATCAAAAAAAGGAATTCCCAGTTTTTGTCCCAGCAAGCGGCCGAGGTAGGATTTACCGGAGCCCATGAATCCTATGAGGAAAATCTTCAAGAGAAAATGTGGAAATGTGAGAAATGTGAAAATGTGAAAATATGATACATGTGAAAATAAGAATTAAAATAAATATCAGATATGCAGTCCCATGCGCGAGCATTCATACTCCCGTTAACAATCGGGATCCCAATTCTCACATTCACACATTCTCACATTTACTTAAACGCATTAAACCCGGTTACATCCATCCCCGTGATCAGTAAATGAATATCATGTGTGCCTTCGTAGGTGATTACACTTTCGAGGTTCATCATATGCCGCATGACCGGATATTCACCGGTGATGCCCATTCCACCGAGCATCTGCCTTGCATCGCGGCAAATATTGGTGGCCACTTCACAGGCATTTCTTTTGGCCATGCTCACCTGTTGCGGACTGGCTTTTCCTTCGCTCATTAATACTCCTAATCTCCAGTTCAGAAGCTGGGCCTTGGTAATTTCGGTCAGCATCTCGGCCAGCTTTTTTTGTTGCAACTGAAAACTGCCGATTGGTTTGCCAAACTGCTCCCGTTCTTTGGAATAACGGAGTGCGGTATCATAACAATCCATAGCTGCCCCAATCGCACCCCAGGCAATTCCAAAACGTGCTTTGGTTAAACAACCTAATGGCCCTTTCAGTCCTTTGACATTGGGAAAAATATTTTCTTTCGGCACTTTTACATTGTCAAATACGAGTTCACCCGTGGCTGATGCACGAAGACTCCACTTACCATGTGTGGTGGGTGTGGAAAATCCTTCCATTCCACGCTCCAGAATCATGCCGTGAATTTCACCGGCTTCATTTCTGGCCCATACTACCGCCACATGGGCATAGGGAGCATTGCTGATCCACATCTTGGCACCATTGAGGATCACGTGGTCACCGGCATCCTTGAAATTGGTTAACATGCTGGATGGGTCACTGCCATGGTTGGGTTCAGTTAAACCAAAACAACCCAGCCATTCCCCGCTGCCGAGTTTGGGAAGGTATTTTTTTCGCTGCTCCTCACTGCCATACTGGTAAATCGGAAACATAACCAGCGAACCCTGCACGGATGCTGTTGAACGGACACCACTATCCCCTCTTTCCAGTTCCTGCATCATGAGACCGTAGGCGATATAATCCAGTCCGCCCCCGCCATATTCCACCGGAACAGTTGGGCCAAAACACCCCAGGTCTCCCAGTTGCTTCACAATCTGCTGAGGAAATTCCGCTTTCTGGGCATAGTCTTCAATGATCGGTGATATTTCTTTTTTTACATAATTACGAACTGATTCACGGATCAGTAAATGCTCTTCGGTGAGGAGTTCATCCAGTCCGAAATAATCGGGGCTGGTAAAAAGGTCTGTACGGGCTGCCATCGTCTTGAATTAAGCGTATTTAAGATAGGGCAAAGGTAAGAGAAAGTATGGCAAAGGAGGTTGTGTGGGGTTAGTCTAAACAAGCTATTGTTGTACCCCTCCGGGGCACCGGTCATTCTTATCAGTGTTTTTGTGATAGATATTGAGCCCCGCTGGGGCTGAGAGAGAGCGCAGTGATCGCTGTGTGCGCTATGGTTTTCCTTTTAACCTGATGTTGTGCCCCGCTGGGGCACCGGTCACTCTTGTCAGTGTTTTTGTTACAGATATTGAGCCCCGCTGGGGCTAAGAGAGATCGCAGTGATCGCTGTGTGCGTTGTGGTTCTAATTGCAGATTTTTTTTAAACCACGGCGAACACGGAGATACACGGCGGGTGGTTACCGATATGATACCGCGCTGGGGCTGTGAGATCGCAGTATTTTTTTACGCCTGGTGTCTCTTGACCCCGGAGGGGTCCAATATCGGTAACAAAAAGGCCCAACAAAAAAACAGTGACCCCAGCGGGGTCAAACTGTGGTGAAGGATGGTAAAACGATTGTTAACGATACCTTGATACGCCGGAACAGAGATAAGGTTTTACAAAAAACCCATACGAATAGTCACTAAACCAAATTTGCCCTACTTTCACCCCAAAAAATATGCGGCGCTTATTCCTACTCGGACTGGTTCTTTCTTGTCAGCTGATGACAGTCGCCCAGACCATCAGCAAAACAGGCTGGAAGACCTTTACAGATACAGCAGGTATGTTTACAGCGAAATATCCACCCACCTGGATCAACAAAATCAAGGAAGGAAACCGGGTCTTCTTTACCTCCCCTGCTGAAAGCGAAACGGATAGTTTCAATGAAAATGTCAATATCAGTGTAAAGTATAATACTGCCTATGGTGGTCAGATCAAGATTGGTGATCTGTTTCCTTCTGTAACTGATCAGCTGAAAACAGCTTTCAGTGATTTTAAAAGTGAAAGCCAGCGCAGTTTTACCTGGAACAAAGCCGAAGCCGTGGAAATTATATACTCCGGTTTCAGCAGTCTGGATGATAAAATGCGGATCCGGATCATCCAGTGGTTTTGCTTTTACAAATCACGGCTCTATACCGTAACCTATACGGCAACTGCCAGCAATACCAGTTTAAAATCCACGGCACTTGGTATTATGGGAAGTATCCGGTTCTGATTTTTTCTCAGAATCCTTTCTTGGGTTGTTGTTGCCCTCCTGCTCCAATTACAGATGAACCCAGTACTTTAATGGTTGACTTGATAAAATCAGATTCCTCCGCTTTGTAAATATTATCTACATATTTCTGCGGATTCCGGTCAATATAAGGGAACCAGGTACTGTGGATCTGGATCATGATCTTATGTCCTTTCTTGAATGTATGCAAAACATCCTGCAGGGGAACATTCACATCTGTGGGTTGTCCGGGCACAAAAGGTTCCGGCTTTTCAAAACTGTTCCTGAACCGGCCGCGGAATACTTCACTGCGAACCAGTTGCTGGTAACCACCCATGACAATGTTCTTGGGATTGTGCTCGTAGTTGGGATGATTATCCGGATACACATCAATCAGCTTTACAATAAAATCGGCATCGGTTCCGCTCATGGCCACTTTCAGTTTGGCCAGGATTTCCCCGGCTATGGTTACTTCATCTCCCAGTACTTCTGTTTCAAAGGTCAGCACATCCGGACGCATGGAAGCCTGGCGCTGGTCATCACTCATGAAGTTTCGGGGTGTAAATGTGAGCCCTTCTGTTTGTGAAGTATAAGGAACCGGCTTGGCAGGATCGCTGATATATTCAAAAGCATTTTCTGCACTCACTTCTTTATTAATAACCAGTTTTCCATTGGGCTCAAAACGCATTTGAAGCGAAGCAGCTTCTTTAGGAGGCCATACATCATGTTTTTCCCATTTCTTGGTTCCAGTATTAAACACATAGGCTTCTGGCATGTCTTCCGTTCCCTGGTCTTTCAGGTAACGGGCAAAGAATTTAAATTCAATCTCCTTTTGATAAAAGCTGGCAATACTATCGCCGAAATAAATATGGTTATGGGTGCTTTTCGCTTTTTCATCGGCCCAGTCACCATGACCCCAGGGACCCATCACAATGGTATTTTTAGCACCGGGGCTTGTCTTTTCAATGGTCTTGTAAATATTGATCGGCCCGAACAAATCCTCTGCATCAAACCATCCGCCCACGGTCATTACAGCCGGTTTAATATTTTTCAGATGCGGGAGCAGACTTCTTTTCTGCCAGAAGGTATCATAGTTGGGATGATCAATGATCTGATTCCAGAAAAAATTATCGTGATGAAATTCGCTGGTAACATTTTTCAGGGGACCCTTTTTCAGCCAGTAGCTGTATGCGTCTTTCGGCGCCTTGCCATAAACCCTCATCAGTTCAGGCATATACCAGTCCTTACGGGTGGTATCTTTTTTCTGGTATCCGAAGACAGCAAACGCAGCCGTATAGCTCTGGAGATAGGCGCCCATATGGTGAAAGTCGTCAAAGAAAAAATCAGAAATTGGTGCCTGTGGTGACACGGCTTTCAAAGCCGGGTGCGCATCAGGAAGGGAAGCGGCTGAATAAAATCCGGGATAGGAAATGCCATAGATCCCTACACTGCCGTTATTGCCTTTCAGGTTTTTGACCATCCAGTCAATGGTATCCCAGGTATCTGAGCTTTCATCAATCGCTGTTTTGTTTTTCGGATCATTGCCGGGGATATTCGGCCGCATATTGTCAAATGTGCCTTCACTCATATAACGGCCGCGCACATCCTGAAACACCAGAATGTAGAGATCCTTTACCAGGTAATCGGATGGATGACCATGGGTATTAAAATTTGCATAGCCGGATGCGTTGTAACAGGTACGGTTCATCAGGATCGGATAGGTTTTGGAACGATCCTTTGGCATATACACAAGGGTAAATAACTTAACCCCATCCCGCATAGGGATGAAATACTCGAACTTGTCATAGTTCTCCTTCATAAAACTGTTGATGGAGGACTGTGACTGTGCAAAGAAAGAAGTTGCAAAAAGGGCGATCAGAATCAATGTATTTTTCATGCCGTTTTTTTAGGCTGAAAAAATACAGAAAATTAACCGAACCCCGTTACCGTCCGTCAGGTGAACATGATTTCGTTGACCATTTGTTAAACAATGCCTGTGTTGGGTTCAACTTTTGCTGTATACTGGCTGATTCAAATCACCAGGTTCCAGCCATAGGGATCCCTGCCTGGTTTTGACCGGATCTCTTCCAGTTCTTTCTTCAGGATTTGCTGGATACTCTTCTTCCCATAGGCTGGTAATGTATAATCCAGTCCGTTGATCCCCACCAGACTGATTGGTGCCACCACGGCTGCAGTACCGGCTCCGAATATTTCCGTGATCGCATTATTCAGAAAGCCGAACGTGAGTTCTTCAACCGGCACGGGTCTTTCTTCCACGGGAATTCCTTTATCCTGCGCGATACGGAGCAGGGAGTCGCGGGTCACCCCATCCAGGATGGAATCGGATAATGGGGCCGTGACCAGGGTGCCATTGACTACAAACATTACATTCATGGTACCGGATTCTTCGATGAATTTATTTTCTGCCGCATCGGTCCATAAAACCTGATCGTATCCTTCGGCTCGGGCAATCTTTGTTGGAAGAAAGGCGGCTCCATAATTACCGCCGCATTTGGCAAAACCGGTTCCGCCCCTTGCAGCCCTGATATACTGTGTTTCTACTTTTACCCGTATTGGCCGGGCATATAATTCAGGTACAGGCCCGGCGATAATTACAAAGCGGTATTGCTCTGATATTTTTACACCCAGTTTGGGTTCACTGGCATACATGAAAGGGCGGAGATAAAGCGCCGCACCAGGTTGTTTGGGTGCCCATGCTTTATCTGTTTCAACCAGTCTGATCAGTCCTTCCCTGAAAATTTCCTCCGGTGGAGCAGGCATACACATTCTTTCCAGAGAAAGACAGAAACGTTCATAGTGTTTATCCACTCTGAAAATATTCAACCGGCCATCTTCCATATAAAAGGCTTTCATGCCTTCAAATACGGTTTGTCCGTAATGCAGGGCGAGTGTAGCCGGATGCATGGAGAGATTGGACAAGGGTAGAATCTGCGGTTGTTGCCATTGGCCATTGGCATAATCACATATCAGCATATGGTCCGATAAATGCTGACCAAATTCCAGATTTTCAAAATCCACTTCCTGAATCCGGGAGCGGGCGATTTTCTTTACAGGGATCTCTGTGATCATTTCCATGATTATTATTTTTAATGAAACCTCAGATCAATACTGAATTGCCAGATGCAGCGGACTGACAATCAGTATCATTAAATGCTGGTACAAATTTTTTATATTAACGGCAAATAAAACAGATTCAGTTTATGTATTTTTGACTAGATCAGATGAGAGAGAAGTCGAGAGTCAGGAGTCGAGAGTCAAGAGTAAAGAGGCGTGAGTTGATGATTGCGGCGTTAGGCTAGTAAGAAGTTATCAGTGATCCGTGTGAAATCAATATCCCAATATCCAAATATCTTAATATCCAATCCCCGCCTTCGCTAAAGCTATGGCGGGCGAGGCAATATCCCGCCTTCGCTGAGGCTACGGCGGGCGAGGAAGTCGGGAGTCCAGAGTCTTGAGTCGGGAGTTAAGGAGCGGGGGCTGATACCTGGAATGTTGTATAAGCTAAGAGTGATGAGTGAAGATTGCGGCATGTGAAACCAATATCTAAATATCCTAATAACTAAATATCTTCTACTATGCGCAATACCGACCATCTCTATCTCCAGGTTGCCGGCGGACTGGAACAAATGATCAGTGAAGATGTATTGAAGATCGGCGATAAACTACCTTCTGTACGGATGCTGAGTGAAGAATACGGGATCAGTATGGGCACGGCTTTTCAGGCTTACTATCATCTGGAAGGAAAGGGACTGATTGAGGCCCGGCCCAAATCAGGATATTATGTGCGTTTTAATCAGCGACGTTTCCGGGAACTACCGAGGGAAATGGCTCCTGAATCCATGTCGCATGAGGTGACGGTGAAAGAAATGATCAATTCCATTTACGGGGATATTGCACTGGATAATCGCAAAACCGTGAACCTGGCCATTGCCGTACCGGATGTTTCTTTATTACCTGTAGCCAAGATCAATAAATCGGTGGTGCAGGCGATGCGGCAATATAAAGATCATTGCATCAGTTATGAAGATTCAGCCGGCAATCCTGAATTACGCAAACAGGTGGCTAAACTGGCCTTTAATTGGGGAGGAAAGATCAAACCGGAAGAAGTAGTCATCAGTTCCGGTTGTTTGGAAGCGATTACACTCTGTCTGCGTGCTGTAACCAAACCAGGTGATACCGTTGCCATTGAATCCCCGAATTATTTTGGTATTTATCAATCAGCAGAACAACTGGGATTAAAAGTAGTGGAGGTTTCTTCTTCGCCCGTAACCGGACTGGATCTGGATCACCTGAAGGAAACCCTTGAGCAATTTCCCGTGAAAGCCTGTGTGGTAACACCCAATTTCAATAATCCGGCCGGAGGTTGTATGCCGGATGAAAACAAGAAGAAACTTTGTGCCTTGATCAGCCGCTATAATATACCATTGATTGAAGATGATATTTATGGTGAATTGTATTTCGGGAAAAAACGGCCCCGTACCTGCAAATATTATGATACAAAGGGACTGGTAATGCATTGTTCTTCCCTTTCCAAATCCCTGGCGCCTGGTTACCGGATTGGTTGGGTACTGCCCGGCCAATTTCTGGATGAAGTACGTTTCATGAAAAGAATGAATGATATCAGCTCCCCTACCCTGACTCAGGCCGCCATGGCCCATTTTTTACAACATGGCCGCTATGAATACCATTTGAAAAAATTGCGCAATGCCCTGCATACACAATGTCTGCGCTATATGCAGGGAATTATTGAACACCTTCCGGAGAGCACCAAGGTATCGAGGCCACAGGGCGGACTCGCATTATGGGTGGAGCTGCCCAAAAAAATCAATGCATTCCGTCTGCGTACCGAAGCCATGAAACAGCATATCTCTATTGTACCTGGTAAAATCTTTTCTTCCGGCAGGCATTACGGACATTTTATCCGGATCAGTTTTGGCCGGCCCTGGAACGAGGAGATGAATGATGCCCTGATGACATTGGGCCGGATCATCCGGAAAATGCTATGACTGCTTTTTTCTTTTAGCCTTGTAATAATAATAGACAGGAATACCTGCTGCGGTAATCAGTACACCCAGTAATGAATTCACTACCGGCTGCCGGTCATGCATATAATTATTGATATCATTATAGAGTGTAACGATCAGGAAGAAGGCTGCAAAGAGAATAAAGAGAATCGTTGTTACAGGATGCATCCAGATTTTATAGGGCCTCGCCAGCTCAGGCATTTTTTTCCGGAGCAGAAAAATTCCCACGGCACCCATTCCATAAACCACCCAGCTCATAAAGACCATCATATCTGCCAGCATATCAAATGAACCGGAAATTATCAGCAGGGATATCCAGGCAGCATGCAGCCAAAGTGCAAAACCGGGTGTATGAAAACGGGGATGTTCTTTTCCTGTCCGGGCCGCGAATAAACGATCACGCCCCATCGCATAAGTTATCCGGGTGGTAGCCATGATATTTCCATTCAGTGCACCGAGGGTACAGATAACTATCATGGAAGCAACAATGGCCTGACCCGTTGTTCCGAATGCAACCGCAATCGCATCCGAAGCAACCAATGATGAACCGGCAATAGCTTCTACCGGCAATACATAGAGATAAGCCTGGTTTACCAGCACATATACAATCACACAGGCTATGACGCCTGTAAAAAGGCTTTTAGGAATATTCCGTTGCGGCTGTTTGATTTCGCCGGCAATAAAAGTAATATTGACCCAGCCGTCATACGCAAAGAAGGCACCGGTTAAGGCAGCAATGATTCCACTCATCAGGGCTCCACCCTCCTTAGGTGCAGTAGCATCAATAAAATGATGCCAGTCGCCTTTGCCTGAGAAAAAGATTCCGACAATCAGTGCAGCAATTACCGCCATTTTTAATACAGTAGAAATTAACTGAAATGCATCTCCGGCTTTCAGGCTCCGGTAATTGAGCCAGGTCAGCAGGACGACCATCACTATCGCTAATGATTTTACTCCTGCATTTTCCAACGGATAAAGATCGCCGATAAATGGAAGATGCCAGACGAATGCATGCTCCGTGACCGAATCAAAACGTGGAAGGTCAATGAAATAATCCGCATAGCTGGCACAAACAAAGGCAATGGCAGCTACCGCTGCCGTGTTGATAACAGAAAAAGCGGACCAGCCATACAATGAAGCCGTGAACTCTCCGAACATTTTACGGAAATAAACATAGATGCCTCCGGTTTCAGGCATCATGGCACCGAGTTCGGCATAAATGAGGGCACCCAATAATGAAAAAATACCAGCAATTACCCAGATCAGGGTGAGCCAGACCGGTGAGCCCAGTTGGCCGGCCATGCTGGCGGGTTTCATAAACACACCAGAACCAATGATACTACCAATGATAACGGCCACGGCGGACCAGAATCCGATCTTGGTGGCTGGGGATGACTGGGTGGACATAGATAAAGGAAGATAGGTATTCCGCCATTAAAAAAGTCCTGGCTCCTTTTTTATTAAGGAACCAGGACTTCAATCAATTTTTTCTGGCTTCAACCTGAATATTCCGGTCAATCCGGAACATACCCTCCGGCCGGATACATATTTTTCCCGGAAGGATTAACAGGTACGGAAGGCATTGGATCTTCGCCAAAGTTGAACTTTGGACCAGAACGGGTGGTAAGAGCTGTTGCTTGTGAGGCTAAGTTAAAAAGAAGCCGGATGAAAGTCAAGCCCCCTTTTTAATAAATTACAGGACCGGGCAACCCCTGAAAGAGCCCTGCCGTTTTACCAGATTAATGTTTTACCTTTAAAAGACAAGAGGTACCGGTGCAAAGAAAGTTCCCTGCCTATATTGAAAACCTGTTCAGTTTCAGTAGCAAAATGTTGTTGCTGATTTTTTCTTTTGTCATCAGCCTAAGCTCCCTGCAGGCACAGGAATGTCCCCCGAATATTGATTTTGAGAACGGAAGCTTTGCCGGCTGGACCTGCTATACGGGTTCTGTCTCGGCTATAAATAATACCAACAGGATTTCTCTGAGTCCATCAGGACCTTCACAGGATCAGCATACCTTATTGGGACCCGCCAATGCAGGTGACAGAGATTATTTCGGGCGGTTTCCTGTTCTTTGCCCCAATGGCAGCGGTTATTCCGTCAAATTGGGAAATACAACTGGTGGTGCACAGGCGGAAGGAATCTCTTATAGTTTAACCATTCCCCCGTCCCGGAATACTTATTCGCTTATTTATCATTATGCCGTGGTTTTCCAGGATCCTTTCCATCTGGAATTTCAACAACCCCGGCTGGTACTTGAAGTCTGGAATGATACCGATAACGAACTGATCCAGTGTTCCTCTTTTACCTTTTTCCCGGTGGGTTCTCCCCTACCCGGCTTTTTCAATGCAGGAATGGCAGACTCAGCGGATGTCTGGTGTAAGGACTGGTCAGCCGTGACCATTAATCTGAACGGAATGGCCGGCAAGAATGTCCGCCTGTTTTTCAAAACAGCTGATTGCACATTCCGTCGTCATTTTGGATATGCCTATATAGATGTTAATACCGAGTGCAGCGCCGAGTTTACCGGAGCTACTTACTGTCCGGATGATACCGCAGTAGTTGTAACCGGTCCTTATGGCTACCAGGGTTACCGCTGGTATGATGCAGGTTTTACGCAGCTACTAGGAACATCGCAGATACTTCGATTGGAACCTCCGCCCCCGACAGGTACCCTGATTGCAGTAGAGGTAACACCATATAACGGTTATGGATGCCGGGATACATTGTATGCCCGCCTCGTAGACACATTAAGACTTACGGCCAATGCAGGCCCTGATATAATATCCTGTAATAATGCATCTGTACAGATAGGTGAAAACCGAAAACAGGGTGTGTTTTACAGCTGGAGCCCTCCTGCAAACCTGAGCGATGCTACTATATCAAATCCGAGGGCCAGTCCTTCTGTTACCACACCCTACGAGGTCACCGTGCGAAGCGTGGGAGGCGGCTGTATCAATAAGGATACCGTTATTGTAACCGCATCGGTTATTGACAGCAGCCTGCAGCTTATTGGAAAATCTTTGTTCTGTATTACCAGTAATGACAGTGCGGTATTGCATGTGCTGCCAACCGATAGTATCCAGTGGTTTCTGAATAATTCTCCCATCACCGGAGCCAATCAGACCCGGTTCAGGGTAGGACAATCAGGTACCTATTTTGCGAAACTCTATACTGATTTTGGATGCACCTTAAATACCCGTCAGGAACAGGTGGTTATTGAAGTACCTCGGCGTGGCATCCGGTATCCCCTGCAATATGCCGTGATGAATTTTCCTGTTCAGTTACAGGCAAGGGACTTTGGATCCACTTATCTCTGGCAACCGGCTAGATACCTGGACAAAACAGATATCATTAACCCGGTGTTCAACGCGCCCCTCATTGGTGATGATGTGTACACGATTGATATCACTACGGCAGCGGGTTGCTTAACTGTTGACACACAAATGGTGAATACCATCAAAGAGGTAAAGATCTATGTCCCTACAGCCTTCACCCCAAATAACGACGGCCGCAATGATGTCCTTCGGCCTATCCTGCTCGGGGCCAAAGAATTAAAATATTTCAGGGTCTATAACCGATGGGGGCAACTGGTTTTTGATATGCGTAACAATGAAAGAGGATGGGATGGGAGTATCAAAGGATTGCAGCAAGGCACAGCCGTATTTGTATGGATGGTGGAAATACTCGGATTGGATAACCGAAGGCATTTTCAGAAGGGAACGGTGACGCTTATTAGATAGTCAGGAAGACCGAAAGTCCGGAAGTCAGAAAGAAGGTTGCTGCTGGCTTTCGGCTGCCGACTGTTGACTGCCATCCCGATAGCTATCGGGAGCTGACTGTCGACTGCCGACTGCCGACTGAATCAAGCGTACATCTCTTCCTTCAGCCCCTTCACCCTTTCATCTTCCAGGTATTCATCAAAGGTCATGAGACGATCAATGATTCCTTTAGGTGTTAACTCGATGATCCGGTTGGCTACGGTTTGCATGAAGGTATGGTCATGACTGGTCAAAAGAACGATGCCTTTATAATCAGTACACTGTTCGTTGAAGCTTTGGATACTTTCCAGATCGAGGTGGTTCGTGGGTTGGTCGAGCAGGATCACATTGGGACTTTGCAGCATCATGCGACTGATCATGCAACGCACTTTTTCACCACCACTGAGGACAATAGTCATCTTCAGTACATCATCTCCGCTGAAGAGCATTTTGCCCAGGAATCCGCGAAGGAAGGGTTCATCCACATCCTTTACATGATCCGGCACATACTGCCGCAACCAATCCATCAGGTTATTTTCTCCTGTAAAGAATTCATTGTTTTCCTGTGGCAGATAAGCATGGGTTACGGTGCTTCCCCACTCATAGGAACCGCTGTCGGCCATGGCATTGGCAGTAATGATATTGAAGAAGCTGGTAATGGCCAGCGGGTCACGGCTGAGCAATGCGATTTTATCCCCTTTATTCACGGTGAAGTTTACATCACTGAAAAGTACACGGCCATCAACCGACTTTTTCAGTTTCTCTACATTGAGAATCTGATTACCCACTTCTCTTAACTGCTGAAAGATGATACCGGGATACTTGCGGTAACTGGGTTCAATTTCTTCAATGCTGAGTTTCTCCAAAGCTTTTTTCCGGGATGTGGCCTGCTTGCTCTTGGAGGCATTGGCACTGAAACGGGCGATGAAATCAATCAGGGCCTGCCGCTTCTCTTCTACTTTTTTATTCTTGTCGTTGATCTGGCGGGCCATTAACTGTGAAGACTGGTACCAGAAAGTATAGTTACCGGTAAAGATTTTTATCTTCTGACGATCCACATCCACCACATGGGTACAAACCGCATCCAGGAAGTGACGGTCATGGCTCACGACCAAAACAATATTTTCATAATCGGCCAGGAAATTCTCCAGCCAGCTGATGGTTTCAATATCCAGTCCGTTGGTCGGCTCATCCAATAACAGGATATCCGGATTACCAAAAAGTGCCTGCGCTAACAGAACCCTTACTTTTATATTGGAAGGAATATCCCGCATCATGGATTGCTGGAATTCTTCATGCACACCCAGTTCACTCAACAAAGTAGCGGCATCACTTTCTGCTGTGTATCCGCCCATCTCTCCATATTCGGCTTCCAGTTCACCGGCGCGCATTCCATCTTCTTCTGTAAATTCAGCAAGTGCATAAATGTTTTCCCTTTCTTTGGCAACAGCCCAAAGTTTGGTATGACCCATCATCACGGTATTAAGTACCGTTTCTTCGTCGAACTGAAAATGGTTTTGTTTCAAAACGGCCATCCTTTCTCCGGGTGTAATCTCCACCGTACCCTTATTGGCTTCGATTTCACCGCTAAGGATTTTAAGAAATGTACTTTTCCCTGCGCCATTGGCACCGATCACACCATAACAATTGCCCTTGGTGAAGTTGAGATTAACTTCTTCGAATAATACCCTTTTGCCATAGGCCAGTTTCAGGTCTTTTACACTGATCATGAATCAAATTTTTGAAGCCGCAAAGGTAAGTGAAATTGGGCGGAACATTAAATGGAAAAACGATTGATAATCCACTAGTTATGACTTCAATACCCATCCCATCCTGATCCTCGTTAGGAAAACCCTGCCGGGGATTTTATAATTTAGATGCTCAGGCACCCCGTATGAGAACAATCTACCTGATAGCAGGTTTACTGGTAAACCTTTCGCTCTGCTCACAAAGCAGGGAATCGGTGTTTGTTTATTTTGATCTTGACAAACATGAAATCAGCCGTGCTACCCGGGCCCGTCTTGATAGTCTGACCGATAGTCTTGATCTGAAAGACCAGATAGAACTGCATGGCCATTGTGATCATTCCGGTTCAGATGGTTATAATAATCGTTTATCAACCAGAAGAGTTAAAACCGTGGAGCATTACCTGCTCAAAAATGGCTGGGAGAAAAAAGATATTCTCCTGACCTCTGCACATGGAGAAAAAAATCCATTGAATCAAAATGCGACTGATTGGGAAAGAAAAATGAACCGGCGGGTGGAAATCAGAATCTGGAGAGGCACGGGCTCAGGCAGTCAGCAAGACGCTAAAATACCCGCACCGATTCTTAACGGCGTCAAACAAAAAATCGACAGCACGACAAAAGCAGGCGATAAGATTATTCTGAAGAATATACATTTTGTGGGTGCCAGGCACCAGTTACTACCGTAGTCATTACCGGTGCTGGATGAATTGCTGGCCGCTATGAAATAATTCCCAAGACTGGTGATCAGCATTGAAGGACATATTTGTTGCGTCCCCGCGCCGGGAGATGTGCTCGATCTTGATACCGGCGAAAAAAATCTCTCCCAAGCCAGGGCAAAAGCCATCATGCAGTACCTGCTTGAAAATGGTATTGATGCCAGAAGAATCAGCTACAAAGGCTTTGGTCATTCCCGCCCGCTGTATGTTTATCCGGAAGAAGATGAGGAGCAAATGAAAATGAATAGACGGGTTGAAATAAGGATTGTTAGTAATTAAAATCAAAAGAAACAAGATACAAGAACCAAAAAAGATACAAGAAACAAGAACCAAAAAAGATACAAGAAACAAGATACAAAGAAATTAAAAGGCACCCTGCCTTCGCTATGGCTTCGGCAGGCGAAGAAAATTAAAACCCCTCCAACGATTAAGCGGAGGGGTTTAATTTTCTCTCTATTTGATGCTTATTTGTTTCTTGTCTCTTGTATCTTGTTTCTTTTTTTGTTTCCCCATAGGGGTCCTTTGGACTTATATCTTGATTTTTTTCTTCTACTTCCTCTCAAATATGCTTCCCTTCAATTCCTCAGGGTAAACTCAGCTCCTGCCTTCGCTATTGCTTTGGCAGGCAAGCAGCATGACAAGGTAGAAGCCCGGGCGCAGCAGTCTTTTCTTCCGGTCCCGATAACTATCTGGATTCGGACTTCCGGACTTATTCCCCCCATTAGCCAATCGCCAAAATAAGAACAGACGAACAAATGATATCAGAATGTAGAAATTACAAACACCCTTCTTCCGGACTTTCGGACTTTCGGACTTCCGGACTTATTCCCCCACTAGCCTAACCCCACCCACCTTCGCAGATGCTTCGGCGGGCAAGCTAGCCACTAGCGTATATGCACCTTCCCCTCCACCAATTTCGCACCACCCGCATCCCCTACTGATACAAAATAAATACCGCGGTTGGCTGAACGAAGATCAATGGGCAATAAAGTATAGGCACCGGTAATGTTGAACTGACGGTCATACACCCTGGCGCCTTTTGTATCATGAATGATGATTCTTCTTTGCGTACTGGTTCCGCCATTATTATAATAGGAAACGGTGAATCGTCCGTCATTCGGACTTGGGAATATAAAGAGCTTATCACTGATGGTGGCTTCAATTACCACATCGGCAGACTGATTGGAACAGCTGAGTCCTGAAGGATAGGTCTTCAGGATATTCACCCGATAGGTTCCTACCTGTTCTACATTCACTATTCTTGTATTACCGATATTGCTGATTGGATTATTATTAAAGAACCAGGCTGTAGCCAGGATACCTCCGTTCGAAGCACCGGGTGTTGCAGTAAGCGTGGTGGTTTTTCCGGGCAACAAACTGGTCCCCCCCCCGGCACTGAGTATCACCGTTGGCAATGCTCTTACTGTTAACACCGCTGCATTGGAGTTAACCGGATTCGTACAGGTGATATTATTGACCAGACAACGGTATTGATATGTATTATTTCCTACTGCTGCATTCGTTAAACTTAAAGTAGCTGTTCCAGTACCAGCGTAGATACCACCGTCTGTGATATTCGTCCAGCTGCCGCCATTATTAGTACTTACCTGCCACTGATAAGTGATGGTTTGGGAACTGCTGGCCGTAATACTGAATGTGGTATTGCCACCTGCACAGATTTCCCGGTTCACAGGTTGTGTACCCACAATTACCGGACTGATCACAGTAAGTGTTACTGCATTGGATGTTGTGGATGTAGCACAGGCTGATGTAGCCACTACCCGATATTGGTTACCATTTTGTCCGGCCGTGGTACCTGTTACAGTATACAAAGAATTCGTGGCACCAGGAATATCTGCAAAGGCCCGCCACCTGTACTAAGCTGCCATTGATAACCGGAAGCATCCACGGCTACTACACTGAAACTGGCATTTGCGCCAACGCAAACAGTTTGTGCCGCTGGTTGTGTAGTATAAAGAAGGCGTCACCGTATTACTGATCGTAAATACAATATTACGGGTACGTACAGGTGAACCGGCTAAAGTACCCGTGATCGTAATTGTATAGTTACCGGGAGCCAGTGCCGCCGTATTATTCAGTGTAACCGTGCTGCTGCTGCCTGGGGCAACAGGGTTGGTACCAAAACTCACCGTGGTACCTGGTGGATTACCGGTTGCACTCAGACTGATGGTTCCGCCCAATGAACAGGGATTGAGTGTACCAAGTGTTGTGGTCAGACTGGCAGGTACCGGACAACCGGAGATCACAGTAGCAGGTGAATTAAAATCAAAGCTGGTCTGTATGGTGAAATTATTATTCGATACATCATAAAAGATATTACCCAATGCTTCCACTTTCACCCTTGCTGTACTGCTGTTAACGCAAGGCATTAAAACTGTTTCTGAGCCATCATTAGCTGTACTGGCCGCGAGCACGTTTGGATAGGTTAACCCTCCATCCAGTGACAATGAAATTTTTACATTGGAAACATTAAAGGGTGAAAGATTGGTACCGGCAATATTCCAGGTAATTGTTTCTGTAGCACCGCCGGGCGATGTTCCTCCACCATTCGGAGCAGTAAGCAAGAAGGGTTCTGTACCGGAAACATTCACTGTAAACCCGGTGGAACTTTGACAACCGCCACCACCACTTGACACTACTCCTCCGCCACCGGCACGGTTATCTCTTACGGTGAGTCTGAAATTCATACTGCGTGCAACTGGAGAAAGTGTTTCTCCTTTTAAGCCGCCCATGGTAGCAGCCGGGTTAGCCGGATAACCGGCATTGATGACTGCAATATCCGGAAAGGTTCTGCTTCCAGTGGTTTTGGGTACTCTTGATTTGAATAGCGGGACGGTATTACCGGGTGCTGCTGTTGCACCTGCATTCCATGTATAAAAGTTGGCTCCGCCAATATCCCATTGTTCCCAGCAATAAGTCAGTGCATCGCCATCTGCATCTGTGGCGCTTCCTTCCAGGGTAAATGGGGTTGCTATGGGAATTGTCAACCCGTTATTGGGCAAAGGATTGATAATCGGAAGTGTATTTAAAGTGGCTGCCGTAGTACCACATCCTGTTCCACCACCCGTTGTAATATAATTACTGATTTCATCAAAGCTGATGGGATGAAAATAGGGATCACTGTTGGGTTGAATGTTTTCGCCGCCACAGATACCGGCATAGGCCTGAATAGTAGTACCGCTTCCAACTTCGTACTTGGTAGAATTTGGTGAACTACCACATCCTGCCATGGAGTGATTGCCACCCCATTGGTGTCCCATTTCATGGGCTACATAATCAATATCAAAAGGATCACCGATGGGTAGTCCGCGGCCAGTAACTCCCTGGGCCTTGCTGCCAGAATTACAGGGAGAACGCAGTACTGCCACACCACCACCACCGGTACTGAATACGTGTCCGATATCATAATTCGCTGTTCCGATCACTCCGTCAATATTTGCCTGGTTCTCTCCAAGCATGGTACCACCATTATTATTGGTATAGGGATCTGAACCACCATTCAGATAGATCAGGTTGTCATTACTAGCTACCAGAATCATTCGTAATGATACCTCTGTTTCATAAACACCATTCACCCTGTTCATGGAAGTGAGCATGGCCGCGGCCGTTAATGGAATTGTTGGCGCACTGGGGGAACAAACTGCTACTGCATATTCACCGGTACAGGCCAGGGCCAGGCGATAGGTACGCATGGTAGTACCGAGGCAATTGGCAGTAACCACAGCCGGATTGGCGGGCAAGGGATTAATATCAGTTACTTCACAGGTAAAACCTCCGCCTCCGGTATAATCTTTAGTATAATAGCTCATGTATAATGAGAGATCGCCTTTGGCATAGGGATCAATGAATACCCTGCCGGTGGCTACAGAAAGTATCTGTGCATGAAAGCCGGTATAAGGATTAAAATCAAAGCGTACACTGGCAAAAGGATCTTCGATCCCCTGTCCGAGAAACTGCCGCATCTCCGGAAATTTAGCGGCCAGTCCGGGCTCCATGATCGAACTTTCCCAAACTTTAAAACGGGCCAGTTTCCCATCGGGCATGGGCAATTGCAATACCGGTGCATTGCTGCGGCTTTTGTTCAGTGTTTTTTCTGCAGGCAGGGACCAAAGAAAAGATTTCAATCCCACTATATCGAGGGTGAATCCGGCGTAACGCTGCGGAAAGATTTCCTGTTTACCGGTAGTGGTTCTTTTCATATTTGCACCGGCGAAACCAAAAAATGATTGTTGGGCAGAAAGTGATAAGCTGATGGTGGCCGTCAGTATGAGAGCCAGTAATCCTTTGTACAGTTTATGCATAAATTGAATTGGAGTATAAAGTTCCAAGTATCAGTAAAATTAATCAGAGAATACGAAGCAACCGAAGGAATTTTCCGATACCGGAAATGAAAAATCCCACCTGATAACAGGTGGGATTGTCTATTTGTTTATTGCCCAAATTAATAATCCATTCCGCCCATTCCGGGTGCAGCATGGCTATGGGGCTCTTCTTTCTTGGGTTTGTCAGCCACCACACATTCTGTGGTCAGCAGCATTCCGGCGATAGAAGCCGCATTTTCAAGGGCTACACGGCTTACCTTGGTAGGATCGATTACACCGGCTTTGAAGAGATTTTCGTAGGTCTCTGTCCGGGCATTGAAACCATAATCACCCTTGCCTTCTTTGATTTTCTGAACCACGATGGAACCATCGATTCCGGCATTGGCAGTCAGGATGCGGATGGGCTCTTCCAGGGCACGGCGTACGATAGCCATACCGGTTTGCTCATCTTCAATCTGACCTCTTACTTTGGCTTCGAGGCTCTCGATCGCGCGGATATAAGCTACTCCACCCCCGGGAACAATTCCTTCTTCAACGGCAGCACGTGTTGCGTGCAGGGCATCATCCACACGGTCTTTCTTTTCTTTCATTTCCACTTCAGTGGCCGCACCTACATACAGTACTGCTACACCACCGCTGAGTTTAGCCAGACGCTCCTGTAATTTTTCTTTATCGTAATCGGAAGTAGTTGATTCGATCTGAGCTTTGATCTGATTCACACGGGCATTGATATCTTCTTTCTTGCCCTTGCCACCCACTACAGTGGTATTGTCTTTATCAATGGTTACAGAAGTAGCCTGACCCAGGTAGCTGATATCGGCATTCTCCAGTTTGTAACCCTGTTCTTCGCTGATCACGATACCTTTTGTCAGGATCGCAATATCAGTAAGCATTTCTTTTCTGCGGTCACCAAAGCCGGGGGCTTTAACGGCAGCCACTTTCAGGGTACCACGGAGTTTGTTCACTACCAGGGTAGCCAGTGCTTCCCCTTCCAGGTCTTCTGCAATGATCAGGAGCGGACGGCCAGTCTGGGCCACTTTCTCCAAAATATGCAGGATGTCTTTCATGTTGCTGATCTTTTTATCATAGATAAGGATATATGGGTTCTGTAGTTCAGCTTCCATTTTTTCGCTGTTGGTAACGAAATAAGGAGAGATATAACCACGGTCAAACTGCATACCTTCCACCACATCAACTGTAGTATCAGTACCTTTTGCTTCTTCTACAGTGATCACGCCTTCTTTACCAACTTTAATAAATGCTTCAGCGATCAGTTTACCGATGGTATCATCGTTGTTGGCAGAGATAGTGGCCACCTGCTGAATTTTTTTGCTGTCGTTTCCTACAGTTTGGCTCTGACTTTTCAGGCTTTCCACTACCAGGCTAACGGCCTTATCGATTCCTCTTTTCAGGTCCATCGGATTTGCACCGGCAGCCACCATTTTCAGTCCTTCGCTGATGATGGACTGGGCCAGAACCGTAGCAGTGGTAGTACCATCACCGGCGATATCGGCGGTTTTGGAAGCTACTTCTTTTACCATCTGGGCACCCATGTTCTCGATGGGATCTTCCAGTTCAATTTCTTTGGCTACGGTTACACCATCCTTGGTAACAGCAGGAGCACCGAATTTTTTCTCGATGACCACGTTACGGCCTTTGGGTCCCAGGGTCACTTTCACTGCGTTGGCGAGGGTGTCAACGCCTTTCTTCATTTTATTTCTTGCTTCAATGTCGAAGAAGATTTGCTTTGCCATGTTTTATTAATTTGAAAATTTGAGAATATGAAAATTTGAAAATGAAGTGAAAAACTGAAGTGGCTAAGTTATTTTCACATTAGCACATCTTCACATTTTCACATTATACTATTGCCAGAATATCAGACTCACGCATGATGAGGTAATCATCACCGTCGATCTGAATCTCGGTACCTGCGTATTTGCCATACAGTACGGTGTCACCGGTTTTAACGGTTACCGGCTCATCTTTTTTACCAGGACCTGCGGCGATCACTACACCGCGCTGGGGTTTTTCTTTTGCGGTATCAGGGATAATAATGCCACCTGCGGTTTTCTCTTCGGCAGCGGCTGCTTTTACGATCACCCTGTCATGAAGCGGGGTAACATTCACTTTCTTAGCCATAGTTCTATTGATTTGAGTTTTTTGAAAATTGAGGCTGGCCGTCGCTAAAGCTATGGCCAGCAAGCCGGCGAAGGTACAGGAAATAACATGCCAAGCGGGTCAAACCAGCCATTTTTTCAGGTTCAGCTACGCTATTTGGCAGGAAGTATAAAATGTCTTCCATCGTTTGGACAATTTTTCATTCTCCGGTCAAAGCTTCCACAAAAAGCCGGGGGAGGATTTAGATTTCCACACGGTATTCACGTATCAAATATTTAATAATGAATTGATTGCGAGCATTTGTATTTTTAGAAAACTAACCCGATTTCAGGAATTTACCCTCCTGGAATTTTAAATTCTAGACCATGCAGAGAAACCAGAACTATTTGTTCAAAAGAATGCTTTTGTCAGTGCTGATACTGACCCTTTTTCACTTATTTTCCTTTGCCCAGCAAAGAGTGGAAAGATCCATTGAACGGCCCGTTAAATCGGCCGTTGTCAATTTTCAGCAAATGGCGGAAGTGGAGGCACTTTTACCAAGACCACCCATTAACAGGAAAAGTTTTATTCCAAATGAAAATGCGGAGCATCAAGAACCGGTAATGCCTCCTAAATTGGATCCAAATAGTACAGTAACCGCTAACCGTGTTACAGTTGTTTCCCCATCTCCAAGTTTAAATTTTGAGGGGGTGCCTGATGGCCCGCAAACAGGATCTGGATTCTGGAATATTCCGCCGGATACATATGGTGCCGTTGGTCTTGATAAAGTTTTTGTGCAAGTGAATAATAATTACAGGATTCTAAATAAAACAACCGGAGCACAACTTAGCGTTGTATCTATCGAAACTTTCTGGAACTCACTTGGGGTGGATGGAGACAATGTATTTGACCCAAGGGTAGTATACGACCCATACAATAACAGGTGGATCGTAGCCGCAGTTTCAAACGGTAGCAATGCTGCTTCGAGGGTTTTGTTGGGCATTTCCCAAACTCATGACCCCCAGGGAAACTATAACCTTTACTCCTTTGATCCAGACCCTGGGACTGCTAACTGGGCGGATTACCCCATGCTGGGATTCAATAAAAACTGGATTGCTATCGGTATCAATATGTTTCCAATCGCGGCCGGCTCCCCACCCAATCGTTTTTATGTGATAGATTATCCTGCATTGAGAAATGGAACAGTGACTTCTACTGTATTTACAGGAACTCAGTTTTGCACACACCCGGCTGAGACATATTCAGCAACTGAAAATACGCTTTATGCACCTAATCATTTTTCAAGTGCAGGCGCTTCCTACCAATTAAATACGATAACCGGTACTCCGGCTGTACCTGTATTTACAGTTGGCGGCCTCAATAGCAGGACGACTGGCGGTGGCTGGTTACAACAAAGTGGAAATATAGGTCCCCAAACCTGTGTGAACGGGGCTGGACCAATTTTTACCTGTCCAGGTACTCTAGTTGGTGTTGATGTTGGGGACGCATATAAGAGGTAATGTTGTTTTCAGAAACAATGGCATTTGGTATGCACAGGCTGTTGGGCTACCTCTGGCCGGACTTACCCATACTGGGGTACAATGGACCAAACTGAATACCAGCGGCACATTTTCTGACGGAGGAAGAGTAGAAGTACCGACTGCCACTAATATCAATGGAGAGCATTGGTACACGTATCCCACTCTTTCCGTTAATAGTAATAGTGATGTACTGATGGGATTTACCAAAACTGAAAGTGATGGATATCCCGGAGCTGCCTATTCCTTCAGGTATGGAACTGATGCTGCTGGCACGATGCAGGACCCTGTTGTATATAAAGATGGGGTGGATTATTATGAAAAAGATTTCGGAAGTACCAGAAACCGCTGGGGTGATTATAGTCATACCATGGTTGATCCTTTGAATGATGCCTCTTTCTGGACCATACAGGAATACGCACAGTCCAGAGCCAACCCCAATCTGGACGGTTATTCCAAATGGGGAACCTGGTGGGCTAAAGTTGACCCCAATCCATGTTTGTCCAATGCCGCCAGCGGAAACTGGAATGTAGCAGGTACATGGGGTTGCGGATCAGTACCGGTTGCAGCCAATCATGTTAGTATTGTATCCGGACATAATGTAACCCTCAATGTGGATCCAAGCGCTGCCAGTATCACTGTTCTTTCCGGTGGCACATTAACGATCAACAGCACACGTACCCTTTCCTGCAAACTGATTGTGTATGGTACATTGAATATTACCGGTGGCAAACTACAGTTGGGCAATAACGATGTGTTCCTGGCAGAAGGCGCTACCGTAACGGGTGCATCTTCCACTTCCTATTTTGTTACCAATGGCACCGGAGTAGTTACAAAAATCATCGCAGCCGGTTCCAGTTTTGAATTCCCTGTATCCCCGAATACCAGTTCCTATAATGCACTTACCATCAATAATACCTCAGGGCCTATTGAAGTGTACAGTGTTCGGGTATCCACAGGAATTACTCCCTCCAGTACCAATAATGCAGTTTGCGTACAGCGTACCTGGAATATCAATGAAATGACAACAGGTGGCAATACGGCTAACCTGACTTTTAAATGGTCGTCTGGAGAACACGGTGGTTCATTTAACGTAGGAAGTACACCTTATGCTTTCCGGCATAACGGATCTACTTATCTGCTGGTGGGCACCCTGACCACGCCTTCATTGGTTTCCGGTATTTATTCTTCCACGACCAGTTCACCGGTGAGTTCTTTTTCTCCCTGGATTGTATCCTCCTCCGCCACCCTGCCAATCGTGATGGAGTATTTCACCGGCACCAAACTCAGCAATGGAACCCACCAGCTCGACTGGAAAGCGACCTGCACCGGACCCAATGCCGTGTTTGATCTGGAGAGAAGCAGTGATGGCCGGATCTTCAGTCCGATTAAAAATATCGCAGCTGATTACAACCGTTGCCTGCAGCCATTTGCGCATACCGACCTGAGTCCACTGACTGGTAAAAATTATTACCGCGTCCGGATGAAAGACGAAAACGGCAAAATCACTTACAGTAATATCGTACTGTTGCTGAACAGTAAATCCGGATTTGAGATCGTGAACCTGCAACCGAACCCGGTCAGCAATATCGCCCGGCTCAATTACAGCAGTGCCCAGCGCGAAGAACTGAATATTGTGATCACCGACAGCAAGGGCAGTCTGGTATTCCGCCAAAAGATACAAGCGGTATCCGGCGTCAATCAGGAAGAACTGAATGTAGCTTCCTTACCTGCCGGTACCTATACCCTGAGCATTGTTTCTGAAACCAGTGGTCAGCAAAATATCAGATTTGTAAAACAGTAATTGTCAATCCTTTCAAAAGCAGCCGGCATTCAAGTTCCGGCTGCTTTTGTTTTTCACCTATCTTTGCGGCTTCAAACAGCTCTTACGCATGATCAGCAGAAGAAATATCCGGGTGAAAGTGATGCAGACCCTTTACACAATCAGTAACCTGGACAATGACAGCGAAACCCTGCGGGGTAAATTGCAGCCCCAGAAAATTCTTGAAACACATTTCAAACAAACCAGTTCCCTGCTCAGTTACCTGACCTGGTTCCTTTCCGAAGTCGCCCGTTACGCAGAAACAGATGCCCACCAACGCGCCTCCAAACACCTGCCCACGGCAGATGATATGCAGGTGAATACCAAAATTTCCGGTAATGAATTGCTTTGGAAAATGCTGGAAGATGAATCCCTGCAAAAACAATTTGCAGCCGATAAACCCGCCATGTTGTATCAGCAGTCAGATGAAAAAGACAATGACCTGATCCGTAAAATTTATGTGCAGCTATCCAACTCAGCGGAATACAAAACCTATATCGCCAGCGGTGCCCGGGAAAAAGCATCGGAAAAAGCAATCCTGGATTATATCCTCAACGACCTGCTCCTCGCCAACGAATCTTTCACTTCTCATATCGAAGACCTGTTCTCCAACTGGGAAGATGATGGTGAAATGATCGTACAACTGCTGGTGGGCTTTATGCAAAAACCCGGCAGTCTGGATTTCCAGCATTTACTGGGAGCCGATAAAGAGCAATTTTCCAAAAAACTGCTGCAGACCGTACTGGATAAAAGCGACCATCTGCAAACCCTGATCGTTCCCAAACTGAAAAACTGGGACCCGGAAAGAATTGCCCATCTGGATATGATCCTGATGAAAATGGGGGTTGCCGAATTCCTGTATTTTGAAACCATCCCCCCCAAGGTCACCATCAATGAATATATTGACCTGGCCAAGGATTACAGTACGGCCCAAAGTGGCCAGTTTGTAAACGGAATCCTGGATAATATCCATAAAGAACTGGTCCAGGATGGGAAAATGCAGAAATCAGAATATAAAAAACAGTAATCAGCCCCCTGTATTCGGCAGTTTACAGCTTTCTCTTACATTTGCGATCTAGAATTCACGATATGAAAAAAATAACCCTACTTTTCCTGCTGGCAGCCAGTCTGACAGCCTGCAAATCCGGCGATAAAAAAGCCGTGAATGCCCCGGAAAACCTGAGCCCGGAAGAAAAACAAAAAGTACTGAATGACACTGCCAGTTATACCAGCATCGAGTGGATTGACCCTATCGTTCAAAATCTGGGCAAACTGGTGAAAGACCAGTCAATTGAAGTCAGTTTTCGTTTTAAAAATTCCGGTGATAAAATACTGCTGATCGAGTCCGTTTCTGCCCAGTGTGGATGCACGATTCCCGAAAAACCGGAAAAGCCTTTTGCCCCGGGTGAAGAAGGAATCATTAAGGCCAAATTCAACGGCAGCGGACAGGGCACTATTTCCAAGCAGATTTATGTAAAAGCCAATACCAGTCCTGCCAAAGACCATACCCTTACCTTTACCGGTGACATACAGGAGAAATAATATTCACAACATAATACCTTTTAAAATCAATCAATGAAACTACGTATATCATTCTTACTCACCGGTCTTTTGTCCATTTACCTGACCTCCTGTATGCCTCCGGGAGGCGAAGGGGAAAGGGTGGTTCACAAGGTGGCGGCTTCCAGTTTATTTTTCTCGGTCTGATGATCCTGGTCTTCTGGCTGTTCTTTATTCGCCCACAGGCTAAAAAAGCCAAGAACCAGAAGAAGTTTATTGAAGACCTGCAGCGGGGAGATAAGATCGTGACCATTGCCGGTATCCATGGCACCATCAATAAAGTAAATGATGATGGCACCCTGAATATTGAAGTGAGCCCGGGCAGCTATATCAAGATTGAAAAATCCGCCATCAGTATGGACTGGACAGCCAATATCAACAAACCGGCTGTAGCGGACAAGAAATAAATAATTACACTCAAAAAATTCCGTGCTTCGGGGGTTCTGCCTGCGGGAGCACGGAATTTGTATTTTTGGGAACTATGCTCAGGATCGGATTGACAGGCGGTATCGGCAGTGGCAAATCAACGGTGGCCAAAGTATGCGAAATACTGGGGATACCAGCTTATTATGCAGATACTGCAGCCAAAAAACTAATGAATACAGATCCGGAATTAAGAAACGCCATCATTCATGAGTTTGGAAGGGATGCTTATACCGGCACCGAACTGAACCGTAAAAAAATCGCCTCCATCGTTTTTAGTGATCCGGTAAAACTGGAAAAACTGAACCAGCTCATTCATCCGGCAACCATCCGGGATGCCGAAGAGTGGATGAAAAAACAAATCAGTCCTTACGCTATTAAAGAAGCCGCCCTCCTATTTGAAAGTGGCGCGAATGCCGGATTGGATAAAATCATCGGCGTATCAGCTCCACATCAATTAAGAATCAAACGTGTGATGGATAGAGACGGGGTGACTCAGGAAGAAGTAATCAGCCGGATGAAAAGGCAATGGGATGAAGAGCGAAAAATGAATCATTGCGATGAAGTCATTATCAACAATGAACATGAGTTTATCATTCCACAGGTACTGGACCTGCACCAGCAATTTCTTGCGATTAAAAAATAACCGCCCAGGTTTTTCTTTACCTTTCTTATAAAATTAACGATGCGTTATCTCCTTCATATTCTGACTGCAATGTTTTTTGTTGCCTGCACCAATTCGTCTTCCAAACCAAAAGAAATAACCGGCAAATGGAAACCGGTGGATTTCAAATCAGATAAAGTAACTGTTGAGGAAACACAGGAAATGATGAAGACTGCCATTGTCGAATTTACTGCCAGTAACAACTATTATACTTTCATCAATGATAAAAAAGAGGAAGAAGGCAGTTTTACTATTGATAAAAAGCAACAACAGCTCACCGTTACGAACCGTTTAGAAAAACAGGTGTATTCCATCAACTGGTCAGGCGACACACTGGTACTGACAAACCAGGAAAAGGAAACCATGAAACTGCTTAAAAAATAAAAGCACTTATTTCAGTTTCGCCAATGCTTCTTTAATCCGCTTCCATCCTTCTTCAATTTTTTCCATACTGTTGGCAAAGGAGAAGCGAACGCAATTGGGCTCACCAAATGCATCTCCCATTACAGAAGACACATGCGCATTATTCAGCAGGTACATGGAGAAATCGGGGGCATTGGTCACCGTGGTTTGTCCGTCTGATTTACCATAATAGCTGCTTACATCCGGGAAAATATAGAAGGCGCCATCCGGCTCCGGACAGTGTATACCGGGAATATCCCTCACGAGTTCCAGTACTCTTTTCCGGCGACGGGTAAATTCTTCTGCCATCTCGCGGGTCGGACGGAGATCAGTAGTCAGTGCAGTGACCCCTGCCTTTTGTGCAATGGAACAGGTACCACTTGTAAATTGCCCCTGTACTTTTTCACAGGCTTTAGCGATATCCGCATGCGCCGCAATATACCCGATCCTCCATCCCGTCATCGCAAATCCCTTGCTCAATCCGTTGATCAGCACCACCCGGTCTTTGATGTCATCAAACTGAGCAATGCTTTCATGGGCACCTACAAAATTGATGTACTCATAAATTTCATCAGAGAGGATAGTGATTGCGGGATATTTCCTGAATACATCGGCAAAAGCGGCGAGTTCCTCTTTTGAATACACAGTACCGCTGGGATTACAGGGAGATGAAAACATAAATACTTTTGTTTTCGGTGTAATGGCGGCTTCCAGTTCAGCAGCACTGATCTTGAACTGATTCGCGGCCATACTTTTAATCTCCACTACTTTTCCTCTGGCGATTTTAACGAGTTCACTATATGTTACCCAATAAGGAGTGGGGATGATGACTTCATCGCCTTCATCCACCAGGGCTAAAATGGCATTGGCCAGACTTTGCTTGGCACCGGTTGATACTACAATCTGTTCCGGTTTATAATCGAGGTTATTATCTCTTTTCAACTTGGTACAAACGGCTTCCCGCAGGTCCAGAAAACCGGGTACCGGTGTGTAATGACTCCAGTTATCATGAATGGCTTTTACCGCCGCATCTTTGATATGCTGCGGTGTATCAAAATCGGGTTCACCCAGACTGAGATCAACCACATCAATTCCTTTGGCTCTGAGTTCGCGGCCCAGTTTGGCCATTTTTAAAGTCTCTGGTTCGTTGAATCGCTGTAAGAAAGAAGATAATTGCATAATCATTTCTGTTTGCCGGATGGTTAGTAAAAGGCAGGCAATCGTTTTTTAAAACGGTCACGAAGATAAGTCATCTGTTTTCTCCATCACTGTAGTTGATCAAAAAAGAACGAAGATCAGGCTGCTTCTTTCTAACTCTCGTTTGTTCATACGACATGATGAGTTGTCCGAGTGCTTTCATAAAGGGCAGGCCGACTGTTTTGTACTCGTAGCGGTCGTCATTGTAAATACCATCGCTATTGCAATGGATCACCGCAGTGATGATACAGTCCGTCTTGTTATTAAAATTGACAATATAGGCCGCATCAATCATGAACCCATAGGCATCTCCGGGTTTATTGAAAATCCGGATACCGGGTTCGGACTTGTTTTTTTCTGCCCCGTAGTAAAGAAATTTCACATAGGTATCCCAGGCTGCTGTTGAATCATAGGCTGGTCGTTTGGATTCAGCGGGCATCATGGACATGTATTTCCGGAGAAATAAATAATCTTCGGGTGTCAAACGAAAACGCTGACTGGCATTCACGGCTTCCGGGAAAATAATGGAACGAAGAATATTATGAAGGGTGGTCAGGGTCATCCGGTTTTTGGCAGAAAAATCAAAGGGCTCATTCACCAGTTCTCCGGCCCGCATAAATCCTTTTCCCATTTTGGTTTGCCGGCTGGCATAATTCAGTTTGCTTTTTAAAGCGGGTTGTTCATACAAAAGTTTTCCGGTACTGTCATAAAAACGAACGGGATTGGTCCACCGGTTCTCAGCTTCCGGCAAACTGATTTCCAGGCGATGCAGGATCTGTACATCGGTATAGCCCATGGCCTGCAAGCGGTTGTTGATATATTCCTGTCCGAGGAATTCATATAACCGGTTAAACGCATCGTTATCGCTCACCAGTAAAATCTTCTTGATATACTGCGCAATGCTGGGGCGTCCATCGGCGGAGCTGGGATCATTGTACACTTCCGTTTGCCGATCTCCTGCTGCACCGGTGATCATGGTGCTGTTGCGGTCGAGACCGGTAATGTTCAGGTCTCTTAATTTCTCCAGCGCTAAAATGGCAATGGGTAATTTAACCGTGGAAGCAGGATAAAAATAATGCTGATCATCCAGATTGTAAAAATGATCGCGGAACTGAATCTTACTTTTTTTATCGCGGATGACTTCAGAATAAATTATCTGTACCTGTAGTCCTGACTGATCCTTCAGTATATGGTTAAACTGTGCGGGCTTTGTCTCCATTAAATTTTTCAGCAGTTCATCCCGTCCCTGATCCTGCGCGTAAGTAGTCATCCCAAAGCAAGATGCAATGAATACAGCCATCATTTTGCTGTTGCGCTCAATTTTCTGAAATGGAAATATTTTGTTCACGGCAGAAAGCTAATTTATACCAAAGAGGCCGTAAAAAACAAGTTCAAAACCGGCATACGAAACCCGCTTCCCGGAGGCTACCGGCAGCCGGGCGGGTTCCCGGGATCAGGTACTGCTAAAAGATAAAGTATTAACTAATTAATTATCAGTCAGATACAATCAAATAAAGTTTGAAAATTAGCCCATCGTTGCATTTCGCTTTCCCGCCTAAAACCCTATCTTTGCCGTCCTTAAAAATTCGTATAAAACCCTTGTACTGTTCAGGATAGAACGCAAGGCAAATCTGTAAATCACCCATTGTATGCAACTGAAAGGTTTGGTCCGCTTCTTTACAGTTCTTCTGATCATTTACTCATTGTACCAGCTTTCATTTACCTGGTTTGTAAGGAGCCATGAAAAGAAAATGGAAGCAAAGGCGATGTCTTATATCAAAAAGACTTACCCTGATGCAAAAGTAAAGTATCCCGGCAACGAAGACTCCCAGGCTATTTACCAGGAGATGGTGGATAAGGAGTATCAGAAAAGACTGCAAAGATTACTGGACAGCACCAAGGATAAAACCGTTACCTACGGTATCAACGGTGCAGTGAGTTATAAAAAAGCAAAGGCAGAAGAACTGAACCTGGGTCTTGACCTTCAGGGAGGGATGAACGTAACCCTTGAAGTGGAAATGACCGGTTTGCTCCGCTCCCTGACCAATGATTCCAAGGATCCTAATTTCTTATCAGCGATCCAGAATGCCAATAACCGTAAGCTGAACAGTGGTGCCGATTTCGTGACCCTGTTTATCGAAGAATACAGGAAGCTGGAAAAAACCAGACCACTGGCTTCTCTTTTTGCGGGTGGTGCTTCCGGAAAGATTGATATCAATTCTTCCGACAGCAAGGTAGAGAGCTATATCCGTAAAGAAGCCAACGACGCTTTTGACCGGACCTACAACAAACTCACCAAGCGTATTGACCAGTTTGGGGTAGCTCAGCCTGCCATTAATCCGATCAAAGAAAAGAACAGGATCAACGTTGAGTTGCCTGGTGTAAAGGATAAAGACCGTGTAAGAAAACTCTTACAAACAACAGCCAACCTGCAATTCTGGGAAACTTACCGTTTACAGGATCTGCAACAGGCCTTTATCAATGTGGAGAATGATTTTGACGGGTTTCTGAAAGGCACATTAAAGGATACCGTTGCCGCTCCGGCACCGGATACAACCAATGCGATTGCTGCCGCACCTGATACTGCCGGTAAAAAAGATACTGCAAAAGACAAGCTGTCAAATACGATCGATACCGCCAAAGACAAAAAAATTGACAATGCTGCCGCGCAGAAAAAATCAATCGGCACCATCATCCAGTTAGGAGCCGGTGAAGGAATTGGTCTGGTTGAATTAAAAGATACTTCCACCCTGCTGCAGTACCTGAATGCGCCGCAGCTGCGTAAATACTTCCCATCGGATGCCGTGTTTGCTTATGGTGATGTAAGCCGCCAGGGAAGCAAATTATATCCGCTCTATGTTTTACGTACGTATAACAGAGAGAAAGCGCCGCTGGAAGGTGATGCCATTTCCAAAGCCGAGCCCCAGTATGATAATGCCGGTCGCCCGATTGTTTCAATTGAAATGACGAACCCCGGTGCAGTTGAATGGGGTAAGATTACCGAAAAAAGTGCCCGTGATAAAATTCCTATCGCTATCGTATTGGATGGTACCGTTTACTCTGCCCCAATTGCAGAAGGCAAACTGGGTAACCGTTCTCAGATCACCGGTAACTTTACCATTGAAACAGCGACTGACCTCGCCAATATTCTGAAGATTGGTAAGCTGGATGCGCCGGCCAAGATCGTACAGGATCAGCAGGTAGGTCCTACTTTGGGTAAGCAAGCCATTCTGGGCGGTTCAAGAGCCTTCTTTATCTCCTTTATCGTGATCTTCCTCCTGATGCTGGTGTACTATAATACCAGTGGATGGGTAGCCAATATCGCCCTGATTCTGAACCTGCTCTTTACCATCGGTATCCTGGCAGGTTTTGGTGCCACCCTTACTGCCCCTGGTATCGCCGGTCTGGTACTGACCATTGGTATGGCGGTGGATACGAACGTAATCATCTATGAACGGATCAAGGAAGAACTATCGAAAGGAAAAGGATATATACCTGCCATTAACGAAGGTTATAAGCGTTCACTTCCTCCGGTACTGGATGCCCACGTAACCACCTTGTTAACGGCCATCATCCTGTTCTATTTCGGATTAGGTCCTGTAAAAGGTTTTGCCACCACCCAGATCATCGGTATCCTTTTATCACTGTTCTGTGGTATCCTGGTAAGCCGTTGGGTGAGCGATATCTTTACCACCAAGAAAAAGCACCTCGAATACTTCACATCTCTTTCCCGCCGGGTTTTCAAACATGCCAAATTCAAGTTCATTGAATACCGTAAAGTAGCTTATGTGATCTCGATGATCGTACTGGCACTCGGTATCGCTGCTTATTTCAATGGATTCGATTATGGTGTGGAATTCAAAGGAGGCCGCAGCTACCAGGTTAAATTCGACAAACCAGTTGATGTGGAGAAAGTAAGGGATGAACTGCGTGTGGCATTTGGCGGTGAAAACCCCGTGATCAAGACCATTGGTGATAATGCCACCCTGGATATCACTACTTCTTACGAAATCAACAATACCAATATTACAGCTGACTCAATCGTGGAAAGCAAACTGATGGAAGGATTGAAAAATCACCTGCCACCCGGTATTTCTTACGATAAATTCGACAGTCAGTACAAACAGGGATCCAATAAAGTGTTGCCCACCATTTCTGATGACCTGAAATCAGGTGCTGTGAAAGCGACCATTTTTGCGATGTTGATTATCTTCCTGTACATCTTTGTCCGTTTCCGCGACTGGAGATATTCACTCGGTACCATTGTAGCCCTGCTGCACGACGTACTGGTGACACTGGCAGTATTCAGCTTTGCCCGGACCATTGTACCCTTCCCGCTGGAAATTGACCAGCACTTTATTGCGGCGGTACTAACGGTAATCGGTTTCTCGATGAACGATACGGTGATTGTATTTGACCGTATCCGTGAAGACAGCCGTCTGATGCCGAATGCACCTAAGACGGAAGTCATCAACCGTGCCATCAATGAAACACTGAGTCGTACGATCATGACATCACTTACGGTGTTCCTGACCATCCTCATCCTGTTTATTGTGGGTGGTGAAGTAACCAGAGGTTTCGCCTTTGCGATGCTGATTGGTGTGATCACCGGTACTTACTCTTCAATCTTTGTGGCAGCGCCGATCCTGGTTGACCTGGGAGGAAAGCGTGGCCTTGGACAAAAAGCAGTAAAGGAAAAGAAACCGGCCGAAACAAAAGGATAACAGACCATCTTCCTTATAAAGAGAAAGCCTCCCGTTAAAGGAGGCTTTTTCTTTTGTATTAATTTGATTGCAGATCAATCAGACTACACAGCAAAGCTGGTTCCGCATCCGCAGGTAGAACTGGCATTGGGATTCCGGAAAGTAAATCCCCGGTTATTCAAGCCATCCTGCCAATCAACTTCCATCCCGAACAAATAGAGTTCATGTGCCTGGTCCATCACACAGGAAATCCCATCGATCTCAAAGGATTTATCATTGCTGCCCGGTTGATCAAAACCCAGTACATAGGTCATCCCGGAGCAGCCGCCTCCTTTCACACCCACACGTAATTTTTGGGAATGATCAAAATCCTCGGCTGCCATCAGTTTCCGGATGGCAGTAATAGCACCGGCTGTCAAACTGACCGGGGTTGTGATTGTGTTTTCCATACTGCAAAAATAAACCAATCCGGGGATGAAGGCCCTCCCCTGCTTTTCGCAAGCCGGAAATTTAACATCCTGCCTGCTGAGGAAAAGCAAGTTTTTACCAGCCTTCCTTTCTTATTTTTGTAGAAGAACCGGCCAAATTCCGGACCACTAAACTAATACGATGGATACCACTACTTTCAGTCTGATCATTGCTGTTGTTGCCCTCATTTTAGCCATTGCCGCATTTTTAAAAAAGCCAGCTAAACAGGAAACCCCGGCAGCCGCAACCATTTCAAAGGAATCTGCCACGCTTAAACTGCAGGCTTATGAAAGACTGGTCCTGCTCACCGAAAGAATTGCCCTTCCCAATCTCATCAGCCGGTTGAACCAGCCAGGTATTTCGGCTTATGAAATGAAGCTGATGCTGATAGAAAATGTCAAAGCAGAGTTTGATTATAACAGTACCCAGCAATTGTATGTTACACCAGTATGCTGGGATGCCGTTAGAAATCTGAAAGAACAAAATATCATGATCATTAATAAGGTGGCAGCCATGTTGCCCCCGACTGCTTCGGCACAGGATCTGAATAAACAATTGCTGGAATTACTCATGGCCCAGCCCAACAGTTCCCTGCATGAAATGGTTTTGCAGGCCCTCAATTATGAAGCACAAAAACTCATGCAATGAGTGACGCCAATACACGGAGTACAGATAGTGGTATTCCCATCAAACCGGTTTATGATGCCACTGACCTGCCCGGTACTGTAACAGGTAAGCCCGGGCAATTTCCATTTACAAGAGGGATTCAGCCGGATATGTACCGGGGGAAATTATGGACCATGCGACAGTATGCCGGGTTCTCCACTGCAGAAGAAAGCAATAAAAGATATCATTACCTTTTATCGCAAGGCGTAAGTGGCTTAAGTGTGGCTTTTGATCTACCCACTCAAATCGGGTACGACAGTGATCATCCCCTGTCAGAAGGTGAAGTGGGAAAGACCGGGGTGGCTATTGACAGTATCGGGGACATGGCATTACTTTTCAAGGGGATCAAACTGGAAGAAGTCAGTACGTCCATGACCATTAATGCCACCGGATATATTTTGCTGGCATTTTATACTGCACTGGCCAAACAACAGGGGGCAGATCTCAGTAAAATAAACGGGACGATCCAGAATGATATATTAAAAGAATATGCGGCAAGGGGAACTTATATCTATCCCCCCAAGCCTTCCATGCGGATCATTACGGACATATTCGAATGGTGCAGCCATGAATTACCAAAGTGGAATACGATTTCTATTTCCGGTTATCATATCCGCGAAGCCGGGAGTACTGCCGTACAGGAAATTGCATTTACCCTCAGCAATGGAAAAGCCTATGTACAGGCCGCACTCCAAAAAGGTCTTGATATAAATGTGCTTGGAAAAAGACTGTCATTTTTCTTTAATGCCCATAACAATCTGTTTGAAGAAGTAGCCAAGTTCAGAGCCGCCCGTACTTTATGGGCCGGGATTATGAAGGAACTGGGTGCTACTGATCCCAAGGCTATGATGCTGCGTTTTCATACCCAAACCGGCGGCAGTACCCTAACTGCCCAGCAGGCACATAATAATATTACCAGGGTTACCCTGCAATCACTGGCTGCAGTATTGGGAGGTACACAATCACTGCATACCAATGGATATGATGAGGCTTTGAGTCTGCCTACGGAAGAAGCCGCCAGAATTGCATTGCGTACTCAGCAAATTGTGGCTTATGAGAGTGGGGTAACAGATACGGCTGATCCCCTGGCAGGATCCTATTTCATAGAAGCGCTGACCCATGAAGTGGAGACAGCCGCCCGTCAGCTCATGGATAAAATTGATGCCATGGGTGGAAGCGTAACTGCTATTGAGGAAGGATTTATCCAGGATGAAATTGCCCGAAGTGCCTACGAGTACCAGCAACAGATTGAAAGAAATGAAAAAATAATCGTAGGTGTCAATAAGTTTCAGCAGGAGGAAGTAAACAAGATCCCCATTTTCAGGGTGGATGACAGTATCCGTCAGGTTCAGTCTGACCGGCTGACAAGGCTGCGTCAGGAAAGGGATCAGAAACGCTGTAATCAATTACTCGCTCAATTGACAGAAAAAGCCGGATCCGGTGAGAATATTATGCCGGTAGTACTGGCAGCTGTGGAAAATAAATGCACCCTGGGGGAGATTTCCGATACCCTGCGGGCCGTTTTCGGAGAATATAAATAGCGATCCCCAGTCTTTTGAGCCATTAAATCGCTTGATTTCTAATGGTATCCCCTAAAAGTGGTATAGGCCAGGAATATGAAAAGTATATCTTTCTGGTCCAAAACCTTCTTTTATGAGACCATTGAACTACTCCAGGATCCTCCCGCTGATCCTGTTTTCATTGTTAAGCTTCTATAGCCAGGCCCAGGTAAAGATCGGCGGTAATCCAAAAGAAAACCCGCATCCATCTGCCGTACTTGAATTGCAAAGTGCCGATAAAGGGGTGCTATTCCCAAGGCTTACCCAGCTACAGATGGAGGCCATCAAAGCACCGGCGGATGCCCTTGTTGTTTATAATACAGATGCAAAGGCGGTATGGATATACAGCCTGGAACAACAACAGTGGATGCCCTTGCTGCAACCGATGTATCGGGCAGCAGCCACGCCTGCTGATTCCAGTGAATGGGTATATGATTCCACCACCCTTCGGGTTTTTCTCCGCCGGGTTATGAGCTTGGAGATTCCATTTACTATAACCTGGCCAGAAGGAAATTTATTTTTGCGGACAAGATCAATATTGATGGCAGCAATAGCCCTGCGGATATATTCTATCCGGGTAAGTATATTTTCAAAGGCAATGCATCAACCGTTGTCAATGATTCTGCTACATTAAATTTTCCAAGTATAACACTCAGTAATTTTCTGTTCTCCGTAGACAACGATTCCTTTGCCCTTGCCAATCCGGGTGTTGCCTTCTACAATGGTATGCGTATATCCACTCAGATGCAACCAGGGGCCACCCAAAAGGCTGCAACCCTTCGTTCCATGCTTTTACAGGTCAACCATACCGGGGCTGATACCGTACAAGCTGTAACCGCTATGGCCAGTAATGCTTTTGTGGACGGCCAGGGCTTTACCGGTTCCTTCAATGGAATACAGAATAATTTATCCATCAGCAGTACAGCTTCCAATAGTATTGGATCCGTAACCGGTTACCGGAGTAATATCACAATGGCGCCGGGAACTGGCGGCCGCGTCTTGTCGAATGTATTCGGTTACCAGGGAAATATCAGTGGATTCCGGGATTCAGCTAATAACAGTTATATCAATGGTAATGCTTATGGCATCTTCCTGAATTCAATCAATGCCGCCCAGCCCCGCAGGAACTATGCTTTTTACAGTAACAAAGGGCATAACCGCTTCGGAGACTCCACACTGATCACTGATGGATTCACCATTTCACCCCGTGCTGTACTGGACATCAACAGCAGCAGTGCCATGATCATTCCTTCGGGCAGCACGGCCCAGCGGCCTGCTACGGGTGTAACGGCTATGTTCAGAAATAATACGGATCTCGCTGCTCCGGAGTATTTTGATGGCAGCAACTGGAAAACATTGAGCGCAGGAAACAATGAATGGGTATTTGATGCAGGCACCAACAGGGTCAACTTACAGCGTGGACTTGGCCTGGGCGATTCCATTTATTATAATACAAACAGAAAGAAATTTGTTTTTGCAGATAAAGTGTTTTCAAATGAACTGGGAACAAGTGTGGATGTATTCTATCCGGGTAAATTTATCTTTAAAGGAACCGCTTCCTCCGTTTATCATGATGCGGCCTCCCTGAATTTCCCCAGTATAACACTGAGCAATCATTTGCTGGACATCGATAATGATTCTTTTGCGCTGGCCAATCCCGGTGCCGCTTTCTATAATGGTATGCGGGTGGCTACCCGTTTACTGCCTTCTGCCACACAACAAACTGCCACCATTCGTTCAATGTTGTTACAACTGAATCATGGCGGTGCAGATACGGCATTCGCTGTAACTGCTTTGGCCAGTAATAGTTTTATTGAAGGACAGGGCTTCACCGGATCTTTCAATGGCTTCCAGAATAATATGGCCATTACAGACAGTGCCCGGAACAATATTGGATCAATGACCGGTTACCGGAACCAGATGTCCATGTCACCAGGTGCAGGCGGTCGCATATTAGGCAGTGTTTATGGATACTTCGGGTCGATGACCGGTTTTACTGATAATAGCAGTAATACCCTCATTAACGGGAATGCTTATGGTATTTTTCTGAATAATATTAATGTGGCCGGGCCGCGAAGAAACTTTGCATTTTATTCAAATAAAGGTTTGAACAGACTGGGAGATTCAACCCTGATTACCGACCAGTCATTTACAACAGCGAGGGCCGTACTGGATGTTAATAGTCCCAGTGCCATGATCATTCCCTCAGGCAATACAGCGCAACGTCCGGCCACTGGTATCACTGCCATGTTCCGGAACAATACCGATTTACAGGTTCCTGAATATTTTAACGGCAGCAGCTGGCAATCATTATCCACCGGAGTCAATGAATGGAGTTTCGACGGATTGAATAAGGTTTACCTCAACCGCGGACTGCCCCTGGGTGATAGTATCTATTATCAGTCGCAGCGGAAGCAATTTGTTTTCAGTGACCGTGCCACCAATACCAATAGCCTGGGCCAGGATTTTCCGGTTGAGAATTTTGGAGGTAAATACACTTTCAAAGCCACTGCTTCCAAAAGAGATTCTACACAGTTTGACGGACCGAATATGAATATTGTATACGAGGTGGATAATAGGCCAAACGGTACTGTTTATAATGCACTGACCATTGCCAGTGTCATGAATCCGAAAGCTTTTCAGAAAGGGGACATCCTCTCCGGTATTTCCAATACCAGTATTCATTCGGGTAATGACTCGGTTCAATTGGTGCTCGGTATACAAAATACTACCCGCAACAGTGGCAATGGTAAATCCGGCAGCCTGATAGGCATTCAGAATGCTGTCAGAATTCAGAACGGCATAGCAGATAATACCGGTGAAATGGTGGGTATCCGGAATATTCTTACCCGGAGCGGTGCCAGCGCAGGAAGGATAACCGGAAATGTATATGGTTTACATCAGAATTTTTCCGGGCTCAATAATAATGTGGATGGAACCATGTATGGCATCTTTATGAACAATATAAATGGTGCAGGTCCAAGAAAGAACTATGCTATTTACACCAGCAAAGGTTTGAACAGGCTGGGTGACTCTGTCCTGATCACAGATGGCGGCAGCATTACACCCCGTGCCGTACTGGATGTAAATGCCAGCAGTGCCATGATTGTGCCAACCGGTTCCAGCGCACAAAGACCCGCTGCAGCAGCTTCCGTAGCCGGAATGGTACGGTACAATACTGAGAATGGCGGAAGGCTGGAATCATATAATGGTTCTGCCTGGAGTGGCATCATCAGGGGTGGAATTGGCATTGATCCCCCTAATATTCCTGCCAACGGAGGTACTACCGCCAGTTTTGCCTTTTCCGGCGCAACTGTGGGAGCCACAGTCACGATATCTCCTTCTACCGCACCACCCAATGGAATTGTTATTGCCTGGGCAAGAGTAAGTGCTGCCAATACGATTGAGGTCAGGTTCCAGAACTGTACCGGAGCCGCTATCAATCCCCCTTCAATTGGTTATAATATCAGGGTTATTCAATAAATAAACAGCAATCTTTGAAAGCCGGTCCATTGACCGGCTTTTTTGTTTTTATAGTAACCAGACAAATAATGACTACGGCAGGTATCAGGGTTTTTAAAGTCCAGACGCTGTTTTTACCACTCCTATGAATTGCTCTCAAACTTGCGGATTTATCGGTATTTTCATCGCCAAAAAATGACACTATGAAGATGGTGAAAAGGATCCCGGCCGCCTGGTTAAGAATGATGCTTCCGGTTGTTTTGCTGACAGGGGCTATCGCCAGTGCCCAACCTGTTACAGTAGGTAATGTTGCCAATTCCCGTAAAGATTCCACCGGGATGCCGGTAAACGATCCGGCAGCAGACAAATTAAAAGCGGATCGTGCAGAAAAAGAAAAAAGGATCAAAGAAGCAGAAGAGCAGTCCAGGATCAGTAGCGCTGACGTTTCTCAAACCGCCACATTGGATTTGCCGGCAGGTACACCCGCTTTTATTACAGATAGTCTTGATACCTATGTGCTCCGGGGCATGAAGCAATGGGAAATCCCCGGGCTCGCCATTGTGATTGTAAAAGATGGGAAAGTGATACTTAGCAAAGGCTTTGGACAAAGGGCCATGAATAGCCCGGAACCCGTTGATGAAAATACTTTATTCATTATTGCTTCCAATACCAAACTCTTTACCGGGACCGATCTGGCTTTACTGGAGTACCAGAAAAAAATATCCCTGAATGACAAGGTCACCAAATACCTTCCCTGGTTCAGATTATACGACAGCAGCTCCACCCGTTTAGCGACCATCAGGGATATGTTGTCGCACCGGATCGGTTTAAAGACTTTTCAGGGCGATTTCACCTTCTGGAATTCCAGCCTGCCAAAGGATTCAATTATCTGGAAGATGCGCCATTTAAAACCTTCCGGGGAATTCAGGCAGGATTATGGTTATTGTAATTCAGGTTTTGTTGTGGCCGGCCGTATTCTTGAAAAAGTAAGCGGCAAATCCTGGGAGGCATTTACAATTGAAAATATCCTCACTCCTTTGGGAATGGATAATACCTGGATGAATACGGCCAATATTCTGCGGTATGGAAATGTTGCCTTTCCGCATAATAATCTATACGGGCCACTGGAGATCATTCCTTTTGATAAGATCGATAATATGGGGCCAGCCACCAGTATGGTCAGCAATGTAAAAGACCTTGCAAAATGGATTCAATTTCAGTTAGACAGCGGCAAACACAAGGGACGGCAGATCATCCCCTGGGAAGTACTGCAAAAGACCAGGGATATCAATATCCTGACCGGCAGCCGGAAATCGCCCTTTTACCCCACGCATTTCAGGGGTTATGGATTGGGCTTATATTCCACCGACTACAATGGCCGTCAGGTTTACTGGCATACGGGCGGGGCATTTGGGCATGTAACCAATGTTTGTTTTATACCGGAAGAAAAACTGGGAATTGCCATCCTTACCAATAACGATAACCAGAGTTTTTTTGAAGCCCTGCGTTACCAGGTATTGGATGCCTACCTCAATGTAGCCTATACCAACCGGAGCGATTTTCAATGGAATTTTTTCAGCCAGAATAAAAAATCAACCGATGATGCCGTGGCTGCTTTGAATGCAAGAGCTGATAAAAAAAATACCCCTGAAATAAAGCTTAGCGATTTTACCGGTACTTTTTATAATACCGTCTATGGGAAAATAACAATCAGTCTAAGGGGCACTCAGTTACTCTGTCGTTTTCAACAGCATCCCGAGCTGATTGCCGTGATGGATTATATGGATAAGAATGAATTCCGGATAAAATACTCGAATCACGGATATGGTATTCATCCTGCCAAATTCACGATACAAAATGGCAAACCTTTTAGTGTGCAGATTCAGGCAAATGAATTTGTTGAAACAGATGCGTATCTCTTTATCAGGGATCCGAAAGCAAAACCGGTGAAGTGAGAGTGGGAAATAAGTATTGGATATTAAGATATTAGGATATTGCCTCGCCCGCCGAAGTTTTAACGAAGGAGGGCTGCCCGCCGAAGCTTTAGCGAAGGAGGGCCGCCCTTAATTAAGGCCGACAACCTGAACATTGAGCATTGTTAGTTGAATCCCGATAGCTATCGGGAGAATATTTCCTTATAACCACATAAAATGTTCAATGCTCAATGTTCAATTTTCAATGCTCATATCCACATAAGAGACATCAACAAAAACCCGGGCATCGAGCATATCAATTTGCCTCGCCCGCCGAAGCCTTAGCGAAGGAGGGCCGCCCGCCGAAGCCTTAGCGAAGGAGGGCCGCCCTTAATTAAGGCCGACAACCTGAACATTGAGCATTGTTAGTTGAATCCCGATAGCTATCGGGAGAATATTTCCTTATAACCACATAAAATGTTCAATGCTCAATGTTCAATTTTCAATGCTCATATCCACATAAGAGACATCAACAAAAACCCGGGCATCGAGCATATCAATTTGCCTCGCCCGCCGAAGTTTTAACGAAGGAGGGCCGCCCTTAATTTAGGCCGACAACCTGAACATTGAGCATTGTTAGTTGAATCCCGATAGTTATCGGGAGAATATTTCCTTATAACCACATAAAATGTTCAATGCTCAATGTTCAATATTCAATGCTCATATCCACATAAGAGAGGTCAACAAAACCCGGGCAACGAGCATGTCAATTTGCCTCGCCCGCCGAAGCCTTAGCGAAGGAGGGCCGCCCGCCAAGTTTTAGCGAAGGAGGGCTGCCCGCCGAAGCTTTAGCGAAGGAGGGCCGCCCTTAAGTAAGGCCGACAACCTGAACATTGAGCATTGTTAGTTGAATCCCGTTAGCTATCGGGAGAATATTTCCTTATAACCACATAAAATATTCAATGCTCAATGATCAATATTCAATGCTCACTCCATATAAGAGCCGGTAGCGAAATCTCTGGATGCAGCTTTCCCATTCTGACATAGAAATACCCGCACGCTATTCCCAGGTTTAGCAATTGCTATACAGTTTTTTTTGACCCTATTGCCTTGGGCAAGATAAGGTCAGGAAAGACAAGTCTTCTTCGTATTGACGAACAGAAGAAAAAGATGATCCATAAAAAAAGCCATCCCGGTTGACCCGGGATGGCTTGTGATATTTTGCTTTGAAGTAATTAAGGTTTCTTCCTTACAATGATCTTCTTCACTCCTACACGCTTACCAGCGGAATTTACCAGTTCAACCAGGTAAGATCCATCAGCAATAGCCGGAGGAAGTACAACATCGATACGGGTATAGGCTAAGCCTGTTACCACAGCACGCTCGTACACTTTAGAACCTTTTTCATCGATTACCCTGAGGGTAGCATTCTCATTTGCGGTATTGAAGAAACGCACCTGGAATGTACCATTGTTTGGTACAGGATATACCCAAAGGTTCTCAGAAGCCAGTCCGGTGATTACCACATCAGCAGATGTGCCAACACAACCATTAGGATCTGTGTACACGAGGCGGTATGTACCGATATCATCTACAGTCAGGTTGCTAAGAACAGGACCCTGAGACAACGGTGTGCCGATCGGAGAACCATTCTTTAACCAGGAATAAGTACCACCAGCCAGACTAACTGTAGAAGAGATATTCAGCGACTGACCAGGCAGCAATGCCGGAGGTATTGAAGTTACCACCGTTACTGTTGGCAGCGGATTTACATACAATGTTGCGAAACTGGATGTAACATCTGAACATCTTCCAGTCAGAATTACACGGTAAGAATTAGTATTCTGTGCAAATGTAACTGAAGGAATAGTGTAAGATGAAGCGGTAGCGCCAGTGATATCAGCCCATGCACTTCCGGTCCACTGCTGCCACTGATAGGTCAGCGGGTTACCGGTACCGGCAGATGCTGTTACACTGAATACTGCATTACTTCCCACGCATACAAACTTCGTAGCAGGCTGTGCACTGATTACAGGAATTGAAGCATCAGATACTGTTACTGTGAATGAGCAAGTTCTTGTATTTCCGGCCGCATCAGCAGCAGTATAAGTAACTGTGGTTACACCTACACCTGTTCTGCCGGTAAGGCCAAACTGTGTAGTGGTTGGTACCAGGTTGATACCTGAAGCAGGAGAAGCACCAGTTGTGGCTCCGCTCAGTGTCCAGGTCAAACGGGTTACACCACAATTATCTGCAAAGATTGGTGTAAGATCAGCAGCATTGGCAATAAGTCCGTAACAAACACCAGGTTGTGTATTGATGGCCTTGTTTGTGGGGCAGCTGATAGTTGGTTGCTCGCTATCTGTAACAGTTACAGTGAATGAACATGTTGACGTATTTCCAACCGCGTCTCTGGCTGTAAAGCTGTTTGTAGTGGTACCCACAGGGAATACGCTACCAGGAGGCAGACCGGCTGTTTGCGTCAGCACTGGTGGAATAACAGGGATCGTACCACCAATATCAATGATGTTATGATTGGCAGTAAATCCAAGTGAAGCCAGTGTTACAGGATTCGGTACACCACAAGCTGTTGAAGAAATATAAACTGGTCCGGTTTCACCCAGTCCGTTTGCAGCAGGGAATACACCACCTACAGGGCAGGAAACTTCCACTACAATCACGTCTGTATTAGCTACAGTTGGTGGTGCAGTCAGGTTGACCTGATAGAAGCTGCTGGCAGCTGCTGTAATCGTAACCGTTCCTGAACCAATCAGTGTTCTGGTACCACCTGGGAAGGCAGCGCCTGTTTGACGATATACATTTGCTGTGATCGTCTGATTTACACCTGTATTGTTCACCTCCACACCAAATCTTACTGAGCGAATGGTAAATGCTCCGGTAATAGCAGGGAAGGAAGCCAGGTTATAAGATCTCCACCACTGGGTAGCACCTGCGCCGCAGGAAATACCAGTATTGGTAGTGATGGTTGTATTATTTGTGTTCTGAGAAATTGCGACAGTACCAGGCAGCGGACAGTTGTCTACTACTGATGGTAAAGCATAGTTCACTACCGCGCTACAAACACCGGCATTATTCGGCACCGTGATATTCGCAGGGCAGGTAATAGTTGGAGGCACGTTATCAACAACTGTTATTGTAAATGAGCAGGTAGCACCTGATGCAGTACTTACGTTAACTGTAGTTGTACCAACTGGGAAGAATGAACCGGAAGCCCTTGAGTAAGTAACAGGACCGCAAAGACCGGTTGTAGTAGCCGCAGGGTATGTTACATTGGCACCACAAAGACCAGCGGTTGCACCGGTTGTAATGTTAGCCGGGCAGGTGACTACGCAAGGCGCACCGCAACATGAAGGCTGACCTACTACAACATTATCGACTCTCCAACCTGTTGCACTTAAACTTACATCAGTTCCTTCTCTGAATCTGATACGGGTTGGCTGACCACTAGCCGCATTGGGAAGCGCTACTACTGTTGTAATATATCCACCACTGTTATTAACCCAGGCGGCTCTGCCACCAAGCGGGTTGCTGAATGAAGAGCTGATCGTTCCACTATAACCACCTGAAACAAAACTACCACCAGCAGCAATGATGTCCTGGAATGCACCACCATTGATGGAGATTTCAAGAACACCACCATCAAATGAACCAGTTTCGAAAATGTGACTATGGCTGAATGTCAATCTTGCCAGCGCACCTGGAACAAATGAAGCCGATTCAAGAATATTATCAGAAATATTAGACGGGTTGGGTACAAATGCTGCGTTAGGTGCAGAAGATGGCGTTGTGGCGGATGTTGTCCACAAAGCGGCCGCAGCACCAGTAGCTGTAGTTGACCAGCCTGCAGGAAGTGCAGGAGCAACCACGGCATCAAAATTTTCAACCAGTACGTTTACGGTTGTACCTAAAGTGATCGAACCGAAGTTCGCAATTCCAAGGTTGGTAGCTCCATCCTGAACCTGAATAGAAGGTGTGATAGTACCACCGCAGGTAGCAGATGAATTGGTGAAAGTGAAATCACGGCAAACCTGATCACCCGGGTTCATCAGACCATAGTTCTGAGGTCCGGAAGGTGTTATAATTCCACCTGTTGTCTGCAATGTACCTACTACGTTTGAAGCGGCTGCAGTTCCTGTATTACGTAAACAGAAACTAACCGTTACTGTTTCACCTGGATCGATAAATCCGTTAGCAGGAACACAGCTTTCAGATACCAGTGTATAACCATCAGCAACGATGGTAGGTGTCGGTGCACAACCTCCACCTACTGTAAAGTTTACGATTCTTGTACCCCAGTTCTGGAATGTACCAAAAGCTGAAGTAGAATACTGACCTGTACCCCAGAATGAGTTTGGAGTAACGGGGTCAAGTTCCAATGAGTTATAGTCGCCATAACGGGCACCAGAAGGGTTGTTCGCAGATCCGTTTACAACGATTTGTTCTGCAAGTGTCATCTGACCAAGCGGGTCACACTCATTTCTGGCAGTATAGCGAAGTGAACCCTGTACTGCTGCACTACTTGCATTATATAAGATGGCAATATTACCATTTGAACTGATCGTGATTGAAGGCATAAAACGATGAATCGCATCAGCAGGCGCATATAATCCTTCCTGATAGATACTCCATGCACCAGCACCACCTGTTCTTCTCAGTTCCCACCACTTAATACCGGCACGTCCGCTACCCGCATCAGCGGTTACGCACATTACGATAGACTCGTGTGTTCCGAAATTGCGGTAAGTTGGTTTGAACATGGTTTTACCAGCCAAAGTACCAATAGAACCACCACCAGGTGTTGGCGCAGAACCCGCACCCAGGTTAAAAGGTAAGCTGGCAAATTTTTCTGCAGGACTAACCACAGAACTGGCTGGAGTAGTAAAGTTGGGGGTAAACTGAATTAAACCTACGCTGTCTGCAGGAGTTGCAGGCGCCAGGTTATTATCCCTGTTATAAGCAAAAAAGCCACTCTGGTTAGATGGCGTTGTTCCTTCCATAGAAACAGCACAAATTCCCCAGGTAGTAGTAGCAGCGCTTAAATTCAACCGAACCCTTACCATTGTGGCAGTCGGGGCAGCAGCCAACATTGCTGCACGATCAAAAGCCCAGATAGAACTTCCTACAAAACTGGGAGCAAAGTCCTGTGTGCTCAGATAATAAGCATTATGCCAAACTGAATACTTTGGATAATCAGGGAAAAAAGCAACATCAGTATAACGATAAACTGCCCAGGTACTGGTAACAGGATCTGATGAAGATGATACAGCAATATTTACAGCACCGCCATTTGCACCAACAGCATCAAATTCAGAAAGGAACCATCTGCCGGCAAGTGCATCATATAATACTATCGGGTCACCACCACCGGTTTGACCGGTCAGTGAAGCCAAAATAGTTGACCCCTGCACAACAGTACCAGTTTTGGTTCTGATTGTAAAAGCAGAACCACTGGAGTGGTTGATGATTTGAATAATGTGATTGGGACCAACTGCCATATTATTATCAGAAGGTGCAAAACCAGTTGCGGTAATACCATCCGCATTGTAGTTAATACCGGTTGTAGGCACATTCCTTGTAATGCTGTTTTCAGCAACCGGAGTTGGTTCTGTAGGCTTTGACTCACCTACTCTTTGACTAATCTGTTCCAGGAAAGCCTGCTTAGCAGCAATGTTCTCCGGCGTCTGACGAGCAATAAGACCTTTCTCGTTTCTTGTAATAACAAAAGGCTTACCGTACATACTGTTCCGGTCAATTTCAGAGAGTTTCGGAGTAATCCTGACCAGACGGCCAACGGAAGACTTGAGTTCCTTTACTTCCTGCGCATGGAGGTCATTTATAATGACACTTCCCAGCAAGAAAAAACCCATAAATGAAAGAAGGGTAATAAATCTTTTCATATAAGCGCTGTTTTGGTTAAATCCATAATGTAGTTAACGAAACTATAAATATTGCCCGAAAGTATTGAAATTAAAAGTAAATAAGTTCAAATTGTCAAGAAAAAAAAAGTTTTTTGTCCGGACTTATCCCACTGATAATGTGGATACAAGAAATTTCAGCCCTGAAAAGGCCTATTCCATCCACTTAGCCGCCTTTTTTTGCCCAGCTATCCTTTAAGCCTACTGTTCGATTGAAAATCAAGGAATTACCGTTTGACTCCCTATCCAGAACAAAATACCCTTTTCGGATAAACTGATACCGTTCTCCAGGAGTAGCCCCATGCAGGGCCGGTTCCACATATACTTTATTGATAACCTGTAAACTATCAGGATTCAGGTAATCTTTAAAGTCACCTTCCTCATCTGCCGGATCTTCCACCCTGAAAAGCCGGTCATATAATCTTACCTCAGCTAACAGGGCATGACGGGCACTTACCCAATGAAGGGTTCCTTTTACATTGATACCGCTACTGTCCTGGCCGCTTTTACTTTCCGGAATATAAGTGCATCTGAGTTCCGTGATGGTTCCCTCCGCATCCCTGATCACTTCTTCACACTTGATGATATACGCACTTTTCAGTCGTACCATCTGCCCCGGTGCCAGTCTGAAATATTTTTTGGGCGGATTTTCCATGAAATCATCTCTCTCAATATAAATTTCACCGCTGAATGGAATCTCACGGCTACCAGCCCCTTCATCCTCCGGATTGTTTTCACTCATGAGTATTTCCTCTTCCTGCCCATAATTAGTGATCACCACTTTTAAAGGATCAAAAACCACCATCCGCCGAAGAGCAATTTTATTCAGGTGCTCCCGCACACAGAATTCCAGCAATCCCACATCCACCAGGTTATCCCTTTTAGCCACCCCAATCCTGTCACAGAAATCCCTGATGCTTTCAGGAGTATACCCTCTTCTTCTCAGTCCGCTGATCGTTGGCATACGCGGATCATCCCAGCCGGTAACAAATTTCTCATTGACCAGTTGTAATAATTTCCGCTTGCTGGTTACCGTATAATTGATATTACGGCGGGCAAATTCATATTGTTGAGAAGGATATATTTCCAGCTTTTCAATAAGCCAGTCATACAATTCCCGATGTGGTATAAATTCCATGGTACAGATCGAATGCGTTACTTCTTCAATGGAATCACTCTGACCATGTGCAAAATCGTACATGGGATAGATACACCATTCATCTCCCGTACGGTGATGATGCGCATGTTTGATCCGGTAAAGAATCGGATCCCGCATCAGCATATTGATATGAGCCATATCAATCTTTGCCCGCAGGGTGCGACTCCCATCCGGAAACTCCCCGTTTTTCATCCTTGTAAATAAATCCCTGTTCTCTTCTATCGTACGGTTCCGGTAAGGACTATCCTTGCCAGGCTCGGTAGGTGTTCCCTTTAATGCAGCAATTTCCTCCGAACTGGATTCATCCACATAGGCCAGCCCTTTATCAATTAACTGCTGGGCAAACCGGTATAAAGAACCAAAATAATCACTTGCATACCGCTCATGCTTCCATTCAAAACCCAGCCAGCGGACATCTTCTTTGATGCTGTCCACATATTCAGTTTCCTCTGTTTCAGGATTGGTGTCATCAAACCGGAGATTGGTATAACCGGGGTACTTTTTCGTCAATCCGAAATTGAGACAAATACTGCTGGCATGTCCAATATGCAGGTACCCGTTTGGCTCCGGAGGAAAACGGGTGACAATGCTCTTGTAAGTTCCCTGCTTCAGGTGTTCTTCAATAATCTCTTCTAAAAAATTCAGGCTTTTTTCTTCTGACATGGGTATGAGGAATGAGGTGCAAAGGTAATTTATTGTTTTGGATGAACGGTAAGTTCCATTCATTCCGCTTTTTACTATTATTGCAGTAGCCGAAAATTATCAGCCATGAAAAAAATAAACCTGCTCGTCTTCCTGCTGTTTATTGCCCTGTTACCGCTCTGCGCTCAGGACAGCAAAACAAAAGAACCCAATATTAAACAGTTCTGGATGGTGATTTTGAAAACCGGGCCGCAGGACAAAGTCATTACTGACTCAACACAAAGAAGCAATATCTTCAAAGGACATTTTTCCAATATGGAACGCCTGCACAAAGAAGGGATACTGAAAGTGGCCGGGCCTTTTGGGAAAAATGATTTTACCTGGAGAGGCCTGTTTATTTTGGATTGTAACAGCAAAGAGGAAGCAGAAACTCATGTCAAAACAGATCCCTCTGTTGCCGCCGGTGTATTTATTTATGATATCGTACCATGGTATGGTGAACCCAGCGGCAGTTTCAAGGCTGGTAAACCGGAAGAAAAACCAATATCAAATTAATTCTCTTCAGCCCAGGTATCCGGCCATCTCCTGTTGCACGGCAATCGCCATTGCCCGGGCTTTTTCAGCATAATCTGTACCACCGGATGCATAGATAATTGCCCTGCTCGAGTTGACCAGCAGACCACATTCTTCCGTCATGGCTTTTTCAGAAATTTCTTTCAAACTTCCCCCTGCGCCCCAACCCCGGGTACCAGCAGGAAATGACGGGGAATAATCTTCCGGATGCTTTCAAATTCTTCCGGTTGGGTGGCACCGATCACAAACATCAGGTTCTCTGTTGTTCCCCAGCAGGCCACTTTACGCAATACTTCTTTGTATAATTCAGTATCCTCTCCTTTTTCCAATACAAAGGGCGAGAGCACAATATTCTTCAGGCTATTATTGATTTTATCGGCATCAAATAAATTCAGTTTCTGGAAATCCCTGCTGCCCTCGTTGGAGGTTAGTCCAAGGACAATCGCCCATTTTCCTTCCTGTTTTAAAAAAGGCAGCACACTATCCCTTCCCATATATGGTGCCACGGTTACCGAATCAAAGGGCAGGGTTTCAAAAAAAGCTTTCGCATACTGATCACCGGTATTCCCGATATCACCCCGTTTGGCATCTGCAATGGTAAAATGATCATGACCGATATACTGTACCGTTTGATCCATGATCTCCCAGCCTTTGGCACCCATGGCTTCATAAAATGCCGTGTTGATTTTATACGCCACACAAAAATCACGGGTGGCATCAATAATGGCTTTGTTGAATGTGAGCACCGGTTCGGGGCCCAATAACAGGTGTCCTGGAATTTTAGTCACATCGGTATCCAGTCCTACACAGAGATAGCTTTTCTTTCTCCGGATCTGATCAATAAGTTGTTGACGGGTCATGCAGGTTGTAAAACTAATAATAAACGTTGTAACCGCATCAGCGGATAAGCTGAATGATGCTGGATAAAGTTTCGTCAGATTCCCAGTGCTGTTCAATCCCCGGCCATCGCATCACCTGCTGCATAATGGCTTCCTGTGCTTGTCCCCGGCGAAGGGCTTCACTGTAGCGGATATGCGGACTGAATGTAACCTGGCTATAGGCCGGTATCCATTCCTCCGGGTATTTTTCGTGCAATTTTGCTTCAATCTTCTTTTGAAATAAAAATACCGGGTCAGCTGTCTTTTCACGCATCTCGGTAAAATTATTAATTGCCAGATCCGCTATTGCATCAGCATCAGGCTTACGCAATTCCTGATACTCCTTCAGGATCGCAGTCCAGTTGTGCTGATGTTTGTCTATCAGCTCATCCAGCACCCGGCAGTCTTCAAAACCACAATTCATTCCCTGTCCGAAAAAAGGAACAATGGCGTGTGCTGCATCACCGATCAGGGCAAAGCGGTCATCTCTGATCCATGGGTAACACTTAACTGTAACCAGAGAAGAGGTAGGATTGGCGAAAAATTCATCGCAATAATCAGGCATCAGGGGGACTGCATCCGGAAATGTTTTTTCAAAAAATGTCTTTACCTGATCCCGGCTCTTTAGTTTTTCAAAAGAAGCTTCTCCTTTAAAAGGGAAAAACAGGGTACAGGTAAAACTTTTATCCAGATTGGGAAGGGCAATCAGCATATAATCTTTTCGCGGCCAGATATGCAGCGCATTTTTCTCCATGGCAAATTCTCCTTCGGCCGTGGGAGGAATGGTTAATTCTTTATAGCCGCAATCAATATAATACTGACTGTAATTAAACTGATCGTGCTGCAACTGATGTTGTAATCGGGCTGCTGAGAAAGCGCCATCAGCGGCAAATAAAATACCTGTTTGGGAAGGTGGTATGGATTGCCCGGCCGTATTCTCAAAACTGATCCTTTCCTGTTGCCAGTCAATTTTATCCAGCTTCTCATTGAAATAAATACTCACACCCGCTTCTTCTGCCAGGTCCATCAGTTTAGTATTGAGTGTGCCCCTGGAAACAGAATTGATATACTGTCCTTCTTTTCCATAAGGTTGAAAAGCGGTGGTTCCATCCAGGTGATGTATAAAGCGGCCATGCATTGGAATAGAGATTTCACGGATGGCTTCGGCCAAACCCATCTTCTCCAATGCCAGTAAACCACGGTCGCTCAGGGCCAGGTTGATGGACCGGCCCGCACTCATCCTTTCCCGGCGCATATCTCCGCGTCGTTCATATACCGAAACTTTATACCCGCGTCTGGCTAAATAAATGGAAAGCAAGGAGCCTACCAGACCCGCACCAATGATTGTAATGTTTTTGTTTGTCCCGGAACTCATGCCTGTAATTGTTGGATACTGTGTTGAATAATTTCACCAAAACGAAAAATATCTTCAAATGTATTGTACAGCGGAACCGGTGCCACCCGGATCACATTAGGTTCTCTCCAGTCGGCAATGACGCCCTGTTGTGTGAGTGATTCAAAAACTGCTCTTCCGCTCTTCAACATCAGCATGGAAACCTGACAGCCTCTCTCTCCTTCTACTTCCGGAGTAATCACTTCAATGATATGTTCCTGCTCCTGCTGATTAATTTCCTGTAATATATAATGAAGGTATCCTGCCAGCTTTTTTCTTTTCAGATGCAGTCGATCCATGCCTGCCGATTCAAATATATCCAGCGATGCTTTGTGTGCTGCCATACTTAAAACCGGTGCATTACTCAGTTGCCAGCCTTCTGCAGTGGGAATTGGCTGGAAGCCCTTTTCCATTTTAAACCTTGTCTCTTTTTTATATCCCCACCATCCTGCAAAACGGGGAATTAAAGGATCAGCCACGTGCTTTTCATGGATATAAACGCCGGCGACTCCACCGGGTCCGCTGTTCAGGTATTTGTAAGAACACCAGCAGGCAAAATCAACCTGCCAGTCATGCAATTTCAATTCCACATTCCCGGCTGCATGCGCCAGGTCAAAGCCGGCATAGGCACCTGCCTGATGTGCCGCTTCGGTGATGGCCTTGATATCAAAGAGCTGCCCGGTATAATAGTTAACCCCGCCAAAAAGCACCAGGGCAACCGTATTGCCATGCTGATGAATAGCAGATAAAATATCCTCCTTGCGTATCCGGTGCTCCCCTTCTCTCGGACTTACTTCTATCACTGCATCTTCAGGATTCAGACCATGGAATCTTGCCTGTGATTCAAAAGCATACTGATCCGAAGGAAAGGCTTTGGCTTCACAGATGATTTTATAACGCTGACGGGTAGGCCGGTAAAAACTGACCATGAGGAGGTGCAGGTTTACCGTCAACTGATTCATCACCACAATTTCATTTTCATTGGCACCGACTATCGGAGAAAGGAGTCGTGGAAAATTTTCATGATAGGGCAACCAGGGTTGGCGGGCATGAAAATGTCCTTCCACCCCAAAACTGGCCCAGTCCTCCAGTTCATTAAGCACATAATCCTGTGTGGTCTTAGGCTGAAGCCCGAGTGAATTGCCTGTGAAATAAATCGATTCTTTTCCATGAACCAATGGAATATAGAATTGATCCCTGAAGTTTCTCAGTTCATCCTGTGCATCCAGTTCCTTAGCAAATGAGATTGTATTTTGAAAATTCATGGTCAGTTTTTGTGATGCTCAGTCAATCGTGGCAATTACTTTTAGTTCTATAGAAATCGGTGTGGGTAAACTTTTTACTTCCACGGTAGTGCGGCAGGCCTGCACCGATGTAAAATACTCCGCATAGATTTTGTTATACAAAGGAAAATCCACTTTCATATTGGTCAGGAAAACGGTTACATCCACTATTTTGTCCCAACTGCTGCCACTGGCTTCCAGCACGGCTTTTACATTGGCAAAGACGGAATGACATTCCGCTTCGATATCATAATTTATAATATTACCTGCTGCATCCAGCTCCAGTCCGGGTATGGAATTATCTTTCGGACTCCGGGGTCCGATTCCTGACAGAAACAACAGGTTCCCGACCCTTCGGGCATGCGGATAAGCTCCGAGGGGAGTGGAGGCGTTGGAAGTATTAATAATTTCAGACATAGTGTTTTTTTTACCGCAGAGAACAGGAGAAAAAGGAGTTTACGCAGAGAATCTTTTTTGAATTCTCTCCGCGAAAACTCAGCGCCCTTCTTTCTCTGCGGTAAAATTCTTTTCCTCCGCGAAAACTCAGCGCTCTCTTTTCTCTGCGGTTAATATTTTTTCTCTATAGTTAATCCCTACAACTCCACACAAACATTCTTCGCCTCCGTAAAAAACCTCAAAGCCTCCCAGCCTCCTTCCCTACCCACTCCGCTGTTCTTCATGCCACCAAAAGGTGTACGCAAATCACGCAGCAGCCAGCAATTGATCCAGATAATTCCCGATTCTAATTGGGCAGCTACCCGGTTAGCACGTGAAATATCCTGGGTCCAGATGGTTGCGGCCAATCCATAACTGCTGGCATTGGCCAGTTGCAGGGCTTCTGCTTCTGAATGGAACGATTGCAGGGTCACCACGGGACCGAAAATTTCTTCCTGATTGGTTTGGCAATCGGGACCCAGTCCTTCAATTACGGTGGGCGCAATAAAATAGCCATTGGCACACCGGCCTTCCAATGCTACAGAATGGCCACCACAAAGTATTTTTCCTCCTTCCTGTTTGGCCGTATCAATACAACGAAGGATTTTTTCAAAATGCATTTTACTTACAATCGCGCCTTGTTTAGAATCCTCTGCTAAAGGATCCCCTACTTTCAGCTGACGGGCTCGTTCTGTAAAAGCAGCTTTGAACTTTTCATAAATGGATGCTTCCACTAAAATCCGGCTGCCACATAAACAAATTTCTCCCTGGTTACTGAAAGAAGAGCGAATGGTATCCCTGAGCATTTTTTCCCAATCACAATCCGCAAAAATGATTGCCGGGTTCTTACCACCCAGTTCCAGTGATAATTTTTTGAATTTGGGCGCTGCCAGTGAAGCAATTCTTGCTCCTGCCCTTGTACTTCCTGTAAATGAAATCGCTTTCACATCCGGATGAGTCACGATATGTTCACCTGCACTATGACCTGTACCGTGAATGATATTCAATACGCCTGGTGGTAATCCTGCATCCATACATATTTTAGATAAGAGATAGGCAGTAACCGGGGTCACTTCACTGGGCTTGGCCAGTACACAGTTTCCGGCAGCCAATGCAGGTGCAATTTTCCAGGTAAATAAATAGAGCGGCAGGTTCCAGGGAGAAATACATCCTACAATTCCGATGGGTTGTCTTAAAGTATAATTCACCGCCTTATCTTCCATCACATGACTCTCTGAAGCAAAATGCATGATACCAGTGGCAAAAAAACGAAAATTTGCGGCCGCCCTCGGAATGTCAACGGTCCGGCTTAACCAGACAGGTTTGCCATTATCATCGGATTCAGCCAGCGCCAGTTTTTCCAGATTCAATTCAATTCCCTCCGCAATCCGGTTCAGTATCCTGAATCTTTCTTCCACTGTGGTCGTACTCCAAAGCGGAAATGCTTTTTTAGCAGCGGCCACGGCTGCATTCACGTCTTTTGTATTACTATCCGGTATTTGTGCGACGACCATCCCGGTAGCAGGATTCACATTATCAATGAAATTGCCTGATAAAGGGCCAATCAGGTTTCCTCCGATATAATTCTCCAGGTGGTAAGGGATCTCCGGTTTCATTGACAACTGATCGTTGAATATAATTGTATTGATTTAGATACTTCCGGTACGGCCTCCGTCAACCGGTATACTGGTTCCGTTAACATATGATGCAGCAGGTGATGCCAGAAAAGCAGCCACCGCGGCCACTTCCGATGCATCGGCAAAACGCTTCATGGGTACTTCCTCTTTCATATTCTCTTCCACAATCGCTGCCAATGTATTTCCCTTTTTAGCGATATTATCAATTAATGTGGCGAGGCGCTGTGTAGCCGTAAAGCCAGGTAATACATTATTGACTGTGATATTAAACTGTCCCAGTTCATTGGCAATTGTTTTAGCCCAGCTGGCTACTGCCCCCCGAATGGTATTACTGACCCCAGGTTTTTCAGGGGATTTTTACCGAGGTGGAAATGATATTGACGATACGGCCATAACCTTCTTTTTTCATGGAAGGTACCACGGCTTTACTGAGAATATGATTGCAGATCAGGTGCTGGTTAAATGTATTCAGAAAAGCTTCTTCCGTAGCATCAATGATGGGGCCAGCCGGTGGTCCTCCTGTATTATTGATCAATATATGTACGGGATATTTGGCAACATGAGCCTCAATGACTTTCTTCAACTGATCGGGCTGACCGAAATCCGCTATCAGGAAACCGTGTTGCTGACGGAGTGTTGTGTCAAGACTCCGTAATGCCGACTGCAGGGCAGTTTCATTCCGTGCAATCAGGGTACAACTGGCACCCAGGAGGGCCAGTTCTTCCGCAATCGCCAAACCAATACCCTGCGTACTGCCACAAACCACCGCGTATTTTCCTTCTAATGAAAGATTCATGTTTCGTTGATTATCTGTTCAGTCTTTAATCGAACTTCAATATCTCAATATCTTAATATCCAATACCCAATTCCCAATAACTAATACCCTATATCTAATATCCCCGCCTTCGCCAAGGCTACGGCGGGCAAAGCCCAATATCTTAATATCCAAATATCTCAATATCCGCCTTCGCTAAGTCATTGGCGGGCAGCCCACCTTCGCTAAAGCTACGGCGGGCGAAGCAATATCCTAATACCTAATATCCAATATCTATTCCTCTTCAAACCTAAAGAAAATAGTTGTAATTTTTCGACTTCAATCACTACCTCAATTACCTGCCGTATGCCAGTCATAGCACCTTTCAACCTAAAAAAATGGATCGACGAAAACCGTGATCTGCTGAAACCACCTGTCGGGAACCAGTGTATTTACAAGGAAGCTGAAAATTTCATTGTGATGATCGTGGGCGGACCCAATGCCCGGAAAGACTATCATTTCAATGAAACCGAAGAATTGTATTACCAGGTAGAAGGAGATATTGTTGTAAAGATCATTGATAACGGCGAATTCAAAGATATCCCGATCAAAGAAGGAGAAATCTTCCTGCTGCCACCTAAAACGCCGCATTCACCCCAACGGGGACCCAATACCGTAGGACTGGTCATTGAAAAGAAAAGAGAAAGCGAGGATGATGGCTTTTTATGGTTCTGCGAAAAATGCGGGCATAAATTATATGAAGAAACCCTGCATGTGGATGATATTGTAAAGCAGCTGCCCCCGGTCATGAACCGTTTCTGGGAAAATACCCTGCATCGTACCTGTGAGAAATGCGGGTCGGTGATGGAGCCGCCTTTGAAAAAATAAAAAGAAACAAGATACAAGAAACAAAAAAAACGATCCCCGTCGAAAGGAGTACTGACAGCCACTAACCTACCGGCTCTTTTGTGTTCTATCTTAGCGAATCTGCACAAAATGAAAATCGACATCCACACCCATATCATGCCTGCCGTTATGCCCAACTGGACCCAAAAGTTCGGCTATGGCGAATTCATCCACCTGGAACACCGGAACTGTGAAGCCTGTATGATGAAGGGCGATAAAGTTTTTCGTGTTGTTGAAAAAAACTGTTACGAAACAGCAGATCGCAAACAAGAAATGGAAGACACTAATGTCGATATCCAGGTATTGTCGACCATCCCTGTTTTGTTTAATTACTGGGCAAAAGCGGCCGACGGACTCGAAACTTCCCGCTTCTTCAATGATCATATAGCTGAAACAGTGAGCAAGGACCCGCATCATTTTATCGGACTGGGAACCGTTCCCATGCAGGATAGCAATCTGGCCATTAAGGAAATGGAGCGATGCATGAAGGAACTCAAAATGCCCGGACTTGAAATCGGTTCCAATATCAATGGCAAAAATTTATCGGACCCCGAGTTCTTTCCTTTTTATGCGGCGGCCGAGAAATTGGGCTGCGCGCTGTTTATTCATCCCTGGGAAATGATGGGAGAAACCCAGATGGAAAAATACTGGCTGCCCTGGCTGGTGGGAATGCCTGCTGAAACCGCAAGAGCGATCTGTTCCATGATTTTTGCCGGTGTGTTTGAAAAATTCCCAAAGCTACGTATCGCTTTTGCCCATGGAGGCGGTTCTTTTCCATTTACATTAGGAAGAATTGAACATGGCTTTAAAGTAAGACCCGACCTGGTGGCCGTTGATAACCCGGTTAATCCCAGAAACTACCTCGATCGCTTTTGGGTAGACAGTCTGGTGCATGATAAAAACGCATTCCGCTTTCTTCTGGAAACAATGGGAGATGACAGGATCTGCCTGGGCAGTGACTATCCTTTTCCACTGGGCGAACATCATCCCGGTAAACTGATTGAAAAAATGGATCTCGGCAAAAAGACCAGCAGAAAATTACTGTACCGCAATGCGCTTGACTGGCTGGGACTCAGTGAAAAAAATTTACCGGAGTTTTAAGCTTATTCTGAAAACAGATTGGGATAATCAGTAATAACCCCATCCACCCCAAGAGCTTTCAAACTATTGATAGTTTTTTTGTCATTCACAGTCCAGGGAATCAGTTTCATCCCTTTTTCATGACATTGTTTTACCAAGGCCGCATTGACCAATGAATAATGCGGACTGTATATCGTGGCGGTAAATCCTAATTTCCGGAGCTGGTCATCCAATGTAATTTTATCATAATCCTCCACCAGCATCGCTGTTTTTACCGAAGGATATTTTTCATGGAGGTATTGCAGGGTCCTGAAATCAAAAGACTGAATGGTTACAAAATCGGCCATGCCTTTTTTGTTAATCACATCCATCAACAGGTCCACAAATTCTGCCGGTTTGGGATGAAAGACGCCATCGCCTTCCGGGTTGGTTTTGGTTTCAATATTATACTGCAGCGGTGGTCTTTTCCGGGTCATCATGGCCTGATTCACGCTATCAAAAACCGCTTCCAGTAATGGCTTGTTGACCTTCATCTTTTTTTGCTGGGGAAAGCGCGGGTGGGGCTTCATTCCTACATCAAAATCCTTTGTCTGCTCATAAGTCATCCAGAAAATGTTATAAGTTCTCTCAGTTCTCTCACCAATATACTTACCATCCGGTAGCGTCGTAATCTCTTTTCCAAACCAGGGCTCATGGGAAAGAATCACTTTTTTGTCTTTGGTAATCACCGCATCCATTTCCAGCGTTGTAACTCCGAGGTCAATGGCATGGATCATAGCAGGGATCGTATTCTCAGGCATCAGTCCGCGGCAGCCCCGGTGCCCCTGCTGGTCAAATGCTTCCTGTTGATAGGTAGTTGTGGCAGCGGATGGATTATTATCTTTCATCTTCCTGGTATTGGTGCAGGACAGGAACAAAATAATGAAAAGAATACTGCCTGCATTTTTCATGAGGAGAAGAGTTTTGATTTTATTTTTTCCATTTCTGCTGCAATTAACCCGGCATCAACACCCTGCTCTTTCAAGCGGCTGATAATATTTTCAAAACTTTGCTGGTCGCGGTTCTGACTGAGCTTAAAAACATGTTCTATTGCGGTGATTTCAATTTCAAATGCCAGAATCCCTTTCAGCATTCTTTCTGTGTACTCTGCCGGCAGGTTATGGTAAACTGTTGATGAATCAGCATTTCCTTTTTCATAATGAAGACTCAGTCTTTCCAATGCGGCAGGGATCGCATCACCATCCTGGAAACGGATCGTTCCTTTGGCATGGACCGTCATATAATTCCAGGTGCTACCCATCTGTGAATTGGTATACCAGGTAGCGCTTACATAGGCATGCGGGCCGGTGAATAATGCCAGTACATTGGGGTTTTGCGCAAAAGCTTTCTGGTGGTCAGCATTGCGCATCATATGACCCGACAGAAAAATTTTCCCATCTTTCTCATCCATAAAAACCGGCACCTGAGTGGCGATGGGATGGTTATTGACATCAACGCCGGTCAGCATAATAAAAGGATGGTCTTTCATGAACTGAAGGACTTCCTCGGGGTTGTCGATTTTAAAGTAGGGAAGATTATACATGACAAATTGAAAATTGAAAATAGAAATCCCGATAGCTATCGGGAGAAAATCTGAAAAAGCATTAAACCGTTTCTGCAATCTTCTCTGCTTTCATATTTGCATTCCGCATGGCGATGCTGCGCACCACGATGGAGGCAAAATCCTGGAATGCTTTTTTAGTGATGCTTTCATCTCCCATCATCACCGGTATGCCCAGGTCACCGCCTTCACGGATGCTTTGTACCAGGGGAATTTGTCCGAGGAATGGAATATCATACTCATCAGCCAATCGCTTACCCCCTTCCTTTCCAAAAATATAATACTTGTTATCCGGTAATTCTGCCGGTGTGAAATAGCTCATGTTCTCTACCAGTCCGATAATGGGCACATTCATTTGTGCCTGTCCGAACATGGCAATTCCCTTTTTCGCATCAGCCAATGCCACATCCTGTGGAGTAGTTACAATCACTGCACCCGTTACCGGAACGGTTTGCATCAGGGTCAGGTGAATATCACCGGTACCGGGAGGCATATCCACCACGAGATAATCCAGCTCATCCCAATATACATCGGTGATAAACTGACGGATGGCACTGCTGGCCATGGGGCCACGCCATACAACGGCATTTTTTTCATCCACCAGTAAGCCGATACTGATCAGTTTGATCCCATATCTTTCTAAGGGAGCGATCATGGGCTTTTCAGCCCCCACATCAATCATCATAGGTCTTTCACCACGCACCCCAAACATGATGGGTACGCTGGGCCCGTAAATATCAGCATCCATTAAACCTACTTTAGCCCCACCCTGTGCTAATGCCAGGGCCAGGTTAGCGGAAACCGTTGATTTACCCACCCCACCCTTGCCGCTGATGACAGCGATGATATTTTTTACTTTTGGCAGCACATTGCCCTCGTCTGTTCTTTTCGTCGTCGTATTCGATGTAAAATTGACCTGTACATTGGCTTCTTTATTCACCAGCAGTTTTACTGCATTGATACAGGCATTTTTGATCATCTCTTTCATCGGGCAGGCCGGTGTGGTCAATACTACGGTAAACGATACCTCATTCCCATTCACTGCAACATCTTTTACCATGTTCAGGGTCACCAGGTCCTTACCCAGGTCGGGTTCCTGTACATTACTCAGCGCTTCCAGTATTTTTTCAGTAGTCATTCTTCAAGTATTTGTTAAAACTCGTCTTTCCCGGCAAAGTTAAACATTCAGCACCCTCTTTTGTTTTACTATTTCAGTAACAACTGCCTAAATTTGAAGCCTGTGAGAAAATTACTGTTTTATACACTCATTTCGCTGCTGATTGGCAACCAGGCAGTAAAGGCCCAGTTTGAAACAACCCGTGATTCTGTTGTGCAATTATATGGTGTGGTAATGACCGCCGACAGCCTGGTGGGTATTCCGGCCGTGAGCATTATGGTAAAAGGACAAAACCGGGGAACTATCACCAATGCTCAGGGTGTTTTCTCCATCGTGGTCCTGAAAGGCGATCAGGTAGAATTTACCCACGTTACCTACAAATCAAAGACGGTTAACATTCCCCGTAATCTGGAAGGAAATCAATATAGTCTGGTGCAACTGATGGTCATTGATACGGTTTATTTGCCGGCCACGATCATCAAGCCACGTCCGACCCCGGAACAATTTGCCCGTGATTTTGCCAACGCCAAAGTGCCGGATGATGATATTGAAATAGCCCGGAAAAACACCAGTGCCGCCAACCGCAGGGTTTGGATGCGTACCATTCCAGGAGATGGCGGTGAAGCCACCCGTATTCAGTTTAATAAAATTGCCAATAAAGCGGTTTATCAGGGTGCCCTGCCCCCGCAAAATCTCTTCAATCCGGCCGCCTGGGCCAGTTTTATTGAGTCGTGGAAGAGAGGGGATTTTAAGAATAAGAATTAAAGTACGAAATACGAAGTACGAAATACGAAGTTCGAAATACGAAATACGAAATCAGCCAGACTTATCCTGTCTTTTTTTAGCAGTAATTGATGCAGTCGAAAGGATGGCGGTTATTTCTTTCGCCTCCTGAAGGAGTGGCTCCAATCTTTCTTTTGGAAAAACAGCTACATCAATCATGATTTCAAGCCAGTAACAGGTCTCGTCTGCTTCTTCTTCGGCAATCTTCAGTTTGGAAATAAACTCCGCCCTGCTTCTTGAACGAAGCGCCGCCCGGTAATTGGCTCCCACGGAAGTGGAAGACCGAAGTATCTGTCGGAGTAAAATATCAACAATCTTATTCTACTTTAATTCTTTAGCCATCCTGATCACTCTTAAACCCAGATTCTTCGTTCGGTCTTTTAATTGCTGGCTCATGCTTAGAAAATTTCTTCTAAATTATTTAAACAGGTAACTGTGAGGCTGGGAAAAAACACAGTAAATCATGTCTTTTTACAGCTTGGCTCATGTTTTTTTCATCCCCTATTTCCTACTTTCGCTTTACTGATTTCGAACTTCGACTTCTAATTTCGAACTTCGTATTTCGTACTTCACTAAATTTTCTCAAATGAACAACATCTCCGTCATCGGCGCCGGTACCATGGGAAATGGTATTGCGCATGTATTTGCACAGCATGGGTTTAAAGTAACACTTGTGGATGTTTCGCATAACCAGTTGGAAAGGGCCTTGGTTACCATTGGTAAAAACCTGGACCGGATGGTGGCCAAGGAAATCATCCGGAAAGAACTGAAGGATCAAACCCTGGCGAATATCACTATTCAATCCAATATGATTGAAGGAGTAAAAGATGCTGAACTGGTGGTGGAAGCCGCTACGGAAAACGTGGATCTTAAACTGGAGATATTCCAGCAGCTCGACAAATTTGCGCCCAAGGATGCGATCCTGGCTACCAATACTTCTTCTATTTCCATTACCAAAATTGCAGCAGTAACCAACCGCGACGCCAAAGTAATCGGAATGCATTTCATGAATCCGGTACCGGTAATGAAACTGGTGGAAATTATCAACGGCTATGCCACATCCAAAGAAGTAACAGAAACCATTGTGGAACTCAGCCGCCAACTGGGCAAAACACCTTGTGTGGTGAACGATTATCCCGGCTTTATTGCCAACCGCATCCTGATGCCCATGATCAATGAAGCAATTTATAGTTTATACGAAGGCGTGGCTGGTGTGGAAGAAATAGATACCGTAATGAAACTCGGTATGGCCCACCCGATGGGTCCACTGCAATTGGCCGATTTTATCGGACTGGATGTTTGTCTCGCTATTTTAAAAGTACTACACGATGGATTCGGTAACCCCAAATACGCTCCCTGTCCATTACTGGTGAATATGGTAACGGCCGGTAAACTCGGCGCCAAATCCGGAGAAGGATTTTATGTGCATACACCTGGGAGTAAAGACCTGGTGCCGAGCACGCAGTTTAAGAAATGAGTCAGGTGATTATCAGCAGGCTGCTCAATGAACAAGAGTTCAGGAATCAATACAATTTGATTCTGGAGATGCTTGCATCGGCTTATCCCAACGATCTCACAATCTTTTTTGGATTTGCCTGGGGAGATGCTTTCAACAACCGGCAGGTATCCCCTGAAAATATCCGCTCGTTAAACGCACTGGTTCAGGAAGCGGAGGACCTTTCTGCAGGTAAATTAGGCGCCGACAATCTGCATATCAGTTGGGACAATGGAAAGAAGGAAATCATCTTCTGCCATGAATCAGATATTCATCTCCTTTACAATACTGAGACGGAAATTATCCGTGCCATTCTCGATAACTGGAATACCCAGCAATTGATCCGTTACATCGGAATAAAGAATGAATAGCAATTATTGCTTCTATATGGGCCGTAGTTGATGCAAAAAATATCAGCCACCGGCATTTACAGATTAAAACCCTCGTTGCCCTGTTGCCGCCTTCCTCGGAATCTTTTCATCCCTTTGCGCCGTATGATAAACAAATGATGCAATAATCACTGATGCCTGTTTCAGGTCATCCGCAATCAGGTGATCATAAGTATCCATATTGGTATGGTGAGTCCTGGTATCGTATTCAATCGGATCCTGAATAAACTGAAACCCGGGTATACCCAGTCTGTCAAATGACTGATGATCGGTACCACCCGTATTACTGATTGTAACGGTTTTAGCACCCATTTCATTAAAAGGTTCCAGCCAGGCACTGAAGAGGTCTTTTACATTGGGATTAGATTGAAGATAGATGCCACGGATTTTACCCGTTCCGTTATCGAGGTTGTAATAAGCAGATACTTTAGTTCTGGCAATGGAATCGGTAAAATGGTTGGTTACATAATTACGACTACCAATCAATCCCTGTTCTTCACCGCCCCATAAGGCAATGCGTATGGTTCGTCGGGGTTTCAATCCGCTTGCCTGTAAAATGCGTATGGCTTCCATCATCACTGAACATCCCGCTGCATTATCTGTTGCTCCGGTGGCGCCGTGCCAGGAATCCAGATGACCACCCAGCATCACCAGTTCGTCTTTTAACAAAGGATCTGTACCCGGAATCTCTGCCACAACATTGTATCCTTTTAAATCATCAACAAAGAATTGTGTTTTTACATCGGCCTCCACAGTAACAGGAGTACCGGCTTCAAGCATCCGCTGCAAACGCAGGTAATCATCAGATGATAAAGCCACCGAGGCCGGAGCAATCGCAGCATCTTTTGCAAAAGAACCTCCACTACTCACAAAAACAGTTCCATCATTTCCTCTTTGATTCATCGTAAGTATTAAAGCCGGTTGTTCTGCATTGATCAGTTCAGCCAATCTTCTTTGGGCATTAAATCCTCCACCGGGACCACCTTGCGGCCGGCCTTGTCCCTGACCTTGAGCGGGTACCTGCAATTTGGCATTAGCCATTCTCTCTAATACTGTATCTGAAAAACGGGATCCATCAGCTTCAAATGATGGCTTAACCGTAGCAGCTGTCCACTGCATGATGATCTTTCCTTTTAATTTACCTGCATATTGCATCAGTTCAACTGAATCCTTTGCTTTTACCAAAACCACTTCTCCGGTTATTGATTTTTTACCCGGGGTGCTTCCTGTCCAGGCACGAGGAATAGCGATCAATGACTGATAATAAGGAGCGGTAATAGCCAGATAACATTTCTCCTGCTGCCAGCCCTTACCAAAATCTCCCCAGGGTTCTATACTGGCATTCACAAGTCCCATCTTCGTCAGCTCTTCTTTTGCCCATGTAGCAGCCCGCATAAAACCGGGTGAGCCTGTGAGCCGGGAGCCACTCACATCAGTGAGGTAAAAAGCAAAATTCATCACTTTGGAATTCTTTAGCCCTTCCTCTTTCATCTTTCCTACTGCAGCAGGATCAACTTGATTCTGGCCACTGATGGAAATAACAAACAGAAAGGAGACTACCGCTAAAATCAGTTTCATAAAACATTTTTTGGGGTGATGAAAATTCAGCTGTAAAGATGTGTAATGGCAGGGCCGGACGAAAAACAATATTCTGAAGTTAATCAGATTTTCTCCCACTCCATCCCTCTCAGCTCTTTTATTTTTCCAAGCGCTTCGGTTAATACCGCGGCCGGTATCCCGATTTCCTGCAGACAGAACAATTGCATGTCCTGTTTACGTAAAAAGCAATCATACTGTTTAACCACCCGCATCACTTCATTCAGGATGGTATAATCAAATTGCAGGCGATAAAAGTGGAGGACCGGTTTCTCAATCTTTCCAGCCAATTGCAGCGCTTCCAATGTAGCCGTTTTATAAGCGTTGATCAGTCCGGGTACACCCAATAAGGTTCCCCCGAAATACCGCACCACCACTACCAGTACATTCGTTAGCCCCAGGCTGTCAATCTGCCCCAGCATGGGTCTTCCCGCTGAACCCGAAGGTTCCCCGTCATCACTGACCCGGAAGACATTTCCATCCATCCCTATCCGATAAGCAAAACAATGATGCACGGCCTTGGGATGTTCTTTTTTCAAAGCTGCTAGTTTCTCTTTGAAATCAGCCACATTTTCAATCGGATATGCATAGGCAATGAATTTACTGCCCCGGTCTCTGAACTCGGATTGGGTGGGTTGGAGGATGGTATGGTAGGTGTTAGACAGGTTATTAGTTATTAGTTATTTGGTATTTGGTATTGCTTCGTCCGCCGTAGCTTTAGCGAAGGCGGTGGTAAGATATTAAGATATTAGGATATTGCTCCGCCCGCCATAGCTTTAGCGAAGGCGGGAGATATTAAGTACTAAGAGGCGGAAAAGGATGTAGAATGAGGGTTGGTATAAATATCAATATTGTCTGATAATATTTTTTCATGAGAGATATGTGTGCTGGCAGGTAACAGCGGTGCAGCTATGCCTTCATCATTATTAAGAAAGGCTGGAGCGGGTGCAGCCGATTTAATGATCCTGATTTCGTCCCAGCATCCACTGTCAATAAATGATTGCAGGGTATGGGCTCCGCCTTCCACCATTACACTCAGTATTTTCATATCGTACAAAGCCTGCAGGATTTGCGGGAGCAGATTTTTTTCATCCCCGAGTTTATAAAATAAGAGATGCTCAGATTTCTCCTGTTTTAATGTATTAAATACAATGGTTTTAACTGCTCCGTCGAATACTTGTAATCCGGCAGGCAGTTGCAGGTTGCGGTCAATCACTAATCGAATCGGGTTAGCACCGGGTGATAAGCGATTGGTTAATGCCGGATTATCGGCCAATGCAGTTTGCGTACCCACCAGTATCGCGGCCTCCTCCCCTCTCCACTGATGCACCAACCGGTTCGTGTATTCATTACTGATCAGTAAACGATCTCCAGCTTTTTTCCCCATCCATCCATCGGCAGTTTGGGCCCATTTTAAAATGATAAAGGGACGCTGCCTGGTATGAAATGTAAAAAACCTTTTGTTACAATCAATGGCTTCCTTTTCCAAAATGCCCGTGATCACTTCCACACCCGCATCCCTTAATCTTTCTATTCCTTTTCCATTCACTTCTATAAAAGGATCCCGGCAGGCAATCACAACCTTGGGAATATCATACTTTATGATCAGGTCTGTACAAGGGGGTGTTTTGCCAAAATGGCTGCAAGGTTCCAGCGATACATATAATGTGGATTGCTCAATCAGGTCTTTGTCGTTCTCCGCTACCGAATGAATACAATTCACTTCTGCATGCGGTCCGCCATAAACCTCATGCCAGCCTTCCCCGATAATCCGGTCATTACAAACCAGAACTGCCCCTACCAACGGGTTGGGTGCTACCCTGCCTGCCCCCTTGCGGGCCAGTGACAGGCATCTTTGCATATATTGATCGTGTAGCGACATACGTATATAGTAATTCACTCTCCGCAAATATATCTTATATCCAGTGTAACAAACATGAGACTAGAAGCTATCTCAAAAGTCGTTGCCTCAGGTGATGTCATGCCGGACTTGTTTACCCTGTGGGATCCGGCATCTATTGGGAAGACGTATAAAAAGAAAGATACCGGTCCATAGGACTCCTTTGGAGGTCAAGTCCGGTATGACGTAAAACGACTTTTGAGATAGCGTCTAATCTACAGTCTAAACAAATCCCTTTCCCTTCGTATGTTTGTCCTCATGACCATGCAGGAAGCCAATTTCTACTTGCTGAACAAACTCAGGGCTATTTATCCCGATGGAGAAGCCGCGGCTATAACTGATTGGGTGATGGAAAACCTGACCGGCTCCAAAAAAGCAGAACGCATGATTTATAAAAATGCAGCGATCACGGCAGCTGAAGAATTACGCTTGCAGGAAATCACCCAACGATTACTAAAACATGAACCGGTTCAATATGTACTCAATGAATCATGGTTCTGTGGCTTTCGCTTTTTTGTAAATAAAAATGTATTGATTCCCCGTCCTGAAACAGAAGAACTGGTGGAATGGGTGATAGCCCATTGCAAATTCCCCATTGATGCATTAAAAATCCTGGATATCGGTACCGGCAGTGGCTGTATAGCCGTATCATTAAAGAGAAGAATCAGAAAAGCAGAAGTCTGGGCCTGTGATATCAGCAATGAAGCACTTGAAGTAGCCCGGAAAAATGCAGGCACCATGGGCACTGATATCAATTTCTTACAACTCGATTTTCTGGACAAATCCGCAAGAGAACAGTTGCCCTCTTTCGATATCATCATCAGTAACCCACCCTATATTCCTGAAAGGGATAAAGCAACAATGAGCCCGAATGTATTAGAACACGAACCTTATACTGCATTATTTGTTCCGGATAATGATGCCTTGATTTTTTACAAAGCCATTGCTGATTTCGGGATCAGAAAGCTCAACAAAGGCGGAAGCATTTACACAGAAATACATGAAAGCCTGGGCGAAGCCACCGCAGCCATATTCAATACGGCAGGATATACCACTGAGATAAAAAAAGATATGCAGGGGAAGGAGAGGATGGTGAAGGCAGTCGTTAGTCTTTAGTCAATAGTCTTTAGTCGGCTAAATATGGAAAGTCAGGATATAAATAATGCGCTTATTTGATGTAATGACTAACGACTATCGACTAAAGACTATCGACTGACTTACTGCTCAATCCTCGCCACTACTTTCGCCGAATCTTTTTTGGCAATCCGCATCACGCGGAATACTTCTCCATAAAAAGCACTGGTATCTGCATTGATCACCACAACCGGTGTATCACGGAGGGCCCGGTATTTCCGGATCTCCATCGACAACAACGAATCAAATTGATTGGATGGCACTTTCTTATTACCAATGGAATATTGCTGGTTCTTATCAATAGAGACCATGATATCCTGCTTGGCCTTGGTATCCTTGGTTCCCTTGGGCAAGCCCACCTTGATCACATTGGGATTGGCCAGGGTAGCCACGATGAGGAAGAACATCAGCAGGATAAAGAGGATATCGTTCAACGAATCGGTGAACACCTCTGATTCTTCTTTATGTTTTTTTCTGAAACTCATGTTACTGTCTTGGGGTGATTGAAACGGATTTTCATTTACTCAACCGCTTATCGGGTAGGTTCCTGTAATACATCCAGGAAATCCGCTTCGGCAGCTTCCATTTTATTGGCCGCTTTATCGATTTGTGTCTTCAGGTAACTATAGGCCAGGTATGCACCCAATCCAATGATAAGTCCGGTAATCGAAGTAATCAGCTTGGTGTAGATACCACCGGCAATTGTACCCACTTCAAATTCATTGGAGCTGTTGATTCTGGAAAACAATTGCATCAAACCCACCAGGGTACCCACGAAACCGAAGATGGGAGCCGCTTTGGAAATGGTGGACAAAACACCCAGGTTCTTTTCCAGTTTATACATTTCCAGTTCACCCACATTATCCATACTTTTTTCAATACTATCAATTGGCTTACCGATACGTTGCAATCCTTTGTCTACAATACGACCCACAGGAGTATTATTATTCTTGGCAAAATTCCTGGCTGCGGTGAGATTACCGCTGACAATATTATCCCGGATGATATTCATGAAATTAGCATCAATCTTAGCTGCATTCCGGATAGCGATAGTTCTTTCTGCCAGAACATAAACTGCCAGCAGGAGCATAATCGCCAGGGGGATCATGATCCATCCTCCCATTTTCAAAAGTTCAAAAAAACTAAGGTGGCCGTCGTGGTTACTATCGCCTGCCGCAAACTGAGCGGCTTTCTGAATACTGTCCGGTACAATCTGTAAAAGGTCAAACATAATTTTCTTCTTTAGGTGTCAAAAGTAGGTGTTGATGCCAATAATGCTTTTAGCTCTTATCAACAGTTGTGCATTGAACGAGAAAAATAATGCCACGTTGTTGTGACAAATGAATTTTTAGTCTTATTTAACAAGAATGGGGTAGAAAGTTAATAGGTTGATAAGCTAACGGGTACCCCCGTCATCTCATCAACCTATCTTATTTTAAACAACTCATCTTCTCAACTCCTAAACCCCTCAACCTCTCAACTTCTCAACCCCTCAACCTCTCAACCCCTCATCTACTACTTCCCCACCCCGGCCTGCTTCACCATCAGGGCCTGGATCTGCTTCATGGTTCCTTCCATCCCGTCGGGACTGCCATCCAGGAAGATCACATTACCCTTACCATATTCTGCAAAATTCTTGATGGCTTCGGTCCACATACTGAACAGGATCACATTGGTATCCAGGTTGGCCTGCTTCATTTGTTCAGCGGCCTCCGTCATTCCCCTGGCCACTTCCTGACGGAAGAGAGCCACACCCTGACCTCTTAAGCGGGCAGCTTCTTTTTCAGCCTCAGCCGAAATTTTGATCGCATTTCCTTCGGCCTCGGCGGCCTTGGTCTTGGTGATCAATAAAGCCTGGCCTTCGTTTTCAGCGGCAGCTTTCAGGTTATTACTGGCTACCACCTTACTCATGGAGTCCAGGATCATTTTGTCGAATGTAATATCATTGATCTGAAGGTCCTGCAAGTGATAACCCCAGGTTTCCAATGTATGATCTATTTCTGCTTTTACATATTCTACGATCTCTTTACGCAAAGCCAGGATTTCTGCCTGCTTTTTCGTGGCCACAAAAGAACGGATATTGCCTTCGATGGTCCGGATCAGGGCCTGCATCAGGTCCTTATCCGCAAAGAATTTAAAGGCCACTTTTTTGATGGTTTCTTCTTCTGAATTCTGTACCGAATACAGCAACATGCTTTTGAAATAAACATTGGCCTGGTCTGCCGTTACTGCCTGGAACTCGAGTTCCACCGAACGGTTTTGAATCGATACTTTACGGTATACTGACTCAAGGAGTGGGATTTTAAAGTTCAATCCCGGACGGGCCACGCGACGATATTTACCAAACATGGTGATTACACCAACATATCCCTGATTGATGGAAAACAATCCGCTGAAGATAAAAATCACCAGCACAAGAATCCACCAGTACTCTGAAAGCCATTGCCTGATATCCATATGTATAAAGTTTAATACTGCAAGTTACGGGTAAGTTTTTTCTTCCCCGGATCAGGATTTTTCATGCCATACCTGCACCAGGTGTACCATCATTTGTACCGCTTTTTCCATATCCTGCACACTGATATGTTCCAGTTTGGAATGGATGGCCTGTTCTCCTGCAAACAAATTCGGACAGGGAAGCCCCATAAAAGAAAGCCTGCTTCCATCGGTACCACCACGGATACTTTCCATTTTTACTTCCAGACCCGTGCGCTGAATAGCCTCTTTGGCATATTCCACCACATGCGGGTGAAGATCCAGTACCTCTTTCATATTCCGGTATTGTTCTGTCACTTTAAACTCAAAAGAGGCCTTTGGATAAGTTCTTAAGCGCTCTTCGATTTGCGTACGCAGGTAATCTTCTTTTTTGATCAGCCCGGCAGTATCAAAATCACGGATGATAAATTCAAGCGTACATTTCTCTGCAATCCCTTCCACCCTTACCGGATGAATAAAACCTCTTTTCCCTTCGGTGGACTCAGGTGATAAACGGCTTTTCGGCAGAAAGGCCAGGATTTCTCCGGCAATTTTCAGGGCATTGATCATTTTTCCCTTGGCAAAACCAGGATGGGCACTCACCCCATGAATCACCACCTGTACCCCATCTGCACTAAAGGTTTCGTCTTCCAAAGCACCGGCATCCCCGCTGTCGAGTGTGTACCCATAATCGGCACCCAGCTTTTTCATATCCACTTTAGCCGTACCCCGGCCTATTTCCTCATCAGGAGTAAAGAGTATTTTGATAGTGCCGTGTTTCAGTTCCGGATGGCTGCAAAGGTAATTGACCAGGTCCATGATCTCGGCCACCCCGGCCTTATCATCAGACCCCAGTAAAGTGGTACCTGAAGCCGTAATGATATCATTGCCGATCTGTGTTTCGAGATAGGGATTATCACTCATCCGGATCACCTGATTGGTATCGTCCGGGAGAATAATATCCTTGCCCTGGTAATTATTGTGCAGGATGGGTTTTACACCGGTACCACTGCAATCAGGTGCGGTATCCATGTGGGCACAAAAACAAATAACCGGAACTTTTTTATCTGTATTGGCTGGAATCGTGGCATACACATAGCCCCATTCATCCAGGTGGGCATCTGCAATTCCCATTTGCTGCAATTCTTCAGCCAGTATTTTCCCAAGATCCTTTTGTTTAGCTGTGGAGGGATAAGTTGCCGACTGCGGATCACTCTGTGTATCCACCTGCACATAGCGCATAAAACGGGAGGCGGCTGTATATGTATAGTTACTGAACATCATTTTTAAGTTTGGGGTACCGAATATACAGCAAAAAAAATGGCCCGGGTGAAACCCGGACCATTTAAATGAATTTAACAAACCTTATTAAGGCATGATGATCAGCGGACTGCCACCTACGATTTCCACCAGTTCAAGATCAAATGTCAGATCTTTTCCTGCCAGCGGATGATTGGCATCCAGAATCACTGTAGCTTCCCTGATTTCGGTAACGGTAACCTGGAACTGCTGTCCCTGTCCGTCACTCATCATTAATGGCATCCCTGTTTCCAGTTCCATATCTGCCGGGAATCTTTCCTTTGGCATATCGATGACCATTTCCGGATTCACAGGGCCATAAGCTTCCATGAAGGGAATATTGATTGTTTTTTTATCTCCAACTGTCATGCCGGTTACCCCATCATCAAATCCTTTGATCACCATTCCACTGCCTACTTCAAATTCCAGCGGTTCACGACCGGCTGAACTGTCAAATGTTTCCCCGGAATCCAATTTACCATGGTAGTGAACTTTTACTTTATCACCGCTTTTTACCTGTTGCATGCTTACAATTTTTTATATAAATGAAGGCTTGCAAGGTAAATGAAAATATCCAATGCAACCGTTTAAATAAAGAAAACGGTCTGAATGATAATTTTGCTGACATTTAAGCTATGAAAGAAAGCACCCAAAAGCATATACTCATCCTGTTTACCAGTATGATTTTCAGCCTCGGTTTATTGGCACAGTCCGACAACAAAGTGATCCCCGCTGCCGAAAGAATCAATGTTTACCTGCCGCTGATCAAGGGTAAATCGGTGGGCATTTTTGCCAACCAGACCTCCATGGTGGGCAATACCCACCTCGTTGATACCCTGCGCAGCCTGGGGGTCAATGTAAAAGTGATTTTCGGACCGGAACATGGATTCCGTGGTACCGCAGATGCCGGTGAAAAAGTGGGCAACTATACTGATAGTAAAACCGGTATCCCGGTGGTATCTCTTTATGGCGCCAAAAGAAGACCATCTGCAGAAGACCTGAAAGGAGTAGATGTGCTGATTTTTGATATCCAGGATGTGGGGGTGCGGTTCTATACTTTTATTTCTTCCCTGGAAGAATTCATGGAATCAGCTTTCGAAAACAAGGTTCCCCTCCTCCTGCTCGACCGGCCTAATCCCAATGGCTTTTATGTAGACGGCCCCGTATTGGAAACCAGGTATCGTTCATTTGTAGGCCGTCAGCCCGTACCAATCGTGTATGGTATGACGATCGGAGAATATGCCATGATGCTGACCGGTGAAAACTGGATGTCTGAAAAAAGCCAATGCCTATGCTGATTATTTTAAAAAAGTGGAAAAACATCATCCGGATACCCCCTTTCATTTTATGACGATCAAGTGTAAGCAGTACGACCATAAGACGAAGTATGTGCTGCCGGTAAAACCTTCACCCAACCTGCCCAATATTCAATCCATCTACCTCTACCCTTCCACCTGCTTTTTTGAAGGCACAGTGCTCAGCGAAGGAAGAGGAACCCCCAAACCCTTCCAGGTATTCGGGCATCCTTCCTTACCAAAAAATCTCTATTCTTTTACACCCAATCCCAATGAAGGCGCCAAAAATTCCAAATTATACGGCCAGCTTTGTTATGGATGGGATCTTTCAGGTACACCGGAAGAAGTACTCGCAAGAATCGGCAATAAAATTCAGCTGAAATGGTTTCAGGAAGCGTACCGCCTCTTCCCGGAAAAAGATAATTTTTTCCTGAAACCCAAATCAGGTAAAATGGAAGAATCCTTTATCGTTAAGTTAAGCGGGAATAACCAGCTCTGGGAACAGGTTACCAAAGGACTCAGTGAAGAAGAAATCCGCAAAAGCTGGGAGCCGGCCCTTAGTGAATTCAAAACAATCAGGAAAAAATACCTGCTCTACGACGATTTTGAATAAAGCATGGGCCCCGGAATATATTTGTATTTTTAAGCATGTTGCGTTCCCGGCTACTTGCATTATTACTGGCGGTTTCCACCCTTTCCTTCGCACAGCAACTGTATGTGGAGAATTACACTCCGGCTAATGGACTGTTAGATACCCGGGTTACCCGGATCTTCCAGGATCAACGCGGGCTGCTTTATTTTCTTAGCTGGGAAGGTGTTTCTGTATTCGACGGACAAAACTTTCATAATATCTCCGAATACAAAGGAGAATCCATTGGACTGGTGAATGAAATGATCCAATGGAAGGGTGACACCTGTTATCTTTTTACATTCAGAAAAGGAGCTTTTAAACTCATCAATAACCGGCTGATCAAAGACAGTCTGCTGGATAAAATATATGAACCCACCAAAGTCATCGCTACCGGAAAAAATAAATGGATCATCATTGCCAACGGAGGGCTTTTTAAATGGGATGGAGGTATTCCCCAACCCGTATTGATCCAGCCGGACAAGCAGGAAATAAAAGAAATTGATCAGGCCATTTACCAGCATGGGTATCTGATCTATTTCAAGCAGACAGAAAAAATACTAAGGATTTTAAAGCTGGATAATGGAACCATTACAAGCAGTCTTACAGGGCAACGAACCGAAGCCATGGCCGGTAATGAACAGAGCGGCATTTTTGTAAAGTTCGGGGGACAGTGGCAGCAACTGAATCCCAATGCGCTGCGGGAAGGACAACTGATTACAACTGCACTCCCGTTTTCAGTGGCCATCCCACGTTATTTTCATACTGATCAGTTATATGTAACAGGAGATAAAATCTGGATACAGGACCAGTCAAACGGATTTTTATTGCTGGATACAAAAACGGGGTTCACTGAATTTTATCCGGCAACCGGCACGATTGATGCCGGCGCCAATATTGTATTCGGAGACCTGGCTAATAATTTCTGGATTTCATCTTTTAATAAAAAAGTACAGAAAGCCTTCTTTACCACTCTCCGGAAAATAGAAATGCCAGCAGTACAACAGTATGCTGCGCTGCAGGCAGATGAATCGGGACAATCCATAGCCCTCGTGGATAATAACGCCTATTTATTAGAAAACGGTCAACAACGTCCGCTTACTGAATCCGGACAAAAAACGCTTTCATTTTATTGGCAAAACAAAGCCTGGTATCAGCATAAAAACTGGCTGTTCCGGAACAAAAATGGGGAAGAGATTGATTTACGAAAATCCCCAACCGGAGATAGCAGTTATTTTCACAGCAATCGTTTCTCATTTGATTCATACGGAAGACTGCTGATCAGCGGCAGCAGTCTGTACCTGGTGGATAAAGATTTTACTGTTTACGGAAAACAACTCCCCTACTTCGCAGACAATATTGTAACGGGTATTCAAAATGAATATATCGCCATTACCCGGAATGCCGGAATCTGGCAATATTCGCGGAAGGCAGACACAATCATGGGCAAACAAATTATCAGCCAATTATCCCCGTTGGATCCAAGATGTGCCATCAGGTGGAACCTGGATACTTTTTGTATTGGCACCCGTTTTCAGGGTATTATCTGGATGGTCATACAAGATGGTATTGCCCCCCCTGTTTTACCAATGCGGCCAATATCCGTTTTTTGTTTCAGCTGAAAAACGGAAACAGGGAATGGCAGCAATTATCCTCAGACAATGTATTCAATATCACCAATCTTCCTCCGGGCCGGTATCAGCTGACACTGACTGTAATGTATCCCGGTAAAATTTACCCCGATAAATCCCTTCACTGGTCATTTACTATTCAATCCCCTTTATGGAAACGCTGGTGGTTTATTTTATTAACGCTATTGACAACATTCGCCATTATCTGGGCGGTGGTAAGGGCCTATTACCTGAAAAAACTCGCGGTACAAAAAGCGGAGGCCGGTAAACAACAGGCTATTGAAAAAGAAAGAAACCGGATCAGCCGGGATATGCATGATGATCTGGGCAGCGGTCTCACCAAGATTGCCATCCTGAGTGAAGTAGCCAAAAAACAAATGCCCGAACCGGAAAAAGCAAAAGAACAACTGGAAAAGATTTCACAGTCAAGCCGGGAACTGGTGGATAGTTTACAGGATATTATCTGGGTACTGAATCCGGCCAATGACACACTGGAAAGTCTGGCAGCCTATATCCGGGAATACACTTTAAAATTTGTGGAACCCTTTTCCCTGGAGACCGGTTTTGATTACCCCGACCAATTTGCAGCCATCCAGTTGTCAGAAGAAAAAAGAAGGAATGTATTCCTGACCGTAAAAGAAAGCCTGCATAATATTGCCAGACATGCCCATTGTACCCGGGTGGATATCAGTATTACGGAAGAACCCGGCGCCTTTACATTATTGATACGTGATAATGGCCGGGGTTTTGATACCGGCAATACCCGTATGTTTGGAAACGGTTTAAAAAACATGGAAAACAGGATCAGTCAGGCCGGAGGAAATTATCAAATCAGTTCAGCCCCGGAAAAAGGAACATTGACCATCATCCGGATGCCGGTATAACATTTTTGTGTTAGGCCGGCCTGCCCATACCTTCCTACTTTTGTAAAACAGCATGATTCAGGTAGCCATCGTAGAAGATATCAGGGAGATCAAAGAAGGTCTCGAACTACTGATCGACAGTAGTGAAGGGTTTCGTTGCATTAAAACGTATTCCAATGCAGAGGAAGCAATGGAGGATCTGCCTCAAATCAATCCGGATGTGGTGCTGATGGATATCAACCTGCCCGGTATCAATGGCATTGAAGCCGTGCGGGTGCTGAAACCAAAAATACCGGCTACCCAGTTCATCATGAGTACGGTTTATGAAGATGATGAAAATATTTTCGAATCCCTCAAGGCAGGAGCCAGTGGTTATCTCTTAAAAAAAACCGCTCCGTCCAAAATACTGGAATCCATCACAGAAGTATTCAACGGCGGTTCCCCCATGAGCAGCCAGATTGCCCGGAAAGTGATCGGATCCTTCCAACAAAAAAATTCAATTGATGACAGCAGCCTTTTGACACAACGGGAAAAGGAAATCCTGAAATTACTGGCCAGGGGTCTCCGTTATAAAGAAATAGCAGCTGAATTAACGATCAGTATTGATACGGTAAGGACCCATACCCGGCATATTTATGAAAAACTCCAGGTCCAGAGCCGCATCGAAGCCATCAATAAGGTGTTGGGTAAATAAGTCCTCACATTTTTTTGCGATTTCCCGGCATTCGAATTATCAGAAGATTTGTAGTAGCAACAGGTAAAGTAAACCCGGGTATTTAACCCGGTTTACGCTTACCTGACAAAATTTACCATGAAAACAATTCTGATTTCGGCACAGTTCCTCTTCCTGCCATTCATCATCCTTGCACAGTCTCCCCTGCAATTCGATATTTTTAGCTGTAAGGCTCCGGTGGGATATGTACTAAAGGATAATAAGGAAAAACTCTTTTTTGAAAAGATTGAGGGCAGTACTTATTGCCAGCTTTATTTATGGAAGGCCGTAAACGGTGAATCTGATCCTGAAAAAGATTTCGAAAAGGATTGGAACAATTTTGCAGTGACCCCCTATCAGGTGAATGCCCCGGAGACAAAGGAAGTGAACATTGCAGACGGATGGACCGTAACCAATGGGGCGGCCCGGGGGACTTACAACAATATTCAGTTTGTCATCAGTATCAGTACCTACAGCAAGGGCGCTGTTACTTACGCGATCGTATCGGCAATAAATGACAAAAAATACCTGACCGGTGTAAATCAGTTTATCGCAACAGTTGATCCTGACCTTAAAAAATTTAAACCCGGTAATACAGTTGTAAAATCAACGAACTCCCAACCTGGGCAATTGATGAGCATGTCAAAACCCAGTACCAATTTTGATGATGGCTGGATGGCCAGGGCGCTGACCAGCTATGTACAGTTGTATAAATCAAATACTGAAATCAGGCTGCACTATGTAGATGCTGCACTGGATGATGCCAAATCAAATATGATTGATGCACCCGAATATTACTGGAAACAGTATATAGAACCTTATTTTACTGTCCGCCAGCCTGAAAAATGGAGTGGTGTGCAATATCCGGTTATCTACTTTATGCAGGGGGCTGCAACCAATAAACAAACGGGTGCTTCCTGTTTTGTAGCAATCAAGATTGTATATAACGGAGGTGCCAGACCCATTGTGGTGATCTGTCCTGACCAATCCAGCTATCAGCGGCAGTTTGCCCATCCCAATGACCTGGACCGGATGCTCAGTTATAATAAGTTTGCCGTAACGGCGAAAGATATCATTGGCAACTGGAAAGGAGGTGGTGGCGGAGGGCTGGAATATTATAACGCGTACACAGGAAATTATATGTCCAGCCATACATTATCCACTACTGATGAATTCACTTTTAATGGCAATGGTACATACAGCAGCAGGTATCGTTCGGCCAATATCAATGGCGGAAATGCCCAATTTGGCGGACAGGATTTCAAAGGGAAGTTCAGTTGTACAGACTGGCAGCTAAGTGCCACTAACCGTTTCCGTGGAGTTACCACCAATTTCAATGCCCAACTAATTGCAGTAAAAGGAGGTTTCCTTCTCTTTCTGCAGGACAAAGCGAACAGCTCCATGCAATACACTTTATACCGTTCAAAATAAAAGCATCAAAACAATTAACCATTCAAACGGGATTTTATATGAAAAGAAAACAGTCCTTCCCATTGATAAGCATGGCCCTCTTTTTACTGATGTCAACACAAGGCCTGCAGGCGCAGACAGAAACCCTTCCTGATATGACATTCCCTTCCCTGCCTTATACACCTAAACTTAAAAAAGGCTGGGTGGGTCAGTATGTTTATGAAATTAAGATGGATGGAAAATCAGCCGGGCTTACCGGAGTAAATGAAACCTGGTACAGTGTAAAAGCCAACAACCTTCATTCAGGATTTATTGAATTTCCAATGGAAGTAAGAGGTGCAATACGGGTTAATCAGCCGGATAAAAATAATGGTACCCGTTGGGAAAGCTGGATTCGGTCAGGAAGCAGCAAAAGCTGGTCGAATGTGGATGTGCTGATACAAACGTTGCAGCCAATGGCTGGTTTGGCAAAAGATGGGATTACCGGCAAACTGGAAAAAACATTTCGGTATGGCACTGGTGGTACATGGGCAGATGGCTGGTTGGATAACACTGATCTGCAAATAGATCATACAGAAGGGAAATACAGTTTTGCTGTCCCCTATGTTAGTTATAAAGCACCAGGTACGGAAAAACAGGTAAACACGGTTTATAAGCCGCTTAAAGTAGATTCGCTCACAAAGGAAATGAGTCTGATGCATGATTTTCGCGATCTGATCTTTGTACAGTTCCCTGAATGGAGTATTGTACAGGGTGATTTCAAAGAAGGGCAGCAGGAAATCATCATCCGGAAAAGAATCCCCCTGTTGCTGCAGCAAACTGCTTCCAGAGCTGGTAAGGACATTAAATTATCTGCAGCAAAGGGCTATATGGATTTTTATATGGTTTTGAAAAGGATCGGGTAAGCATAGGATGCAGATCAGGACTTCCGTCAGATCAGTTGCAACTGTACGGCTGTCTTGATCAGCATGGCGATATTTCTGGCATCGAATTTAGCCAGTAAATTTTTCCGGTGGGTATCTACCGTAGCCACACTGACAAAAAGTTTGGCAGCAATTTCATTATTGGTCATCCCGCTGGCGATTAATTCCAGTACCTCCTTTTCACGACGGGTAAGAACCGGAATTTCAGTGTGGTTGTTTTGAAGCGACTGTGCGGCTTCCACACTGAGATACAATTTCCCTTTCATGACAGAATTGATTCCTTCCATCAGTTCTTCCTGTGTGGCATTTTTCAGTACATATCCGGAGGCCCCGTTATCCATCATTCGCTGTATGAAGCTTTGTTGATTAAAAGTACTCAGCCCTATTATAAAAATGGAAGGGTATTTCTTCTTTACCTCTGCGCAAAGATCAATTCCGCTTTTGTCAGGCAGGTTGATATCCATCAGTATTACATCCGGCTGATGCTGCTGTAAAAAAGCAAGACAGGAAGCTGCATTCATGGCATGGCCCATCCACTCGATCTCTTTTTCCTGCTGCAGCAAAGAACGTATCCCTTCAATAACCATGTAATGATCGTCAACTATAAATACTTTTGTTATCATGGCAGATCCAATTCAATATGAACAGAAGTCCCCTGTCCGGGTTGTGTATCAATATCCATTTTGCCTTTCAAAAAATCAACCCGGTTACGGATATTGTTCCAGCCAATACCACTACCCTGTCTGAGCAGGGATTTATCAAAGCCTCTGCCATCGTCCTCCACAGTAACTGTCAGTTGCTGTTCCCGCCTGGACAGCTGTACAATTGCATTTCGTGCTCCGGCATGTTTCATGGTATTATTTAATAATTCCTGTACTACCCTATAAACGGTAATGGAAATGGTCTGATCAATGTGGGCATCCTGCATACCAATAGACTGGTAACTGACTTGTAATGCACCGGATTGATTAATATCGTTACAAAAGTCTTTTATCGCTGCATCAAGTCCGAATTTCACCAGTGCTTCAGGCATCATATTATGAGCCACTCTGCGCATTTCGCGGATAGAGCTATCGAGCATATCCATGCTTCTTTCAAAAGCCTGCTGGTTTTCTGCTGTCATGATCAGATTTCCTTTCATACTGTTTAAAGAATATTTGATTCCGGATAACATTCCTCCCAACCCATCGTGCAGGTCCTTGGCCAGCCGGGTTCTCTCCTGCTCCTCTCCTTTTAAAACCGCCTCAGTAGCCATCAGTTTTTTTTCCGTTTCCAGTTCATTAATCCGCTGCTGCTGTAATCTTTGCTTCTGACGGTAGTTACGGTACAACAATGCAGATAGTAAAAGAATAGCCGCAGTCCCAAAGATCAGTATCCTGTTGAGCAGACTCTTCCGCTGTATGGAGGCTTCCTGCTGACTGATTTGCTTATCTTTTTTGGCTGTTTCATATTTTTTTTCGAGGTCAGCGGTACTGCTCAGCACCCTTTCATTCAGCGAGGCATCTGTAATCGAATCGGCTTTTTGTCTGGCAAAGTTTGACTCTCCGAAATTCCCTTCCCTTGCCGCGATATAAGATAATACTGTATAACTGTTTTTGAGTTCATCCCTAAGGCTGTCTGCCTGGGCGATTGCAAGTCCTTCCCGTATATAACGATAGGCTTCTGATTGTTATTATTGAAATATTGTGCATACGCCATATTATAAAGTGAACTGGCCAGCATCTGGCGGCTTTGCAGTTCTCTTGACAATGCGAGTGATTTTCCGGCAGCAACCAGCATCTGATCAAATTTTTTCATCGAAGCCAGCAGGTTACATTGATAACCATAAATAACCCCTTCTGCGTATTTATCATTTGTCTTTTTTGATTCACGAATGGCAATTTCATAATAATGTAATGCACTGTCCTGTATTCTCAATCCCTCATAACACTGCGCCAGGGTGGAGTATACTCTGTTGATATAGCCATTTTTCACGCTGGCATACTGCTCCTGGTAAAGCCCATGCAAGGCAGCATCGGCCCCTTTCCTGTATTGACCCAGATTATAATAACAATTGGCCAGATTATGCCAGGCTCCGGAATACTTGGCCGAATCTTTTTTTTCTTCGATAATATTTTTTACCTGCATGGTGTAATCCAGCTGCTGCTCGTAATTGCCGAGATAGGAGTTGATGATTCCCATATTATTCAACATGGTAACTACCATGGAACTATCTTTCAGTCTGCGGGCCACAACCAATCCGTTAACAGACAAACTAAGCGCCTCCTCATAACTTCCCTTTGTATAAGCCAATACGGCTCCCTGCTGATAATAATAATAAATACCCCTGTCAAACTTCAGGGACTCGGCCAGCTCCTTCCCTTTTTGCAGATAATAAGCCGAGGAATCCTGGTTATTTGTTTCATACCAACTGGCCAGTGTCAGCAACAACATGGCACGGCTGGTATCAGGCTTTGATTGCTGAAGCAGGCTCAACAAACTATCAACCTTCCTTTGCTGATCGGTTCGCTGAGCCGGGGCTACAGTTGAAATAATAATACTACAGAAAAAAATAAATACTGATTTCATAGTTGCACCCTTTCCCGCTTTTAACAAATAAACAATTTTAACACCGGCTTCCACCTCCCCTTTTTCCATGATTTTCTGAATGAATGGAATATCCTTCTTTTCCGGGATACAGATAAAGTAAATGTAAAGCCATATTTACAGTGTAAACCAGTAAAGTTTCTCACACTGAAAATACCAGACGAAATGAAAACTACTAAACATCCTCTCCGTTCGTTTCTGCTAAGATTTGTACTCTGTTTCCCGGCAATGCTCTTTGCGGGATATGGCCTTGCCCAGAAAGAAGACAGTATCATGGTAAATATCTGGGCTGATAAACTTTTCTGTAAAACTGAAATGGAGGATGCCATAGCCGACGGGAAAGGTAATGAGGCCTTCGTTCAATACCATTGGGCCATCGTAGATGCCAATAACGGGGCTCTTTCCAAAAATGGTATCCAGTCTAACCTGGATATTAAAATGTTGTTCAGTGGCAATAATTACCCGTTGAACAAAATGATCTTTGGTGAAAAAGCTGTACGTGAAAACGAGATATTGGTAATTATTCCTGTGGTATGGGAACAGGACAAAACAGGACCGGATGTGGTAAAGGCCTTTAACCAGAACATGGTCTCCTGCATGAATATGATTGCAAGCCAGTTACCTGCCAAATATGCACCTCTCCGCACCAACTATAGCAATAGTATTGCCGGATACTATAACGGTATATCCGCCGATGTAGATAAGGTCAGAACATTGAGCTGGAATTCCTTTTCCGGACTCCCTTCCTTTAAAACCCTTTTGGAGCACGTGCGGGGAAGCGGTGCCACACGACCGGTGGGTATCAGCAGCAATTTCGAATTTACCCCGGCCATCTTCACTTTTTCAAGAGCCTCCATGCGTTATCTGGAATACCTGGCTTTTTCCAATTCGGGGAGTGCTATGGCAAAGTTTCAGGCCAACTATGTTGAAGAGGTTTTCGGAGATCCCAATAACCGGCCCAGCTATACTGTTTTTATCAGCCTTCAGAAAAAACCGATCTATTCTTCTGTCATCAATCCTCCGCCCCCTGTAGTCCCCCCGCCCTATCAGGTTGGAATCTGGGAAGGCAGCTGGGATGGTTTAGCTGATCCTTTCTTTAAAATGAAGATCAGTGCGGATGGTTTCTTTCAGTTGTATGATTACTACAATACAGCCCGGCAAAGCGGGACCTATACGATGACTAATGACCAGTTCAGTGGTAAAATTACCCTGAACAGCAAAAAATATGAATTAACCGGAAACCTGAACCGGACAGCCGGTACCTTATCCGGCAGCTGGAAGTACAACGATGGTTTCACTGCTAAATCCGGAACATGGTCTTTGAGAAAACAATAACCTTATCACAATCTGTAAAACATCTAATTTTTTACCAATGAAAAAATGGATTTTTTTCTGTTTAAGCGGCCTTGTAGGCGGCACAATGTTCACCGCTTGTTCCAGGCCTGATGATTCAGCTGATATCCAGCCTCCTCATGTGAAAGCAGTTTATGCAGCAGGCTATTATTCCCTTGCCGGCAAAACCTATACAGCCTTATGGAAGGGTGGCCGCGCCACTGTTTTTGATTCCAGTGCCGTTCCAATGGACATGTTTGTGAATGGAAATGATCTTTATATCAGTGGAATAAAGAATTCAAAGGGATATTTCTGGAAAAATGGAATGGCAACACAGCTCAGTACGGATCCGGTTTATGGATATGTAATCGCCAATTCAGTTTCCGTCTCCGGTACAGATGTACATATCGCCGGAATGGCCGAGGAGTCTGTCACTTATCGCAAACAGGCGATCTACTGGAAAAATAATGTACCCGTAATGCTGAATGCCGGAAGCAATACAGAAAACTCCTATGCGCAATCCGTGGGTGTAAGCGGATCAGATGTGTATGTCGCCGGTTACAAAACAATCATTGGTGGTGGCACGGCTGTTGTACTCTGGAAAAACGGAACAGCTACCGATCTGATCAGCAGTCCTTCTGTGGACTATGGCAATATCAATCTCTATATATCGGGTTCAGATGTATATGTGACCTGCTATGAATATAATTTCCCCGCCACTGAACAGATCAGGCTCTGGAAAAACGGGACACCGGTCAGTTTCCCAGCTTCTCCTTTAGGTGCAGTACCAAGCTGTCTTTTTGTTAATGGCACAGATGTTTATATCGGTGGTTTTGAAAGAGAAGGGACTCCATCCAATACCAATGCTGTTCCCAGATACTGGAAAAATGGCGTTGCCGTTTCTCTGGGCGATTCACCAAATGGAGCTGATATAGTTCGTAGCATTTATGTGGATGGAACCGATGTGTATGCCGGGGGCACTATCGGATCAACAATGAGTGCTTCCAATCCTGTGGTTTGGAAAAATGCAGTCCCTTATACATTGACCGGTACCATCAACAATCCATACGGAGAAATAATGACTGTTTTTGTAAAATAATCACCTTCAATTGAAAGGAACCATGAAAAAAAGCAATCCTCCTCCTGCTTGCACTAACCCAGGCCGTCTTTTTTATTGCAGCACAACCCGATAAAAAACCGGCCCCCAAACCAACGAATCAGCCAGATATGAACAAAATGCTGGAAGAAGCCATGAAGAGTGAGGGTATGAGCAAAGAAGAGATGGAGGAAATGAAAAAAATGATGAAGGAGGTAATGCCTGCATTAAATGAAGTCAATGCGAAAACGGCCGACTACCCTGAATTTACCAATAACAGGCAACTGATCCCCAAAAAGGACCCGGCAAAGATCGCAGCCTTCGCCAAAAAAGTATTGACCCAACCAGAAATAGGCGCTTATGCAAACGGGCTTTATGCTAAGATGATGGCGAAAGCTGATCCGGCTGAAATGGCCATGGTAAAAAAAGTAGTGGCAGCAACTCCCGGGGCAACGGATATCGCCAATGCGGCCATGGTTGCCATGCTCCAGGGACATCCCGAGGCGGCGCTGGCGCTTATCATCAAAGCAGTGGCTACTGATCCGGCTGACCTGAACTTTCAAAATAATATGGGCGCCCTGCTAACCAGCTACGGTTATCCTGAACAAGGTATGCCTGTGCTTAAAAAACTAAAGAAAGAGATGCCCTGGAACAGTACGGTACTGAATAATATCGGCCAGGCCTGGCTGAGCGCCGGCGAAGTTGACAGTGCCAATCGCTATTTACATGCCGCGGTCCGTGTCAACCCACAACACCATGAAGCTAAATCCGGTGAAGGACTGGTGCAGGAATCAAAAGGCGATCATGAAAAAGCCGGTCAAACATATGAAGAAGCCATGCATAACTCTGTCAACCCCTTTATTGAGCAGGTACTGAAAAATAACAAGGGGCAGAAAGCAACCGCAAACCTTGACTTTGAAAAGATCAAACGCAATCTGGCAATTTATGAGTATTTCCCCAAAGACTGGATGCCGGAAGTACCGGTGCTGCATAATAATGTGAAATACTACAACGAGGATTATGGCATGATCCATGGATACAAGGAGATGATCCGGCAACTGGGCGAACGGATCAAGGATATGACCAAAACATTGGGTGGTGAGCTGGATGAGCTCACAGAAAGTCAATGGAATGAAAAGGATAATGAGAAGAAGTTTGTTAACGAAATGATGAAATCCAGTATGAAGGGCCTCAGTTGGATGAGCAAGCCCGCTGTGGTGGTATTGGGTGTTTTGTCGGCCTATACCACCAAATGGCATTTGGACTATGTGGATACCCTGAAAAAGATAGGTGAATGGAAATACCAGCTGGAAGTCAAAAAAAATAAAGAGATCGATGCGATCTATAAACAGATCCGTGACCAGTATGGTACAACCTGCCAGCAATTCAAGGGGCAACTGGACAAACTGGAAAACGATTTTATGCAACTGGTCAATCCCCGTTTACGGGACCTGCTGGTGAGAAAGACCGAAGAATACCGGCAATGGCTGAATGCTTGGTGTACCTGGAACTGGTATGTTACCGGAAATACCAAGAACATCATCCTCATCCAGGATATCAATTTCACGAATTACCTGGCAGAAATGTATACACATATCGTAACCTCCATGGAAGTAAAAATGGAACATTGCAATCCTCCCGTGAGAGAGGTGAAGGAAGTGATCAACCCGCCAGAGATACCCAACTTCACCTGCCCGGCTGTGGTGAGTATACCTGCGGGGCAGGAATGGGAAGACCTCGTGGCAGGGGCTAAAGATCTTGATAAGAACAATTCCCTGATTAAAAAAACAGATATACCGGTCCCCAATACCTCGGTGGCCTATGGAACCAAAGGAATGGTGGCCGAACCGGGGAGGTCTTCCTTTATCAAAACAGCAAATGGAAGTATAAGCCCGGGATTGGTCAATGACAAGGCTGATGCGGAAAACCAGGGATCCCTGTTAAGTGAGTATAAACAATTGCTCAGGGAATATGGTGATGAGGCAGTAAAAAACCTGGACCCAACCAACAGAGAGCTGGAGTCTGTCCAGGATAAAGCTATGGCCTCGGGAAGAAAAGAACTGATCAGGCTTTTGAACCTCGACGTAAAGGGTTTGCTATCCCCGAAAGAAATAGAAAAAATGGACTGGCTGGGAGAGTTGCTGATCAAGCAGCACCAGCTTAATCTCAAAAGAAACAGCACCCAGGTAAATAAATTGATCGAGAAGATGATGGAGGTTGATTGCTCAGGTGGTAGTGAAGCAAAAAAACAAACCGACCGGCACAAAGAAGCCATTGATAAAACACGCAAATCCATTGAAGAGGAGAAAACAGCCATGGAACAGAACGCAGAAAAGATCAAGAACCTGCTGAACAGCGTGAATGATCCTAAAGCCAGGCAAATAATGGAAGACGCTATCAAACTGAAAGAAGATTTTCAAGCTGGCAAAATGGATTTTGATAAGTATTATGATGCGCTGGGCGATATCACCAGCAACCTTGAGAAAATAGGAAGCCTCGAAACTTCGGATAAAATACTTGAAGCTTATAAGATTCTTGATAACTCAAGACAGAGCGCTGCCATTATCCAGCAAGGGCCGCAGGTGCTGAATAGTATTGAAAAGCACGGAATTCAGTCAACAGTCAGCAGTGGACCGCAGGCACCCGGCACATTCACACCCAACAAAACATTATTTCAATAATAAACCAATTTATGAAGAAGTTAATCCCCGTCCTGGTCTTATTGATGATTACACCCCTTTTAAATGCGCAATTGATCAATAAGCTCAGGAAAAAAGCAGAAGATGCTGTTTCAAAACCAGCAGACAAAAACAGCAATCCGGGCACATCGCAGGAAAAGACAAATGAGCCCTCCCCCGCTACGACTGACATGAATGCAACTGCCAATCCTTCCGCTGTCAACACCGAGAACCAGAGCAGCGGGGATGAATCCGATTTTATTCCCGGCAGTACCGTTTTGTATTTCGACAACTTTGAAAAAGACAAAATCGGTGACAGTCCTTCCGGCTGGTTGACCACCAGTTCTGCAGAGGTAGTAACACCTGAAGGCCTGAAAGGTAAATGGCTTAAGATGGCCGCAGTAAGTGCAACGCATATTACCCGCAACAAGAAACAAAGCTGGAGTAGCAGTTTCACGGTGGAGTTTGACATCCTGATCGTAAAAAAAGACTATGATCCCAGGATAGATTTCTCCCTGCTCAATACCGGTGGCAGTCTGGTGACCGATGAAATGATCCTCCGTAATGCGAAACAAATCGCTTATGTCAGCACCATCCTCGGGGATGAAGGAAGAAAAACCAGAGTAAGTCTGGCGGGAAATAACAACATTTATAAATCTCTGGTTGACAGAATGAGTGACCAGTTAGGCTATAGTAATACCATTCCGGTTCATGTAAGTATGTGTGTACAAGGTAAAAGATTCCGCTGCTGGTGGGATGAAAAAAAAATTCTGGATATGGAAATGATTGACCAGCAATATATCCCCAACCAGCTTGGCTTCTATTTTGGCTCAGTAGGCGGTTCCGAATTCTTTGTGACCAATATCCGGATTGCCAAAGATATCCCTGCTACCAAACCGGCCAACCCGCCAGCCAATACCAGTACAGTTACAACAGCACCTGAGGCACCCTCCAATACCAATACAAAACCTGCGACAGCGGCAGAAGCAGTAACAAAGGTTGATCTTCAAAGCAAAATTTTAACGGTCAGCCTTCCTTTTGCACAGATCATGAAAACAGGCGAGTACAGTTATACATTTATGGCTACCAAAGAAGAAGGCAACTATAAAGAAAATTATTTCAAGATTAAACTGGAGACCGGGAATACCAGCCTGAGAGCAGAAACATTTAATTTCAAAGAGATCAACCAGAAAAATCCGTTGTATGGCACCAAAAAATATCCGGAAATAAAATCTACCGAAGCGGTGCTGTATTATGGGGCTGCTAAAAAACCTTATATCTATCAGTTTTCACCAATCATCGCCAATGGCACGATGGCATCATACGTAACCGCATCGCTTGAACGCCGCCTGCCACCGGTTTCGGCCAGCAGCAAACTGGTCATAGAAAAAATTGAAGATGGTAAAGCCAGCGGTTATTTCACCATGGGGATCATGATCCAGGGATTAAAACCGGTAACCAAGGGAGATGCAATGACTGAAACATTCACGGATGGTTTTTCGGGAGAAATAAAATGTAAATTCACCAATGTACCTGTTTACTAATGACCAGGATATGTTATAATGAAAGTTCTTACGCTTGAAAATTGCAACCTAAAAGCACTAATGACTGTCAAAGAAAAGTGCTAGCTGCCATTCTTGTTTATTAAAATTCATCCCATGAGCAAAATTACTGCAACCCTCATCTTCCTCAGTTTGTCGCTCAGTGCCATCGGCCAACCAGTTCCATTAACTTCCTCCCCCCGGGATGTAGCAGTGGACAGCAAGGATAATGTGTTTGTACTTGTAAAATATGGCATCATCAAAATTACACCCGACGGGACCCTTATAGAACTCAGAAAAATTGAAGGTAACCGGGCGCTTGATGTTACTTTCTATAACCTGGTTATTGATTCAAAAGACAACCTTTTTGTGGCAAAAGATAACATCATTAGAAGAATAAGAATCAGTGATGATAACAAAGCGACTATTGAAAATTATGCGGGTGATCCCTATAAATACAGGATTGCAGATGGCAACCGGAATACGGCCATGTTTACCAATATCGACAGAATGACGATTGACAAAGACGACAATCTTTATGTCACAGACAGCTATGATAAAATCAGTGACCAGATCGGCACCAATTATGTAACAGATCCTTTCTATGGAAAAGACAAAAAACTCAAGTATCTCAAAAACTTTAGCCTGATCCGGAAAATCAGTGCCGATGGAGAAGTGAGTACCCTGAAAAACACAGAAGGAAAATATGTACTCCCTAATGGTCTTGCCGGAATGACCTGTGATCCGGAAGGCAATCTGCTTTATACCACCGGGGGAATCGCCCGCTCCATTGAGAAAATCAATGTTACAACCGGAGCCTTTACACATATCGCCGGCAAACCCTACAAAAGGGAATGGTGCCCGGTTTATATAACCGGTGATACCAGCAAAGCCGAATTATTCGACCCCGGTTATATCATCGTCAATAATAAAGGAGAAATATATTACAGCGATAACAGGAGTCACCGGATTACAAAGATCACTGCAGGCAAAGTGATTCATGTTGCCGGGAATAATATCATCGATCCCTGCGGACAGAATATTGGTGGCCGGGCACAGGAAGGACATAAAGACGGTAAAGCTTTAACGGCTTTATTCAGCTTCCCAAGAGGAATCAGTTTTGACAGCAAGGGAAACTTGTATATTGCTGACGACTGGAATAACTGTGTCAGGAAAATGACTGCTGCCGGAATTGTCAGTACCATCAATACTCCGGTTTTCAATTATAAATGAAACTACTTAAAAAAATCCAATACAAATCGAATGACTTATAAACCAGAGGAGCAGCAAAAAAAGTAGCACCATAAAAATCCCCAGTATGACACCAAAATATTTCACGAGATTATGAAAGGCGATGCGATGATGGAAACCTTTACAGACGGTTTCATCACTGAGGTAAAATGTACTTCTTCCAATGTTCCGGTCCATCAACTGAGCAAATTGTAAAGAGCAAATAATGAAAAAAATAATTGTTTTTATTACCACAGTGCTGTTGAGCCTGCCACTGGCGGCACAACTTACTACCGAACAACGCATACAGGATAGTGTAATTGGCTGGTGGAGCAATAACTACTGGGACCGTAGCTGGAAACCGCAAACCGACCCCGTGGCCAGGAAGAAGGAAGCCCATATTAACAATATGGTGCAATGGATGAAAAAAAGTTACACCCCTGTTGGTGGCCTGGGTACTGTTACCCGTTATTTAGAGAAAAATGGTTATGGCGTGAAATTTATGGTATGGAATGTAAGTCATGAAAAAGAATGGACGGATGCTAAAGGGAACTTCAAACCCATATCTGAAGAAAATACAAAGTTTTACATATCGGTAAATAAAATTTGGGGTTCCTACCCTGTTAGTTTTATAAATATCCCGGGTCAGGTTTTTGTTTTTACATGGCAGCCGGATGGGTATTCACCTGTGGGCAATAAACCGGGTGAAGATAAACGTCCTGCAGGCATTCATCCCAATGCAGCAAAATACATTACTATACGCAATGAAACACAGAGCATCATCCTGGCGCCTGGCAACAAGCCTCCTTTTACACCGGTTACAAAAGGCGAGTATTTACAACTGGCTGATGAAGCGTTGGCAGCAAAACTTACCACAGCCAATGAATATGATAAAAAAGCGATTGACCGCATCCGCAAAAACATTGCACAGTTAAAAGAAAAACATAAAGCTTCGTTAACAGAAGCTGCTGTTACAAGAGATATGCAGCCATCCATGTACAGCTTTGATGGTTTCGATCCCTTTGAAGCTTCGGAATACAACAGGACGCAAAAACAATATTTCCCCTTGTACAAACTTACGGCCGATGTAATTGAAAAATGTAAAAAAGCGGAGCCGCAATGGATCACTGTTTCAGTGCCGTTTCAAACACGTGAAAATGGCAACCAATTGTATGAAATGTACACATCCGTTACAGAAAACATCAATTTCGATTACATCTACAACTATTTTTTTGATTCTGAAAAGGTAAAAGGCGTTGCTTACCAACCTGCTAATGAAGAACAACTGAATGCAAGGCTTGCGGCCTATCGCAATAAAACAAAGGCGGATTTAAATGCCACTAATAATACTCTTTCGTTGCCGCCCGGCATTCATTTTATAGACGATTTTTCATCAGGCACAATCGGACAGGCTCCTGTAAACTGGTTCTTCAACAGCTATTCAAAGCGCTGCTACGTTACTGAGGTTAAAGGAGAAAACGGGAAATGGGTGGCATTGGGATATAACACAGCTGTTTCGCCATCATTATTAAAAAAACCATTGCCGGAAAATTTTACGCTTGAGTTTGATGTGGCTACAGATGGTGATTATACAAGTCGCACAGGCGGCGCTGTAAGATTAATATTGAATTCAAGAAAAACAACAGCCGATGGCAGGGAAAGAGAAGATGGCAATGGTGCCAGGGTGGAAATAAACATTACGTCGGGCAACGAAGCAGATTATACTAATAACAACTACAGGGGTGAGATTCGTACAAAAATCAATACGATGCCTTCGCAAAACATGCAAAACTCTTCAGAAGGTATTTATGATGTAAAATCATTAAAAGAATTTACCAACAGGCAAACTAAAATTCACGTCGCTGTAAAAGTGAAAAATAATAATCTCACCATTTTCATCAACAATAAAGAGCTTACCGCATCACCTGGCTTTAAACTACAGTATGGTGCAGATTGTAAAGTATGCGGCCTGCCTGATGGCACCGTATTTAACAGCCTTTTTTTTACAAACACAACCAACAATGCTGATTCAGTGAAAGTGTATATCAGTAACGTAAAAATTTCAAAAAACTAAATTACATGAAAGCATTATTTTTAGTTCTGTCAGGCTTACTCGTGTTTCCGTGTTTCGGACAGCAGCAAACATTTGACATCGTTAAATACACCCCCTAATGGATGGAAAAAGAGGCCACAGCCAGTGCCCTGCAGTTTTCAAAAGAGAACAGTACAACCGGAGGCTATTGTATCATTACCGTTTTCAAAGCCTTACCCAGTCCCGCAAAACCCCAGGAAAATTTTGATGCGGCCTGGGAATCGGTAGTTAAAGAAATGGTGAAGGTAACCGGCAACACCGAAATGCAACCTGGTTCCACGCAAAACGGATGGGAAGCAATCAGCGGATATGCCCCATTTGAAAGTGATGGCCAAAAAGGAATTGTACTGCTCATTACATCAACCGGCTCCGGGAAAATGGTCAATATCCTGGTGCTTACCAATACAAATGTTTTTGAAAATGAACTTACCGCTTTCCTTGAATCGGTAAAGCTCCCTGAATCATCGGGTACTGGATCGATTGGATCCAAAACAGGGAATGCCGGAAATACAACCAACACCCCATCAAAACCAGTCAACAATGGGTTTAGTTTCAATACCACCAATTTTGATGACGGATGGATCAGTACGGTACAGGAAGACTGGGTAGAAGTAAGAAAAGGAAATAGTAAAATACTCATCCATCATCCGAATAAAAAAGCAGATGCCTACAATTCTGTTTTAATGGATGGGCTGAAAAATGCCTGGAATGTGCTGGTCGCCAACCGCTACAGCAGTGGCAGTAATTTCGAATTCAAACCTGTAAGCAGCTGGCAATCCATTGAATTTGCGGAGGCTGACCTCGTGGAAAAAACCAGTGGCAAAACAGTACATGTTGTTTTGTTTAAAATGAATTACTCGAATGGTAGCGGCAGGTATATGGAGTTTATCACGGATAATAAACGTGCATTTGAAGCCGAGTTTGGCCCCTATCATACTGAATCCTATGGCTGGGAAAAAATGGAGAGAATGGCTACCTATAATAAGTTCGCGGTGGGTGCCGCTGACCTGAAAGGAAAGTGGACCAATAATTTTTCAGGCCTGACACAGTATGTTAATGCCAATACGGGTGCCAGTGCCGGTGCCGACACCCATGCTTCCAACCAGGAGTATGAATTTATTTCCGGTAATACTTATCGTTGGAGAATCGATATGGCCAGTGGCTTTGTTGGCAATATCAAATTCCAGAATGCCAAATCAACAGGTAAATTTTCAATGACAGGTAACTGGCAGGTGAATTTTTCAGACATAGAAGGCAAACCACGGTCCTACCCGGTTCACTTCACTTGTATCAAAGGGGCCAGGATATTATGGATCGACGGAAACAGTTTCGGGAAAAGTGAATGACCTGTATCATTGGAGCACATTATACAAACAGTACCTTTCATATTAAATAACACCAAAATACCAGAGACACATGAAAAGGATGCTTATTATCCTGACTTGCTTTCTGCCTGGCCTTGCTTTCAGCCAGCAACAAAATTTTGACCTGATCACCTACACTGCACCCTCCGGCTGGAAAAAAGAAGCGAGTTCAAATGCTGTTCAATTTTCAAAAGAAGACAGTAAGGGGGGTACTTATTGTGTGATCACCGTCTTCAAATCCATTCAGGGCACCAACAACGCCAAAGAAAATTTTGATGCCGCCTGGGAAACTGTTGTAATGGAAATGGTCAAAACAAACGGAGCACCGGAAATGCAGCCTCCCGCCAAAGAAAATGGCTGGGAAGCCATGAGCGGCTTTGCGCAGTTTGAAGCAGAAGGACAAAAAGGACTGGCACTATTGGTTACATCTACAGGATATAATAAAATGGTGAATATCCTGGTACTGACCAATACCAATGTATATGAAAAAGAACTGGCTGCATTTCTTGAATCAGTAAACCTTTCTAAACCGGCCGTTGGAAATAACAATAATAATAGTAACGCTGGTTCTAAAACAGGCGATATCATTGGCGCCAAAACTGGTACAGTCACACAAACAAAGGCCAGTGCAGATGGCTTTGCTTACACGACTACCAATTTTGATGATGGCTGGACCAGCACGGTTCAACCGGATTGGGTGGAAGTGACCAAGGGCTCTATCCGCGTACTCCTGCATTACCCCAAACAAGGCACCATTATTCCGGCTGATCCCGAACCTCATGTCAATAATGCCTGGAATATCCTGGTAGCCCCTCGTTACAGCAGCCTGCAGCAATACCGGACTGCCTATATCAGTACTTATAACCGTCCCTATCTGGGAATGGGTACGGCAACAGATAACAGAAGCGGAAAGAAAATGTATGTCGTTTTGTTTCGTCAGGGAGAAACCGGCTGGATTGAAGCGATCTGCCCCGACAAAAACAGCTTTGTACAAACTTTCCGTTTCGATCCTGAAACCATCAGATGGGATAGCGAAACAGAATTATTAAATCCGATCATTGCCATGACAAACTATAATAAATTCGCTATTGCAGCCAGTGATTTTACCGGAGCCTGGACCAGCGATTTTAGTGGTGTTCAGCAATTGTACCATGTGTACACGGGTCAATATGCCGGCATGAACATCAATCAGTCTTCACAAACTTTCCAGTTTGGTGCAGGAAATACTTATAACTGGAAAATCATTGCCGTTAACGGACAGGTAGGCAGTATGAAATATGGTCAGGCTAAATCAGCGGGCAAATTCAGCATCCCCAATAACTGGCAAATCAGGTTCTCAGATATTGAGGGAAAACCCAGACTCTATCACGCCCATTTTTCCTGTATCAAAGGAGGGCGTTTGCTGAAAATTCTCGATGCACAATATCCAGGATCCGGTATTTATACCGTTTTTGGCAGAAGCAAATAACAGATGCTTTACCTTCGCAGGCTATGAAGGATATCTCATCGCTGCGGATTGTTTTCATGGGCACACCTGAATTTGCAGTTGCCTCACTGGATGCACTGGCCAAAGCCGGCTGCCAGATCGTTGGCGTTGTAACCGCACCAGATAAACCTGCAGGCAGGGGAATGAAACTAACCGAAACGGCCGTTAAACAATATGCAACAGCAAATGGACTCCCGGTACTGCAACCTGCAAAACTGAAAGACCCTGCATTCATTGAAGACCTCCGATTATTAAAAGCCGATTTACAGATTGTTGTTGCCTTTCGGATGCTGCCGGAAATCGTTTGGAATATGCCTCCTATGGGTAGTATCAATCTGCACGGCAGTCTCCTCCCCCAATACCGTGGTGCGGCCCCTATTAACTGGGCCGTGATCAATGGAGAAACGATCACCGGAGTCACTACATTTAAACTGAAACATGAAATTGATACCGGTGATATCCTTTTACAGGAGTCATTTCCCATTGAAGAAAATGAAACAGCCGGAGAAGTGCATGACCGGATGAAAATGATCGGCGCCCGCTTACTGGTGAAAACCATCCAGGGGATAGCCGAAGGTAGTCTGGAAGAAAAGCCACAGGGTTTTATTGATAAAGAGAAAAATGAACCCATTGTACTCCGGCATGCGCCAAAAATATTTACCGAGACCTGCCGAATCAATTTTAACCAGCCTGTAGCCAATGTACATAATCTGGTCAGGGGCCTCTCCCCTTTTCCCGGAGCATTTACCATGCTCAATCATAAAACCCTGAAAATTTACCGCACAGAAAAAATCCAAAAGATTCACGACCAGACTCCGGGTTCCTATGAAACTGATGGCAAGTCCTTTTTTCAATTTGCCTGCACAGATGGCTTCCTGCTGGTAAAAGAATTACAGCTGGAAGGAAAGAAAAAAATGGGGGTGCTGGATTTTTTACGCGGCTATCGTTTCGAATAAGCCTGTTTTAACAAGGAGCAACGCAATCAATATTGTGTTTTGATAATAAACTTATCCTGCTCTGTGATTTCCAGTGCTGCAGCTGCCGCATTACTGATCCTGATATTATAACCCTGGTTCTGCCGGATCCCGGCCATTTCACCCAGCACTTTCGCAAAAACAGCCTTATTATTAGAAGGATTAATCAGTTTGATAATGGTACCTGGCTGCACTTTATCCATCAGTAAATAATATTTTGCATCCTCCCATCCGCTGGTGGGTTTGAAGATTCCGGAAGTGACCGTTTCTTCTTTCGATACCGGCATCACCTTTACCTGCTGCTCAAAATGGGTTTTGAAATAGCCCTGCCCCTCTATTGAGGGCTTCCGGATATCTTTCACTACCGGAGGAATGGTCTCCTTTTTTTCCTCTTTCTTCACTTCTTTCTTTTCCGATTTTTCTTCTGCCTCCGCTATTTTCTTTTCCTCCTTCTTTGTGATGTCTTCGGTTGCCGTTACTACGACTGGTTCCTTCTTTTCAGCAGTAATAACCGGTACCTCTTCTTTTACCGGAGCACCGGCAATGGTCACTGCCTTCATTTCTTTGCTAATCAAGAACCCTATGATCAGTTTCGCGTCTTTTTTCAATTGATCACTGCTCAGCCCGTTCCATTGCCTGAGTTTGGCCAGGGTAACATTATTATTCTTTTTGCTGACAGTCAGTAATCCCTCATTCTCTCCTACCCGGTATAATACCGGCGTTCCACTGTTGCCATTCTGTGTGAAATTGGTATCGGTAAGCGGAATCCTGATCTTCTGATCAATATTCAGCCCTTTGTTCATATCAAGTTTATTGAAAGCAGCAAGGGTTTTGGGATGCAGGTTGTACAAACGGCCCAGTGAATAATAAGATTCCTTGGGCGCTACTTTATGATCCAGGTACAAGCCATTCTCACTGCTTTTTACCAGGAGCTCATTCTTTTGTGCCAGCAGGGATGCGGAAGAAAAAAGAAGTATTAAAATCAGCCCAAAAATGTTTTTCATACCGACAAGATTTGACAGCAAAGATGTGGATTTTTTGGCTACTCCCGGCCCTCATTTCTCCTTTAAAATACGCAGTTCTTTGGGGTAGTAATTATTAAAGCGGTTGGGCAACACATTGATCCACCCCAGGGGAAACCCTTCATAAGTGGCCAGCTGCCAGCCCTTTTGCCGGCTCTCCAGCTCAAATTCCTTTTTCTGAAGAAAAGCAATAGCCTGATCTAAACTCAGTTGCAACCTCACAACATGACCAGCCAGGCAGGTACTCATGGCCAGTGCATGTTCAGGTACCAGTTTCTCCCTGATGAGTTCCCCCACCCTAACACCACTGTAGACCACCCGTAATTTTTCCAGTAACAAATGAAAGTCCAGTACTGATTTTTCGGGCCATGCATAAACGGTTTGCTCATGCATGATCAGTTCTTTCCCTGTTATATTCATCCATGGCTTTACAGCGGCCGAGGCTTCCTTAGCAGCCAAACGCATTTGCTTCCCAGGTTTCACTTTGTATGAATCCTGCCCATCTGTTTTTTGAAAACAGGCCAGGAAAAAGCCTTCTCCCTTTACCCGATCAGGCCAGAACCGGTATCCGTTACCTGACTCTATCAGCCCCCATTCCGGTTCTATCGATAACTGAAGCGGCTGCATGGCATGTTCATTGGTTAACCAATTGCCTATCGCTTCATCCTCCTCTACGGAATAAGAGCAGGTTGAATAAATCAGGACTCCTCCATTCTTCAACGCCGGTAAAATATCAGCCAGGATTCTCTGTTGTCTTTGTGCACATAGCTGCACATTGTTTTCACTCCATTCCTCCATGGCTTCCGGTTCTTTGCGGAATAACCCGCTTCCGCTGCAGGGAGCATCCGCCACTACTACATCAAAATAACCTTCCAGTTCCGCAAAATCCCTTGGATCATTATTGGTCACCACCACATTTTCACATCCCCATTTAATGATATTATCCCTGAGTATATATGATCTTGCCCGGATGACTTCGTTACTCACCAGCATGCTTTCCTTACTGATCAAAGATTGCAAGTGAGTGGATTTTCCACCGGGGGCAGCACACAAATCAAGCACTTTCAATGGCACTGCTACATCCACCGATTGTTTCATCGCCTGTTCCAGAAACATACTGCTGGCTTCCTGCACATAATAAGTGCCCGCATGGAAAAGCGGATCAAATGTAAAAGAGGGTCGCTCGGAAAGATAAAAGCCCGTATCACACCAGGGAATCGGAGCTGTAGTTAAATCAGATGAAATGGCTTCAGGTATTTTTAAAGAAGCAGGCGGGAAAACCGGTAAAGGTTTTTGTGGATTAAGCCTGACAGAAGTAACAGACAATCCCGATGCATGTGCTGCCACAAAAGCATCTTTGCTGAACCCGGAAATACCGGTTAATTGTTCCAGAAATCCGGGTGGAAAATTCATGATGCATTTTATTTCATCAGCCACATGGTATCTGTGTATACCATGCTTACTCCTTTTTTACGAACCTCAAATATACAATAGGATGCCGTAGCTGATAAGATGATTACCCTGCTTGGAATCTGCATGATGGAATCCATCATTGCCTCCTTGCTGCCAGGCACTGCAAGGCTGGGTGGATTGCGGTTCACGAGTTCGTATTCACAATCACTGATCCAACGAATCCGGTATAGCTTCTCCACATTCTTCTCAGTATTCCACTCATATTGCAGGCTGTCATTTCTTTCCACCATAAAACTATCAATCCCTTTACCATGGATACTGAAACGGCCTTTTCTGTAATCAGCGCAACCAGGCCGGGCTTTCTGCTGGCCACAGGAATTACACATAAAATATACAGGGAACAATAAAAATAAAAAAGGGACCGTACCCGGACTTTCATTGCCTCAGAGATTTTTGATTTCCCCAACCCGGTCCTGCAGCACTTTTTTCGCATCGCCAAAAAGCATGGAGGTCTTTTTCTGAAAGAATAATTCATTCTCAATACCGGCATAGCCCGGCTTCATGCTTCGTTTGTTGACAATAACATGTTTAGCCAGTTCCACATCCAGTATGGGCATTCCGTAAATGGGAGAAGCAGGATCGGTTTTAGCGGCCGGGTTCACCACATCATTGGCACCCAGTACCAGCACCACATCTGTGGATGGAAACTCTTCATTGGCCTGTTCCATTTCCAGCAGTTTCTCATAAGGCACATCCGCTTCAGCAAGTAATACATTCATATGGCCCGGCATACGACCAGCCACCGGATGAATGGCATATTTTACTTCCACGCCTTTGCTTTCCAGCATTTTCTCCAGATCATGACATACGTGCTGCGCCTGGGCTACTGCCAGTCCATAACCAGGAACGATATAAACCCTGTTGGCATAACTCAACAGCACCGCCGAATCACTCACTGAAATTTCTTTAAAATTACCCTGTTCTTTTTTTCCTGCTGCTGCAGCTGTAGTACCACCACCTCCGAATGAACCAATCAACACATTGGTCAGTGAACGGTTCATGGCCTTACACATCAATATCGTGAGCAGTGTACCTGCAGCACCCACCAGGATACCACCGGTGAGCATTACTTTATTATCATAGAGGAATCCGCCACAAGCTGCGGCCACACCGGTAAAAGAGTTTAAAAGAGATATCACTACCGGCATATCAGCTCCGCCAATCGGCATTACAAAGAATACACCATATAATAAAGCCAGCGCTAAAATGATAAAGAAAATCAATTTGGCCTGCGGAGGCATCCAGCCTACGAGGTAAACCGACAAGGCCAGGATAATTAATAACAGCAGGATATTAAAAAGATGTTGCCCTTTAAAAGAAAAATCTTTCACTTTACCGTTCAGCTTACCCCAGGCAATCATGGAACCGGCAAATGAAACAGAACCGATGATCAGTCCGAGTACAATAATAAGCACATGGCCTACTGCTGCTCCGGGATAAACAATCTCCGTACTGCCGGGAATAACCGGAAAAGCCAGGTGATTAAATTCAACAATTGAAATCAGTGCCGCACAGGCACCACCCATTCCATTGAACATGCTCACCATTTCAGGCATGGCGGTCATCTTTACTTTTTTGGCAGCCAGTGTTCCTACTATGGCACCAATGGCGATCCCGCCAAATATCCATCCATAATTTCCCAGCTTCTGCCCCTCTTCTTCATATAAAAAAATAGTACCGATGATGGCAATGGTCATACCTGCAGCCGCCACCAGGTTTCCCGTCCTGGCCTTGGCCGGGTTGGACAACATTTTCAATCCGATGATGAATGTAACGGAAGCGATGATATAGCAGAGGGTCAGTATATTGAGTTCCATTCTCTTTATTTTTTACCGGTCAGCGAATTGATTTTCCGGTGTTGGCATATCAGGAGGTCAGCGTTCTTTCTTCTTTTTAAACATTTCCAGCATCCGATCAGTAACCACAAATCCACCCACCACATTGATCGTACCCAGTACCACGGCCAGGAATCCCAGGATCAGGGCCAGGTAATTATCCTGCTCGGCCTTTCCCATCACAATAATCGCCCCGATGATCACTACACCATGAATGGCATTAGCGCCACTCATCAGCGGAGTATGCAGTACTGATGGCACATGCCCGATTACTTCGATACCCACAAAAATCATCAGGATCACGATATAGATGATCTGCTGGTGCTGGGTGATCCAGTCGAGAAATGTTTGCATAGTCAATCTGTTTTACAGAAGTGATGGTGTTGAAACCTTACTTCCTATTTTAATCTTTCGTGTACGACTTCGCCATTGTGCGTGATACAGCTTCCTTTTACCAGGTCATCTTCCCAGTTCAGATTCAAAGCAGCTTCTTTACTGGTGATGAGCTGCATAAAGTTCAGGAGATTTTTTCCATATACTTTACTCGCATCGGAAGGAGCTGTTGATTGCAACAGGGAATTTCCGATAATACTCACCCCGTTGAACACAACAGTTTCATTGTTTTTGGTAAAGGGCGTATTACCACCTGTTGCGGCAGCTATATCCACAATCACAGATCCACTGCGCATGGCTTTGATCATTTCTTCCGTGATCAGGATAGGCGCCTTCTTTCCGGGAATCTGTGCCGTGGTAATGACAATATCTGCCTTGGCAATACTATCTGCTATTTTCTGTTGCTGTTTCTGCTTATATTCTTCAGTTTGTTCTACGGCATAACCACCGGCCTTGCTGGCATCCGCTGCACCATCCACTTCAATAAATTTGGCACCCAGACTCATTACTTCCTCTTTTACAGCAGGACGTGTATCAAATACTTCCACCACAGCGCCCAGCCTTTTAGCAGTAGCAATCGCCTGCAAACCGGCAACACCGGCGCCAAGGATCAATACTTTGGCGGGCTTAATACTTCCCGCAGCCGTCATGAACATGGGAAAATAACGTGGATACAATGCCGCCGCAGTAAGCACTGCTTTATATCCCGCAATATTGGCTTGTGAGCTCAGTACATCCATTGCCTGTGCCCTGGTGGTACGTGGCAACATATCCAGAGAAAAACTGGTGATATGGGAGGATGCCCATTGCTTCATCGTTTCGGCATGGTAAAGTGGCTGGTATACGCCAATGATTATTTTCTGGTTCAGCTGATTGATTTCTTCCTGCAGGGGAAGATGTATAGTGAGAATAATATCAGCGGATCGTATTACTTCGTTCCGGTCTGCGATACCGGCACCGGCAGTAATATAATCAGCATCACTGCAAAATGCCTTATCGCCGGCTCCGGCTTCTACCAGTACACGTATACCTTTCTTGGTTAATGAGGCCACAGATTCGGCCAGGAGAGACACTCTTGTTTCATAGGCGGGTTCTTTCAACAGTCCGACAGTCATAAGGAACATTTGATTCTTGAAACGGATCTGATTCCGGGGGCGAAGGTAACGAATTTTAGTGCCGGATGGTAAAATGCTGTTTTTCCCGGAATTCCTGCCGGAATACGACGACCCCAATGAAAAACAGATCAATGGTACATCGAACGGCCGGGTGTTGCCGTATGGTTTCCCAGGCCCTTTCCATTTCCGGGCTCCAGTGTATATCATCAAATACCAGGATGCTTTCATTATGCAGCTTGCCCAGCAATTGCTCAAAATAACGAATGGTGGGCACTAACCGGTGATTGCCATCAATAAAAGCGAAGTCCACAGATGGGCTTTCCCTGAGTAATGCAGGCAAAGTATCATCAAAGTTTCCGGGAATAAGGGAAATATTTCTTAACTGCAAGGCCTCAAAATTGGTCCCAGCCATTTGCGCTACTAAACCCGCCCCCTCGAGTGTCCATAATTTTCCTGCCGGGTTTCCCAACGCCAGATAAGAAGAGGTGATTCCCAGTGAAGTCCCTAATTCAATCAGGGTGCCGGGCTGATAATGCTGTACCATCCGGAATAATAACTGACCCAGCTTTGGGGGTTTGGCTGCATTTTTAGCAATCGACTGAACCGACCTTTGTTTTGATTGGCTCACAGAAGAACCTGCCCCCAAATCTTCTACTTCCAATATAGCTGGATCTTTCAACAGCTTAGTCCTTAGTGCTTCCACTTTTGTATAAGCCGGATAAGTGGCTTTATCATTCAGTACTGTTGATATGAAATCAAAAACAAATGGGGAATGAATACCATGTCCCTTACCATTGGAAGCAGTCAGGTAATAACGGAGGTACTTAAATATTGTTTGCGGGACTGAATACATGAATTAATATACGGATGAGGGACGATACTTTGCTGCTTTTTGATTACTCCCTTTTTGTTGATGCACTGATGAAAAATTTCCCTCAACCATTTTTGTGATTATACTCTTTCCCAAATCTGAAAGGAATAATTATACGCATTCTTCTCATCCGCCTCATGATTCTTCTGACTCATGAGATGCCATTGCTGCGGATCAATAACCGGAAAAAATGTATCGGCATCCGGTTCAGCCTCCACCCTGGTCAGGTAAATTCTTTTAGCCCGGTCAAACAGTGATTTATAAATCTCCCCGCCGCCGATCACCATTACTTCTTTCATATCAGCTTCCCTGGCCACAAACAATGCATCCTCAATCGTCTTTACCACAACGGCCCCCGGTGCACTCCATCCCGCCTGTCTCGATATCACTATATTTTTCCGGCCGGCAAGTGGCTTTCCCAGTGATTCAAAGGTTTTACGCCCCATCACAACCGGCATCCCCCAGGTGAGGTTTTTAAAATGCCGCAAATCATTGGGTAAGTGCCAGGGCATTCCTCCCTCCTTACCAATGGCATTATTCTGAGCGGCAGCAACGATAAGTGAAATGGTCATTGAAAAGAGGTATTGTTTTACCCGCCGAAGCCTTAGCGAAGGCGGTATTGTGATATTGAGTTATTAGGATATTTAGATATTGGGCTCGCCCGCCGTAGCCTTAGCGAAGGCGGGGGTATTTACTAAACAGCTACCGGTGCCTTGATCGCCGGATGACTTTGATAATTTTCAAGCGTGAAGTCTTCAAAACCGAATCCGAAAATATCTTTCACAGCTGGATTCAACTTCATCTGCGGTAATGGATAAGGCTCACGGCTTAATTGCAGCTTCACCTGTTCCATATGATTGCTGTAAATATGTACATCGCCGAAAGTATGCACAAAATCCCCCGGCTCCAGATCACATACCTGTGCAATCATGAGGGTCAGCAGCGCATAGGAGGCAATATTAAAAGGCACTCCCAGGAAAACATCAGCACTGCGCTGATATAACTGACAGCTAAGTTTACCATCAGCCACATAAAACTGGAATAAACTATGACAGGGCATCAATGCCATTTTAGGAAGCTCCGCCACATTCCATGCACTGATGATCAGCCGGCGGCTATCCGGATTTTTTTTGATCTGACTGATCAGGTCCTTTACCTGGTCCACCACCACTCCATCGGCACCCTCCCAGCTTCTCCATTGCTTGCCATACACAGGTCCCAGCTCCCCATGTTCATCCGCCCACTCATTCCAGATACTGACACCATGTTCTTTCAGATAAGCAATATTGGTTTCCCCTTTCAGGAACCAGAGTAATTCATGGATGATACTTTTCAGATGAACTTTCTTGGTGGTTACCAACGGGAACCCTTCCTGCAGATTGAAGCGCATCTGGTAACCAAAAACACTCTGCGTACCGGTACCGGTACGATCGGTTTTGGTGGCTCCTTCGTCAAGAATATGTTGTAATAAATTTAAATACTGACGCATGGATGCAAGTTAATGAAAAGCGATGGGCTGTCTCCATAAACCGGCCTGATGTGGGCAGACTGTGAATTACCGGGAGGTCCATTTATAGGTTTTCAGCCAGTCGTAAAAAGCTTCCAGCTTTGCTTCATTTTCTTCCAGCCATTTCAGGTTCTCTTCATCACCAGTTTTCATGTACATCAGGTGCGCCAGGGTTTCCACCATATTTTTTTCCTTCATTTCGGTAAAAAATGGCACATAATGATCCCAGTAAAAACCTTTGTTGCTTTTCTTTTGCTCTGAAAGCAGGTTGATCAGCATCTGTAAACGCAGGCTGAGTTTACCGGCCGCTGTTTTTCCCAATGAATCCAGTTCTTTACTCCCGGCCGTGATCATGAAGATCATTTCCACGGAACTGAAATTATCCTCTTTCTTTTTATCCTTTCCGCCACCCAGCAAAGCAGCATCCAGAAAGATGGTGGTATTGTTCCCTTCTGTTTTGGTATTGCCCCATAAAATTTTTTCTACCCTTTTCATGGCTTCACCTGCCCGATCCGAACGGGACTCAATGGCCAGGAAAGTGGAATAGGCCAGCAGGGAGGGAATTTTATTGGAAGACTGTAACAGGAATGCAGTATACAAATTGGAGGAGGAATGCAGGGGTTTGAGCCGCAGCGATATTTTATATTCCTCCAAAGCCTCCTCCGTTTTCTCCATTTTTTGCAAAGTCAGTCCCTTATTAAAATGAAGCAGAAATTCGCCCGGGAAGGCTGCAATCCCCTTATCATATATTTCAATCGCATCTTTGGGTTTGCCCAGATCATCCAGCGAACTGCCATATTGCACATAAATATGTTTCAACCCCGGATCATTGGGGAATTTTTTAATTGCCTCTTTTGAAAGGGAAATACATTCCTTCTTTTTCCCCCATTCGTATAAACTAAAGGTCTTTTCATACCAGGGCAAAAAATATTCCTTATCAAGATCAATGGCTTTGTCATACAAGGCAATAGCCCCTTCATAATCACCTTTATCATGCAAGGCAATTCCCTGTTTCACCATTGATTCAGCCGTGGCCCGGTCCTGCGAATAACTGAACAATACGAAGAGTACATATAAGAAAGTAATGAGGATTTTTCTCATACCGGATAATTTAACCTTTAAGTTACCGCAATTACCCGATTTTTCAATACCAGCTTGTTTTGAGTACAAACATTGGAAAAACTGACAGAAATCAGCAGCGGCATTGTTGCATCAACCTACCTTGTAGTAGCAAATCAAGCGTCATGCTCAGCTCCAGAAGATTTTATAAAGAACTCGGCAATCTGTTTTATGCGATTGCGGCCGCGGATAAAAAGATCAGTGATAAAGAAAAAAAAGCACTGGATGAAGAAGTGCAGTTTGCCTGGAAACATTTTGACCATACCACCGACCGCTTTGGAAGCGACCGCGCCTTTCTGATAGAATTTGAATTTGAAACGATGGAAGACAATGATGAACCCGCTGAAAACGCCTTCCGCTCATTTGAGGAATTCTTTCAGGAATATGAAGATCAGATTGACCATTTCACCCGCACCCGCATTTTTAATAGTGCAAGGCATATCGCCGAAGGGGTACGCAAAATCAATCAGGAAGAATTAAACTACCTGGTCCGCCTGAAAAAATTAATGAAGATTTAAGCCTGACTTTTTCTCCTTTGTAATTCTTTGCTGATAAGTCCAAGCTCTCTTCCGGTTTGTCCGCCCACGGAAGTATTTTCCTGTGCCCGGCGCATCAGGTAAGGAATCACATCTTTGATGGGGCCAAAGGGCAGGTACTTACTCACACTGGCACCGGCATGTGCCAGGTTGAAAGTAATATTATCACTCATCCCATATAACTGACTCCAGTGAATATGCGGATGATCCAGTGGTAACCCCTTTTCCAACATGAGCTCAGCTGCATATAAATTGCTATACTCATTATGCGAAGCCACCACGAGGGCAACCCGTTCAATATGATCAATACAGAATTTAACCCCGTCATTATAATCCCGGTCACTGCTTTCCTTATCTGGCTGGATCGGAGAAGGATAGCCCATATCAGCCGCCCGCTTTCTTTCCTTTTCCATATAAGCTCCTCTGACCAGTTTGGCACCCAGGATAAAATTCCTTTCCAGTGCGGCTTCATATGAAGCTTTCAGAAAATCAAGGCGGTCATGCCGGTAATGCTGCAGGGTATTATAAACCACACAGCGGGTTTTGTTGAAAGTATCCATCATCAGAATGGTCAGCGCATCCACCGGATCCTGGATCCAGGTTTCCTCTGCATCAATAAACACCCCGATTTTTTCTCTACCGCTGTTTCACAAATGCGCATCATCCGGTACCGTACCCGATGCCATTCCTCCCTTTCATCAGCCGGCAATTGTTCAATCGCCTGCAGGAATCGCTTCATCAGTGTTCCTTCACCCGCATGCATTAATGTATCCAGTTTTTCCAGCAGCCCGAAGCGGGTGAGACCGGTTACCTTGATACTCATGAATGGAATATTGGGCTGAGTGGCTGCGTAATTGATCACACGGATAAATTCTTCAGTAGATTGTTCAAATCCTTTTTCTCCGTCATGACCACCTTCCACACCATAATCCAGGATCACCTGTACTTTATACCCACCCAGCTTCCGGGCGACGATGGCCGTTTCCTCCAGGGTTTCCCCTCCAACGAATTGCTGAAAAATAGTTCGCCGGATTATCCCCTTTACAGGTAAACCGGCCCTGATTGCCCAGGGGGCCAGCCGGGTACCCATTTTTACAATCCAGGGCTTGGCCATCATATTAAAAAGAAAGCGGGCTTTTCGCAGTTGTTTGTCTGTCTTGTATTCGAAGGCGAATTCCGTATTATCGAACGAAATAGAAGGATCAGCAGGATTCATACAGCAATTTATGCTGCAAAAATAGCCGAAAGTAACGAAGGTTTGTAATGACTGTTCTCAGTAAAAATCAGATAGCCTGATGGTTAAACGGCTGAAGCACCATTTCACTGACCACGGCACTGGCTGGCTGCTGGGCCAGGAACCAGATGGCTTTTGCCGCTTCATCTGCCCGTATCATTTTTTCCCTTTGCACCCTTAAATCAATCGTATCCCAAAAAGGTGTATCCACCCCACCCATATAAATATTTGTAATCCGGATCTCTGTCCGCTTCAATTCCTCCCGGATGCTTTGCATCATCCCCACCAGTGCATACTTGGATGCTGAGTAAGCCGCTGCACCTGCCATTGGCGTTTTACCCAATACTCCCGGGATATTGATGATTAAACCCCTCTTTTCAGTCTTCATATGCGGCAGAAATGACCTGACCAGATTAAATGAACCCAGGAGGTTTGCCTGTAAGGATCGCATCATATCATCAGCAGTAAGCAATTCAAATGGTTTGATGATACCCAGTCCGGCAGTATTAATCAGGATATCAATCCGGGGATAACATTTAAAGTACGCCTCATGAAGAAGGGCCACCTGGCCTTCTGAAGAAATATCCGCTGCCAGAGAAGCCTGTTCAGGTAAGCCGGTCTCAGCCGCAATCGCATTCAGCTTTTCCTGGTTTCGGCCCGTCAGAAACAAATGAGCCCCGGCTCCGGCAAAAAGCCTGGCAGTTGCAGACCCGATTCCACCAGTGGCACCTGCCAGTAATACGTATTTCCCCTTAATGGCTTCCATAAACAATGATTTGCCCAAACAACAAATCTTTTGAATTATTGTTGAGGCTTTGAATGAACAGTTGCACACTCATTTTCCCACATCAGCTTTTCAGGCAGCACCCGGCCCTTGATAAAAGCAGGGCCGTATGGCTGGTGGAAGAATTTCTTTTTTTCCGCCAGTACAGATTTCATCAGCAGAAAATCATGTTCCATCGTGCCAGCATGAAGGCCTATGCCCATTTCCTCATCAGGGAAGGTTACGAAGTCAATTATATTGATAACAATGATAAACGGTCTGATATCCGTGTACTGATCGGGGAACTCAGTAACAGAGGTCCTGTGCTGCTTTATTATTGCGATACCGTTGATGACTGGCTGGAAAAAAGAATAGCCCGGTCGGCAGATGAAAATGCCTGTTTACAAAGAAAACTGGATAGTCCGAATTTTCTGAATACCGAGGGAGAACTGGCTGATTATTTTCTGACACACCGGTATTACCAGACTGAATTTTATATTCATCAAAGGAAAAAAAATGGATGGCTGCTGGAAGCCCCGGGCAAGCCTTTGGGAGGAAAATGGACCTTTGATAATGAGAACCGCAAAAAAATGCCGGCCAAAGAACAGGCGCCTGCTGTCAATTGGCCGGAAGACAACGGGTTTACAATAGAAGCAGGGGAATATACCCGCCGGTTTTTCAGTGATCACTATGGCAATACCGGCCATTTCCGTTACCCGGTAACTCATCAGGATGCAGCAAACTGGTTACAGGATTTTCTGGATAACCGTTTCTCACAATTTGGCATTTACGAGGATGCGATGAAGCAACAGGAGTCCATCCTCTGTCATTCCCTCCTGTCTCCATTGATTAATTGCGGTTTACTCGATCCAAAAGAAGTGATTGACAAAATCTTTGAGCATGCGAATCAATACCAGGTACCGTTGAATTCAATGGAAGGACTGATCCGCCAATTGACCGGCTGGCGTGAATTTATCCGCGGAATCTATATTCTGGAAGGCGGTAAACAAAGAACCCGGAATTATTGGGGATTCAAACGCAAAATCCCCGCCAGTTTCTGGACCGGAGAAACCGGTATTCATCCGGTTGACATTGTTATAAAAAGAGTATTGAAAACCGGGTACTGTCATCATATTGAAAGACTGATGGTACTCGGCAATTTTATGCTGCTTTGCGAATTTGACCCCGATGAAGTGTATCGCTGGTTCATGGAATTATTTATCGACAGTTATGACTGGGTGATGGTTCCCAATGTGTATGGCATGACCCAATTTGCAGATGGAGGAATCATGACCACCAAGCCATATATCAGTGGCAGTAACTACCTGCTTAAAATGGGCGACTGGGACAAAGGCTCCTGGCAGGAAATATGGGATGGTCTTTTCTGGCGATTTATGCATGTACACCGTGATTTCTTTGGCAGTAATCCGAGGCTGGGCATGTTGCTGAATACATTTGATAAGATGAGTCCGGAAAAAGAAACTATCATCTTCAGACTGCCGATACATTCCTCGCTGCACTGGACCTATGAAAACCCCGAATAAAAAGTACCTGCCGGTCAAAATCTGCCCCATCTGCCAGCGCCCCTTTAACTGGCGAAAAAAATGGGAAAAGAATTGGGAGGAAATAAAGTACTGCAGCAGCAGGTGCCGGACATTAAAAAAAACCGGGTTGTAAAACTGACTGCCATTTGTTAAAGGATCTATTACTGTTCTGGTACATTTTTCCAACAAAATCATAATACAATATCGAAACGCAACATTCAATGATTGTCGTTTGTTGTGATGGATATGCAATTCAGCAATTTTCCAACCCGGTACGAATCAATACCTGACCTTATTGATGCTATTGACCCGATTGCCTATTCCCGCTACCGCAATCATGTGGATGGCCCTGTTACTTATTTATCCCCTTATATATCAAGGGGCGTGATTTCAACAAAACAGGTATTGACAGCTGTTCTGAACAAAGGATATACATTGAAGCAATCGGAAAAGCTGATCCAGGAAATGGCCTGGAGGGAATATTTTCAAAGAGTATGGCAATGCATGGAAGATGAAATTTTCAGCGATATCCGGAGCCGGTATACCGGTATCAGACATGCACAGATTCCACAGGCAGTATTGGATGCCACTACCGGAATTGAAGCTATTGATAAGGGCATTCAGGATTTATATCACTTGGGGTATATGCATAACCATTTGCGTATGTACACGGCCAGTATCAGCTGTGTAACAGCAAAAGCTCACTGGCTCAATCCATCAAAATGGATGTACTATCATCTGCTGGACGGAGATCTTGCCAGTAATAGCTGCAGCTGGCAATGGGTGGCCGGAAGTTTTTCTTCCAAACAATATTATTGCAACCAGGAAAATATCAATAAGTATTCCGGAACCACACAAAAAAATACATTCCTCGACAGAGCATACCCTGAATTGCCCGGGATGGAAACACCGGAGGTATTAAAAGCACCTGGTACTTTTAAAGCGGTAACCCATTTACCCGTTACAAAGCGCCCCCGGCTAGATCCGCAATTGCCATTAATCATTTACAATAGTTATAATCTTGATCCCAATTGGCGGAAAGATGTATCCGCTAACAGAATACTACTGCTGGAACCTTCGCATTTCAGGGAATATCCGGTCAGTGAAAAAGTAATCAGCTTTATTATACAACTGGCCAAAAACATTGAAGGCATACAGGTTTTTGCCGGAGAGTTAGCCGACCTGCCGGATATACAAAAATGTCCGGCGATCTATTCAAAAGAACATCCTGCATTTCCTCATTATCCGGGCATCAAAGATGAAAGAGAATGGCTCTTCCCGGAGATACAGGGTTTGTATCCTTCTTTTTTTCAGTTACTGGAAAAATGTGAGCGGGAGCTTGACCGGCTGTATGGAGAACAGCATTTCCCCGATCCTGCCGGAAAAAACCGGCAACCCGCTTATCTTTGAGCCGTCACTGAAATCAATCAGTGCATAAAAAGCTGATATGGAAAACAAAAAGGCTTCAGAAAGTATTACGATCATGACAGAACTGGTGTTGCCCAATGATACCAACCTGTTCAATAACCTGATGGGTGGACGTCTGATGTACTGGATGGATATTGCAGCAGCACTTTCTGCCCAAAAGCATTGTAACGCCCCGGTTGTAACCGCATCTGTTGATAATATTTCATTTGAGAACCCGATCAAACTCGGAAACGTTGTTCATATTGAAGCAAAAGTGACACGGGCCTTCACTTCTTCCATGGAAATACACCTGAGAGTTTGGGGAGAAGACCTCACACAACAATATAAATACAAAAGCAACGAAGCTTATTACACTTTTGTAGCCCTTGACCCCAACCGTAAACCCAGACCCGTTCCCGGACTCCTGCCTGAAACTGAAGAAGAAAGAAAATTATTTGATGGAGCCTTAAGGAGAAGACAACTACGATTGATCCTGGGCGGAAAGTTAAAACCGGATGATGCTACCGAATTGAAAGCATTGTTTGTAAAAGATTAACCAGTTACCTGATTTGTTGGCAGGTGATGTCTCCCTTTCATCATGAACGGTTTACTTTGTTCAATGGCATCCATTACCTGGGCCAGAATGGTTGCGGCCGGCGCCTCATAATCAATTTCCAATGGGGCTTTGAAAGTAACACTGAGCGCCGTTCCCTTTTTTTTGAATCGCAACCCTTTCTTATTAAACGCACGCCAGAAACCACTGATCACCACCGGAATCACAATGGGTTTTGTTTGCTTAATGATCATGGCAGTTCCTTTTCTCCCCGGAGCAAATGGTTTGGTGGTTCCCTGCGGAAAAGTAATGACCCAGTTTTGTTCCAGTGCCCTGAATATTTTACGGGTGTCAGAAGGATCCAGTCCTTTTCTGACTTCTTTCCCTTCCTCCCGCCAGGTTCGTTTAACAGTCAATCCGCCCGCTAATAAAAAGATCCGGCTGATCAGGCTTCCTTTCATGGTTTCCTCTGCTGCAACATAATTTACCCGGGTGAAAGGATTCAACAGATAGTAAGGAATTCCCAACCGGTTTTTTTTACCCCATTTCACCGCACAGAAAATATGCAGGAAAGTTATCACATCGGCAAAATAGGTCTGGTGATTGCTGACAAAAAGTACATTTCTTTTGGGGAGATTTGCAAAATGTTCAGTACCACTGATGCGGATTTTATTAACGATGGCGAGTCCGGGATACGAGAACAGCCCAACGAAAAAATAAACGATTTTTCGAATTGGATGGAAATTCTTCAGCCGGTTGATGATAGACAAAGCCATAAAAAGCAATCATTCAAATCGGTCTCAAATTAAGAAAACTAGACTTTGAATCAGCAAAGTCTGGCTGCAAAGCAAAAAAAAAGGCCTCCCCGAAGGGAGGCCAGTATCAGCTGTAAACCTTTGAGCATGAAATCAGCTGAAACAAAGTTTACGCAGACTGCTAAAGATTTGTAGTGGTTTTTCCAGGATAAAATAAGATAGAATGCTTTATAAGAATTCCCGGGGAAGAACTCCCCGGGAATATGGTATGTAATTATTGCAAGGTTACTTTCTGACTGAAAGACTCGCCGTTTTCTGTATTCCGGACCTTCATGATATAGGTTCCGGCAGGGAGATTGTTTCTGTTCACATTCACATACTGTACATTGTATTGTACAATCGCACGCTGTGAAGAAACTTCCTGTCCGCCCATATTGTACAGGCTGATCAGGTATTCACCCTTAACATTAGAAAACTCAACACTCATATTGCTGATCGCCGGGTTCGGGAATACCCTTACACCTTTGATGCTGCCAGCTTTACGGACTACAGCGATATTGCTGAACTTGTAGCTGCCATCTTCATCCAGCAAACGAAGCCGGTAATAATAAACAGGAGCCTGCATATTCAGGTCAGTATGTGCATAGCTGGATTCCACCACACTATTACCCATCGCTGCCTTGGTACCAATCACACTGAAATTAACTCCGTCTGAGCTTCTTTCAATCTGGAATTCTTTGGTATTGATTTCAGAAGCTGTTTTCCAGTTCAGTTGTACATCATTTCCGCTCAGTGCTGCATTCAGTTGCATACCCGTGGCAGGCAAAGGAATCAGCTGCTCTTGCTTCAGACTCGCAGAGATAAACCAGATATCACCGGTGAGCGGATCTCTGGTACCGCCATTTACGGCAGAACCCGGAGCTGACCAGTTAAACTGTGAACCGGTTGCACCACGCAGGTAAACCCGGAAACGCAGGAATCTTACAGTCTGGTTAATCCGTACACTTCCTGAAGCAGCACCATAGTTATTGAACTGACCGGGAGCAGGTACACCCTGATCTGTTGACTCTCCGTTAGGAGTGGCTGTATTGTTATTCACGATCAGATTTCCGGAAAGGTCAAAGAATTGGTTTCCTGCCATACGCGTCATGGGATAACCACCAACCAGTTCCAGTTCGGTTGTAAAGAAAGTAGAAATCCAGTTTGCTGTATTGGATGGATCTAATGCGGTTGGGCAATAGCGGTATGAACCACCCAGACCGGCAATATGAATCACCGGATTCTGTACAAAGCGGCTAAAAGAGACCACGAGGTCACCATAATAATGGCGGGTAGCGGCATTATGGGTTCTGCCTAAATCAGCCATTACCTGAGCACAGGTAAATACACTGACACCACCGTTGGCATCATTGGCTGCACCTGGCAGTAAACCTTCTGCATCAATACCGGTTCCGGATTGTGCAGGATAGGATCCGGCAACGGGTGTGGCACCCGCATCAGACATAAACATACCGTTTCTGGGGCCCCAGCTGTTACCAAATGCACCAAAGAGATCATAACTGTTCAACGGCGATGCCTGTTGAACGTTTGGATTTCCGGGAGCAGTTCCGGTAGCCTGTGAAGGTCCTGCACCGAATACCAGACCATTGGGAACCGCATTAGAGGAACCACTTAAGTTAGTGGTACCGGCTCCGTATGTAAGTCCGGTGAATTGCTGATTCGCCAGTGAAATGGTGGCAGAAATGTAAGGGGCCGTGATAGCATCAGGATTATTGCCCTGGGCATTGAAATTACCATTGTCAAGTCTGTCTTTATCAAAAAAGACTACATGGTTAGAGGTCCGTGGACCAAATCCATTACCGGCAACGGGGGTGGTGGCATGACCAAGGGTCATTTCCATCAGCTTTGCCTGGCCGAATGATGCTGCACCCGCCAGTAAGGCGGACATGATCAGTGCGTAGCGTTTTGTGTTTTTGCTCATAACAGGTTTTTTTAATTATTAGAAAGAGTTGAATATTTTTTTAATTATCCGATTACAGTATCACCACCGCTGATTTTAATACCAAAGTTGATATTGATCACATTCGTATTACCAACAGGTACTGTGATTCTTCCATCGTTGATACCATCGCGGCCGGTAGGTCCGTTTGGCGGGTTGGCATTTTTCTGTCCTGTATGCTCCCATCCTGAAGGAAGGATATTAGGAATAGAACCTTCCGCTGTTCCTACAGGAAGCACCACACTGGTCAGGTAAACACGATACGTTTTATTGGGTGTCACATTGTTGAAATTGTAAGTACCGGTTCCACTGGATACCAGTGTTACTTTTTCAATCAGTCCGGTAGTGGTATTCACCAGGTAAGCACGCAGACCCACTGGAATACCAGCTGCTGGTGGCACCTGTGCAGCACCACTATTGTTCACCAGGTTATCATTCATTCCGTTTACATCGTGCCATACATTACCACTCAGGGTGACAAAGAAGTTCAGACCAGCATCAATATCCTGCCTGATCTGCCCGGGCATCAATGTAAAGGCATCAGTAAGACCAGTTGTTACATCAGCATTGCTGTCATTGGCGGTAGTACTACCTGCAGCATTCTTCGTGGTAAATACTGATCCGGTAGGTTTGTCTGTAAAGCCAATGGTATAGTTTGCACCAGCAGCAGGTACAGGAATATTATTGATGAAATAATATCCGTTTCCGTCTGTTACCGCTGAAGCAACGGGTACATTGGCACTGTTATACAGGGTAACGGTTACTCCCGCAACACCCGGCTCACCAGCATCCTGGATACCATTTGCATTCAGATCGTTCCAGACAAAATCACCTACAGCAGCAAATTTTGTAACCAGCCCTGCATCAATGGTTGTATTGGTTTGGCCGGCTGCTAAAGTAAATGCATCGGTTTTACCAGTAGCAGGATTCACATCGCTGTCACTGGCATCAGCACCATTGTCTTTTGTTGTGAAAGTTGAACCTATGGGAAGACCGCTGAATCCGATTGTATAAGAACCAGGGGTAACATTTACAAACAGGTATTTTCCGTTTGCGTCAGTTACTGCAGAAGCTACTGCGGTACCGGCACTGTTATACAGTGTAACCAATACACCCGGAATACCAGGCTCAGTGGCTCCCTGTTGTCCGTTACCATCCACATCACTCCATACATAATCACCTACAGCAGCAGTGGTTGTGCTCCTGATACCCAGATCCCTGCTCAGATCAATACCACCGGCAGCAAGGGCAAATACATCTGTTGTCAATGTTCCGCCATCCGCATCACTGTCTGTTGCATCGTTCACAGGTGCGGCATCTTTTGTGGTGGCCACAAATCCGGCAGGCAGGTTACCAAAGCTGACGCGGTAGTTACCGGCAGCCAGGTCAGTGAATAAATACAAACCAGTTGCATCGGTAACTGTATTCTTAATAACATTACCGGCATTATCAATCAGGAATACTCTCACACCTGGCACACCAGGCCCTGTTGTTCCCTGGAAACCGTTGGCATCACTATCAATCCATACATAATTACCTATGCGACCCAAAGTAGTAGTGCTGTTTCTCACAGCGGCATCTACTGTTGTATTGATCTGTCCGGGTAACAGGGTTATGGGCCCGGTTTTACCGGTTGTACCATCGGCATCACTGTCTTTGGCATCATTGGCACCGGCATCCTTCGTTCCGAAAACATATCCGGCTGGAAGACCGCTGAAGCCAACCACATAGGTATCGGCATTCAGGTTACTGAACTGGTAATTACCCAGGGCATCCGTGGTGGTAGTGGCAATAACCGTGGTACCATCGGCAGCATACAGTGTAACAGTGACACCGGCAACACCAGGCTCACCTGCATCCTGTATACCATTATTATTCATATCATTCCATACAAAGTCTCCAATGCTGGCTTTTGAATCAAATACATTCGGATTTGAAACAATACCCGCATCCCAGGTAGTTATTACATTTCCGGTACCAGCAACTGTAATGGTTGCTGTACGTCCGGTGGCAGGATTCACATCACTGTCAACCGCGTCACCACCCGCATCTGCCGGACTGAAAGCATAACCTGCAGGCAGGTTGCTGAAACCAATCGTATAGCTGCCGGCCGCCACATCAGTGAACATATACAGTCCCTGTGCATTGGTAGTGGTTGTTTTTAAAACCGCACCGGTTGTTGCATTATAAAGTTTAACTGTGATACCCGGTACACCGGCTTCACCCGGATCCTGGATACCATTTTTATTCAGATCATACCAAACAAAATCACCAATACTGTTGAGTGCCGTGGTTGCCCTCAAACCTGCATCGATGGTCATGTTCACAGCATCAGCAATAAGCGTAAAGCTGGCGGTAGTACCTGCACCATTGGCAGCATTTACATCGCTGTCCTTTGTATCATCAGCACCGGCATCAGCAGTTACAAAATTGTAACCAGCTGGTGCACCGGAGAATTTCACATAATAAGAACCCGGATCAACATTGTTGAACACATAGTATCCTAATGCATTTGTTGTAGTGGTAGCTACCAGTACATTGGCACTTGTATAGAGTTGAACAGTTACGCCCGGAACACCAGGTTCATTGGCATCCTGTACATTATCATTATCAAGGTCAATCCAGACATAATCTCCCACAGCTGCTTTGGTAACATCGGTTACATTCAAGCCACCATCCAGGGTCAGGTTCACGCCGGTAGTAACTGCAAAAGGAGCTGTTCTTCCGGTAGCGGGGATAAAGTCACTATCCAGATTATCAGCGGCCGTATCGGGAGCTGAAAACTGATATCCGGCAGGAGGCGTTACACCCAGGGTGTAGGTACCCGTGGGCACATCGTTGAATTCATAATGTCCGTTGTTATCAGTAATGGTTGTTCTTACCGGCACACCGCTGTTATTGTATAATGTAACCACCACACCAGCGATACCCGGTTCTCCTGGATCCTGATCGCCATCCTTATTCAGGTCATTCCAGATAAAGTCACCGATTCTGTTTGGCTGTGTGAGATATAAGCCGGCATCCACATAAGTAACATTGGGGACTGCAGTAGTGAGGGTGATATTACCGGTTCTTCCGGTAGTAATATTGGCATCACTGTTGGCAGTACCAGTCACACCGGCAGCATCTGCATTCTGCGGAGAATAAACATAACCCGGTGCCTGACTGAAGCGAACCTGATAGTTTACGCCGGCAGCACTTACCGGAAGATTAGAGAATTTATATAAACCATAAGCATCAGTAACAGTAGAAGCAATCAGGTTACCGGCATTGTTATAAAGAGAAACTGTAACACCAGCTAATCCCAACTCACCTGTATCCTGTATACCGTCTCTGTCTGTATCATTCCATACACGGTCAGCAATGGAACCGGGTGCAGTTAATGTAACACACCAGAGATCCGTTTTGATCCAGCTACCTGTTCCGTTAAAAGCAACATTCGTATACTTGGCTCCCTGGGGAACAACGGCTGTCCATTGATACTGCTGAGGCCCTACAGGTGCCGCACCCAGTACTTTGTTCACTTCCACTGCAGCTTGTGACATATAATTCCAGTTCGCATCAAAGAACTGAACAGCTACCTGATGGTAGAATGAATTATCGTGGGTACCGGCATATACACTTACATTGATTACAGTACCTACAGCAAGATTAGTTCCGATTGTCTGGGAAACCCAGTTGCTGGACGTATTGGTAATTTCAAAATCACCCGATTTCACCCCACAGGCAACAGCGCCACCGCCGGCTGAGAAATTACCACCAGACCATGTCCAGTTGGCCGTACCGCTTTCAAAGCTGGGGTTTAATACAATATTACCGGGGCAGGAACAACCATCATTCAGCGTAAAGCTGATGGTTTCTTCATCACAAAGGGTACCCGTAGCATTGGCACCACTGTAAATTTTCACATTTACAGAATAGTTACCGGCAGCACCTGTCCAGGCTCCACCACCCGTAGCTGGTGAATTGTAAGGCGCTGTGTTTTCTATATTGGAACTGGGGGATGGGCCTGTAATGGTATACTGCACACTACCCACTGCGCCCGATGTATTTGTTTCCAGATTATATAATGATCCTAATTGGGCCACAGTAAATACAGCACCATTGGTAATTGTTAAATCAGTGCCTCCATCAAGTTTATTAAAGACTAAACCGGAGAACTGTGCCGTACAGGTAGTAGTGGAGCAAGGCGTGTTCGTTACTGAAATACTGTGATTCACACTGCCTGTGCCGGAGTTCCAGGTATTACCTGCGGGCATATTACAGGGATTCACACCAGCACCGTCAGATATCACACAACGGATTACCAATCCATGCAGGGCGCTGTTGGGGTTATTAAAAACAATCGGTGCCGGATTAGTTGTAGCAGTAGATGTGGCCCCGCTAACTGAATACGTGTTCCCGTTGATCGTGTTATTTCCATTTACAATACATACCCATGCGCCGGAAGCATTCCGGTATTGCCAGGCATAATTGGAAGAAGAATTCACGTTGATTACTGTTGCATCAATACTGTAAACCGGACCAGTATTACAACTGGCAGTATAACCGGTTACATCATGTGCAAAAACGGAAACTGAAAATAAAACGGCCAGTACCGTGTAAAATGTTTTCTGGAAAGATGACGATACAGAAACTGTACCGTTTCTACGGGCGGATACGCTTGGTGTCATGCTCAATTATTTTCTTTAAAAGAAAAAAGGTTAATTGGCTTCAGGGGATACAGGTAATAAGCGATCTTTCGCAGGAATAGGGATACAGATTTATATTGACCTTAAAAGCGGTCAGCTATCAACGAATTGATACAAAGGATGGAAGGTTTCGGTCTTCGAGGTTAAATTGGAGTGGATTGTCCGGTAGGATCTTGGGAGATCTAAGTGTTTTTACTTAGGGGTACAAATGTATATTTCACATTTAACATTTGCAATCTTTCACTGAATTATTTTTATAATATAATTGATAACAGTATAATAACCCGCATATTAGTCAAACGGAGTCCATCGTAAAATTTCGGTCTTTACCAGTCAGGCATAAAAAAAAGCCGCAAAAAGCGGCTTTTTATGATTGATTTTATGAGTTTTTACTCAGGTTTAGGCTCAGCAGCAGCATCATCCTTCGCACTGCTGTCGAGTTTCTTTTTCAGGTCAGCCAGCACGCCCAGGTCACCCAGGGTGGCTTTCTCTACCTTACTCTGTACAGTCTTTACAGCTTTACGGGTTTGTTCTGCCTCAGTCCTTGCTTCTTTCTTAACCGCCTCAGCAGCTTCTACCTGGCCTTGTTCCCAGATACGGGTGTGAGATACAACAATCCTCTTTTCATTGCGATCAAATTCGATCACCATGAACTGGGCTGTTTCATCCGCACCAATACTCTTTCCATCTTCTTTTGACAGATGACGGTTAGGGGCAAATCCTTCCAGTCCGTAAGGAAGCTGAACAGTAGCGCCTTTATCATCCCTGCGGGTTACCACACCTTCGTGCAATGTGCCGATGGCAAAAGTATCCTGCAGTGTATTCCAGGGATCTTCTTCCAGTTGTTTGTGTCCAAGCTGCAGTTTGCGGTTATCCTTGTCGATTCCCAGAATGATTACATCAATGTTGGAACCAACTTTTGTGTACTCACCAGGATGATTGAAACGCTTCAGCCAGCTCAGATCGCTGATATGGATCATACCACCGATACCAGGAGCGAGTTCCACAAACACTCCATAGTTGGTGATGTTCTTCACCAGACCGGTATGCTTGCTGCCTTCAGCAAATTTCGCTTCGATATCACTCCAGGGATCAGGAGACAATTGCTTAATAGAAAGGCTCATCTTGCGGTTCGACTTATCCAGTGTTACCACTTTTGCCTCATGCTCATCACCCAGTTTGAAGAATTCCTTGGCATTGATCGGCGTGTTCGCCCAGGTAATTTCAGAAACGTGTACCAGTCCTTCCACACCCGGTTGAATTTCCAGGAATGCACCATAATCTTCAATATTCACCACACGTCCTTTTACTACATTGCCTTCTGCAATACTTTCAGCCAGTACATCCCATGGATGCGGTGTCAGTTGCTTCAGACCAAGGCTGATACGTTTTTTCTCATCATCAAAATCAAGTACTACTACATTGATCTTCTGATCAAGTTTAAGTACCTCGGAAGGATGAGAAATACGACCCCATGAAATATCAGTGATATAAAGCAGACCATCCAGTCCGCCCAGGTCCATGAATGCACCGAAGTCGGTGATATTCTTCACGGTACCCTCGAGCACCTGGCCTTTCTCCAGCTTGCTCATGATCTCGGCACGTTGTGCTTCGATATCGCTTTCGATCAGTGCTTTGTGAGATACCACGGCATTCTTGATGGTTTCGTTGATCTTCACCACTTTAAATTCCATTGTTTTTCCTACAAACTGATCGTAATCGGTTACAGGTTTTACATCGATCTGTGAACCTGGCAGGAAGGTTTCCATACCAAATACATCAACGATCAAACCGCCCTTCGTCTTAGAGGTAACCGTACCGGTAATAACTTCACCGGTTTTATGTACTTCCACAATTTTTTCCCAGGCACGGGTAATACGGGCCTGCTTGCGGCTCAGGTTCAGGTGTCCTTCCCTGTCTTCCTTTTCCACTACCATTACTTCCACTTCATCTCCAACTGAAAGTCCGGGAATGTCACGGAATTCATTCAGAGAGATCAATCCATCACTTTTGAAGCCGATGTTCAGTACCACGTCAGTCTTGGTCAGACCAACAACAAGTCCTTTGATCAGTTCTCCATCATTCAATTGTACAAAAGTGTTGTCATACACATTGTGGTATTTCTCCCTTTCTTCACTCGTGTAAGAAATCACATTGCGTTTGTCTACACTCCAGTCAAAATCATCATGAGCAGTCGCTACCGCAGCTGCGGGCGCCTCAACAGGTGCAGTTGTTGTCGCTGTAGTTGCCTCGTCCGTGTTGGCGGAACCGGCAGACTCCTGTGCATCAGCGTTTAATTGTTTTGAAAAAAGATTATCAAACATGATAAATAGGTCCCGAAGGGTTTTATTTTCGGGGTTGCAAAGATAAAACTTTGTTTCGGGGTTCCGCCACAGGAGAGGTAGTAAATTTTGAGTCAAATCAATCTTTTCTAAAAATTTGATTTTCATATATTTACGCCAGATACCTGGGTGAGCAAACTGACCCTTACATCTCAAATCGGCCCCATTGACCCAAAACTGACCTTGCTTTATCAATTCCTGAAAATATTAGCCCGTGCTTCCTTTTGGATTTATTGCAGGAAACTCATCCTGAATCAGCCCTCCCTGCTGCAAATTAAAGGTCCCGTTTTACTGGCTGCCAATCATCCGAATTCATTTTTGGATTCCGTCATCATCGACACTTTGTTTAAACAACCCGTATGGTCACTCGCCCGTGGTGATGTTTTTAAAAAACCTTTTTATATAAAATTATTGCGGGCACTAAAGATCATGCCGGTATACCGTACCAGTGAGGGAGTTGAAAACCTGAGCGGGAATTACAAAACATTTGCGGAATGTATTTCCCTGTTCCGGGAAAATAATATCATCTGTATTTTCAGCGAAGGAAAATGTATCAATGAATGGCACCTGCGCCCTTTGAAAAAAGGAACGGCCAGACTGGCCATCCAGGCCTGGGAAGAAGGCATTTCATTGCAGGTGATTCCTGTGGGAATCAACTTCAGCTCCTTCCATCAATTTGGGAAAAATATATTTCTGCAGTTTGGCCAGATCATTCGAAGCACAGATATCAACCTGCAGCAACCGGATGGACTCCAGCATGCCGCATTCAATACCCTGCTGGAAAAAGAATTACAACAACTGGTTTTTGAAATCCCGAAAGATGATTTGCAGCAACAGCAGGAAAAACTGGCTGTTTCTGTCAGCCTCACAAAAAGAATTTTCTTGTTGCTGCCTGCCTGTATTGGTGCATTACTCCATGCACCGTTGTTTTTGCCAGTCCGGAGTTATGTCAATAAAAAAACAAAGAATACTGATCACTACGATTCAGTATTGATCGCAATCTTAATGCTCACCTATCCACTCTACTTGATCCTGCTTGTGATTTTATCAGCCTGCTGGGTTGGATGGTGGGCACTCCTCTTATTTATTCTATCGCCAGTAACAGCCCGGGCTTTTGTATGGCTCAACAGGCAGACAGGAACCTGATCAGCGGCTCATGGCAGCAATCGTATCAGCAGCAATCCAACCGCTGGTCCAGGCATGTTGAAAGTTATATCCACCTGTTATACCATCTGCATCCAGCACTTCACCAGCGAAGAATAAGCCAGGTATCTTCCTGCTCATCATCGTTTGCGGATCCACTTCAGATAACTGAATACCTCCGGCTGTCACGAATTCTTCTTTGAATGTGGTTTTCCCTTTTACCGGGCATTCATAAAACAGCAGGTTACGGATCAGTTTATTCTGAACAGCAGCAGGCAGGTCGGCCCATCGCATTGAAGGGGTTACTCCTGATTGCAAGGCCAGAAACTCCCATAACCGGCTGGCCAGTCCATAACTGTTTTTGCCTGTTATTTTCTGAGCTGCATGCAGGATTCTGTTTTGTTGAAATTCCTCCCTGAGTTCAATCTCATTCATGCCGGTGATCCAGCTGACCTGTGCCGTAAACACATATTGTTTCTCTTTTAATTCTCTGGCGGCCCAGGCACTGAGCCTTAATACTGCTGGTCCGCTCAATCCCCAATGTGTGATCAGTAGTGGACCCTCTGTTTCCAGCTTTGTACCCATTATTTTTACCCGGGCATTGGTAATACTCACACCCATTAATGCTGTCAGCGGATGCCCCTTTGTGCCAGTCATTCCGCCTGTCAAATTGAATGTAAAAAGCGAAGGAACGGGTTCAGCAATTGTATGGCCGGTTGCTGTCAACCAATTAAACATGGCTGATTTCGGATAGCCGCCTGCTGCGATACATAAATAAGTGGACTCGTATATTTTTCCATTGGTACACTGAACCTGAAATCCGGCATCGGAACGGCTGATTCCGCAAAGCTCCTGCTTTAATATAATTTCAACGCCATACCGGCCGGCTTCCTTCAGCAGGCAATCAATAATGCTTTGAGATGAATCAGTCACCGGAAACATCCGTCCGTCTTTTTCGGTCTTAGTGGCCACTCCCCTCTCCTTAAACCAGGCAATGGTATCTGTGGTAAAAAACCGGTGAAAAGCTTTTTTTACAAAGGAACCGCCTCTTGGATAAGATTTACTCATCACTGCAATATCAAAGCAGGCTTGCGTGAGATTACAGCGTCCGCCACCACTGACTTTTACTTTGGAGAGCAGTTTATCCGTTTTTTCCAGCAGGATTACTTTTAAGGAAGGGTTCAGCCGGGCCGCATTCACAGCACAAAAAAAACCGGCAGCACCACCGCCGGCAACTATCAATGTGGCTGAATCAGGCATAAAGGGAAATCTTCAGATCGAATAACCGGTGATCAGGAGGATGTCGCGGCCATTTTATTTTGCGTAAATAAATTCGGGTTATCTGCTTCTGCTTTTTCTATCGGACGATAATCGGACAAGATATCAGCTTTGGATTTACGGACACATACATCGTGTTCAAAATGTACAGAGGGTTTTCCGTCGAGTGTTCTCACGGTCCATCCATCATCTTCTGTATATACATCCTTCTTACCCATATTGATCATGGGTTCAATGGCCAGTACCAATCCTTCTTTTAATTTGGCGCCGCTTCCTCTTTTCCCATAATTCGGTACCTGCGGATCTTCATGAAGGCTGCGTCCAAGTCCATGTCCTACCAGTTCCCGTACCACTCCGTATCCGTTTTTCTTTTCTGTGTGTTCCTGAATCGCAAAAGCAATATCACCGGTCCGGTTGCCTGCCACCGCTTTTTCGATTCCTTTATAAAGTGATTCTTTGGTGATGCGGATGAGTTGCATGACTGCTTCGCCAGGATCGCCGATCGCAAAAGTATAGGCATGATCGCCATGCCAGCCGTCCAGGATTACTCCAATATCCACAGATACAATATCGCCTTCTTTCAATTCTTTTTTCGAAGGGAAACCGTGCACCACCACATCATTCACAGATATGCAGGAATTGAAAGGATAGCCTTTATAATGCAGAAAAGAAGGGATGGCCTGATGATCTCTGATAAAAGTACCGATGGCTTTGTCAATGGAAAGAGTATCGATCCCGGGTTTCAGCGTAGCAGCGATGGTCGCCAGGGTTTTGCTCACCAGCAATGCGCTTTTCCGCATCATCTCCACCTGCTCATCGGTTTTATAGATCATCATATTTGCAAATATCCGTAAAAAATAAAAACCCGGCAAACCGCCGGGTCTTATAAAGAGTTTTGTCTAAAAGATTACATCTGAATGGCAGAAGTGGTTTGCCTTCCCTGGATTCTTCCGCTCTTCATCAATCCATCGTACTGGCGCATCAGCAGCTGTGTTTCGATTTGCTGCAATGTATCCAGGATAACACCTACCATGATCAGCAGGGATGTACCACCGAAGAATGAAGAAAAGTTAGGCTGCACTCCAAATCGCTGTGCAATACCGGGCAGGATACCAACAAAGGCCAGCAGGATCGCTCCGGGAAGAGTGATACGGTCCATGATGGTACCAATATAATCTGCTGTTGGCTGACCAGGCTTTACACCGGGAATAAATCCATTATTCTGTTTGAGATTGTCCGCGATTTGTTTCGGATTGAAAATAAGGGCCGTGTACAGGAAGGTAAAACCGATTACCACGATGGAATAAATCAGCATATACCAAACATTACTGTGATCATTCAGGGCCAGCAGGAAGCCACCACCACCTTCAGGATTAAAGTTCGCGAAAATGGTAGGGATGAAAATGATGGCCTGGGCAAAGATGATTGGCATCACACCGGCACTGTTAACCTTCAGCGGCAGGAACTGACGGGCGCCGCCGAATTGCCTGTTACCTACGATTTGTTTGGCATAGTTGACCGGCACCTTTCTTACGCCCTGAATCAGCAGGATACATCCCATGATGATGGCAATCAGAATTGCAATCTCAATAATAAAGATCAGGATCTGACCATTCCTTACTGATTTTGTACTTAATTCTTCCAGGAATGACTGCGGCAAACGCTGGAGGATACCGATCATGATAATCAATGATGTTCCGTTACCAAGTCCTTTATCTGTTATTTTTTCACCCATCCACATCACAAACAGGGTACCTGCTGTGAGGAGGAAAATGGAAGAAATCCAGAAATAATTGGCATAGGCCTGAATCATTGCACCATTACTCTGGTTCAAACCGCGGATATAGGTAACATAGGCAGATGCCTGTAATACCGTAACGGCGACCGTGAGGTAACGGGTGTACTGATTGATTTTTTTACGGCCACTCTCTCCTTCTTTCTGCATCTTCTGGAAACTGGGTACCAGCACGGTCATCAGCTGCATGAAGATAGAAGCGGAGATATAGGGCATGATACCCAGGGCAAAAATGGATTGCTGGTTAAAGGCACCGCCTGAGAAAGTATTGATCAGGCCAAGCACACCGCCATTGGCCGTTCCTTCACTTAATTTGGCTGGGTCGATACCGGGCAATACAATCTTGGTTCCGACCACATAGATGGCAATCAATGTAATCGTAAACAGTATCTTGGATTTGAGTTCCTCGATACTCCAGATATTTTTTAAAGTCTGTATTAATTTTTTCACGGGGATCTAAAAAATTTAAATAGCCTTAAAACAGAAAAAGACGCATTTTAAATGCGTCGCTGCAATTTAGTGAATTTACTTTACTATTTCCACCGATCCGCCGGCTGCTTCGATGGCAGCTTTGGCTTTCTCACTCACTGCATTCACTCTGAAAGTGAGTTTGGTTGTCAGTTCTCCATTGCCCAGGATCTTTACTTTATCTGTCTGGCTTACCAGACCATTGATATAAAGATTCTCGAGTGTGAATTCGCTGATATTGTATTTACCGGCCAGTTGTTCTGCCTGTCCGATATTAAACACTTTATATTCCACACGGTGCGGATTCTTAAAACCGCGTTTGGGGATCCGGCGCTGGATCGGCATCTGACCACCTTCGTGGGCCATCTTCCTTTTGTAACCGGCACGGCTTTGTCCACCTTTGTTACCTTTAGTTGAAGTACCTCCGTGTCCGGAAGCTTCACCACGTCCTAATCTTTTTTCTTTGTGAGTCGCGCCTTTTGCAGGCCTCAGTTGATGTAGTTTCATTGTTTTGATTTTGTACTTACCGGGGAATCACCCCTCGCTTTAATTAATTTGGAAACGTGATCCTGTGGAAATGTGGAAATAACATCAGTTCTTTCATTCTCACTCCCGATAGCTATCGGGACTCACATTTACACATTCTCCACCTTCACCAGGTGTTCCACTTTGCGCACCATGCCCAGAATCTGTGGAGTCGCTTCTACTTCCTTGCTCCTGTTGGTTTTGTTCAATCCCAGTGCCTGGAGGGTCAGTTTCTGACGCTCAGGTCTGTCGATAGGACTTTTAACCAGTGTGATTTTTATCTTTTTCATAATTAATACTTGTGTTTGGCTTAGCCGTTAAAAACCTTCTTCAATCCAACAGTACGTGTTTTGGCAACATGAATGGGCTCCCTCAACAGGGCCAGGGCCTTGAATGTTGCTTTTACCACGTTGTGCGGGTTAGCAGAACCCAGGGATTTAGCCAGGATATCTGTTACACCGGCTGATTCCAGCACAGCACGCATGCTGCCTCCGGCAATTACACCGGTACCATGTGCGGCAGGCTTGATCAGTACTTTGGCAGCACCTTCCTTGGCCCACTGATCATGGGGAATAGTACCCTTCATCACCGGAACCTTGATCAGGTTCTTTTTGGCATCTTCAATACCCTTGGTGATGGCTTCCTGTACTTCCTTGGCTTTACCAAGACCATGACCCACTACGCCATTCTCGTTACCTACTACCACCAGTGCAGAAAAACTGAAAGAGCGTCCGCCCTTGGTTGTTTTTACCACACGGTTGATGGCCACAACTTTGTCCTTCAGTTCGAGGTCACCTGCTTTTACCCTGTTTACGTTAAACTTTGACATTTATACGAGATATTAAAGTTTGAATAGAATTAGAATTGAAGACCTCCTTCCCTGGCACCATCTGCGAGTGATTTCACCCGGCCATGGTACAGGTATCCGCCCCTGTCAAATATCACTTCCTTCACACCCAGTTCGGTTGCTTTGCGTGCAATAGCAGTACCGACCAGTTTGCTTTTTTCACCTTTGGAAGTTTTCTGTGCGGCAATATCCTTATCGCGTGATGATGCAGAAGCAATAGTTACTCCGTTTATATCATCGATCAGCTGCACATAGATATCGGTGTTGCTCCGGAAAACAGACAAACGGGGTTTGGTAGCCACGCCGCTGATTTTGTTACGGATGCCGAAGCGAATCCTTTGTCTTCTTGCTGATTTAGTTTTTGCGTTCATCTCTTTATTTTTTGCCCCCAGCCCCTAAAAGGGTGTGAGGATATTAAATGCTATTTCGAATTATAGTGCTCCTGATTCCCCTTTACGGGTTACGGGCATTATTTACCTGCAGCTTTACCTGCTTTTTTACGTACCACTTCACCAACATAGCGAACACCTTTTCCTTTGTATGGTTCCGGTTTACGGAGTCCGCGCAGTTTGGCAGCCACCTGTCCGATCAGTTGCTTGTCCACCCCTTCCAGAATGATCAGCGGATTCTGACCTTTTTCCTGCTGGGTAGTTACTTTCAGCTCAGAAGGAACTTCAATCATGATATTGTGAGAATAACCAAGTGCCAGATCCAGCAGGTTTCCCTGGTTGGCGGCTTTGAAACCCACACCGATCAGTTCCAGTTTACGCACATATCCGTCTGTTACACCTTTCACCATGTTGGCAATCAGGGCACGGTATAATCCATGCATGGCACGGTGACGGATCTGGTCAGTCGGGCGGATAAAGTTCACCTCGCCATCTTTTATTTCAACCGTGATGTCACGGTCAATAGCCTGCTTCAGTTCACCTTTTTACCTTTTACGGTAACCACATTGTCTTTACCCACTGTAATGGATACTCCTTCAGGATAACGACCGCTTTTTTTTCCTATACGAGACATTGTTAAATGTTTTATTTGTTTTTTAATCCTTGTTGCAGTCATCAACCGGTCAGCCTATATAGGTTCGGCTTAATGTATCGACAACTTTTTTATTATGACCAACCCCCACCGGGTGCCGGTATTAATATATATAGCAAAGCACTTCGCCGCCGATATTGCTGGCTTTGGCTTCTTTGTCAGTCATCACTCCTTTTGAAGTAGAGATGATGGCCACACCCAGACCGTTCTTTACACGGCGGAACTCAGCTGGTTTGGCATACTGGCGCAAACCAGGACGGCTGATTCTTTCCATGCTCTGAATGGCCGGCTGTTTGGTGGCCGGATCATACTTCAGGGCGATTTTGATGATACCCTGTTTGTCATTGTCTTCAAACTTGTACTTCAGGATATACCCCTGGTTGTACAGGATCTCTGTCATCCTTTTCTTCAGGTTTGAAGCAGGAATGTCTACCACACGGTGACCGGCCATCTGCGCGTTGCGGATTCGGGTCAGGAAGTCTGCTATCGGATCTGTTACCATATTTTTTGCCCTCCTACGTCCCAACAAAACTGCTGGGATAATTGGAAAAGTTTAGTTTAATAATTTTTTGTCACACTGAGCCATGTCGAAGTGTTACCAGCTTGCTTTTTTAAGCCCCGGAATTTTTCCGTTCAATGCCATGTCGCGCAGGGCCACCCTGGAGATTCCAAAGTAGCGGACATACCCCTTGGGACGTCCGGTCAGCTGGCAACGGTTCTTCAAACGAACCTTTGAAGAATTCTTTGGCAGTTCATCAAGGGCTTTCCAGTCGCCTGCTTTTTTCAGCTCTTCTCTTTTTGCTGCATGCTTGGCCACCATTTTCTCCCTCTTCCGCTGCCTGGCTTTTACTGAAGTTTTTGCCATGTTTGTTTATCCTTTAGTTTGAATTAGATTTCGCATTTTTAAAAGGCATACCGAGTTCTTTCAACAGTTCATATGCTTCTTCGTCGGTATTGGCAGATGTCACAAAAGTGATATCCAGACCGGTAATCTTATTGACTTTGTCGATATCAATTTCCGGGAAGATGATCTGCTCGGTTACGCCCAGTGTATAGTTACCACGTCCGTCAAAAGCTTTTTCATTCACACCTTTGAAGTCACGTACCCTGGGAAGGGCAACCGCCACCAGCCTGTCGAGGAATTCGAACATCTTGTCGCCACGCAGGGTTACCCGCGCACCGATTGGCATGTTCTTCCGCAGTTTGAAGTTGGAGATATCTTTTTTAGACATTGTTGCCACTGCTTTCTGACCGGTAATAGTGGTCAGCTCTTCAATCGCGATATCCACCAGTTTCTTATCAGACACCGCACCATTCACACCGCGGTTCAGACAGATTTTTTCCAGTTTGGGAGCCTGCATTACTGAAGTGTAGCCAAACTTTTTTACGAGGGCCGGTACAACATCTTTTTTGTACTTGGCCGCCAGTCTTGGGGTATAAGTTGTAGTACTCATTATTTTTTACCTCCCTGCACTTTTTTTGTTTTGAAAACCCTTTCCGTTTTTCCTTCTTTTCTCACCCTTGTCACACGGGCACCTGCTTTTTGGGCAGCATCCCACAGCATCACATTACTGATATGGATGGGGGCCTCTTTTTTCACAATACCACCCCTTGGTGTTTTGTGCAGAGGGCTTGGAATGTTTGGTTACGATATTTACACCTTCCACCACCACTTTGGTATTCTTCTCGTCAATCAGCACCTCTTTTACCAGGCGGGGTTTGGAAAGGTCCTTGTCGTCACCGGTGATCACCACCACGCTGTCGCCTTTCTTGATGTTAAACTTGGGTTTGAATCTTGCTTTCATTTTCTTTTGAGCTTTGAGCTATTCGTTCCGGGCACTGGCCTTCGACGATAGCATGTAACAAAGTTTTTTATCTGAACGGGCTTTTACTCACAGCCCTTCATTTTTTATAATACCTCAGGGGCCAGTGAAATGATTTTCATATAACCCTTGTCACGTAATTCCCTGGCTACCGGCCCGAAAATACGGGTGCCCCTTGGCTCATCCGCCTGGTTCAGGATTACCACGGCATTGTCGTCGAAACGGATATAGGAACCATCTTTACGGCGCAGCTTATTGGTTGTCCTTACAATCACCGCTTTGGCTACAGTACCTTTCTTGATCCCTCCGGCAGGCAAGGCATCCTTAACGGTAACCACAATCTTATCGCCAATCCTGGCATAACGCTGACCGCTGTTGCCGAGTACCCGGATACACAGTACCTCTTTGGCACCACTGTTATCCGCCACATTTAACCGGCTTTCTTGCTGAATCATCTTTATTCGCTTTTAGCTGTTGGCATTGAACCGGAGTTCTTTGCCTAAATTTTGTTATTGCTTTATCTCGCTGCCTTCTCCGCCATTGGCGGACCGGGCCTGATGCTTACTTCACTTTTTCCACCACTTCCACCAGTCTCCAGCGCTTTGTTTTGCTGAGCGGACGGGTTTCCATGATCTTCACCACATCACCGATACTGCACTCGTTCTTGTCATCATGTGCATGAAGCTTGGTGGTTTTTTTCACGAATTTTCCATAAATCGGGTGTTTCACTTTTCGCTCAATGGCCACAGTAATGGTCTTGGTCATCTTGTTACTCGTTACCACTCCGATCCTGGTCTTTCTTAAATTTCTTGCTTCCATTTTATTTTTTTTAGTCGACTGGTTGTCAGTTCCCCTTACCGGTACTGACACCGGTCTTCAGAAATTATGCTTGCTGTTGCTTTAATTGGAGTTCCGTTTGCAGACGGGCAATATCCCGGCGCAGGGAACGGATGGTCATTGGATTTTCCAGCGGAGAAATTGCATGGGCAAATTCCAGCTTTTTCAAACGCTGCTTATCCTCTTCCAGCCTCGCTTTGAGGTCCTGCTCATTCATTCCATGAATGCTCTTTACAAAATCAGCTTTCTTCGACATGTTTATTAATTTGACAATTTGAGAATATGGAACTGTGAAAAATTTACCACGCCTCTTTATTCATCATCTCATTTACACATTTTCACACTTACACTCCCGATAGCTATCGGGATACACATTTCTTACGCAGTAGCCAGGTCACGGCGTGCAATGAATTTGGTTTTGATGGGCAGTTTACCTGCAGCCAGTGCCAGGGAAGCTTTCGCTACCGCTTCGGTAACACCATCTACTTCAAAGATGATACGACCCGGCTTTACAACAGCAGCCCAGAATTCCAGGTTACCCTTACCCTTACCCATCCTTACTTCAAGGGGCTTGCGGGTAATTGGCTTATCAGGGAAAATGCGGATCCACACATTACCTTCCCTTTTCATTTCACGGGTCAGCGCCTGACGGGCCGCTTCAATCTGGCGGTCGGTAATCCAATGACTATCCAGCGCCTTCAGGGCATAAGAACCAAATGAAATGGTAGCACCACGCTTGGCATCACCTTTCATGCGTCCTTTCTGCATTTTCCTGTGTTTCGTTCTTTTCGGTTGTAACATTTTAAAAAAATTTGAAAATCTGAAAATGTGGATCCCGATAGCTATCGGGAGTGAAAATAATCTCCACCATCAAAAAATTTTATCCCTGAGCAGGTGGGAACTTAATTTTCACACCCGCACATTTATTTATTAGTTCCTTTTATCTCTTCCACCACCTCTTCTGTCACCGCCACCTCTTCTGTCATCACGACGGTCACCTCCACGGTCATCCCTTCTATCTCTTCTATCGCCCATTGCACCACCTTCTTTACCACCGGCAATGAAATTTGGATTCAGGTCTCTCTTCGCCAGAACCTCGCCTTTACAAATCCATACCTTGATACCGATTTTACCATATACTGTTTGTGCGAACACGCTGGCATAATCGATATCCATCCGGAATGTATGCAGCGGCACACGGCCTTGCTTGAACTCTTCGCTACGGGCAATCTCAGAACCACCCAAACGGCCACTCAGTTTCACTTTGATACCTTCAGCACCCATACGAAGCGCAGAAGCGATCGCCATTTTAGTGGCCCTTTTGAAATTGATACGGTTCTCGATCTGACGGGCAATCGTATCACCTACGATCATCGCATCCAGCTCAGGACGACGAATCTCGAGGATGTTGATCTGCACATCATCTTTGTTTGTCAGTTTCTTCAACTCTTCCTTGATACGATCAACCTCTCCACCACCTTTACCGATAATGATACCTGGCTTGGAAGTGTGGATCGTAATGATCAGTTTACCCAGGGTTCTCTCAATAACGATCTTGGAGATACCGCCCTTGTTGATACGGGCATTCAGGTAAGTTCTGATTTTATGATCCTCGATCAGTTTGCCGGCATAATCTTTCTTGCTGCCATACCAGTTAGACTCCCATCCGCGGATGATGCCTAACCTGTTACCAATCGGATTTGCTTTTTGACCCATGTTATTGGTTTATTAAGTCTTTTAGTTTTTAGATTCTTTTGTATCAACGATCACGGTCACGTGGTTGCTGCGCTTGCGCACCCGGTAACCACGGCCCTGTGGAGCAGGACGCATACGCTTCAGCGTACGGGCACCATCCACAAAAATGGTTTTTACAACCAGCTGGCTTTCATCACCACCTTCATTCTTTTGCTTCCAGTTACTGATAGCACTCAACACCAGTTTACGCAGGGGTACTGCAGGGTGCTTCGGGTTATGCTCGAGTTCGGCCAGCACCTTCTCAACTTTCTGACCACGGATCAGGTCAGCCAGCAGGCGCATCTTGCGCGGCGATGTCGGATAATTTCTGAGTTTAGCTACTGCTTCCATTTTTATTTTCTTTTTTCGGGAGGCTGCCCTCCGCAATTGGATTAACCTTCTTTTTTAGAGTGTCCTTTGAACTGACGGGTCGGGGCGAATTCTCCCAGTTTGTGACCTACCATGAATTCAGTTACATAAACAGGGATAAACTTGTTCCCGTTATGCACCGCAAATGTGTGGCCTACAAAATCAGGTGAAATAGTAGAGCGGCGGCTCCATGTCTTGATCACCCCTTTCTTGCTTTTGCCTTCATTCATAGCCATTATTTTCTTGTCCAGATGAGTGGCTATATAAGGACCTTTTTTAATCGAACGAGCCATGATGTATGTCGTTGTTTATTGAATGAACTTTTTTATTACTTCGCCAGTTTATTACCGTTCTTGCGCTGGATGATCAGCTTATCGCTGCCCTTACCCCTGGTCCTTGTTTTCAGACCTCTTGAGTACTGACCGTTCCTGCTCCGGGGTTGTCCACCGGAAGCCTTTCCTTCACCACCACCCATCGGGTGATCCACAGGGTTCATCGCCACACCACGGTTACGGGGTTTGATACCCTTCCAGCGGTTCCGGCCTGCCTTACCCATACTCTGCAGACTATGATCACTGTTGCTCACCACCCCTACGGTAGCGTAACAGTTGATCAATACTTTCCTGAGTTCACCAGAAGGCATTTTCAGGATCGCATATTTTTCTTCTTTATTCGTCAGCTGTGCGGAAGAACCGGCACTGCGGGCCAGCTTACCACCCTGACCAGGCTGCATTTCAATATTGTGAACATTGGTACCCAAGGGCATATTCTTCATCGGCAGGGCATTCCCTACTTCTGGAGCCACATCGGCACCGGCTTCCACTTTAGCACCCACTACCAGACCCTGAGGAGCCAGGATATATCGCTTCTCACCATCCGCATAAGTAACCAGGGCGATAAAAGCAGTACGGTTTGGATCATACTCGATGGAAGCTACCTCAGCTACTCCGGCTTTATTTCTTTTGAAATCAATGATCCTGTATTTCTTCTTGTGACCACCACCGATATAGCGCATGGACAGGTGACCAGATGAGTTACGACCACCGGTTCTTTTCTTGGGCTCAACCAGGGTCTTTTCAGGTACATTGGTTGTAACCTCTGCGTATGCGTTACCGATTCTCCAACGAGTACCGGCCGTTACGGGTTTAAATTTTCTTAATGCCATCTCTTTTTAATTCTGTTTTTATTTTTCCAACACTTCGCGGCGGTTGATTGCCATTCTTGTCCGCCATAGCTTAAGCGAAGGCGGGCGTCTTATTAAATATTCGAATAGAGATCAATATTCTCTCCCTCTGCCACAGTTACAAATGCCTTCTTATAAGCAGGCTTGCGACCAGAGATCACACCAGCTTTGGTAAAACGGCTTTTGTTTTTGGCCGGGGATACTGCGGTATTCACACTGGTAACAGTAACACCGTAAAAGCTTTCCACCGCTTTTTTGATCTCCAGCTTATTCGCCTTCCTGGATACTTTAAAAGAATAGCGGCGGAGTTTTTCCGTTTGGCTATTTGCTTTTTCAGTAAGGATCGGCTTTATCAGCACTTCAGAAAGTTTCATCTGACTAAAATTTGAAAATTTGTAAATATGGAAATGTGAAAATGAGTTTCCTCTGTCCGCATCTCCCTTTCATTTCAAGAACTTTTGTACTGATCATTCACACTTTGACCACATCAGCACATTCACACATTCAATTAAGCTTCCGCTTTCTCATCATCTGCAAAAATCTTGGCAGCACTCTCTGTCAGGATCAGCACATCTGAATTCACGATGTCATAGGTATTGATATCGCTCAGCAACACTCCCAGTACAGAAGGCACATTGCGCATAGACAGATCCAGGTTATCGTTATACTCCGGATGCACAAACATCACTTTCTTATCAGCCAGATTCAGGTTACCAAGAATGTCTACAAATGCCTTGGTCTTGGGCGTTTCCAGATTGATATCTTCCAGTACCAGGATCGCCTTATCCTTTGCCTTATGTGAAAGAGCAGAAATCTTGGCGAGGTCCTTTACTTTACGGTTCAGTTTGATATCATAACCATGGGGTTTGGGGCCGAAGATCGTACCACCACCTTTGTACAAGGGGTTACGGATATTACCCTTACGGCTTCCACCGGTACCTTTCTGGCGGTGCAGTTTGCGGCTGGCACCCTGTACCTCGGCACGGGTCTTTACCTTATGTGTACCCTGACGCTGCGCAGCGAGATACTGCTTTACAGCCAGGTAAATCACGTGGTTATTCGGCTCAGCACCGAAAATATCTTCCGGCAACTCTACCGTTCTTCCGGTAGCCTTTCCTTTTGTATTTAAAACTTCAACTTGCATTTTATTTCTTTTTATGAGCCATCCATTGACTAGCTCAGGATGACATCAATTACTTCTGGATTAAAACAATTGAACCGTTATGACCGGGTACAGATCCGCTGATCAGGATATAGTTCTTGTCAGGGAAAATCTTCACCACTTTCAGTCCTTTGAGTTTTACCCTGTCACCACCCATACGACCGGCCATCCGCATACCTTTCATTACCCGGCTGGCATCAGAAGAGTTACCCAGTGATCCGGGGGCACGCTGACGGTCATGCTGGCCGTGTGACTGCTGTCCCACACCATGGAAACCATGGCGTTTTACCACACCCTGGAAACCTTTACCTTTTGTAGTACCCACTACTTCCACATCATCGCCTTCAGCGAAAATGTCAATCGTAATGGTTTCACCAATATTTTTTTCAATAGAAAAGTCCCTGAATTCTTTAGAGAATTTCTTAGGAGCTGTAGATGCTTTTGCGAAGTGATTTTTTTCGGCTTTGTTGGAGTGTTTGTCGTTCTTGTCGCCGAATGAAAGCTGAATTGCACTGTACCCGTCGGTAGCTGTTGTCTTTACCTGGGTAACCACGCATGGACCCGCTTCAATGATCGTACAGGCGGTTTGTTTGCCTGTGGGATCGAAGATGCTGGTCATCCCGATTTTTTTCCCAATAATACCTTTCATGGTTGATCAATTTGTGCCTGCAAGGTTATTGGGACAGTATTTTATGTTGCAATTAGTTTAAAACTATTCACAACTACTTCAATCCCCGTTTGCCACCGACCTTTTTCTTTATGGGAAAGTACCGGCAGTAAACAAACCCTGAATGGCTTGTTTTATGTACCCTTATCCTCGTTGTCGTTAGTTTACAACTAGTGACATAAGAATAAGAAATTTACTTATTGTCAGAGCTCTTTTCTCTTCGTTTGTGATTCACAGAACAAAGGTTGAGAGATAACTAAATTTTTATTTATAAGAACTAATAAGCGCTTGACAAAATGAATCGTCAGACTCCCTTCTCCCCAACAGGGGCCGGGGGTACTACGCTTTGATTTCAACTTCCACACCGCTGGGAAGATCCAGCTTACTCAGGGCATCCACCGTTCTTGAAGAAGACGTGTAGATATCCAGCAGCCGCTTATGCGTAGCCAGCTGGAACTGCTCCCGGCTCTTCTTGTTCACGTGTGGTGAACGCAACACAGTAAATATTTTACGGCGTGTGGGCAGAGGAATTGGTCCTGTTACCACGGCACCAGTGCTGCGCACTGTTTTTACGATCTTTTCAGCTGATTTATCTACCAGGTTGTGATCGTAAGACTGCAATTTGATTCTGATTCGCTGCGACATGGATGAAATCCCCATTTTTCTTTTGGGAGTGCAAAGGTAGGGCTGACAGCCTTACCCTCCAAATACTTAGGTAAGAATTTTAAAGGATGTGGACAAGCCGGGAGAAAAATCAGATAAATTATTACAATGGCTTGATTTTCAATGACAGGCAGGCAAAGCCACCCAGCTCCACATGCTCCACCCTAAAGCTATGTTTACCCCCAAGGGGCAACTGCAATTTACGGCGGGGAGATTCATCAAATGAATATTTAGAAGGATTCCATTCATCAAGGACCAGTTTTCCATCCACATATACCCTTACCGCATCATCCCAGGTCACAGACAACTCATAGTTTCCGGGTAGAAAATCTCCGGTTCCATCCGCTACTGTAAAGAATTGCGGATAACTGGTCCCCTCCGCCCTGATCCCACCCCACCAGGCTTCATCCAGCCGGTCTTTCCGTTGGGTCAGTACCGGCGCCTTTCTTTCCGTCATCGAAAAAAGCATCCCGGTCCGGATCGGATTATGATAAGCCGTGTCCATACTGTAATAAAGAACTTCCCAATTTATCGGTTGAAAGAATTTGCGAAATTGAAAAAGATAGGGCTTGCCAGCTTTTACTGGCTCACCCGTATTATTTGTAAAAGCGGCTCCCTTGTACACCAGTTCCAGAAGAATATCCGTTCTTTCATTCGTTTGGCTGACTGCGGTAATGGATGCAGGAATACTTCCTTTGGTAGATGATAATTTTTCCAGCCCCCTGCTTGATTTAATCTCCCAGCTTCCTTTTGGCCCCAGGATATCAAAACGAAGCGTATCTCCTTTCTCAACCGGATTGGTTTGCCAGATCATTGGATACCTGAAATCATAAGGCCCCCATTCCGTGATCATGATATTATGTTTGCCGGCGAGTTTACCATTTCCTTTGAAAGGATCAATCGGATTGAGTACAACCGGCAACACTAAGGTCGTGTCCAACAACTCCACATCTGTGGAATCCAGGTTTGTCACAGTTGAATCCAGTTGCCAGATCGCCCCATACCCTTCATATCGGTTATTGGCAATTTGCAGACTGTCTGTCCCCTTCAGGCTAAACACCACCGGATTACTATTGAAACTGTTTCCGGTGATAACATATCCCACACTGCGGGTATCACGGTATTTGGCATAGCCCCAGTCAGCCGGCTGGTTTTTCCTCGACCATAATTTCACCGCTTCGCGATCTCCAATAAATATATTGTCGGTGATTTCATTGTATTGTCCGTGCTCAATGGCAATACCAATCCGGTTATTGCGTAAATGATTCCCGGTAAATTTAGAAGCGTAACTATAACCACCCCAGATGCCGTGGTCACAATCAAATAAGCGGTTATTGGCCACCCGCACCCTGCTGAAAGTTACTTCCACTCCATTGGTGGGAGCATAAGAAAAATCATTGGAAAGAATCTCGTTATAATTACAACCACCTTCCCCGCTATCCATGGTCGTTTGTCCGGCCCACAAAAAGAATCCATCTCCGCTATGCGTAGCCGAATTTTTATAGAAGACATTAAAGGAGCTCTGTTCATATACCAGGATACCGGCACTATCCTGTCCGCGATGATACACCCCATGGCTATACCCTCTGACATTAAAATTTAAACGGTTAAAAGAAATTTCATTGCCACTACTTCGATAAAGGCCGATGCCAATGACGGAGTTAAAGGAAAAATCATTGTTATAGATTTTGAAGTTATTACACCGCATCATCATGAGTGCAGTTTGTCCGCCGGTGACTCTGCAGTTGCGGACAATGGGCTGGTTGCAATCTTTCAAATAAATGGCAGCGCCATACCGCAACCATTCATCTTTTTCATTCTGGTGGTAACTCATCCAGTCGCTCATGTCCTCTTTTTCCTGCGTACTACCTAACTGCTGCCTGTAATTATAACTGAAATCACAGTTCTCGAGCACCAGCCCCCTGGTATTCCGGGCACTCAATGCAATTTTATATCCTCTTGCTTTAAGGTTACGGATAGTAACATTCCTGCTATTGCGGATGAGGACCGCGACCCCAGTATAGGTATCCGGACTTTGTTGCCGGTCACCTCTCAGTTCTGTTCCTCCAAAATCAATTACGATATTTTCACCTTCAATGAGGATAACGCTGCTTGATGTATCAGCGGGTGCCTGTAAAAATGTATTGCTTCTGTTAAACCGGATTGATTTTGAAATTTTCATACCGTTCCTGATCACCAGCTGCTGCGCAAACAGACCTGAGGATAAAGAGATGAGTATTCCCAATAAAATGTGCCATTTACATACCCTAATCATAGAAGAAACAATTTACAGTAAAATCATCGCCGGCTAAAAAAATAAGGGATCCGCAACCGGATCCCTTACCCAGGACTAGTGTTTTTCATAATCAGGCTTCGCCTTGAGAATCTTAAAAACGGAGATTTTCTGTATTAGAAATACCAAATACAATGCCGTGTATCAAAAAAAACATTGATTTGAATTAAGTTATTACAAAATATTACAGGCCGCACTTATAAAAACCAAGGTTATTTTTTCATGAATATGCGTGTAAGCGTTCTTGCTCCTGCCATCCACTGAATAAAATATATCCCTGAACCTAATTGCTGAACCTCCAACCTGGTCTGCGTACTGTTTCTGGCCGTTTTGATCTCCAGCACAGAACGCCCCAGTACATCCACTATCCGTAAGCTTGCCGGCATAGTAACAGATGACGGATGCCTGATCACAATTTCACCGGTACCAGGATTAGGCGCTACTGTCAATTCTGCGGAGTTCACGGATCCCGGTCCCCCTACCGCTGTCACTGTGGTAAAAGTAAAGCCAGTCAGGATGCCGGTTCCTCCGGCAGTGGTTACACTCGCAGAACCGGAAGCTCCGCTACCTACCACAGCAGTTATCGTCGTAGCATTGACTACCGTAAACGAACTGGCAGCCGTTCCGCCAAAACTTACCGCAGTGGTACCCGTAAAAATTATTTCCTGTTATGGTCACTGTTGTTCCTGTTCCACCAGATACGGGAGTGAATGAATTGATAACGGGTGCAGCTATAAAGCTGAAACCGGCCAGTGATGCTATTCCACCTGGAGTAGTTACACTCACAGAACCGGAAGCTCCGCTGCCCACCACTGCAGTTATCGTAGTGGCATTGACCACCGTAAAAGAGCTGGCAGCAGTTCCACCAAAACTTACCGCAGTAGTGCCCGTAAAATTATTTCCTGTTATTGTTACAGTCGTTCCTGTAACTGCTGTCACCGGAGTGAATGAACCAATGACGGGTCCCGGAATAAAAGTGAAGCCGAGAAGAGAATCGGTTCCACCGGGGGTGATTACCGTCACCGCGCCGGATGCGCCACTGCCCACTGCAGCAGTAATGGTGCTGGCATTAACAACTGTAAACGATGAGGCGGCTGTTCCGCCAAATCTCACAACGGTTGCACCTGTAAAGTTGGAGCCGGAAATGGTTACCGTGGCTCCTGTACCTGCAGCAGTTGGAGAAAACGAACTGACCACCGGTGCTGGTAAAAAGGCAAATCCGGCAAGTGAGGCTGTACCACCGCCGGTGGTTACACTCACTGAACCCGAAGATCCGTTTCCTACCACCGCAGTAATCGTGCTTGGACTAACCACTGTAAACGAGGATGCAACTGTTCCGCCAAAACGCACAATCGTTGCACCAGTAAGGTTACTGCCTGAAATGGTCACCAAGGTTCCTGCTCCACCACTTGTGGGTGAAAAGGAATTGATGACGGGAGGAGCTCCGGAAAAAGCATCTGCCCCGATATCTACAGGCGTGAGGTTAGCCCTGGTTTCATTGTCATAATCAATGACCAGGGTATTTGCACCTGATCCCGCAGCATCAGCCGGAGAGCCGGCGCTCAGGTGAAGATTGATGGCATTGCTTGCCCCAGCCGGATTAATAAATAATGGATTTGAAAAAATAGCATTTGCATCCACACCGGTTGCCGTCCGCCAGGCCGCTAATGCCGTGTAAGGTGTACCCGAACGAATCCCCAAAACACCACCTGTTCCGGAATAGAAATACATATTGTAATCCGAAACGTAGGAGACCCCCCACACTCACACTGGAATGTATGGCAGCACTACCCGTATTCTGATTGGACCGGGCATTGAAGAAAATATTATTATAGCAATTAGTGAGGTTCACCGTAGCATTCATACAGGTACTGCCCGAATTACCGTTAGCCACATTGCTGCCATTGATATAAACACTGTTATGCCGCAAAGCATCGGCCCCATCGATTCCGTAAATGGTTAATCCCGCGGCGGTAAGGCTGTTCCCCAGGCTGTCGGTACCGAGACTGATCATATTGTTTTCGAGCCGGCCGGTATTGTTCGCCATCAAAATACCTTTAATCGTAGCAAATCCGGCGCTATTTGTGGTATAGAGATTATGTATGAAATTCCTTTTTAGATTCATAAATACTCCCGCCGAAATACCCGTCACATTCCCGCCACTGCTGACTGATTCCTGTACCAATGAATAAATATGGTTTCCCTCAATCAGATTGGCCAGCCCGCTAGATGTATTGGGCAATATCCTCATTCCGAATAATGGCTGAAAGCCATTGGCCCCGCCATTTCCGTTCTTTAAATGAAAAATAGTATTGTAAGCAATGCTGTCCACAAACTGACCCTGCAGATGAATACCTGCCAGATGGGCATTATTATTACCGCTGTTGGAACTGATCCTGCAGATGGTATTACTGATCACCCTGGCTGAGTTCACGGACAACAGGCCGATACCATATGTTTGTCCATCGCTGTTATTATAAATGCAGTTAGGAATAACAGGATCCCCGATTGAATTATTACGGATATTGGCATCTGTATTGCCACCTGCAAGAATCACCCGCAAATTAATTCGCGTAACCGGAGAAACGCAGCGGATATGTGAGAAACTATTGTTGCGCACCGGCCCCAGGCCAGTCATGGTAATTCCATTCACTTCCATATCAACAACAGTACTGTTGCTGAAGATGCTCAGACTATCACTCAGACTGGAAGACCCGAATGAATTATTTTCAATAACATAGGTTTCCTGTGAAGGAACAATTCTGGCATAGATGAGGCTGATTAAGGAATTATTGATAAAATTGGAAGCATTGGAAAACTTTACCCGCCTGAAATAATTATTGCTGATTGTTGCTCTGCCCGTAATATCAATAAAGGAAAAGGTAGAGAGATAAGCTGCCTGCATCGCGTTTCCCTGGCAATTGGGTGCTGTCCCTCCGAAATAGTTGTTCGTAATCTGGTGACTGGCCGCAACAGCATTCAAAGACGATATCTTAACGAATGCCACATCTGATGTATAACTGACCGCTGCCGTATTATAAAAACTATTTCCGTTGATCACCCATCCGTTGCTATAATCAGAAAGCTGAATCGCAGATGCGGCGAAATCATAAAACCTGCAGTTAATGATTGAGTCATTATCGTTCACAAATCCGGCGGCACCCACAGAGGAGAGCATTATATTTTTAGAATTGGGGATGGTACTGGTACTGTAAATCTCACAATTCCCGAACCAGTTATTGTCTAAGCCTGCTCCCTGGGACCCCACCAGATGTACCACTCCTTCCGTCACGGATGGTCCCGTATTACTTCCCCCGATTTTCAGGTATTCAAATCTGTTACCAGAAGCATTGTTCAGGCGAAAAACAGATCCGTAACTATTATTGATGACGCTTAACTGGCTGCTGGTTCCTGTACCACCCGGCCGGCCGTCGAAGACGACATAACCGGCACTGTCGAGTAAAAACAGCTGTGTGAAATTACTTCCTGTAATCTGCAAATTAGTTGCAGCTGCCTGCGGGCGTATGGACACCCGATAATTGCTGATACAAGGCACCTGTAGTGTTTTGGGGAAACTGATCGGAAACACTTCACTGCTGCTGGTATAAGATCCGGTTAATTCAAACTGAACATTTCCTGCCACTCCCTTATACCGGATGCTGTCAATAGCATGAGTCAGGCTGGCGTAATTCGCACCAGGGCCTACTGTATAAGAACCATTCAGCAAACAACTGGTGGTGGCATTTACCGTGGAAGTACTTTGTAAACAGGCGCCTTCCGTGAAAGCAATTACCCTGAAATAATAAGTGTTGCCCAAGAGCAGGTTACCCACCGTATAAAAAGTTCCGTTAGCGGCGGTCGTTCCTGCTGTTACAAAATTGATATTGTCAGATGACACCAGTACATGGTACCCCAACTCATTTGTACTGTTGTCGTTCCATTTCAATGAAACAATAGTTGCCCCGATTTCCGTAATCTGTAATCCAGAAGGGGCTGATCCGTTGAGGGCCGGGGCGGTAAAAGAAAATAGCCGGCGCTGACCCTCCGTCAAAGAATGCAGTCCGATGATATCGCCTGCTGCTGCAGTATTCACCAGGCTTTGCGTGGCTGGTTCCTGTGCAGCAATTGCCGTAAAAGGGAAACTGATCAGGTTCTGTAGAGCCAGGAACTGGTTATCGGTAAGCCCGTTTGTAAACCCGATTGAAGCGGTAACTGTTGAGGAGGCACTTACGATGCTCATGTTACCATATATATATTCTATTACACCACTTCCTTCATATAACCTTAACTGAAATCGGGCACTGGGTGAAGGTGCGGGTGCGCTTGAATTGATAATGGTATTCCACTCTATTACGCGGCAACGGTTAGGCGTAGTTCCGGTAATCAGTGTGCGGACCGTTGCACCTGCTGACGGGGTATACATTTTATCCCAAAAAGGAGCGAGTACCGGGGCGTTGTTGACACCAGGTGGATAGACCACATTTCTGGTGAGATCATTATTATCAGTTGGCCCAAGTATTCCCGCTGCAGAATTGAATACACCCAGTCCAAGATCACCATTTGAACCGGCGACAAAATGGGTATAATACCTGCCCATGTACACAAAATCAAACCCGATAGGCTGTAATGCAGATGTAACATTGGTGGAAGCATTCGGTACCAGATTAGGCTCAGTGGAAAAGATGACAGGATTACCCGATTTATCAGCAGCCAGTGAACCTGTGGTATTAGTAGTTATTGTATAGTTCAATGAAGACTGTGAAGCAGCATCGACAACTTTAAAGAGGGACAGCAATAAGATAAAATACCGGGTAATAGTATTCATAACATTTGTATTTCATGGCAGCCCCGAGTGCTAATTAAATTTAAACATTTATACATACTTATACAAATATTGTAAACCCGCAGGCCTTTTTGTTGAATTTCAATCCATGCGGAATGGATACCCAAAAAAATATCCCACCAGTCTGGCGGGATACTTTTTTATTGGAATAAGTGATAAGCTTAAGCGTTCACTTTACCCTTTACTTTAGAAATCACTTCCTCGGCGATATTGTTCGGCGCCGGAGCATAATGAGAAAACTCCATGGTTGAAGAAGCACGACCGGAAGATAATGAACGGAGCTGTGTAACATATCCGAACATTTCACTCAGCGGCACTTTGGCTTTGATGACCTCGGCACCGGCACGGTTATCCATTCCTTCCAGCATCGCACGACGACGGTTCAGGTCACCCGTAACATCACCCATATACTGGGCAGGAGTGATCACTTCCACCCTCATAATCGGCTCGAGCAGGATCGGCTTGGCCTTTCTGGCTGCCTCACGGAAACCTTGTTTGGCACAAAGCTCGAAAGACATAGAGTCAGAGTCAACCGCGTGGAAGCTACCGTCAAATACACGGATCTTCATATTGTCAACCGGGTAGTTAGCCAACACCCCAGTCGTCATGGATTGTTCAAAACCTTTCTGAATGGCTGGAACAAATTCACGGGGAATGGATCCACCAAACAGATCGTTGACAAACTGGTATTGCTTATCAGGGTTTTCTGCTTTCCATTCTGCATCCACCGGACCCAGACTGAACTGGATATCGGCGAATTTACCACGACCACCGGTTTGTTTTTTCAGGGTTTCCCTGTGCTCAATAGTAGCATTGAATGCTTCCTTATAAGCCACCTGTGGTGCACCCTGGTTTACTTCTACTTTAAATTCACGACGCATACGATCAATGATGATCTCCAGGTGCAGTTCTCCCATTCCGCGAAGGATGGTCTGACCGGTATCCTCATCTGTATTCACACGCAGGGTAGGATCTTCTTCCACCAGTTTGGCAATAGCCATACCCATTTTATCTACGTCAGCCTGTGTTTTTGGCTCCACCGCTACTGCGATTACAGGCTCAGGGATGAACATATTCTCCAGGGTGATCGGATGATCTTCATCACACAACGTATCACCGGTTTTGATTTCCTTGAAACCAACGGCTGCTCCGATATCACCAGCTTCGATGAAATCGATCGGATTCTGCTTATTGGCAAACATTTTCATGATCCGGCTGATCCTTTCCTTTTTACCACTTCTTACATTCAATACATAAGAACCGGCATCCAGGTGACCGGAATAGCACCGGAAGAAGGCCAGACGACCTACGAAAGGATCGGTCATGATTTTAAAAGCCAGGGCCGCAAATGGTTCTTTGGGGTCTGCTTTACGGGTCAGTTCCTCACCGGTATCAGGATGGGTACCCTTGGTATCAGGAATATCCACCGGTGAAGGCAGATAACGGCAAACCGCATCCAGTGCAGTTTGTACTCCTTTATTTTTGAAGGATGAACCACACATCATCGGAACGATGCTCAGGTCAACTGTTGCTTTGCGGATCGCTTCATGCATTTCATCTTCTGTAATGCTGTTGGGATCATCAAAGAATTTCTCCATCAGTTTATCATCATATTCTGCTACTGCTTCCACGAGGGATGCTCTCCACTCCTTCGCTTCTTCCAGCATATCAGCAGGTACTTCGATTTCATCAAATGTCATTCCCTCTGTTTCCATGTGCCAGATGATCCCTTTCATTTTGATCAGGTCAACTACCCCTTTAAAATCATCTTCCGCACCAATCGGTAACTGCAGGAGAACGGCTTTGTAACCCAGCATTTCTTTAACCTGCTTAACCACCATCAGGAAGTCAGCACCGGCACGGTCCATTTTGTTTACAAACCCGATACGGGGAACACCATAGCGGTTAGCCTGGCGCCAAACAGTCTCCGACTGAGGCTCCACACCATCCACGGCAGAAAACAGGGCGATCAGACCATCCAGTACCCGCATGGAACGCTCTACCTCAACGGTAAAGTCCACGTGACCCGGAGTATCAATGATATTAAATGAATACTTTTTGGTATCAGGAGTGGCTTTACCCAGCACAGTCGGGAAATTCCACTGACAGCTAACCGCTGCTGAGGTAATGGTAATACCCTTTCCTTTCCTGCTCCATCCAGTCTGTGGTAGCTGCACCATCGTGCACCTCACCAATCCGGTGGATCATCCCTGTATAACGGAGGATACGCTCCGTAGTGGTGGTCTTGCCCGCATCAATGTGCGCGGCGATTCCGAAGTTTCTTTGAAATTTTAAGTCTGCCATGACAATTGTTGTTTGTTACCGTAGGCCCGGCTTTCACCTTCGCCTCTTTTAATAATTGATTTTTAATTTGATTTATTTGAAGTACCGGTTCCTGTCCTGCTGCTCTTCCTTTAGATCCTGAACAGTTCCCTGTATTTTTTCCGGGTAAGATCAGCTGTATAGAATGATTGTCCCGGGCGGGAAAACAGCTGATATGTTGATTTAGACTCTCATAGACTGCCACTTGAAGAAAAAGCCCGCCTCAGGTTTCGATCCCACAAATGCTTCTCTTAATGGCGCCGCAAAGGTAGGAAAAAAACGGAACAAAAACGAAGGATTTGTTCCCCCCGGTTCAGTCGGGAATAAATTCATCAGTTGCCTGAAAATCAATGACTAAGCTTTGTAGTTCAGGCAAAGGCCCGGCCAGCGCCTGAAACAGCAGGGAATGAAAGGGCCATCCCAGTAAAAAAAATGTCCCGCTGATGCGGGACATTCGATATACTATTAAGTAGTTGGTTTATTTATAATAACTGAGGGTAAGCTCTGAACGTCTGTTCTGCTGACGACCAGCTGCAGTATTATTTGTAGCAATCGGCTTGGTTTCCCCATAACCAGTCGCGGCAATACGGCTTTCGTCCACACCCTTACTTACCAGGTATTTCTTCACGGCATTGGCCCTGTTCTCACTCAATGTCTGGTTATAAGCATCCGCACCTACATTATCAGTATGACCATCAATAGCGAGCTCGATTTCCGGATTTTCACTCATGATCTTAGCCACATCGTTCAGCCCTTTGAAAGAACTGGTACGAAGGATCGACTTACCGGTTTCGAACAGGATATTTTTAGCAGCGACACTGATACGCTTTTTGATTTCTTCAGGGATAATGGGACAACCCTGATTCTCAGGAACCCCTTTCAGCTTCGGGCATTTATCTTCTTCATCATTCACACCATCACCATCTGAATCCGGAATCGGACAACCCTGGTAACGGGCTACACCGGGTACAGTGGGACATTTATCTTCCTCATCATTGATACCATCTTTATCTGTATCAGGAATCGGACAACCCTGGTAACGGGCCAGACCCGGAACAGTCGGACATTTATCTTCCTCATCATTGATACCATCTTTATCAGTATCAGGAATCGGACAGCCCTGGTATTTAGCGAGTCCTTTTACATCAGGACACTTATCGTCCTTATCCAGAATGCCATCTCCATCACGGTCAGGACAACCCTGTGTAGCAGCGGGGCCAGGCACATCAGGACAGGCATCCACATTATCAGGAACTCCATCACCATCACGATCAAGTACCACTACTTTCGGTTCTGGTTTCTTACCCAGGCGGGCAGCCACACCGATCGCATGCTGTAGGTGATAATTAGAAGTTTCTGTAGTCAGGGGAACGCGGTAAGTGGAATTGATGAATAAATGTGCTTCATCGATGAAATTAATTTTCAACCCAACACCCAACGGAAGGTTGGCGCCATAATAGTTCAGGTATTTGTGTCCTGATACTCCTAATGTGAGATAGGGTTGTACCCAGTATTTCTCAGTCATCATTTTCAGATTCACAGCGGCTGAAGCTTCCAGCAACAGTTTGTCTGTACCGAATGACTTATTAGGCATGGGGTAACGAAGAAAAGTACCGCCAAGAGATAATGCATAGTCCATATGCTTCCTGATCCCTTTGAAATAGTTGATCGCAAGACCGGGACTCATTTCGCTGAGCTTTGCCAGTTTTTTGTCGGCCAATACCTTTACCAATGAACTGGAACGTATACGGGCAGGTGTAACAAAATCGTTTACAAAAAAACTAATACCGAGCGCCTTAGGTCTAATTTCATCTTCTTGACCGTAACTGGCAGGTACAAGCAGGTACAGTGCAATTAATGCAGACAGTATCTTCTTCATAAAGAGATAGTTTGGTTTTAATCTAAACAAAAATAACGGGTAAGTTTAATATCAGGAAATAAATTATTTAGCTATGATTCATAGGGTTGCGAAGCCTGCCAGGCTGTAGAAAACATGTGAAAAAAGGGCTTAAAAGGCGGCGGGGCGGGTATAGTATTTTTCCCGGAGAAACCGGTCTTCCCCATACACATCATCATAAAATACCAGCCGGCCATCCCGCCCTTCACAGGTAAGATAACGGATAAAAACGGGCATTTTATTCCTGATTTGGATATGATGTTTCTCCTTATTGGCCAGCCAGACCCGCATCGAGTCCCCGGTATGAAAGTTCCGGGGGGCCTGCAAACTATCAACCCGAAGGATATACCTGGCCAGTTTTTGCCAGTCCTGTACCCGAACACAACCATGACTCAGGGACCGCATGGCATTGGAAAACAGGTAACGTTGATTGGTATCATGCAGGTAGACCGAGTACTTATTATCAAAATGGAACTTGATTATCCCCAGCGCATTGGCATCGCCGCTTCCCTGCACCACCCGGTAAGGGATCCCTTTGCTGTATTTTGACCAGTCCACCGAGTAGGGATCCACTTCGTTACCGTCTTTGTCAACCAGGCTGAAACCCTTTTTGGCCAGATAACCTGGGTTCTTTTTCACCGCCGGCAGAATTTCCTTGGAAACGATACTGGGAGGTGGCACCCACTGCGGGTAGGTAATCAGAACGGAGATGGCACTGTTGAGTAAAGGTGTCCGGGTTTTGGCCTTCCCGCAAATCACCCGGGATGTAAAAGCAATTTTCCCGTTTTCCACCATATCCAGATAATTGGAAGAAGCATTGACCCAGATATACTTCTCCGGCATCTGAGCCGGCAATTTTTTAAACTTATCCAGACTGATAGCAATCCGGATGAATTTTTCCTCATCCGACAGGTTCAGCATTCGCAGCGTTCCCTCCCCTGGACGACCATCCACCGTCAATCCCTTTTCTTTCTGAAATTTCTTTACCGCTTCGGATAGCTGTACAGAGTCTGCCGCAACAGAATCAAATGAGATATATCCCCCCCTTCAAATAATCTTTTTTGCAATGCTGTTTTATAGCCTGCCTGATCTTTTCCAGGTACTTTGGTAAAACTTTTAAACTGCGCATGCTTCAAAAAATCAGGGATGCCTTTTTTAATCTCATGATAAGCCAGGTGATCCGGTTCAAGGGAATTGATGAAAGTATTGATGGCCCCGCTTTCTTTTACAGACTGCAGCGACGACAATAAAAAATCAGTACTGACCAATGTATCCTTATTTAAACTGATACTGTCATTCGGCAGCTTCCCCAGTTTGATATCATGAACCAGTTGTACAAAGGCATCAGTCAGCATCAGGTCGGCCTTTGCCCAGCGCAGGGCATCCCTTCTTGCATATTTCGCCAGACTGTCCAATAGCATGTCCTGCCAGATACCGGCCAGAGCAGTCGCATGATAATCTTCCGGGAAAAGCCCCAGCAAGCGGGCCGATTGTATCATCGACTGTAAAGAATCAGCTCCCGGCTTCCATTGTTGTCCGGCAGCCCAGATAGCCTGATTATTGCTTTGCGTATAACTCCGCTTCACCAGACCGGCCTGCTGTAATCTGAATCCGGAATCTGCATCAGCTGTGGCTCCGCTTTTCAATAAATCATTAATCAGTGTATTTGTTTTCTGGCTGAGTTCTTCCGGACTGGAAGCATGGTTGGCAGACTGACCTCCCCCGTCACCGCAGGAATGGATAACAGTAATCACTGCAATGGAAAAGATCAACCGTAAAAAGAGAATGTAGTGGCGCATATGGGTATAATCGGTGGCATCCGGTTTTTTCAGGTAATTTACACTTAAATCAGGTACGGCCGGATGAATAACAAAATACAAAAAGCTTTTCGCAGTTATAGCAGCTGCTTCATCTTTTTTATAACTGCCCCCTTTTACCAAATGGTTGCACAGGATACCGGGTATATCCGGCCTCCGGTGACGGATAAATATGAACAATACAAAAAGCAGGTGAAGCAGGATCTGAATAAAACCATGGTGGAACTGAAGCAGGCCATCCCGGGAATCCTTTATGACCTTCGCTATGCCAGTAAGAATAATTTTATGCACCGCCTGATGTATCCTGCCGGAACCAGGCATACTTTTTTAAGAAAACCTGCCGCTGAGGCCCTGAAAAAAGTACAGGAAGAACTGGCGAAAAAAGGACTTGGACTGAAAATCTATGATGCCTACCGGCCTTATTCGGTTACGGTAAAATTCTGGGAACTGATCAGGGATGAAAGATTTGTAGCCCATCCCCGCAACGGGAGTGGTCATAACCGCGGAATCGCCGTTGATCTTACCATCATCACATTGAAGACAGGCCAGGAACTGAACATGGGAACCGGCTTTGATAATTTCTCAGATACCGCACATCAGGGATTTTCAAAATTGCCGGAAGCGGTGATGCAAAACAGGCAGTTGCTTAAATCCTTAATGGAGCAAAATGGGTTTAAGCCTTATGCTGATGAATGGTGGCATTACTCCTGGCCATCTGCGGTAAAATTCGAAATACTGGATATCGAATTTAAAAAACTGGCTAAGGATTTATAGTGGAATCACATCAGTGACTGCCGAAACATTGATCGGGCCATATATATGAGGAAAAGTATCCTGTGTGGTAGGTGACCAGTCGAAAACATAATGACTGGTCAGTTGATCAGTATCAATCACCAGTTTCACCAGGTTTGTTTTCCCATCAAAATATCTTTCCAGTACACCGGCTACCTGATGTTCCTGGGAACAATGAATAAACCCTTCGTCTTTCAGGGAAGGGTGCTCATAAGCTCCGGTTTGTTTGGCTGTCTCCCAGGCATCTGCAAAAGCAACATGATAGATAATTGGCATTATAACACCCTTTTAATTTGTTGATGTAGCAACATGAAATCGGCCAGCACAATGGCAGTCACAGCTTCCACTATAACCGGTGCCCGTAAGGCCACACATAAATCATGACGCCCTTTGATGGTAAAATCTTCAGTGAAACCGGTATCCCAGTTCAGGCTATGCTGTTCCTTTGGAGTGGAAGAAGTTGGTTTAACAGCCAACCGGAAGACCAACTCATTTCCGTTACTGATGCCACCAACCACCCCGCCGGCATGATTCGTCCGGGTGGTTCCTTCCATATCTTCAATGGCATCGTTGTGTTCACTCCCGAACATTTTTGCTGCTGCAAAACCAGTTCCGAATTCAATTCCTCTGACGGCAGGAATAGCAAATACAATATGTGATAAAGAAGATTCCAGTGAATCAAAATAAGGTTCCCCTAAACCAACGGGTAGTCCGCTGACCCTGCATTCCACCAATCCACCTACAGAGTCCTTGGCATCGATGGCTTTTTGCAGCCCCTTTTCAATATCTGTTTCGCCACCGATTGATGATACGTACGCGTTGATAACAATGGTTGATGGTAAGACCTCACCCTCCAACTCCCTCTCCAATGGAGAGGGAGAGCCAGACTCCGATAATAAAAAATTTCCGATTGTCTCCACAACTCTCTCCGTATTATCAATAACTTCTTCGTTGGTGAAACGCAGGATTGAATAATTCGTAGCAGCCAGCCACTTTGTTCTTAACTCGTCGTACTTTTTTTGATCCGCTTCGTTATGATAAGCACCATCAATTTCAATGATTAGTTTTTTAGTAAGGCAAACAAAATCTGGTATAAATCCATTTATTGGATGCTGCCTCCTGAACTTAAACCCATGTACTTTCCTGTTCCTGATTTCCTGCCATAACTTATCTTCAGCCGGAGTTGCATTTTTTCTATTCTGCCTGGCAAATTCAGCAAGAAAAGTCCAGCTTTCAACGGGTGTTGTCATATAACCGGGTTTTAAACTTCCGCCGGTTTCCCCTCTCCCCTGGAGAGGGGTCAGGGGTGAGGTCTCCCCATGATATGACACACCCAACATCAACAACTTCTTCGCAATGGCTCCCGCTGCTACAATCCCCGTGGTTAAACGGGCACTGAAATGCCCCCCACCCCGGTAATCTTCATGTCCGCCGAATTTCTGGTGTGCTACCCAATCAGCATGACCAGGACGGGGAATGCTCCGTTGCTTATCATAGTCCTCAGACCTTGTATTCTTGTTCTCAAATAAAATCGTAATCGGGAACCCGGTTGTTTTTCCATTGAATACACCGCTTTTAAAAAGCGGATAATCGTCTTCCTTTCGGGGTGTGGTGCCCTTACCCTGCCCCCCCTTTCTTCTTTCCAGATCAGGCAGCAGATCTTCGGCAATCAATGGCAATCCTGCCGGGCAACCATCAATGGTAATACCCACACAGTCACCATGTGATTCGCCAAAAATGGAAATCCGGAAAAGCCGCCCAAAACTATTCATGAAATTTAATCTTGTTATCTAAAGATACGTCAGCGCCTAATTTCTCAAGGTCTTTAAAAAAATCAGGGTAGGATTTATTCACTGCTCCTGCTTCTTCAATTACTGTTTCATCTACAGCATTTAATGCGGCCACGGCACAGGCCATCGCAATCCGGTGATCATGATTCGAATGAACATCAGCCCCTTTAATGACTTCACTTCCATGAATGATCATCGTATCTTCTTCCAGTTCAATAAACACACCCATTTTATCAAATTCATCCTGCAGGGTTAATGCCCGGTTACTTTCCTTATGTATCAACCTGCTAACACCCCGGATAGTCGTTTGACCATTACAATAGGCAGCTAATGCTACCAGGGGAGGAAACAGATCAGGACAATCAGTGGCATCAAAATAAAAACCATCCATTTCTCCCGGATGATGGCCGCCATCATTGCATCAATAATGGCCCTGTCGGCCTGGGTGGATGTAAGATCCAGTCCCCGCACCGTAAGCGGACCCGCTATAGCACCAGCCACCAATAAAAAAGCGCCCCCACTCCAGTCGCTTTCCACCACATATTCCACAGAAGAATCATTGCTATCTCTGGCCGGCTGATTGCTGAAAACAAATGTTTCATAATCAGTATGCACCGGTACATTCAATCCGAATTGCCTCATGACGTCCAGCGTAAGATCAATATAGGGTTTACTCTTGAGGTCATTTACCTTGATGATAATTTCTTCCTGCAAACTGCTTGCAGATGATTTACCAAATGATCCATACGCCATTAAAAGTCCGGTCAGAAACTGTGAACTCAATGAACCATCCACTTCAATATTTTTGGGTTGCAATGGACCCTGTACGGTCATTGGTAATTTGCCTTCATTACTGCTGATCTTTACGCTGAGTTTCGGGAGGACTTCATCAAAAAAATCCATGGGCCTTGTCAACAGGCTTCCTGAGCCGTTGATGGTTATTTCCTGATTGCTCAATGCCACCAACGGAGTAAACATCCGGATACTTAAACCACTTTCCCCGCATTGAATCGAATCAGCCACCGGCTGCACACCCTGGCTATTAATGATCAAGGCATCGGGCTCATGCGTCACGGTTGCACCTAATGCCTGGATGATGCCAATCGCGGCTTTATCATCATTGGAATGACCTGGATTCAGTAATCTGGATACTCCTTTATGTAATAAGGCAGCTGCGCAGGCTCTTTGCATCGAACTCTTGGAAGCCGGTGCCTGGATACTGCCCTTTAAACGGGTTGGACGAATGGTTGCTTTCATTGATTGATTACTCCGATGAATACCTGTATAAATGTACCGCTCCGATTTCCGGCAAATAACCGGGGATTGGCTTCACACAAATTATATTTTATAAACGGGTTATTATTTTTTCTAATTGAGAAAGCGAGATGGTTTTAACAACCCCCTTTCCGATTTTTTCCAGCAGCACATAATTCATTTCCTTTCTTTCCCTTTTCTTATCCATCTTCAGTACATCAAACACTTTTTGCCGGTCAAAACTTGCATAAGTTGGAAGTTGATACGCAGACAAAAGATTGACTATTTTTTCAGTTTGCTTAAACCCGCAAAGCTGTTCGGAAATATGACAGGCATAGGTCATACCAATCGCAATTGCCTGCCCATGCAATAACTCATATTGTGTTTCCAGGGCGTGACCAAGGGTATGGCCAAAATTTAATAAACGCCGATCACCTTTTTCAAATTCATCCTGCTGCACCACCCTGAGTTTGATCATGGCATTTTGCTGGATCAAACGGCAAACAGCCTGCTTTTTGCCCTGGTATTGTTTTAACGACGATGCCTCCAGTTCAGCAAACATCCGGGCATCTTTGATACAGGCATGCTTGATGACCTCGGCAAAACCATTCTCCCATTCAGTTGCTGGAAGACTATTCAGGAAAAGCATATCATGCAATATAAAGGCCGGCTGACGGATCAGGCCAACCATATTCTTATACAGCCCCACATCTATCCCATTCTTCCCCCCGATGGACGCATCCACCAAACCCAGGATTGAAGTGGGCACAAATCCAAAACGTACCCCACGCATATACACCGATGCCACATAACCTGTGAGATCAGTAATTACCCCGCCACCCACTCCCACCAATGTGGTCTTCCGGTCTGCTTCCATGGCAATCAGCTGTTCAATCACCGCATCAACAGTGGACTGCACTTTAAACTCTTCTCCCGGTTTCAACACGATTGTATTCCACCCCTTAAATTTTTTAGTATGGGCATTGAATACATTTTCATCCGTGATCAGAATACTTGCTTTGGGATCAGTGATTTTTTTCAACGCACTGAAGCCGGCTGCAAAATGCAGATCAGTAGATGATGTTGAAAATTGAAAGCGACGCTTTTCCATATTTTTAAAAAACACAAGAACCAAGAAACAAGAGACAGAGAAAAAACCAAGAAACAAGAGACAAATAAATCAGAAATAAAATTAAAAACCGGTTTGCTATTGTATCTGTCAGCTACTTAACAGCCTCCCCTGACTCCCCATACGCCGAACCCCACTCCCACTCCCACTACCAAACCCTACTAGCCACTTCCCACTAGCCACTCGCCCGAACTAAGAACAGACGAACAAATGAATAATGAACACCGAAGTTAACAACACCCTTCTTCCCGACTTCCGGTCTTCCGGACTTCCCGACTTATTCCCCACTTGCCACTCCCCACTAGCCACTCGCCACTAGCCACTCGCCACTAGCTATCCAACACTTTCTTCTGATGATTAATACTTTCCATATGCACCGCATCAAAATACCGGGTGATGAATTCCTTGCTCAGACCGATTTTTTCACCACGTGCAGTGGCACGTTCAATGATTTCGTTCCAGCGGTTGGTTTGCAGGATGGTGATATTATTATCTTTTTTATACTGACCAATCTGTTCGGCTATGATCATTCTTCGGCTGAGGATCTGCATGAGTTCATCATCCAGCTGATTAATCTGGTTACGCAGTTTCTCCAGAGCCGCATGGTATTCTTCTGAGTTTACATCCTCTCTTCTCCAGACAATACTATCGAGCATTTCTGCCAGGCGCTCCGGTGTCACCTGCTGCTTGGCATCACTCCAGGCATTGTCCGGGTCAATATGACTTTCAATAATAAATCCGTCATAATCCAGGTCAATCGCCTTTTGCATGGTATCGAGTAAAATATCCCGGCGGCCACAGATATGAGAAGGATCGTTAATGAATGGCATATCCGGATATTTCAGTTTCATATCAATCGCTAAATGCCACATCGGGGCATTCCGGTATTCTGTATTTCCATAAGAACTGAATCCGCGATGGATCAATCCGATCTGTTTGATACCTGCCCTGGCTACTCTTTCCACTGCCCCGCTCCATAACTCCATATCAGGATTAACCGGGTTCTTGATCAGTACAGGTACATCCACACCTCTCAATGCATCTGCCAGCTCCTGTACACTGAACGGATTTACAGTTGTACGGGCACCAATCCAGAGTACATCCACATCAAAGGTCAGTGCATCCTGTACCTGTTTGCCGGTGGCTACTTCCACGGTAGTGGGCAGCCCGGTTAGTTTTTTAGCCTGTTGCAACCAGGGTAACCCCTTCGCACCTACACCCTCAAACATACCGGGTTTGGTACGGGGTTTCCAGATACCAGCCCTGAGCATATCCACTTTTCCGGTAGCGGCCAGTCTTTGTGCAGTTGCAATTAATTGTTCTTCGGTTTCGGCACTGCATGGGCCACTGATGATCATCGGACGCTTATTCCAGACGGCCTGTACTTTTTCATTCAAGGATGCTGCTGTTGTTTGCATTTTTACAAATTTAATCTCCCTGTCCGGTAAGAAGGACAGAAATGGGTCATATATTTTTCTTAATCTTTTTAATGATTATCAGTTCTTGGTTATTACCGGATGATTCTTTTAATGGTATTGGCATGCTCTATCAAAGTCCGCAGCTGTTCTGCCTCACCATCCTGAATCGAATCCCTGAATCTGGTCAGCTGCGCAATATGCTCATTCAGTACATCCAGCACATTTTCCCGATTCTGTAAAAAAATGGGCACCCACATGGCCGGATTACTTTTAGCCAGCCGCACTGTGCTTTCAAAACCGGCAGAAGCCAGTTCGAAAATGGCATTCTCTTCTTTTTCCTTTTGCAATACCGTATTGGCCAGTGCAAAAGAAGTGATATGGGAAATATGACTTACATAGGCAGCATGCAGGTCATGCGCCTTTGCTTCCATGTCCAGTAAATGCATTCCGATTTTTTTGTACATCAGCTTTACCCATTGCAGGGCATCTGCATCGGACTCGGCTGCATTACAAATGATCACGGCTTTATTTTCATAAGCTCCACGAACCGCAGCAGCCGGACCACTATACTCAGTTCCCCACATCGGATGGGTGGCTACATATCTTCCTCTTTTAGGATGATCCTTTACCGCTTCAATTAATTGTGATTTGGTGGAACCCAGGTCCAGCACAATCTGCTGATCCACCTGGTCCAATATCCGGGGAAGTAAGGAAACTAAACTGTCAACCGGTATCGCCAATACAATCACATCGGACTGCGCTATGGCATCTTCCAGTGATAAGAGCTCATCCACCAGTTCCAGTTCCAGTGCCTCTTGGGCATGAGCAAGATTGGCATCCACCCCAATCAGGCGGGAAGAAAGTTTTTTCTCGTGCAATTGAATGGCCAGAGAGCCTCCGATAAGACCCGTGCCAACGATCGCAATTTTTTTTCTTTCCATCTTACATTTTTTAGTTTGATGCGGTTTCATCCTGATCCGTTTTCGCCAATATTCTTTGAATGGCTTCTTCGAATTTTTCTACCGGACTGCAAAGACTGACCCTGATATAAGGTTTGCCGGCTTTCCCAAATATGCCACCAGGTGTGATAAAGACCCTTGCTTTATACAAGACTTCATCACTGAGTGCAAATCCGTCTTTGTATTTTTCCGGAATAGCGGCCCAGACAAACATACCAGCCTGATCTTTTGCGTACTTACATCCTAACAGATCAAGCAATTGAAAAACTTTTTCTCTCGGGTCCGGTACACTTCATTCACCGATGCATGCCATTCCTTACCTAAACCAAGTGCTTTTGCTGCGGCCAGCTGAACCGGCAGAAACATCCCGCTGTCCATATTGCTTTTGAAACGAAGCACTTCTTCTATCCTTTCCTTCGAGCCGCAGAGCATCCCCACTCTCCAGCCGGCCATATTATGTGACTTGCTCAATGAATTCAATTCAATCACCACTTCCTTTGCGCCTTTCACCGAGAGCAGACTCATCGGCTGGTCATTCAGGATAAAACTGTATGGGTTATCATGAACAATCAGGATATTATTCTTCCTGGCAAAGCGAACCAGTTTTTCCATTAACTCCACAGAAGGCAATTGTCCGGTAGGCATTTGCGGATAGTTCACAAACATCAGCCTGATCTTACCGGCTTTCTTTTTCAGCTGATTGAAATCCGGCTCATACTGATTCGAGGCAAGCAATTCATAAGGCACTGCCTTTCCTCCTGCCAGTTTAATAGCACTGCTATAGGTTGGATAGCCGGGATCAGGCACCAACACTTCATCTCCTTTATTTAAATAGGTCATACAGATATGCATGATTCCTTCTTTGCTTCCGATCAGTGGCAGTATTTCCGAATCCGGATTCAGTGTCACCCCATACCATTGCTGGTACCAGTTGGCTATGGCTTTTCGTAACACCGGTGATCCTTTATAAGACTGGTAGGCATGTACATTGGGTTTGGCCGCTTCTTCCTGCAGTGTTTTAATCACATCAGGATGCGGGGGAAGATCAGGACTGCCAATCCCCAGGTTCAATATCGGTGTTCCGGTTGTATTTAACTCATCTATCTCCCGCAGTTTCTGTGAGAAATAGTATTCACCGATGCCTTTTAGTCTTTTACTTGTCTTCATTTGCTGTTGTTTTTCCAGCTATGGAAAATTTATTTCCAAACTCCTCTTTTATAAACACCATAAATTTTAATCGCTTCCGTCATGGGCTTTATATCGCTGATAACTTCTTCAAACTGACTGATGCTGTCGAATTCCATATCGGCATGAAAGGCATATTTAAATTCGGTACCGGGGATCGGAAAACTCTGCAGCTTGCTGAGATTGATTCCCCCTTCGGCGATCCGGCTCAATACTTTGGCCAGGCTGCCCCTTGAATGATCGGTATGAAAAGTGACAGAGGCTTTATTGGCTGACTGATCCTGCTCAAATAATTCTTCCCGCTGCAACATCAGGAAACGGGTATAATTATTTTTCATGGTATGAATATTTGGCGCAAGAACTTCCAGTTGATATAATTCTGCTGCGAGTTTACTGGCTACTGCGGCTGTATGCCGGCTCCGGTGCTGGTGAATATGTCTGGCACTTAAGGCCGTATCATCAGTCTCCACCATTTTCCATTTGTATTTGTCCAGAAACACATCGCATTGCTGTAATGCCATGGTATGGGAATGTACTTCTCTGATATCTTCCAGTTTTACACCGGGATTCACCAGCAGGTTTTGACGAATCTGGAGATAGATTTCCCCGGCAATCCTGAGATTACTTTTCTGTAATAAATTATAATTGGGAAGGATACTGCCTGCAATGGAGTTTTCAATAGCCATGACGCCACCATCGCTTTCCTTTTTACTGGCAGCAATTTTAATTACTTCCCGGAAGGTATCACAGCAGATCACTTCCACCTGTTTGCCGTAATATAATTGTGCGGCCACCTGGTGAAAACTGCCCTCATATCCCTGAATCGAAACTTTCATAATTCAATTTTCATGGTTCAATCCTCCTTCATGGAGGGATAAAAAAAATCCCGGCCTGTGCTGGCCGGGACTCTTATGTTGATTTTTAGTTGTTCTTATTTCGCTGTCAACAAAAGCATACCCGGCCTCTTTCCAAAAAAGAAGTAATAAAAATAATAACCAAAGTATGCTTTCACGCTGTTCATGCTTCAAATGTAATCAGCGATGCTGATGATTCAAAATCTATTTTATTAATTTTTACGGCGTCCACCACTCTCGGCATCATTCATCCGGATCTTACGTCCTTTGAAATTCTTGCCATCGATGGCCTTGATCATTTTCTTGGCCGCGCCTGCTTCCACTTCCACCCAGCTGTTCATCTCCTTCATATCAATTTTTCCGAGTACATCTTTCCGCAGATCGCTGAGATCAAGAATGAATTGAAGGAAACTTGCTTTATAAAATCCATCCTTGGTTCCGAGATTTACAAACAAGCGTTGGTAATTGCCTTCCCCGCTGAATGACTTCCCACGGCTTTCTTTGCCCGGCCTGCTTTCAGTTCTTTCTGTACGACGATCTCCGCGTCTGTCATCACGCATATTGAGGTCGGCAGCATTTTCATAATATTTCAGGAAACGGTCAAACTCAAGTGCTGCTACTCTTTGCAGAATTTCTTCTTTCTCAGCATTGGCAAATTTTTCCTTGAGCACAGGAAGATAGGTTTCATATTCCCCATGACTGATATCGGCCTGCAGCATCTTATCGATAAAATGAAAGAACTGTTTACGGCAAACATCTTTACCGCTGGGGATATCCATTTTATGGAACTGGGTCTTTACAATTCTTTCGATCTGCCGGAGCCGGTACACTTCTTTTGGTGTAACAATAGAGACTGAAACGCCACTGCTTCCCGCCCTTCCGGTACGGCCACTGCGGTGGGTATATACTTCCACATCATCAGGTAATTCATAATTGATGACATGCGTGATTCCTTTTACATCAATACCTCTTGCAGCCACATCGGTAGCCACCAGGAGCTTCACACTTTTATCGCGGAACAAGCCCATCACTTTATCTCTTTGCTGCTGGGTCAGGTCACCATGAATGGAATCAATATCATATCCTTCCCGGGTGAGCTTTTCAGCAATTTCCTGGGTATCCATTTTTGTTCTGGCAAACACGATACCGTAAATACCGGGATTGAAATCAATGATCCGCTTTAATACTTCATAGCGGTTATGGTGCTGCGTGGCATAATACTGATGATCAATATTGGAAGCCCCTTCGTTGGTTTTACCAATCGTGATTTCAAAGGGCTTGTCCATGTACCGCTTACTCACCTGCCTGATCTCCGGTGGCATGGTGGCACTGAATAACCAGGTACTCTGGCGGTTGGGGGTATTCTTCAGCACAAATTCAATATCTTCTTTGAAACCCATGTTCAGCATTTCATCGGCTTCATCCAGCACGATGTATTCCACCTGCTCCAGGTTCACGGCCTTCCTTTCAATCAAATCGATCAAACGGCCGGGAGTGGCTACAATGATATGGGTGCCTTTTTTCAGGCTGCGGATCTGCTCTCCGATGGAGGCGCCTCCATAAACAGCGGTTATTGATAATTTTTCTGATTTGCTTTTGAATTTTTCCAGATCGCTGGTGATCTGGAGACAAAGTTCCCGGGTCGGACAAATAATCAGGGCCTGGGGGTAGCGTTGCTCTTTATCGATCAGTTGCAGCAGTGGCAATCCGAATGCTGCTGTTTTGCCGGTACCAGTCTGAGCCAGTCCGATAAAATCACGGGTGCCCTGGAGCAAAACCGGGATGGCTTTTTCCTGAATGGGCGTGGGTTCTGTAAAACCTAATACTTTAATGGACTGTAAAAGTCCCTCTTCGATTCCTAAGGCTTCAAATTTGGGTGAAGGCATGATAAAATTTATGGTGCGTTGGCAAAGGTAGCTTTTATAGGGCGGAACAGGGGTATAAAATAAGAAAGCCCAACCTTGCGGTGGGCCTTCTCATTGCTTGCCATTCTAAATTACTTCTTAGTTGTATCAACAGCAACTGGAGCTGTAGTGTCAACAGGAGCAGGAGTAGTTGTGTCAACAGGAGCTACAACTGTAGTGTCAGTAGTAGGGGCAGTAGTAGTATCACCACCTTCTTTCTTGTCACCGCTGTTGTTACAAGCTACCATTGCTGTAGCGATCAATGCAATTGCAAATACTTTTTTCATGATTGTCGTTTAGAAATTTTTTGAAATATTTCACTGTTAATACCAGGATTGAAAAAAGGTAACCCGGACCGGTAAAAAAAAATGGGGATTTTCTTAAAATAATTCATATTAAATTAATTTACTATTTAAAACATTCGTTTTTTCAGCCATTTACTGTTATTTTTGTAGGGACATCCCCCCAGAAAAAAATTAGAAAAGTATTCCCTTCAGGGCCATTACCGATTCTTTCAGACCTGATCCGGCTGCTTTAATATATTTTTTGCAGTCGGGCAGGGTTACTATTTTTAAAATCCTGTATTAAATAACGGAATGTGAAGCCCCTAAGCGACGAAAAGGACCTATTAAAAGGACTGGCAAATAACGACAGAAAGGCTGTTGAGACGCTGTATCAGGAGAATTTCAACACGATACAGTCATTGATTATCAATAACAACGGCTCTTCAGATGATGCAAAGGACATATTCCAGGAGGCAATTATTGTTCTTTATGAGAAAGTGAGAGCAGGTGGTTTTGAGCTGCAATGTCAGATTAAAACATTCCTGTATTCCGTGTCCCGGAGATTATGGCTCAAAAGGCTCCAGCAACAGAACCGGTATGCTTCCCCTGGCGACAGTATGGAATCGGTGGTACCGGTGGAGGAAGACCTGGAAGCGCATGAGCAGCGGAATGCGGAATTTGAAATGATGGAACAGGCGATCAGCCATCTGGGAGAACCCTGCAAAAGTTTACTGGAAGCCTATTATCTCCAGAAACAGAATATGCAGGTGATTGCGGCCAATTTCGGTTATACCAATGCCGATAATGCCAAGAACCAGAAGTACAAATGCCTGATGCGGTTGAAAAAATATTTTTTGCGCAATATAAAAACGGAAACGGTGATGAATGATACTCAGATTTTAGATGCGGTAGAGCGTTATATCCGTGGGGAAATGAAACCTGACGAACGCCTGCAATTTGAAACCCTCCGGAAATCAAACGCCGAAGTGGACCAACTGGTGGTGGAACATACCCTCTTTCTCCAGCAGCTGAATCATTTTGGAGAACGCAAAGAACTGCGCTCTTCCCTGAACGATATTCATACGGATCTTACCGAAAGAGGCAAGATCGATTCCATGAAGCTGAAAGGTACTTCCAAAGTCGTTTATCTCTGGAAACGTTATCGCAGGGTGGCTGCCATCGCCGCATCCATTGCCGGTATCACCGCATTGACGATCTCTGCACTGGTATGGGCTTTTGCTCCGAAGGCCAATTCAGAAGTTGATCAGCTGAAAAGAGAAATCACTGATCTGAAGAACAGGACCAATCAGCAAAGAAACGAACTCACCACGGTCAAGAACAGCATTACAGAAAAGGAAAAGAAAAAGAACAATATTGTTTATAAATCCGGTGGTACCGGTTTTATCATCGATGCCAAAGGTTACCTGGTCACTAACTACCATGTGGTGAACAAAGCCCGTGATATCGCTGTCCAGAATAACAAAGGTGAGTTCATCGCGAAAGTGGTGTACACCGATCCTTCTAAAGATATCGCCATCCTGAAAATTGATGACGATAGCTTTAAACCCTTTACCGCCATTCCTTATTCCATCAGTAAATCATCTGCAAGGCTCGCCGAACCGATCTTCACCCTGGGTTATCCCAAGAATGAAATTGTATACGGACAGGGTTACCTGAGTTCCCTTACCGGCTTCAATGGTGATACCCTCAGCTGTCAGATCGAAATCGCAGCCAATCACGGTAACAGCGGAAGCCCCATCCTGAATAAAAACGGAGAAGTGGTAGGTATCCTGAATGCCAGACAAAACAGCACAGAAGGTTTCACCTTCGCCATCCAGGGTAAGTACATCTACAAAGCACTGGATGATCTGAAGAAAACAGATACCAGCTACCAGCGCCTGAAATTAACATCTAAATCATCTATCGCCGGGATCGACAGAACCGAACAGGTAAAGAAACTCGAAGATTATATCTTCATGGTGAAAGTGAATTAAGTGATTGATCCCTATAAAAAACAGGAGCCACCCCATGGGTGGCTTCTTTTTTATACAGCTGGCTAAAGCTGGTTAAAATTTGCCACTAAGACTCGAAGACACAAAGAATTGAATACTACATTATAATACTTAGAGCCTTTGTGTCTTTGTGGCAAAAATCTTACTTATCAGACAGCCTCTTCTTTTTTAAAGCTTCTTCTTTATTTCCACAAAGATGCAGGATAGGCGCCCTGGTCAATCAGCAGTTTCAGGTTTGAAGCAACAAAAGGTGCATCTTCTTTATAGGTAACCCCAAACCACAATGAGCTGGTGGGAATAATACTGACTTTCCCGCCTTCACGGATAAACTGATCAGCCACGATCGGAATAAAGAATTCTGATTTCAGTTCCTTGCCGGATTCAGCGAGGAATGCATCAAAGAGTTGTTGGGTATAATCAAAATAAGATTGATCAAAGCACCAGAAATTCATAGACACCCTTGTATCTACAGGCAACTCTTCCGGCTCCTGTCCGTCATCACAAACAATCCGGTCATTCTTTCTTGAAATATTGATCCGCTCCCGGATACCGGCCAGATCGCCATTGGCATCCAGCGTACATACACCACGGTTAACAGTACCATGATCAGACAATGTCCTCAACAGATCATATCCCACAATTGCATAATTCCGGCTGCTACAACTTCCATTTAAAAAAGCAGCAGCCTGAACAAATGCATCACTGCCATAAAAATCATCGGCATTGATCACGGCAAATGGTTCTTTCACCACATCCCGGGCACAAAGCACGGCATGGGCCGTACCCCAGGGCTTGGTTCTGTCTGCGGCCGGCTCATACCCATTGGTAAATGAATCCAGTTGCTGGTACACATATTCTGTTGCGACAAGTCCCTTGAGTTTGGGCTCAAAAATACTTTTGAAATTATCTGCAAACTCCTTTCGGATAATGAATACAATTTTACCAAAGCCGGCCCTGATGGCATCATAGATGGAATAGTCCATGATTGTTTCACCGGAAGGACCGAAACCTTCCACCTGTTTCATGCTGCCATACCGGGAAGCCATGCCTGCTGCCAGAATTACCAATGCGGGTTTTGCCATAGTTTAAAAATTACGCACAAAATTAATCTAATTTCGCATCGCTGCTATGCAAATTATCCCGCAGGATATCAGGCTTGATGCCATTACCACCGATCTTATTTCCATTCCGGTATTCAATTCCCGTCAAATACAAGTGGAACTACTTAGACTGGACAAGATTCATCCTTTGATTTCAGGAAATAAATGGTTTAAACTGCAATACTATCTACGGCAGGCAAAGGCTGAAAATAAAAAAAGGCTGATCACATTTGGCGGTGCCTGGTCCAACCATATCATTGCCACTGCAGCAGCCTGCCACTTTTACAATTTGCCCTGCACCGGCATTATACGCGGAGAAGAACCATCCTCCCTTTCTCCGGTATTAACAGCCGCCAAATCACTAGGCATGGAGCTATGTTTTATCAGCCGGACCAATTATGCAGCTGAACAAATGCCTCCTGAACTTAACCAACCGGATCATTTGATTGTTCCTGCAGGAGGATATGGCATTACTGGAGCCACTGGTGCTGCGGACATACTTCATCACTGCAACGATAAACAAAGCTATACCCATTTTGGCTGTGCCATAGGTACCGGCACCATGATGGCGGGATTACTTAAAGCCAAAGAAAAACATCAACAGGTAACGGGCATCAGTGTGATGCGGAATAATCATACCCTGGAAAATGAAATGAAAGAACTCCTTCCTGACTGTCCGCCCGAATACAGTCTTCATCATGACTATCATTTTGGGGGTTATGCAAAGTATACCGATGAATTAATCCACTTCATGAATGAATGGTACCGGCAAACCGGCATCCCTACTGATTTTGTGTATACCGGTAAACTCATGTATGCCATCAGCGATCTGGCGGCAAAGGACCATTTCCCCACGGGAAGTAAACTGTTGCTGATTCATAGCGGCGGATTAACTGGAAATGCATCCCTGGGCAAGGGAACGTTAATATTTTAGGCATTTCCCACCCCTGCCCTATCTTTGTTTTAACCAGAAATAAGATCCAATCCGGTTCTGAAATGATGATGAAAAAACTGATACCGTTCACCCTTCTCCTGCTTCTTTTGTTTACAGGTTTCCTGCAGGCACAGGACACCCTGCCCAAATTCTCATTGATCAATGCCGGAAATAACCGGGTGATCATTGGCTGGGTGAATAAACTGGAGAATGTAAAACAAATCAGTATCCAGCGTTCATTTGACAGTCTGACCGGTTACAAATCCATCCTCACCGTAGCCGACCCCAGTTCCCCGCAAAATGGTTTCATGGATGCCAAGGCCCCCAGTGACCGGATGTTTTACCGGATCTATATCATGCTGGACAAAGGCATGTACCTGTTCACTGACGCTAAACGTCCGGCAAAAGATAGTTTGCGGGTTTCCGGACAGCCGGTCAGTATCAGACCGGATAGTGCCACTTCTAAAATCAAACCGGTCAATCCCAAAGATCCCCCCGTACCTGATAATGTAGAACGTGCTAAACCGGTGGTGATCCAGTTAAACGGATTTCCCGGTAATACAGATTCAGTGGCTGTCCCCACACCGGTAACGCTCCGTAACAAGCCGAATGCATTTGTGCCTTCCATCTATGTATACACTGGTCGCGATGGCCTGGTTAGCATCAAACTACCCGATGAAGAAAAGCCCAAAAAATACAGCATCCGGTTTTTTGAAGAAGAAACCCTGCTTTTTGAATTGAGAGAGATTAAAGAAAAAGAATTCAAACTGGATAAGTCCAATTTTTACCATGCAGGCTGGTTCCGTTTTGAATTATATGAAGATGGAAAACTGCTGGAGAAACACAAATTCTATTTAGAGAAGGATTTCTGATACCAGCTCGGCCTCGAATACTTCTCCAAAATGATGACGGATTTTTTCTTTCACTTCCTCCATCAATACTTCCCTTCCCAGTTCCTTTTCCAAAGAGGTCACCTGCTTGTTTACAATTCCGCAGGGAATAATATGATTGAAATAAGAAAGATCAGTACTCACATTCAGGGCAAACCCGTGCATCGTGATCCAGCGGCTGCAGCGTACACCGATTGCACAGATTTTTCTTTCCTTTCCCGGAATGGATGGATCCAGCCACACACCGGTTTCCCCGGATGAACGCTCCCCTTTCAATCCGTAATCAGCTAAAGCCCGGATGATCACTTCTTCAATATTGCGCAGGTACTTGCCGATATCGGTGCCAAATTTTTCCAGGTCCAGAATGGGATAACCCACTACCTGCCCGGCGCCGTGAAAAGTGATATCCCCTCCCCGGTTGGTATGAAAGAACTGAATATTTCTTTCCTGCAGTTCTGCATCATTGAGCAGTACATGGTCCTTGTTTCCGCTTTTTCCAAGCGTATAAACAGCAGGATGCTCTACAAAAAGCAGGTAATGCCGGGTTGGCAAGGGCTGGTCGTTCTGAATTTGATGAAACTGTGCCGATTTAATTTGCACGTTTTCCTGCAGCAGTTGCTCCTGATAAGTCCAGGCAGCCTGGTAATCCAACTGCCCCATATCCCTGCATATAATCTTTTCTCTGGCCATGACGGGGAGCAAATGTAACAACAATTCCCCATCCGGGTCCTTATGCAGGACTGCCCGCTTACCCATACCTTTGCCCGAATGCAGGAAGAACAAAGCCAATTGAACCCGGAAGCAGCCGACAATAATGATGAACTGTATGAACGGTTCAGTATTACCATTGACAAGGGACAGGAACCCCTGCGGATTGATAAATTCCTGATGCAAAGACTGGAGAATGCCACCCGGAATAAACTGCAACAGGCCATTAATACCGGTATGGTATTGGTCAATGGTAAAGAAATCAGACCTAACTATAAGATCAGACCCCTGGACCAGGTGGTGATTTATTCGGACATGAGTCCGGAGCAGACTGATGTATTACCGGAGCCGATTCCATTAAATATTGTATACGAGGATGAACACCTGATGCTGATTAATAAACCGGCTGGTATGGTGGTGCATCCGGGAAGTGGTAACTATACCGGCACCCTGCTCAACGGAGTGGCCTGGCACCTGAAACAAATCAAACCGGATCTCACTGAAGAGTCGCTTCCACGATTTGGATTAGTCCACCGGATCGATAAAAATACCAGTGGCCTGCTGGTGCTGGCCAAGTCAGATATTGCGATGCGCCATCTGGCAAAGCAGTTTTTTGATCATAGTATCAGCCGGAAATATGTGGCGCTGGTATGGGGTGATTTGGAACAGGACAGCGGAACCATTATCGCCCATGTGGGCAGGCACCAGCGTTTCCGTAAATTGTTTGAAGCCTACCCCGAAGGTGATCATGGAAAAGAAGCGATCACCCATTATAAAGTACTCGAACGGTTTGGATATGTAACCCTGGTGGAGTGCATATTGGAAACCGGCCGCACCCACCAGATCCGGGTTCATATGAAATACCTGGGGCATCCCCTTTTCAGTGATGATTTTTATGGTGGTGATAAAATTGTAAAAGGAACGGTATATGCGCGGTACAAACAATTTGTAGACAATTGTTTTGCAATTTGTCCCAGACAGGCCCTCCATGCCAAGACCCTCGGGTTTATACATCCCGGCACTGGTAAAGAAATTTTATTCGAATCTGAATTACCGCCGGATATTACGGAAGTCATTGACCGTTGGCGGAATTACAGCCAATCAGTTGGAAAAGTTAAATAAGGTTGCGGTAAAACTGCTTCTTTCCCTTTTCTTGAAAACAACATCCCAGTTGCCAGTATACCGGAGCAATTTAGGAACCAGGTACTCACCGAATTTTGTCATCTGCACTTCCATGTGTACATCAAAATCGTAGACCCCGGCATCATAACTCATATCATAGTTACGGGCCATCACTTCCATGGTTTTGGTATGAAACCAGGTCACCATTTTATCAATCACGATGGCATTGCGCTTTCCCCTCAGATCTTCTTTAGCCTGAATAGTAAAGATGTAGCAGGATTCTCCTTCATAATCATCGTAGCCAATACTAAATTCATAGAGCTCGGCCCGATCGGGATCAAAAATGTCGATTTTATCCCCGATAAATGGTATACCCGGAATTTTCTTCCCGGGATTAAAAAAAAGCATTTTCAGCTGTTCTTTATGTTTGGCCATTCCGCTTTTGGAGCGGGGACGGAAATCAAATCCTTTTACAATATTGCTTTCACCACATACTTTTCCCGTGGTAAAAAACAAACCGGCATATAATTCACCGGTATAGTAATTGTAATTTCCTGCCTCATCAAAAAAATCCCCGCTGCTTGTCTGATCCACCACTTCCATTGTACGGCAGCCTCCCGAACGCATTTGCCGTGTCTTGCTTTGCAATGAGGCTTTTGTATTCCCTTTTTGTCACGGATCCGGATATCATTCCAGGCCGTAAAACCCAGTACACGAAGATTGCGGAAAGCCTTATAGAAACTGGTATCCTTTTAACCTGGTCCATGAAAAGGGCTACATCCAGTTTATTCCGGATCACCACTTCTGACAGGCTCACCATTTTCGCCAGCCGTTCATTATCAAGGGAATCTTCCTGTCCCAATCCATCAAAAGGGAGGGAAAATAACACCGGTACCAATAAAAAAAGCCTGATCATCCTGCAAGTTAACCCCCGGTTTTGAATGCCAAAAAAACGACTGAAATTTACCGGGGATGCCCTATTTTTATCTGCTGTATCATTAATACCGGCAAATGATATGGGGAAGAAAAGGGCCGGATATCAAACCTTATTCAAAAACAAATGAAACAGATGAAAAAGTTCGTACCGGTACTTGCCGGATTATTGCTGTTCGGATCTGCCCAGTCGCAGGATACCGAATCACTCAAAAAACACTACCTGAAGACTTACGACAATGCCCTCAGGTATAATGACATCAGTGTGGCCATTACAGCTTTGCATGGTTATGTAGCTATTGACAGCGGACTGACCTACAAAGACACATTGTCTATTCTTTATTTTAATGCCAAATCTTATGTCAGCTCCCTGATCCTGGCCGAAGAAGTGTACAAGGGCCAGCCCGCCAATACAGAAGCGATGGCCAGGGCTGCAGAATGCTATGATGAACTGGGAGACCCTAAGACTGCGGTTGGATTATATGAGCAGGTGGTTCCCAAAACCAAAAGCCCTTATCATATTTATAAGATGGCAGTGGGTCAGTACCAGTTGAAGAGAACACTCGAATGTGAGGCTTCAGCCCGTGCGGTAATTGCTGATACCAGCAGTAAAAAGATTGGTGTTCTTTTTTACATCTGCAGATGGCAGTCAGCAGGCGGTGCCGGTGAATGCAGCTGCAGCCAACCTGATGGGGGTATTGAAAATGGATACTAAAAATTATGCAGGAGCGAAGGCAGATTTTCAGAAAGCGCTTGAATTCTTTCCTTCATTTGCAGGCGCCAAGGGCAACCTGGATGTATGTGATAAGAACCTGAAAGGCGGAACCAAAGCTCCGGCCCCCAAAACACCTGTTAAACCGAAAGGCTGAACACGCAATCTAAAAAAACAGATATTTAAAAACGAGGACTGGCAGTCCTCGTTTTTTTAATCCATTTTCAGCCAAACCAGACTACATCATGCTTATACACAAATAAGTACCTGTTCAGAAATTCTTTACCTGTTCCAGACGCTCCAGGTCAATGCGGAAAGTTATTACCGCCTTTGCATTAAGGTAAAAACAAGTCGAGACAATATCTCTTTACGCTGACCGGTCAGATTTTTTCCAGCGGGTGATTTTTTGTATGCACGTAACAAACATATGCTGGCACAGAATGATTTTTCTTAACCCGGTCAGGACTGCACACAAAAACCCTCCGGCGACATCATTCACTGATTAGGAAGAACTACCCATTCAGCCAATAGAACAGATATAGCATTAACTATAATCATCAGTAATGTAATTGGCAACAAAAAAGGAAGGCCCTCTGTGGGCCTTCCTTTTTATAAAATGGTTTGCAATTTGTAATTACTCACCCTGGGTGCTGCCACCTTTCACTTCTGTTTTCTTGTTCTCAACAGGTTTTGGCATTTCATCCAGACTGCCACCTTTTGATTCAGGTGCAGCTTTGGTTGATTTCGTAGCAGGAACATCTTCTGTGCTGCCACCTTTTTCTGCTGGTTTATTAGCAGAAGGAGCAACCACAGGCGCTTGTTCAAGGCTGGTACCCTTTTCAGCAACTGCTTTGTTCGACACAGGAGCAACAATGGCTCCCTGATCCAGACTTCCGCCAGTGGTGGCAGGGGCTGGTTTGTTAGTTGCTTTAGGAGCATCATTGAGTGAAGACTCCATATTTGCATCATAAGTAACATGTTTACTCATGGGCTGATTGTGAACGATCGGATCAAGATATTTTCCTTTCTGGGCTGCAGATTTTTCCTGCTCAGCTACATAAGGGAACATTCTGAAACGGGCATCGTTACGAACACCTTTTACTTCCCAGCTAACTTTTACATTTGGAATGCTGGTTGCGATTTCAAATTGATTACCTGCTACTTCCTTACTGATAATCGCCTGGGCAAAAGATCCGATAACAGTTAACTGATAACGGGGATCTTTATTCAGTGCTTCAAAATAATCAGGAAGACTTACAACAGCTTTACCACTGGCATCGGTAGTTACATTACCACTGTAAAAATTGATTACTTCATTACTCTCTGCCGCAGCGTGGCGCAGAATCTTGTTAGCAGGATCCAGCGGGTGATCCATGGCGAAATTTTTCGCGCCGAGTACATCAAAGTCATTATTAACCCAAACGTGACCTGTTGTATTATCAATCCTCATTCTTTCACCACCACCACCAAGTTCAAAAATCTGGTAGTCATCGGTAGCAGGGTTATTACGGGTATTCCACTGGTTTACGCCAGCTTTTGCAAAACGCAAAGCAGCATCACCATTAGCAGCATCAATATCCATCAGGGAGAATGTACCGGAAGAACGGCTGCGGATACCAGTGGCACCACCGTGTAGTACATCCAGTTTATAAACAGGGTTGGTTGTTTCACCGATACCCACATTACCAGTTCCATCCTGGATCACAAACCGGCTTCCGCCACCACCCAGTTCAAAAATTTCATAATAATCATCAGCAGGACGGTTACGGGTGTTCCACTGATTTACGCCAGCTTTGGCAAAACGCAGAGCTGCGTCACCATTTGCTGCATCAATATCCATCAATGAGAAAGTACCGGAAGAACGGCTACGGATACCGGTAGCACCACCATGTAATACATCCAGTTTGTAAGTAGGGTTGGTTGTTTCACCGATACCAAAATTACCGGTACCATCCTGAATCACTACGCGGCTTCCGCCACCACCTAATTCAAAAATCTCCAGATAATCATCAGCAGGACGGTTACGGATATTCCACTGGTTTACACCTGCATTGGCAAAACGCAGGGCGGCATCTCCGGAAGCGGCATCAATATCCACTACGGAGAAGGAACCACTGGAACGGCTGCGGATACCAGTTGAACCACCATGTAATACATCCAGTTTGTAAGTGGGGTTGACTGTTTCACCGATACCAACATTACCAGTACCATCCTGAATCACCACGCGGCTTCCACCACCACCTAATTCAAAAATCTCATAGTAATCATCGGCAGGACGGTTGCGGGTATTCCACTGACCTACACCTGCAGACTGAAAACGCAATGCGGCATCTCCGGAAGCGGCATCAATATCCACTACGGAGAAGGAACCACTGGAACGGCTGCGGATACCAGTTGAACCACCATGTAATACATCAAGTTTGTAAGTAGGGTTAGTTGTTTCACCGATACCAACATTACCGGTACCATCCTGAATGACTACGCGGCTTCCGCCACCACCTAATTCAAATATTTCATAATAATCATCAGCGGGACGGTTGCGGGTATTCCACTGACCAACACCAGCTTTCTGAAAACGAAGAGCGGCATCACCTGATGCTGCATCAATATCCACTACAGAAAAACTGGAGGTTGATCTGGATAAAATACCAGTGCTGCCACCATGTTCTACATGCAATCTGTAACTGATAGCAGCTGTTGTATTTCCGATACCAACATTACCGGTACCATCCTTAATGGCCATGCGGCTTCCGCCACCACCGAGAGCAAAAAACTCAAGGTAGTTGTCACCCGGATGGCTACGCATATTCCACATACCTGAACCCAGGTTATAAAAACGAAGGGCGGCATCGCCACTGGCAGCATCAATATCTACTGTAGAGAAACTGGATGTAGACCTAACGGCAATACCAGTACTTCCACCATGCAGAACAGTCAGCTTGTGTGTGGGTAACGCTGTATTAATCCCTACGAGGCTGCCATCATCAAAAATCTGTGAATTACCAAGGTTGGTACCAACCGGTGTCCATTTCGGAACAAAATTCAACGTACCACTACCCGTAACTACACCAACTGCTGCAGCAGTCTGCCAGGTGGCATTACCAACTGCATCTGAAGTCAGCAGACGGTTAGCGGCTTCGCCGATACCTGTTAACTGTAATCCACCCTGCGTACGCAGTGCCAGCGGCGCTGCATTACTGCTGGTGATATTGGCAGCAAAACCATTTCCACTGGTGAGTACACGCAGTGAGTTGGCGGCAGCAGGACCAGTATAACTAAAGATACCGGCACCCTGTGAACCAGTACTGGAAGCACGGATTGCCCAGCTGGCTGCACCACCATTCGTATTAGCCACTAAGGCATCTGTATTGTTAGAAGCATTGGTAATTTCAAAACGACCGGCATTACCGGTAGTGGATGTACCATAAACACCTGTACCACTATTGGAGGAACCAAATACTCCAATACCTGAAGAACTAGCACTACCATTTACACCGATACCTGTTGGCGTGGTTCCATACACACCCCAGCCACTTCCGGCCTGAGATCCATATACACCAATTCCTAATCCGCCTGCACCATTATTGATACCTCTTACACCCGCAGAAAATCCACCGGGAGCTGAATGAGATACCGTACCGATCACAGCAAAAGCATTTCCTGCCTGGCTGTTTGTTACACCTTCCAATGCCGTGCTGCCTGAACCTGTTCCACTGTTCGTAACACGGAACAAAGTACCTGCATCGGCCTGCGTTTTATTAAAAGGCAGTACCAGGTCATTGGATAAGGATGAATAAAGTGAATAAGGTACACTCGCCAGTTGCGCTGTACCAATATTGATAAATGTTGATCCACCATTGGGATCAATTTCTACCTGGATAAATTTAAGACCAACACCCCAGGGTACTCCTGCAATACTGCCTGATACCACCGTGGCTCCGGTGCTGCCCAGTTGCACATTGAATAATCCAAATGGATTTGTAGTAACCGGACGGGTTTCTGAATACACCACAGGACCTGCCCCCCTGGTAGTTCAGTATGCCGGGGGCCGGTGACTGGGCATACATCCCTGCTACCGCCAGCAGTAATACTGATAATAAGGATAATAATTTTTTCATTTGTTCTGGTTTAATTGATTGATGTGATTGATCTGTTTGATTCATTTCCGGACTGAACCGGGAAAGACTACTGGTCTATCTTGACCACTTTCAGTCCACTGTGACGTACAACTTCTAACCCGTCCGCTCTGGGCGTATCAGGACGAAGATCAGCCACCACAAAATATACGCCCGACGGACGGCCCGTCAGGTCAAATAATTCGATCCGGCAACAACCATCATAGTGATAACTCCGGGACTCCAGGATCTGACCAATAGAATTGATCAGCTGCAAACTCATCTGACCAGGGGTGGTCACAAAAAAGTTCAGCTCAAATTTCCCGGAAGTCGGGTTAGGAAACAACTTGTAATCTCCTGCTTCAAATAACAGGGAATAAGGGGATGGACCAATCTTGTCCGTACACGGCTGCAGCACACCCTGCGTAACCAGTATCGAACTGTCCGGCGGCGCAAAGGCCTGTACCAGCACCAGCTCCCCAAAACTCCATTCATAACGGTAATACGACAACGCATTGTCATAGGTACCTCCGGCACTGTTCATCACAGCCGGTACTACACCATTATACGGAATCACTGAGGGAACCTGGGCTTTACAGAAGCCAACCGCAAGAAAAACGGCTAACAGAGAAAGAGTCAATTTACTTCTCATAAGCTTAAGGTTTAGTGGTTAATAAATCAATTTATATCCATACAGGACGGACCAATAACTTTTTAAAAGTTATTGTAAACCAACTAATCAGAATTTTTAACCTTAGCTATTTCAGAGGGGGAGGAATACAGAACGAAAATAGTATTAGTCCTTTATGGCAACAAAAAAAATTAGATGAAATCAGGGTTATTTTTCAAAAACCCCCTGATTGTGGTATGGGTTTGCAGGTTATTGCGGTGTCAATCTGGAAATAACATCCGATAATCCACTTTAATCTTCCCGCGGGAGATATCATTTAATTTCCCTTTCATCAGTTTTCTTTTCAATGTGCTTATATAATCAATGAATAGTTTCCCTTCAATATGATCATATTCATGCAGGATCACTCTTGCTGTAAGACCTGTAAAACGTTCCAGCTTTTCTTTAAACTGATCATCATAATACCGGATCGTAACTGTTTCCTGTCGAAATATATCTTCCCTGATCTTGGGAATACTTAAACAGCCTTCATTATAGGCCCATTCTTCACCTTCCAGCTCTTCAATCCGGGCATTGATAAACACGGCTTTCAGTCCCTCATCACCCGGAAACTCTGCTTTCTCTTTTTCTTCCATGCCCCGGAACATTTGCTCAGTATCCACCACAAAAAGGCGAATATCCCTGTTGATCTGAGGTGCTGCCAGTCCGACCCCATTGCTGGCATACATGGTTTCCCACATATCAGCCACCAGTTTTTCCAGACCGGTATAGTCCGCATTAATGGGTTCCGCTATTTTTCGCAGTACCGGATGCCCGTATGCTACAATCGGTAAAATCATCCTGCAAATTTACCCCCAATATCTCAATATCCCAATATCATAATATCTGAATATCCTAATCCCGCCTTACCCTTTCTGCCGCAGGTATTCCTGTAGCATAATTGTGGCCGCGATCTCATCCACCAGGGCTTTGTTCCGGCGCTGCGTTTTTTTCAATCCCATTTCCAGCAAAGCGTCTTTGGCCATTTTAGAAGTATATCTTTCATCTACTTTCTGTACCGGCATTTGGGGAAACTGTTTCTGCAATACCCCAATAAATCGCTCCACATGGGCCGTTGCATGGGTAGCGGAATCATCCCAGTTAGTGGGCCAGCCGATGAGGATCAGTTCTACCTGCTCTTTTGCAAAATAATCTTTTAGAAAAGGGAGCAGTTCTTTATGACCAACAGTAGTCAAACCCGTGGCGATGATCTGCAAAGGATCTGTAACGGCTATTCCGGTTCGTTTGAGACCATAATCAATGCAGAGGATGCGGGGCATGAGGAGAGTTAGGTATTAGGAATTAGATATTGGGATATTAAGATATTGAGATAATGTGATACTATTCAGTGATCAAATTCAGAGATTGATGATGATAAAATAATCAGCAATGACAAAGATGGCGAAAAGAACAGAAGCGACCCCGTTGGAAGTCATAAAAGCCAGATTGACACGCCGAAGGTCGTTTGGCTTTACCAGGGTATGCTGATATACCAGCATACCAATGAATATGGCTGCTCCGATCCAGTATATTAATCCGAAATGTCCATCATAACCCGCAAAAAGAACAGCTGCGGCACTTATTAAATGTAATAGTTCTGAAACCTTTAATGCCTTAGCCTTCCCCAACCGGGCAGGGATAGAATAGAGTTGTTGCGACTGATCAAATTCCACATCCTGTAAAGCATAAATGATGTCAAACCCACTGACCCAGAAAAGCACAGTCACTGAGAACAGCATCGGTAATAGCGCAAACTGCCCTGTAACTGCCAGGTAAGCTCCAATCGGAGCCAGTGATAAACCCAGCCCGAGGATTAAATGACAAAGCGAAGTGAACCTTTTGGTATAACTGTATCCCAGAATCACTGCCAGTGCCACCGGAGACAGATAAAAACAGAGCCGGTTAATAAAGAATGTACAGGCAATAAAGAGCAGACTACTGATAATGGTAAATAAAAGCGCATTCACAGGACTGATTACTCCCGCCGGAATTTCTCGTATAGCAGTCCTCGGGTTCCGTGCATCGTATTGACGGTCGAGATACCGGTTAAAAGCCATCGCTGCACTACGGGCAAATACCATACAAAGTACGACCAGTAAAAAATACCTGGCAATTACAGGGAGGGCGCTCGTTTCCCCCCTGGTAATTAGTTTCCATAACAAAGAGTCACCCGCTACTTCGTTTTCCCAGGCCCATCCCAATGAATGATTCAAATCCCATTGATATACCCCATTTTTATTGCGCCAGGCACCGATAAATGGATGGTAGGAAGTGCTGAATAAACCCAACATAAAGCCGATCAATGCAAACGGCATCGCAAAAATCGTGTGCGAAAATTTGATCAGACTCAGATAACTCTTAACCTTACTCATTCGATTATTCAATGTACATTAACCAATACCCTCCTTCGCCAAGGCTTCGGCGGGCGATGCCTAATATCTCCTTCGCCAAGGCTTCGGCGGGCGATGCAATATCCTAATATCTCAATATCCTAATATCTTCCCGCTGTAAGAACATACTGCGATAGAAGAAATAACTAATACCTAATAACCAATTCCTAACTCCCAATCCTCCCCCGCACCAGTTCCCACAACACCACACCAACAGCAGTAGCAATATTTAATGAATGCTTCATCCCCAGCTGAGGAATCTCCAGGCAACCATCACTTAGGGCAATGGTGGACTGCTCCACACCCGTTACTTCATTGCCAAAAATAACGGCAATTTTCTCCTCCGGTTCAAAACCAATGGCATTCAGGCGATAGCTGCCTTCGGCCTGCTCAGCGGCATAAATATTGTATCCTGCATTTCTTAATTCAGCTATTGCCGTTTCGGCATTGGGAAAATGCTTCCAGCTCACCGTTTCCTCTGCTCCCAGGGCCGTTTTCTTAATTTCCTTATGCGGAGGTTTGGCAGAATAGCCCGTGATATAAATCGCCTCAATTAAAAATGCATCCGAAGTCCTGAACACACTGCCCACATTATAAGCACTGCGGATATTCTCCAATACCACAATCACCGGTATCTTGGCCGATTGGCGGAACTCTTCTACCGATTTGCGGCCCAACTCGGCCATGCTTAATTTTCGCATCGGGCAAAAGTAATTCACAAAATGCACATCACTTTCGGGATCGTGAACAAAGACTATATATTTGCCGCCTGCCATGCTTCTACAAGCACAGCATGACAGCTTCCCCATGGCAAAAACAGCAGGCAGTGATACACCGATGATGCAGCAGCACCGGGCCATCAAACAAAAATACCCGGATGCCATCCTCCTATTTCGCGTAGGTGATTTTTATGAAACTTTCGGCCAGGATGCCGTACTGGCTTCACAAATCCTGGGCATCACCCTGACCAAGCGGAATAACGGTGCCGCCTCTTCTGCCGAACTGGCCGGCTTTCCTCACCATGCCCTGGATACCTATTTGCATAAACTGGTTAAAGCCGGACACCGGGTAGCTATCTGTGACCAACTGGAAGATCCCAAACAGGCCAAGGGGGTTGTGAAAAGAGGTGTCACAGATATGGTGACCCCTGGCACCACCGTGAATGATAAATTACTCGAACATCACAGCAACAATTTCCTGGCCGCCATCCATTTTGCCAGCGATGACCAATACGGACTGGCCTTTCTGGATATTTCCACCGGCGAATTTTTGCTGGCAGAAGGGGACCGGGAATATGCTGATAAACTGCTGCAAAGCTTCCGGCCTTCCGAAGTAATTTTTCAGCGGCACCAGCAAAAAAAATTCAGGGAGTATTTTGGCAGCAAGGTCTATACTTATACATTGGATGAATGGATCTTTGATGCCGGTTATGCCGCCGAAACCCTGCTCAAACATTTTCAAACCCATTCACTGAAAGGGTTTGGGGTGGAAGAACTGAAAAACGGTCTCACTGCTGCCGGAGCCATCATTCATTATTTAAGAGATACTGAACACCCGCACCTGCAGCATATTGTTTCCCTCCAAAGAATCGACCGGGATGATTTTCTGTGGATGGACCGCTTCACCATCCGCAACCTGGAACTGATCCATGGCAATGCCGAAGGAACCCATACCCTGCTGGCTGTATTGGATAATACGGTATCTGCCATGGGCGCCCGTTTGCTTAAACGCTGGATCATTTTTCCTTTAAAGGATATTCAGAAAATAAATGAAAGACTGGAAACCGTGGAATTCCTGATCAGGGAAACCGAACTCAGGAATAAACTGGTGAGTCATATCCGTCAGTGCGGGGATATCGAAAGACTGGTTTCCAAAATCCCCATGAAGAAAATCAATCCCCGGGAAGTATTACAACTGGCAAAAGGATTGAAACAGGTGGAAATGCTGAAACAATTGAATCTGGAGAGCAGCAATGAATACCTGAAAAGATTGGGAGATGCCTTGAATCCATGTCCATATATTGCCGGAAAAATTTTTAAAGAAATTACGGAGAACCCACCCGCCCTGGCTGCTAAAGGCGGAATGATCAGTAATGGAGTGAACCCTGAACTGGATGAACTCCGGCATATCTCCAGCAGTGGCAAGGAATACCTGGCCCAACTGCAACAACAGGAAGCAGACCGAACCGGTATACCCTCCCTTAAAATAGGTTTCAACAATGTGTTTGGCTATTACCTGGAAGTCACCAACGCCCATAAGGATAAAGTACCGGCCAGCTGGATGCGTAAACAAACCCTGACCAATGCCGAACGCTATATCACCCCCGGAACTGAAAGAGTATGAAGAAAAATCATGGGGGCTGAAGAACAAATCCTTCGGATTGAACTGGAATTATATGATGCCCTGCTGAATGAATTATACGATTACCTGGCCCCTGTACAAACCAACGGACAATTACTGGCCATCATGGATTGTCTCTGCTGCTTCGCCCATAACGCCATTCATTACCAATATAAGAAACCAGTTCTCCATAGCGGCGATGAGTGGGTGGTCAAAGAAGGAAGACATCCTGTGATAGAAAGAAATCTTCCACCAGGTGAAGCCTATATCAGCAATGATATGGAACTGAATAAGGATGATCAGCAGATTATTATTTTAACCGGACCCAATATGAGTGGTAAAAGTGCCCTTCTCCGGCAAACAGCCCTGATTACCCTGATGGCACATATGGGTTCCTTTGTTCCGGCATCAGAAGCCCGCCTCTCCCTGACCGATAAAATTTTTACGAGGGTTGGCGCATCAGATAATCTTTCCGGAGGTGAATCGACTTTTATGGTGGAAATGAATGAAACCGCCAGTATTATTAATAATCTCACCCATCGCAGCCTTGTGTTACTGGATGAAATTGGCCGGGGCACTTCCACCTACGATGGAATATCCATCGCCTGGAGTATTGCCGAACACCTGCACCAGGCCCCCCAGCAACCCAAGACACTTTTCGCCACGCATTATCATGAACTCAATGAGCTGGAAGAAAAATTGCCAAGAGTAAAGAATTACCATGTAACAAATAAGGAAGCCGGCAACCGGATCATCTTCCTCCGCAAACTCGCAAGAGGCGGAAGCACCCATAGTTTTGGTATACATGTGGCCCGTATGGCAGGAATGCCACCCTCGTTGATTGAAAGAGCCAATGAGATTTTAAAAGAACTGGAAACCAGAAGCCGTCAGACCGATGTAGGGAGCTCCCCAGCCGGAACAGTATTGCAACAACTCAACAGCCCGGGAGCCGGCAACCCCAAAATGCAACTCTCCATGTTTGACGCCCATAGTGAGACTTTTGAGGAAATCCGTCAGCTACTGGAAGGCACTGATATTAACCGCCTGACACCGGTTGAAGCCTTGCTGAAACTGCAGGAAATCAAGGGAAAGTTGAAATGATCCTGGCCTTTTTCCTGATTAAACTAAACAGATTTTCCACCCTTTCTGTTAAAAAAAGGCACTGTTTCATCCTGAATCAGAAACAGCAGCATCACTACCCCCGATCAGGTACTGCCGGGAGTCCGGCCCGGACAGGGTTCATAGCTTTCTAACAGCTTACTAACAGGCTTTTAGGGACTTTTTTAAAAATATTGCAGATTCAAAAAACTTCTTATTTTTACCACAAATAGACCAAAACATGAAACTGCTAAAACTGACTGTTTTACCCATTTCCCTTTTTGCCCTTCTCCTGAGCTTTAGTTCCTGCGAACCCAATGCCGAACAAAAGAGAGTGACCGATTATGAGAAAAAAGGTATCGTCATGAGCGGTGCCCAGGAAGTTCCCGCCAACGCCAGTTCAGCGATTGGTACCCTTGATGTGGCTTATACCAGAAATACAAGAACACTTACTTATACTTTCAGGTGGTCCGGTTTGACCGGTCCCGTTACCGTATTCCATATTCATGGCCTAGCGCCGGTAGGTTATACGGCTCCGGTGGTACAAACTTTCAACGCAGCGAATATTGTCCGTTGTAATGCCTCTTCCACTACGGCCTGTGGCTCTTACTCCGGTTCCTTCCAGGTGGATGGTGTCGTGGTAAAAGAAGAAGACCTGCTGAATGGTATGTACTATGTTAATATCCACACAGCGACTTATGGTGGTGGTGAAATCAAAGGACAAATCAGGTTCCAGTAAGAATAAGAAATTTATTGAGAAGCCCGTTCCCATCAGGAACGGGTTTTTTATTTACCGGCTTCCCGATGAAACCAGACCTGCCTGGAATCATTCCATTCTCCGTTATAATTAATGAATAATTCCTCTCCTACTCCAATAGAGCGAACAGCTGTAATCCTGATTTGTCCAAAATCAAAATCAGTTTCATATTCACAGTTACTTTCATAGGCATGATTATAAACCGGAACATATCCGAGTGCCATACAGCACTGATCCCTTTTCTCGCCCCATTCAAATATATAATCATGCAACAGCGTCTGATCCAGCAGTTTTCTTTCGGCAGCTGACATGACAATCACAGGAGACACTTCAATCAGGGTCCCTGCTTCAATATTTTCAGTCGTAAACACACCACGGCCCATGGTCGCAGTAGGTGCAATAATTAAACATGGTAGTATCATGATAATAAACAGTAGATACAAGTTTAAGAAATATGCAGGAGATTGGAGATTGGGAGATTGGGATATTAAGATATTGGGCTTGTCCGCCGAAGCCATAGCGAAGGCGGGATATTGGGCTTCCGATTATCGGCGACTTACTCCAGACTCATGACTCATGACTCTCGACTGCATACTGATGACTGCTGACTGCCGACTGCCGGCTCCCGACTTTTCTCTACTTTTGATCCATGTCGCTGGAACTAGAACAAAGTACTTTACAGGAGCAGTTTGAAGCCCACATTCTAACAGAGGACAAACTGTTGATCCGGGCATTCCTTGATGATCAGAATATCAGTGATGTGGCCACCCTGGTAGATGAGTATCCCGAATATGAGGATAGTATCATTGCCAATATGTCGATCCACCGGGCAGCCAGTGTTTTTAAAATCCTCGATCTCTCTGTACAAAAAAGAATCATCCATGAACTGCCTCCAAATACCACGGCATCTTTGCTGAATGAATTACCGGCGGATGACCGGACTGATTTCCTGGAAGAATTACCCAGTAATGTGGTGCGGGAACTGATCAAACTGCTGGATCCGGAGGAAAGAAAGATCACACTCTCCCTGCTTGGTTATCCCGAGAACAGTATCGGGCGACTGATGACCCCTGATTATGTATATGTTTATCCCTGCACTACCATTCAGGAAGCTTTTACCACCATCCGTAAGTATGCGAAGGACAGTGAAACGATCAATGTTATTTATGTAATCAACGAAAAAGGTCAATTGCTGGATGATATCCGGATCAGGGATTTCATCCTGAATCCACCGGATAAAAAAGTGGAGGAACTGATGGACGAACGCTTTGTATCCCTCCATCCTGAAGATGACCAGGAAATGGCCAGTGAAGTTTTTAAAATGAATAACCGGGTGGCATTACCGGTTGTCAGCAAAAGCGATAAACTGCTGGGCATTGTAACCATTGATGATATACTATGGGTTGCAGAAGAAGAGTTCAGTGAGGATATGCAGAAAATGGGAGGTACTGCAGCACTGGAAGCGCCATATCTCGATGTGCCTATTTTCAAGCTGTACAAAAAACGGATTATCTGGCTCATCATTTTATTTGTGGGAGAAACACTCACCATTATAGCCATGTCTAATTTCCAGCAAACACTGGAACAGGTACTTGTGCTCTCTACATTTATTCCCCTGATCATTTCCAGTGGAGGCAATAGCGGATCACAGGCTGCCACCCTGATCATTCAGGCACTGGCTTTAGGAGAAATTACCGTGAAAGACTGGTGGCGGATAGCCCGCAGAGAAATTTTGTCCGGCATCTTTATGGGTGTCACCCTGGGGGTCTTTGGTTTCCTGATTATTTATGGAGGATATCATTTCTTTGGATTATTTGGTGAACACTTTATCCGGATCGGAATCGCCATCGGCATTGCCATCATTGGTGTGGTAACCTGGGGAACAATCATGGGTTCAATGCTGCCTCTCTTACTGAAAAGATTAGGAGCAGACCCTGCCACTTCCTCCACTCCGTTTATCGCCACACTGGTGGATGTAACCGGTTTGCTGATTTATTTTGGTACTGCCTACCTTTTATTAAAAGGGGTCTTACTTTAATTTTTAATCTCTCACTGGCTTCTAAAATAAAATATGCGGTTTTGTGCGGGTTTGATTTCTTCATACCCCTAAATCTCTATTTTTGTGAACCTTAATTCTATAGATAAACCATTCATCCCTTATGTGCGGAATAGTTGGATACACCGGTCCCAGAGAGGCCTACCCCATTATAATTAAAGGTCTGAAAAGACTCGAATACCGTGGCTACGACAGCACGGGAGTGGCCCTGCAAAACGGCGGCCTGAAAGTATATAAGAAAAAAGGCAAGGTTGCCGAGTTGGAAGACCATATCGTGGGTAAGAACCTGCATGCCCATGTTGGCATCGGCCATACCCGCTGGGCCACCCATGGTGAACCCAGTGACCGGAATGCCCATCCCCATCGCTCTGCCAGCGGTAAGCTGGCCATGATCCATAACGGAATCATTGAAAACTACAGCCAGCTTAAAAAAGAACTCACCAACCTGGGGTATACTTTTGAAAGTGATACCGATACGGAAGTACTCCTGAATTTTATTGAAGAAATTAAAAAGAATAATAACTGCGGGCTGGAAGAAGCGGTACGTATTGCTTTGAAAAGGGTGACCGGTGCTTATGTGATCCTTTTGCTGGATGAAGAAAATCCCGATACCATCATCGCTGCGCGGAAAGGAAGTCCCCTGGTGATTGGCGTTGGCAAAGGAGAACATTTTCTCGGTTCTGATGCCTCCCCCATGCTGGAATACACCAAGGAAGTGGTGTATGTGAACGACTACGAACTGGCCATTATCAGACCCGATGAGTTGATCCTGAAAAATCTGGGAAATGAAAAACTGACTCCTTATGTCCAGAAGCTCGATCTCGAACTGGCGGCGATTGAAAAGGGGGGCTTTGATCATTTCATGCTTAAGGAAATTTTTGAACAACCACAAACGATATATGATTGTCTTCGCGGAAGGCTTGATGCAGAAGCAGGTACCATCACCATGAGTGGTATCCAGCAGTACGCAGAGCAGATCGTGAATGCTAATCGTATTGTGATGGTGGCCTGTGGTACCAGCTGGCATGCCGGACTGGTTGCCGAATATATATTTGAAGAACTCTGCCGGATCAATGTGGAAGTGGAATATGCTTCTGAATTCCGTTACCGGAATCCTGTGATACAAAAAGGGGATGTGATCATCGCTATTTCACAAAGCGGTGAAACCGCAGATACACTGGTGGCCATTGAAAATGCCAAACAAAAAGGAGCAATCATTCTCGGTGTGGTGAATGTGGTTGGATCTTCTATCGCCCGTACCAGTCATGGCGGCGCTTATACCCATGCCGGCCCTGAAATCGGAGTAGCTTCCACCAAGGCTTTTACAGCTCAGCTGGCCGTACTCACCATGATTGCATTGAAACTGGGATATATCAAAGGCACGATCAGTGAAGAACGTTACCGCAACCTCCTGACTGAACTGGAGCAGATACCGGAAAAAGTAGCCTGGACACTTCAGCAAAGCGAACATATCAAAGCACTGGCAGAAAAGTACAAAGATGCCCGTGACTTCCTGTACCTGGGACGTGGTTATAATTTCCCGGTGGCACTGGAAGGAGCATTGAAACTGAAAGAGATTTCCTATATCCATGCAGAAGGCTATCCCGCTGCAGAAATGAAACATGGTCCGATTGCACTGGTTGATGACCAGCTACCCGTTGTGTTTGTTGCCACCCGTGATGCCTATCATGAAAAAGTGGTGAGCAATATGCAGGAAATCAAAGCCCGGAAAGGAAAAGTCATTTCCGTGATTACTGAAGGCGACAGTCATTCCAAAGACATTTCCGATGATGTAATGATCGTACCAGAGGCAGATGAAATCCTGGCCCCGATGCTGAGTGTTGTACCACTCCAGTTACTGGCTTATTATATTGGCGTAGCCAAGAACCTGGATGTAGATAAGCCAAGGAATCTGGCCAAGAGTGTTACGGTGGAATAAATTGAAAAAAATCTGTCATCCCCCGGTGCCAGATACTTTTCTGAAAGCCTGATCAGAGAATGATAAACAGACCAGGATTATCCGCATCAGAACAATTGTTTAACCAGCTTTGAAGCGCTGCGCACTTCAGGGTCCAAAAACTCCTTGGGGTTAGGTAATATGAATATCATCCGAAAAGAACCACTCAATTCGCTGGGTTATGGCTTTATTGCAAAGCAGTATATCCCCAAAGGGAAAGATGAATATTACCTGCGCAACCGGCAAAACAGGAATGACACGATCTACCGGCCACTCAGCAACAGCGCCATTAAGCTGCTGGTAAAAAACGGAAACAGCTCTGATAACTGGAGCATGGTACTGGTCTCTGAATTCTTTGATCCCTCACTTGTCAAAAACTGCAAGTTCTACGGTCTGGTCCGTATCGGAAAACTGGAGCCTTATTTCCATGAATTCAATAATCTCCGGATGCCGGTCGGGCTTTATAACAGTACCATCATCAGCAGTGATATTGGCGACAATGCCGTGATCGACAATGTTGGTTTTATGAGCCACTATATCACCGGTAATGATGTGATGCTCGTGAATATTAATGAACTGGCAACCACCGATCATGCCAAATTCGGAAATGGTGTGCTCAAACAGGAGAGAAAGAAAATGTAAGGATCTGGCTGGAGATCTGTAATGAAAATGCCGGCCGGAGCGTTCTCCCCTACAACGGTATGCAGGTGGCAGATGCCTGGCTCTGGAGTAAGTACCGTGACGATGAAAAACTGCTGCAGCGGTTCAGGGAATTCACGGATGCAAAATATGATACCCGTCGTGGTTACTATGGTAAAATCGGCGACCGGACAGTTATCAAAAACTGCCGGATCATCAAGGATGCCTGGATCGGCTCTGACGCTTATCTGAAAGGTGCCAACAAAATTAAAAATATCACGATTAACTCTTCCCCTGAAGCAAAAACCCAGATCGGAGAGGGTTGTGAATTGGTGAATGGAATCATCGGATCCGGTTGCCGGATTTTCTATGGAGTCAAAGCCGTTCGCTTTGTGATGGGAAGTAACTCGCAGCTGAAATACGGAGCCAGACTGATCAACTCATTTCTCGGTGATAATTCCACGATCTCCTGTTGCGAAGTGCTCAACTCATTGATCTTCCCGGCGCATGAACAACACCATAATAATTCCTTTCTCTGCGCAGCTACTGTTCTCGGTCAAAGTAATATGGCGGCCGGGGCCACTATTGGTTCCAATCATAATTCAAGAGGAGCCGATGGAGAACTGATCGCCGGCCGCGGTTTCTGGCCCGGACTATGCGTGAGCCTCAAACACAATTCAAAATTCGCTTCCTTTACATTGATTGCAAAAGGTGATTTTCCCGCAGAACTTAATATTCCGATTCCATTTTCCCTGCTCAGTAATGATGTGTCTAACGAAAGGCTCCTGCTGATGCCGGCCTACTGGTTCATGTATAATATGTATGCGTTGGCCCAGGAATGTGACAAAGTATTCCAGCCGCGATAAAAGAACTGATCAGCGGATGAGGATTGAATATGATTACCTGGCTCCTGACAGTATAAATGAAATTTTTGACGGGCTTCAATTACTCAGGCAATTTACAGGTGAAGCCTGGGCCAGGAAAAATAAACAAGTACTTACAGAGAAAGGCTGTGTTCAAAAAGGAAAAGAAATACTGGATACCAAACCCAATGAAGCAGCCACCCTTGAAATTCTCGCCAGTGGATTTGAAAACAGCCGGCGCAAAGTAGTCATTCTGAAAGCAGCTGACGCGAGTGCCATTTTTAAAGAGCTGATTATTTATTACGGCGTACTTGAAATCATCCGGCTGATCGAAAAAAAAACTGTCAAGCTGGGCAGCCATCCAAAAAGCATTACCGGCCAGCCCATCCAGAACCAAATGGATCAATTGCGGTGGCCTCCTGATGAAAGCATCAGCAGTTCAATCCCTTCTCGGCAATATCCGTTCTGGAAAATGCAGTAACTGGGATGAGGTTCACGATTATTATTTCCGGAAAAGTCAGGGATATGAAACCGACAAATGCAACCATGCATTTGCCTCAATGCTCGAAATACTGGGGCTTTCACCATCCCGCTTTACAAAAAAAAATATTCCTGCAATTATTACCGAAGGTGCTGCATACCCGTGAATGGATCACCCAGGGAATCAGCGAGGCCAGGGCCCGGGATTACCAAAGTCCTTTCCGTAAAATGGTATACGATACCCAGGAAGAAATGGAAAAAGTGATGGGCAAACTGAGCGATAATAGTTTCATACGCGAACAACAGGAAGAACTGGTTGCATTTCAGAAAAAAATAAAAACCCTGCAAACCGTTTTTCATAAACGTCCAACTATCCCCAACCCCTATTCAACATCATGAGATTGGTTGATGAATATATTGAGCAGCTTCCTGATGATCTGCAGCCAATCTGTAAACTGATCCGACATCAGGTATTACAACTGGTGCCGGCTGTGGAAGAAAAGCTCAGTTTCGGAATTCCCTTCTATCATTATTTTGGCATGTTCCTTTATCTCAATCGGACTACCGAAGGAATTGCCGTTTGTTTCTGCTGGGGCAAGGATCTGCTGACAGCTTTCCCACAACTACAGCAGAAAACAGAGCTATAGCCAGCATCATTGTAAAAGAAAAAAAAGACATCCTACGGCTGGAACTAACCCAACTAATCATTGCGGCTGCAGAATGGAATAAGGAAGCCAAAAAAAGAAAGATCCCGATGGTGAAAAAAAAGGCTGCCGCGCGAAAAACCAAAGCTCAGCGTTCTTAAAAAAACAAACCCCGCAGCAGCGGGGTTCGAGACACAACTCAACAAGGAAAATATTATTTGCCCTTATACTTACTAAAGGGGTAATAAGTGGCTGCAAATCCTGCCTGATGACAAAGTCCGTAATACAAAAAGTCGAGCAGGTATTGTTTGAACGGCTTTTTCCCTTCTCCGATCTTGATCACCAATGCTGTTCCCCAGGCCGCACGATTGATAAAATTATTCAGGTGGTACTGATCCGTAAACATGATGAATACAGAAGTAGATCCAAAGAACTTTGCGCCGGCATCGGGATCCCCGTTTTTGTATTTATTTTTCCAGCTCAGGGTTGGATTAAACCACTGCGCATTGGCTTGTGGAAACTGTCTTCTGAATTCTTTCCAGTGAAACTGCAGCGTTTCATTAAATCCTTTGGCAGCTCCCGCCAGAAAAACCAGGCCTCCTGTCCATATATGATTACTACTGATTTTCCATTTCCGCTGACCCAGCAGTACATCTTTCTTTCCCTTATCATGTCCGGGTATATTCAGATTAGCCAGAGAAAACCCGGGTGTGAATACAGCTTCCGTTTTTTCCGGCTCAGGCTGAGCTTCGTTGGTTAGCTGAGCCTTTCCATGGTGGGTCAGGATGGCAAAGGCCAGCACAAATACATACTTCATATTACAGGTGGTTGTTGTCTGTTTGGGGTTGTTCAAAGGATTACCGGCACAGGACAAGTGGTTCGCTTATCTGTAATGATGATTTTGCAATAAGAAGATTGGAGGGCCTTCAGGGAGATTGGGGTTGCTATCAGTTTGCGAATGTTTGCTCAGCATTCGTGCTGCCTTAGCATGGGTTCGCCTTCGTTACGTTAGCGTTAATTTGCTATCACTTGCTTTTGCGGCTATCCGCCTTCGCTTTGATAGCATCTATCCGCCTTCGCCAAGGCTTCGGCGGATAAAAGGGTACGGGCATGGCCCATAATTCAGGCTACCAAAATAGAAAGGGAAATCTGATAATGCAAGTGAAAGACCGAAAAAATTCTATTGCTGATTAGTATAATTACGATACTACCGGATGAATAATCAATTTATATCGCTTTCAGAATAATTTAATACCCCTCCTTCGCCAGAACTATGGCGGACAAAGTAATATCTTATAAATAATTTTTTCCGGTTCATGCTATATCAATCCAATGTTGCCATCATCAAACCTACTGCTTCACAAATTGGTAGCGGCTGATTGCGTTTTCAGTGCTTAGTTGCAGATAGTAATTACCGGCACTCAGAAATGAAAATGATAATTGAATGGAATTGTTTCCTTTCTTTAAATTGATTGTCCGATTCATTATCTGCTGTCCGGCCATATTATAAACAGATAATCCTGCCATGCATGGTGCCGCCGCATGAATACTGAAAACAGCATCATTACTCAGCGGATTCGGACGTACCGAAGTCAACATCACAGCCTGCCCGCTATTTTGTACGCTCACAATATTAGAATAATGGCTCCGGCCATTCAGGAGATTGACTTTTATCCGGTACAGATGCAGGTCAGTTTGCGATGATGAGTCAATCATGCTATAGTTAAGTCCGTTAGCAGCTGGGATCTGATAAGCAATGGTTGAAAATGTACTTCCTGCTACGGCACGCTGCAGTTCAAAATTCCTGACCTGGTCAGCACTAACAATCTCCCAGCTGATCCTTGTCCCATAACCTGTTGTCTGCGATCTGGCTGTAATAGAAAAATTAAGTGGTAATATATGTCCACCAGATTTACCCAACGCATAAGCGACCGCAGTATTGCCGATGGGAATATTATTTACGGTACTGACTGTATAGGGGTTTGTTCCCACCGTTGGTCTGATCCCGTTTCCGGGAATCACACTCCATGCCACCGCACTATGCTGTAATATTTCGATATCTCCCGGCAGGTTCACCCCGGCACTCGCGTCAGCAGCTGCAAACTGAAAATGCAATGTGGCGGTGGTATTCCCTGAAGCAAACACATGCCAGGTTCGGTTTACGCCATAAGAAGGGAAAGCGACTGCAGGGTTGATTCCTGTTTGTACCCTGGCTGAAAAATTTTCGCCATTCCCATTGAGAACAAGAAGCGGATTATAACTTGTATTTCCAATAGGGAAGAATTTACCACCGGCATTCACCGTATTTAATGTGAGTACACCCACTCCATTTGTCCTGATGAAGGCATTACTGGCACCCCTGCAATTGATCCCGTTATTGTCAGATTGAAATCACCTAATTCCACATAGGTATCTCCCGATAAAATCACATTACCATTGACTGTTTTATTACTCAGCATTGTGATGGTTGTACCCGGACCAATTGAAAGTTCTGCATTGAAAGGACTCAGGTTAATCAAACCAGTACCCCCCAGAACTGAAGTGGAAGCCCCTTCAATCACTATATCCCCTGTAAATAAAGGATCAGTTGTAATGTTTGCAGTACCCGTAATACCATTGACAATAGATTTATCAGCTGTACCGGTCAGTTCAATCGGAGCATTCACTTCCAGTACACCGTGAATCATGGTAGGGCTGTTTCCACCCAAATCAAAATTTGGAGTTGCTGAAAACCGGAAAACAACAATTTCACCTGCTGAAAAATAGTTTCTCCCTGACCATTCCGGTGTGAAAACAGAAGTATTCCATTCATACACAGCACCGGTCCGGAATAATACGGCAGGATTTGAATGGGCAAAATCATCAGATAAGCCTGGCGCTGTATTGGCATCAACACGGACCAGACCACCTGCGTTGATTGCTATGGTGCCTGTTCCTGAAGGCTGAGAACCATTTAGAATATAAGTTCCGTTCACTGCCATATCAGTACCTGTGCCATTGTTCAGTGTAAAGCTGATCCCGTTTCCATGATTCAATATGGCCCCGGGAAGAATGCTGAGCTGATCTGCAGAAGCGGTTGCATCAATATAAACAGTATGCGGGCTCTGAATCAGGATGGTATTTGCGTTGAAAGTGGGGACTTTGGTCGCTGCTATCCAGCTGCTATTATCGGGCGAAGATTCCCAGGTGCCGGGGTTATTCCAGTTTCCTGTTTGTACTGTCCGGTAATAATCAGTGGCTGCAGAACCACAACCTCCCGAACCATTTTGGGTAATGGTAAATGCCGTTGAAGGGATCCCGGTTATGGCTGGATCATTACTGATTACACGGATAAGATAGCCGTTACCTCCTGCTGTTCCTGCAGGAATGGTAATGGGAATCGTACCCGAAGGATCATTGCCACCCCAATCATTGATAATACCAATAATAACAGGAGCCGCAAAAGATCCTGCATCATCTGATAACTGGGCTATAAAATCATTGGTCCCTGTAAATATGCCAGTCGTGGTAAAATCCACCGTTCCGGCAGCAGTTGCTGTACAGTTTGGCAATATAAAAGGAGCTGTGGCCACTGTACCTGTTATTATACCTGCCGGTACAAACTGATTAAAATAAACCTGATCAAACTCTGCTGCTGTAATTGCAATTGCACTGGTTGTATGCAATGAAGCCACGCCAATATATCCGTTTGATGCAGGCCCCAGACTATTTTCTGTTCCCGAACCCTGCAGCACCGGGGTATTGGTAATATTGGGAATATCAGCAGCAACAGCACCCGTACTGTTGACGACTGGCAGAACAGATGTATATAAGGTCCAGAGTCCGCTGCCAGTTCGGGTAACCCTGACTAAAAAACCAAAATCGGTCAGGCCATTGGTCAAGCCGCCGGATGAAACCATCACCGTTGTATTCACGGACCCATTGACGATATACTGTAACCCGATTTCATCCGGCCCGTATCATCACCGATTGCAATCCTGTATCCTGATTCATTGGCATAGAGCCAGAAATAGGATTGATTCGCATTCGTAAAGGCCTGGCTTCTTCTGCCTATCCAAAAACCCCATTCCTGCTCGGTATACCAGTTGGCGACCGGACTACTGAGATATTCTGTTTGGGTAATTGCAGCTGCATTCAATCGTAAAGTCTGCGAACCTGTTGCCCCGGTGCCAACATCACTGTTTGCAACAATTGACCAGGAAGAAGTACTGCCGGTCCAGGTTGGTGCATTTGTAAAATCTCCATCGGAAAATGTTTCATACAATGTTTGGGTAGTGGCAGAAAGATGCAATGCCATCAACAAAACCACAGATAATAACCTTCTCATTTGCTTTCTTTTTTTATTTATAAAAAAGAACACGGATACCGGTAAGATTTTACCGGCTGGAAGGCATTCAAAGAATAGTTGGATAACTGAAAATAATATTTACAGTTATCCAAAATGAAAAGTCAGGAAAATCCCAAAATAAGCGGGAAAAAGACGGTTATTTCTTGCGGAAAAACAGGCGGACGGGAACACCCTTCAGATCAAAATTTTCCCGGAGTTTATTCTCCAGATAGTTTTTGTAAGGCTGCTTCACATCATCAGGGAAATTGCAATAGAAAGCAAAGGATGGAACCGTTGTGGGCAACTGAGTAACAAATTTGATCTTGATCGGATGGCCTCTCACTACAGGCGGGTGGTATGCTTCAATCGCCTTAAGGATAATATCATTTAGTTTGGAAGTAGCGACCCTTCTTTGGCGGTTGGCATACACTTCCAGCGCCGTTTCAATGGCTTTGAAAATCCGGGTTTTTTCTTTGGCTGAAACAAATAAGACTGGAACATCTGTAAATGGTGCCAGTTTCTGTTTCAGCTCTTTTTCATATTCTTTGGCTGTATTGGTTTCCTTTTCCATCAGGTCCCATTTATTCACCAGCATCACAATCCCCTTCCCTTTCCGGGCAGCCAATGCAAAAATATTAATATCCTGTGCCGTGATGCCCTTGCCTGCATCAATCAGCAGCAAACATACATCTGCTTCATCCATGGCTTTGATAGCACGGATCACGGAATAAAATTCAAGGTCCTCATTGACTTTGTTTTTACGCCGGATACCTGCCGTATCAATCAGCACAAATTCTTTCTGGAATAAATTATAATGCGTGTGGATGGTGTCGCGGGTAGTGCCGGCAATATCACTGACGATGGTCCGCTCCTGTCCCGTCAGGGCATTCAGCAAAGATGATTTACCGGTATTGGGCTGGCCGATAATGGCAAACCGGGGCAGTTCTTCCATCTCCTTTGCCTCTTCAGCTGAATCTTCCTTAATCAGATCAGTTATTGCATCCAGCAATTCACCCGTTCCGCTGCCACTGGCAGCTGCCAGGAAAAAAATATGTTCAAAGCCCAGGCTGTAAAATTCTGTGGCTTCCAGCATCCTTTCATTGTTATCTACTTTGTTCACCGTCAGGAAAACCGGTTTTGTACTTCTGCGCAGTAAATTGGCCATGCTATCATCCAGATCAGTCATACCCGTAGCAGCATCCACCATAAAAATAATGGCATCAGCTTCATCCAGCGCGATTAATACCTGTTTGGCAATTTCTCTTTCAAATACATCATCACTACCTGCTACAAAACCACCCGTATCAATCACATTAAATACTTTGCCATTCCAGTCAGCTACCCCATACTGACGGTCACGGGTCACCCCGCTTACATCATCCACAATGGCCTTCCGTTGTTCCAACAGACGGTTGAATAAAGTACTCTTGCCCACATTCGGACGGCCAACTATTGCTACTGTAAATGACATAATTTTTGCTTTACCCTATTTGAAATTTAATTCAACTGCTGACTGTCGTCCCGATAGCTATCGGGAGCCGACTGTTGACTACTGACTGTCGGCTGCCTAATACCCGTATTCCCTTAACATCAGTTCATTCTCTCTCCATTTCGGCTTTACCTTGACAAAAAGTTCCAAAAAGACTTTCTGACCGATAAATGCTTCGATATCCTTACGGGCCATCATCCCGATTTTTTGATCATGGACCCTTTCTCGCCAATCAGTATCGCTTTCTGGGTCTCCCGGTGTACAATGATATCTGCCACGATTTTCACCAGGGTTTGTTTTTCCTGGTACTCACGGATCAACACAGCGCTGTGGTAGGGAATTTCATCGGAAGCCAGTTCATAAATTTTTTCCCGGATCATTTCGCTTACAAAAAAACGGGTATGCAAATCGCTGATATCATCTCCTTCGAAAAAAGGTTCGCCCTCCGGAAGAAATTCCAGGATGGCCTGCATAAAAGTTTGTTTGTTGAAACCTGTCAGCGCCGATATGGCCAGCACTTTTTTACAATAAGGCCGGCTGCTGAAAAAAGCAGCAGCATCGTTGGTGCTTGCCTTATCTGATGTATCCACCTTATTCAGTAACACAATGGCCGGTACTTTTAGTCTGAGTGCCGTAAAGATGGCATCTGCTTCATCCCGGTTCTCTTTAATATCCACGAGCAGGAGTGCCAGGTCGGCATCTTCCAATGCACTCTTTACCGCCTGCATCATCTTCTCATGCAGTTTGTATTTGGGTTCAATGATACCCGGTGTATCTGAAAATATTACCTGGTAACCGGCCTCGGTCATGATTCCTTTGATCCGGTGCCGGGTGGTTTGCACTTTGGGTGACACAATGGCCAGCTTCTCTCCCATCAATGCATTAAGGAGGGTACTTTTCCCGGCATTCGGGCGGCCAAATATGTTTACAAAACCGGATTTCATAATGAGTCTGCAAAGGTACGGTATTAAAGGGTCATGGCAGCTGAAAACTAAAGCGGGTGAATGACTTGCTATTGAGCCAAAAGATGGTGATAACCAGTAATCTGTGAACAAATCGGTCTTTCCGGATGCCGAAATAACAGGATTTAAAGGATTATAGTAAGTTGAACAAATCTTTAGAAATATTGCCAAAGGCAATAACATATAACTGCGGGACTGCAAGTCCCGCAGAGCAATCGGCGTTATTCACTTTACGGTTTCGACAAGCATTTTAGGCTTTGCGAAACTTTCAGTTTCGCAATAGTATGCTGTTGCCTTTGGCAACTTTCAGGCAATTCCACTGTACGATTTCTTTTTTTCGTTAAATAATCCCACCAAATTGCCAAATGAAAATACTTAGCTGGATTTCTTATGAGCTACACATTTACCGGAGGATATAAAATCAGAAATCAGGATGCCACTCATTTCCTGACATTTACCATTGCGGGCTGGATTGATATTTTCAGCAGGCAACGATACCGGGATATCATTCTTAAAAGCTTTGAATTTTGCAGACAAAGGAAAGGGCTCTTACTGGGGGCCTATGTCATTATGACTAACCATATTCATACCATTTGGACAGCCCGGAATAATAACCTCAGCGACCTGCTCAGGGACTTTAAAACTTATACCAGTAAGGCGATCACCTCATCAATCGCGAATGAGTCAGAAAGCAGAAGGGGAGTGGCTCTTTATATGTTTCGATTTTTGCGAATGGGACAAATGCCAATGATCAGTTTAAAGTATGGACAGGCGACAATCATCCCGAAGAGATTTTTAGTCAACCGTTTTTAATATCTAAGCTTAATTATATCCATTTAAATCCTGTCAGGGCCGGGCTGGTATCTGCTCCTGCTGATTACTTATACAGCAGTGCTGCTAATTATGAAGGGAAAAAAGGACTGATTGAAATTGATTTTATAGAATAATATATTGCCATAGGCAATAATATCAAACTGCGGGACTGCAAGTCCCGCAGAGCGACCGGCGCAAGCAGGAAATAAAAAAGCCACTACTCTCGAGTGGCCTTAGTTGCGAAGGGAGGGATCGAACCTCCGACCTGCGGGTTATGAGCCCGTCGAGCTACCGCTGCTCTACTTCGCGATGTTGGGAGGCAAAATTACGAGAAAACGGTGAAGTAGCAAAGAAAATATAGTATTTCAGCGCTTTTATATACAGGTTCCGCAGATTTGTCAATCGAAAACACAATAATTCAATTGGAATTACATTATAAGTGGCATTCTGCTTATTTTTTCTTCATTAAAAACCAACTATATGAAAAAGAGTCTGTTATTTTTATCCCTGACCCTGATGATCCTTGGATCGTGTAAGAAAGATGATAAATGTGAAACTACTGTTGCCAAGATTGCCGGTAATTACAAAGTAACCGCAGCCAAATACAAAAGCACCCCCACATCACCGGAAAGCGACTTGTTTATCCTCCTCGATGCCTGTGAAAAAGATGACATTGAAGTGCTGAATGAAAACGGGTCCTATACACATCAGGATGCAGGTACCAGCTGTACCCCCAGCGGAACTTATTCCGGTACCTGGTCACTAAGTGGCAATACACTTACGATTGACGGAGAAGTAAGTACTATCACAAGTTTTGATTGCAGTACGCTGGTATTTACAGTTGCCAATTATTTTGCATCTGGTGATGTAGCCACATTCACCCTGGCTAAGCAATAATATTAACTACTCTTAATAAGGAAGGGCTGCATGAAAACATGCAGCCCTTTTTTCATGGTTATACCCTGTGTATGATTATCCTTTTGATACGCTGCTGGAGCCGCTGCTCCGGAGATCCCGGATCACACCCTGCCCTTTGTAACGGACATCACTGGCGCCACTGGCATTGGCCGACAATTCTTTATTGACTGTGATCTTGACATCACTGGCACCACTGGCCCTGGCATCACAGATTTCTGTTACCAGATCATATCCTTTAAAATCACTGGCACCACTTACTTCGATTGATGCCTGCCTCGCTACTCCGCTCACCATTAAATCAGAAGCGCCACTGAGGTCAACGGTCAGTTTATCCACGTCGAGTTTACCCCGTAAATCACTGGCCCCTGATTGCTTGATATCAAGATTGGCTGCCTTCAATGTACCGGTAATGTAAACATCACAGGCACCGCTGACCTGCAGTCTGTCAATCGTTTTGTAAGAAATATAGGCTTTGAGTTTTTTATTCCCTTTCCCCCAGCTCAGCCCCTTACTGTCGAATCCGATATGTAAAATGCCGGCTTTGACTTCCACCGTAATTCTTTCCCTGCTTTTTTCATCAGCGGCACTCACGGCAACTGCTTCTGCATTTCCTTCTGAGATGTACACATCAAATGCACTGGATACACTGATGCCATGAAAGTCTTTGGCATTCCGGACTTCGGCATTGGGATCATTCACCTGCTGGGCCAGCACAGTGCAGGCAGTAAGCAGGGACAGGACAATCATTTGTATCTTCTTCATTATTTAAATTTTAAACAGTTTATATTCTGCAAACACTGCCTCCGGTATTGGCTTTTACAGATTTTATTCCCGCCTCTCCTTTATATTTTACAATGGCACCAGTACTGGCTTTTACCTGCAGTTCCTTGTCCGCATGAATCGTAAACCGGGCCCCGGTGCTTACTTTTACTTTGCAGGTGGATGTGGTCATATCTTCTCCAATGAACTTACTCCCGGTACTGCCTTCAGCTTCAACCAGACCCGTTTTTCCGGACAATGTTACTTTAGATCCTGTATTCTGATCCAGTTTCAAACTACCCAGATCAACCTGACCAAGGATAGTAGCACCAGTATTGGCTTCCATATCCAGTGAGGCAGATTGTAATACACCACTGATTTTCACTTCTGCTCCTGTACTGGCATGGAGGCGGTCAAGTGTTTTACAGGAAACATAGGCTTTTAGTTCCTTGTTCTCCTTAGTTTTATTGATCGCTCCGGTCTTTGTTTCATACTGGATTTTCAGGATCCCGTTCTCTACCCGGGTGATGATCCGGTTACGAAATTCAGGTGTAGCGGCACTAACAGCCACTTCTTCGGTATTGCCCTGGGTAAGCAGTAACTCGATCCCCGTACCCACATCAATACCATGAAATGAACCCACATTTCTTTTTTCGGCATTCAGATCATTGACGGTTTGGGCTGATAGTCCCAGTCCGGTACCAATAAATAATAATATTCCTATTAACTTCTTCATAAACGTTGGTTTCATAGTGGTACGAAGGGCTGGTTCAAAAAGTTACATACCCCCGAATCTTTTTTTCACTTAATTTTGCTCTCAGTTCTGGGTCTTAGACCCAAAAAGTGTTGATTTTCAGTGCCTGCCTGCTGGCAGGCAGGTTTCCCGGGGTGTTTCTCCTGTTTAGACCAAAGGAGGATCTGAGATTATACCCGTTTGAACCTGGTCAGGGTAATGCCTGCGAAGGGAAGGAATGACCATATTCTCCTTTCTCCCACAGCGTTTCCCTCTTCTGTTAATTCTAAAAAATTAAACCAATGAAGAGGATCTGTATGTCCGGCTGTATTTTACTTACAGCGATTTTGGCCCAGGGTCAGGAAAGCCCAAGGGATAGTTTTTATCTGCTTTCACCGGTAGAAGTAAGGTCAGTGAGGGCCTCCGATCAGGCTCCGGTTACCAAAACGAATATTGGTAAAATGGCCATTGGCAAGCTGAACCTCGGGCAGGATATTCCCTTCCTGCTCAATCAGACGCCATCCGTAGTTATAAACTCTGATGCCGGAAACGGGGTGGGCTATACCGGCTTAAGAATACGGGGCACTGATGCCACCCGGATTAATCTGACCCTGAACGGTATACCTTTTAATGATGCAGAAAGCCAGGGGCTGTTCTTTGTGAACCTTCCTGATTTCTCATCTTCAGCCAGCAGTATCCAGGTTCAGCGCGGAGTCGGTTCTTCCTCTAACGGGGCAGGTTCATTCGGAGCCAGTATAAATTTCAGCACCAATGATGTAAATAAAGCCGCTTATCTGGAACTCAATAATAGTTTTGGCTCATTCAATACCTGGAAGAATACCATCAAAGCAGGAACCGGATTACATCGCCATTTCACCGCTGATTTCAGGCTTTCAAGGATCAGCAGCGATGGCTATATCGACCGGGCCAGCAGTGATCTGAAATCCATTTACGGCAGCCTGGCCTATATCGGAGAAAAAAATTCCCTGCGAGTAAATGTTTTCTCAGGAAAAGAAAAAACCTATCAGAGCTGGTATGGAGTAAGTGAAGCTGATCTGGCAGCCGGCAACCGACGCATCAATTCAGCCGGTACAGAAAAGCCGGGAACCCCTTACGAAAACGAAACAGATAATTATACCCAGACCCATTATCAACTCTTTTTTAATCAGCAGATCAAACCCTCACTCCATTTCAATACCGCCATTTTTCTCACAACCGGGAAAGGATATTATGAGCAATACAAAGCCGGTCGTGATTTTGCAGAATTCGGTCTGCCTTATCCCGTGAATGGGAATGATACCACATTTGAAGCCGATTTTGTACGTCAGCTTTGGCTGGATAATGATTTTTACGGAAATACTTTTTCCTTACAATACAAAGGAACAAATACAGAAGCCACGCTGGGCGGCGCCTATACCCGTTATGATGGTCATCATTTTGGCAAAGTGATCTGGTCCTCTGCCGTGAATATCAGTCCGCGAAAATGGTATGACCTCATCGCAGAAAAAAATGATTTCAATATCTATTATAAACAACAAACAAAAACCGGAAAGTATTTCAGTCTTTACTATGACCTGCAGTTCCGACAGGTACTATATCAAATCAGCGGATTCAGAAACAATCCAGGTCTTGCTGTAAATAACCGGTTCAGTTTCTTTAATCCCAAAGCCGGAATGGTGTACCGGAAAAACGGATGGAAAGCTTATCTCTCCTATAGCATTGCAGGCAAAGAACCGAACCGCGATGATTTTGAAGCAGGCATGAACCGTCAACCACTCGCAGAAAGGTTATATGATACTGAACTGGGTATTGAACAAACAAAAAACAAATACAACTGGTCCCTTACACTTTTTCATATGCAGTACAAGAACCAACTGGTACTCACTGGCATGATCAATGATGTGGGAGCTTATACAAGAACTAATATTCCAAAAAGTTACCGGGCCGGTTTAGAATTACAGGGTGCCGCCATTTTTTGTAACTGGTTCAATGCGGCTGCCAACCTGGCCCTGAGCAGGAATAAAGTGAAACATTCACTGAGTACCTGGATGATTATGATAATGGTGGGCAAAAATCTGTTCTGTATAAAGAAGCAGATATCGCTTTTTCCCCTGCTTTAGTGGGTAGTGCCACCCTCAATTTTATACCCGCCAAAAAAATTGAAATCAGTTTACTGAACAAGTATGTGAGCAAACAATACCTCGATAATACCCAACAGGAGAGCAGGAAACTGGATGCATTTTTTGTTAACGATCTGCGTGGTATCTACACATTCAAAGGAAAAAAAATAAAAGAACTCAGCATCATTGCCCAACTGAATAATCTTTTTAATGTAAAGTATGAACCCAATGGTTATACATTCAGTTATATCTACGGAGGACAAACCGTCACCGAGAACTTTTATTTCCCAATGGCCGGAATGAATTTTATGCTGGGAGTGAATTTGAGAATGTGAAAATGTGGAAATGTGAGAATGTGGAAATGTGTCTCACTATAGCAAAACGGTGCCGACTGTTGACTGACAGTCCCGATAGCTATCGGGAGCCAACTCCCGAATTCTCATCTCCCTTTAGGGGATGGGGGCGACTATCGACTAAAGACTAACGACTGCCTCCCTCACCCCCCAAACTTCGCCTGCCATTCCAGCATCCCGCCTACAACATTTTTTGTATTGGTGAAGCCCATGGTATCGAGCAGCATACAGGCCTGACCACTGCGGTTGCCGCTTCTGCAATGAATGATTACTTCCTCATTCTTCAGGTCTTCAAGTTCGTCTAACTGGAAAGACTGGAATTTCCCCAAAGGAATCAGGGTGGCACCGATATTGAATTCAGCATATTCATTGGGTTCCCGGCAATCAATCAGATTCAGTTTTTCGCCGGCATCCATCCGGGCCTTCAGTTCTTCAACAGTGATCGTTTGCATGTGCAATATTTTTATTTGTTGTATCCGTTATCCTTATCACCCTCGTCCTCCGGTTTTTTGGGCTTCGGTTTTGGTTTTGGCTTATCGCCCTCGTCACGATTCTTTCCGGTACTGTCTCTGGCAGGTTTATCATTCTGCAACCATACATCCATGGTCTGACCGCTACGGATCCGGTTGTATCTTTTTTCATCATCGAATCGTTCCGGATTCTGCTTATAGATATAGGCTGAACAGGTATCTTCCACATCAGGTTCACTGACCACGGCGCCAATCAGGATACCATGACCTTCAAGCATCTCTTTGGCTTCACAAAAATTCATTCCGGTAATATCCGGCACTACAAAATCCTTATTGCCCACGCCATCACCCAGTACCAGGGATATCTCACTTCCTTTTCTGATCTTGGTTCCTGGTGCAATTTGTTTACCATTATATAATTGTTCCAGTACTGCATTGGTGGCGAAATCCGGTTTAAACGTGGTGTCTCCCACTTTCAGGTCCAATCCTTTTAAAACCATTTCTGCGTTCCGGAAACTGTATCCAACCAGATTGGGCATTTCCATTTCAGGTGGGATCACCCGGCTAATGAGCAGGAAGACCGTACGGTTTGATTTGACCACTTCATCCGCTTCCGGAATCTGTTTCATTACGGTCAGTGGCCGGGCTGTATCTATATAGATTGAATCCTGAATATCCACTTTAAATCCGGCCTTCTTCAAAATCGCTTTTGCCTCTTCAAAGGTTTTACCGGTAACGGAGGGAACGGTGGCAGCCTTGCCATGTCCGGTCAGACATTTCAGCGATGACAGAAAAAGGAAAAAAATGGCAAAGGTCAGCAGGATGCCGGCCAGTATATTTACCCAGAGGGGGCGATGTGTGATAATTTTCAACAGTTTTAATTTTTAGGTACAGGTTAAGGCAGGGCCTCTTCCACCAGTTTTGTATAAAATTCTTTCAGGCTCCAGCCCATTACTTTTACCTGCTGTGGTACGATACTGGCTTCACTTTGTCCGGGAATCGTGTTTACTTCCAGCATATAAGGTCGCCCTTCCCGCTCATTAAATATAAAGTCTATCCGCACCACCCCACGGCAATTAAATACCTGGTAAACCTTTCTTGCTGTATCTCTGATTTTATCTGCTATCACATCATCTACAACAGCCGGTGTGGTTTCGGTGGATTTACCCTGGTATTTCGCTACAAAATCAAAGAAAGCCTGATCCTGATCGGCCTTCACTTCCGTTAATGGCAATACAATTATATTCCCTTTTGATTGAAATACTCCCACGGTGAACTCCCTTCCTTCCACCATTTCTTCTACCAGTACCTGACTGTCTTCGCGGAAAGCTTTTTCAATAGCAATCCCAAATTCATCAGTAAAGGCATTCACTTTCGACATACCGATACTGGATCCCCCATTATTGGGTTTTACAAAGACCGGAAATTTCAGGTTTTGAGCCACCTGATCCGGGCTAGTCAGTTGGTCCCTGAAGAGAACAACAGATCTGGCCACGGCAATTTCTGCGGCACCGGCAACGGCAGTGGCATATCTTTTATTGAAAGTGATGGCCGAAGTAGCTGCATCACAGCCGGTATAAGGAATACCGAGTGTATCAAAATAACCCTGGAGTTTCCCATCTTCTCCGGGAGTACCATGCATCCCGATAAACACGGCATCAAAGCTGATTTTGCTTCCGGAATCAGTAATTGTGAAGTCGTTTTTATCTACTGCTACGCGGTCCCCCGTTGCCGGTTTGTACCACCAGCCATCGGCGTTGATATCAATGATATAGACATTAAAGCGATCCCTGTCGAGGTTATTATCGATGGTAATTACGCTTTTATAGGATATCACTGCTTCCCCGGAGTATCCACCGGTTACCAGTGCAATGTTCTGCTTCATTATCGGTTTTGTAGTGGTAAGTCCCAAGCCGGGACCGGCTCTGCAAATATTACTGAAATATTTAAAATGCCCAACCCTGAAGGCCTTATTCCCCCATGATTAACAAAAATTATATCAGTCCGGCTCCCCGCTGACCGTTCATTCCGGTAGCGGTGTCTACCGGACTAAAAAACAAAGGTGAAGGCCATTCAAACCTTCACCTTTTTACGACGGGACATATCACCCGCCACTCTTTCGGCAGCTTTCACTGCTTTGAATTGAGATATATTACTAAATTACGATCCCCTGCTGCCGGATTCCAAGAAAATGGCAGTCAACTTATGCACATTGAGAAAAATCAGATATGCATTTTGTCCTTCTTGGCGATCAGTTCTTCTACAGTCTCCCGGTACATCTCATCCGGTATACAGCAATCCACCGGACAAACTGCAGCACATTGTGGCTCCTCATGAAAGCCCTGGCACTCCGTACATTTATTGGGGGTGATATAATACACATCGGTTGCGATCGGTGCATGTTTCTGGTCGGCATCCGTTACCGATCCGTCCATCAGGGTAAAAGATCCCTTAACCGTTGTTCCGTCGGCAATGGCCCATTCCACACCACCTTCATAAATGGCGTTATTGGGACATTCAGGTTCGCAGGCACCGCAATTGATACATTCTTCTGTAATCTTGATAGCCATAAATACTTATTTAACAGGTTGACAATTACTTTTGTACAAATGTAAAAAGCCGGCATGAATTTACAACACCGCATTGATTTATTATCTGAGCTTGGTCAATATATTTTAAAAGATTCCGGGGAGCTGCAGGAGGCCAAATTAAAAGCCGGGGCGGAGAATGGTTGGTTCAATCCTGAATTTCAGGAACAGGCCCTGCAAAATATAGCAGCCGCATTTCTGCAAAAGGAAGCCTTGGAAAAATGGACAGCCTCCCACTCTGGACTTGCTCCTGAATTTACCAGCAAAAAGATTGGGATTATAATGGCCGGGAATATCCCCCTGGTGGGCTTCCACGACTGGCTGTCGGTTTTTGTAAGCGGACACCAGGCCCATGTAAAACCCTCTTCAAAAGATCAGGCCCTGATCAAACACCTGGTAAAAAAGCTGGCCGAATGGGAACCCCGGACTGCTACCCAAACGTTTTTTTCGGAAATGCTCAGGGGCTGTGATGCCTATATCGCTACCGGAAGCAATAATTCCTCCCGCTATTTTGAATATTATTTTGGGAAATACCCCCATATCATTCGCAAAAATAAAACCTCGGCCGCAGTGCTGACCGGGCAGGAAAATACAGCAGACCTGGAAGCCCTTGCCGATGATGTACACCTTTATTTTGGATTGGGCTGCCGTAACGTGACCAAAATCTACGTTCCCGAAGGCTACGATTTTATTTCCCTTCTGGACACTTTTCGGAAATACAGTTATCTGGCCGACCACCACAAATACAAAAACAATTATGATTATACCCTGGCCATCCATATCCTGAACAAGCAATATTACATGACCAATGGGGCCATCCTGCTATCTGAAAATCCGGCATTTTTCTCCCCGATCAGTCAATTGAATTACGAATTTTATACTGACAAAAATGCACTGGCCGGACAGCTGGCTGGTCAGGATGACCTGCAAGGAATCGTAGGAGAAGGATTTATTCCATTTGGACTAGGGCAAAGACCTGCACTGGACCAGTATGCAGACGGGGTGGATACAATGGCTTTTCTGGCTAAGCTGTGACAAATCAGGGTTAAATGGTATACCTGGGAAAAGGAAATCACATTAAATTTACGGCAGTAAAGAACTACGAAGCTCTTAGTAAAGATTTGTTAAACTGAACAGGAGGTATGAACGGTTGTTATGACAGTTTGTTACTTTGTACAGCAGAGGCACAGAATTTGTGAAAATGCGGATAATCTTTATTTATTACTGACCAAAAAAGAATAAAGCACTATGAAACTCAAACAGATTTTACTGATCGTTGCGGTGAGTGCCGTCTCCGCCATTGGGAGCGTCATGATTTATGGTAAACTGACCGGTTCAAAAAACGGGACATTTGTTCAAACCAGTCCGGATGGAAAAGTACCGGTGAATTATGCCGGGTTTTATGAAAACGGAACCGGGGCCGGCGAACCGGTTGATTTTACTAAAGCATCCAGTGCCGCTGTTCCGGCTGTGGTGCATATCAAGACTAAAACCGCCGCAAAAAAAGTAACCAATAACCTGGGCCGTAACCGCAATGACGGTGGTATGCAGGATCTTTTTGAGCGCTTTTTCGGTGAAGATGGTTATCAGCCTGAACAAAGAGCCAGTGGCAGTGGGGTGATCATCAGTGAGGATGGATATATTGTTACCAATAATCATGTAATCACTGATGGAGGGGAAGGAATCGCTGATGAAATAACGGTAACCCTAAGTAACAAAAAGACTTTTAAAGCCAAAGTAATTGGCAAGGACCCCAGTAGTGATCTGGCTGTACTTAAGATTGATGGAAAAGGACTTCCCTTTTTATTGTATGGCAATTCTGATAATGTAAAACTGGGTCAGTGGGTACTCGCCATTGGCTATCCGCTGACTTTAGAAACAACCGTGACAGCTGGTATCGTGAGTGCCAAGGGAAGAAGTATCGGGATCAACAGCCGACAGAGCCGGACTCCGATTGAATCCTTTATCCAGACCGATGCCGCCGTAAACCAGGGCAATAGCGGAGGGGCCCTGATCAGTACTGATGGTCAGCTGATCGGTATTAACTCTGCCATTTATGCCCCAACCGGAACTTATGCAGGGTACTCCTTTGCCATTCCAGTGAACATTGTAAAAAAGATTGTAAACGACCTGATCCAGTATGGAGATGTAAAAAGAGGATTTATCGGCATCAGCTATAACTCTAAAAATTCAGATAACGAAATCATGGTAAAGCGAAGCGGGCTTTTAGATGGTATAGGTGTTTATATATTGGCAGTACCTTCTGACGGCGGAGCATTTCAGTCAGGGCTTAGAAAAGGGGATGTGATAACGAAAATTAATGGTAATTCAGTCGCTAGCGGTTCTGAAATGAGTGGACAAATTGCTAGTTTCAAACCTGGCGATAAAGTACCAGTAACCTACTTCAGGAATGGTAAGGAATACACGGTTTCTATAACACTAAAAGAAACGGCCGGAAAAGCAGATGAATTAGCTGCGGCAACAATCGCTGAAACACTGGGGGCTGAACTGGAAACACTGGATTCTAAAAAAGCAGGACAATACGGAATTGAGGGTGGTGTGCTAGTGAAAAAAATCATCAAGGGTGGTGCATTCAGTAAAACAAGGATGCAGGAAGGATTTGTAATTACCAGTGTAAATGATACCTATGTAACAAATATAGAACAATTGGGAAATGCCATCCGCAATTCTGAAACAGGGGTTTATTTTGAAGGTATTTATCCCGAAGCACCGGGAGCAGTATATCGTTATCCTTTGATTATTGAAGAATAAAAAATAAAAGCTGCAGCTGAATACTTAAAAAAAAGCTGATTGAAACAGAAGTTTCAATCAGCTTTTTTTATTCCGTTAATTCAGATTCTGTTGACCAGAAATTAAAACCAAAAACGAACCCCGGTTACTCAGCTGTATATACCAGGTAATCCCAGGCCTGCATTTCAAACTGCTTGTCACCTGTAAAATCATTAACAGCTCCTGAAAATACATTATTGAAGCGTCCATTTACCAGTGGATCAGTTATTTCAAAATGCAAATCATTTTGCGGAGAGAGATTCAGGATCACCAGCACTTTTTTATCTCCATGCTGACGGAGATAAGCGAATACATGTTTCGGGTCAGATGTTTTTATCCGGTACGTATGAACGGCCGGATCACCGCCACGAAGAGCCGGATGACTGGTTTTTAGTTTTAATAAGGATTGATAAAACCCGTGCAATGAATTGTTACCGGTCCATTCAATCGGATCTTTTTCAAAAAACTGCAGCCTTTTTTTATTGGGCAATTCCTGTCCGGAATATAAAAGCGGGATTCCGTTCCAGGTACAACTGAATACGGCCAATGCCGGAGCCATGTCCCCGTATTTTTCATACTCGGTGCCATTCCAACTGTTTTCATCATGGTTGGTGGTGAACCAGGCCCGCATGGTACTATCGCCCAGGTCATCGTATTTTTGAGTACCGTCAGTAATGAATCTATGGGCAAATGGTTTTGATAAAATTCTTTGGTACGGTGCATCCAGGTCCAGGTATAACTGGCATCAAAGGCTTCTCCGTATTCCGGTTTTTCCAATTCATCATATTCACCCAGCCATAGCAATGGTTTCACGGCATCCACCTGTGGGCGGGCTTCTTTCCAGTAATCCAGTTCCACCCAAAAGCCAGGTCACAGCGAAAACCATCTATATCGCATTCTGTTACCCAGTATTTCATAGCATCAGTCATTGCTGTACGCAGGGCCGGATTACTGAAATCCAGTTCAATGATATCATCCATTCCTGAGGCGATCTGAAAATCATTGGTAGCTGTGTCTTTCAGGTAATAATCCGGATGCTCTTTTGTCCAGCGATGATCCCATCCGGTATGGTTAGCTACCCAATCAATGATCACTTTCATTCCATTGTCATGGGCCAGTTTCACCAGGGCTTTAAAATCATCCAGTGATCCGAATTCAGGGTTGATGGATGTATAATCCGAACAGGCATAATAACTGCCCAGACTTCCTTTCATGTTTTTTTGGGCAATCGGGGTTATGGGCATAAACCATAAAGTTTCAATGCCCATTTCTTTTAGCCGGGGAATCTCACTGGCGAAAGCATTAAATGTTCCGGCCTTAGTGTACTGACGCAGGTTTACTTCATAGATATTGGTGGTATGGGCCCAGTCAACAGGTTTGAACCGATTCTGCATAGAAGTAGTTATTTTATTGGTTTCTTTTTCCGATTTTTTGGGCATCAGTTTACAGGATGCCAGCAGCCCGGAAAAGCTGCCGATCAGCAATAGCAATCGCATGGTTTGAACTTTGGCGAAAGATACGGAATCCCCCGCCTTCGCTAAGCTACGACGGTCTTCAGTCAACAGTCATCAGTCTACAGTCTTCAGTCGACAGTCGGGAGTCGGGAGTCAAACATCGTGAGCCCAATATCCTAATATCTCAATATCCCCCGCCTTCGCTAAGGCTGCGGCGGGCAAGGCAATATCCCCTACTTTCCACCCCATCCCCTAAAGGGGAGTAAAGAGTAGTCGTGAGTCTTCAGTCTACAGTCTATCAGTATTCAGTCTATCAGAATTCAGTAGGGATTCATGAATCTCAGGAAAACCCAATACCCAATACCTACTCCCCACTAGCCACTAGCCACTTGCTACTTGCTACTTGCCATTTCCCTCCCCACTCGCCACTAGCTACTCACCTCTAGCCTTTTCCCAATACCTTTGCCCTATGAAGCAATTCGATGTACCAATTATTTACCGTAGCCCGCTGATCAGCGCCATCAAGAAAAAAAGAAAAGAAGAGGACCGGTTAAAAAGGATGATGCCCCTACCCTGCTGGATTTTGGTCCGGTACAAATTTTACTGGCCCGGCATTTTGGGTTTTGTTACGGGGTGGAGAATGCCATTGAAATTGCCTTTCGTACCGTTGCCCAAAACCCGGGTAAAAGAATATTCCTGCTCAGTGAAATGATTCATAATCCGCAGGTCAATGCCGACCTGCTTGCACATGGGATCGAATTTCTGCAGGATACCCATGGCAAACAACTGATTCCCTTTGAACAGATTGATGCCAATGATATAGTGATGATCCCTGCTTTTGGCACCACACTCGAAATAGAAAAACGATTACATGACCGGGGTATACAAACGGAGCCATACAATACCACTTGTCCATTTGTAGAAAAAGTCTGGAACCGCAGTGAGGCCATTGCTAAAAAATCATATACGATTGTCATCCACGGCAAACCCATTCATGAAGAAACAAGGGCAACCTTTTCACATGCTGCTGCCAATGCAGCTTCCGTGGTGGTAAAAGATATGCAGGAGGCCATCCTGCTGGCCTCGTATATCCGTGGCGATGAACCTGCAGATACTTTTTATACCCGGTTCCAGGGACAGTATTCTGCCGGTTTTGATGTTGCAAATGATCTGCAGCGAATTGGCGTCGTGAACCAAACCACTATGCTGGCCAGCGATACACAGGCCATTGCCGATTACCTGAATCAGGTAATGCAGGAAAGGTATGCACCAGCGGATATCAACGAGCGTTTTGCGGATACGCGTGATACCCTTTGTTATGCCACGCTGGATAATCAGACAGCCGTAACAGGGATGCTGGAAAAAGCAGCTGACCTGGCGATAGTGGTGGGTGGATATAATTCATCCAATACATCGCACTTAGTAGAACTTTGTGAACAGCAATTGCCAACTTACTTTATCAGTAATGAAAACAAGATTCATTCGGCCGGGGAAATCCTGCACTACAACTTTCACAAAAAAGAAGAATTGCTGACCCAGGGATGGTTACCATCCAAAAAACCGGTAACCATTTTGATGACCAGTGGTGCTTCCTGCCCGGATGCGCTGGTAGAAGGGGTGATAGAAAAAATTGCCGGTTTTTTTAAGGAGGCAAAGCCGATGAATGAGATGCTGAAAAAATGGACAGGTAGTTAGCGATTAGCCATTAGCCGAACCTGCCCCCATCCCCTAAAGGGGTGAAAAGAGTAGTCGACAGTCTTCAGTCTATTAGTATTCAGTAGGGATTCATGGATCTTAGGAAAACCCAATATCTAATTCCCAATTCCCAATACCTACTAGCCACTCGCCACTAGCCTCTAGCCTCTCTCTCACTTATACAACAAATCATAATACTCATGTGCCATCCGGTTACTGTCGAACTGGAGACGCACATCCTGCATTCCGTTCTTCATTACCTGGCGCCAGGTGCTGTAATTATCATAGTACAGCGGCAGTATTTCATTTTCCAGGATTTCGTATAATTTATTAAGGTCGTACTGGTCCTGTTCATGGGTAGCCATGTTGGCATAATCAGCCTGTGGTACGACAAAACCGTTATGGCCATGATTAATAAATTCCGGAATCCATCCGTCATCAGTTGAAAAATTCACAGCGCCGTTCATAGCAGCTGTCATCCCACTGGTTCCGGATGCTTCCCGGGGAACCCTTGGGTTATTGAGCCAGGCATCGGATGCCTGTTTCAGTCTTTTTGAAAGTCCCAGTTCATAACCGATCAATACTGCCATGTTCTTGTATTGTTTGCTGAGATGAACGAGCTGATTGAATTCACTGATGGCCGGATGATCCACCGGATAGGGTTTTCCTGCCCAGATAATCTGAACCGGATATTTGCTGTCAGTCATCAACTGATGAAATTTTTCCTGCGCAGTGGTAATCATTCCCGCCCGTTTATAACCGGCAAAGCGACGGGCCCAAACAATGGTGAATACATCGGGATTGAAGATTTTCCCGGTCTGGTCGGCCACAATTTCAAATGCTCTTTTCTTGAGGTATTTTTTGCGATCATCAAACCAATAGTCATCTCCGGCTTCCATGAATTTATACATCTGCTTATCGGCCCAGTACCGCCAGTTCTGGGCATTGGTGATAGAGATGATCGGACAAATATTATCATACTTGCTCCACATGGCTCTTGACACTTCCCCATGTAACCGGGAAACACCATTGGCCAGTCTTGCAAATCGCAGGGCGGCCAAAGAGTGATTGAACTGATCACTGTCGTTGTCATAGAGTTTCTTTACCTCATCGACACTGAGGCCGCAGAAATAACTCATTTTATGACAGAGGTAGATATCATGCTTTTCATTACCTGCTTCTTCGGGTGTATGGGTGGTAAAGACCAGCCGCTTTCTCACCTCTTCCATCTTATTACCGAATTTACGGTACAGGTAAAATGCAGCAGAAAGTGCGTGGGCCTCATTTAAATGGTATAGTTCCGGTTGAAATCCCAGGAGGTCAACCAACTTAGCTCCCCCTACTCCCAGTAAAATGAACTGCGCCACTTTGGTAGCCACGTTGGCATCGTAGAGCCGGTGGGTAATGGTTTGTGAGACGTAATCATTTTCCGGTACGTCCGTTGATAAGAGAAATAAGGGGGCTGTTTTGAAAGTTTCCGGGTTCAGGTACCAGACTTTCACCCAAACCGGGTGCTCATGAATGGTTACCTGGAATTTGATGCCTGTATCTTCCAGAAAACTGTATAATTTTTCGTTCCAGGCCACGTCCAGTGTCTGGTCCTGATTACGTTCCTGGTCGTAATAACCATATTTCCATAAAATACCGACACCAATCAAATTCTGGCGCAGCTCATATGCACTTCTGAGATGGGAACCAGCCAGGAAGCCAAGACCACCACTATAGATTTTCAGTGGCTGGTGTGTGGCAAACTCCATGGAGAAATAGGCCACTTTCTTCGAATATCTTTCTTCAACAGGATAGGGAACAGAAAAAGCAGTAAAACTCATAGTGTTGTTTTTACACGAAGCTGCAATATTAGTGGAAAAAATTTATTGGGAGGCAGGAATCCGGAGAAGACTCCGGCACAGACAAATTTGTTGAACTTTACAAAGGCTGAGAACGTTTGCGGGGGGAATTATTTTTTATTATTCTTAGATGCGGGTTTAGGCTTGTTTTCTTTTTTCCGGGCATAACTCCCATTAAATGAGCAGTTCTGCGGGCGGTACGAACCGCAACCCTCCATTTCCTGCAGGGTAACAGATCCGGAAGAAAAAATAAATTTCAGTTTGCAGGGATCGCCATCCTGCCGGTATTCAGCTGTATTGGAACCAGTCATATCCGCTTCTCCTTTCAATTCACCGCTGCATTTTCCCCCTTTATCAAAATGAATAAAAAAACGGATCTCATTGTTTCTTCTTCCGTCACGGATAGAAACCAGGTTCATCTTTCCGGAAGAATAATCTGCAGTCCATTTTTGTTTCCTGCTCAGGGTGTCAATCGGATTGATCAGTTCAGCCGGTTTATCTTCCAGCGCATCCGTCATTACCAGATAATACAACTGGCTTTCAGCACTGAAGGCATACACATCCCGGCCTTCACTCATACTGCTATCCCGGTTTTTCCGAAGCACATTTTTGGTAATCAAATGGCGGCGGTCAATGATAAATGATTCATTGGTACTAGCATCTTTATCCGGTTTTAGTGCGGTAAGTGAGGTAGAAAATGATTGATCCGGCATAAAACCAAGGAGCAGCATCGTCCTCTTTTCAGCAGTAATCGTTTTCACCACCAGATAGATTTCCTTGTTTGGCCCGATGGTTTTACCCACTGCATAAATCTTCGGCCGGGTACCCTTTCCATATATTTTTGTCAACACCGTATCCGGAATCACACTGGTAAAAACTTTATAACTGATTTGCAGGGAATCTTTTTCCTTCTTCGTTTTCCGCAGCCTGATGTCTGCATAATAAAAAGGCAGATCCAGTTTCGGAAAAAACTCAATAAAATCGGCTGCATTAACCGGTTCATCACCAGAAAGAGAAACTGTCTTTTTCTTTTCTTCACAGGCTGCGAGCAGGAAGAGCATCCCTAAGAACCCTGACAAAAATTTACTGTACATAGGCATAATTCTGCCCGAAAATAAGTGATTCCGGGAAACCCGTCAATGGTAGTTTTGCGGGATGCCTATTTATTTTTAGATCTGTCTAAATTTATTTTTAGCCATGCTGAATTACTCCACCAGCGAGGAAAATTATATTAAAGCCATTTACCGATTGCAGGGATCCGATGGAACGGTGAGTACCAATGCCCTTGCTAATGCATTGCGTACCAAACCAGCTTCTGTAACCGATATGATGAAAAAACTCAAAGCGAAAAAACTGCTTCATTATCAGCCATACCAGGGTTTCCGGCTTTCCCAGGAAGGCTCAAGGGTGGCGCTTGGGATCATCCGCCGGCACCGGCTTTGGGAGTTTTTCCTGGCAGAAAAGCTCAGGTTCAGCTGGGATGAAGTACATGAAGTGGCAGAAGAGCTGGAACATGTAAGTAATAAAAAACTCATTGATAAGCTGGATGAATTCCTGGGTTTTCCCCGGGTAGACCCGCATGGAGATCCGATTCCGGATGCCAGCGGTCGCATTGAAATAAACAAAAGAATCTGTCTGACTGAACTGCCCTTGCTTCAGGTTGCGATTGTGAGTAATGTAAAAGATCAAAGCAGCCCGATCCTTGAATTACTGGAACACATGAAGATCCGCATCGGTACAAAACTGGAAGTAAAGAAAAGATTTGGGTTTGATGAATCAATGGAAATAAAGATCGGCCGTCTTCCGGCCGTACTCATCAGTAAGCAACTGGCCGAAAACATTTTTGTTAAGTATGAAGGATGATCGTTACAATTATACCTCGCTGAGTGAAGTTCATCAAAGTGTGGACACTACCAGCAGCAAAAGAAAAGGCTGGAGAAAAAGTCTTGCCTTCCTGGGTCCCGCCTACCTCGTGAGTGTGGGCTATATGGATCCCGGTAACTGGGCAACTGATCTGGCGGGAGGCAGCCAGTTTGGATATAAACTGATCTGGGTACTGCTGATGAGTAACCTGATGGCCCTGCTCCTGCAAAGTTTATCGGCCAGGTTGGGTATTGTAAGGGGGAGGGACCTTGCACAGGCTAATCGTGAAACCTATCCCCGCTATATCAATTATGCTTTATATGGTTTAGCCGAAGTGGCGATAGCCGCTACCGACCTGGCGGAAATTCTGGGGATGGCTATTGGTATACAATTGCTGACAGGCCTTCCCCTGATCTGGGGCGTCAGTATTACAGTTCTTGATACTTTTCTTTTCCTCTTATTACAAAGACTGGGGATGCGGAAAATGGAAGCCTTTATTATTGCGCTGGTGGCAGTGATCGGACTTTCCTTCCTGATCGAAATTCTTATTGCCAAACCTGACCTGGGAGAAGTGGTGAAAGGGTTTGTGCCTTCCATCCCCAATAACACAGCACTTTATATAGCCATTGGTATTATCGGGGCCACCGTTATGCCGCATAATCTTTACCTGCATTCGGCCCTGGTACAAACCCGGAAAATCAAAAGGGATGATGCAGGAATTAAAAGAGCACTCAAATTGAATTTTATTGATAGTGCCATTGCGCTAAACCTGGCTTTTTTTGTGAATGCTGCGATCCTGGTTCTGGCGGCCACGGTATTTTTTAAAACAGGTCGTACTGATGTTGCCGAAATAAAACAGGCACATGAACTGCTGGCCCCCATGCTGGGCAGTGGTCTGGCCCCCATTCTTTTTGCTGTGGCTTTAATTGCCTCCGGGCAAAGTTCAACAATTACCGGTACCCTGGCCGGACAGATCGTCATGGAAGGTTATCTCCACCTTCGGATCAACCCCATGTTTCGCCGTTTGCTTACCAGGGTGATTGCAATTATTCCGGCGGTTCTGGTGATCCTGATTAACGGAGAAAATAATATTGACAGTCTGCTGGTCCTGAGCCAGGTTATCCTGAGCCTGCAACTCGGATTTGCCATCATTCCCCTGATCCATTTCACCAGTGATAAAAAAACAATGGGCAAATTTGCCATCAAACCATTGGTGATTGCGACCGCTTCCCTGATCACCTTAATACTCGTTTACCTGAATATCCGGATGGTATTTGAACAGGCCGGTGCATTTTTTGAAACCTCTTCCAGTCTCTTCTGGAAAGCGGTGATTATCCTCGGTGGCATTTTTTACATCGTGTTGCTTATAGTGGCCATTTTCTATCCCCTCCGTAAAAAAATAATCCCCGCTCCAGTAAAACAACTGCACAGTGGTGCAGCCCTGCTTGATGCCATTGAAACACCTGTATATAACCAGATCGCAATTGCACTTGATTTCAGTAAAGATGATGCCCGGTTGATTGCACATGCGATCGGACAAGGCCACAGTCAAACCAATTATATACTGATTCATGTGGTGGAGAGTGCCACTACCCGGCTGATGGAAAAAGAAACAGATGATCTGGAAACCCGAAAGGACCAGGAACAACTGGAACATTATATCCTGCAATTGAAGGAAAAAGGGCATCAGGCCAGCGGATTCCTGGGCTTTAATGAGCGGGCAAAGGAAATTGCAAGAATTGCCCGCGAATCAGGTGCTGATATGCTGGTCATCGGCGCCCATGGCCATAGTGGGATCAGGGATATCATTTATGGACAAACCGTAGATGCGGTAAGACATGAATTGAAAATACCGGTATTGGTGGTGAATGTGTGATGATGGCGAGTGGCTAGTGGCTAGTGGCTAGTGGCTAGTGGGGTTCGGCGAGTAGGGTTTGGGAGATTGGAAGATGGCGCTGATTCTCCCCTTTAGGGGATGGGGGCGAAATGGGGCGGGTATTGCCTCGCCCGCCGTAGCCTTAGCGAAGGCGGGGGATATTAAGATATTAGGTATTAGGTATTAGGTATTAGGTATTAGGTATTAGATATTGGATATTGGGTTTCTGATTATCGGCTACTCACTCATGACTCTTGACTCACGACTCCCGACTGAAGACTCAAGACTGGCGATTCCCGGCTCCTTTGATCAAATGCTTGAACCGGCTGAAAGTTTCCGGTTTGATATTGAGATAAGAAGCCAGGAATTTTGAGGTACCCTTTGCAGCATTTCTGGGTTCCTGGTAACAAAATGGATAAATCGTTCTCTCGGACTCAGCTTGACCAGCATCATCTGCCAGCGGTCTTTGATCACCATGGTATGGGTGATAATCATCCGGCCCATATGTTCCAAATGCTGTGATTGGGCAAACATGCTTTCCAACTGATCAAATGTGGATGATACAACGATACTGGGTTCAATGGTTTCAATACTGTATTCTGAAGCAGTACGGCTGTGAAAAGACTCCTGGCTATGAATGATATGCCCTTCCATCGAAATCTGTGTATTGATCTCCTCCTCTCCTTTCAGGTAAAATTTACGGATCAGTCCCTTCCCGATAAAATTGATCCAGTTCTCCACTTCCCCGGCCCGGGTAATTTGTTCTTTTTTGGTAAATTTTCTGATCGTGATATAAGGGAGGATCAATGCTTTAAAATCATGATCACTGATATCAATGAATTTGTTGAGGTAAAGATGAAATGATTTTGTGGCGTCCATAAAAATTAGTCAGTTCAAAAGGTACAAAAATTCTTGATTCAAGTCAAGTTTTTTGATGACCCGTTGATTTTTTGGGGTTTACGCCCCAGGTGCTTGAGCCTGCTAAAGGTTTCCGGTTTAATATTCAGGTAACTGGCCAGGTATTTCTGGGGAACCCTTTGCAGCATATGGGGATGATGGGCTACATAATCCATAAAAAGCTCCCTGACCGTTTTGGAAGCCCGGGCATAGCGTCGTTCATCTTTCTTGATATACATGGCGGTGAGCATCAGTCTTCCCATTCTTTCTCCCTGCGGAAAATGTTCCAGTGCTTCTTCCATTTTATCAAAACGGAGAGAGAGTAACAGGGTGGGTTCAAGTGTTTCCAGTATTGCCAGCGAAGGTTGTCTGGTCAAAAAAGATAGTTCGGAGTGCACCAGATGCCCTTCTGTTGCCAATTGCAGGGTTTGCTCCTTCGTATTGCTACGAACATATTTCCGGACGAGTCCGGATAAAACCAGGTTCAGGTAATCATCCACTTCTCCTTCTTCCACCAGTTTGGCTTTCCGTGGAAATTTCCGGATCTGGCAATACTGCAGCAATGACTGCAGGTCAGTAACTGTGAATTCAGGCATAAAACCCTGGAAATACCGAAGGGCTGACTGTGCCATTTCAGCGCTGATATGGTTGAAACCGTTTTTCATGAAACGGACTGCTTTTTATGGTTCTTCCGGAGCAGGTGTTTCATCCGGCTAAAAGTTTCGGGTTTGATTTGCAGGAATGAAGCCAGGTATTTCTGAGGCACTCTTTGAACCAGATGATTGTAAGCGGTTAAAAAATGAAGGAACCTTTCTCTTGGACTTAATATCGTGCTGTTGAGAATTTGCTTTTCCTGTTGTAACAGGAAGTGGGTGGTAATGATCCTCCCGAATTTTTCCCAGCTCCGGTTACTGCGATACAAATCTTCAAGTGCGCCTTTATGAATCGCTACGAGGCTGCAGGGTTCCATTGCCTGTAAACAGAAATGAGATGGTGCTCCTGTAAAAAAAGAGGTAACGGAACCGGTAATAGTTCCTTCACTGATCAGGTCTGTCGTGACTTGCTGGCTGCCCTTGTAAAAATATTCCCGGATCAGCCCTTTGACCACAAAATAGAGATAGAGTTCTGTATCCCCGGCATCGGTGATAATATCCTTTTTCCGGATATGCACTACAGATGATTTCTTTTTGAGAATGGCAAAATCCTCCCCGGAGAGGGGCATAAACCTTCCCAGGAATTCCTGCAATGCACGGTAATTATCCATGGGCGGAACTTAATATAATCAATGAGGAGAGCTGTCACTGCAAAGTTGAGGATTTCGCTGCTAAAAAAGCACTTGGGATAAGGTTCTTTTACAGTAGGTTTGCAAGCTAAAATTCTGCATATGTCTCAAAAAATCAAAGTGGCCAACCCGGTAGTTGAACTGGATGGCGATGAAATGACCCGCATCATCTGGAAATTCATCAAGGATAAACTGATTCTCCCTTATCTGGATCTTGATATCAAGTACTTCGACCTCGGTATTGAGTACCGCGATCAGACCGATGACCAGGTAACAGTGGATGCAGCCAACGCCATTCGCCAGTATGGAGTGGGAATCAAATGTGCCACCATTACTCCTGATGAGGCCAGGGTAAAAGAATTCAACCTGAAACAAATGTGGAAGAGTCCGAATGGTACAATCCGGAATATTCTGGACGGAACCGTGTTCCGTGAGCCAATCGTGATCAGCAATGTACCCAGGCTGGTGACCAACTGGACTGCTCCCATCATTGTAGGCCGCCATGCATTTGGCGATCAGTACCGGGCCACCGATACGGTGATCAAAGGAAAAGGTAAACTCACGATGACTTTTACTCCCGAGGGCGGTGGAGAGCCACAGACCTTCGAAGTGTTTAATTTCAAGGGTGATGGGGTTGCCATGAGCATGTACAATACGGATGAAAGCATCATGGGTTTTGCCCGCAGCTGTTTCAATATGGCCCTCAGTAAAAAATGGCCGCTGTATCTGTCAACCAAGAATACCATCCTGAAAAAATATGATGGCCGTTTCAAAGATATTTTCCAGGAGATTTATGAGAACGAATTCAAATCCCAGTTCGAAGCCGCGGGAATCGTTTATGAACACCGCCTCATCGATGACATGGTGGCCAGTGCCCTGAAGTGGAATGGCAATTTTGTATGGGCCTGTAAGAACTACGACGGAGATGTTCAAAGTGATACGGTTGCCCAGGGATTTGGTTCATTGGGACTGATGACCTCTGTACTAGTCACCCCTGATGGAAAAACCATGGAAGCCGAAGCAGCTCATGGCACCGTTACCCGTCATTACCGCGATCACCAGGCTGGAAAGCCCACCAGTACCAATCCGATTGCCAGCATTTTTGCCTGGACCCGTGGACTGGCTTTCCGGGGTAAACTGGATGGCAACCAGGCCCTGATTGAATTCGCGAATGCCCTGGAATCGGTATGTATTGAAACTGTGGAAGAAGGCAAGATGACCAAGGATCTGGCTGTTTGTATCCATGGCAATAAAGTAAAACACGGAGATCACTTCCTATACACAGAAGAATTCCTCGATGCCATTGACCAGAATCTGAAGAAAAAACTGGCTTAATCAGAAAAAAAACATTTTTATACGTTGTTTTTCACCGTCCCGCTATTCCGGCGGGACTTTTCTTTGCAGTCAATCCCGGTATCACAGTAACTGTTAACGTAAAGCCTTGGTCCCTTCAAAACTGAATACCGGGATTTTTTTCAAGTATAAAATCATTATAGGAATTCAGGGCATAAATTTTGAATCTGGCTGCTTCACATGATTACAAGCGAGGCAATCCGCTACATTAACCGGCCGAATCAAATAAAATTATTTCAACCTTGTTTTGTAATTTTAAAACAATAAATTCATCCTGATGCCAGTTACGAAAAACACAAAAAAAAAGGCAGACAAAGTTGATTATTCAAGCCTTTTAAAAACCCTGCAAGCGAGGTTTGAAAAAAACAGCAAAAGACATAAGGGCATTGAATGGCTGGATGTCAGAAAAAAACTGGAAGCCAATCCCGGTAAATGCCGCTCCTTACAGGAAATGGAGGACACAGGTGGTGAGCCGGATGTTGTAGATCAGGATAAAAAAACCGGCGAATTTATTTTCATGGATTGTTCACCTGAAAGCCCGGCCGGTCGCCGCAGTTTTTGTTACGACCGAGAAGCATTGAATGCAAGAAAAGAGTTTAAGCCTGCTAATAATGTAATTGATATGGCGACTGAAATGGGCATTGAATTACTCAATGAATCCCAATACAGGTCATTACAGGAACTGGGAAAGTTTGATACCAAAAATTCCAGCTGGATACTGACACCTGAACCGATCCGAAAACTCGGCGGGGCCCTTTTTTGTGATAGACGATATGATCAGGTGTTTGTTTATCATAATGGGGTGCAGTCTTATTATGCTGCCCGGGGTTTTCGGGGATTATTAATTGTTTAATTGTTTTTAAAGTATCACTGAAATCAGCTTTTTTAATTTACTGCCTATGTTAACCCATATCCATCCCAAATTACCCATGCGTGAAAAAACGGCCACTATTGCATATTACAATGGCCAACTGGGTTTTATCATCGTCAGCGATTATGGCGATTACCTGATTCTGGAAAAAGACAAGGTACAACTCCATTTTTTTTCATTTCCGAATCTGGATCCTTACACGAATTACGGGCAGGTGTATATCCGTTGCAGCGATATTGATTTATTCTACCGGCAGCTGATCGATCAGCAGGTTCCCATCCATCCAAACGGAAAACTGGCCAATAAACCCTGGGGGCAAAGGGAATTTTCCCTGCTGGACCCTGATCATAATTTACTCAGTTTCGGACAAAGCATTTAATCCGCTAATTTACTGCCAGGCTAAGATGGTAACAGGCCGTGAACTTTTACTGATCATCATCCATTCTTATTACCTTCTATCCTTTTTCTCTATTTCAAGTTCTGACAATTGATTTTTTTTATACGGAATCGCCTGAAAAACAAAAACAGTCAAATGAAAAAACTATTCCTGGCACTAGCTATTGCTTCCTGTTTTCAATATTTAAACGCCCAGGAATTGCCCAGAAAAGCAGGACTGGGTGTAGCGTACTATACTACAGTTCCGGATAGCCTGGTTTCAATACTGGACTATAAAAAGGGTGCCGTGGTACAAACCGTAGTGCCTGGATCCACTGCAGCGGCCATGAACCTGCAAGCAATGGATATCATCCTTTCTGTAAATGAACAGGCCATACAAAGCCCTGCAGACCTTGCCCGCTCTGCTAAAACCTTAAGGGAAGGACAGGCCGTTTCGCTGACAGTTTCCCGTAACAAACAACTGATCAGTTTTACCGGAAAGGCAATTGCGAGGCCCTATGAAAAAAGTGAAACGGCCAATATTACATATGGAGCTTTTGCTTATAAGGGAGGTTGGGTAAGGACCATTTACAAACGTCAAAAAGAAAAAGCGCCATTGGGAACCATCTATTTCCTGCAGGGGCTACCCTGTTATTCGATGGACAATTTTACAGAAAAGGATAAAACAAAACAGGCGATTGATGCACTGGTGGACAGGGGCTTTGCGGTATACCGGATGGAAAAAGCAGATATGGGTGATAACCTGAATCAGGCACCCTGTGTATCGATGGGATTTGATGCTGAACTGGATATGTACCGGGCCGGATACCGGAATCTGCTGCAACTACCTGGTATTGACACATCCAATATCTTTTTGTTCGGACATTCAATGGGAGGTGTAACCGCTCCCCTCCTGGCAAAGGAATTTCAGCCAAAAGCTGTGGTGGTATACGGTACTGTCTTTAAACCATGGATGGAGTATATGCTGGATGCCTTTCGCATCCAAATGGGGTACTTTGGAGAGGATCCTCAAAAGCTGGACAATGCATTAAAAAAATACAAACCTTTTATAGCAGATTATTTTGAAGGCCGACAATCCATAGAAAGCATTACAGCCAATCCAACCGGATTAGAAGCATTGCAATTAATCCTTTCTTTTGATCCGGTAACAGGACTGGCCGCATCGGGAAGAAGTCCGCTTGTATTCAAAGAAATTAACGCCCATGACCTCTCCAAAGCCTGGCAGCAAACAGGAAGTTATGTACTGGCCATTTATGGTGAATGTGATATTGCCGCCAATAACGATGCGGATCACAAGGCGCTGGTCAGCTGGCATAATCGGACACACCCCGGTAAAGCCAGCTTTTGGTTGGCGCCAGGCACCACCCATACATTTGAAGAAATTGGTACCATGGAGGATTATATACGCTGGCAATCGACCCTTCTGCTTATTACCAATATGCAGAAAACAGGTTCAATCCAAAGGTTTTTGATTATGTAGGGAACTGGCTCAAAAGCCTGCTCCAAAAGGGCTGAGACCCGCCTCATTTTCCCGATGCCGGTAAAACCTTACCTTTGCAGGGTTTTAATGACAGATTTGCTGCCCAGTAAGCTGGTTATCAAGCATATCTGAAGATAACCCTAAACGTCCATCCTCAAATTCTGAATCGTATGGCAGATATTTTTGAAAGGCTATTGAAAAATTATGGTCCTATCGGACAACACCGTGAAAGGGCCCATGGATATTTTGCATTTCCTAAACTGGAAGGTGATATCAGCAGCCGGATGAAATTCCGTGGCAAGGAAGTCATTGTATGGAGTTTAAATAATTATCTGGGGCTGGCTAATCATCCCGAAGTAAGAAAAGCAGATGCGGATGGCGCTAAGGATTATGGTCTGGCTTACCCAATGGGTGCCAGGATGATGAGCGGAAACAGTAACCTGCATGAGCAACTGGAAACAGAGCTGGCTGCCTTTGAGAATAAAGAAGATGCAGCGTTATTAAATTATGGCTATCAGGGAATGGTTAGTATCATTGATTTGCTGTGCAGCCGACATGATGTAATTGTGTATGATGCCGAAAGTCATGCCTGTATTATTGATGGCGTACGACTGCACCCCGGCCACCGATATGTATTCAAGCATAATGACCTTGATGATTGTGAAAAACAATTGCAGCGAGCAACTGCCCTGATTGAAAAACAGAAGGCAGGTGGTATACTCGTGATCACGGAAGGAGTATTTGGAATGGCCGGTGATCAGGGTAAATTGAAAGAAATTGCGGCCATGAAAGATAAATACCAGTTCCGTTTACTGGTGGATGATGCACATGGTTTTGGTACGCTTGGAAAAACAGGAGCCGGTGCAGGAGAAGAACAGGGATGCCAGGATCAGATCGATTTGTATTTTTCAACCTTTGCCAAATCAATGGCTTCCATCGGTGCCTTCATTGCCGGCGACCGCAAGATCATTGATTATATTCGTTATAATATCCGTTCGCAGATTTTTGCCAAGAGTTTACCGATGCCCCTGGTGGTTGGAAATCTCAAACGCCTTGACTTGCTGCGCAATCACCCTGAGTACAAAGAAAAATTGTGGAGCAATGCCCGCAAATTGCAGGAAGGGCTGAAAACACGTGGTTTTGATATTGGTAATACAGACTCGGTTGTAACTCCGGTTTATATGAAAGGTGATGTACCGGAAGCTACAGCCATGGTGATGGACCTGCGGGAAAATTACGGGGTATTTGCTTCTATTGTAGTGTACCCGGTAATCCCGAAAGGACATATTATTTACCGGTTGATTCCATCCGCTGCTCATACAGATGAGGACATTGAAATAACCCTGAAAGCTTTTTCAGAGACAAAGAAAAAGCTGGATGCCGGCGAATACCGCGTGGAAGCCATTCCTGATATGGCTGAAAACAGGAATTAAGACAGCCAAGCGGAAATAAAGTAAAAAATTAACGAAACGCAGACGATACGTTCTAATACGTATCGTCTTTTTATTTGTACGGCACCCTGTTTTGCAGGGTTTGCCCTACATTTACGGAACTGGCAGGTCAGCCCTGTCTGGATTAAAAAAAACACACACTATGCGTAAACTTTTGTTTGTTTTATTCCTGTTACCAATATTGGTTCAGGCCCAGGAAAAATCCATCACCCTGGAAGATATTTATAAGAAAGGAACATTCCGCGGCGAGCCGGTCAGGGCCGATTTTGGCACTACTAAGACAAGCCCTGAACTGAAAACAGATGAGTTGAAAGATGAAACGGGCAAGCCCTTCGGACAGGCAGATGATATTGTATTCAGTCCTTCCGGCAATCAGTTTGCCTTTCTGAAAAAAGGAACGGAACAAATTTACCGCCGGTCTTCAAAATCTTATGTTTACTTCTATGATGCCAATACCAAACAGCTGACAAAGCTGGCTGATGAGAAAGTATTGCATCCGAGTTTTTCTCCTGATGGCAGTAAGATTGCCTTTGTAAAAAACAATAACCTGGTAGTATATGATATCGCAACCAAATCATCGAGGAATATCACCACCGATGGCAAATGGAATGATGTTATCAACGGAAATTGCGATTGGGTGTATGAAGAGGAATTTGAATTTTCCCGGGCTTATGAATGGAGTCCCAAAGGAAACTTCATCGCTTACTATCGTTTTGATGAGAGTGAAGTAAAGGAATACAATATGACTTTTTATGACAATAGTTATAATAAAGATTACCGGTACAAATATCCAAAGGCCGGTGAGGATAATTCCAAGGTGGAAATTCATATTTATGATCTGGCGGCTAACCATGATGTAAAGGCCCGTTATGACCAGGGAGATATTTATATCCCCCGGATCAAATGGACACGTGACGACAATTCCCTCATAGTTTACTGGATGAACCGCTACCAGAATGAACTGAAGTTACTTGCTACCGACGCCAAAACTGGAAACAGCAGTATCCTGTATGAGGAAAAAAATAAGTACTATGTTGAAATCAATGATGACTGGTGGTGGCTGAAGGATGGCAAGAATTTTCTGTTCAGCAGTGAAATGAATGGTTTCAAACATTTGTATCTCTATAGCCTGGATGGAAAATCAAAGATTCAGCTCACCAAAGGCAACTTTGAAGTAACAGATGTGAATGCAGTAGACGAAACCAATCAGCGCATCTACTTTACCATGGCTTATCCCAGGCCGATGGACCGGAACCTGTTTGTAACTGATTTTACCGGTAAGAAAACATTCCAGCTCACACAGGGTGAAGGCTGGAACCGGGTGGAATTGAATGATGAATGCACTCAGTTTTTTTGCTTCCGCAGTGATATCAATACGCCTCAAACTGTTACCCAGCATGAAATTGTGGTGGACAAGAAAAAGAATATCAGTGCCAATCTGATCAAGACCGTGAATGAAAGTGCCAAGCAAAAAGCAAAAATTGCAGAATATGGCTATGGAAAGGCAGAATTCATCCGCGTTCCCAACAGCAAAGGTGATACCTTAAATGGCTGGATGCTGAAGCCCGCCAATTTCGATCCTTCCAAAAAATATCCGGTCCTGTTTTGCAATTACGGTGGTCCAGGCTCCCAGCAGGTTGCCAATCGTTTTGGGGCTGTCAGTCCATGGCATCAGTTGTTGGCCCAAAAAGGATTTATTGTGATGAGTGTGGATAATACGGGTACCGGATATCGCGGTGAAGAGTTCAAGAAAAAAACATACCTGCAGCTGGGCAAATTTGAAATCGAGGACCAGATTGATGCGGCAAAATGGGTGGGCAAAATGCCCTTTGTGGATGCGGCCAATATCGGGCACTGGGGATGGAGTTACGGAGGGTTCATGAGTTCACTCGCCATTACCAAGGGCAATGAAGTATTCAGTGCCGCGGTGGCTGTAGCGCCGGTTACCAACTGGCGTTATTACGATAATATCTACACAGAAAGATATATGCGCACACCCCAGGAGAACCCCAAAGGATATGATGATAACTCTCCCATCAACTTTACTGATAAGATCAAAGGGAAATACCTGATCATTCATGGAACGGCGGATGACAATGTACATTTTCAGAATGCCACACAGATGATCTCTGCGCTGGTAAAAAGCAATATTGATTTTGAAAGTGCTTATTACCCGAATAAAAATCATGGGATCGGCGGCATGATGGATAATACTACATTCCACCTTTGGAGCAAAATGACCAACTGGATTCTGGAGAATATGGGCAACACCAATACTCAGGGTCCGGCGCAACCCGGAAAACAACCGAAAGGTTTCTAAACGGGTTCCACTAATAGTATTAAAGACCCTCAATTGCAGGGTCTTTTTTTTGCCACGAATTCACAATTTATTTATTAGTGAATTAGTGGCTATAAGATAGGACCCAGGATTAGAAAAATCAGGTTCCAGACTCCAAACGCCAGCAGGTTGTTGGCCACGAATTCACGAAGTATTTTTTTAGTGAACTAGTGGCTGTAAGATAGAAATCAGGATTAGAAAAATCAGGTACCAGGCTCCAAACTCCGGAAGGCTGTTGGCCACGAATTCACGAAGTATTTTTTTAGTGAATTAGTGGCTGTAAGATAGAAATCAGGGTTAGAAAAATCAGGTACCAGGCTCCATACACCGGCAGGTAGTTGGCCACGAATTCGCTAAGTATTTTTGTTAGTGAATTAGTGGCTGTAAGATAGAACCCAGTGTAAGAAAAATCAGGTACCAGAATCCAAACCCGGCAGGTTGCTGGCTACAAAATTTCGAAGTATTATTTACTGAATTAGTGGCAACTGTTACCGGAAATTGGTGAACTCCGCTGTTGGTGAAGGCCCCAAAAAAAGAACCCCCGGTGTGAAACCGGGGGGCCCTAATCAAAAACCATTAACCATTAAACCTTATCCTATGAAAATTCATGGCTAATATCGCTAATAAAAGGATAACACAAAATATTTTGCCGCCATTTTTTGGGTGGAAATGGGAAATATTGAGCTCATTTATAAATTATTGACCTTACTCAATGATAAGAGACTCAATTCTGTAAATGAAGGCCTCAACCCTTGTAGATATTATTCTACAACGATTTGCGCAAACGATTGACTTTTTAGACGAAGATTTATTGAACTTTACCGGATATATCGGGTTATTTGAATATGAAAAAAACAGTTATCGCCATCACGGGTGCCAGCGGGTCGGTGTACGCCTCCCAGCTACTGGAAAAACTCAGCAGGCTCAAAGGCCAATGGGAAGAGCTCTCTGTCGTGATGACCGTCAACGCCAGAGAGGTCTGGAAAACAGAACTGTCCAATGAAAACTGGGACCATTTTCCTGCAAAATATTTTGGTACCACTGACTTCAACGCCCCTTTTGCATCCGGATCCGGACGATATGATACAATGATCATTATTCCCTGTTCAATGGGGACATTGGGAAGAATTGCTGCAGGCATTTCAAACGATCTGATCACCAGGGCTGCAGATGTGATATTAAAGGAGAAAAGAAAACTGATTTGTGTTGTCCGGGAAACACCCTATAACCTGGTGCATATCCGGAACATGGAAACGCTTACCCTTGCCGGAGGTATCATCTGTCCGGCGACTCCCTCTTTTTATAGCAAGCCAACTACTGTGGAAGAAGTGGCTGATACTGTAGTAGACCGTGTACTGGACCTTGCAGGTTTTGATATCAGTACCTATCGATGGGGACAATAAAAAAGGGGCCGGTATTACCAGCCCCCGTATCAATAGACACCAACTGTCTAGTCTGTATACTTTCCACCCGCATTGATCCAGTCCACTATTTTCTGTCTTTCTGACGGAGGCAACAACCCCGTTGGCGGCATCGAAGAGGGGTTCGCATTCACCGCCCGGATCTGTATTCTGTCCCGGTTATTGACAATATTGCAATCCACTTCAAAGTTCATACCTCCATTGGCATTTGCAGCGCTGTGACAACTAACACAGTTAGCCTGTATCAACGCTTTCACTGCCGTAAATAATGGTCCCTGAGGCCGGTTAGTGATACTAATATTGGCAGCCGTATTGCAGGTATTAACATCCCTTATAACCAGGTTATAATTCCCGGCTGTCAGATTATTAAAAATGCCGGAGGATTGAAAACCACCTCCATTAAGACTGTATGTATATGGCCCGGTACCTCCGGTGGGATTAGCAATGATTGAACCAGTACCAGCGGCAGAACAAGGAATATGACCCGTTACTGTACTGTTATGATTAATAACTACTCCGGCACAGGGATTGGGATCCGATAAAGTAAAGTTAGCCGTACCAGTACACCCATTGGCATCTCTGGCGGTTATGGAATAGGTGCCTGCACCCAGATTTGAAAATGCACCACTGGCCTGGAATGTACCCGTTCCCAACCTGTACTGATATGGCCCGGTACCTCCGGATGCGGAGGCATTGATACTTCCATTCGTTGCACCTGCGGCAGTAGGATTGGTTGTAGTAGCCGTTACACTAATTGATACCCCTGTACAAGGATCAGTTAGATTAAAATTGGTACTACCTGTACAGCCATTGGCGTCTTTTGCTGTAATCGTATAAGGACCTGCAGTCAGGTTACTGAATAAACCTGATGATTGAAAATTTACACCATCCCGGCTATATGTAAATGGTCCTGTACCTCCGGATGCAGATACAGATATACTACCGTTATTTCCACCACCGGTTGTTGGGTTACCCGTTGTTCCTGTAACTGTGATCGTAACTCCGGCACAGGGATTGGGTGCCGTCAAAGTAAAGCTGGCATTTCCTGAACAGCCATTAGCATTTTTTGCCGTGATGGAATAACTACCAGCTCCCAGACCCGTAAAATTGCCGGAAGCCTGAAATGCACTTCCGTTTAAACTATATGTAAATCCTGATCCACCCGTTGCAGTGGCACTGATACTTCCATTGGTTGCACCAGGAGCTGCGGGATTTGTAGTGCTGGCCGTTACACTAACGGTGATACCCGAACATGGATTCGGAGAGGTAGTTCCCCCGCCCTTGCCACAGGATCCGGCAATCAGGAAGGAGACCGCAAATAAAAAGCAAATGGAGTAAATAGTTTTGCGCATGAAATATAACAGTTTTCCTATCAATCGCTGCATTGCACCTGATAGTTGCCTGTTATATTTTTATTTGGATTTTACGGATGACAATTTTCCAAACGGGTTAGCCGTAATTGTAAACATGATCCCCGTACTGTTCAGTCTTACTTTTCCATTTCCAACACCACCCATAGGCAGCTTGAGATAAGGTTCTGCGATAACAGAGAACCGCTTGCCCAGTGGCAGCTGGTATCCCGCAGAAATATTCAGCTGGGAAAAGAAATGCCGGTTTAGATTATAAGTAGAATGTGACCGGCTGATAACGGGACCTGAAGCATTATACTTATAAAAATAATTATAGGTTTCCTCCTTCATGATCAGCGATGAGACACCGGCTGAAACAAAGATGGGACGATTATTTTTATTCCCAAAATGATAACTGAGGTTCAGCGGTATTTCCTGAACCTGGCAATCCGCGTCAATTTTTTGCAGGTTGGGATAATACTGATAGAACTGTGGCGAACCCTTATAATTTGCAGGTGAAGCTGTATACACTTTCTTGCCTGTATACAAACCGGTTCGCAGGGTAATGCGTCCCCGGAAAGTATATCCAAGTCCGAAACCGCCCACCATTTTCAATCTGCCCAGATCATCTCCACTGGTAAAGCTGACATCAGGTCCTGCTGAAACGGCAAAGAAGAAATTGCTTTTTTTCCGAGCCAGTATTTTAGTCTTTGCTTCTTTTTCATTCTTTGGTTGGGATTCCTTTGCGACGGCTGTTGGCTTCACAGGATCCAAGGTTTTTGTATCCGATTCCGGGTTGGGTGGTTTACTGCTTATAGCCTTCGCTGGAACAGGTGCAGATGTAGTTGCTGATTTATTTTCAGCCGCTGTAGTAACAGGGCGGGTCTCAGCCAAAGGAGGTGCGGGCAAATTAATCAGGGGATTAACATCAGGATTCTTTTTTATATAGGTTCCTGTTACCTGATCAGACGGCTGCTGTTTGGATTGTTGAGGAGTGCTTACGGGTTTTATTTTTTGTTTACTGCCCCTGGTTGCAGCTTTTGTTACAAAACCGGGTTATCCTTTCCGGGTACTTGTTTTTTTGCAACCGGATCCAGCTGTCTGTCAGCAACCGGCTGATTGAATTCAGGTTCACTGATAGCAGGTTCATTGGCAACTTTATTCTCCCTGATAGTTGCTGAAGGAGCTTCAGACAAAATTGCAGGCTCATTGCTTGTGGAAACAGTGGAAGCTGATTGTTTTTTTTCTGGGCCTGACTCGGTGATGGCCGATGGCTGTCTGTTTGCCATGAAAGCATCAGGTGCCGACTTCTCTTTATTACCAAAGGGTCCCCACAGGTATAAAGCAGCACCTCCGCCCAGCAGGAGGAACAGCAAGAGGAAGAAGAGCCCCCTTCTTCTGCGGTCATCCTTTTCAGGCATGTGTTTGTCCAGCTGCTTTTTCATACCGGCCCAGGCCCTTTCATCATAGGACGGGTGGTGATGTTGGGCAGCTTCCCTGATCTTTTTATCAAACTCTTCAGACAACATTTCTGGTTACTTGTATTTCGTTATACTTATAAAGTATCTTTTGTAATTGTCTTCTGGCTTTCGACAGATTTGACTTTGAAGTCCCTGTCGATATACCAAGATGGTCTGCAATCTCATCATGGCTCCAGCCTTCAATCACAAAAAGATTGAATACCGTTCTGTATCCGGGTGATAATAGCTGGACAGAACGGATGATTTCTTCATATGAAATTTTATCGAGTGCATCATCAGCAGCAGCCTGCACCTGATAAACCACATTATCCAATTGCGTCAGGACCTGGTGTTTCTGGTTCTTTCTGAAATGATCAATCGACGTGTACACCATGATCTTTCTAAGCCAGCCTTTAAATGAACTGACTACATCGGCATAGGCCGGACTATAATGATGGATCTCCCTGAAAACTTTGAGAAACCCGTCGTTCAGTATTTCCATCGCATTATCCTGATTACCGGCATATCGGTCACAAATAGCCATAGCATAGCCATAGAAGGAGCTGTAAATCATTTTCTGGCTCTCCCTGCTATTACGGCCTGCGGCCGCAACATGATAAGTTAGTTCCTCAGCAGACAGCAAGTGTGTGTTGTATTAAAATAGTAAACGTCATTTTTGATACCTGGGTTGCCTTCCGTCCATTAAAATACCATTTATTTGAGTGCTTTAATAATTCGTTGAAGGTCAAGTTGTTCAGAACTTGTCAAAGGCTCATTATTCTCATACTTTGCCTGCAGGTATTTCACCTGTTTATGTTCCGGAAACCGCTCCAAAATGGCCCTGATCTGTAACCCTGTTTTTTCATCCTTTTCATACAAAGGTTTTACTTCCGGCTTTGGCGACCTGGTCTTTTCATTTTTTCGAAGAATAATCGCTTCCAAAGTTGCCAGTTTGGCTGTTGAAATACCAGGCAATCTTTCTGCCTTGCCATAAAGTCCCTGTAATTGTTTTTTACTCAATCCTCCCCTTTCCTGGTATTGTATCAGGATACTTTGGGCAAAGCTGTTCCCAGGATTAGCAGCTGCTACCTCTTTTAAAAGATCCATTACAATATCTACTTCCGGCTTCAGCCTTTTCATATCAGTTTTGCTTTTCAGCAAATTTAACGGATGTCATATTCAGAGACCCTGCCACCAATTGATCATTAAAAAATTCGGGCACCTCCCCTTTCTCCTGCAACCCCAGTATATACATTAGTGGGTAATAATGATCCGGAGTGGGAATGGCCAGTTTTGCAGAGGGACTCAGCGTTTGATAATTTATCAGTGCCTGATGATCACCGGCAATGATTTTTTTCCGGAATAACTCATGCATTTCAATAGCCCAGTCGTACCCATATCCCGGTGTTTCCAGTTTATCCCATGCCACCATTCCCAGATTGTGAATCATATTCCCGCTACCAATGATGAGCACTCCCTTTTTCCTGAGTTTGGCCAGTTCTTTTCCCAGGTTATAATGCCATTCAGCCGGTTTCGCATAGTCAATACTCAATTGCAGAACGGGAATACTGGCATCAGGATACATTCTTCTTACCACCGACCAGGTGCCATGATCCAGCCCCCACTCATGATCAAGGGTAACCTGGGTGGATTGAATCAGGTCACGGGTTTCAGCCGCCAGCCGCGGATCACCGGGAGCCGGATACTGAACTTCATATAAAGCCCTGGGGAAACCACCAAAATCATGGATTGTTTTAGGATGATCCATAGCAGTGATCTGTGTTCCCCTGGTAAGCCAGTGTGCTGAAATCACCAGAACGGCCTTGGGTAGCGGTAAGTCCTTTCCTGTTTGTTCCCAGGCACGTGAAAAATCATTGTGCTCAATTCCGTTCATGGGAGAACCATGCCCGACAAACATCACAGGCATCCGCATTTCCTGCTCTTTTAAAGCATCTGTAAACTGTTTAAATGCTGCTATTCCGCTCATGGCAATCACCCCACCGGTTAATGAATAAATGAATTTTTTCCTTTCCATTCCTTACTAAAGGTAGGATTATTATCCGGTTTTTAATGTTTAAACATTGATAAAATTAAATACAACTCCTGCTGAACCCTTAACTTTCCTTACCAATGCCCCTCAGCTACTATGTATATGGATCAACAGGACTCCTGGTCCTGGTCTTCTTAATCTGGCTCTTCTCCCGGAAAAAGAAAGGATAATTGCAGTTCGTCATTCCTCCGCTGCTGCTTGTCAAAGGAATTTTTATCCGCAATCTCCAGGCCTTTACTTCACAAAGTCAATCCATTTTTCTGATCATCTTAATAAAATCGCCATGAAAAAATTAATGACCCGGATCGGCCTCCTGCTGATTTCCTGCTTAACCCTTTTCTCCTTTGCACATGCACCGGGAGGTGAAGGATTTGAAGTATACCTGAACGGTAAACTGCTGCTGCAACGTTTTGGGAGTGAATTAAACAAGCCCCATACCCTTCGTTTCGCATCCGGCACCGCAAATGATGAAATTAGTTTCCGGTATTATCATTGCGGACAACCCGGAAGAGAACGGGTGCTGATTGTAAAAGACAGCGGGAATAAAACCTTGCGGGAAATATCATTTGGTAATGAAGAAAAAACCAGGACTGGTATGCAATGCCGGGTCAGTGACCTGATCAGCCTGCGAAAAAATGAAACCGATGTGCTGAAACTGTATTACCGTTCCAGTGAAATTCCGGATGGCCGCTTACTTGTTTCGCTCGTCACTGATAAACAAGGAGCTGCAGTTCGTCCGTAACAAAAAAGATTGTAAAGAAGTTCAGCCATGAAAAAGGCCGGTCAGCGACCGGCCTTTACTATTTCAAATGCGCTTCATTATCCTTTAGCAAATTCTGAACGAATTACATTAAGTGCTCCTCCGGCTTTGAACCACTCGATCTGCTGGGCATTGTAACTGTGATTTACCTGGATGGTATCACTGCTGCCATCAGCATGGTGCAGTACCAGTTGCAGGGGCTGACCGGGCGTAAAGCCCGTCAGGCCATTAATGTCAATGGTATCATCTTCCAGAATTTTATTGTAATCTTCTTTATCAGCGAATGTAATCGCCAGCATTCCCTGCTTCTTCAGATTGGTTTCATGAATACGGGCAAAGGATTTTACCAGTACCACCCGCACCCCGAGGTGACGTGGTTCCATGGCAGCATGCTCCCGGCTGGATCCTTCTCCATAGTTTTCATCACCAACTACAATAGTGCCAACACCCGCAGCTTTGTAAGCGCGCTGTGTATTGGGAACAGTCCCGTATTCACCTGTTAACTGGCTTTTTACATTATCTGTTTTCTCATTGAAAAAGTTGGTGGCGCCGATCAGTAAATTATTACTGATATTATCCAGGTGACCACGGAATTTCAACCAGGGACCGGCCATGGATATATGATCGGTGGTACACTTTCCCTTGGCCTTGATCAGGAGTTTCAATCCTTTCCAGTCAGTTCCTTCCCAGGCGGCAAAAGGATAGAGCAATTGCAAACGCTTACTATCTTCTTTCACATCAATAATAACACCGCTTCCGTCTTCAGCAGGAGCCTGGTAGCCGGCATCTTCCACAGCAAAACCTCTCAATGGCAGTTCATCTCCGGTCGGCGGATCCAGTTTCACCTGCTCCCCCTTGTCATTGGTCAATGTATCGGTCAGTGGATTGAAAGTAAGATCTCCTGCAATAGCTAATGCAGTCACCAGCTCAGGAGAAGCCACAAAAGCCAGTGTATTGGGATTACCATCTGCCCGCTTGGCAAAGTTCCGGTTGAATGAATGCACGATGGTATTTCTTTCCTGTTTTTCAGCACCCATCCGGTCCCACATTCCTATACAGGGTCCGCAGGCATTTGCGAAAACAGTAGCCCCGATTTTAGCAAAAGTCTCCAGGAATCCGTCTCTTTCAATGGTATAACGCACCAATTCACTTCCCGGTGTGATGGTAAATTCTGCCTTTGTCTTCAGGCCTTTTGCAGCTACCTGTCTGGCCAAACTCACTGCCCGGCTGATATCTTCATAGGAAGAATTGGTACAGCTGCCGATCAATCCCACCTCAACCTTCGTTGGCCATCCGTTCTTTGCAGCCATTTCTTTCATTTGAGAAACAGGGGTTGCAAGGTCCGGCGTAAAAGGCCCGTTGAGATGGGGTTCCAGTTCGCTCAGGTTAATCTCGATCACCTGATCAAAATATTTTTCAGGATTCGCATAAACATCTGCATCTCCCGTAAGGTATTCTTTGATGGCATCAGCGGCTGCAGCTACTTCAGCACGGCCGGTGGATTGCAGGTAACGTGCCATGCTCTCATCATATCCGAATGTTGAAGTAGTAGCCCCGATCTCCGCACCCATATTACAAATGGTTCCTTTACCTGTACAACTCATGGAAGTGGCGCCTTCTCCAAAATATTCAACGATGGCATTGGTGCCTCCTTTTACGGTTAGGATCCCTGCCACTTTAAGAATCACATCTTTGGGGGCAGTCCAGCCACTGAGTTTACCGGTCAATTTTACCCCAATCAGTTTTGGCATTAATAATTCCCAGCTCAGGCCCGCCATTACATCACAGGCATCAGCACCACCTACTCCAATGGCAATCATACCTAATCCACCTGCATTTACAGTATGGCTATCGGTTCCGATCATCATACCGCCGGGGAAGGCATAATTTTCCAATACCACCTGGTGGATAATACCAGCGCCTGGTTTCCAGAAACCGATCCCGTATTTATTGGAAATAGAAGCCAGGAAATTATAGACTTCCTCATTATCAGCAACTGCTTTACTGAGATCCGCCTTGCCCTCGGTTTTGGCCACGATCAGGTGATCGCAGTGCACAGTAGAGGGAACAGCGACTTTTTTCCGGCCGGTGGTATCGAATTGAAGGAGGGCCATCTGGGCGGTGGCATCCTGCATGGCTACCCGGTCCGGAGCAAAATCCACATAATCTTTTCCTCGCTTAAAATCCTTGATATCAATACCTTTCCAGAGGTGAGCATAGAGAATTTTTTCAGCCAGGGTCAGGGGGCGGCCCAGTGCTTTACGGGCGGCATCCACTTTGGCTGGCATTTCAGCGTATGTCTTTTTAATCAGATCCAGGTCAAATACCATGTGGGGAGCTTTAAGGTTGTTAAAAAATCATGGCAAAAGTACAAAAATCGCCTGTCTCTATAACTCCATCTTGGCGGTATTGTTCAAATTTTATATATTAGGACTATGAACAAACTGAAAAGCTTTGTAGAATGGAATGCCTTTGGCGTTTGTTCGGCCATTGGCAACCGGATGGGCATTGCAACCAGCCGGATCCGTCAATATTTCATGTATACATCAATTCTCACGATGGGCTCCCCCATTATCATTTATATGGTGCTTGCATTCTGGAGAAATATGCGCCGCTATATCTGGGCTGCCAAAAGAAATCCCTGGTATTACCTGTAAAAAAAATGCCCGGACGAGCCGGGCAAGATTTTACATTTTATAACTGTCAGTATTAGTTAAGAAGCACTCCAATACTTTTATTGCTTTTTGGAAGTGATGATCACAACACCATTCTTTCCTTTTACTCCATAAAGATCCGTAGCATCCTTATCTTTTAATACACGTACGGATTCCATACTATTGGTCGCTTTTTTCTGTAATTCTGCTTTGCTGATTTCTTTCCCGTCCAAAATGTACAAAGGTTCTATTTCTTTTGTTTTGATCATTATATTATCACCTGTGCCCGGGCCGTTCAAAGAGGCATCAGTCCGGTTGAGATCCATTCCCTTTACTTCAACCAACACATTTTTCCTTGCTTCCTCTGCTGATTTTGTGGTGATGTCGATTAAACCATCTTTACCGGCTTCTCCATAAGTCAGCATCACCTGCTTATCCTTGATTACATTGATCCTGCTGATAGCAGCAGGTGCGATCTTGTTAACTTCCTCAGGGCTGGTTCTTTTACCATCGACCAGATAAACGACCTGACCGGAAATTTTATCGCTTCCCAAATTCACGCCTCTGACATCCACTCTCTTTTCAGTAATAGGTCCATCATCAGGACGTTCTTCATAAATCCTGCTACCCTGAACTTTTTTTGCGGGTGGTGGCGGAGGAGGCTCAGGCATTTTACCATACTTTTTTTCGAATGCTTTTTGCTGAGCCGGATCACTGAACAGATAGGTTTCAGTATTTCCGTTTTTCAATTGTACCACCGCCTTATCATTCTGGATATTGATGCTCTTTACATGATCCGGTAATTTAACCGGTACTGCAGGCACAGGAGGAACCGGCACAATTGGTCTTTCTTCCAATACCATTCCTTTCACAAGTGTTTCTTTTACCGCTGGCGCAATGGATCGGTCCGCTACCACTTCAAACACACCGGTAGGTGGCGGAGGAGGTGGAGGTGGTGGAGGCAAGGCACCATACAACCCTTCATAATAATTTTCTTTTTGCGCCCATTCCGTCAGTAATATTCTTTTTACCACTTTGTTATTCCGGTCTTTGACCACTACTGTACAATTTCCTTTTGTATCGGTAATCGAGATTTGGTAGCCTTTTTCATTGAGATCGTTCACTGCTTTCGGTGCGGGGACCGTATCATTGATTGACAGATTGGATGAAGGCAATCCGGCGTCATTATTAATTTGTTTCAACAGCGGATACACCGTTTCAAAGCTGATATCTTTCAATATATTCCCGTTTCCAACCAGGTTTGAAAAAGAAATATCCTTTGATCCTTCAGGAGAAAGTCCAAAAAATTCTACCGACTTACTATACCGCTGATAGACATAGTCTTCTGTAAAATTGCCCCAGTTTTCAGTTTGCAGTAAAGACCCATAGCCTGGTTTAGTTACCAGCATGGTAAATGAAAGCGGCCGGTTTTCAAATGGAATTTCAAGTAAGTAATATCCTTTGGAATCAGTTTGAGCCGTGATATTTTTTTCCTTTACATAGATTGACGCATTTCCCAATGGTTTCATGGTGCCGGCATCAACCACCAATCCGGCTACGTACACTTTCTGTTCTTTAGTTTCTGTTTTTTTCTCGCTGTCCCATTGACTGCGGAATGCCAGCAGCAATACCGCCAGCAGGGGCAGGATAAAGAGGAATCGCACCAGGTGTACCCGGGCGCTTTGTAATTTGTTCATCATGGCTATACGTTTTTTTAATGAAGAGAAATTAAAAGGGGTTGCTATACTGTATTGATTGTTCCCGTTACTTTCAGTAACAGGTACTGGTATTCTTTTTTAGAGATGCCATGATCCAGCACTTCCTGATCGGCAATAAACTCGAGATTCTGCCGGATGGCTTTTTTCAGCAGCCAGGCAAAGGGATTGAACCAGTTCAGCAGGCACAGCAATTCTGTCCAAAGCATATCAATACTATGCTTTTGACGGATGTGCACAAACTCATGCCGGATGATTTCCTGCAACTCCGGTTCCGTATGCTGCCGGCGGTTGATGAAAATGGAGTTCCCGAATGAAAAGGGAATAATGGGATCATTCACTTCATATAATTTCATCCCCTGATCAGAAATACAGGCAGCCTTCTTTACCATTCTCCGGAAGGAGAGTAATTGCAGCAGCAGGCGGAGAAACATCAGTAACATACCTGAGAGTAACAGTAATCCGGCTATTTCAATAAAGGAAAGAGTTGATTCACTGACAGTGATATCAGCGACAGACTGAGAACGAACTACCGGTACCCAGTTAATCACCTGGCTGCCGGACCATTCATTTTTTTCCAGTACCGGAGATATGTTGAAAAAGGGGATAATAAAAGAAAGTACAGAATAGCCCAGCAGGAACCAGCGGTTCCAGTTATAAAAGGTCAGTCTTCTTAACACCAGCTGATAAAAAAGAAATACCAGCGCCAGGCTGATGGATACTTTGAGCAGGTAATATAATATGGCAACCATGCTGATCATTTAAAGGTTTACTTATTTCCTTTTTCGATAAGTTGAATGATTTCTTTCAGCTCTTTGGCAGAAAGTTTTTTCTGTTCCACAAAAAAGTTTACCAGTTCTTTATAAGAATTATCAAAGTACTCCTTTACCACATTCCCCATGAATTTCTTTTTGTACTCTTCTTCTGTCACTGCAGGCCGGTAGAGATAGGTATTGCCGATGAGACGGCTTTGCAGGTATCCTTTTTTTTCCAGATTTTTTACAATGGAGGCAGCTGTGGTATAAGGCATTCCTTTGTCCAGCTGTTCCATAAAGGCCTTTATATTGCCTTCCCCGGTACGCCAGACCGCCTGCATGGTCTCTTCTTCTGTATGGGTAAGTTTTTCCATTTCTACGATCTTTTCGTAAAGATTACGAAACTTTCGTAGACTGCCAAAAAAATTTCTTAAAATGCCGTTTCTGGTCCTAATTGATTGTTACTGAGGTAGAATAAAAAAGTGTGCCTGCATTTAAAAAGAGCAGGGTATAGGTTCCGGCACTGAGCCTTGTGATATTGCCGGGCGGACTGGCATTGTAAATTGCCTGTGCGCAAACAGACCTGGCACAGGGAACAGAACCAGAAGCAGTAATCTCAATTACATTTCCCGTCTGATTGACAGTAATAAGGTACTTTTCAAAACTATAACAGAGATTGGCTCCGACCAGATCTGTATGAAAAGAGATACCGTTGGCTACATTGGAAGCCGGATCTATGGTAACGGAGGTGATCTGCAGATTTCCCTTGCAGGATCCGACTTTATCTTTTTCACATTGAAAAGCCAGGAAGGGTATCAGGGTGAGAAGGATCAGCAGTTTCCGCATACATCAGTTTATTTCTATTTGACTCTTCAGGCTTCGTTAACGCTGCAACTGTCAGAGCAAATCCTTTAATTTCCGGATCACATCATCCACTTCTTCTTTGGTATTATGCTTACAGAAAGAAAAACGAACCGGTACCAGGTTAGGATTATTATTAATCGCACGGATCACATGACTTCCCACATCCGCCCCGCTGCTGCAGGCACTGCCACCGGAAACACAGATTCCCTGCATATCCAGATTAAAAAGAATCATTTCAGATCTTTCTGTTTTCGGGAAAGAAACATTTAAAACCGTATACAAACTTCTGCCATTATAATCACCATTGAATTGCACCCCGGAAATCTGTTGCTGCAACTGTTCAATCATGTATGTTTTGAGAGATTGAATATAGGCACTGTCCTGCTCCATTCCTGCATCAGCCAGTTCGAGTGCTTTGGCAAAACCAACGATACCATAGGTATTCTCTGTACCAGCCCGCATATTACGCTCCTGCCCTCCCCCATGAATCATTGGACGTACCTTTATATTATCATTGATATAAAGAATTCCTACTCCTTTGGGGCCATGAAATTTATGTCCGGCACCGGTGGCAAAATGCACGGGTTTGCTTCGGAGATCAATCTTATAATGCCCCACTGTTTGTACCGTATCTGAATGAAAAATCGCATTGTATTTTTTGCAGATTTCACCGGCTTTGTAGATATCCAGCAGGTTCCCGATTTCATTATTGGCATGCATCAGTGAAACCAGACATCTCTTTGTTTGTGCGGCCAGTTGCTCTTCCAGATCGTTCAAATCAACATGACCATCGGGCAGTACTTTTACAAAACTGCTGCTCACCACATCATCACGGTCATGATGCTCCACGGCATGCAGTACCGCATGGTGTTCGATGGGGAAGTGATGATATGCCGGCAACCCAGATCATGGATCGCAGACGCAATGGCCATATTATCACTTTCCGTTCCGCCGCTGGTGAAAAAGATTTCGCCGGGATTGGCATTCAGGATCTTTGCTACCGTTTTACGGGCTGTTTCCACTGCCAGACGGGATTCCCTGCCATAAGAGTATATGGAAGATGGGTTCCCAAAATGATCGGTCAGATAGGGCAACATGGCATCCAGCACTGTTTTATCCAGTGCGGTAGTGGCGGCATTATCAAAATAGATTCGGGTCATAATAGTAGGACTGCAATCGTTGATGAATGGTACAAATATAGTCTCCTTAAAACTGATGAAAGATGAACCTGATCAGTTTCACTGGCTGCTGAATTCCCGGATATCCCGCATCAGTTGCATGGCCATATTGCCGGCCTTGGTCTCCAGATCACTTTCCGCATAAATCCGGATGATGGGTTCTGTATTCGAAGTACGCAGGTGAACCCAGTCATTGTCGAATTCAATTTTCAAACCGTCTTCCGTATTCATCGGATGTTTGCTGTACTTCTTACTGATCTTTTCAAAAATATCCTGCACATTGATTCCCTTTCCATTGGTAGCAGGTAATTCAATTTTGTTCTTGGAAATAAAATAATCCGGGTAAGTATTCCTCAATGATTTAATGCTTTTGCCAAAAGCTGCCAGGTGACAGAGGAAAAGCCCGATCCCGATCAGGGCATCACGGCCGTAATGGAAGTCCGGAACAATGATCCCTCCATTGCCTTCGCCGCCAATAACGGCATTCACTTCTTTCATTTTCTTTACCACATTTACTTCACCCACGGCTGAGGGATAATAACTCCCCCCATGTTGTTGGGTAATTTCCTTCAGGGCCTTGGTACTGCTCATATTGCTGACCGAGTTTCCCTTTATCTTTCCCAATATATAATCTGCCACAGCTACAAGCGTATACTCTTCGCCAAACATAGTACCGTCCTCACAAACAAAACAAAGCCGGTCCACATCCGGATCAACGGCAATACCCAGGTGAGCCTGTTGTTTCACAACTTCCGCACTTAACTGGGAAAGATGTTCCGGAAGGGGTTCAGGATTATGTGCAAAGCGGCCATTGACCTCTTCATTCAGCACAATGACTTCGTTAATCCCGAGTGCATGCAAAAGGGCAGGCACAAAAATGGCACCGGTTGAATTCACGGCATCCACTACTATTTTAAAATCCTGCTTTTTGATCAATCGGGTATTCACCAGCGGGTATTGAAGGATAGCGTCAATATGCTGTTGCATATAAGTTTCATCCACGGTCAGCTTCCCCAGTTTATCAACCGGGGCAAAATTGAATTTTTCAGCAGCTGCCAGTTCCAGTACCCTGGCTCCGGTTTCCGCATCAATAAATTCCCCTTCCTGGTTGAGGAGTTTCAGTGCATTCCATTCTTTAGGGTTATGACTGGCGGTGAGAATGATCCCTCCGTCGGCTCCGGCCATTTTAACTGCCATTTCCACGGTTGGTGTGGTTGACAGGCCAAGGTCAATCACATCAATCCCCAATCCGGTGAGTGTATTGACTACCAGGCCCTGAACCATACTTCCACTGATACGGCCATCCCGGCCCACGGCAATTTTTGTACTGGTTTTGCCTTCGGCGATGATCGTTCCGTAAGCGGCCGTAAATTTTACAATATCAAGCGGTGTCAGGTTGTCGCCCGGGGTTCCGCCAATAGTTCCTCTGATTCCTGAAATACTCTTGATTAAAGCCACTGCTGATGGGTAAGTTTAGGGTTGAAAAAGGGTGCCGGCAAAAATACAATTTTCGGCAGCAACCCATTTAATATGGGCTGCTTACTTTTGCGCATGGCCGAAAAAGCATGGTACAAGGACTGGTTCAATTCCATTTACTACCACAAACTGTATTTTGAGCGGGACGAAAAGGAGGCAGCTGCGTTTATACAGACCCTGATCGGGCACCTCCGGCCTGTTCCCGGTTCCCGGATGCTGGATGTGGCCTGTGGCAAGGGCCGGCACAGTAAAATACTGGCTGCCCTTGGATACCAGGTTACCGGCATTGATATTTCTCCGGCCAGTATTGAGATCGCCCTGGAATCAGCATCTGATCATCTTGATTTTTATGTACACGATATGCGGCTGCCTTTCTGGGGGAATTACTTTGATTATGCATTTAATTTCTTTACCAGTTTTGGCTATTTCAAAACCAGGAGGGAACATGATAATGCTATCCGCACCATCGGTAAAAGCTTAAAACCCGGTGGCGTTTTTGTGATCGATTACCTGAATGTACATTTTGCAGAAGCAAAGCTGGTGCATGAGGAAGAAAAACAGATCGGAGACAGTCTTTACCTGATTCACCGCTGGGATGATGAAACCCATTTTCACAAAAAAATTACTGTAACAGATCCAGCCCTTAAAAAACCCTTGATATATACAGAGAAAGTTGCCAAGTTTACCCTGGGTGATTTTACCGATATGCTGGCCTTTCAGGGAATGCAGGTTCAGGAAGTGTATGGTGATTACCAACTTGGCGCTTACGATACCCGCAAAACACCCCGGATGATCCTGCTGGCGAGGAAGTAAATGGAGAATGGTTGAGAAGTTTAGTAGTTGAGAAGTTGAGGGGTTGAGTAGTTGAGAAGGAACAAGCGACATTTACGATTCATCATACCCCATCCGCTTCCGGCTCAGAAACTGATAGACTGACCGACTGATGACTGATGACTGCCGACTGCCCTACTCCTTCTCATTTTTCATTATCAGGTATTTCGCCGTTTCAAAAAAAGCACCTGTGAATTCGGAAAGTTTCTTCTTCGCTGAATCCTCTTGCTGTTTATTATAACGGGAAGCACCCCGGTGCATCGGTGTTAGTTGTTCTTCACTGGAATTGATATTCCGGGTATAATAAAAATCATCGCTCACCATACCCACTACATCTGCCGTATTGGTGATAAAGGCAAAATTGTATTTTTTGACAGGATCCAGCAGATCACGTCCAAGTGTGGTATTCACATAGGACTGATGCAGCATGCCCGCAATGGTAGGCAGTACATCAATCTGAGAAACCACTTCGTTTCTGCGCTGGGCTGTTAATAATTGCGGGGCATAAAACAGGAGCGGTACATGTTCATCCGTCAGTCGCTGTTCCGTCCAAACCGGTGGATACACAGCTTCTGCATTACCGGCTACTCCATGATCACCCACAAAAACAAATATGGTATTGGAGAAATAACTTTCCTTTTGCGCTGCTGCCAGAAACTGCTGCACACAATAATCAAAATACCGGAAAGCATTGAACTCATCTACTGATTCAAAACCATATTTCTTCAGTGTTTCGGTTTCCACACTTACCCTGATAAAATCAGTATCGGTACTGGCCATCGTTTTATCAAAAGGCCGGTGATTACCGGAGGTCTGTATATAGGCGAAAAAAGGACTTGATTGTTTCCGGAATACTTCATTTGCTTCCAGAAACAAAGCTTTATCACTGATCCCCCACACATTTACATCGGGAGTACCGGTTCTTTTGCCGGTATGCATTTGCAGGTCATTGATATTATTCAGCACGCCCTGGAAATTCCCGAATTCAGGGTCACCTCCCAGAAAATAATGTTTGCTGTAATCGGCAAAGTTGTCAATGATGGTATGCTGTTTTACGGCTTCGGGATTACGGCTGGAGAATTTAAATAACTGCGCATCCGGTATACCTGATAAAATGGCAAATAAAGCCCTTGCCGTAGAGAAATGCGGGGTAAAACAACGTTCAAAGAAAATGCCCTGCCGGCTGAGACTGTCAAAGTATGGAGTTGCATTCAGCGGGTTACCACTCATGCTGCTTTTATACATACTGTATGATTCGCATTGTACCAGTACAATATTAGGTTTGCTTTCCAGTGAACTGCTGCGGGGACTGATTTCCCGGCGGAATGAAAAACTGTTCCGGGTCGCTGAACTGCATCCACTCTGCCATGACCGGATAAGCATCCCTTGCCTTCCGTTCATTGAAGTCTGGTTTGCGTAATTTAAGTGTGGCAAAGAAATTCTGTAAGGGATTGAGCGAAAGATAGGACTTGAAACTGTTGTTAAATTGAAAACAATCGTTACGGGATAAAGGGGGCCAGGAAAAATTTCCCCATGAAAAAAAGAGCAGTACCACCGCTGCGATCACAAAGTGTTTCCGGCGGTAAGGGATACCCAGTCCGTCTGTACGGTTGATCACCTGCCAGTGACTGCGGTGATACATCCAGCGGAAAAATAATACGGCCACTATCAATCCCAGCAGCATCCAGAACAAGGGATAGGTCTGGCTGATCATCCGCCAGGATATTTTGAAGTCCTCTGCAAAATTCATTGCCCCGGCATCCAGGGGAGTTTTATTATAAGAGAAGCTGCCAAACCCTGCTGCGAAAAAGAAAAAGATGATGAAGGTGACGATGGCCAGGTACCAGGTCCACCATTTTTTGTTGCGGGAGGAATAAAAAGGAGATAGCCTTGGCGTTAAACTAAACAACACGATCGGGAGCAGCACAAAAGATATCCAGCGCAGATCATAACGAAGCCCCATCCAGAAAGCGGGAAATGCATCTCCAAAAGAAATATTTTTTGGCCGGAAAGCTAAAAATGTAACCAACCGGTAAAGCGTAAAAATCAGCAGAAAAATGAGCAGGAGATTGATCACCCACAAAATGGTCTTAGGTATGCGGTATTTCCTGAGCATAGCAGAATTAATGGAAGCTGGTGCCACGCAAAATAAGCTATTTAGCTGTTTTTGCTGGCATTTATGTGCGCCCCATCTCCTTTCTTTAAAATAAACACCAAGCCCTATTTTTGCTTTTATGCTGTGGTTGTCTATCACCTTCCTTGAAAGACTGATCATCTGGGATAAAAGTCTTTTTCGCTCGATCAATACTCATTGTGCCAATCCGGTATTTGATGCCGTCATGCCTTTCATGAGAAAACAACAGCACTGGTATCCGCTTTACCTGGCATTGCTGGTATTTGTAGTGGCTAAATTCAAGCAAAGGGCTATCGGCTGGATTCTTTTTTTTATTCTGACAGTTGCCCTTACTGATCTCACCGGTACCAATATTTTCAAATACGGTTTTGAAAGAATCAGACCCTGTAATGACCCTGATTTGCTTGGGACGGTCAGGATGCTGGTACCTTGTCCGGCAGGTTTTGGTTTTACTTCCAATCATGCGGCCAATCATTTCGGCATGGCCTTCTTTTTCTTCTTTACATTCCGGCATTTGCTGAAAGGCTGGGTATGGCTGGGCTTTCTCTGGGCCGGACTGATTGCCTTTGCCCAGGTATATGTCGGGGTTCATTTTCCGGCTGATGTGATTTGCGGCGCCCTGCTTGGTCTTTTTTATGGAACCTTAACCGCCTACCTATTTAACCGGTATATTGGTTTTGAAAAGAAAACGCGGGTGTAATAAACTGATTTTATTTTCTGTTATTCAACAATAAATACCTTGACGTTTCATAATACCCCAGGGTCAGGTTGCGCATCATCTGCAGCAAACTGTCTCCTGGTTCTTTGGGTGAAAGCACGCGGTTATCCAGCAGGGAGTAAACACTTTCTCTCCCCGACAATAATTCATACCGGTAAAAATACTGGTGACTGACCAGGCCGATAATTTTCTGATCAGGGTCGGTTACAAAACTGTGATCTCCGATTAATGAACTATCACTCCCTTCGTAAAAGAGATCCCTGCCTAATGAGTAGTTGGATACAGGTATACCTGCCAGGTGACAAACGGAAGGAATGATATCCACCTGAGAAACTTTTTTATCACTGATACCGGCGCTTAACCAGGGAGCATAAAAAAGCAGGGGTACATGCTGGGTTGTCAGTCCCTGATCCGTCCATACTTTAGGCATCATATTTCCGGCATTGCCCCTGATGCCGTGATCACCCACAAAAACAAAGAGGGTATTCATAAAATATTTTTCACGGGCTGCCGCCTGCATAAATACTTTAAAGGTATAATCCATATAGCCAAAGGCATTCATTTCCGCATCGGACCAGAAGCCATATTTTTCCAATGTATCTTTTGGGAAACTGCGCAGCTTTATAGCCTGTTCGTCTTCCTTAGGAATTGTATAGGGACGGTGATTATAGGCGGTTTGAATGACAGCGATAAATGGCTTTGTTTCTTGCTTAAGTACTTCATTCGCTTCCAGGAAAAGGTTCTTATCACTGATCCCCCATACATTTAAAGCCGGAGAATGATAATCCTGCTGTTCATAGAGCCGAAGTCCTGCAATATTTCCTTTCAGTACCCCCCTGATATTGGCCCAACTGGCACTGCCCCCAATAAAATACATCTTCTCGTACTCCCTGATATCGTTCAGCATATTACGTTGATCCACCATCGACAGGTTCCGGCTGGCAGTTTTGATTTCCGAAACATCCGGTATACCAGTAATAATTGACCAAATCCCCCTGGCTGTTCCATAGGCAGGAGAAAAACAGTTTTTGAAAAAATAACCCTCCCTGCAGAGCGAATCAAAATAGGGAGTGGTATTCAAAGGGTTTCCCCACATTGAACTTTTATACGCACTGAAACTTTCACAAATCACCAGTACTATATTTGGTTTCCTGAGATTGTGTGAATCGGGAAATACAATATTCCGCCTAAATGAAAGATGGCCGGTATCAGGTTGATGTATGCCGATTGCCTTTGTGATCAGCGGGTAATAATATCGGGTACGTTGGAGATCAAAACCTGCATTCCGGAATTTAAAACTGCTGGCAAAACTTTGAAATGGATTCAGACAGAGATTGGACTGATAATCGTTCCCGAAACGATAAGCATCACTCCAACGAAGCGGGAACTTGCCGATCTTTCCAAAAATGGCAACTCCAATTACTAAGAAACTAACAAAATAAACCAGCCCCTTTTTTCTTCTGGAATCGGACTCTGTTATACGGGAGGAATAGCGATACAGGTAACGCATTACGAACCAGAGCCCACAAAATGCAGCTATCCAAACCAGCAAAATTTTAATGACCGGGTATGATTGCCATACCATGGTCAGGGAAATTCCGGCATCGGCAGTATAACTGAGTACACTGGCATTTAACCTTTGGCGGAGATAGGCAAAATGAGCGAAATCAAAAGTGTACAAAAGAATGATGAGCAATCCCAATAACCAGCCCAGACCCAGCATATAAATCCTGGCAGCTTTTTGTTGAAATGGCCGGAATGAATTGAACAAACCAGGTACCCAAAGTAAAAAAAGATAAACCCCCACCACCCTGGCGTCGTACCTTAATCCCAGTAAAATGGCGTCAATGGTAAGTGAATCCCCTCGCAGCTGAAAGACCAGGTGAAAAACCAGACGCAAAATGCTCATCAGCAGCAAAAAGAAAATGCCGCTCACTAAAAAATAGTGAAGCACTCTGGTGGGCATAAAACTGGCTTTGGCTTGCAAAAGTTAATACTAATGTAATAACTGAGCAAACAAGAAAAACTGATTTTGCTTAGTCCTGGCAGTGCAAGCCGGCTTGAATGATGGCTGAAACCCCTAAACTGCCTGAAATCACTATCTTCGATGATTAACCAACTGGTTCCCCCTGATGGATATCTTCATATTAGGCTTTCTTATTTTACTGAATGGTCTTTTTTCCATGTCCGAAATCGCGCTGGTATCTGCCCGGAAAGCCCGTCTGGAGGGACAGGCAGATCGTGGTGATAAAAAGGCTAAACTGGCCCTGGAAATGTCCAGTCATCCCGAAACCTTTCTCTCTGCCGTGCAAATCGGTATCACCCTGATCTCCATCGTAACCGGGGTTTATTCCGGTGAAAAATTCAGCAAAGACCTCCAACCCGTGATTGAAAGAGTGGAGATGTTCCGGCCCTATGCGGAAGGAATTTCCACAGCCCTGATAGTTATTGTCGTCACTTTTGTGTCGATCATATTCGGAGAACTGATCCCCAAGCGGATTGGTCTTCTTCGTTCTGAAAAAATTGCCAAGAATGCCGCCGGCCCCATGCGCTTCTTTGCCCGTTTATTTTATCCCGTTGTATGGTTGCTGAATAAAACCAGTAACCTTTTCTTCCGCATTTTCAATATCCGCCGGATGAAGGAAGATGCGGTTACAGAAGAAGAAATCAAGACCCTGATTACCGAAGGAACAGAAGCCGGCACCATTGATGAGGCCGAACAGGAAATCATTGAAAGGGTATTTCACCTGGGCGACCGGAATATTACTTCCCTGATGACTCACCGGAGTGATATCATCTGGTTCAGTCTGGATGACAACGAAGACAAGATCAAGGAAAAAATATTACAGGAACCTCATTCTGCTTATCCCATTTGTGATGGCAGCATCGATCAGATCAAAGGAGTGGTTTCTATTAAAGATCTCTATGTTTCACCTGATAGTACCCCTTTCCGTGAGATCATGTACCCCGCCCTGTTTATTCCTGAAAATAATTCGCCTTACCAGGTACTGGAAAAGTTTAAGGAGTCCAAAATACACTCCGCATTTATTGTAGATGAGTATGGAAGTATTCTCGGATTACTTACCCTCAACGATATTCTGGAAGCCATCGTTGGAGAAATGCCGCAGCCTAATGTGGATGATTATGAAATCCGCAAAAGAGATGATGGCTCTTACCTGGTTGATGGCCAGATTCCCTTCTATGATTTCCTTACCCGTTTTGAGAAAACAGAATGGATGAATGAAGGTGAACATGATTTTGATACCCTGGCGGGTTTTATCCTGCATGAACTGGAAAGAATTCCCAAAACCGGTGACAAACTGGACTGGAAAGGTTTTCATATCGAAGTGATGGATATGGACGGACACCGGATTGATAAATTGCTGGTGACGCTGAGTGAGGAATTGAAGGAGGATATTGAAGAGTGAGGCAGTCGGCAGTCATCAGTCTACAGTCATCAGTATACAGTCTACAGTCATCTGTCTACAGTCGGTCAGAAAGAAAGGACAGCTTCTTTATCAGGGTAATTCAGCTTGGTGCTTTTGCGGTTACCGTTGACGATGACGTGAAAAATATTCATCTGATCATCGAACATATCATACATGACTGAAGTGGAAATATCCAGACGGGAAAGGGAGGTAATATTGGATACTTCGATATACCCATAAGCCGCTTCATGATCGTTTTCAAAACCCAGATAGCTGAACTGAACCGGACGGCCATTGGCTTTGATGGACAAATGACTGAAAATATATTTCTTCACCAGGCTGTCCATCGCCGCTTTATTGGGCGGATTAATCAGGTCAACCTTGGTTTTGTAATTTTTAGCCAGCACTTTCTCAAAATCATCCGTGAATATCTTACAGCTGATCTCCAGGGTCTTTTCGGGTGCATTATGTGTAATTTCAGTCACACTTACATGGAAGGGATGCGGCAGGTTAGCCTGATCAGTACCGGGTTCACCAGGATTGGGCAGATGACCGGACAACAATAAAAACAGCGGGGAAACTGTTAAAAGAAGCCATTTATTTAACCATGCTGCCATTGACACAATAATTTGCTGATTTACAAAAGTCTGGATTATTTTGATGCCCCAACCGGCTTTTTGTTGAAAGCGCCGGAGATGGTAAGGACGGTTATTTTAATTGATACGATGCAGGACATAGGATTTTATTTCAAATTAGGTTGGGAACATATCATCAGTAAGGATGCATTGGATCACCAGCTCTTTATTGCCGCTTTGATTGCCATTTATCTGATGAAGGACTGGAAACAGGTACTGATCCTGGTTACGGCTTTCACTATCGGGCATTCCCTGACCCTGGCATTAAGTGTAATGGATGTGATCCGTTTCAATAGCAAATGGGTGGAATTCCTGATCCCATTGACCATTGTAATTACGGCTGTGAGCAACCTGTTTCAGAAAAAATTCACCGCCAAATCAATCCGGATCAATTATTTCCTGGCCCTGTTTTTCGGTCTGATTCACGGGATGGGCTTTGCCAACAGCATCCGTTTCATGCTGGCATCAGACCAAAGTATTGGCTGGAGCCTGCTTGGCTTCAATATCGGCCTTGAAGTTGGGCAGATTGTGGTGGTGGCTGTTTTATTAATCCTTGCCGCTATATTTACCGGCCTCTTGAAAGTAAACCGCCGCGAGTGGGTGATTTTTTTATCCGCCGCAGCATTCGGTCTGAGTTTTAAAATGGTATTGGACCGTTTCCCTTTTTGATGAATTTTAAACACAATAAATCGAAAGCCATGAAAAGGATCATTGCGATGAGCGGAATCCTGTTAGTTGTATCGGCTGCCGGACAGGCACAGATACAGAATAACAGCAATTCCAATCATGCCAACAAATTTGAACAATTGGGTACCGTATTACCCACTCCCAATGAGCAGCGTACTGCCAGCGGTGCCCCCGGTACCAAGTACTGGCAGCAAAGGGTGGATTATGATATCAAATGTGAACTCGATGAAACCGGAAACAAACTCACCGGTTCCGAAACCATCACTTATTTCAACAATTCACCGGATGTACTGACCTACTTCTGGATGCAGCTCGACGAAAACCAGCACAGCACCACGAAGAACGCAGGATATGAAAGTTCCAACCGGATGCCTACCCAGCAGGCCACCGATAAATTCCTGGATCGCTTTGAAGAAAAGAGATCAGATAATGGCTACGGAGTGAATATCACCAAACTCACAGATGCCGCAGGCAAACCGCTTAACTACACCATCAACAAAACGATGATGAAGGTGGACCTGCCGGTACCATTAAAGCCTGGTCAGAAATTTGTCTTTAAGGTTGACTGGAATTATAAAATTGTGAACCGCGGTGATTTCATGCGCTTTGGCGGTGCCCGTGGCGGGTATGAGCATTTCATGGAAGATGGCAATAATAACTATACCATGACGCAGTGGTATCCCCGTCTTTGCCGCTACAGCGATGACCAGGGCTGGCAGAACCACCAGTTCACCGGAACCGGTGAGTTCACACTTTGCTTTGGTAATTTCAAAGTGGCCATGACCGTTCCGGCCGACCATATTGTAGGTGCTACCGGTGAATGCCAAAACTATGCGCAAACACTCAATGCCACCCAAATGGCCCGCTGGCAGAAAGCACAAACAGCTAAAGAACCCCTGCAGATTGTAACCATGGAGGAAGCATTAAATGCCTCCAAAAAAACAAGTAACCCCTCCAAAAAAACATGGGTATATAAAGCGGATAATGTGCGGGACTTTGCCTGGACCAGTTCCCGTCGTTTTGTATGGGATGCGATGCCGGCCTTTATCGAAGGGAAAAAAGCCATGGCCATGAGTTATTATGCCAAAGAAGCTTATCCGATTTACAGCAAGTTCTCGACAAAAGCAGTAGCACATACCCTGCGTACTTACTCAAAATTTTCTATCCCCTACCCTTACCCGGTTGCCATTAGTGTGGAAGGTAACCAGGGAATGGAATACCCGATGATCTCTTTCAATCCCGGTCGTGCTGAAAAAGACGGCAGCTATTCCGAAGGCGCCAAGAATGCAGCGATCCTGGTGATCATCCATGAAGTAGGACATACTTTCTTTCCCATGATTGTAAACAGTGATGAACGCCAGTGGACCTGGATGGATGAGGGACTGAATTCTTATCTGCAATATCTGTCACAGGAACTTTGGGATAATAAATTCCCATCTGATGGTGGCCCGCCCTTCCAGATCACAGATTATATGAAACTGCCCAAAGATCAGCTGGAGCCCATCATGACCAATTCCGAAAACATCAACAATTTTGGAGCTAATGCTTACGACAAAGTCGCTGCCGGATTAAACATCCTGCGCGAAACCATTGTGGGCCGTGAACTTTTTGATAATGCGTTCAGGGAATACTCCCGTCGCTGGGCTTTTAAATCCCCTACCCCGGCTGATTTCTTCCGCAGTATTGAAGATGCAACCGGAGAAGATCTCGACTGGTTCTGGAGAGGATGGTTCTATGGAACAGATGCCTGTGATATTTCAATTGACTCCGTAAAACATGCTGTACCCGATGTAACAGCAGTGCCGGCACTTACCAAAGACAGCACCGTCTATCGTCCGCTGGCCAGGCCTTCCGTCAATGATTTCGAAGACCTTTCCAAAATCAGAAACAAACAGGATAAAAGCATCGTGTTTGAAACAGATAAGGATACATCCCTCCGCGATTTCTACTGGAAATATGACAGAGACCTGGAAAAGTATGACAGCACGAAGTATCCTGTAACGATGCGCCCGCAGACAGAGGCCCTGGATGATAATGGCCGTTCAAAATATGCCGGCAAACACCTGTATGAACTGTACTTCACTAATAAAGGCGGTCTGGTTATGCCGATCATCATCGAATGGACTTATAAAGACGGGACCAAAGAAATCGAACGAATCCCTGCACAGGTTTGGCGGAAGAATGAAAAGAATGTGGTGAAGACCTTTATGAAAGATAAAGAAGTAGCCTCTGTTAAACTGGATCCTTATAAAGAAACGGCCGATGTGGATGAAAGCAATAATACTGCCGGCACTATTAAAGAACCCAGCAAGTTCAAACTCTTTAAGCAAAAACAAAATGTGCCGCCTGCACCCGGTATCAACCCGATGCAAAAAGCCATGGAGAAAAAAGGATTCTGATCAAACTATAATACCGTTTGCGCAATAGCTTTAAGCCGCTCATACAAGAGCGGCTTTTATTTTGTGCTGATTCGTTTAGATTTGGTAGCTTTCAATCCATCATCACACATTAAAATAATATATAAGATGAAAAGACTTGCTTTCCTGCTTTCTTCCATGGGTATCATGTTCCTGGCTGCAGGACAGAATACCCAAAACAACCCCGGCAGTAATCATGGCAACAAATTTGAACAAATGGGAAATATATTTCCCACGCCGAATGAATACCGGTTGGCCAGTGGTGCACCTGGTCCCAAATACTGGCAGCAACGTTGTGATTATGATATCAAGTGCGAACTGGATGAAAAGAATCAGATATTGAACGGCAGTGAAACCCTGACCTATTTTAATAACTCCCCCAATGAACTGACCTTTCTCTGGCTCCAGCTGGACGAAAATCAGCACAGCAGTGTGAACAATGCCAACTACCAGACGAGCAATACCATGTCCAGGAATCTGAGTCCTCAGCAGATCGAAAGGGCGCAGGAAAATAAAAGTGATAACGGATATGGATTTAATATCCTCAAACTCACTGATGCCGCTGGCAAGCCATTAAAATATACCATCAACAAAACCATGATGCGGGTGGAACTGCCTGCCCCTTTGAAAGCAGGACAGCGTTTTGTATTCAAACTGGATTGGAAATATAAAATTGCAGACCGTATGAGCCGTGGCGGCCGTGGTGGTTTTGAATATTTCCCGGAAGACGGGAATCATATCTTCACCATGACCCAATGGTATCCCCGCCTCTGTGTGTACAGTGATTTCAAAGGCTGGCAGACAGGACAGTTTACCGGACGCGGTGAGTTTGCGCTCACCTTTGGCAATTTCAAAGTAGCCATGACGGTTCCGGCTGACCATGTGATCATGAGTACCGGTGAAGGCCAAAACTATCAGGCTGTTTTAACTCCTGCACAACTGGCCCGCTGGAACAAGGCCCAGCAATCTTCAGAACCTGTAGAAGTGGTTACACTTGAAGAAGCAAAAGCCGCAGAAAAACAAAAAAGCGACAAAAAGAAAACCTGGATATTCAAAGCAGATAATGTACGTGATTTTGCCTGGGGTTCCAGCCGCAAATTCATCTGGGATGCATTGGCCGTGAAAGTAGAAGGCAAAAGAGTAATGTGTATGAGTGGTTATGGCAAAGAAGCCTATGGTCTTTACCGCAAGTATTCATCCAAAGTGGTAGCCCATACCATCAAGACTTATTCCAAATTCACGATTCCCTATCCTTATCCGGTGGCTCAGAGTATTGAAGCGGCCAACGGAATGGAATACCCGATGATCTGTTTCAATTTCGGCCGTACGGAAAAAGACGGTACATATAGTGAAGGCACCAAGAACGGAATGATCGGTGTGGTAATCCATGAAGTAGGACATAATTTCTTTCCCATGATCATCAATAGTGATGAACGCCAGTGGAGCTGGATGGATGAAGGACTGAATACATTTGTGGAATACCTGACCGAAGAACTCTGGGATAATAAATTCCCCAGCCGTCGTGGCCCTGCTGCTTTCATCACCGATTACATGAAACTGCCGAAAGACCAACTGGAACCCATCATGAGTAACAGTGAAAATATTGTACAGTTTGGGCCGAATGCTTATTCCAAACCGGCCACTGGTTTGAATATCTTAAGAGAAACCATCATGGGTCGTGAACTCTTCGACTATGCGTTCAAAGAATATGCTAGACGCTGGGCCTTCAAACATCCCGAACCGGCAGATTTCTTCCGCACGCTGGAAGATGCAAGTGGTGAAGATCTGGATTGGTTCTGGAGAGGATGGTTCTATAGCACAGAAGTGTGTGATATTTCACTGGATACGGTGAAGTATGCGCGTCCGGATCTGGATGCGGTTGCACAAGCCACCAAAGAAACAACGATCAGAAGAGAAGCGGATAAACCCCAGGTACCCAGCTTCGATGATATTTCCAAAATCCGCAACAGGGATGACAAGAATATTGTTTTTGAAACCGACCGCGATACCAGCATGCGTGATTTTTACTGGCGTTATGCAAGGGGCTTCGAAGCTTATGACACCAGCAAACTCACGGTGACCATTCCCGGTAGTCAACCGGAGGCCCTGACCCCTGAAGAGCGGGCAAAATATGGTGATAAGCATATGTATGAACTGACCTTTAGCAATAAGGGCGGTCTGGTAATGCCCATCATCATTGAATGGAATTATAAAGATGGTACCAAAGAAATTGAAAGGATCCCTGCGCAGGTCTGGAGATTGAATGAAGGAAAAGTGGTGAAAAGTTTTATCAAAGACAAAGAAGTGGCTTCTGTAAAACTGGATCCTTACCGCGAAACAGCAGATATCAATACCAGCAATAATGGCTGGAATACCATTGGCGAGCCTTCCAAATTCACAATGTTTAAACAGGGCCAGGGCGGTGGTCGCAGAACCGGTGGCGGACAGGCTGGAAACCCGATGCAGCGGGCGCAGGATAAGAAAGGATTCTAAGAAGGCGAGTGGCGAGTGGGGTTTGGCGAGTGGGGCTTGGCGAGTGGGGTTTGGGGTAGTTGTCAATTCATCATTTTTAAATCATTTGTTCGTCTGTTCTTATTTCGGGCGATTGGCTGGTGGGAAACCCCATTGTCATCCTGAGCTTGTCGAAGGATGAGCCAGAGGAAGGATACATCAGCATACAGATGATCTTAACATAAAAAGCGGCGGTTCCTGCAACGGAGTCGCCGCTTTTTTATCTTTAAGGCATGAGAATAATATCCTTTTTCCTTTTTGCACTTTTCCTGCAAGGGTCAGCACAGGCTGCGATTGTGGATACCGTTTCGATACCCAGCAAGGCCATGGGCAAAACCTATAAATGTGTTGTCATCATGCCCGATAACTATGCGAAGGATAATGACAAGAGTAAACGCTATCCCGTGGTGTACCTCCTGCATGGATATGGTGGCTGGTACAGCAATTATATAACCCGGCTCCCGGATATTATCAAATACGCGGATCAATACCAGTTCATCATCGTTACCCCTGAAGGCAAGGACAGCTGGTACCTGGATAGTCCGGTAGATGATTCCATGAAATTTGAAACCTATGTCGGTACTGAAATCCCCGCCTGGATTGATACCCATTATACCACTATCAGCGACAGAAAAGGCAGGGCGATTACCGGACTGAGTATGGGCGGACATGGCGGTTTATATCTGGGCTGGCGGCATGCCGATCTTTTTGGTGCCTGTGGCAGCATGAGTGGCGGTGTTGACCTGCGTCCCTTTCCGAAGAACTGGCAACTGATGAAAAGACTGGGTGACACATTAAGTAAAGCCGAAAACTGGGAGAAATATTCTGTATTAAATGTGATTGAAGAAAAACCCAGGGATTCCCTGGCCATCATCATTGATTGCGGCACGGAAGATTTTTTCTATGATGTCAATAACCGGCTGCATGCCAAGATGGAGAAACTAAAAATCCCGCACGACTATATCACCCGCCCCGGCGCCCATAACTGGGATTACTGGAGAAATGCCTTGCAGTACCAGTTTTTGTTTTTTAGCAATTATTTCAATAGAGGGAAAGGAAAGTAAGAAGTAGTTATTAGTTAAACGCTATTGGGTTTTAAAATTGATACTTAAAACCAGAACTCAAAAGGTAATTGTAATTTTCAACTTTCAATTTTCAATTCCCGGTATTCCCATCCCTTACTTTATGCTTCTTCTTATTATTCTTCTCATAGTCAAGAATGACCTGGGGTTTTTGGGCGGTCTTATTTGTTGAGGTATCAGATTTGGCTTTTGCCCGGTTCAGATCGATGGGCCGTAGTTCGTCATCCGAAACCATACTCCCATCATCGGTTTGTAATTTGTTCATCACATAATACTCGGTGGCTTCCGCCCTGCCTTCACGTGGATCAAAATAAACCCACTTCCCATGCTTCATCGCCACACCTTCGTTCTTCACCACCACATCCCCGATTTTGAGGGTGGGATCTATCAGGTCATATAAGGCAACAGTATCATAGGCATTGGCCGGATCCATGGCTCTCCAGCTTTCTTCCCTTAAAAGGCCTCCATTATAGGTATAGTATTGTTGTCTGCCATTCAGCTTACCCCAGCGGTAATTTTCCTGGGCAATCTTCACCCCTTCCAGGGAAAACTTTTTCCATTCTCCGTCCTTCATATCATCGAGGTAAAAACCTTCTTCCTCATAGCCCCTTTCGCCCCGCAAATCAGGCACTTTAACGGACCAGGGCCCCTGTTTCCGGCCCTTCATATCCACCCGGTTCAGGGTATCACCTTTTACACTGATGATATAATCCTTCCACTGGGCCTGACCGCTCAGGGAAAACAGGAGCAGTAATACAATGAATAATCGCATAGTTTAGTAAGTTTGATAAAACGGCTCAATATTCAAAAATCTCAATATCTTAATACCCCCGCCTTCGCTAAGGTTATGGCGCTATGGCGGGCTTAGCAAAACCCAATCACTTTTCTCAATCCCAAATTTACTAACGAAAAACAACTGCTTTTATGCTCCGTCTGTTAAAAATGCTCTTCAGCCTTGTTTTCATCCATTTTTCCCTCGTTGTTTTCCCTCAGGTAAACCCTACGCCGGCCGGAGAAAGGATGCAAGGGATGGATCAGCGCCGCAAACTGCAGGCTCAATCCCCGCTGAATAGCATCAAATTCCGCAATATAGGGCCCACGATCATGAGCGGCCGGGTAGTTGATGTAGATGTAAACCCCGAAGACCCCACAGAATTTTATGTGGCTTATGCCACGGGGGGGCTCTGGCATACCAACAATAACGGACAAAGTTTTACTCCCATTATGGACAATCTGGATATGTTGTTTATTGGTGATATCGCGGTGAATTGGGAAAAGACAACAGTCGCAAAAGGAGTATCCGTCACTGACCGCATCATCTGGGTGGGCACAGGAGAAGTGAACAGCAGCCGTTCTTCCTATGCAGGTGTCGGCATTTATAAAACAATTGACAATGGAAAAAACTGGGAATACAAAGGATTACCGGAATCACACCATATCGGCAAAATACAGTTACACCCTACTAACGAAAATATTGCCTGGGTGGCGGTGCTCGGTCATCTTTATTCACCCAATAAAGAAAGAGGGGTTTATAAAACTGCTGATGGCGGCAAAACATGGAAACAAACTTTGTTTGCAGATGATAATACCGGTGCTGTTGATCTGGATATCAATACCACGAATCCAAATGAATTATATGCAGCCATGTGGTACCGGACCCGCCGGGCCTGGAAATTTGAAGAAAGCGGTAAGAGCAGCGGTATCTATAAAAGTACCGATGGTGGTGACAACTGGACCCTGATATCTGGTCCGGGCTCAGGTTTTATGTCCGGTGATAAGATCGGTCGTATCGGATTAGCGGTTTATCCCAAAAACCCCAACCTGGTTTGGGCAGTGGTGGATAATAATACACCCAAACCCGCCGAAATAAAAGCAAATGACAGCTTGTACAAAAAGGATCTCTTTAAAAATATCAGCAAAGAAGAATTTGCGGCCTTAAAGACCAATCTCATTGAGACCTTTCTTCGTAAAAATGGTTTCCCCGTAAATACAATGGTAAGCAGGTGAAGGAAATGGTGGCGGATGGAAGAGTGGCCCCTAATGCTTTATGGGATTACCTGGACAGTGATGATGGATTTCAAAACACGGGCATTGCCGGTTGTGAAGTGTACAAAAGTGAGGATGGTGGAAAGAGCTGGAAGAAATCGCATGATAAACCCATCAACATCTTCAATACCTATGGCTATTACTTCGCCAAGATTTATACATCGGCTTATAACCCGGACAAAATTTTCATCCTTGGTTTTTATGCGCAGATGTCGACCGATGGTGGCAAGACTTTCAAAACAATTGACCAGAACAATGTACATGCCGATCACCATGCATTATGGGTCAATCCGAAAAAAGATTCTCACCTGATCAATGGCAATGATGGAGGTGCAAATATTACGTATGATAATGGTCAAAACTGGTTCAAGGCCAATATGCCGGCGGTTGGACAATTTTATGCGATAACCGTTGACGATGCCAAACCTTATAATGTATATGGTGGTTTGCAGGACAATGGCAGTTGGTGGGGACCTTCCACCCATAAAGAAGATATTGGCTGGATAGATAATGGTCAGTACCCCTATAAAGGAATCAACGGTGGAGATGGAATGCAGGCACAGGTGGATACAAGAGACAATGCCACCGTTTATTCCGGATCACAGTTTGGGGTATACAGCCGCTATAATAAGAATGCAAGGGGCTCTCAGAAATTCATTCGTCCGCAACATGAACTGGGAGAAAAACCGCTGCGTTTTAACTGGCAAACCCCGATCCTGCTGAGTAAGCATAATCAGGATGTATTGTTTTATGGCAGCAACCGTTTATACCGCTCGCTGAATAAAGGTGATACCATGATTGCGATGAGCACCGATCTTACCCGTGGCCGGGTTAGTGGTAATGTGCCTTATGGTACCATCACCACTATTTCCGAATCACCGCTTCGTTTTGGATTGATCTATACCGGAACAGATGATGGAAATATTCATCGGTCTTATGATGCTGGTTATACCTGGGAACAACTGAACCAGACAGCTCCCCCACCCCCGCCGGTGAAAAAAGCGGCGAAGCTTCCTGCGGTGAGTGGCAAATTAGTCAGCAATCAGTTATGGGTTAGCCGCGTTACTGCTTCCCAGCACAAAGAAAGCCGAATCTATGTTTCATTAAATGGATACCGCTTCGACAATTTCGCTCCTTACCTGTACATGAGTGATGATTATGGCATGAGCTGGAAACCCATTCATAAAGAATTACCCCATGAACCCATTAATGTGGTGAAGGAAGACCCGAGGGATGAAAACATTATTTATGTTGGAACGGATGGTGGCCTCTATGTAAGTTTCGACAAGGGAGAAACTTACATGATCTGGAATGGCGGCATGCCGCAGTCAGTTCCGGTACATGATATCGCCATCCAGCCAAGAGAAAATGAAATTGTTCTGGGTACCCATGGCCGTAGTCTATTTGTATCCAAACTGGATGATATCCAGGCCCAGCGGAAAGACCCCGAATGGATAAAAAAGAAAATGGAAAAGGAAAAGCACAAGCCGGATCCGAGTTCGACTGTGGATGATAAGTGATCAGTCGACAGTCAACAGTGTTTAGTCTTGTCAGGCGAGTAGATGATAATACTGAATAAGAGCATTAAAAAAGAGCTGATCCAGAACCAGAAGGCAACCCCGGGTGTGATTAGCATCATTTGTCCCCCTTCTGATTCCGGAATCTCTTTCACTGTTAAGAATGTCAATCCAAATAATACAGACAACAGAGAGAATACAATTCTTTCTGTTTTTTTTTGGGATGGAATCAAATAAGCTGCGAAAAAACAGATATTTGCCAGCCAGGAAAAGAATACCGGCCAGTAGCCAATTATTCCCACCCACCCCATCAATAATGCACTGATACCCGGCGTATATTCTGCTTTAAATACCGGAAGAAAACAGGCAATGATATACATCCACAACGGAAAAATAGTTTTCCTGGGAATGATACCGGTGTTTGTCATTCTTATAAAATTACAAACCCGAAATTAATCAAGGAGTAAAACGCATGCTTAAGTTCCCGTTAAAATAAGAGCGGTTATGTAGAATGAATATATTTTGCCACACGTAAATCCTTAAAGAGAAAGGCACTAAGAGCAAAGAAATTTAATCTCAACTCTTAGTGCCTTTGTGCCTTCGTGGCAATAAATTAAGCTTTCTTCCGCTTCCTGAATATCAAAAACAGCAACAATATCAGCACCAGCGCACCGCCACCGATATAATAATACATCGTCATGTCCTTCGGTTCTTTATCCAGACCACGATCAATTTTATCTTCTGTTTCCTTTATGTATTTATCAATAAAGGGGAAGGACCCATTATTTTCTTTTACTGCATCGAATTTTTCCAGTGCTTTTTTATAGCGTTCTTCATCGAAGAGATCCAGTGCTTCTTCAAAATCCAGTGAGATATCACTCATCTCGGGTTCGATTTTGGCTTTGCGGATGAACTCTTTTACAATGGTAACCGGCACAATAAAATTCATCCCCTGTACTTCTGCATTCCGCTGGTAATCGATACTGCCGAATGTAGCGAGACCAATCACTTCACCATATTCATTCAAAACCGGGCCGCCACTATTACCATGTGTGATGGATGCATCAGTTTGTAACACTTCCCAGCCGTCTTTCATGTTCTTCTTGGCACTTACGAGACCACGGGTAAGGGTGGCTTCTGAAATAGATTCTTCAGAAATCAATGGATGGAAGGTAGCCACAGCAGGATAACCGATGGCATATACCTGGTCACCTACCCGCATTTCTTTATCATCACCAACACGGATGGTGGGATACTCATGCTTTTTAGTCAGTTTTAAAATGGCAACATCTTTACCGGGGATAGCGGCTCCCTGGGTTACCAGTTTAGCAGGGACATGCATGGGTTCAATCTTGCCCCCCTTCCCGGAAATACCAATCACTACACTGAATTCTTTATCGATCCTTTCCACTTCCAATGTTTGTGAAAAATACCAGGAATTGGCAGTAGTCAGGTCTTTTCTTTCATCTTCCGTCAGCTTACGACCCATGCTTGCTTCAATTTCCTTGGCATCATTCGCCATGATCTCCTGGAAAGCCTGTTCAGCAAAGCTTTGTTTGGTGGATTCATCATTTTCATCCACTACGTGTGCATTGGTGATCACATACCCATCAGGGGTCACAATAAAACCAGAACCCACCATGGTAATGTCCAATTGCTTGGATATTTTCTCAGTACCCCTGGTCATGTACTTATCTATATTCTGACAAAAAGCCTTGATATAGGTACTCCAGAAAAGATCAGTGGTAAATGTTCCTGCATTCTCCAGTTCCTGCCTGATAGCAGACGCTAGCTCTCCCGCACCGGCTTCATCGACGATAGGTTGAATTGCTGTAACTGTTCCTTTAAATTTAGCCAGGATCATCACGGTTCCGGGCTTATTTCTTTCTGCAATCTGTACCGGGGAAAGCTTCTGGGCAAAAGAAGCAAAGGCAAAAAATGCCGGGAGGATAAAAAGTAACTTTCTCATATAACTGGTTTTGGGTATGTAAAAGGGCGGACTAAAGATAATCCACCCTTTGCAATATTTTCTACCGGAAAAACAGGAGCTCAAAACTGGTGAAACCGGTCATGACAGCATTTTTCCAGCATTTCGCGATCATCCGGATGGGCAATACTGATCAGGGACTTGGCTCTTTGCCGCAGGTTCTTGCCAAAAAGATAGGCCACCCCATATTCGGTAACTACATAGTGGATATGTCCACGGGTGGTAACCACCCCAGCCCCTGGTTTCAGGAAGGGAACGATCCGGTTCACCCCTTTGGCCGTGCGGCTGGTGAGGGCAATAATGGGTTTACCTCCTTCACTTAAGGCTGCACCCCGCATAAAATCCATTTGGCCACCAATGCCACTGTATTGGGTGGTGCCAATGGAATCGGCACAGACCTGACCGGTGATATCCACTTCAATGGCACTGTTAATCGCCACCACTTTGGGGTTACGACGGATTACATGCGGATCATTCACATAATCAATATCCAGGAATACAAAGGCCGGGTTATCGTGTACATAATCGTACAGTCTGCGGGTGCCTACCGCAAAACCGGTTACTGTTTTATTGGGATGGATCCGCTTCATGGAATTATTGATCACATCTTTATCAAAAAGATCAATGATACCATCGCTGCACATTTCGGTATGTACGCCCAGATTCTTATGGTTGCCCAGTGATTTTAATACGGCATCAGGTATCGTACCAATGCCCATTTGAATCGTACTGCCGTCATCAATCATTTCAGCTATTCTTTTTCCGATGGTCAGTTCTTCCGGACCTACTTTGGTACCATAATCCACTTCCGGCAGATCTTCTTCATGAAAAACCATACTGGTAAAACGCTTGGTATGTACCAGACTATCACCATGAGTACGGGGCACCCTCGGGTTCACCTGGGCGATGATATGGGTGGCGGTATTCACGGCACTGCGGGCAATATCCACTGATACACCTAAAGAACAATAACCATGCTCATCCGGAGGAGATACCTGTACCAGGGCCACATCAATATGCATTTGCTTGCGAAACAGATCGGGGATATCACTCAGGAAGACCGGAATAAAATCAGCGCGGCCATCATTCACAGCCTTGCGGACGGATTCAGATACAAACATGCAATTGATATGAAAGGAATCCACGTACTCGGGTTTGTCCAGTTCAATATCACCCTGCACGGTGATGAAAGTAAGTTCAACGCCGCGGAGATCAGCGGCACGCTTGCCTAATTCTCGTAAAAGATATAAAGGAGTTTGGGCACTGCCCTGTACAAATACACGATGGCCGGATTGGATGACGGACAATGCCTGTTCTGCGGTTTGATATACAACGGGTAATTTCATGCTGCAAAACTATGAAGGTTAAAAAAGCTGCAACTGATGATGCTTATTAAAACTACTGATATGTATCAGTCTTTGTGAATGAATCGCTCAGTTGAGCCCTTCAACTATGAGGTTTTACCCGTAGTCAGCCCTTGATTTAATTACCGGGAGATCAGGTAACTGATGGGAAGCTCATAGCCTTTTAATCCTAACCCGAAAATACTTCCGACCGCTTTCGCACTAACATGTGATAGTTTACGAAAATCTTCCCGGGCATGCACATTGGAAATATGCACTTCCACTACCGGCGCTTTTATCGCAGCAATGGCATCACCGATGGCCACTGATGTATGCGTATAACCTCCGGGATTGAATACAATGCCGTCCTGATCAAATCCCATCTGCTGAATTGCGTTGATCAGCTCACCTTCCACATTGCTTTGGTAATAGGCAAACTGAATGTCAGGGAATTTCATTTTCAATTCTTCCAGGAAAATCCCGAAAGGCTGGTTCCCGTATATATCAGTTTCCCTCTTTCCGAGCAGGTTCAGGTTAGGACCATTGATGATGGCGATCTTCATGATTCGAATTTACGGGAAAAAGGGGTGAATCAGTTCCGCCGGCGGCTATAGCCCCGGCGGCAGTTGAAAATAAATTGAGAATTGAAAATTGAAAGTTGAAAATGACGGGTCCTCGCTGTTTGAAAAAGCAAGGACCCGGTTTAATATAACGTTCTTACTTGGATCAGCCGCTCCCCTTTTCCACAGGATGCTGCGCAAGGAGTTGGGGGTTAATATACCGTTACAATCGGAATGGTTTTCACCAGCACATTATCATGATAGAACTGTACTTTCCGGATGCTTTTGTCCTTGCGTACAGTCACCATGGTTAAGGGAATCACCGTATCATCAGTAGAACCATGTTTTCTCACATTCATGTATACATGCAGGGTTCCATTATTCACCACGGTTCTTTTGATTTTCACACGGTAGACATAATTGGCTGTTTCCACTTTGGCCGCCAAAACCATTTGCTCTTCAAATGCCGGATGCATCACAGAATCATGTAAGGGTTCAAAATCACGGGCAAACACTTCTTCATTCGTGATTACCCAGAGATTGAAATCATTCAGACTAACATTATTATTTCTGAGTCTGTAACCGGTCAATTCGGTTACATCACCTAAAGTGGGTCCGTTAACGGGTGTACTGAAGCCTGTCAGTATTATGCCGGTCAGCAGGATGACGATTATCTTTTTCATGGTTGATCAGGTTTTTGTAACCCAAAATTCCATCAGGAAAAGACAGGAGAAAAGAGCAAAGGGTGCGAATTGCGGTTTTTGCGGGTTAAACTGCGGTTTTCTGCCGGTGCTGTTAAAGAAATGTTAACGAAATCAGGAATTTTAAGCCATTTTGAACAAGAATAGCCTGATAGTTCATGTATGAACTGTACTATGGAATGATGTTTCCGGAGAGAATCAGTTCAATTGCTCCTTGATCATGGAGATGAACTCATCAAAGAGATAACGGGAATCATGCGGACCAGGAGTCGCTTCCGGGTGGTACTGAACTGAAAAAGCCGGCTTTCCCTTTACCCGGATTCCTTCAATACTCTGATCGTTGAGATTGAGATGGGTGATTTCAATATGTTCAGCCTTCCTGACGGCTTCAGGATCTACCCCAAAGCCATGATTCTGGGTGGTGATTTCTGAACGACCACTGATCAGGTTTTTAACCGGATGATTGAATCCGCGGTGACCATGGTGCATTTTGAAAGTGGGGATGCCATTGGCCAGGGCCAGTAACTGGTGGCCCAGACAAATACCGAATACCGGTTTATCTGCTTTCAGAATTTCTTTTACCGTATTGATGGCATAATCCATGGGAGCCGGATCACCGGGACCATTGGAAATAAAATACCCATTAGGCTGGAACTGATTTACTTCTTCCAGTGATGTTTTGGCAGGAAATACTTTTACATAGGCCCCTCTGTCCACCATGCATTGCAGGATATTTTTCTTCACCCCATAATCCATTACTGCAATCCTGACTGATGCATTTTTATCACCGAGCTCATAGGCAGTTGTTGTACTCACCTTACTGGCCAGTTCCAGTCCGTCCATATTGGGAACATCCGCCAGTTGCTTTTTCAACAATTCAATGTCGGTTGTCTCAGAAGAGATGATACAGTTCATCGCGCCCTTGGTGCGGATTTGTGACACCAGTGCCCGTGTATCCACCCCTTCAATAGAAACTATATTGTGTTTTTTCAGGTATTCATTCAGAGAACCATTGGCCAGTTTGCGGCTATAACCATCTTCCAGATTACGGCCGATCAGTCCGCTGATTTTCACAGAATCACTTTCCACATCCACATCCCTCACCCCGTAATTCCCGATATGGGCACTGTTCATGATCAGGATCTGCCCGAAATAACTGGGATCGGTAAACACTTCCTGGTAGCCGGTCATACCGGTATTAAAACAGATCTCTCCGGTAGTGGTACCAATAGCGCCAAAAGCCTGTCCATGGGCCACGGTTCCGTCTGCTAACAATAAAACTGCGGGGATAGGAGAATTGAGCATGTTTTTACTTTGTTCTTTTAAAAACAAATTGTGCAAATGTAAGGCAGTTCAGGAGAAGGGGAGGGAGAAAATTATTAGTAGTTATTCACAGATGTATTATGATATTGGGATATTAAGATATTAGGGTATTGGGTATTAGTTATTGGATATTGGGCTTCCGAAAAAGGACAATTCACTCTCGACTCTCGACTCCAGACTCCCGACTCCTCCATCACCTCCTCCCCAGCAAAAACTTCTGCCGAATCACATCCTGCACATTCACCCCGCTGATCTTGCTTTCCAGCCAGGAGATCACATCCAGGTAAACAAAGGCGCGGGTTTCGAGGGGATTGCCTTCGAATTGCCGGAGTTCGGCCAGTAACTTTTCAAATTCAGGTTTGAGGGCAGCCGCACCCACTTTAAAAGAACGGCGCAGGAATCCGAACATGGCTTCTTCCACCTTGCTCAGGTTTTCCATCTTGGCCATGTAACGGTAGACAGATTTAATCAGGTATTCCAGCAAATCAAAATTACCCAGTTCATAATGTGCAATCAGGTGCAATAAACGGGCATAACATTGCAGGTCGGTCCGCAGATCTCCTTTCTGGTTGATGATCCGATTGAGATAATCAATGGCTTTTTCATTATTACCACTGCCGAAATACAGACAGGCAATCTTATAATAAAATACCAGCACGCGATGGGTATCGAGGTACAAATTATACTCATGCAGCATTTCTTCCAGGAAGGGAACCAGCCTGAGTCCCTTGGTAAATGTTCCCTGCAAAAATAAAGATTGATCCTGGCCGTATATAAATACTGATAAGCCAAAATCCGGTTGTTCTCGTTTTCCTCCAGGTGTTTTTGTTTGGTGAATAATTCAAACTGCCGGATGGATTTTGCCAGACGCTGATGATCCAGCAGGTTAAACTGGGCCCCCATCAGGTTATGCATACCCTTGATATAATTGGCCGTCTCTACTTTAAGCAATCCTGGAAACTCAGTAAAGAGGTCGGCCCATTTTTTAGAGTAGCGGTAATACTGTAAAAAATCCTGCCGGATGAAAGCATACCAAACATAACTCTGGTAGAGATATAATCTTTCATAAAAACCACGGCTGCTGATTGCATTAGCAGGCAAGTGGCTGTTGAAAAAGGAATGGGCATTTTCAATATCCTTTTCATTCCGGGCATGGCCGTGTTTAATATACCAGCTGTATAATTCCAGGGACAGGTTCGATAACTGATTGACCAGAGAGAGCTGTGCACTCACTTCATCAGATTCCTGCCGGAGCTGCTCAGCCCGGTCCTGCATACTGCGGGTGATATATAAGGATTCAATTTTTTTCTCAAAGAATAAAGCCTGTTGCAGATAAGTCAGTTGCTGATAAGCCCGGGCCGTTTCTTTCAAGCGCTCCAGCACTTTGAGGCTTTGCAGGTACAAACCTTTATTAAATAAGATCCGGGCATGGTCCATTTGTTCATGCAGGCGGATATCAATATTGTCTTCTTCCTTGATCAGGCGCAGACTGGAGAGGATCTGCCGGTACAAATGGGCCTTTAAATTAGATAACTGCTGCTTCCTCACCCCCTTTGCTTTTTTGAGCAGTTGGACCTCATCATACTCCGGCATTTTATCAAGGGCATCAAAGAGTTGGGTAATCTTGAGGTCCTCCGTGGCAGTGTTCCGCTTCACATAGAGCTTGAAATTCCGCTTTTCACTCTTTTCGAGCGACTTAATCAGCTGGAACAAACTATCTGTTGAACGGTTGGGCATCGTAATTCAAAAATTTTAAAATGCAGTCCTGGCAAGGGTTTCAGCCGATTTAACCTCGTTTATACGGTGTAAAACGGACCTCATTTTGATTTCCCTTCCCCTTTACCTACAATTAACTTAGCAAGGCAGGTTGTTTATTTAAATGATTTAATAGCAAGCAATTCCGTCTCCAAACACTGTTTTTTCAGATGGCGTGCCGGGAAGGATACAAAAATAAGCAGCCTGCTTTTTTATCTCACCTATTTATCAATCTATTATGGCAGAAGGAAAGGTAAGGATCTTTGATACCACACTCCGTGACGGAGAACAGGTTCCCGGTTGTAAACTGAATACCGGAGAAAAGCTGATGCTGGCCCTGCAGCTGGAAGAACTGGGAGTGGATATTATTGAAGCGGGATTCCCGATCTCCTCCCCTGGAGATTTTGAATCCGTGAGCCAGATCGCGAAAGCCATAAAACATACAACTGTTTGTGGTTTGAGCCGGGCCGTTCAAAAAGACATTGAAGTAGCCGCTGCCGCTTTGAAAGGGGCAGTTCGTCCCCGGATCCATACCGGAATCGGTACTTCCGATTATCATATCAAATCCAAATTCAATTCCACCCGGGAAGATATCCTGGAAAGAGCCGTGCAATGTGTAAAGTGGGCCAGAAATTATACCGATGATGTGGAGTTTTATGCAGAAGATGCCGGTCGTACTGATAATGATTACCTCGCCATGGTGATCGAAGCCGTGATCAAAGCCGGAGCCACTACTGTAAATATACCCGATACCACCGGTTATTGTCTGCCTTACCAGTATGGTGAAAAGATTGCCTACCTGGTAAACAATGTTCCCAATATTGACAAAGCCTTTATCTCCTGTCATTGCCATAACGATCTCGGACTGGCCACGGCCAATTCGATTGCCGGCGTGATCGCGGGTGCCAGACAAATTGAATGTACCATCAACGGACTGGGTGAAAGAGCAGGAAACACTTCTCTTGAAGAGGTGGTGATGATCCTGAAACAGCATAAACATCTTGGATTGTATACTGATATCAAAACAGAACAGCTGAATCCTTTGAGCAGGTTGGTCTCAGATACAATGCGGATGCCGGTACAGCCCAACAAAGCCATTGTGGGCAGTAATGCTTTTTCGCATTCATCCGGCATCCACCAGGATGGATTCCTGAAGGATGCCCTCACTTATGAAATCATCAATCCGGAAGAAGTGGGTGCAGACAGTTCTAAAATTGTGCTCACCGCACGCAGTGGCCGCAGTGCGCTGGCCTATCGTTTCCAGAAACTGGGATTCCAGTTCGACCGAAACGATGTGGATGTATTGTATAAAGAATTTTTAAACGTGGCTGATAGTAAGAAGGAAGTTGAAGATAGCGACCTCAGCAGGATGGCCACTGAATACCAGCAACAGACTGCTATAGCTTGATCCCGCCAATAAATTCGTCGGAGTAGGTATAAAAATCATAACTGAAAGACTTTCCAATAAAATGAGTGACACAAAACAAAGTGAATTAACAACAACCACCTCTTTTCCGCAGGATGCTGTGCAAGAGGGCGGGGGTTCCCTCTCATTATTTGAAAGGATTTGGGAGAAGCATGTAGTGAAGACTATTGAAGACGGGCCTTCCGTTTTTTATATTGATCGTCATTTTATTCATGAAGTAACCAGTCCGCAGGCATTTACTGGTTTGAATAAACGTGGTATTAAAGTTTTCCGCCCCAAACAGGTGGTGGCCACAGCTGATCATAATGTTCCCACACTCAATCAGCATTTACCCATCAAGGAAGAACTCAGCCGCAAACAGGTGGAAGCCCTGGTGGAAAACTGTGCGGAGCATGGAATTGAACTCTACGGTTTGGGACACCCCTACCAGGGCATCGTGCATGTGATTGGTCCGGAACTGGGCATCACTCAACCCGGCATGACCATCGTATGTGGCGACAGTCATACTTCTACACACGGAGCATTTGGTTCGATTGCTTTTGGAATCGGTACCAGTGAAGTGGAAATGGTGATGGCCACCCAGTGTTTACTGCAGAGTAAACCCAAACTGATGCGGATTACAGTGGATGGCGAATTACAGAATTGAGTGGTATCTAAAGATATCGTGCTTTATATCTTATCTAAAATAACAGCCAGTGGTGCTACCGGATATGCAGTTGAATTTGCAGGATCAGCCATCCGTTCCCTGAGCATGGAAGCGAGGATGACAATTTGTAATATGAGTATTGAAATGGGAGGCCGTTGCGGATTAATCGCTCCCGATGAAACTACTTTTCAATACCTGAAAGGAAGAACATTTGCTCCGAAAGATGCTGAATGGGATGCACAGGTAGCCGCATGGAAAACCCTGCAATCAGATGCCAATGCGGTATTTGATAAAGAATATCATTTTGATGCAGCCGATATTCAGCCAATGATCACTTATGGCACCAATCCCGGTATGGGAATGGCTGTTGCCGATCATATTCCCACCACCGAAACCATCAATGACAGTGATCGTTCCGGTCTGGCGAAATCATTGGCCTATATGGGACTGGAACAGGGCGCCCCGATACGCGGACAAAAAATAGATTATGTCTTTATCGGCAGTTGCACCAATTCAAGAATTGAGGATTTAAGAATGGTGGCAGCCTTTGTAAAAGGAAGAAAGAAAGCCGCTGATGTGGAAGTTTGGATTGTACCCGGCAGCAAACAGGTTGAAGCACAGGCCCGCGCCGAAGGCATTGATAAAGTATTTGAAGAAGCCGGTTTTCAATTAAGACAACCGGGATGTTCTGCCTGTCTGGGGATGAATGAAGACAAAATCCCTGCCGGTAAATATTGTATCAGTACTTCCAACAGAAATTTTGAAGGCAGACAGGGAGCCGGTGCAAGAACATTATTGGCACCTCCCCTAACTGCCGCCGCCGCCGCCATTACCGGTGGTGTAACGGATGTAAGAGAACTATTAAACGAAGTCATGAAGGCCTTAACTACCATACAAAGCCGTTTTGTTCCCATCAATATTGAAAACATTGATACGGATCAGATCATTCCTGCCCGATTTTTAAAAGCAACAACAAGAGACGGCTTTGGTAAAAATTTATTCCGTGATTGGCGCTATTACAATGATGACGAATCCAAAACCAGGGCAGACTTTCCTTTGAATATGTCGCAGTTTGACGGAGAGATTCTGGTTGCCGGAAAAAACTTTGGTTGCGGTTCTTCCAGGGAACATGCGGCCTGGGCCCTGCAGGATTATGGGTTCCGGGTGGTGGTCTCCAGTTTTTTTGCTGATATCTTCCGGAACAATGCCTTAAACAATGGCGTGTTACCCGTGCAAGTAACGGATGCTTTTCTGCAAAGAATTTTTCTACAGGATAACAACACAGAACTGACCGTGGACCTGGCCAGTCAGACCATTACCATCAACTCCACCGGAGAACTGGAACAATTTGATATCAACCCTTATAAAAAAACCTGTCTGCTCAACGGATACGATGATATCGATTATTTATTGAGTATAAAAGAAGAAATTCAACAATTCGAAACCCAGCAAGCCTGAAAGCCATGAACAAAAAAATTGCAGTCATAGAAGGGGATGGGATCGGTCCTGAAGTAACCAGACAATCCATCAAAGTACTGGATGCGATTGCTGCCCAGTACGGACACCAGTTTGAGTATACTTATTGCCTGATGGGAGCCGATGCAATTGACAAAACCGGCAACCCACTGCCCGATGAAACGATCACGACCTGTTTGAACAGTGATGCCATTTTATTCGGTGCCATTGGTCATCCCAAATATGATAATGACCCTACTGCCAAAGTAAGACCCGAACAGGGTTTATTGAAACTCCGGAAGTCATTGCAGTTATATGCGAATATCCGTCCGGTAAGTACCTATGCATCCTTACATCATTTATCACCCTTGAAAAGTAAGATTCTGGAAGGCGCTGATTTTATCATCTTCCGCGAGTTAACCGGTGGTATTTACTTTGGAAAGAAGGAAAGCAACGCGGAACAAACATTTGCCCTTGACGAATGCACGTATACCCGTGAAGAGATTGAGCGCATTGCCCATCTGGCTTTTCATTTTGCAGAAAAGCCCGGAAGAAAAAAGAAACTGACCCTGGTCGATAAAGCCAATGTGCTGGAAACCTCCAGGCTTTGGAGAAAAGTGGTACAGGAAATTGCTGCACAGTATCCCGATGTAACGGTGGAATATATGTTTGTGGATAATGCCGCCATGCAAATCATTCAGAACCCCCGTCAATTTGATGTGATCCTGACTGAAAACATGTTCGGGGATATTATCAGTGATGAAGCCAGTGTATTAAGTGGTTCATTGGGACTACTGCCTTCAGCATCTGTAGGGACCAATGGTAAAGTGGCGCTGTTTGAACCCATCCATGGTTCATATCCGCAGGCGGCTGGTAAGGATATTGCCAACCCGATCGGATCCATCCTTTCCGCAGCCATGATGCTGGATTTTCTGAGTATGCCCGAAGAAGCCGGTATGGTGAGAGATGCAGTGAACTGGACCCTGATGAATTCCTTTGTAACAAAAGATATTGATCCGGTGAATTTTTATTTCACCTCAACAATTGGTGAGCTGATCTGTGATTTTGTAAGCGGGAAAGTATCCGGCTCGGTGAATTCACAGAATATCGAGTTGAGAAAATCAACTATTATTTAAACCTTTCCTGAAAAGGTTACAAATGTTAGTATTGAAAAGTCCACTAAAGTGGTATTCTATCTAAAATAATTGCTTGCTTAGTTCTTTTTTAAAAAGGCGGGTGTATATTTACCAAACACACTTGCACATGTTGAAGAATATTATATATAATAAGATCACCCTTGTCAGCACAGTCATTATTGTGGTGGTGATTATTATCTCTTCAGCGGGAGGCGGTGTATAACATTTAAAGAAACAAACTTAAATAACAACCCGCCTCGAAAAGGCGGGTTTTTTGCGTCTGACGCCTGAAGGGCGTCTGACGAATAAAAACTAAACGTCAGGCGCTCTTCGAGCGAGTAGACATGCGTCAGACGCTCTGCGAGACGTCAGACGCAGACGTCAGACGCAAACGCCAAAACAAAAACTATGGCAGCATATTATAACGAAAACACGATCATCTACTTCAACGGCGAATTTGTAAAAGCCGCTGAAGCTAAAACAGACCTTTATAGTCAGTCGCTACATTACGGTTATGCCGTTTTTGAAGGGATCCGTTCCTATCCTGTAAATGGTGGCACTAAAATGTTCAAGGGAAAAGAACATTATGATCGATTACGCCGTTCGGCAGAAGTCACCCGTATTCCATTTACTTATACTACAGAGCAACTGATTGAACTTACTTATGAAACCCTGCGCCGGAATAATTTAACCGATGCGTATGTGCGTCCTATAGTGCTCTGTTCTCCCAATATGTCATTATCCAAGGGCCGTGAGTCTTATCTCGCGATTGAATGCTGGGAATGGACCAATGGTTATATGAGCAACCAGATGAAGATTATTACCTCTTCTTACCGCAGACCCAATGCGGATGCCTTTCATGTGGATGCTAAAGTGAGCGGACACTATGTGAATTCGATCCTTGCCTGTCAGGAAGCAAAGGATAAAGGCTATGATGAAGCGCTGGTACTGGATTGCAATGGATTTGTAGCTGAAAGCAGTGGCGCCAATATATTTTATGAGGAGAACGGTGTGTTGTACACAGCCCCAAAAGGGCATATCCTTCCCGGCATCACCCGTGCCACGGTACTGGAGATCTGTGGGGAACTGAATATACCGGTGATTGAAAAATTCTTTACCCCCGATGAAATGAGAGGCGCTGATGCCGGATTCTTTTGCGGCACTGCTGCTGAAGTGGTAGCCCTCAGTTCACTGGATGATGTTCCTTTCAAAAAAACTGGGAAGATTCATTGAGTTCCCTGATTCAGCAGGCCTATCGCTGTAAAGTGATGGAAAAACCATTTAGATTAAAAGAAGAAGTTGCTTAAGCCATGAAGGAATTAAACAAATACAGTAAAACGCTGACCCAGGATCCCACACAACCTGCTGCCCAGGCCATGTACTATGCCATTGGGTTTAAAGAAGAAGATTTTCAGAAAGCACAGGTGGGCATTGTAAGTATGGGATGGGATGGCAATCCCTGTAATATGCACCTGAATGCCTTGTCGGATCAGGTAAAAGAAAGTGTGAACCATACGGAAGGGTTATTAGGTCTTCGTTTTTATACCATTGGTGTTAGTGATGGCATAAGCATGGGAACCGATGGCATGCGTTACAGCCTGGTGAGCCGGGATGTGATTGCCGATAGTATCGAGACCAATGCCGGTGCCCAGTATTATGATGCACTGATTGCAATACCCGGTTGCGATAAAAATATGCCCGGTGCCGTGATGGCGATGGGAAGATTGAATCGCCCATCGATTATGCTTTATGGCGGCACCATTGCTCCTGGTCATTACAAAGGAGAAGACCTGAATATCGTGAGTGCTTTTGAAGCATTAGGACAAAAAATCGCCGGGAACCTGAGTGAAGGAGATTTCAAGGGAATTGTTAAGCATTCCTGTCCGGGTGCCGGTGCCTGCGGTGGTATGTACACGGCCAATACCATGGCATCTGCCATTGAAGCATTGGGAATGAGTCTTCCTTACTCTTCCAGCAACCCGGCATTGAGTAAAGAAAAACAGGATGAATGTGCAGCTGCCGGTGCAGCGATTAAAATATTACTGGAAAAAAATATTACACCAAAAGCCATCATGACACGCGAGGCATTTGAAAATGCAATGACGGTGATCATGGTTTTAGGTGGCAGTACCAATGCGGTACTGCACCTGATTGCCATGGCGAAGTCAGTGGGTGTTGCATTAACACAGGATGATTTTCAATCGGTGAGCGATCGTATTCCGGTGCTGGCTGATTTCAAACCCTCCGGCAAATACCTGATGGAAGACCTGCATCAGCATGGTGGTGTACCGGCGGTGATGAAGTACCTGCTTCGCAACGGGCTTCTGTATGGTGATTGTTTAACCGTAACCGGAAAAACCGTTGCAGAAAATTTAGAAACAGCACCAGATCTGGATTTTACCAAACAACAAATCATTCAGCCACTGGATCGTCCATTAAAGAAAACAGGACACTTGCAGATCTTATATGGTAACCTGGCCAAAGAAGGAAGTGTGGCCAAGATCAGTGGTAAAGAAGGAGAAGAATTTGAAGGAACTGCCCGTGTATTTGATGGCGAAAAAGATTTGATCGAGGGCATTGCCAGTGGCAAGGTCAAAGCCGGTGATGTGGTGGTGATCCGTTATATCGGACCGAAAGGAGCACCCGGTATGCCTGAAATGCTGAAACCTACCGGCGCCATCATTGGTGCAGGTTTGGGAAAATCAGTAGCGCTGATCACGGATGGTCGTTTCAGCGGAGGCACCCATGGATTTGTTGTTGGGCATATTACCCCCGAAGCCTGGGAAGGCGGATTGATTGCATTGGTAAAAGACAATGATATCATCCGGATTGATGCGAAGAAAAACAAAATCACGCTGAAAGTAAGTAAGGAAGAAATAAAAAAGCGCAGGAAGAAATGGAAGCAACCGGCATTAAAAGCCAGCAACGGCATTTTATACAAATATGCCCGCCAGGTAAAACCGGCCAGTGAAGGTTGTGTAACCGATGAATCCTGATTGACAATAATTGAACACTAACAATATTTGATATGGAAACGCTGGAATTACAAACCGTGAAAGAACCAAACAAACCCGTCAGCCAGCTGAGTGGATCAAGAGCGGTGCTGGAAGCCTTTGTTGCCGAAGGAGTTGATACCATCTTTGGTTATCCCGGTGGTGCCATCATGCCGATCTATGATGCCCTCTATGATTATCATGATCAGTTAAAACATATACTGGTCAGGCATGAACAGGGCGCCATCCATGGCGCGCAGGGTTATGCCAGGGTAAGCGGAAGAACCGGAGTTGTTTTTGCGACAAGTGGTCCCGGTGCAACCAATCTGGTTACGGGTTTAGCAGATGCGATGATTGACTCTACCCCGGTTGTTTGTGTAACCGGACAGGTTTTCGCCCATTTACTGGGTACGGATGCCTTTCAGGAAACCGATGTAATCAATATCACAACGCCGGTGACCAAATGGAATTATCAGGTAACCGATGCAAGCGAAATTCCTGCGGTGCTGGCTAAGGCATTTTATATCGCCGGAAGCGGCAGACCCGGTCCGGTACTAATTGATATTACCAAGAATGCACAGCTACAGTTGTTCGACTATGCAGGTTATACCAAATGCGATCATATCCGCAGTTACCGGCCCAAACCCATCGTGAGAAAAGAATATGTGGAAGCAGCAGCGAAGATGATCAATGCTGCGGAAAAACCATTTGTGATATTCGGACAGGGCGTTATCCTCGGAAAAGCAGAAAAAGAATTTTTACAATTCATAGAAAAAGCGGGCATCCCTGCTGCCTGGACCATCATGGGGATGAGTGCGATACCAACTGAGCATCCATTAGCCGTTGGTATGCTGGGGATGCATGGAAATTATGGCCCCAATGTGCTGACCAATGAATGTGATGTATTAATAGCTATCGGCATGCGCTTTGATGACCGGGTAACCGGAAGACTGGATAAATACGCCAAACAGGCCAAAGTAATCCATTTCGATATTGACCCGGCCGAGATTGATAAGAATGTGAAAGCCAGTATCGGTGTATGGGGCGATTGTAAAGAAACTTTACCCATGCTCACACAACTGTTAGAGCAGAAAGTATACCCGCAGTGGCTGAAGAAATTCAATGATTTCAAAAAACAGGAAGAAGAAATTTGTATAGTACCGGAAATGAATCCCACCGGGGACATTTTATCCATGGCCGAAGTGATCAACCTGCTCAATGAACTTAGCAAGGGAGAAGCAGTGATTGTTACTGATGTGGGCCAGCACCAGATGGTCACCTGCCGTTATGCAAAATATAAAACATCCAAGAGCAATATCACATCCGGCGGATTAGGTACGATGGGATTTGCCCTGCCTGCCGCTATTGGCGCCAGTTTTGGTGATACCAGCAGAGCCATTGTAGCCGTGATTGGTGATGGCGGTTTTCAAATGACCATCCAGGAGTTGGGTACCATTATGCAAAGTGAGGCGGAAGTTAAAATCATGATCTTGAATAATCAGTTTCTGGGCATGGTAAGACAATGGCAGCAGCTCTTCCACGATAAAAGATATTCTTTCGTGGATATTGCCAGTCCGGATTATGTGCAGGTAGCCAAAGGTTACAGGATTCCCGGACAGAAAGTAGAAAAAAGAGAAAACTTAAAAGAAGCGATTCAAACCATGCTGGAACATAAAGGTTCTTATCTGCTGGAAATAATGGTGGGTAAAGAAGACAATGTATTCCCCATGGTACCACAGGGATGCAGTGTTTCTGAAATCCGTTTAAAATAAAATCATTCTGACAGCATAAATCGAGCAGTATGAGCAAAAAAGAATTCACGATTACCGTATACACCGAAAATCAGATCGGTATCCTCAACCGGATCGCCATCATTTTTTCGCGCCGGAAGATTAATGTAGAGAGTCTGAATACTTCCCCTACGGAAGTGGATAGTGTTCACCGCTTTACTATTGTGATCAATGAGACTGAAGATGTGGTGAAAAAACTCTGTCGCCAGATTGAAAAGCAGGTGGAAGTTCTAAAAGCCTATTACAATACAGAAGATGAAATTGTTTGGCAGGAACTGGCTTTGTATAAAGTGCCAACAGATATCATTGCGACGGAAGTAAAAGTGGAAAGATTACTGAGAGAAAACGGCGCACACACCGTAGTGATCCGGAAAGATTATACCGTGTTTGCGGTAGCTGGTCACCGCGAAGAAACTGAAGCCCTGATTAAAGTGCTGGAACCTTATGGACTGATTGAATTTGTGCGGAGCGGCAGAGTGGCCATCCTCAAGGGTAGCAGCGATTTCCATGACCGGCTCAAGGAATTTGAAAAACAGGAACCGGGTGAGGATGTGGTGGAGAATGAATTTTTGAGTGAAAATGAAAAAGTGTTTTCGATGTAAAGAGAGAGTTAGAAAGTTGGGAAGTTGAAAAGTTGGAAAGAAGCGACGGATACGAATTAAAACTTTCTTTTACTGTCAGGCCAAGAAATAACCGGATCGGGATCCGGACTTAAAACAATAAATAACAACAAAAACAAATAAAATGGCAAAACTCAATTTCGGCGGTGTAGAAGAAAATGTAGTCACCCGCGAAGAATTTCCCCTGAGCAAGGCACAGGAAGTATTGAAAAACGAAACTGTAGCCGTGATCGGTTATGGTGTGCAGGGCCCCGGCCAGGCATTGAACCAGAAAGATAATGGGATCAATGTGATCGTGGGTCAAAGGAAAAATTCAAAAACCTGGGATAAGGCCATTGCTGATGGTTTTGTTCCCGGTGAAACCCTGTTTGAAATTGAAGAAGCCCTTGAAAGAGGTACCATCATTTGCTACCTGCTGAGTGATGCCGCACAAATTGCTTTATGGCCTACGGTGCAAAAACATCTAACCCCCGGCAAAGCCCTCTATTTCTCCCATGGCTTTGGCGTTACATTTAATGAGCAAACCGGCATTGTTCCTCCCAAAGATGTGGACGTATTCCTCGTAGCTCCCAAGGGAAGCGGTACTTCATTGAGAAGAATGTTCCTGCAGGACCGCGGATTGAACAGTTCTTATGCGATCTATCAGGATGCTACCGGTAAAGCTTTCGACCGTGTGATTGCCCTGGGTATTGCTGTTGGAAGCGGATATCTTTTCGAAACAGATTTCAAAAAAGAAGTATTCAGCGATTTAACCGGCGAACGCGGAACCCTGATGGGTGCCATCCAGGGCATCTTTGCCGCACAGTACCAGGTACTGCGTGATAAAGGACATACTCCTTCAGAAGCATTTAACGAAACGGTGGAAGAACTGACCCAGTCGCTCATGCCATTGGTGGCTGAAAACGGAATGGACTGGATGTATGCCAACTGTTCCACTACTGCCCAGCGTGGTGCCCTCGACTGGTGGAAAAAATTCCGTGATGCAACCGCTCCTGTTTTCAAAGAACTGTATGAGAGTGTAGCTGCAGGCAAAGAATCACAACGTTCTATTGATTCTAACAGCAAAGCTGATTACCGCGAGAAGCTGGAAGAAGAACTGAAAGAATTAAGAGAGAGTGAACTCTGGCAGGCTGGTAAAACGGTGAGAAGTCTTCGCCCGGAAAACCAGTCAAAACCAGCAACAGAAAAAAAGACATCTACTACCAAAGACACGTTCAGTAAACTCACTGCCAGCGTCTGATTATAAACTGTCTGGCAGCCATCAACTGCCGGACAGCCAACCTGATACAATGGACTCAAAGAACCTGACGTCTACGGAATACAAACATCCGGGCCTGCAAGCCGGCAGCCTCGACTTTGTATCAGCCCATCTGCGGCTGAAGAAAGTAGTGAACCGTACCCCGTTAATGCTGAATCAGAATCTCTCTAAAAAATACCATTGCAATGTGTATTTAAAGAGAGAGGATCTTCAGATTGTACGTTCCTACAAACTCCGTGGTGCTTACAATATGATGAGTACCCTGAGTCCTGAAAAATTAAAACTGGGTGTTGTATGTGCCAGTGCAGGTAATCATGCACAGGGCTTTGCCTATAGTTGTAAAAAACTCAACGCAAAGGGAGTGGTCTTCATGCCGGTGATCACGCCTAAACAAAAAGTGAATCAGGTAAAAATGTTTGGGGAACATTTTATTGAGATCCGTTTAACCGGAGACACATTTGATGACTGTGCCGTAGCTGCCAAACTATTCACAGAAGAAAATGGCATGACCTTTATTCCTCCCTTTGATGATTACCGCATCATCGAAGGACAGGGAACGGTGGCATTGGAAATACTGGAAGACCAGTCTGAGATTGATTTTTTGTTTATTCCCGTTGGTGGTGGTGGTTTATCCGCCGGAGCCGGTTCCTATTTCAAAACCTATTCTCCCCGAACAAAAATTATCGGGCTGGAACCGGAAGGTGCTCCTTCGATGCACGCATCGCTGAAAGCAGGTTACCCGGTTACACTGGATCAGATTGACCGCTTTGTAGATGGTGCGGCCGTTAAAAAAGTAGGTGATCTCACATTCTCCATTTGCCGCGAAGTACTGGATGACATGCACCTGGTACCTGAAGGAAAGGTTTGCAGCACGATTCTGAAATTGTATAACGAAGATGCCATTGTAGTAGAACCGGCTGGTGCCCTCAGTATTGCTGCATTGGATGATTATGCTGAAGACATCAGGGGAAAAAATGTGGTCTGCATCGTAAGTGGCAGCAACAATGATATAGACCGGATGCAGGAAATCAAAGAAAGAAGCCTGCAATACGAAGGACTGAAACATTATTTCCTGATCAGCTTTGCCCAGCGCCCTGGTGCACTGAAAGAATTCGTGAATCATGTGCTGGGACCCACAGATGATATCACCCGTTTTGAATACATGCAAAAGACCAATAAAGAAAACGGTCCTGCCTTAGTGGGAGTGGAATTACAGAGCCGGGCAGACTATGACCAGCTGCTGGAAAAGATGAAAGCATTTCATATTGGTTTTGCTGAAATAAACAAGAACGACCAGTTGTTCGGATACCTGGTTTAATTAACGAATTACGCTGCATTATGTGGAAAATTGCAGCACCGAATTCCCATCCTGCTGAAAGCTATTTTGTATCTTCCAACGAATTGCTTGCTATTGTAGCTGTACTTCATTTACAGTTACTTAATTGATTTTTTCATTCAATAAAATTGAACAATGGCAGGCAACCAGGGACTCTATCATCCTTCCTTTGAACATGATGCATGTGGTATCGGCTTTGTAGCAAATATCAAAGGACATAAATCCCATCAGCATATTTCTGATGCACTCACGGTGCTGGAAAACATGGAACACCGTGGTGCCTGTGGATGTGAACAGAATACGGGTGATGGTGCCGGTATCATGATCCAGACTCCGCATGAATTTTTCTTTGATGAATGCCTGAAACTGGGTGTTCATCTCCCTTCCTTTGGCCGCTATGCTGCCGGTATGGTTTTCTTTCCCAAAGAAATCCGCTTGAGAGAAGAATGCCGCGACATATCCAATCGCTCGGCAGAAAAACTGGGACTGGAAATACTGGCCTTCCGGAAAGTTCCCGTGAATACTTCAGGTATTGGTCCCACTGCTTTAAGTGTGGAGCCCGAAATGGAACAGGTTTTCATCGCCTGTCCGGACCATATCAATAATCCTGACGATTTTGAAAGAAAATTATTCATTCTCCGCAATTATACCACTCACCTGATCAACAGTACGGTGCGCAAGGATGAAATCGGATTTTATATTGCTTCGCTTTCCTACAAAACCATTGTATACAAAGGGCAGCTGACCAGTCACCAGGTTCGCGAATATTTTCCTGACCTCAGTAATAAAAGAGTGGTCAGCGCATTCGGACTGGTGCATTCCCGTTTTGCCACCAACACATTTCCTTCCTGGAAACTGGCACAACCATTCCGTTTCATCGCCCACAATGGCGAGATCAATACTTTACAGGGAAACCTGAACTGGTTAAAAACCAGTGAAAAAGGTTTTACCTCTCCCTATTTCAGCAAAGAAGAAATGGAGATGCTGCTCCCGATTGTTACTGAAGGACAGAGTGATTCTGCCTGTCTCGATAACATGATCGAACTGCTGACCCTTACCGGCCGCTCCCTTCCCCATGTGATGATGATGCTGATCCCCGAAGCCTGGGACGGTCATGATGAAATGGATCCCGTGAAAAAAGCTTTTTATGAATTCCATTCATCTTTCATGGAACCCTGGGACGGACCCGCTTCCATTTCATTTACAGATGGAAGGATCATTGGTGCTACGCTTGACCGGAATGGGCTTCGTCCTTCCCGGTATTGTGTAACCAAGGATGACCGCGTAATCATGGCTTCTGAAACAGGTGCACTACCGGTTGATCCCGCATTGATCCTGGAGAAAGGAAGATTACAACCCGGAAAGATGTTTGTGGTGGATATGGAGAAAGGAAAAATCATCAGTGATGAGGATTTAAAAAATGAAATCTGTTCCCGCAAACCTTATGCGGAATGGCTGAATAAATACAAGATCAGACTGGAAGAACTGCCTGAGCCCCGCGTGATGTTTACGCATCTGGAACATGATCAGGTTTTCAAATACCAAAAAGCTTTTGGTTATTCCACCGAAGATCTCGACAGCATTATTGCACCCATGGCGCTGGATGCAAAAGAACCGATCGGCTCCATGGGTACCGATGTACCACTGGCCGTATTGAGTGATCAGCCCCAGCACCTGAGCAGTTATTTCAAACAATTATTTGCACAGGTGACCAATCCGCCGATTGATCCGATACGGGAAAGACTGGTCATGTCGCTCGCCACTTTTGCCGGTAATAACGGAAACCTGCTGATCGAAGATCCGCTTACCTGTCATAGTGTGGCGCTGAAACATCCGGTGCTAACAAACTATGAACTGGAAAAAATCAGGAGTATAGATACCGGATTATTTCAATCCAAAACCATTCAATGTTATTTCAGAGCTGATGGCAAACCCGGTTCATTAAAAAGAGGATTGGAAAGAATCTGTGATTATGCAGTAGATGCGGTCATTGATGGATTCAAGGTTTTGATCCTGCAGGATCGTGCCATTGACTCCAACCACGCCCCTATTCCATCCTTGCTGGCCACTGCAGCCATTCATCACCACCTGATCCGGAAAGGCATGCGCGGACAGGTAGGGATCATAGTAGAAGCCGGAGATGTTTGGGAAGTACATCATTTTGCCTGTCTCGTTGGATTTGGTGCCACAGCTGTGAATCCATATCTCGCGCTTTCTTCCATCCGCGATCTGAAAGAAACAGGAAAACTGCAAACCAATCTGCATGAAGATGATCTCAAGAAAAATTATATCAAGGCGGTCAATGACGGATTACTGAAAGTGTTCTCCAAAATGGGTATCTCCACTTTACAATCTTACCAGGGTGCACAGATATTTGAAATACTCGGACTGAATAAAGAAGTGGTGAACAAATATTTTACCGGTGCTACATCACGGATCGAGGGCATGGGGCTGGATGAAATTGCCCGGGAAGCCTTAGCCAAACATTTCTTTGCCTTTAGTAAAAAAGATATTCCGGTGGATCGTTTGCCGGTGGGTGGGATTTATCAGTGGAAAAGAAAAGGAGAGTTTCACCTTTTCAATCCGCAAACCATTCACCTGCTGCAGCATGCCACCAGGACAAATGACTACAATACTTTCCGGAAATATTCCAAAATGGTGAACGAGCAAACAGAAAAAGCCTGTACCCTGCGGAGTATGTTCCAGTTTAAAAAGAACAGACCTTCCATTTCAATTGATGAAGTGGAAACGGCTGAAAATATTTACAAACGATTTGCCACCGGTGCCATGAGTTTTGGTTCTATCTCCTGGGAAGCACATACCACCCTGGCCATTGCCATGAACCGGCTGGGTGGCAAGTCCAATACCGGTGAAGGAGGTGAGGATGAAAAAAGATATGATCTGCTGCCCAATGGTGATTCCATGCGCAGTGCCATCAAGCAGGTGGCTTCTGCAAGGTTTGGTGTAACGAGTTTGTATTTAACTGAGGCAGATGAATTACAAATCAAAATGGCACAGGGTGCCAAGCCTGGTGAGGGCGGACAATTACCCGGACATAAAGTAGATGAGTGGATTGGTAAAACAAGACATAGCACACCGGGTGTAGGATTGATCTCTCCCCCACCCCATCACGATATTTATTCTATTGAAGACCTGGCGCAATTGATTTATGATCTCAAGAATGCCAACCGTAAAGCCCGGATCAGTGTGAAACTGGTGAGCAAGGCAGGAGTCGGTACCATTGCGGCCGGAGTTACCAAGGCCAAAGCAGATGTGGTATTGATTGCAGGAAATGCTGGCGGCACGGGAGCATCACCGGTATCTTCTATTAAACATGCCGGTTTACCCTGGGAACTCGGACTGGCAGAAACTCATCAGACCCTTGTAAAAATAAACTGCGCAGCCGGGTGCTTGTGCAGGCAGATGGTCAGTTAAAAACAGGAAGGGATATTGCAGTAGCCGCCTTATTAGGTGCAGAAGAATGGGGCATTGCCACAGCTGCGCTGGTTGTGGAAGGTTGTATCATGATGCGCAAATGCCATATGAATACCTGTCCGGTTGGTGTGGCCACGCAGGATCCTGAATTAAGGGCCCGCTTCAAAGGTGATCCGGATCATGTGGTTAATTTTTTCAAAATGATAACCCGTGAACTGAGAGAGATCATGGCTGATCTTGGTTTCCGTACGGTGGATGAAATGATCGGACAAGTGGATACACTGGAAGTAAGGGAAAATATCACGCATTGGAAATACAGTAAGCTGGATCTTTCCGCAGTATTGTACAAAGAACCGCATTCTCCTTACAGCACGCTTTACTGCAGTGAAGAGCAGGATCATGGTATGGCGGAGATTCTTGACTGGCAATTACTGGAAGCAGCGAAGCCCGCGATTGAAAAAGGAGAAAAAGTAACTGCTGCCTTTAATTTAAAAAATACAGACCGTACGATTGGAACAGTTTTATCCAATGAAATCACGCGTAAATACCGGGCAGCCGGCTTACCTGATCATACCATTCATTTCCGGTTTAATGGTACGGCCGGACAAAGTTTCGGCGCCTTCAATACCAAGGGAATTACCCTTGAACTGGAAGGTGATGCCAATGATTATTTTGGAAAGGGATTAAGTGGAGCAAGATTAATTATCTATCCGCCTAAAACGGCAACCTATACACCGGAAGACAACAGCATCATCGGGAATGTGGCATTTTATGGTGCTACCTCGGGTGAGTCTTTTATCCGTGGTAAGGCCGGGGAACGATTCTGTGTCCGGAATTCCGGTGCCAATGTAGTGGTGGAATCAGTGGGTGATCATGGTTGTGAATACATGACGGGTGGTCGTGTGGTGATCCTTGGCAGTACCGGCAGAAATTTTGCGGCCGGTATGAGCGGAGGGATTGCTTATGTGTATGATGTGAAAGGAAAATTTGCCGAGAACTGTAATCCTGAAATGGTGGACCTGGACCCTTGTGATGTCAATGACAAGAATGACCTGTACACCATGATCCAGCAGCATTATGATTATACCGGAAGTACAGTGGCAAAATTCATTCTTGAAGATTTTGATAATCAGCTGAGGCATTTTGTGAAAGTGTTTCCAAAGGATTACAAAAAGGCCCTGATTCAAAAAGCAGGGGGCGTTATTGAAAAAGCGGTGAAGAAGTAAATGGAGTTCGTTATTAGGTATTGCTTCGCCCGCCGTAGCTATAGCGAAGGCGGGAATTGGTTAAACAACATTCATTCATTAAACAAGTAATCCCCTTCAGGGGTTTGGGGTATGGGTAAACCAACAGGATTTAAAGAATTTGCCAGGGAGATGCCCGGTAAACAAGCAGTGGAACAGCGGCTGGGTCATTACAATGAATTTGTGGAAAGTTATAGTGATGAAAAACTGAATCAGCAATCAGCGCGCTGTATGAATTGCGGGGTACCTTTTTGTCATCATGGTTGTCCGTTGGGCAATGTGATACCTGAGTTTAATGATGCCGTTTACCGCAAGGAATGGCAGGAAGCATATGAGATATTAAGCTCCACCAATAATTTTCCCGAGTTCACGGGAAGGATTTGTCCGGCCCCCTGCGAAGCCGCTTGTGTACTGGGTATTAACCAACCGGCTATTACCATTGAGGAAATTGAAAAACATATTATTGAAATTGCTTTTGAAAAAGGATTTGCCAAGCCTAAAAAACCGAACCTGCGTTCCGGGAAAAAAATAGCCGTGATTGGATCGGGTCCGGCCGGACTGGCAGCTGCGGCTCAATTAAATTATGCCGGTCACCTGGTAACGGTATTTGAAAGAGATGATGCACCCGGTGGTTTGCTGCGTTATGGTATTCCTGATTTCAAACTGGAAAAATGGGTGGTGGACCGCAGGATTAAATTCATGGAGGAAGAAGGAGTGGTATTCAGGTGTCTGGCCAATGTGGGTGTGAATGTCAGCATCAATGATCTCTTGAGAGAATTCAATGCCATTGTACTCGCCGGTGGCAGTACAACAGCACGGAATCTTTTTATACCCGGACGTGAACTGGATGGGGTACACTTTGCGATGGATTTTCTGAAACAAAGCAATAAGCGGGTTGCCGGAAAAGATCCATTAGCCAATGCCTCCATCGAAAGTAATATCCTGAATGAGGATCTCTTCGCTACCGGAAAGAATGTAGTGGTAATTGGTGGCGGTGATACCGGAAGTGATTGTGTGGGTACTTCAAACAGACAGGGAGCCAAATCGGTTACGCAATTTGAATTATTACCCAAACCGCCGGCAGATAGAAATGAATTCATGCCCTGGCCTTCTTATCCCATGTTATTAAAGACCACAACTTCTCATGAAGAAGGAGCGAACAGGCAATGGGCCGTGGCAACTAAGGAGTTTATCGGCGATGAAAATGGAAGATTAAAGGCATTAAAAATCGTGGACCTGGAATGGAAGATCGTTGATGGAAGGCCCGCGAGTTTTGTGGAAGTTGCCGGAAGTGAAAGAGAGATCCCCTGTGAACTGGCTTTACTTGCTATGGGATTTGTGCATCCGCAGCATGTGGGCTTTATCAATGATCTCGGAGTGGCATTGGATGAGCGTGGTAATGTAAAAGCAACAGAAAAAGAATACCAGACCAATATTGCTAAAATATTTGCAGCCGGAGATATGCGGCGCGGGCAGAGCCTGGTGGTATGGGCCATCAGTGAGGGAAGAGAATGTGCCTGCCGGGTAGATGAATTCCTGAACAACGGAACCGGAACCATCCTCGAAAGCAGGGACCGGATGCTGCAGTTTGCTTAAACAAAAATCAATCGCTTTATAAGAGCCGGGTACTACCCGGCTTTTTTATTTACGACTTGTGCAATAAACATCAACCTCAGCCATTAGCATTTCTGAATTCCAGCCTTAGTGTCTTTGAGCCTTAGTGGCATAAAAACATCGCCTTCACTTTAATTAATTTCTTTAATAAAACCTTGTCTTAATTTATATTATTATTTTATTTAATTTATATATTTTTCCACAATTCATCCATTTTTTAAACAATTTGAAAGAAATAGTTCATTTAATTTAAAACCCTAACACTCGTTAAGTGCATATTTTGATACTTTCACAGCAATATATTCATATTTATTTTTTCTTTAATTAAACAAACAGCTATGAGTAAAAAAACGGTTAAGCAGGTAGCTCCCTTCCTGATTTTATTGGGAGTAGCGGTTGCAGCCATATTCGTCAGCCCCTCCGCTTCCTTTGACCCGGCCTCAGTGCTGGGTGAAGATGGTAAGTCGCCCAAGTATGTTTACAACAGCGGTGATATTGCCTGGATGCTGGTATCCTGTGCTTTCGTTTTTTTGATGACTCCTGCCCTGGCCTTTTTCTATGGTGGCATGGTGGGACGCAAGAACGTGCTTTCAACGATGATCAAGAGCACGGTTTCTGCAGGTATTATTTCTGTTCTGTGGATCGTGGTACAGTTCAGCCTTTGTTTTGGTAAATCCATCAACGGCATCATCGGCGACCCTACCACATTCCTGTTCTTCAAGAATGTAATGAATGGTGAACCCTGGAGCCTGGCCGCAAGCATTCCTCTTCCTTTGTTTGCTTTCTTCCAGCTCATGTTTGCGATCATTACACCCGGACTGGTTGTAGGTGCTGTTGCAGAAAGAATCCGATTCAGTTCTTACTCTTTGTTCATCGTGTTATTCGGAGTACTGGTGTATGCGCCACTGGCACATATGGCCTGGCATCCTGAAGGACTGATGTTCAAATGGGGTGTACTTGATTTTGCCGGTGGTACAGTAGTACATATTTCTGCCGGTATGGCCGCATTGGCCGGAGCTATTGTGCTCAAACCCCGGAGAAGAAGCACCAGCCATCCTCCTGCCAATATTCCTTATGTGCTGATCGGTACCGGTCTGCTCTGGTTTGGCTGGTTTGGTTTCAATGCCGGTAGTGCTGTTGGAGCCGGTTCACTGGGTGTGTATGCATTTGCCACAACCAATACCGCAGCTGCTGCAGCCGGTTTATCCTGGATGTTCCTGGATGTGCTCCGTGGTAAAAAACCTTCTGTACTTGGTTTCTGTATTGGTGCCGTGGTCGGACTGGTAGCCATCACCCCTGCCTGCGGATTTGTAGGAGTACCTCAGGCCTTGTTTATCGGTTTCGTAGCTGCCCTGATTTCTAACCTGGTGGCAGAATTTCTTAAGAATAAAACCAAACTCGATGATCCGCTGGATGTATTCGCCTGTCACGGATTAGGTGGTATGACCGGTATGCTGCTCACCGGCGTTTTCGGAAATAAAACCGTGAACTCAGTAGTAGTAGACGGACAATTCCTGATCCAATTGAAAGGAATGGCATTAGCGGTGGCCTTCAGTTTTGTGATGTCCTTTATCATCTTCAAGTTCATCAATCTCCTGCTGCCTTTACGGGTGAATGAGCAGGAAGAAGAAGAAGGACTGGATGCATCACAGCATGATGAAAATTATGTACAGGGAACCTTACTGGTTAAACACAATGGTTACCTGGAAGAAAAACCTGCTGAAGAATTCCTGAAATAAATTAAATCGAAAAAGGCACTGCGTTTCCCGGTCGGAACCGGGTGGTATAATCTTCTCGCAAAAGCTTATACCTGCTGTGCCCTTTTCTTCACATTAAAAATGCATTACAATGATACGCAAATTATTTGTGGGAGCCATTTCTGTGCTCTCCCTCAATCAGGCCTTTTCACAAGTAGCCTCCGCCCCCGTTCTGACCACCGATTCAACCCTTCAAGCCCCGGAAGAAGAGAAAAAGCACCGGCATTGACCATTACCGGTTCCGTGGACGCCTATTACCGGAATGACCTGGCCGATGTAAAAACCAATAGCTATACCAGCTTTACCCCCCTTCATAATTCCTTTGCACTGGGAATGGCCAGTATCAAATTTGAACACAAGGGTAATAAAGTAAGTGCTGTTGCTGACCTCGGTTTTGGGCCCAGGGCCAAAGACTTCTCATACACCGACGATGGTATCACCCAGGCTATCAAACAAGCCTATGTTTCCTATGCGCCGGCTGATTGGGTTAAATTCACCCTCGGTACATGGGCCACCCATGTGGGTTATGAATTACTGGACCCGCAACTGAACAGAAACTATAGCATGAGTTATATGTTCACCAACGGACCTTTCTCTCATACCGGTTTTAAAACAGAAATCACCAAGGGCAAACATGGCTTTATGCTGGGTGTAGCCAATGCCACTGATTTCAGGATCCCAATGGAAGATCAGATCAACAAGAAGACCTTCCTTGCTCAGTACAGTTTCCTCCCCAGTGATAAGCTGAAGTTTTACCTGAACTATGTGGGCGGACAAAATCCAGATACTTCCAAGACCAGTCAGTTTGACCTGGTGGTACTCGGAAAAATCAATGATAAGTTCAATATCGGATTCAACGGTACTTACAATTCCACCCGTGTATGGGATGGTGCCAAAAATGCAGATGGCAAACCCTGGTGGGGTTCAGCGCTCTACCTGAACTTTGATCCCAAAGCATGGTGGGGATTAACGCTCCGCAGTGAACTGTTCAGTGATAAAAACCAGTTCAAGGCATTTGCGGCTGCTGCAGAAGGCGGACAAATCCTGGCCACCACCCTCTCTGCCAATTTCAAAACCGGTGGATTTATTTTTATACCTGAATTCAGAATTGATAATTCAAATAAGAAGGTATTGTTTACAGATAAGAACGGCGGTCTGACCAAGACAGCCAGCAGCTTCATTTTTGCAGCGATCTATTCATTCTGATCTGTGGGGACATAAGAATTTAAATAGCAAGCAATCGTTAAAAGTCTCCTGTTTCTACAGGGGACTTTCTTTTTTTGGAGGGAAATGTTCAATAATCAATGTTCAAGTTTCGGCGGAGATTCAAAGTTAGTTTGAGGATTTTGAGATTAACCGCAGAGAAGAGAGAACACAGAGGTTTCGCAGAGAGAGATTTAACCCTGCCTACCGGCAGGCAGGCGCAAAGACACAAAGTCGCAAAGAATCGCGAAGATGGTTCTGTAGGGGAAAGTCCCGATGATAGATGATTTCTTTTGCTCCTTTGCGTGAATTTCTTAGCGACTTTGTCCAAAGGACTCTTCGAGCGTGAAAATAAACAAGTCACAATAACAACTCTTCACAATCCCCTGCTTCGCTGTGTGCGCTGCGAGAAACACTTCATACTTCGACCTTCGTACTTCGAATTTACTTTGGTTCCTGCTGACTCAGACAATGAAAACTCCCCAGTCCCCAGATGATATCGGTTGAATCAATTCCTACTACCGTTCTGTCGGGGAAGCAGTCCTGAATAATCTGCAAGGCCTTATCGTCCCGGTCGGAACGGAAAGTAGGTACAATCACCGATTGATTGGCAATATAAAAATTGGCATAGGAACAGGGCAGGCGCATGTCTTCATACAAAAGCTCCGGCGGCATGGGTAATTCCACAATATTCAGCTGCCGGCCATTCAGGAGGCGCATGGTTTTTAATTGCCGGAGGTTATGCTGTAACAATTCATAATTATCATCTCTTTTATCTTCCTCAATTACGGTGATCACTGTATCCTCGTTTACAAATCGTACGGTATCGTCAATATGTCCATCGGTATCATCACCTACAATTCCTTCATCCACCCATAATACCTGCTCCACTCCGTAAGAGTTACATAAGTATTCCTCAATCTGCTGCTGCTTGAGATGCGGATTTCGGTTTTCATTCAGCAAACAAGCGGTAGAGGTCATCACTGTTCCCATTCCGTTGAATTCAACGGAGCCACCCTCCATCACAATCCCCGGATGAAATACCGGTATATCGAAATGCTTTCCGATTAATGTAGGCACCACATCATCCAGGTCATAAGGCGGGTATTTATTCCCCCAGGCATTATAACCCCAATCCACAATTACTTTTTTTATTTCCGCAGCGGGATTCACCAGAAAAGCCGGTCCGTGATCCCGGCACCAGGCATCATTGGTGGGATGAAAAAAGAATTCCACTTTGGATAAATCCACCGACTCTTTTTCCAGCTCACTAATGGCAAAGGACTTCATGGCTTCATCCGCCACATTGATACGCACCAGTTCACCCCTTGTAAGCTCCTTTACAAATTTGGAATAAGAAGGATAGATCGTATGGATCTTTCCCGGCCAGGAAGCTTCCTTATGCGGCCAGCTGAGCCAGGTAGCTATGTGTGGGGCAAATTCGGCAGGGAACTGGTATCCTAGTTGGCGGGGGGTAGATTGCAGAGGATTCATTTATGTGTAGACTTGTTTGAGGGATAGTCCGGAAGACCGAAAGTCGGAAAGTCCGGAAGAAAGTTGGTTAAAAAGTCATCGGTTTATTATTATTCAGAGATAATGTAGTCCGGAAGACCGAAAGTCGGAAAGACCGGAAGTAGGTTGTCAATAATATGAGTTGTTTTGCATTTGATTTTATGTTAAAGAACGTTTTAGGCCATTGATCATTACCAGCAATTCTTCACATAAATTATATACGGTTAAAAACTGTTGTTCGGATATTATCAAGCGCTTTCGTCCAAGATACAGACAGCCCACTATTTCAACAACTGATCGTAGTGCTATTCCCAGGAACCTCTTAAACTCTGCATTTGATTGGCCTGTCGATCCTTCGGCAATATTCAGAGAAACGGAATCTGCTGCTCTTCTGATTTGAGAACCTAATACATAGGTTTCCTGCTTTGGAAAATGAATAGCGATTAAATGAATCTGATAAGAAAGTTCTACCGATTTCTGCCACACAATCAACTTTTCAAATTTAAAGGCCATACTCAGCAATTAAGACTGCCAATCTACAACTGCGACACAACCTCAGCTTCTCGCTTTTCCGTTTTTTTCCTGAAAACATATCAGAAAAAAACGCCCCCAAATTTGTCAAAAACATTTCTATTTTCCCAGCCCGACTTCCCTTCTTTCCGTCTTTCGGACTTTCCGACTTCCGGACTTCCGGACTTTCTCTCCTTACTCATCAATGAATCTCTTCGTAATCGGCTGATAAGAATCAATCCTCCTGTCCCTCATAAACGGCCAGTGCGTGCGGTAGCGATCTGTTTTTTCCAGATCCAGTTCCAGGACTTTGATTTCTTCGGCATCATGTGATGCTTTGTATAATACCGTGCCAAAAGGATTGGAGACAAAGGATCCGCCCCAGAATTTCATAGCGCCGTTTTGTTCCAGCCCGACCCGGTTCACACTCACCACATGCACCCCATTGGCAACGGCATGACTGCGTTGAATCGTTTGCCAGGCACCGTATTGCTCAGTATTGGTTTCTTCATCCTGTGCCGTAGCCCAGCCGATCGCAGTGGGATAGAATAAAATTTCCGCTCCCATCAATGCCGTGATCCTGGCCGCTTCGGGATACCATTGGTCCCAGCAGATCAAGACACCGATCTTTGCAAATTTTGTATTCCAGACTTTATAACCCAGGTCACCCGGAGTGAAATAAAATTTCTCATAATACGCCGGATCATCCGGAATATGCATCTTCCGGTATTTACCGAGGTAACTGCCATCGGCATCAATCACCGCCGTTGTGTTATGATAAAGTCCCTGTGCTCTTTTTTCGAAGAGAGAAGCGATAATGACCACGCCCAGTTCTCCTGCCAGTTTTTGCAAGGCATCCGTAGAAGGCCCTGGTATGGGCTCGGCCAGTTTGAAGTTTTCATAATCCTCCACATCACAGAAATAAAGGGAGGTAAATAATTCCTGCAGACAAACGATCTGTGCCCCGTCTTTAGCTGCCTGCTTCACTCCATCCATCGCCTTTTGCAGGTTCACCGATTTATCAGCAGAACAGGTCATCTGCACCAGTCCGACTTTTACTTTACTCATAGCGGAAAATTAAGGCACAAAAATAGAGAGAAAAATGTGGAAATATGTAAATGTGTGAATGTGTAAATTTAATACCCGATCCCCTCATTTTCACATCCCCACATTCCCACATTCTCACATTCTCACATTAAGCCGAGTTCCTCCCCGCATTGATAATCCCAAACGAACATCGCATGGCCAGCTTCTCATAGGTCTCCTTTACCGGAGCCTGTACCAGTTGTTCATCCAGTTCGCGGATTTTCGAGAGTGCGTATTGCTGGATCGTGACCAGCGGCAATACAATTCTTTCCCTCATCTGGATAGATAATTGCTCAACCGGATATTCCGCCATCAGTTCATTGCTGCCGGTTATTTTAAACAGGTATTGTTTGGTTAACTCATACTCATCATAAATCATCTGCCAGAGTTCGCCAAACTGTTTGTGACCGGCCATGTATGCCGTTAACGGAAAGAAAGATTTCATCATGGCCATTTCGCAGTTGTCGAGCAGGGTGCGGAAGAAAAGCGACTGATGATAGAGTTTCTGTAATTGCAGGAGTTTCCCTTTTTCCTCCATTTGCTGCAGGGCCGTACCCACGCCGAAATATCCGGTTACATTCTGTTTCAGCTGGCTCCAGGAGCCGGCAAAAGGAATGGCCCGAAGATCCTTTAATGATAAACCGGAAGCAGCTCCCCTTTTAGCAGGCCGGCTGCCGATATTGGTTTCGCTGTAAAAACGGAGCGGACTCACCTGTAATAAATAATCAGCGAGATAGGGATGATCCCTTAATGATTTGTATGCTTCGAGCCCAGCCCCGGCCAGTTCTCCCAGTAATTCTTCTTCCTGCTGACTGAGCGTCGTATCCTTATTGGAAAAAAGATCATTGGAGATGCCGGCATTGAGCAGCTGTTCCATATTGAACTGTGCTGCATCAATGATGCCGAAATTGGAGCTGACGGTCTGACCCTGTACAGTGAGCTGAATTTCTTTATTGGAAATATTATGTCCCATGGACGCATAAAACTTATGGGTCTTGCCACCACCTCTTGACGGAGGTCCTCCCCTTCCATCAAAGAAGACCACATCAATTCCATAGGCACGAGATACACTGGTTAATTCTTCCTTGGCTTTATAAATACTCCAGTTGGCCATCAGATAACCACCATCCTTTGTTCCATCTGAAAATCCCAGCATAATGGTTTGACGGTTGGAACGGCGTTGCAGATGTTCGCGGTAAACGGGATGGCTATAGAGCGTGGTCATGATGCCTGCCGCATGCTGCAGATCACCAATGGTTTCAAACAGTGGAACGATATCAATTTTTAATTCTTCTTTTGTCCATCCGCCCAGCAGGAAAAGTCCAAAGACTTCCATCGCATTCAGCGCACTGTTACACTGACTGATTATATAACGGCTGCAGCCTTCCTGTCCGTTGTATTGCTGAATGGTTTTAACCGCCATTACAGATTCCAGTGTATCTCTGTAAACAGGATCTGTGATCTCATCCAGGGATGCTGTTCCATTGATTCCTGCCAGCATATCCATTTTGGCAGTGCTATCTAATGACGCATACCCGGGAAGCAGGTCAGGCTGGTTTTGACTCACCGCTTCCATCACTTTACCATGTACAGTGCTTTCCTGGCGGATATCGAGGGATGCAAAATGTAAACCGAATACTTCAATCTTATTGATCAGGTTGCTGACCATATGCAGGAAGAGTCCGTTATGCTGGTGAATGATGATCTGCCGGATCTCCAGCAGTGTTTGCAGGATTTCTTCTTTTCCCAGATCACTTTTATACCCAGGTATAAAAAGGTTTTTATATAATTTACTTTCCAGCTCCTGTAACAACACTTCCACTCCTTCAAATGTGAGTCTGCGTCTCAGTCTCCTCACATCCATATAATAACATTTCATGATGCCGCCGCGCAATGCATCGGCCACCTGCAGGGTAATCGCACTGGTCACAAAGGGATTGCCATCCCGATCGCCACCGGGCCAGAAGCCCATCCGGATCACGGGATTATTACTGTCTACTGCATCGGGGAACTGTGATTTCAGGGAGCTGATGATACGGCCGGCTGCGGGATAGAATACATTCTCCAGGTACCAGACCAGGGAGATTGCTTCATCATAAGGGGTGGGCTTTTTCTTTTTAAAGAAGGGAGTCTTGCCCAGCTGTTGCAGATAGGTATTGATCAGACTGGTATTATTATCCGATAATGCTTTGGATAAATCGTTGATGATACCCAATACCGGACCCGGATAGAATTGCGTGGGGTGTGCCGTCAATACAAGCCTTACTGCAAAATCTTTTAGTTTATTTGCTAATTCATCTTCCTTGTTTTCGCGGATCACTTCCGATTCAAGATGCTTGAGGGTTCCCACACCGTTCAGGTCATTTACATTTCTGAAGGCGGCATCTTCCAGGGCATCAAAAAGGACTACCTGTCTTTCGATATATTGTACAAAACGGAAGAGCAGGTCATTGCGTTCCTGTTCGCGGTTATAGGTGGTATGACGCGCAAAGAAATCTTCAATGATGGCCGTGGGGCTCAGTTTCTTTTTATAGCCTTCCTCGCAGTTATTGGATAAAAGGGATAGCAGGATACCGGTCTTTTCGATCCGGTGAAAAGGCAGGGAGGTAAAAAGGCTGTTGTACAGTTGGAAGCGGATACCCACTTCATTCCGGAATTGCTGTAAAGCCCTGTTCGAGGGGTGCACCATAATGTTGATTTTGACAAATGAACTTTCTACAGCAAGCAGTTCATAAAAATACTTTATTTAGGCTGTTAAAAGGCAATAAAAAAGCCCCGAATCAGATCCGGGGCTTTCAGAAAACAGTGGTTTGTATTATTCGCCTGCTTTATCTTCTGCTGCAGGTGTATCTTCTGTTTTATCAGCCGCCCCTTCTGCCTTTTTCTTGGATGCAGCGGAACGACGTGTTTTCTTGGCCGGAGCTTTAGCTTCTCCTTTACCCTTACCATAGATCTCGTTGAAATCCACCAGTTCGATCATCGCTTTTTCAGCGTTATCGCCGGGACGTGCACCGAGTTTAATGATACGGGTATAACCACCAGGACGACCGGCGATTTTCTCAGCTACGGTACTAAACAGTTCAGTTACGGCCTCTTTATCCTGCAGGTAGCTGAACACCACACGACGTTGGTGAGTGGTATTAGACTTACCCTTGGTGATCAGGGGCTCCACATATACACGCAGGGCCTTGGCCTTGGCGATAGTGGTGATGATACGTTTGTGTTCGATCAGCTGGCAGGCCAGGTTACTCAACAGGGCATCCCTGTGGGCCTTGGTGCGACTTAAATTTTTTACTTTGTCTCCGTGACGCATGACTTTTCTTTTTTTTCGGTTGTACCGTGTCAGGAATTACAACCTACGATTATCAAAAGCTGTGGCTTGATTCACCATCAGCATGTTTACAAAAACTTCTCAACTACTCAACCCATCAACTTCTCAACTAAACTCAGAACTCACTCGGATCAATTCCCAACTTCTGCAGATCCATTCCGAAATGCAGTCCTCTTTCAGTGAGTACCTGCTCAATTTCAGCCAGTGATTTCTGACCGAAGTTGCGGAACTTCATCAGGTCTTCCTGCTCGTACTGTACCAGTTCGCTCAGGGAGTTGATTTTAGCAGCTTTCAGGCAATTGAAGGCACGAACAGAAAGATCCAGGTCTTCGAGTGGTGTCTTCAGCACTTTGCGGAGCTGGAGTGTTTGCTCATCCACCAGGTCTTCTTTCTTCTCTTCTTTATTATCGAATGTGATGTTCTCGTCAGTGATGATCATCAGGTGCTGGATCAGGATACGGGAAGCCTGCTTCACGGCTTCTTCCGGATGGATCGTACCATCGGTAGACACTTCCATGATCAGTTTTTCGAAGTCAGTCCGTTGCTCCACACGGGTATTCTCAATCGTGTACTTCACGTTCTTGATGGGGGTGAAAATAGAATCGATGGGAATATATCCCAGCGGGGCATCCTTCGGTTTGTTATCTTCTGCAGGAACATAACCGCGGCCTTTACCGATCGTCAGTTCGATATCCATACGGGCAGAAGAATCCAGGGTGCAGATCAGCAGATCCGGGTTCATGATCTGGAAGGTATGAGTGCCTTCGCCGATCATACCGGCTGTGAATTCTGTTTTATTTTTGATAGAGAGAATGATTTTTTCATTCGCTACTTCATGATCTACTACTTTCTTGAAACGAACCTGCTTCAGGTTCAGGAAAATTTCCACCACATCTTCGCTGATGCCTTTCATGGTGGCGAATTCGTGGTCAACGCCCTCGATCTTCACTCCCACGATAGCATAGCCTTCCAGTGAACTCAGCAGTACACGGCGGAGGGCGTTGCCAATGGTTACACCGTAACCTGGTTCCAGCGGACGAAACTCGAATTGTGCTTCGAAATCAGTTGCTTTTTGCAGAATGATTTTATCGGGTTTCTGGAAATTTAAAATGGCCATATTGAAATTTTAGATTTAAATGTTAGGTTATCAATCCGGTAAAATAGTTGATGTGTATGGTGAAACCAGTTCACTTTCACATCATCCTCTTACTTAGAATACAATTCCACAATCAGTTGCTCCTTGATATTCTCAGGAACACTTTCCCTTTCAGGATAAGTGATGAAAGTACCTTTCATCTCTGTTTCGTTGAAGTCGATCCAGGTGAACTTGGGGTTCTTAGGACTGATCACGCTGGTGATAGAACTTCTGCTGCGGCTGTTTTCCTTAATGGTGATTACATCACCGGGCTTCAGCTGACAGGAAGGAACGTTCACCACTTCACCGTTTACTTCGATATGCTTGTGGCTCACCAGCTGACGGGCAGCAGGGCGGCTGGGGGCGATACCCATACGGAAAACGGTATTGTCAAGACGTGCTTCGCAAAGTTTAATCAGGTTTTCACCGGTTACACCTCTGCGACGGGCAGCTTCTTCGAATGTTTTGCGGAATTGTTTCTCCAGGATGCCATACGTGTATTTGGCTTTCTGCTTTTCGCGGAGCTGCAGGGCGTATTCACCGAGGGTCTTACGCTTGCGCTTCTCACCGTGCATACCGGGAGGATTGCTGTTTTTATTCAGCCATTTACCATTGCCCAGGATGGGCTCACCGAAAATGCGGGAAATCTTGGTCTTTGGACCATTGTACCTTGCCATAGTGTTTATTCATTTACGCTTTTTTGTAACGGTGCTTTGATCAGTAAAAGCGTTAAAAATCAATCAGGCACCCTTTGTTAAAATGAATGAATCTTGGCGATTCAAATATGTCAGTCATTAGTCGTTAGTCTTTATTCGTTAGTCGGCCTTTTGTGGCTAATGACTATCGACTAAAGACTATCGACTGAATTAAACTCTTCTTTTCTTAGGAGGACGACAGCCGTTATGCGGCATGGGTGTCACATCCTTGATCATCACTACTTCAATACCGCTTTGTGAAAGGGAACGGATGGCGCTTTCACGACCGGAACCGGGTCCTTTTACAAATACATCCACACGCTTCAGACCTGCATCAAAAGCAGTTTTAGCTGCATCGGCAGAAGCCATCTGTGCGGCATAAGGGGTGTTCTTTTTAGAACCTTTGAAACCCATTTTACCGGCACTGCTCCAGGAAATCACCTGGCCTGTCTTGTTGGTTAAACTGATGATGATGTTGTTGAAAGTGGCGGAGATATGTGCATCGCCATAGGCGTCTACTTTTACCACTCTTTTCTTAGAGGATTGTTTGGCATTCCCCTGTTGTTGCGCTTGTGCTTTTGCCATAATTGTTGTTCTGAGGTAATCGTTACTTTTAAATGCCCACCCGAAGGTGAGTGAATCAGTGCCTCCTGCTGACCTACGAAGCGATCCGGTACTGATCCAGGTTTTGTAAGTCCCCTTTACTTCGCCAGCGGTCACCGTAGTGACCCATTGGCAAAGCCAAAGGATTATTTTTTCGGTGCCTTCTTTTTACCGGCAACGGTTTTACGCTTTCCTTTTCTGGTACGGCTGTTGGTTTTGGTACGCTGACCACGAACCGGCAATCCTTTACGGTGACGGAGGCCGCGGTAGCAGGCGATATCCAGCAGACGCTTGATGCTCATTTGCACTTCAGAACGGAGCTGACCTTCCACTTTCATTTCTTCCGTAATGGTATTACGGATAGCATTCAGTTCATCATCATTCCACTCATGTACTTTCTTGTTTACATCGATATTATTCTTTGTAAGAATGTACTTGGCAGTAGAAGGACCGATCCCATATATATAGGTCAATCCGATTTCTCCTCTTTTGTTCTTTGGTAAGTCAACACCGGCAATACGAGCCATAATTATTACTATTTAAATGTCCGGGAACTGTTTGCGGTATGTCCGGCAAACGGATTCCTTTTTTTGTTTTACTGTTACAATTAACCCTGACGCTGCTTGAAGCGGGGATTCTTTTTGTTAATCACGTAGAGCTTGCCTTTGCGACGCACGATCTTGCAGTCTACACTTCTTTTTTTGATGGATGCCCTTACTTTCATTTTCTTAAGTGTTGAGCGTTGGATCACCGGCTTTTCACCGTTTATCCGCGGCTGTTATTTATACCTGAAATTGATTCGTCCCCTTGTTAAATCATATGGCGATAACTCCACTCCTACTTTATCACCAGGAAGAATTCGGATGTAGTGCATCCTCATTTTTCCCGAGATGGTAGCCAATATTTCATGCCCGTTTTCAAGTTTTACCCTGAACATCGCATTGGACAGGGCCTCGACAATGGTACCATCCTGTTTTATAAGGGGTTGTTTCGACATATTTTTTTGGGAACGCAAAGGTAAGCGTATCAGGGCAAAAAAGGAAAAAAGCCCCGTCTTTTTTGGGGCTGATGTGGAAAAAGGGGGCGCGGGCCCCCTTTAATTTATAAGTTGTTGATTATCAACGTAGCTCTAAATGCACTTTCGTCATGTCCAGGTACAGGTTTTGTAATTCATGCACCTGTAAGGGGTGATTGAAATGCCTGCGGTCTTCCCGCCACCACATTTCAATATTGGAAAAATCACCTTTTGTGGGGGTGATCAGCCGGAATGAATCCCGCTTGTATTTCACTCCTCCATCCTGATCCTCCCCTGTAAAGCCCAGCCGGGTCAGCTGGTTTTCATCCAATGGTACCGCATTCATTTCAGCAGGGCTGTACCAGAAGTCCTGCACCCCATTGTTAACCAGGGCCTGGTTTTCTTCATGACTGATTTCCACTACCGTTCCTTCCCGCACCACGCCTTCGTCATTGACCATGATGAGGTCGCCTGATTTGAGATGTCCGATTTTAAGCATTGCAAGTCGTTTTTTGTTGAACTAAATATAAAAAATTCAACTGACAAAACAAGTGATCCCTGCAGAATGGTTAAGACCGGGATTTCGTATATTCATTGATTATCCAACCATAAACCAGGAACATGATCAAAAAAACAATCAGCATGGCCGCTCTTGCAGTGGCCCTCCTCCTCGCTTCCTGCGGAGGTAAAAAAGAAACCGCCGCTTCCATTGCCCAGAAATGGTGCGATCTGAATGGCAAGGCCCATAAAGCAGAAGGAGCTGCCAAAGAAGCCGCCGAGGCCGCCCTGAATAAATATGAAAATGAAATGGAGGAAAAATACAAGGACAACAAAGCCTTTATGAAAGAAATTGAAAATGAAGCTGAGAAATGTGAGGATGCTTCAGAAGGACGATAATTCCCATCGGGCCATTATCAGCTCCTTTTCCGGTAGCTGATAATGGCCCAACTATTAAATAACAAGGCAAAGCCCCCCATGATCAGCAAATGCCGGCTGATATCCCCCAGCGTACTTCCCTTTAAAATCACCATCCGCATTACTTCTATAAAATAAGAGACCGGATTGAAACGGGTGATCCACTTTGCCCATTCCGGCATACTGTCAATAGAAGTGTACAATCCTCCCAATAATATAAAGATCATCATCAGAAAGAAGGAGACCAGCATGGCCTGCTGCTGCGTTTGTGCATAGGTGGAAACAAGTAACCCCAATCCTAATACCGCCAGCAGGTACAAGGCTGCAAATACATAGATGGTCAAAAAAGTTCCTGCCGGAATAATCCCATAGGCCAGCCTCGCAATCAATAAGCCAATACTCAACACAAAAATCCCCAGTAACCAGAAGGGTAATAGTTTACCCAATATAAAATGGTATTTCTTTACCGGTGTTACATTGATCTGCTCAATCGTACCAATTTCTTTTTCGCGGATAATATTAATGGCCGTCAGGTTCACTCCCACCATCGTGAGCAGGATCACCAGAATACCCGGCACCATAAAATATTTATAATTCATCAGCGGGTTGAACCAGTTGGAAGTAGTGACTTCAATCTGCGTCTCCGGACTCAGGCGGGGTAACTGGATCCAGTCCAGCCTGACCTCCTGTTAAAATCACGGATGATGCTTTGTAAATACGCGCCACCAAGACTGGCCTTGGTTCCATTGATGGCATTGATGGCAAGGAATAAACCGGATTTATCTTCCCTGATCAGTTGCTTCTCAAAACCCTGAGGAATTTCCATCACGAGATCGGCCTTGTCTTTTTCCACCAGCTGAAGGGCCTGATCATAAGATGCTTCATATCCGGCCAATTGAAAATATCCGGTAGAACTGATCTTATTGATCAGCTGCCGTGAATAAGAAGAGTGATCATGATCCACTACCGCCAGTTTGATATTCTTGATTTCATAATCCGCTGCCCATGGCAAAACCAGCAACTGGATCACCGGCATAATAAAGATCAGCCGCAGGATGGATGGATCCCGGAATATTTGTTTGAATTCCTTTTGAAGTAAAAAACGTAAAGTCCTCATGCCAGCCTGATTTTAAATTTTTTAATGGCCAGTCCCAGAAAAAAGACCAGCATCCCATTTAGTATCAGGAGTTCTTTCCAGATCGCTCCTATGCCCAGTCCCTTGATCATAACCGCCTTGACCATACTATAATACCATTTGGCAGGAACAATATTCGATACCACCCGCAATGGCAGGGGCATATTTTCTACCGGGAACATAAAACCACTCAGCATGATAGTCGGAAGAAAAAGCGCCACCAGTGAAATAAACATGGCGGTTTGCTGGGTGGCAGCCCCTGTCGATATCAATAATCCCAATGAAAGCGACACCAGGATAAAAAGAATACTGATCCCCATCAGCAAAGGCAATGATCCGTTGATCGGCACTTCCAGCACAAACACGCTTAATAAAAGAATACTGATGATATTGAATGTTGATAAGAGCAGGTAGGGAATCGCTTTGGCAATCACAATCATCATCGGCTTCATCGGAGATACCAGCAGGATCTCCATCGTACCGGTTTCTTTCTCCCGTACAATGGTGATCGCTGTCATCATGGTACAAACCAATAATAAGACCATCGCCATTACCCCGGGTACAAAATTGAAGGCCCCCTTTAACTGCGGGTTATACAGCATCCTGATCTCCGTATTAATGGTATAAGGCAGTTGCCGGTTACCGGTAATCCGGTTCTGATAATCCATGATCACCGATGTGGCATAATTACTGAGCTGGTTAGCGGTATTGGGATCAGCCGCATCAGTAATCAGCTGCACCTGGGCTTTATTGACATGCTTCAGATCTTCCCCAAACTGCGGTGGAATCACCACCGCCATCTTGATCTTCCCTTTTTTAAACTCCTCCTCCACTTCCTGGTAAGTATGCAGATTCTTCTCCAGATCGAAATAACGGCTGGCATCCAGCTCTTCAATCAGGGAGCGACTGGATTCATCCCTTGCATTATCCAGCACCGCAATCCTTGCATTCTTCACTTCATTCGTCAAAGCAAACCCAAATATAATAATCTGCACCACGGGCATACCGAGGAGGATGAACATGGTTCTGCGATCGCGGAAGATGTGGAGGAACTCCTTCTTGACGAAAGCGAGGAATTGAGAGTTGAAAATTGAAAGTTGAAAACGGGGATTCATTTAGTTTGGAATTTCTTTTGTAATTCTATATTCATTATAGATTTTTTGAATGTTCAATATTCAATGCTCAATGTTCAATTTTCATTTGCGCCCCATTTAGCGAATCCCACTAGCCACTTGCTACTCGCCTCTCGCCTTCCCTGCCCCCATCCCCTAAAGGGGAGAACTGTTCTATCTATCATCGATTATCTATTCGATATGCCTCACATATCTCCTATTCCTCATTTAGCGAACCCCACTAGCCACTTCCCACTCGCCACTAGCTTTCCCTGCCCCCATCCCCTTGCGAAGCATCCTTTGGAAAAGGGGAGAACTGTTCTATCTATCATCGATTATCTATTCGATATGCCTCACATATCTCCCATTCCTCATTTAGCGAACCCCACTAGCCACTTCCCACTAGCCACTCGCCTTCCCTGCCCCTAGCCCCTTGCGAAGCATCCTTTGGAAAAGGGGAGAACTGTTCTATCTATCATCGATTATCTATTCGATATGCCTCAAGTTTCTGCAACCTCCCATTTACCGAACCCCACTAGCCACTTCCCACTTGCCACTAGCCACTCGCCATTAGCCTCTCGCCTCTTATTAAACTGCCGGCGGGGCCAAGGCCGCCGCCGGAGTTTAGGCCGCCGCCGGAGCTGTCAACTATCAACCCGTTTCGCTTTCCTCGCCAGCTGCAAAAACACTTCATCCATCGAAGCGGCGCCATACTGCTGCTTCAACGCTGCGGGTGAATCCATCGCTTCGATTCTTCCATCCACCATGATGCTGACACGATTGCAGTATTCCGCTTCGTCCATATAGTGGGTGGTGACAAAGATGGTCGTGCCTCTCTCTGCCGCTTCATAGATCATGTTCCAGAATTCTCTTCTGGTGACCGGATCTACTCCACCCGTGGGTTCATCAAGAAATACAATCTCCGGTTCATGAAAGACCGCTACTGAAAAAGCCAGTTTCTGTTTCCATCCTAAAGGCAATGAACGAACCAGGGTATCAGCTTCCTCTTGCAAATGCAAATGATCAAGGATAAATGCTGTTTTCTCTTTGATAAAGGCATTGCTCTTGCCATAAATGCCACCATAGAAACGCATATTCTCCCTTACGGTCAGGTCATCATACAAGGAAAACTTCTGACTCATGTATCCAATATTTCTTTTGATCTGCTCATTCTCCTTGTACACATCAAAACCCGCCACCATGGCTTTACCTGAACTGGGCATGGATAATCCGCATAACATCCGCATGGCTGTGGTCTTGCCCGCCCCATTGGCTCCCAGGAAACCAAAGATCTCCCCCTTGTTCACTTCAAAGGAAATAGCATCCACCGCCGTGAAGTCACCAAACTGTTTGGTTAAGCCCTCCGCGGTGATGGCATAGCGACTATTCATACATTTTTCATTAAGGAGATAAAACAATCTTCAATATTGGCTTCCGTTCTTTTGATCACGAGGTCTTTATTGTTTACTGCATTGATCCGATCAGTTAATGACAGTGCCGCTTGTTCATCCTTCATTACCGCATGATGGTATTCCCCAAAAGGATAAGCATCGGTTACAATATCCAGTTGCTGCAATTCCCGTAACAGGGGTAACATATTGGCTGACTTCACCGCCATCAACGGTTGTTTGAATTCTCCCACCACCCCTGTTGGTGTATTAATGGAAAGGATTTTTCCTTTCTGCAATAAAGCCACCCGATCACATAAGCCGGCTTCATCCATATAAGGTGTGGATACAAGAATGGTAATCCCCTTTGCTTTTAAACCCCTCAACATTTCCCAGAATTCTTTCCGGCTTACTGCATCCACTCCCGTAGTAGGCTCATCAAGAAATAATACAGATGGGCTATGAATCAGCGCACAGCTCAATGCCAGTTTTGCTTCATCCCCCCGATAATTTTCCGGCCCTTCGGTTTTTGAATGGTTCTATCTGGATATAGATGTCTTTGATCAGCTCATAGTTTTTTTCAATGCTGGTTTTAAATATGGTGGCGAAGAATTCCAGGTTTTCTTCTACGGTTAAATCCTGGTACAGGGAGAATCGTCCCGGCATATATCCCACCCGGTTGCGGATAGCCGCAAAATCCTTGACCACATCAAAGCCATCAACAGTGGCACTTCCTCCATCTGCCAGTAATAAAGTGGTGAGGATGCGGAACAAAGAGGTCTTGCCCGCACCATCCGGACCGATGATGCCGAAGAGCTCTCCCTTTTCTACGTTGAAGGAGATATCATCAAGAGCGGTGACCTTTTGTTTTTTGGTACCGTAGGTTTTGATGATATGGTTGATACTGACTGCGGGCATGGTGAATTTTAAATTTGTTTAACCGCTAAGAAGCGAAGACGCTCGAAGAGTCCTTTGGACAAGGGTACGCTAAGAAATTCCTTCTTCCTCCACAGTATCCCTCCACCTTCAACAAAACTCATTCTTAGCTACAGCGCCTTTGCTTTCAATTTTCCACTTTCAATTTTCGATTATGTTCGACCCCTCTGGGGTCGGGTTCATCTTATCTTGTTCTTTTGTTACCGACATTGTGCCCCGCTGGGGCATTCTTCATCGTATCTTGTTTTGTATCCTTCATCATTTCTCTGTTCCACTGTTCATCTGTTCTGCTGTTCCGTATTCATTTGCTACCGGCATTTTGCCCCTCAGGGGCATTCTAACCGGTAGCGTTATATTTTAAATGTGGCGTTTGTTATGATTTAACCGCCGCCTGACAATTTTCAACTTTCAATTTTCAACTCCAGACAACCTCCTCTTAGTACGGACTCACGACTACAGACTATCGACTCAGGACTATTTCCCCGTACATCCCAATCTTCAGCAACCCATCATTCTTCACTCTTACTTTTATGGCATACACGAGATTCGCTCTTTCTTCTTTGGTCTGAATGGTTTTGGGAGTGAACTCTGCCTTATCACTGATCCAGCTGATCGTGCCCGTTGTTTCGCGGTATTTGTTTTTGCCATCATCGGTAAAGACTTTTACTGTTTGTCCGATTTTGATCTGCGATAACTGACTACCGGTGATATAGGCCCTTAATGTCATAGTGCGGAGATCCGCGATTTTATAGAGTGCCTTGCCCGGAGAAGTAATCTCTCCTTCCATGGCATACTTGGTGATCACCGTGCCCTGCACCGGATTGAGGATACTGGCCCTGCCCGCCTGGTCCTTGATCTGCGCGGCCCGCTTGCGCAAGGGCTCGGCCTCACTGAGAATGCTGCGGTTCTGCGTGGCAATATTGCTTTGCTGTACTTTGATTTGTTGTGCCGTTACCGACATGGTCCTGACCGCTACTTCAATCTGCGCATTGATATCATCGAGTTGTTTACCAGTGGCCGCATCGGCTTTGATCAGGTTTTCAATCCTGGCTCTTTCATGTGTCAGGTTATTGAGCTGTGATTGCTGCACGGCCAACTGGTCGCGGAGTAATTGTACCTGCGGACTCACATCCGCTGTTTTCTGATTCAGTGCATTGATGCTGGCTTCCACCTGCTGCTCCTGTAAAGACAGGTTGGTGGCATCCACTGTTCCTACCACACTGTCTTTGGCAATCTCCTGCCCTTCTTCAATATTGAGGGAGAGAATTTTTCCGCCGAGTTCAGAAGAGACAATCACTTCATCGGTTTCAAATGTGCCGGAGGCATCAAACTTGTTTCCGTTTTTATTACAGGCCTGCAACCCGAATAAGAGGCTGAGCACAGCCAGGGAGAGCAATGGTTTCATATTTATATTTCGTTTATCCATGAGGGTTAGTTGTTGATTCCGGTGATGGTTTGTGCATTGATTTGTGCCTGTAAGAGTTGTACCTGGTGGGTGATCAGCGACTGACGGGCCTGGTCCTCTGCATTGACTTCGCGGAGGTAATCATTGGCGGTAATGACGCCGTTCTCCAGCTGGGCCTTTGCTGCATCCTTGATTTTTACACGCAGGTCAATGATAGCGATATCTGTATCCGCCAGTTTACGGAGCTTGTCGATTTCGGCCTGTTGCTGTTTTAACTGGGTATTGGTATTGAGCAGAAATACATCTTTCTGGATATCGATGGTTTTCTGGCTGAGCTCCAGGATCTTCTTTTCATTCTTACGGGTATAGAGTCCGCCGAATGACCAGCTGAGGCGGACACCCGTGGTATAGAAAAAAGCAAAATCATTTTTCAAAAAATTCAAACCCGGACGACCATAACCACCCTGCCAGAAAAAACTGGCCCTGGGTTTATTTTTTGCATCAATCAAACCAACCTGACTGCCCAATAATTTTTGCTGGGAACTGAATAGTTGCAACTCGGGGCGGTTGATGTCCAGTGACAGTGCTGGTTTGACCACCGGTTTTTCGAGCTGGGTATTTTCAGGAAGTGATTGGTTGATGAAAAGCGAGAGCACATCTAAAAATCCTTTGCGGGAGGATTGCAGTTCGATGATTCTTTGATCAGCCTTGAGTAATTCGGCTTTGAGTACATTGAGACTGGACCGGAAAGCCACGCCATTATTCACCTGGGCTTCCACTCTTTTGATACCATTATTGAGATCGGATTTGACCAGCTCTACCTGTTTGAGTTGTTCATCGAGGAATAATACCCCGAGGAAGAGCTGGTTGATTTTTTCATTGAGTTTATACAACTCCACTTCCAGTTTTTGCTGCTCGGTGGTTTCATTGAATTGCTGAATGGCTTTCTGCTGTTTGATCATGCCACCATCATAGATCAGCTGACTGATATCGGCCAGTAATTTATACTGGTCTTTATTGAGCGGATCAACGGTTACTCCGGGGATGGGAATTTTAATCTGGGTGACTTCAGACTGATAAGTGGCCTGTCCGTTCAGACTAAGCTGCGGCAAAAAGCCCTTGCTGAGATTATCAACGGACCAGTCGCGGGTTTGCCGGATCAATTCTCTTTGCCTGACCAGCGGATAGTTTTGTCTCGCCAGCTCATAGGCTTTTTGCAGGCTGAGCTGTTCCTGTGCGGAAGCTGTCATCAGCAGCAAGCAAAGCTGCCCGATGAGCGCCGTAATTTTTTTCATGTTGGTTTTTATTTCCTGATTGCGTTTATAATAAATGACGGTATTTCCTTTTTGCGTTGTTCCATGATCTCTCTGAACTGTTTATCGCTCAGCCGCAGGTTGCGGACAAACATGGGTTTACCAACAAAAGGAAAAATGGTCATTGAAATCATATTCATCAGCAGGTGGACCGGACTGATGGGCCGGATCCTTCCTGCTTTTATTTCTGTTTCTATTTGTTCTAATAATTTGCCGGGCTTGGGCAGGTTGTCTTTTCCCCAGATCTTATACATAAACTGATCGGGATCCCGGTTGATTTCATTGAGCACAAACCAGGGCAGGTAGGGATTCTCCACCATTTCATCAATATACTCGCTGACGAAGGTTTCGATCTTCTCAAACAGCGGTTGTTCCGAGGCAAAAATGGCATTGATGGTGGGGAAGAATTTCTGGGCTTCTGCCAGGAAGACGGTTTCAAATAATTTATCCTTATCCCGGAAATAATAATGCAGCAGGGCCTTGTTCATTCCTGCCTCATCGGCAATATCCTGCATCCTGGCCCCGGCCATGCCTTTCGTGGTAAACACTTTACGGGCGGCTGCCAGGATCTTTTCTTCTGTTCCGGTATCTTTTGCTTTTTTAACCATACAGTTTAACCAAATGGTTAACAAAACTAGGGAGGCTATTTCTTCCGGCCAAATTAATTTTGGATGAACGGGGTTGGGTTATGTTGAATTTTAAATTTTGAATGTTGAATGGCAGGGCCCGATTCTTAGGGCGAGCGGGTCGAGAAAGGCAATTTGCTTTGGGTAACAGCTTTTTATCAATTGCTATATCCGTTATCCGTTTCTGCTGCTTTTAAGTCGGCGGTTAGCTATAAAGGCCAGTGGCAGTCCAATAGCAGCAATAATGATGATCATCCCGATCAGGGCCTGTTTCCATTGAAAAGGAATAACGGGTGCCTTGCTGAGCGGAACAATCACCCTTGTCATCATGGCCCATACCAGGGCACCATATCCGATACCGGTGAGGATCCAGTTCGTCCGGACTGCTTTGATATTAGTATAGACCCAAAAGAAAATGAAGGTCCAGATCATGGCGATCAGCAGATGAAATCCAATACCTGCCATCAGCATTCCTGTCCCCTCCCTTCAAAGCTGTTGGGCCAAATACAGCACTGGCAATAAACTGAAATATTTTTTCAGGATGCTTACCTCCTTTGGCAAAATGCTGGATGACTGCAGCCAGTGCATCCAGTATACCTACCAGCAAACCGGCAGATAATATTATACGGGTAGTAAATAATCTTTTCGGGTTGTTGGTGGGTTGATTATACATGATGCATTTTTAAACACAGAGATTAGGAGTTTTAGAGGGACAGAGGGTGATTTGTTTTTAAACACAGAGAAAGGAGGCACAGAGAGAGATTTTTGCAAATCTCTATGCCCCTTTAAAACTTCCACTTACCTTTTTCCCATTCCCACCTCTTGACTATTCTCCCCTTTAGGGGACGGGGGCGGGGATGGGGGTGACTCTCGACTCCAGACTAATTCCGCCCTTTAAAACCTTCCCTTTACAACTTCCCACCCCGTTTCTTAAATAACATTTCTCTCCTCCCCCTTTAGGGGCTGGGGGTGACTATCGACTAAAGACTATTGACTAACGACTTCCCTCTCATTCCGCCCAACTCATCACATAATCCTTATTCTCTATCTCCAGCGCCTGCTTCGTGATCATCAGCGGTTTGAAAGTATCCACCATCACGGCCAGTTCCTTGGTTTCTTTGGCGCCGATGCTTTTTTCAACGGCTCCGGGGTGCGGACCGTGCGGGATACCGGCCGGATGTAAAGTGATCATGCCACGTGTAACATGTTTGCGGCTCATGAAATCGCCATCTACATAATACAATACCTCATCGCTGTCGATATTGCTATGGTTATACGGCGCCGGAATGGCCTGGGGATGGTAATCATATAAACGTGGTACAAAGGAGCAGACCACAAAAGCATTGGTCTCGAAGGTCTGGTGGATCGGAGGCGGCATATGGACCCGTCCCGTGATGGGCTCAAAATCGTGGATGGAAAAGATATAGGGATAGCAGCAGCCGTCCCAGCCGATGACATCAAAGGGATGGGTGCCGTAGTGCAATCCGTAGAGCATGCCTTTCTTCTTGGCGCGGATCAGGAAGTCACCCGTCTGATCAAATGTCTGCAGGTCCTGCGGAGGACGAATATCCCTTTCACAATAAGGAGAATGCTCCATGAGTTGTCCGAACCGGCTCATATAGCGTTTGGGATAACGCAGGGGAGAGAATGACTCCACTATAAATAGCCGGTTGGCGGCAGTGGCAAAATCAATCTGGTAGATCGTACCCCTGGGCAGTACGATATAATCGCCATAGCTGAAAGGCAGTTGTCCGTATTGGGTTTTCACCACGCCGCTGCCCTCATGCACAAAGATCATTTCATCTGCATCGGTGTTTTTGTAAAAATAATCTCCGGTTCCGCTCTCCGGTGCCGCCAGTACGATATGACAATCACTGTTCACCAGTACCGGTACCCGGCTTTGCAAATATTCTCCTCCGGGCTTCACATGAAAGCCTTCGAAGCAGCGGTGCTGCAGCATTTTCTCTTCTGCAATCTGCGGACTCACATCCTGCTGCGGTTCGGTTTTTATGATCTGTGTGGGTGGGTGACAATGATATAACAACGCATAATCATCGCTGAACCCTTCGGTAGAGAACAATTGTTCATGATACAAAGACCCGTCGGGTTTACGGAACTGGGTGTGGCGTTTGTGGGGGATGGAGCCAAGTTTATAATAATGTGCCATAAGTAATGATATTGAGATATTAAGATATTTAGATATTGCTTCGCCCGCCGTAGCCCTGGCGAAGGCGGGCTGCCCGCCGTAGCCTTGGCAATGGTGGAGGTATTAAGTTTACTTCAAGTATCAGATATTCTTCAGGTATCAGGACCCTTTGAATATTGTGTTACTGTAAGTTAACGGAACTAAATTTACTGAATTTGATTTGTAACGATTACTATGAAAAACTGCGGCCTATTCGCAATAGCCGGACGTCTCTTTACTAATGACTAAAGACTATTGACTAACGACTGCTCCCTTCAACTGCGACCATGAGGAAACAAAACTTCCATTTGCGCTTGTCGATGTAGTAAGTAAAGTTGCGGTGAAAAGGCATGGGGTAAAGGTAGGGATTTTGGGGAATCGGTAAAAGAAGGGATAAAATTGGGTAAAGTATAAACTTAAAATATCAAAAATTGGCTTGCTAATAACTATTACAAATACCGGTAGGGTAAACTTAATTCAAAATTAGATGCATCATAAACTTGTATGAAATAAAAGTATAATAACGTTGTTGATAGCAAATTTATCAAATCAAAGCTAGTTAACTAGCTTTTATATAAAAAAAACTTGCCCACACTTTTGGGCTTGCTTATTTATGTCAGCTCACATGGTGTAAATCTTCAGCTTAAAGTGTACCACTAATTTAGTATCTTAAGAGAGTGTTTCCTAATTGTTTAACTTAAAAAAGAATAAAATGGAAACAAAATCTAAGAAGCAAACTCCTGAGAATTTTGTAAAGGATGTCCGCAGAAAGGCCAGGCGCCTGTTTACCTCTGAGCAAAAGATCCTGATAGTAATGGAAGCTATCCGCGGTGAGAACTCTGTATCTGAGATCTGCCGCAAGTACGGGATTCATCAAACCCAGTTTTACAAATGGAATAAACAGTTCCTGGAAGCAGGGAAAAAGCGGCTGGCCGGTGATACTACCCGTGAAGCCACCTCGGACGAAGTAGCGGATTTACGAAAAGAGAATCAGCGACTTAAGGAAATGGTTGCTGATCTGATGCTGCGCTATGATATTGTAAAAAAAAGCTTAACCATTTTGGAATAAACGAAAAATGGAAGAAGTATATGCGATTATCAGCAGCAGAGAAATATGAAATCATTCAGCTTGTTGACCGCTCAGAACTTGGGGTCAACAGGACACTGAAGGAAATGGGCATCCACAAGAGCACATTTTACAAATGGTACCAGGCGTACCTTGCTAACGGACTAGATGGCCTTCAACCACATAAGAGAACTCGCAGGCAGTGGAACTCCATACCAGATGCTCAAAAGCAGCTGGTGGTGGAAGTGGCCCTGGATCACCCTGTTCTCTCTCCGAGGGAACTGTCAGTAAAATTAACGGATGAGCAAAAGGTATTCATCTCTGAAAGCAGCGTCTACCGGATTTTAAAGAGCAGAGGGCTGATCACAACACCCATGCACATTTGCTGTCAGCATCCAATGAGTTTAAGGATAAGACTCATTTTGTACATGACATGTGGCAGACGGATTTTACCTATTTTAAAATCATTGGATGGGGATGGTATTACTTGAGCACGATCCTCGACGATTACAGCCGCTATATCGTCCACTGGGAGCTCTGCCGGGACATGAAAGCAAGCGATGTTGAAAGAACCGTGGATCGGGCTCTGGCAGCTGCAGGACTTAAAAATGGGCAACGACCAAAGTTGCTCTCCGACAATGGATCCTGTTACATATCTGCTGATCTGAAGAAGTACCTGTTCTCAAAAAGATCAAACCCATCCATGGGCGGGCGAATCATCCTCAAACTCAAGGGAAGATCGAACGCTACCACCGAAGTATGAAAAACATAGTTAAGCTGGATAACTATTACTGCCCGGAGGAACTAAATGAAGCACTGGAAAAATTTGTAAACTATTACAATCACCACCGGTATCATGAATCACTGGATAACGTTACTCCTGCAGATGTATACTTCGGTAAAAGGATCAAATCCTGAAACGGAGAGAAAAGATTAAGGCAAAAAATATGAGTTACAGAAGGGCACTATACTTTACTGATAAACTAAGTTTTATTAATCCAACCCTATAAAACTAAAAAATATTTAATAACTTAAATCCTGGAAATACTCTCTAACAGAAAGTACACTTTGTTTTGACGACATACACTCACATGGTATTAAAGATTCAAATTACTAATCAATACTAGTACTATTTTATATAATCAGAACATTCTATGTATGGAATAAATGCTCGATGAATTTGATATCGCCCGGAATTAAACTTTGTAGCTTGAAATAATTTTTTATCATCTATTTCATACCCATAATCGAAATGAAACTCGTTAAGCCTAATTTCGCGCCCTAAAAATGAAAGAGAACATATATGAGAGATAAAGTACTCAATTTCTTCATCATTCTTATTAGGAATTGATGCAAGGGACATTACTTCGACAATTCTACTACGAGTTATTATGGACTTATCGCCGACCAGATGATAAAAGAATTCTTTTAATTGATCCACTGTAATTCCATTTTCAACCATAAGGGATTGAAAAATCCAATTAGAGTATTCCTCGTAGGCTGACTTCAAGTCATTTTCATCTATGTGATCATGCCCTTTTGCTACTGCACTATTCTTTGCAGAATTTAAAAAGTAAATCAAATCCCTTGGCCTAGGAATTATAGAATTAGAAATATATTCTTTTGTGCTTTCGCCATTAACATTTTGAGTAATATATTGCTCCCAAAATTTTCGACCATCAAGAGTTTTGTCTAGGCTCAAAAACTCTATTCTTTTATCAATCAACCGAAATAAAACTTCAGTATCAGTCCATATCAATCTAGTATATTCAATCTTATCAGGCTCCCTAGCATGAAGTAATAATTGCTTAAATATATCACTTCTGAGAAAAATAACAAGATTCATTCGAATATCAACCGGATTCTTATTTCCTCCTTTCAAATCTTTGTTTATTCGCCCAATAACTCCCAACAATCCGAGAATAAATTTACTAGTAATTTCTATATTGCTTCCCTTCCTCCAATTCTTATCCAAGTTGTCAATAAGTAGAACTAAACTCCCCTTATTTCTCATATAATTAATAATGAGAGAAACCATTTCCTTAAAGACATCTTGATGTAATACTTCCGCAAATTTTGACCTAAATTCATTTTGATCCTTAGCTCCCTCAACAATCTTAAGATCAACAAATAGTTGATTTAATCTTGACGACAAGTCAGGTAATACTTTTTCTTTATTTTCTTTCACAAAATCAATTAAATTCTCCTCATTCTCTTTTATCGAAAATTTTGGCTTTTCAAATACTTTCTGGTATATAGATTTTAATATTTCTGTAAAGACTAAATATTTCCAAACAGACTCAACAATGTAGCTTTTGCCAAACTCCATATTGGTGCACTGGATCAACTCTATAAGACCATCTATCTCGAAATTGACTGGCTTAATAATTACTACATGGTTTCTTACATCTCTCGAATATTTAGTGTTTAAATAATAAAAAGCCGCAGTTTTCCCACTTCCTTTTCTTCCGACAACAATATTATATTCCGATCTCAACAGATTGTCATCATTTGCAGTATTTACGTAATACTCATAAATATCATTAGATTCGTGCTCTGCAAGCATTTCTCCGAATTTGATTTTTTGTAAAATTCCATCTATCCTTTTGGACTTCGAAAAATCTACTTTTTCAGAAAACAATTCAATTGCATGGCTTCGGAGATCTCTTAAAAATGGTGTTACTATTTTTTCACACGCCTCTAAATTGCTAAACCTAACTAAGTATTCCTGATAGTCGATTGCCGATGGATAAGGTTGTGCTGCAATAAATTTACACTTTTTTCCCAGGCCGAGTGCCAATCCGGCAATAAGAGAACACTTAGCATTGTGAATTTGATGATTAGTACGATCAACAGCCGAAAACTCAATTAATATAGCAGGAATTTTATACATGTTCCTTAAAAACCAAGATAGAGGAGATAGTTTGTTTTCATTAGAATCATCAATAAGAACAGGTATTTTAAATTGCTCAATTGAGCTTACTATATATTGATTATAGTTTTGATCGATTTGGCTTTTAAGGTAAAAGAGTAGTTTTTGCTCATCGCTTCCTGAAGAGTCAACGGGCAAAGTTTCAATCATAGGTTTTTTTAATAAATATTGCTTTTGATTTATAAACCCTTGCAGAATGTCTTTGCTTGAAGTATAGTTAATATAGCCAATTCCATTAAGAGGAATAAATTCTTTGTATCGTTGAAAAGAAGCCGAAATGGTTATGTCTTGAATTATCCAAACCGGCTTATTCCTTGCAATTGCAAACCCCAATTCAAAAGCACATTTTCATTCAAATTAGTTATATCACAACAGAATATATCCGATTCCTCAATTTCTTTTATAATTGATGAGATCAGAAAATTGCCTCCTATGGACATATTTTTCCAACTTTGCACTTTAACTGGATGGCCGCTTTCATTAATTAGTTTTATAGCCGCCTCAATAAATTCACCACATGATGGAGTTTCCGAACCATATGCAAAAAAGGCTGTTGTCAATTTTTCCATTTATATTAGTATGAGTATAATGCAAAACATGAAATAACATATAACTTTCAATACTTTGCGATGTGGCTGAATTTATATTTCGCCGTTTGGTGCCGCTATTGATAAATGATTTAAAAGCTAATAATTTATTTTGTTGCTCTAATTTATTAATCTGCCGAAGCTGAACATCGAAACAAAGTGGAGAATATATATAGCCACTAATATTGCAAATGTAACATCAACTTTTAGCTATGTTTATCTTTGGATATATAATTTGTAAAAATGTTTTCAGCCTCATACATTACTTTACGAAATAATTCTTTCTGTCGTCCAGTATTTGCCACTATATAAGTCCGCTGGAATTGTTCTTGGAGTTTGTCAAATTGAACCTTTACATCATCTATTGAAGTCCCGTTTTCAATTAGGCTTTTTAAAACTGACAAGTTCTTACGTAGCCTGTCATATTCGTACTCACTTCGCATCAAACGGTCTTGATGAATCATATCTTTTTCGTCCATTTTCCTAAGCGTATGCCTGAAATCTGTTCTTAAATCATTCATTTCCGACATTACAATTTGGAGCATTTTTGCTGCGTCGTTATCACCAACATCTTTTAATGAGGCCGGGCTGGAAAGAGACAACAAACTGACAATTGAATTAACACCTTCTCCATTTTCTGTCGCAGATTTTGTTGCTGATAATGATTCAGCAATAAAACCTTGATCTTCTAATACTTCACGATACTTAAGCTCCTTTCTATATTCTGTGTATCGTAAAGGAGAAATGTCGAAAATTTTAGGCGTACCAACTTCTTGAACCAAAACAGTTGGCTTATCAAATGCCTGCCTTAATCCTAATTCAAAAAGGACATTGGGATTTCGATTGCTTAAATCGCAAATAGCCATTGGACTTTCAATTAATTTTTGAAGAATATCTAAATGAATAAGATTAGTTTGTTTTACTTCATCAGCTCTAACCGGAATATATCCTGCTTTATCACAGGCTACTTTAAATATATCCTCATAGACCTTCTTAAAGTGTCCCTTGTCATATCCATCAGGGTCCGCAATAGGCATAATTACAAAACAGTCATTATTAGTTGCCTCTACCTTTTTTGTTTCTTTTGCCATAAGTGTGCTATTTGTTTTACACTAAAAATTAATATATGAACATAAACGCTCTTTGAATTTTAAAGTCCTATCCCGAAATACAAAATCCTCCAAATTCGGAAATCTAATTACATCCCTGTTAATAAACGCTTCTGACTAATATCAATCCCCTAATTTACCCCCTCACCCCTCTCCGCATATACCACAAACTGGTATTTTTTTTACCAGCTAGAAAGACTCAATAAAATAATTGAAAATCAATGGATAGCAACACACATGCCCTAAGAAAACAGAACCAACTCCCCCTTTATCTACCCCCTCTACCTGCCTGGAAAAGAAAAGGGGATCGCGATTATCTAAAGACATGTAAAACTGCAGGCCGGGTATTCCGGTGGTCAAATTGGCTGAATAGCATCTCAATCTGATTATTGCTGATGCTTACACTTGTCTTTTGCCGGAAATTCAGGCAGTAACTTCAGGCCATTATTTATATGCTGAAAAAGAAATAAACTCTTTCCCATCGAAAATATAAAGGCCATTTTCCTTCGTCCCCATCCAAATATGTCCGCTGGCATCTTCCAAAATGGACCAGCCCCCTAAATTGGCCAGTCCATCCTTTGCCGTAAAAGGAGTGATGGATTTTCCATCGTAACGATAAAGCCCATCACCGCTGAACCAGATATTTCCTTTTTTGTCTTCAAGTATGGCAGCAATCATTGTACCTGTTATGCCATCTTTAAATGAAAAACCGGTGATTGTTTTTCCATCATAGCGGTAGGCGCCGCCCCAGCTGGCGAACCAAAGATTTCCGTTTTTGTCCTGCAATTGCGGCCAGCCCCAACGATGTGGCTTTGGCCTTGGCCCGTTTTCTCCCTGGATTAATATTGGTAATTGTAAATGGGTTACGGATTTACCATCATACCGATATACCCCTTCATTGGTCCGGCCACCTAACCAGATATTACCTTCCTTATCTTCTAAAATACGTTCCACCTTATCATTACTGGTCAGAAAGCCATTAGCGGCTTCCACCATTGGAAAATGTGTAAATGTTTTGCCATCGGAAATATAGACGCCATCAATCGTTGCCAGCCATAGTTGTCCGTTTTTGGCTTGTAAGATACTGTACACCCAATGGTTTTGATAGAAGGAGTACTTGTTAGGAGGCAGGTTATCAGGTAAAGGAATCCGGATGATGTTAAATGATTTTCCTGTGTAAAGACAAAGCCCTTTCTCAGTACCTATCCAGAATTTACCCTCCTTATCTTCCAGCAGGCAATAGATATTATTACAATCCAAGCCATCTTTTACCGTAAACTGCTTGAAGGATTTTCCGTCATACTTAAATAATCCGTTTTCAGTAGTCCCAAACCAAAGATTCCCTTGCCTGTCCTTTAAACTACAGCGCACACTGCCAAACCGGGGATCGTTTATCGATTTTACAAGTTTCAGGTCCCCCTTCTCTTTTACTACATCTTTTTTAACGGGTCCACCACAGGCAGTTCCTAAAATGAGTATTGTCAGAAAAGTAAAAAATTGCATTTGTAATAATTTTCATTGTACAATCTTGCAGGAAAGTATACATAGAAACACGTCAGCCGCCATAATGCAAACCTATGTTAGCGGTTCGTTGTTTTTTTAATAGACTTACAGCTGATATTATTTTACGCTTTTAGTTTTTATATCTGTCAACTGATTATTCCTTTGTTATTTTCATTGGGTTCAATTAAGTCCCACATATTCCCATACAAATCTTCAAATACCGCAACTATACCGTATTCAAAGGTTTCCGGAGGCCTCACAAAATTTATTTGTCTGTCTGTCATTTTATTATAATCTCTCCAAAAATCATCTGTGAAGAGAAAAAATCCAACTCGTCCACCAGTTTGATTGCCAATACTACTAGCCTGTCTTTCGTTAGCAGCCTTGGCAAGTAATAAGCAACATTCTTTCGCACCTTTGGGTGCGATCATTACCCATCTCTTTTCTTCACTTAGCCTGGTGTCTTCTAATACCTGAAAGTCGAGTTTTTGGGTGTAGAATTCAATAGCGTCATCATAGTTCTCAACGACTAAGGCAATATGTGCTATTCTTTGATACATCTTTTAGTTTATTATGTTAAAGTCTTCTTCCAATATTCCATAAAAATAGTTATCCTTCCATTCTCCTCTAATTGGCAATTTCTTTCGTTTCATTCCCTCTCTTTTAAAACCTACCTTTTCAAGCGTCTTGCCTGATGCAATATTTTCTACTGCACAACCTGCTTCAATTCTATGCAATTTCAAATCAACAAATCCGTATTTTAAAATTCTGGTCAATGCTTCGGTTGTATACCCTTGTCGCCAATGATCTTTATGAATTTTAAACCATACTTCTGCTGACTTGTAGTTGGCTTTCCCTAAATTAATCGCGATAAGCCCGATAAATTCATTGTTGTCATTTTTTTCAATACAAAAAATATAGGAACTTCTTGGTTTTTGCTTTTGCAATAGCAACCATTCGTTCAAAATATTTTCAGTCATTTGGATATTCTCAGGAATCCCTAAAGTATTAAACTCGTCGGTTTCGGGCAATGAATGAAGTTTGTGAACATGATCTATGTCAGCAAAAGTCAATTCTCTTATATTTAGTCTATTTGTTGTAAGCATAATCTTTTACGATGGAGGACAACGAGCAGAGCTTGCTGCTGTGCTGGTATTTTATAATGTCCAGCCCGGAGCCGCTGCTGATTAAAAAACTGATGATGAAGATAACAACAAAAGCTGATAGAATTCCGTCAGCTGGATACGGGCTGATAGCGATATAAAGCTGAGAATATATTCGTCTGCCAGCATAGCAGCAAACTCCCTGTTATGTGTTCGCCCTTCGTCTTGGTAACTTGAATTGAAAGCTTGTGTCCACCGTGGCAGAGTGTGTCCCGGAAGCGTTGCAACAAGGCAGGCTCTTTTGCAAGGTTGGCATTTGTGTGTCGGCTTTGTGTGCCTTGCAAATGTGCCTGACTTGGTGCGTCGGTTGTATAGAAACTTTTATATTATTCTGTCAAATAATTATCAATGACTAAATATTTTGCAGTAACAATGCTTCAACATGACATAGAGGATGCCGATTGTCGTTGTCAAAGATTACAAACCAATATATGCACTAGTTTAGTGATTTGCCCCAAATTATTACGGTTCGCCTATACTTTTCACATAAATTCATTATTGTATAGCATCTTTGCAGTATGACAAGACGGACTTTATTTGGCATAACTTTTCACATTTTAGGCTGGATGATATTTTTCATTCTGCCCATACTTTTTATTCCGGTTAATATTGAATTTCTCAATTTTATTAAAACCCGGTTTGAACAACCGTCTCTTACTATTAATGCCTTCCTGGTTGGATTCTTTTACCTGAACGCTTATTTTCTGTTACCAAAATTGTTTTCGGGAAAGAAAAAGTTTCTGTATTTCTTTTTAGTTATTGGAATTGGCGTACTGTACTACTATGCAATACAACAAATGAAAGAACCTTATACTGCTGGCCCACCGCCCTGGGTACGACAAAACAATCCAGTGTTTAATAATCAGACAGGGCTAAGCGGCAGGCAGATTGGCTCATTTTTGATATTTATACTTGTGTGGGTTTTCAGCACTGCACTTTATATTGCCGGAAGATGGATAAAAGCTGAAAACAGAGCTGTGGTAGCAGAAAGTGACCGGAAGACGGCAGAACTTTCTTTTCTGAAAGCACAAATCAATCCGCATTTTCTCTTTAATACATTAAACAACATCTATACACTTTCTCTTTCTAAAAGTGAAAAGACATCTGATGCAATTATGCGGCTGTCAAAAATTATGCGGTATGTAACCGGTGATGTTCAAAAAGAAAAGGTGCCGCTGGAGCAGGAATTGAATTGTGTCAGAGATTTTATTGACTTGCAAAAACTCCGGTTGAGCCCGGAAACAGTCAGGCTAAACTTTACTATTGAAGGCAATACAGAAAACAAGCTGATTGCCCCTCTGATACTATTGCCTTTTGTTGAAAATGTTTTCAAATATGGTATCAGCAATGATAAAGAATCTGTCATTAAGATTGTTGTTGTTGTAAATGATAAGCAGCTTGATTTTTTTACTGAAAACACCGTCTTCAAACCCGGTAATGATGCAGAAAGCACCGGTGTTGGGATTGAAAATGTAAAACGAAGGCTGAATCATATTTACAAAGACAAGTACTCACTGGATATTGGTAACTCTGGAAAATTGTTCACTGTTAAATTAAGTGTGCCCGTATGAAATTGAAATGTGTTATTATAGATGATGAGCCACTGGCGATAGGACTGATAAAGCAGTATGCTTCAAAATTTCCAGCATTGGAAATAACACAAACATTTCTGAATGCAGTTGCGGGGGCTGAATACCTCCGTAAAGGAAATACTGATTTGCTTTTCCTGGATATTCAGATGCCGGATATAACCGGTTTGCAATTGCTTCGTTCTTTAAAAGAACCACCAATAGTTATTTTCACAACAGCCTATGCACAGTTTGCTTTAGACGCTTTTGAACTGGATGTATTGGATTATTTATTAAAACCAATTGAGTTTGACAGGTTTGAAAAAGCCATCAGTAAAGCTGCTCAATATTATAAATTTAAAAAGGGAGAGCCTGATGCGGTAGCGGAGTGTATTTATGTTCGTTCGGATTATCACATGGTGAAAATAGAGCTTGATAAGGTTGAATATGTTGAGAGTTTTGATGATTATGTCAAAATTTATTTTACCGATAAACCGCCGGTAATGACTTTAATGAGCCTGAAAAAAATACAAGAGAAGCTGCCTTCAGAGAAATTTTTCCGGGTACATCGCAGCTATGTGGTTTCTCTCTCAAAGATTAAAACCATTGTAAACAGGAAAATACAACTCACACAAATTGAAATCCCTGTTGGTGATACTTACATTTCCAGATTGAATGACCTGATGAAATAACTATATTCTTCTTTTTTGTACTTCTTAACCTTGGTTCTCCGGCAAAATCTCATGGTTTACCTATTGCTTTTTCTTCACCGTTAAACGGGTGATAGTTTTATGCATCCGAATTCATTATTTCAGTCACATAAAATTATCAAACAATGAAAAAGAAGATTTTTGGCTTATTGTCTGCCGGGGCTTTATTTCTGTCACTGGCATTTGTTTCTTGTAAAAAAGAAGATTCGGGAACTGACGAAGAAACAGTGGAAGCGATAGCTGACCAGGCTGTATTTGCATTGGAAGAAAGCGCTAATGCCGGTAAACATGGGTGTTATGATTTAGTATTCCCGGTTAGTTTTTCATTCCCTGATGGAACAATTAAAACAGTTAACAGCTATGCCGAATTGGTTTCTGGCATCAGGACATGGGTCCAGGCTAATTGCGGCAACAGAGGTAACCGCCCACATGGAGGCCCCGGCCCGGCAGGAAGCGGTGGCAGTTGGAATGGCTCAAAGTATCGTCCAACACTTGTGTTACCAATTACTGTTATTTCTGAAACCGGGGAAACTATTGCAGTAAACACACTGGACGAATTGAAAGCTTTAAGAGAAAGTTGCGGTAAGGGTTATTTTGCCGGAAGAGCTTTTCGTGGCCATGCCAGCAATTGCACACCCTGTTTTACCATCAACTTTCCGGTTACAGTAAAGTTTCCTGATGGAAGCACACAACAGGCGGCTAACCGTGCAACATTACAAAACATTGCAAGAACCTGGCATCAAAACAATCCCACCTCATCTACACACCCTGAAATTGCTTTTCCGATTTCAGTAACAAAAAAGGATGGCAGTATTGTAACTGTAAATAGTAAGGATGAATTAAAAGCTTTAAGAACATCATGCAATTAGGTTAAGGCTATGGTGATAAAATGAAACATCTGGCAGTATGTTTTATGGCTTAAGGTGCCGGTTAAAATAACCGGCACTTTTTTATACATCAATCTTACTCCTGAACATTTTTACTGTTTACCTATTTTATTACAATACCGCATCAGCAGTTTTTATTTTTAATTATTAATTCAAAAACATTTTTAAACACTCAAAATTTTAATTTATGAAAAAGAGTTTTTTCTCATTACCGGTAATTGCATTGATTTTTATTTCAGGCATATTTGCGTCCTGCAAAAAAGACGATGTTGTTAATATGCCTGTGTTAACCACCGCTGCTGTAACTAATGTTACGAGTACTACTGCTACAGTTGGGGGTGAAATTACTGATAACGGAGGCGGTGATATTACCGCAAGCGGTGTTTGTTATGCTACAGTAGCTGCTCCAACTACAGCAAACACTTACACCACAGGAGCCCCGGCAAGTGGAGCCTACACAACTGATTTAACTGCGTTAGCTCCAGCTACTACCTATTATTTAAGGGCATACGCAACAAACAGTGCCGGCACATCTTATGGCAATGAGGTGAGTTTTACAACGTTGCCTTAAACCGGGTGGGTAATATTTTTTCAGAATAAAAAAGGAGGTACTGTTTAATTCAAAAAATGCCTGTCGGATAAGGGCAGGCATTTTCATTTACTTATTCTCCCTTAAATTTTCCCGGTTTACCTATTAATTAAGACTACGACGAAGTAATAGAAATAAGTTTACATCAAACAGTAAAAAAACTTAATTATGAATAAGAAATTACTATGGGCAGCAGGCCTGATGATGACAAGCTTGCTGATAAATGCCCAGAACGGGGATAATGCAACAATGCCCAAACAATTTGTAAAAAATATAATAACCAATGCAGATACCAGCGACTGGCGGGGGATAACACTACAACATGATAAAACCAATTCAGCATACTATGCTACTGCCAATGGCCTGCAGCAAGTTCATGTGTTATTGATAGTAGCTGACCCTGCCCAGCAAATGAAATTACTGCGGGCCGGTATGGAGATATGGCTGAACTGGAAAGGAAAAAATAATACCAACAAAGCAACTGGTATTAAATATCCTTTGAAATCAGAAGAAGCATTTAACCCTTCTGAATGGCAGCAAAATCCTCAGCAGGGCTCTTCTCAGATTTTCAAATTCATGCTTTCTAAAAAAACTGAAATGCAACTTACCGGGTTTAAAAAAGAATTAAATGGTAAGCATAACCTGGTAAATAGCTCAGGTGTAAAAATTGCCATCAACTTTACTGCAAGCAATGTGATGATTTACGAACTGAGTGTTCCTTATACAGCATTATCAGAATCTGTTTCATTTAATACCCCTGTTTCTCTGGGCATAGTGTTTAAAGCAATTGAACAGTCTGATTTTAGTGGCGGAGGCGGAAGGCCACCAGGTGCTGGGGGCGGAAGGCCCGGAGGAGGCGGCAGACCGCCGGGGGTAGGTGGGCCACCGGGGGGAGGAAGCAACAGTGGCTCACAACAGCGTCCTGATTTTGAAAAGATGTTTAAAGAAACAGATATCTGGTACAAATTTTCACTGGCAGAAAAATAATGCTGAGAAAGAATTAAATCATTATATGAAGAACACAATAAAGCCCCTTTTTAGTTTACTCTTGTTTTTCGTTTCATTATCATCATGGGCACAACATTCATTTACGGTGAAAGGCAGAGTCTTTGATGACAACAAGAAAGGGTTAAACAATCTTACCGTGATGCTGGAATATAAAAATGGTGGTGATACACTATACAGGCTTACAGATAATAAGGGGCTTTTTGTATTCTCAAATGTTCTGTCAAAAGAAGTTAACCTATATATTACCGGGGTTGGTTATGAACGGTTCTCAAAACAATTTGTTATAGAGAAACCGGTTTTAGAACTTGACAGTATTGTATTGGTGCACTCAGCAAAAGTTTTAAGCGAAGTAATTGTAAAAGCGAATAATGCCATCATTATAAAAGATGATACCATCAGTTACAAAGCCGATAGTTTTGCTACCAGGCCAAATGATATGGCTGAAGACCTGCTGAAGAAATTGCCAGGTGTAGAAGTTGACAAGGATGGAAATGTTACAGCACATGGCAAACAGGTAACTAAAGTAAAAATAAATGGTAAGGATTTATTTGGCGATGATGTAAAAGCGGCAACAAAAGAAATACCTGTTGAACTTATTGATAAGATACAGGTGATTGATGATTATGGCGACCAGGCAGCATTTACGGGCATCAGGGATGGCGACCCGCAAAAAATCCTGAACATACAGTTGAAGTCAGATAAAAACAAAGGTGTTTTTGCAAACACTTCCGCAGGATTAGGTACGGAAGAAAGATATAAAGCTTCAGCGTCGGTTCAGTACTTTAATAATGACCTGCAGCTTTCCTTGCTAACTAATGCAAACAATATTAATGAAAGTGTTTTCAACTTTGGAAACCCGGCCTTATCGGGTGGCGGCAACCGTCGTGGTGGAGGAATGATGGGAGGCGGAATGGGTGGTATGGCTGGTGGCCAGCAAAGTGGTGGTACTGGTATGATGAGTGGAGTGAGCGGCGGTCAGCAAATGAGCGGCGGACAGATGGGCAACAATGGTATTAACGACACAAAGGCAATCGGGTTCAATTACAGGGATGAATGGGGCAAAAAAATAACAGTATATGGCGGACTTGTACTGACCAGCCGTAATTCAAATACCATTACCAATACTTCACAGCAAAATCTTTTCAGCAACAGCAGTAACCTTATAACACAGGACACTTATGATACCACCAAAGGCATCAATAAAAGATTTACGTTTAACCTTGAATATAAACCTGACTCAAATAATTATATCAAGTTCAGTCCGCAAATAACTTTCAGAAATACTAAAACATCTTCGGTTACAAATTTTGATACCGAAAGCGGCACACAGGGCAAAACAAATTATGGCTTTTCAACACTTCTGTCTGATTCCAAATCGCCTACTTACAGCGGCAGCTTATTATACAATCACCGTTTTGGAAAAAAAGGCAGAACGATGAGCTTGAATTTTACAGGCAGCTCATCACTTACAAATCAGGATGATGAAATTGAAAACAACAGCTCCTATATTACTGCCGGCGGTGTGGCCACCACTGTTCAATACCAGGACATAAAACAGGAAAATCAAAACTACAGCTACGGATTAAAAGCATCCTATACCGAACCACTATCGCTGAAGAATAACCTTGAGTTCAATTATAGTTACAACAAACAGTTCACGGGCAATGATAAAAAGACATACGACATTGACCAGGCAACAAACAGTTCACAGTATGTGGACAGCCTGAGTAATGTGTATGATAATGATTACACCACTCACCGGTTTGGTACAAACTTCAGGCATACGGAAAAGAAATTTCAATATACTGTTGGCGTGGCGGTACAGCCGGTACTATAAAAAGTACCACTTATACCAGATTAAAACAGGAATACACACAAAATTTGCTGAACTGGTTTCCGGTAGCAAGATTTACTTATACATTTAGCCGCAGCCGTTCTTTTGATATAAATTATTCAGGCAACACAAAGCAGCCAACTTACAACCAGTTGCAACCTGTAGCTGATGTATCCAATCCGCAGTTTGTAACAGTTGGCAATCCTGAACTGGGACCAGAGTTTAATAATACCCTGAACATCCGCTACAACAATTTTGATTTTATGAAAGGCGATGTTTTATTCAGTAACCTGAGTTTTACTTTTACAAAAGATAAAATTGTAAACAACACCATTAATAAAGGCCGGGGTGTGCAGGAAACCCGTTACCAAAATGACGATGGGTACTACAACCTTAATGGGTTTTATACATACTCAAAGCCTTATAAAAACAAAAAATTTGTTGTGGGGCTGAATGGCCGTATCCAGTTCAGCAATAATATATCTTATCTTGATTCATTACTCAACGTTGGAAAAAACTGGGTAATAACACAGGGAGTAAAATTTGATGTTAACTTCAAATGGCTGGAACTGGGAGTCAATGCCAGCTATTCACTCAACAGTACAACCTGGTCATTGGATGGTTTGCAGAACACAAAAACAAACAGCTATATATTGGGCAGCCGGGCAAGAATTTATCTGCCTGGCAAATGGGTAATCAGCTATGATGCGGAGAAAACTATCAATACTGGTTTTGATGATAACACCGGCGCCAATCCCTTTTTGTTGAGCGGCCATATTGAAAAACAATTTGGCGAAAAAAGGAATTTTACACTCCGCCTTTCCGGATTTGATTTACTGAAACAAAACATTGGTGTTAGCCGCACAGCAACTGCTAATAGTATTACAGATACAAAAACAAACAGGTTGGGAAATTACTATATGGTTACTGTTTCATTCCGGCTATCAAAGTTTAAAGGCAAAGCACCTGAAATGCAGCAGGGGCCGCCTGCAGGAATGGGGCGGCCATTTGGGACTTAAATATTTTTCATAAGCAGATAGTTAATGGTTACGAAGCTCCTAATTCAGGGGGCTTCCTTTTTTAAGGACAACTCCGGTTGATTTCATGGGTTGGCCTATTTAATTCTTCAGATGCAGCTAAGAACTCAAATTTTGCTCATAGTTGTGCTTACTTAAATAAACAAACCATGTATGAAAAAAATATTAATCATTTTACCGGCTCTTGTAATCATCATAAATGCCTGTTCAAAAGAGAATGTGGAATACATACCTGACTGCAGTATCACCAAAACATTTGCGGCTGATGCAAACCCGCTGATACAAACCTATTGCGCCACATCAGGATGTCATGCCAGCGGTAGTAACAATGGCCCTGGTGCTTTAACCACTTATACGGAAATTTATAATGCCCGTTCATCCGTCCGTGCTGCTGTAGCTGACGGAAGTATGCCGCAAAACGGAAGCCTGACCAACGAACAAAAGATGCAGTGCTTTGCTGGATTGATTCAGGCGCACCGAATAATTAATATTGTTATGAGACTTAAATATTTTTCATAAGCAGGTGGTTAATGGTTACAAAGCTCCTTAACTAAGGAGCTTTGTTTGTTTATGGGCTGGTGTTCACCTGCTAATTCTACTGATTCACCTATTTACTTCTGCCAAAAACCCCTTTGCTGATAGTTTTACTTTCTAAAATGAAAATGATAAATGGTTCTTAAAGAAATATGCCAAAAGGAATCAGACATAAATCAATAAATATGAAATTAGCTATAACAATATTCTTTTCCGTATTTTTGGCTTACAGGTATTTGCCCAAACAGTAACAATAAGCGGATACATTACCGTTAAAAAAATGGTGAAACACTTACCGGTGCAACTATTTTTGTAAAAGATAAAAAGGAATATTCAACCGCCTCCAACGAATTTGGATTTTATTCTCTTACATTGCCCAAAGGCAGCTATGAGTTAGTTATTTCTTTTGTTGGCTACCAGGAAGAGATTATTGCTATAAATACTGCCAATCAAAATAAAATCAATGTTGCTCTGACAGACAATTCCAAAATTCTTGATGCAGTAGTTGTTACTTCAGGCAGGGGCAACAAAAACGTTACGCAACCCCAAATGGGTGTTGAAAAACTAAGCGTATCTACTATAAGTAAGTTGCCGGTTTTATTTGGGGAGAAAGATATTTTAAAATCGCTTCAGTTACTACCGGGAGTAAAATCAGCAGGGGAAGGACAAAGCGGTTTTACAGTCAGAGGCGGTACTATTGACCAAAACCTAATTCTCCTGGATGATGCCCCGGTTTATAATGCTTCGCATTTATTGGGATTCTTTTCAACTTTCAATTCAGATGCTATTAAAGATGTAACACTTTATAAGGGCACTGCTCCTGCAGAGTTTGGCGGCCGTGTTGCATCTGTGGTGGATGTAAAAATGAATGAGGGAAATAACCAGGACTATGGTGTAAGCGGCGGCATAGGTTTAATATCTTCTAAACTTAATATTGAAGGGCCCATTCAAAAAGGTAAGTCTTCGTTCCTCGTTACGGGCAGAAGAACTTATGCGGATGTGTTCTTAAAATTGAATGAAGAATTTAAAGAGAACCAGCTTTATTTTTACGACCTCAACGCAAAATTTAACTATAAGTTTTCTGACAAAGACCGCTTATTTGTATCTGGCTATTTTGGCAGGGATGTATTAGGGTTTAATAACCGCTTTGCAATTAATTGGGGCAATTCTACTGCCACGCTTCGCTGGAATCATCTTTTTAACAGCAAACTGTTTTCCAATACTTCTTTAATTTACAGTAATTACGATTACAATATTGATATCAAAATAACTCCAACCCATTTTCCATTCTCTCAAGAATCAGGGATTTTAATGTAAAACAGGAATTTCAATATTTTCCCAACCGGAAAAATAGCTGGAAGTTTGGATACAATGTCATTCATCATACCGTTACACCCGGCAAAATTACATCTGAGGGAAGCACCAGCGACCCATACCAAATACGGAAAGGATTAGAAACAGCATTGTATGCTTCTAACAACTGGAAAGCCACAAAAAAACTCAATATTAATTACGGGGTAAGGGTAAGCAATTTTGCTGTACTTGGTGGCAGTGATTACTATGTTTTAGATGATAACAAAAATGTGATTGATACCATCAGTCAAAAAGGTTCAGTAAAAAATTATCTGAATATAGAGCCCCGCCTTTCTATGAGCTTTGCACTAAACAACAACAGCTCAATAAAAGCATCTTATACAAGAAATACACAAAACCTGCACCTGATTACAAATTCTGTTACTACCAGCCCTACAGATAAGTGGATAATGAACACCAATATCATTAAACCTGAAATAGCCGACCAGGTTTCGCTTGGATATTTCCGCAACTTTAATGACAATATGTTTGAATTCAGTGCCGAAGCATATTATAAGGCAATGCAAAATCAAATTGATTATAAGGATAATGCTAATGAAAGAGACCCTGTAATTGAAACACAATTGTTGTACGGAAAGGGAAGGGCCTATGGTTTAGAGTTATTGCTCAAAAAAAATAAAGGAAAATTTACAGGCTGGGTAGGTTATACCCTTTCACGTACAGAAAAACAGATTGATGGCATCAATCAAAATAAGTGGTACGCTGCCCGGCAGGACAGAATTCATGATGTGTCGGTAGTAACCATGTACGATGTTACAAAGCGTTTGAATGTATCTGCGGTTTGGGTATATCAAACAGGTAATGCAGTTACATTTCCCAGCGGAAAGTATGAAGTGGCGGGGCAAACAACCTGGCTCTACACCGAACGCAATGGTTATCGTATGCCGGCTTATCACCGGCTGGATATAGCGGCTACCTATAAGCTAAAACATCGCAAACGATTTAATTCAGAATTGTCTTTCAGCTTATACAATGTGTATGGAAGGGAAAATGCTTACACAATAGACTTTGAGCAAAGCGATACTGACCCTAATAAAACAGTGGCAGTTCAAACAGCACTCTTTAGGTGGGTTCCTTCAATTTCCTGGAATTTTAAATTCAAATAACAATGAGAAAAATTATCACTGCTTTTTTTACCTGTGCAATACTATTTTCATGCACAAAAGAGATTGATATTGACCTTAACGAAAGCAATCCAAAATTTGTAATTGAAGGCAATGTGAGCACAGCGTTGGGTGCATCAAAAGTTACTATACACAAAACTATCAATTTTGATGAATCTGCTCCATACCCAACTGTAAGTGCAGCTTTGGTTACGATTACAGATAACACAGTAAATCAAACATACACTCTGAGTGAAATAGCAGCAGGCCTTTATTATAATTCTTCTCTGTTGGGTGCAGAAGGACATACTTATACAATAACTGTGAACATTGGTACAGAAATATTTACTGCAGTTTCCACAATGCCATACAGGGTAAACCTTGATTCATTAGTTCAGGAGAACCTGGCAGGCACTGGCACAGGTGGCGGCCCGGGTGGCCCCGCAGGTACCGGGAATATTACCATTACACCAAAATATGCTGACCCATCTGCTTTTGAGAACTATTACCAATTTGTTGTTAGCAGAAACGGGGTGCTGCAAAATGATATTTTTGTGCGAAGCGATATAGGGTTCAACGGGAGCACCTCCCCGCTTCCATTAAGAGTAGATGCCGAAAAAAATGATGTCGTTACAGTAGATATGCAGGGAATAGATAAAGCCGTGTACAATTATTTTTTTGGATTAAATGAAAATATTAATCAGTCCACTGCAACACCCGCTAATCCTGCTTCAAATTTTAATAATGGGGCATTGGGTTATTTTAAGGCCCACACTACTCAAACAAAAACTATTATTATTCAATAGTTGTTAAAATTTCATCAACAAAATATTTCTGCCGTATTCAGTAATCCTTGATTTGTTTTGGCTACACCAAAAAATCATGTACAATATTTGATAACAGATAAAACTCCTGATATAAGGGGTTTTATTTTTTAATGCACCTTTAGTTCTCCGGTTAATTTTTGGGGTTTACCTATTTATAATATACAAACCGCCGCTAGCTGATAGTTTTACACCACTAAATGATGAAACATGCGTAAAATTATTTTCCTGGCATTTATTATTGGTTTATCCCTGCCTTCCCTTTCACAGGTAACTGCTACAAACATACTGGATTTGCGAATAAATAAACACTGCTTTCGTACAGCAGATAAAGAACTGGAAGGCCTTGCGGAAACCTACCTGCTCAAACTCCGGTTTGATAAGGAAAGGCTGAAGCAATACACTATTGACCTTGATTTTGACAATGAAACCCTGAAAGATGTACTTATGGAAATATGTAAAATCACCAAGTCAAAATATTACATCACTACTGATAATGTAATTCAAATAATAGACAAAAAGGATGAGAAAAATGTAAACCTGAATAACCTGCAGCTTGAACAGGATAATAAAAAACCCGATAACCTCAACCCAACAAAATTTAATATAACTGTTTCAGGCAAAGTAACAGATGATGCTTCTGGGGAACCTCTGCCGAATGTAAATGTGGTGGTATTGAATGGAAAAAACGGAACTACCACAAATGCCGATGGCTACTTCACGCTGTACGGCGTTCCTTCCGATACCTCAACACTTATCTTTTCTATTATCGGGTATGACCCTTTTAAACATTACCTGGCACCATCACAGTCTTTAAAGGATATTTCCATACAGATGACCTCCTCTAAAAATACGCTGAGTGAAGTGGTAATTACAGCTCCTAAAGACCAGTCATTCAAACTGAACCAAAAAGTGGGTATGATAAAACTCACTCCTTCAAAAATTGCAACCCTGCCCAATGTGGGAGAAAAAGATATTTTCCGTGCCTTTCAACTAATGCCGGGTGTAAGTGCAGGTAGCGAACACACCGCAGGTTTATATGTTCGTGGGGGTACGCCTGACCAGAACCTTGTTTTGTTTGATGGATTCACAGTATATAATGTTGACCACTTGTTTGGTTTCTTCAGTGCATTTAACTCAAATGCTATTAAAGATGTACAATTATTTAAAGGTGGCTATGAATCAAAATACGGTGGTCGTATTTCATCGGTCGTTGATATTACCGGTAAAGAAGGAAACAAAAAGAAATTTAATATCGGCGGGGACATTGGTTTTCTCAGTGCCAACGGAATTGCCGAAGGTCCCATTGGGGAAAAAGCATCTTTTCTTTTAGCCTACCGAAAAAGTTTCTCCACATCGCTGTACGATAAAATTTCAGATAAAGTAAGCAAGGGTGGCGATTCAGTTATTACACTTCCTAATGGGAGAACGATTACCCCTGGTGTAAAATCATGGTTTGATGATATGAATGCAAGGTTAACCTTTAACCCTACAAAAAAAGATGTGTTAAGCCTGAGCTTTTATAAGGGTAAAGATAATGTGGATAACCAAATTACACCCCCAACAGGTGGCGGAAGACCTGGCGGTGGTACAGCGCCAACATTTAATATCGGCATCACCGATTTAACCGAGTGGGGAAATACAGGAGCCAGTTTTAAATGGAGCCGCAAATGGAATTCAAAATTTTATAGTAACGCATTAATCAGTTATTCAGCCTACTTCAGTGATAGGGACAGAAGCCGTGAAGGAACGATAACAAGAACTGATGGTACTGTCGTAGAAATTAAAAGTGGTACGCTTGAAAATAATGACTTAAAAGATGTTTCTCTTAAAACAGACTTTGAATGGAAGCTGAATAAAAACCATAGTATTGAATTTGGGTATCATCTTACCAACAACCGGATTAAATACAGCTATGCACAAAACGATACCGTATCAATAATTGACAGGGAAACAAAAGGAACCACCGGGGCAATATACTTACAGGATAATATGAAATTATTCAATGATAAACTGAACATCATTGGCGGAGTAAGAACATCTTATTTTTCACCAACGGGAAAAACATATTTTGAACCAAGGTTGAATATAACTTTCGATATTAGTGATAAGTTCAAACTTAAAGGTTCTGCCGGTCAATATAACCAATTTGTAAAAAGAGTTATCCGTGAAGATATTTTAGAAGGGAGCCGGGATTTTTGGGTGCTGACGGATAATGACAAGCTTCCTGTAAGTTCATCAAAACAATTTATCCTGGGGGCGGCATGGGAAAACAAAGATTTATTAATAGATGTGGAAGCTTATTATAAAAAACTATCGGGCCTCAGTGAATATACGCTACGGTTTACCCCTACAAGAGGAACTGTTAATTATGAAGAATCTTTTTACCAGGGAACCGGCTACGCAAAGGGAATTGATATATTACTGCAAAAGAAATTTGGAAAATACAATGGCTGGGTAGGCTATACTCTGGGGGAAGTAAAAAATAATTATCCTGTATATGGAGAAAAAGATTTTTATGCCAGCAATGATATAACACATGAATTCAAAATGGTGCACACCTATAAATGGAAGCGGTTTGATTTTTCACTCACCTGGATGTACTTGACAGGAAGACCTTATACTGCTCCAAGCGGGGGGTATCAGATTACACTTCTGGATGGAAGCACACAGGATTATCTCAGCAGTTCAAATAAGAATGGATTACGGTTGCCGGCTTACCATCGAATGGATATTGCAGCTACCTACAATTACGGCAAGCCAGGAAAAGGGAATGGCACCATTGGGTTGTCACTATTTAATATTTATAACCGGGAAAATATCTGGTACAAGAATTATGATATTATAGACAATGAAATTATTGCAACCGATGTAAAGTATCTGGGTTTTACACCAAACCTCAGTTTTACATGGAGACTTAAATAAAAATAACTATTAAGCATCTAAAAATATTTTGAAATGAAAAAAAGATTTATAGCCGCAATGTTTAGCAGCATGTTGTTAGTTTCATGCTCTAAAGAAGATGATGGAACGGCGGGCATCAATAAAGCCGTTGTGGAGTCTTACCTGGCGCCGGGGCAACCTGTTTCGGTAAAAATTACAAAGGAAATTGAGTATGGCGTTGATAATGTAAACCAGCCATTGGATAATCTTCCTGTCGTTATCAGCCACAATGGAACAGATTACAATTTAGCGAACACCGGAAATGGAATTTATAGCAGCAGTACTATTCCGGTAAATATTGGAGAAACTTATCTATTGAAGTTTTGATTATAATGGGGTACAAGTTACAGCAACAACAACGATTCCTGAAAAGCCGGCAAATTTTACACAATCAGCAACAACTGTTACAGTACCCACAACTTTTCCTCCTGTTTTTCCCGAGCCCATAAAACTGAATTGGGGTAATCCCAATCTTGATTATCATTTGGTGGTGGTAACAAATATGGAGACCAACCCCACGTTAATAAACAGTACCGGACAAGGAAGACCGGTGTTTAGAACAGAGCCTTCACAAACCACTACTCAGGATTTAAGTTTTCAGCAATTTACTTACTATGGGAACTATCGGGTAGTGCTTTACAGAATATGGCCGGAGTATGCGGCATTATATGAAGATAATGGAGCAAACAGCACCAATCTTGCCGAGCCGCCAACCAACGTTGTAAATGGCCGGGGCATTTTTACCGGAATCAATACGGCGGATACTTTGTATGTGAGGGTGCAGTAGAAAATGATTATTTAGGTATATGAAATTTGTAATTAACAATTAGCCTGTGCCGGGGTTTTAGATAGAGATGAATAGAATTCGTCAGCCGGGGTGGGTGGGTTGTGCTGCTGGCATTTTTAGCTCTTTGCAAGGTTGGCCTTTGTGTGTCGGCTTTGTGAGCCTTGCAATGTGCTAAAAATTGCGTGGGGTCGGGCGGCAAAGTCATGAGAACTTGAATGTAATTAGGCTGCTGAATAGGGTGACACATAACTGTTAATATACGAAACTAATAATCTCCCTCAATTTCTCATCTTAAATGAGAGTCAATTCTTTACCACCGAAAACGAAAACCATTGCTATTTCGCAAATTTCTTCCACTATCCGGTAATAAATATTTCTAAACGCTTACTCAGCCCAAATCAACCGCATCCCGCCCCCTGCTCCCCCCCCGTTATATACCCCTCATCCATCTGCCGTGCTAAAAAGAGGGTGTCGCTGTTGTTGAAGGTCATGTAGAATTGCTGATGCAGGTATTGCTGACGGATATATTGGGTGAAGAGCTCGGCCACCAGTTAGGTGCTGTTGCGGGTGGAGGAAAAATTAGTAGACTTTCATGTAGGGAATACACAAACAAGACTTACACTTAGAAAATCATCAGGCTCCTTTCTTGTTGTTGAAATCATCATCGAATTCTTTCAGAGAATTTAAAAAAGCAGCCGGCTCATAGTCGAAGAACTCCCGGAATAATTTCAACACCCCCTCATTCCCCACCGTATGATGCATGGTCATTTTTTCTTTGAGCGTGGGTTTGCCGAAACCCAGAAAACCTTTTTTCTCCTCCATCCGCTTGTACCCGATGATGAACATACTGGCTTTGTCTTCATTTTCTGAAGTGGCAAATAAGGCCACCCATAATAGCGGTAGTTCATTATCCTGATAAACCGTGATGGTGGGAGCGGCGGGATAGTTGTCCCATTCCATGTTGAGGAAGATGTTTTCGAAATCAGCATAGCTGAGGGGTTGCTTTTCAGTAACAGTGCCGGAGCTGTTTTCTTTGTCGTTGGGGGGGGGTAGATATCTGAAGTAAAAATCATAACCGTATTAAATTTATGGCTCCCAATCATCTGAGTGTTTCAACAATATATTCTGCCTCCATTTCCACGAATCATTTGGACTGATATATTTATAATTTCTTTTAAGACATGGAATAATAAACTCTTTAACTTCGCTGATACATTCAGGATTTAATTTTAATTTTTCAATAGCTCTACAATATGAACTTACAACAAAAAAAGCCTCTTCCGAATCTCCGTAAATTTGTAACCACTTTAAAGCATACGGCTTTGCCAAATTAAACCCTTCAAGGCAAGAAAGCATACTGTCTCCGATCAAAAAACTACCTGTAATTTTCTCATTTTTGTTATACTCTAATAATTCTGATAAATAATCCTTAACAAAATTAAAATCATTGGCATACTCAAGCCATTTTCGAAGAACAATACTTGATTCCACCCTACCCCTATAGACCTGAAAATACTTGTTTACTTCTTTTTTATTAAATCAGGATTTAACCCTTCTTGAAGATGTCTTTCTATTTTATAAGTAATTCGTCTCTGTAATACTTCACTAAAATGGTAAATAAATTTAAATTTTAAATTTTGTAATAATTTTAATATCGGAATTAATCTTAGATATCGAAACGATTCTTTTACAAAAGGGTTATTACGCCGCTTATTTTTTTTCCTGAATTTCAAAATTCGATGAATGTATGGCTCCACAAAATTGGAATCATTCGTTGCATTGATCCATCGGCGAATTAAATAAATTGCATTTTTATGTCTCCAATACTTTTCCAAATACAGATTAACGTGTGATTTAATAATTACTGGATCCCCGCCCGAGGTTAACCAATTTTCTAGAATTAAATTACAATCGACTTCTGATTCAATATACTTATCGAGTTTCTCTTTTATAAATTTTTCAACAAGTGTAAAATCTTTACCCTGAGACAACCAATTAGCAGCCAGGTAAATCGACTCTGTTTTAAAACCATTCGAATTTAGCCAAGGCAAAATTGAATCTTTTACTAATGTTGGGGATAATCCAGCCTTAAGGCATGCATTAATTAAGTATTTCGATTCAAATTTTTCAGAATATAATTCTAAATATGGCTGTACATAATTTTCAATAATGGATGGGTCATAACCATTATTAAGCCATGAAAACATAAGTTCAGAAGCTGCTTTCGATGTTCCAAAAATACTTAACCAAGGAATGATGAACTCCTTGACATCCTTGGGGAATCCACCCTTCATCATCCACCAGCTAATGACAAATTCTGCGTGTGTCGAATTTATATATTTTGATAGCCAAATATTCAAATGAGGTCTAAGAAGCTTCAGGTCACCACCTTTTACTATCCAATTACTTATTACACTTCCTGTCGTGCTAATTGAGCTAAACTTATTGAGTACATTTAATACATGTTCTTTGAGAATATCAAGAGTTTCGCTATTATTCTCCTGTTCAGATAATCGGTTTAACCAAAAACCAATGATAGAGATTGACAGGCTGCTTTCTTTATTATCTTTTAACCAATCATTTGCCTGAACCTGAATAATTTTTAAATCGCCGCCAAATTCAATAAAATTCTTTATCACATATCCTTTTGTAAGTTGATTAGTCTCAATTTTTAACCAGTTAATAACCAATGAATTCAAATAATTGGGGTCATCGCCATTTTTTAACCAACTCTGAAGTATGTATGAGAAACTACCCGGGTCAGTTTTATCATTTACATATTGTAATAAGTAATTTTTTATCAATAAAGGATCATCACCTTTTTCAAGCCAGTACCCGATAATATAACAAGCGGTTTTAGGATTAATATTAGCTCCCAGGCATTTTTCAATATGAAACTTTACAAGAACTGGGTCATCACTTGATGCCAGCCAATATCCTATAATAACTGAGAGGCTGCTTTCTGTCGATCTGAAAGCTGATTCAAAGTTTCAACGATAAAAGGTTTAACTACTTCTGGCTTATCTCCCTTTTTAAGCCAATACCTCACTAGTGTTAGCGCTGTTTCAGGCTCAAGGTCTTTATCAAATTGCTTTTCAATAAATGCTTTTACCTGAAACTGAATTTTTTCCTTTTTAGCTTCGCGAAATACATCATCATCAAATAATCTATCAAATGACCGTAATACAGATGTTAATGAATCATATTTTACTGAAAACTCCAAAAAATCGTTGATTAGTGTCTCATTCAAAGTCTTATTGAAAAAATATAATAAAAGAGTATCAGTAATTGTATCGTGAACGACGTTTAACACACCATTCTCATCTTCGTCAATCCATCCGTCATCGATCAAAGCAGAAATATCACTTAAATAATCTTTCTTTAATTTTTCGGCAGATTCATAATAAGCGCGCAATGATGAAAATACTTTAAAAAATATAATTTTTGTCCCTGACAAACTCCTTATTAATAAGACCGGAATATTCCAACGTGAGCTTTAGCCTGACCAATACCCAATTATTAAAATCATTCTCGTTCTTCAAATCGAAACTGGAGGAAGGATTTTTTGATATAAATATTTAATAAAAACGGCAAACGAAGGACGTTCTAAAAGAAATGAGAGTATATCTGAATTTTGATTTAGTTTACGTCGGAGGGTTTCATCCGAAATCCCTTTTATAATATGATGAACAATAGCATCTTTATACTTCTTTTCAGCCACCCGTTTAATTCCAACATCTATTAATATTGTTTTATACCTACTTGTATGTTCAACATCGCCCAAATAACTTTTTCTGCAATTCGCTATAAATCTAACATTCCTTATTTTATTGTTATATATCCATTCGACAATTTTAAAAAATGATCTTTGTTCTTCAACATAATCAAATAACAAAATATACATCCCTTTTTGGCCCAAAAAATCATTGAAAACATTGACATCGTTAAAATTTTTATTGACATCAATCACACTATATCTTTCTGCCATCATTCTGTACCCCAATTCATACATTAATCTTGTTTTCCCACTCCCGCCTTGCCCATATAAAATGATGCCATTGCAATTACTAGTTTTAAGTAAGTTGATAAATTTGCTTTCAGTATAGAAATCCTGCTGTTCAGTTTTTGACAACTTGGGTTTAAAGCTATTTCTACTGAAATATGGCAAAAACCTATCCTGCAAATAATCTCTAAACTCATTAGCAATACCTTCAGCTCCTTTCTGCTTATCTTCTTCCGAAAGCACCCGAACGTATTGAGGCTCACGCCCAATCCACTTATGATATAAGTAAATATCATTTTCAATTACACGCTTTAACTCCTCCCAGTAAAGAAATACTAACTCTATTCCTACGAGATATTCTAGCCCTGAAGTCACTGACATTGCTAGAAAATATTGCTTAACTTGTAATTGATAGAATTCTTTAGCCTGTGGGTCTATATGATCTGAAGCCAGGCAAAATACTACTCTGGAAGGCTTTTTTTCCGAAAACCACTGCGATTTATTCGATCGAAATTCCTCAGGAAGTTCGATTTGCAAAATCCGAAAAAACTCCGTCTCTATACTTATACCATTAGCTATGCTTTCAACTCTGCAACAATTTATAAGTATTCTTTCTTCTGAGTTTACTTTATTTTCTGCAACTATTTTAAACCCCTCAAACTCATTTGAGGAATTGAAAAAAAGCGAAAATTCTTTTCTTAAAGGGAAATTATCATTTTGATAAGATCTTAACACATCAAAACATAATTTCCCAAAAAGATCGCTTTGCTCAACATATTCCTGACGAATGAATGATAAATCAAATGACAGAAAGTTCCGTAATGTAAGTCTTTGATACCTGCTCTTGAATGCCGTATCAAAATCAGTCTGTTTTCCAAAATGACTACTCTTTAATTTTATCCAATCCAGAAAATCATGTGTTGATGTTTTAGGTAAATGATGAATATTAAAATCCCTTTTGAACTTATTGTCTTTTTGCTCACTTTCATAAATATCTATTAAATAGCTAAATTTCGAATTCTGAAAATTGATATTATGTTTATCTTTTTCAACTAATGCATAATTATAAAAATCATCATCTTCAAAACTTACTCCTATGATTATAAATGGCTTAGTAAAAAAATCCTTAATAAAAAAACTATACAAATCGTTTTTTTTGTGTACATTTTTCTTTTACGTAAGATTCAAAAGAGAAACCAACTCATTCTCAATGTCGCAAGGTAGTTTTCCGTGTAAATATATAGCTTGCGTTTCATGAAAATTTGACCTATCATGAAACTCAAGCGACTGCGGAAATTTATATTGTGTTAAGGGAAGTGTATTATTCCTGAATATAAGCTCCAATGTATTATCAACATTTAAGGTATAAACTCTACACCAATTTGGAACGGCTAAAAGTTTATAATCAATATCTAAATCCTCCTCTCGAATTGACAACTCCGATTTTAACAACTCACTTAATTGCTCCTTTTTATTTTGCTTTATAGATTCTGATATAATTTTATCTAAGGAATTAAAATTCTTTTGATCCGACTCAGACCATGTAGGGAATAAATCTTTTTGAATTTTGCCAGCTAGCTCACCCGCACTTTTGAATTTACCACCAGCAATATTCCTTAACCCATATGTAAAACCAGCACCTAACAGAAGACACACTTCCCTGTTATTAATAGCTTCAATAAGCTCCTTTTCATTTGGAAAACTAATTGGCATTATAATAAAATATAAGTTCTAATATATTTACATAAAAAAGGGAAATTAGTAACTCTATTTGCAGCTTTTTATTTAAACAATATGCAGGCACTTATTTTAACAAACTCAGAATAAAACTACCAGATTAAAAATATTTAGATTTAAATCAAAATGATTCTTATCATAGTAGATGACATGTGCTTGAAAATTAATTTACAGAAATGCAAGTAAAATAGACATACACTTTATAAAAAATCTATTCCTAATTCTGTAACCTATTAGGTTATTTCTAATAACAATCCACCAAGTTCCAAAAATCAAATTTTTCTCTTTTAACAAATCATAATAACAACAATATTCGGATAAAAACCCCCACTATAAATATGTCGTACATATTACATACCGCATTGTTCTCAATTTCATTTATCAAATATTTCTATCCTTCAATAAACACAAACTAGTATTAAATTTAATAGGCTTATTCTGGCGGTCTTTAAGAAATTTACAATATTTACTTAAATAATTTTTGATTTTTTTTCACATTCATACCACTCCATCGCCCCCAGCCCCACTACCAACAACGCAATCTGCGGCAACAAGGTTTCCAACTGACTGCTCTGGTAATTGGCCAGGCTTTGTCCATCGCCGGATTTGAGGACCCATAAATGATAAGAGCCGCTGCTGATACCATAGGCCGATGTAGTCATGTTCACAGCATAATGCAGACCGGTGGGCAGGGCAATGCCACCGCTCCGGATGGCGGCTAATCCAAAGATGATCCCCCATACCCCGGCACCGAGAAAGGCATTCTGCAGGGTCCAGCCATTGGCGAGATGATAAGCGCCAAATAAAAGTGCCGTGACCAGTATCGTAGTGCGGATCCCCGTTTTCTTTTTTAATGTTTCCAGGGGATAGGCGCGGAAGGCCAGCTCTTCCATAAAGGCCAATGGCAATAAAGGCAGACTGCCCCAAAGAAATTTCAGGAGATTACTATCAGCATTCCACTCGCTTCTAAAACCGGAAAATAATATCACCGCAGTAGTGAGTGCACCCATGAGTCCGATCCCGATCAATATCCCCAAGCCGAAACGAGGCAGGGTCCTGCCCTCCCAAAACAAACCGATATCCCGAAACCTCATTTTGTCCATTTTCAGGAACAGGGCCGTTACCAGCAGGGCTACGGCAATTCCAATGCCGGCATGAACCCATTGTGAAGAAGCCGGGATAAAGGATGATTTTAAAAAATAGATCAGCACATACAACCCGGTAAAGGCAATACAGAATAAGACGACTTTGAGGATGGGATGGAGGGGTTTGGGCATGGGTTTGGTAAATGTTCCTGATTTGAGCGAATGCCTGAATTGATTTTTAAAAGTTCATCAACTATTCAAATATAATCTACCTGCCTGATACGGAAACGGAAGACCTGTTCACCCGGAGTCCCCGGATGGGAATAAACCATCTTCAAAAACTGAAATGCTGTTATAGTGAACTTTCGTTCTGTGCTGAAATACTTAATTTCTCATTGGATTGGCCATAAGGATCATTTCCAAAACTTAAAAAAACTTTTCTTAGCGGGCTCGGATTTCCCCATTTCCGGAGGACAGGTTTTTGTCCCTTCAATAAAACCATATACTGCCGTATTGAATCCGGATTCAACGGGCAGATCATTTTTGCATTCTTTGATAATAAAAGCGGTAGCCATGGCACAAGAATAAGCCATTTCCTCATGATTCAATTGCTGGGCTGTCATAATTTGAAAGGCGTCCTCCTGAATTTTCTCCAACGTATCCTTAAAGGACAAATTCGAATCCACATTTGTAGCCTTATCCATTTTTTCACCATCCAGCTCCACTCCCATATTGCTCAGTGTTCCTATGAGTATATTGATCAATAATGGCCCTTTCTCATTGGCTTCTTCTGAGAGTAAAGCAGTACCTGGTTTAATATCACCTAGCTTAAACCCAAATGCCCTGAATAGGAAACTCCCGGCCAGTCTGGCACCGGCAGCAATCGCAGTTCCGGGATGAATTTGCCGGTTGGCACCAATTTTACCGGCTATCAATTCAACAATTTCGCCAGCGGCGTTTTGCTGTTCGGGTTTGATATTCATAGCTATGAAATTACGGGAATTATGAATTTGCATTTATCGAATTTTTAACCGACGAGTCCGCCACTGGAGATTTGCTGAAAAATGAAATGCTTACTAAGGCGAGACATCGTCGGAGAAGCGTTTAAAGTGCGGCGGGCTGAGGTCTTCGTATACACCCGGAGTTCCCGGAACAAGGAGCGTAATACAAATGAGAATTGCTTTCATCATCATTGGATGTAAGGGAGACTCCGGACGGGAATGGAGTTGCAAAAAGCCGCCGCATGCGTTTTTATTTTTCCAGATCCTCCTCTGCAACCCAGGTCAGGAAAGAAGTATCGCCTCCCCCAAATGCCACCACCCTGCTTTTGTGTGTCATAAACCCAATCCCGTGTTCATCATCCCAGTTACAGCCGAATTCATAACCAACATAAGCAAAATTGTCTTTACTGACATTCATCAAATGTATTTGTGACAGGCCGATTAAATCCTTGAATTGTCCGGTATGTTCCACATCAGGCATTACTTCTTTGGCATCCGCCTGGTCAAACCCATACTCCTCCTGCAAATTTTTATACTCCACCAAAAACCGGGCAAGTATGGCATCGCAAATTTCCTCCGCATGTGTTGAAAGATATTCAAATGCGTTGATGTGTTCAGCTGTTATAGTGGGATTTTCCATAAACATATCTCCGCCTACTGATATGCCGAACTCACCGTTCGACTTTGCTTTCCCATCAAGCGATCCATAAACGCCTTGTCTGCTCTGGAAATCCTTCCAAACCGGAAGAGCGATTTTTCCACTGAGATGTTCGTCTAAAATATCAGTTAATGACATGTCTTGGACAATTTAGATAACTGGAGACTGCGAAAGAGCAAGCTAATATACACTGCTTTATGCGGATTGGAATTAGTATTCCCCGCAACAGACCGGATTTATAGTCAATTAATGACTTTCAAATGACAAAAAACAGTTCAGCTATGCTAGTGTAAATTCAATACCAGGCAGTTTTCAAAGCCAGATTCCCAAATTCTAAACCAATCTGAAAGTTTCTGGCTGATAATCGAATCGAAAATGTTTTTGTAAGCAGTTCTGCGTTTCATGCAGCCATTATTTACCTGTCGCCTTTCTGAATTTCTCAATGTCCAAAAAAATAATCCCCCAGTTGTGTCCGTCTAAGTCTTCAATATTTCTTACCTGCATAAAGCCTTCGTCAATCATTGGCCTAAATTCTGTTCCACCGGCTTTTAAACCATTTTCAATAATTTGATTCAGCCGGTCAAGACTTTCTACAGGAAGTGTAAAAGTAGCAATTGTGTTTTCCTTGGGGTCAGCTATATTTTTTTTGTTACCTGATTTGAACATCTCCAAAGACTGCAACATCACATAAATCTGGTCGCTCCAAACCATACATTTCTGGTCATCAAATGTAAATAATGGATTAACCGTAAACCCAATTTGTGAATAGAAATTCATAGCGGCTTCCGGATTTTTCACAGGTAAGTTGATGAATATTTGCCTCATTGTATGAACTGATACTTTAATAATTTAGTTCCTTGCTTCAGGATCACATAGCAGCCAGTCCTTCTCAGGCTGTAGGATTAGTTTCGTTTAGTTTGCCATAGTAAATCAAATCCACTATTTCACCTGATGTGGTTTTATAGTCCATTCTGATAACACCTTCTTTTTCAAATCCACATTTTTCTGCGATTGCTTGTGCTGATTTATTTGTGTGATGCGTTCTGAGAAATATTTTTTTGAATTGGAAATAATCAAAGCAATAGTCCATAAAATATTTCATTGCTTTTGTTGTCAGCCCTTTCCCGGCATATTGCTCGTCCGTATAGCAACCAATCTCCGTTTTGGGTATGGCCCAGTCTATATTTTTCAAATCAAAGAATCCAACAAAGGCATTTGTCGAATTATCGACCAAAACGTAAGGGAAATACTGTTTTGCTTCTCTCTTATCAGATAACTCTTTTAAGAATGTTTCTGTTGCTGCAACATCTTTTGTCCTTGACACAGTTCCTGTAAAAAAATCCTCGAGCCGTTTTCTATTTCTTTCCACCAATTCAAAATAGGGATGCAGGTCACTCACTTCCAGGGGTCTGATGGTATAATTTTCAAAGTTGATCATTTGTCAACAAATGTTAATAGGAAATAATTTGAAATCAAAGCGGCAACACAAAAATATGCGAATCTGCTACTTTGTCCAATTCATGATCGCTCCATACTCATAACGGTACTCCCGGAGTCCCCGTAAAAATATCGGAATAGAAATAAAGATTACTAACCGTTCTATTGAAACGTACGGGAGACTCCCCGGTAGGAACATTCAAATACGCTCTGCTTTGTCATTTGTCAGATTTTCACAGATAAACTCCACCTGCTGAACACCGTTTATTTTTGGAATAGCTATCAAAATGACTGGCGTCCCGATTGCTGACTCGCTCAGGATTTTCCATTCATTGTCAATCCAGATTGAAATGGCAGATAAAGATTCTGTCTCATTTTCATATTCGGCAGAAGCAAATAAGTCTTTGTCTTTTACCTTTAAAGTGATGGTTGGGTTATAGATTTTTCCGGTTACATCGTAGGTGTCAATAATTGGTCTTTGCCTTGTTTCGTCATAATCTTCCTCCGTTTCTTCATCCAAAGCCCATTCCCAAATCGGGTATTGAAGTGCATCATCCAGTGTAATATCTTCCACCGATTTGGACTTTCCTGTTTTGTATGCCATCTTTTTAAGTTGATTAGCGGGTAAAAATTGCTCCCTGATTGTTGTCAATTTTTCAAGGATGAAAGTTTTGCACCGAACACTGAAATTATGATAAACCACTTGCCTTGAGAAAACAACTTTTAGAACCCAGCTGTATAGGCCCGGAATCCCGGGAACAAGGAGTGAAATAAAAATTAGTACTGTTAGCACTATTATGGGAAGTACGGGAGGCTTCGGGCGGGAATAATTGAACGCTAACCAAGGCGAGACATCGTTGGAGAAGTCTAGTAATTGCTGTCGCTATTGTATTTAAGCTCCGCGCGGGTACAGGAAACCACGCGGAGCAAACACTTCGAATTTCGTATTTCAACCTTCGTACTTCCAACTTCTACTTCAGCTCCCTCATTATCCACCCCGCCCCACTCATATCCGCCGCCGATGGAATGCTGGCCATTAATTTTCCTCCGCTTAAAAAGATTTTGGAGCCCGCACGATAACGGTTCTCAATATTATATCCACCACCGGGCGCCGGTTGTATGATCCAATGCGCACTCCAGGCCCCGTCAGGAATAATCGCAGCCGCTAATGGACCCGATTCCATGTGCAACCTCCAGCCGGCCTTCCATTTGTTTTCGATCCAGTAATATTCCGTGCCTGGTACTTTTTTGAGCGTCCATAATGCACTCCAGGCACCATCACCTATCGGACCGCCAGCAATGTTCCGGTTTCTACATTCAGCGCATAGCCGGGGAAGCCGGTATTTTCAATCCGCAATTCCTTATTCACCCAGTCCGCTGCCGTTTGGACCGGTACAGTAATCTGACGACCAACAGGCAGGTTGGAGATAGAGATATTGGCGAATGTGTAAGACTTTAACTGCCCCTTCTCATAAGTAGAGATGACGATCCGGTCAGCCTGCCAGTCATCCACAAACCTCCCGTCGCTATATAAAGAAATATTGGTCAGTGGTCCCAGGTCAAATGCCGTAAACACGCCATGATCCCGGTTACCGCTTTGAAATAAATTGTCACCCACCTGGTTATTGCCGGAACGCAACACACCCTTTAAGGGAAACATATGCACCTGCAACTTGCCACCATTCATGGACATATTCACACTTTCATTGGTACCAAAGGCAGGATTCCCGCTCTTTGTATAGACATCAATCATATAATCCTTGAAACCGGAAGGCGGTTCCAATGACATCATCAGGTTATAAGTGATCGGCTTGTTGATAAAACCATACATCAGTGACCCATCCGGGTTCTCCACATGCAATCCGGTTAGAATCCAGGCATCGGCACTGCCATTTAAAAACTGTACTGCCTGTATCGGGCCAATATCCGGAATGGTGAGCGACATCTCCCTTTTCATGGACCAGAAAGCATCGGGCTGATTGGGATACTGACTAATGGTGATGGGTGCTGATTTACCCGTTACACCAATCAATGTAACGGTAGTAGCACGCATCACCTGCATTTTATCAACCCCATATAAAGTGAATTTATATTTCCCCATTTTACCAGCCGATAATGGAAGGTTCACTGCTGTTTGCCCCGCTTGTATCACACAATTCATACAGGAAGAAAATGCACCATTACCCGTAGGTGGCATGACACCTACGGTATTGAGTTTTAAATTATCTGTCATACCCGGATTGAGTGCCTGAATCCGGATATGATTGATGGTACCCAATTGCTTTTCTGTCTGTAATTGAAATGTTGTACGCTTACCTGGTTGCATCACGCCAAACTGTGTTAAAGGAAGCAATTCCGTACTACCCTGATCACCCGTTAATACCACGCCAAATCTTTCGGCAGAGGCGGCATCCTGAGCCATGGTCGGCTCCATGGTTATCAGGTAAGAATAATATACGGCCGGCGGTGGCGTAGCAGTAGCCACGCTTTTGGTCTCACTGGCAAAACGATAAGTAGTCACCGGTTTTTTTAACTCATCTGCAAAACTCTTAGAAAACCCTGATTTCAAAATATTACCGGTCACTATATCCTTAGCAATGGTTTTAGCACTTTCTCCCAGGTTTTTAAAATCAATGGCCACGGTAAAATGATAAGGCTTCTTCGCCAGCGTAAAATTGAAAGCCACATTGGCCTTGTATTCGCTGTTTAATCCAAATACACCGGCAAACTCGGCCGACTTAATGTCAAATAATCCTCCCAGTACATTGTCCATTACAAATTTGGTGGCTTCCAAAGTACCCACCGACACTCCTTCCACCACATCCAGCCCCTTCTCAGCGAGATAATACAATCCCTGCAGGGTTTGTCTTTTTAAGATCAGCGTGGACACCCTTGGATCCAGGTCCACACTGAATTCCTGTGGCAGTTTACCCAGGGCTGCAACTGCATTACCGTATTCTGTGATCAATGGTGTAGCCACTTTAATGGTTGCATCATTGGCAGCAATAGCAGATTTGTACATGGAAATCTACGGCCAGTGCAGGGGATTGTATCCGTCAAGTCCATTCAGCTTAGCCTGACTGGCAGCATTGTTCTCCCTGCAGGTTTTCACTAAATCCTGTTGCGTTTTCAAAGCCGTTTGTTTTTCTTCCAGCATCTGCAGATTAAAAGCCGCCCGGTCAGATGCCACTAAACGACGGGCATCAAATATTTCTCTATCTACCGCCGCGAGATTATCCGTTGCGGTTTTTAATTTATCACGGGTGGCCTTGATACTGTTTTTAACGGATGATATCTGCTCATCAATGGCAGAAGTGACCAGTTGATTTAATCGGGAGATGATATCATTGCGGAATACTGCTCTCACAGCGATTCCTCCACCCGTGCTTCCGAGACTTTGTCCCTTTGCCTCCAGCGTGGCTTCAAACATGTCGGCTATTTTCCCGCTGGTGGTGAATTCAAACCCTTTATCATCGAGGTTTAATGTGGTTTCACTGGAGATACCCAACAGACTCACTTTACCATCTACAAACATCGAAGGCATGGAGCCCTTTGTATAGGCAAAACGGAACTGCGGACGATCGGTGGTTCTTCCTCCCAATACAAAAATGCCATTGCCCCAGTTGATGGGATCCATGGAACCAGCACCGGATACACCGGATTCATTCAGACTAAAATCACCATTGGCTTTGATGCCACCCAATGGATAATTGTCCGCTCACCGTGACTCCTTTATTATATGTTTTTCCAAATGCCTGCATTCCATCTACCGGTACCACCAGCACCCGGCCCTGGTCAATACCGGTATTCAACATGGAACGAAGTTGTCCCTGGATATTCGCATTCTCCACAAAGGCTTCGATCATGGCCAGGATGGTCATGTTCTTCATGGTGATATCAATCAGACTATTGGTGGGTTTGGTGATATCCACTACAATGGTGGCATCGCCTTCAATATGTTTATTGCGGTTAGATACCGTACCTAATCTGGCCGCACCGGTTAAACCGATTGAACTGATCAGGATGGGATTTTTAAAATCAATGCCGGCATTGACCCCGATCTTGCGCAATCCCACGCCGGGAATTCCAAAAGGATTGGTCCATTCGGGGAGATCGGATTTTCCATCGGGACCCAGTTTACCATTCATCATGGCTCCGTTCTCTTTTCTGAGAGCGGCCATGAAAAATTCACCACTGATCTTCTGATCCACGGGTTCAAAGGAAAAACTGGCATTAAAGCCCAGCAGGTCCTTGCCTACCTGTGCTTCGATGCGGCCACCCAGACTCAATTCAATGGGATTGACGGTACCCAGTCGCAGTCCAAATACCACTTCCTTCATGGTGATACTGCTGCCCATGGGAATATTCAGATCAAGGGCCGCATTCATACTCATATTGGTGAAAGTCTCGTTGCAGGTGCCCCTGAGTTTGATAGCATTTACTTTCAGCAGTTTGGCCAGGTCCTCACTGAGTTTGATACTGGATAATAAATTCACCCCTTCTTCTACTTTGATCTCGCCTTCATCTTTTAAAGCAGCGAGATTGCATTTCGCATCTTCCTCCGCCATGGTGGAAATAATCAGGGCCGAACCGGAGAGATCAATCCCATCCATTGGTGCCAGGGTCTGGGAAAGTGAGGAGAATTTAAATCCTGCCGGTGGAGCCAGGGCAAAAAGCATGAGTGATTTGGATTCTTCAGTGGCAGCGGTGAATTGTATTTCAGCTTCTCCAAAACTGGTGGAAGCCAGGGCAGAAAAATTTTTAGTGGTCGGGTTGATACTGGCGGTAACCGAGGAAATTTCTTTTGATTGGATAGATGATGGAATAAAACGCAGCAGACTATTGGCCCGGTTATCACTTAAAAAGGCCTTCAGCAGATTGGGAATACTGATATTACTGGCGGTGAAACTGAATAAAAGATCATCCGGATCCGAAGACATATTTGCCGACAAATTGATTGGCATGGCGCCAATCTTTCCATCTCCACTGATAGTAGCAGTAGCTTTATGCTGGGGAGAAGTTGGTTTATCAAGAACAAAACCCACGCTGACTCCGTCGATCGCAAAACCATCAAAGCCTTCCAGTTTATATTCTCCGATGCCGAAATTGATATTGAATTGTTCGAGGCTATCGCCTTTCTCATCAAAACTCAGGTTGAAATCCTTTAATGAAATCCCTGTTTGAAGGGGAAAGGATTTAGGCAGGAACTGGCTGAGTGATTTGCCCGATAGAAATTTCCCCAGTTTTTCCGCATTGATGCTGGCCGCTTCGGGGAAAGTAGCCGCGATAGATTTAATTTTTTTGGTAGATTGTATTTCCGCCTTCAGTTCAATATTATCAAAGCCAAAGAAGGAAACCTTCCCGCTGGCGAACTTGCCCCCGCTTTCTCCATCAGACAGACTCAGCTCACCGATCTTAATACCGGCAGGGTCCAGAAATTTATTGATGGCATCGGCGATGGCCTGTTTTTCTTCTTCTCCGCCGGCGGATTTGGTCCGGACAAGATTTTCACTCAGTGGCTGGGCGTATACATTGGAAGGTCCGGCGACTAAAAGAAAGAATAAAAATAAAACTGGCAGAGAAAGGAAGCGGCGCATGGGGTTGAGTTTGATGTTGGCGGAACTATATTGAATGGACGAAAAGGGATGATCCATGGACAAATCTATCCTTTCCCGGGGTGGGTTCCACTCACCCTGTCAGGTGATTTACTAAACGCCCGGAGTCCCCGGAACATAGAGCGGAATACAATTGAGAATTGTTTGCATCACCCTGGAAAGTAAGGGAGACTCCGGGCTGGAATAAACGTCCGGAGTCCCCGGAACAAAGAGCAGAATACAAGTGAGAATTGTTTGCATCACCCTGGAAAGTACGGGAGACTCCGGGCGGGAATGGGTTAACCGGCTTAAATCAATCCTTTCTCGTAGGCCAGTGCTAGGGCCTGGGTTTTGTTATTCACGTGCAGTTTGCTGTAGATATTCAAGACATGTTTTTTGGCCGTATTCGGACTGATATCCAGTTGATTTCCGATTTCTTTATACTTTTTTCCGGTACGGGTTTATTCTTCTGAAGTGTGATTTCATTGTGTTGCACCAGCTGTAAAATTTTATGGGCAATTCCCGGTGAAATCGGCCCCACTCCATTCTCATGCATTTGATTTAACACTTCCGCAATATTTGCTGAGCTTTCATCTTTCAGCAAGTAACCAAAAGCGCCGGCTTTGATGGCTTTAAATATTTTCTCTTCATCATCAAAAATGGTTAGCATCACAAATTTGACCAAGGGGTAGAGATAGGAGCCGGCTGCCACGGCATCCACGCCATCCATTTCGGGCATTTCAAGGTCCATTAATACCACTTCGGGGGTTTTATCAATGGGCAGGAACTGCATTTTCTCCAGAAAATCTTTTCCGTTTTCCGCCACCAGGGTTATTTCAAAATGCCGGTGCCGCAATAATTTATCTTTCAGAATACTGCGGTTAGTTGCTTTATCATCTACTATGGCTACCTGCATCTTCATGTTAAATATTTATGGTGATCGTGGTTCCTTTACCAGGCAATGAGTGTATAGTCAGGTCGAATCCGGCTTCTGCTGATCTCTGTTGCATATTATATAACCCATTGCCTCTTTCAGAATCCTTCAGCTCAGCAACTGCAAACCCTGCCCCGTTATCCTGTACGGACAGGCTCCATTTGTTTCCGACAGTTGCTGCAGAAGTAATATGTACGACTGACGCACCGGAATGTTTAATACTATTCGTAACTGCTTCCTGAACTATTCTCACCACATTTAACGCTTTTGTATAGTGCAGCATTAAATCAGCAGGGGCTTCTCCTTCAATGTTGAAATGGATCTGCTGATAGTATCTTGTAAAGGGTTGTATAAAATTCCGGATACGGACCAGACATTCTTCAGCTGCATATTGTTCTTTTTTAAAAGCCCAGACCGTTTCCCGAAGGGAAGTAATAATATCTTTTGAAGCAAATTTCAAATCTCCAATCAGTTCTTTCCTTTTAAGCTCTGCGTTTTCTTTCTCCAGCAGTTCAACATTGTATAAAACTGCATTGGCATAAGCGCCCAAGCTATCATGCAGGTCTTTGGAAATCCGTTCCCGTTCCAGCTTGATCTGTTGCTCATTTTCAAGCTGCTGTAATCTCCGGGCATATTTTCTTTTGTTCCGTTGATCGAGTCCAAAACTGATCACGGAAATAAACAAAATAACCAGTCCCGAAAGGAACCACCATGTTTTCCAGAATGGTGGTTTTACAATAATCCGGATCGACTTCATCGGTTTTGCGTCCTTATCGAAAGAACGGGAAGCATAAACATGGAATGTGTATTTTCCCGGCGACAGACTATAGCGGACCGTTTGCATTTTGTCATGCTGTATCCATTGATTATCCACCCCATCCATCCGGTACTGATAAACGTACTGGTCTGGATTATGGTTACCCATGGCAGCAAAATCAAAAGAGAGTGCATTTCTGTTATATGGTAAACGCAAACCTGAAATATTCCAATCAGCGGTATCTGCAATTGCTTTTTCATTGTTCACCATCACTGCTGTCATCAGCAAATGAACACTGTCCTTTGAAGCTCCGATAGCGGATGGGGAAAAACTATTAAATCCATTAACACCGCCGAAATATAATTCCCCATCGGCCGATTCGGCTACTACATTGGTATTAAACTCATTTTCCTGGAGGCCGTCCTGCTTCATGATGTGCTGTACCAGTTTGCCTTCTGCAATTTTTAATATACCCTTATTGGTACTGCACCAGATATACCCTGCTTTATCAAATGCCATGGCATAAATACATTCATCCGGCAAACCGGTTTCCTTATTGAACTGCTGCAGGATTATTCCGCTGGTATCAGTTACAAAAATTCCTTTATTGGTTCCGGCATATATTTTTCCTGAATTGTCTTTAAGATAGCACCTGACACCTCCGGTATTCTTAAATGGTATTCTTTTTACAATACGAAAATCCTTTTCATCGAGAAAAACAAAACCATCATTATAATGCATGATAAAATAGGGACTGCTGTAAATCCCGCTCATAATATACCCATTGGCAGAGGGATATTCATCAACTTTGTCTCTGACTAAATCCACGCGATAAATTCTAGTCTCTGATAAAACGATAGCTTTTTCCCTGTCCTTATACAACAATTTACAGAAGTACCCTACTCCTGACTTTTCGGATCCGACATAGCTGTTAAGCGGGAGGAGCGTCAGTTTTTTCAGGTCACCGCTCAGTTTCCAGACTCCCCAGGTGCTATTTGAAAAATAAAATAATCACCCTTGTCATTTTTTATAATGGTATTAGCCCCCACCAATTTCTCTGAGCCTGACCGAAGAGGTATATGTTTTACCAGTTGACGGCTGGTGTCATAAATCAATAAACCGCTATTAGCAGCTCCGGCCAACACCCTGTTTCTTTCTTTCTCAGGAAATACAGAAATGATAAAGTTTTTCCCCTGCTCTCCGGTGCTGTAATAATTCAACGGATAATTATTTGCAACTATTTTCCGGATGCCCCCTGTTACTGTTCTGATAAATAAGTTGCCAAAATTATCCTGTAACATATGCTGAATGGTAGCATTTTCCGCAGGCGGCTCATTTTGATAGTTAACAATTTCATTTGTAATCCGATGAAAAGAAGCATCTGTTTCGTAAACTCTGCTGTTGAGAGAAAGCAGCATTTTATTTTGCCACTGAAATATAATACACCTGCCAATTTCTGATTTACCGTCACCGACCACCAGCTGTCTCTTTTCCAGTGTCAGGGTATTCAAAATCTGTAATGTGCTTTTCGGGCGATATGTATAAAATAAAATTTCATTCTCGCCGACCTGGCGCAGCAGGTAGGGCGAAATATCAGGAAATAGTTCCGACTGAAATAATATCTTTCCCTTTTTCAAATCCCAGGTGTAAATGCTTTTACTGACAATCATAGCGGTTTTGCCGCCGACTATGTTGTCACTTAGTTTTGGTCTGAAAGTAAAGTCCTTTTTAAAATCCGGCAGACCGGTTTTAATTACAGAATGTATAGTGAAATTATCTGCATTGATTCCAATGATTTCAGCCATTTCTGTATAGATATAAATAATTCCCTCTTCTTCTCCGATAAATAAGGCAGTATTAGCAGTTGTCTCTTTATAACTGTAAATCAGTTTAAATTTATTTCCAATATCATCATACCTGCTGATCCCCTGTAAATGACTGATGAGTAAACTACCATTCCCTGATTTAAAAAAATAGCAACCTTTATTTTCCGGTAGCCCGGGTTGTATTGGAACAAACACAAAACTCTTGCCATCAAACCGCTGGATACCGTTTGGATAAGAAAGCCACCAGCAATTATTCTTATCAAATGCCATGTCGCTGATGGTGCTTTGCAGCAATCCTTCATTTACACTATAACTGAAGCTATTATAACGGCTGACTTGCTGCGTGTATGCTGCCCCGAAAAGGACACTTAAAAAAAGAGATAATAATATCAGGCGGCGTTGAATCAATCAGGTGCAGTTATTTATTCTCTAAAATACGGATTAGTTTTTTATACCTCATCTAATCCAAAAGGATTATAGGCCAATGATCAGGGGGAAAATATATTCGTTTCCCTAAACGACGACTATTGGATGAAATTACCCTTACCACCATTCGCTACTTTTTATTTGTGTCAATTTCAGCATAACAAAAGGCTTTTCCACCGGAAAGGGTGGGTATTCCTTCTGTTTCTATTATTTGCAAATAATGCCAGGACACAGACCCCCCAGGTTTTAAAAGATATTAACCCGGCTCTTACACTTTCCTCTCAAACCACATCGGGATATAACTTTAAAGACCTTAACGGGTTTGTTTATTTCTCAGCTGACAACGGTATAAATGGTTTTGAGTTATGGAAAACAGATGGAACAGAGGCCAATACTGAACTATTATCTGATATCAATCCCGGAGTGGGATCCTCCAATCCCGCCAATTTAACTGAAATGGGCGGCATCCTGTTTTTTACCGCCAACAATTCAACAAATGGCATCGAATTGTGGAAAACGGATGGTACTGCAGCAGGTACCCAGATGGTAAAAGATATCAACTCCGGTTCGACAGGCTCGTCACCGGTTAGTTTTTTAGTGGTGAATGGTGTACTCTATTTCACTGCCATCACTGCAGCTAATGGCAGGGAGCTTTGGAAAAGTGATGGGACGGAATCAGGCACCGTGCTGGTAAAAGATATAAATCCGGGTGCACCAGGCACTTCTACCAGCAGTTTTACCCAGGCCGGGGGGCTGCTTTATTTTGTTGTATTTGATGGCGTGAACGGAATGGAACCCTGGGTATCTGATGGCACCGCAATTGGAACATTCTTACTAAAAGATATTTTTCCTGGCTCCACCTCATCTGATCCTCAACATATGACCGCTATTGGAAGTATTTTATATTTTAACGCCAATAATGATGATTCAGATGGGAATAATACCGAATTATGGAAAACCGATGGTACCACGGCAGGGACAGTGATGGTAAAAGATATTGAACCTGGTCCCATTGGCTCCAATCCGCGAGAGCTGATCAATTTTAATGGCACCCTTTATTTTACAGCCACTACCATATCCAATGGGGATGAGTTATGGAAAAGTGATGGAACAGAAGCCGGTACCGTACTGGTGAAGGATATAAATGTGCTCGGTTCCGGTGGCTCACCCGCCGGAATGACCGTGATGGGAACTCATTTTTACTTTGGCGCTTTTACCGACGCCAATGGTTATGAATTATGGAAAAGTGATGGGACCAATGCAGGCACCCAACTGGTGAAGGATATTAATCCGGGTACTGCAGGTAGCCTTTCCTCGGCATTTATACCTATTAACGGAACACTTTACTTTAATGCTAATACAGCTACAAATGGTATAGAATTATGGAAAAGTGATGGTACAAATGCAGGTACACAGCTCGTGCAGGACATTAATCCGGGTACCCTCTCCTCAACCCCAACCCGGCTGACAAATGTAAATGGCACTCTATTTTTTACTGCTCAGCAAGGCAGTGAGTTACAATTAATGAAAACGGATGGCACCGGTCCAGGTACAGTAGCCATCAACAGTTCCATATTCAACGGAGGAACAACATATGCCAGCTTTTATGGGTTCAATAACAAGCTTTTTTTCATGTTTGATGGTTACAAACCGGATATACCCTCTACGGCAACAGGACGCGAACCCTGGGTAAGCGATGGCACTAACGGAGGTAGCCTGCTGATTAAAGATATTAATGCTGTAATCAACTCCAACAACGGAAACCCCGCCTCTTATGCAAGAGCTTGTAATATCGTATATTTTTCCGCCACTTCTCCTGCCAATGGAACAGAGCTTTGGAAAACTGATGGCACCACAGCAGGTACCGTTTTATTAAAAGATATTATCCCGGGAACAAGCAGTTCCAGTCCGGCCAATCTTACTAATGTAGATGGCACTATTTTCTTTACGGCCAATGCTACCGGCTTTGGAATCGAACTCTGGAAAACAGATGGAACAGCAGCAGGTACCGTGATGGTAAAAGATATTCGAACCGGCACATCATCTTCCAGCCCTACTTTATTAACGGCATCGGGTAGTACCCTTTACTTTGTTGCCAATGATGGTACAACCGGAAATGAATTATGGAAAAGTGATGGAACCGCAGCCGGAACCGTATTGGTAGCAGATATTGTAACCGGTACCGGTTCACCTTCTCCGACACTGCTGACAAATGTAAATGGCACTTTGTTTTTCCGTGCTACCGTAACGGGACTGGGAACCGAATTATGGAAAAGCGATGGCACTGTTGCGGGAACAGTCCTGGTAAAAGATATTGTTGCCGGAACTGGTTCACCCGGACTTGACGACCTGATTGCTTATAATGGAAAATTATATTTCAGTGCCAGTGAAGGTATTAACGGTAATGAACCCTGGGTGAGTGACGGAACTGAAGCGGGCACAACAATCTTTGTGAATATCGCTCCCAATGGCGGTTTTCCCAATTCCAATCCCACCAATTTTTCGGTGGCAGAAGGTAAATTATATTTTACCGCGTTTACAGCCGGCACCCAGTTTGAACCCTGGGTCAGCGATGGAACCGTAGCCGGTACCTATATGATTACTGAAATTGTTCCGGGAGGTGGGGGATCCAGTCCGGCAGGATTTACAGGCATGAATGGCTGGGTATATTTTAGTGCTACTGCCTCAGGAACCGGCCGGGAACTTTGGAAAACAGATGGTACTGGCGCAGGCACACAATTAGTAAAAGATATCAATACAGGCGCAGGCCACTCATCTCCTGAACTGCTGACTGCTGTTAACAACACATTATTTTTCCGCGCAAGCATGCCTGGTGGAGGTATTGAATTTTATAAGAGCGATGGCACGGAAACGGGCACGGTGGGTTATGATTTATTTCCCGGCGCAACCAATTCTACTCCTGATAATCTCACCCCTCGAGACAGTAAACTTTTATTTGCTGCCACCCACCCCACGCTGGGTAAAGAAATCTGGAAAACAATTGCCCCGCCTACCTCTTCTTTTACTGTTATCGGAGATACGATACCCTGTGTATCCGGTATTGCAGTTTACAGGGCTTCCGGAATTATTAACGACGGATATACTTTTAACTGGACATTGCCGCTGGGAGGTGGTACCATTCTCAGTGCATCGGACTCAGTTGTGGTGAGATGGGATACAGCCGGTACCAGGTCAGTACAACTCGTGCTATCGAATGAAGCCGGCAGTTCTGCTCCAAAACAAAGAAGTTTGGTCGTAAGCGGTACCCCTCCTTCAAGGGTTCCGGTTATTTTCAATTTTGCCCGCAACCTGAGTGTGGATTCTGTATTGCAAAGTGCTTCCCTGCAATGGTTCAGAAATGACACGGTTATCAATGGTGCAACCAGTTCTTCTTATTATGCGGGTCTGGCAGGAAACTACAACCTTAAATACAAAAATGATTGTGGTTATGGCCCGGCCTCCAATGCTTTTAACTTTCCGGCGGATACGCTTACTCAAACCATCACATTCCCGCATACCGATACTATTGCCATGTCACCGGCAGCCAAGGTTACACTGACTGCCACAGCCAGTTCAGGCCTTCCTGTTTTTTATCAGAAGATCAGCGGCCCGGGAAATATTATCAGTGATACATTATTTATTACCGGCACAGGAACAATCATTATCAAAGCCCTGCAACCCGGTGATGATGTGTATAGTCAGGCTACCCCTGTAAATGACACGATCATTGTCAAAAAAGGAAATCAAGTCATCAGTTTTGATTCCATTCCTTCAAAAATTTATCCTGCACCAACATTTGCTTTAACGGCCAATTCATCTGCCGGACTACCGGTAAGCTTCTCAATCATTTCAGGTCCTGCTTCTGTTTCCAATGGGAACCTGACTATACTCGGTGCGGGATCCATTACCGTAAGCGCCACACAGAGCGGTAACAGCAATTATAATGCAGCTGGACCGGTAGACAGAACTTTCTGTGTGGGTGTCAGAACATTGACCGCCATCACTGGCATTACCTCTCCTTGCTTTGCCACTTACCGTTACAACACACAAAAAATCGCCGGGGCTGTTTATGTATGGACATTAAGCGGTGGCGGCATATTGACAACCAGTAACGATACAGCCTGGATACAATGGCAAACAGCAGGAACGCATACCTTATCTGTAAAAGCTAACAGCACTTGCGACCCGGTTTACAGCAATGAACAGCATCTGAATATCACCACTTCAAACAATACCGCAATCGGCCCCGTAACAGGTATGCTTCCTGCGGATGGAATTGTTGATCAGCAATTGCCTTTACGGTTATCCTGGATACCCGGAATCAACAATGTGAATTATGACCTTTATGTTTGGGATTCCGCAGCACCAGAACCTGTAGTACCTTATATATCCAACATAGCCGGTATTTCATACACGCTTCCCAAAAACGCTCCCTTCCCCTATAATAAAACATACAAATGGAAAGTGGTAGCCAAAAACCCATGTGCCCAAATTGCAGGGTCCATACAGCATTTCAGACTGATCCCATTGCCTGATTTAGTGGTCAGTGAATTGCTGGTACCAGCAACGGCTACATCGGGGCAAACCATCAGCATCAGCTGGAAAGTAACCAATATCGGACCCGGGAAGACATTGCCGGATCAATCATGGGATGATGGGATTTACTTTGCCTTAGACACTGTTCCCAACGTGAACTTAGCCAACCCGGTCCCCTTTGCTTCAGCCTGGAGCCAGTTAACTGCAGCGGGAAGACCTTTATTAATAGGAAAGAAAACCAGACCTGCAGCCCTTGACAGCGGACAATTTTATACCAACAGTATCGACTTTACATTGCCGATTTCCTATAATTTTCCTGTGTATGTATATGGTATTGCCGCCAATAATGGGGCTATTTACCGCATATTACAGGCCAGCAACGCAAATGATACCACCAGGGCTGCCAATCAGATTATCATTACACAGCCACCCGTTCCCGATCTGCGGGTTGATTCGGTATTTACAACTGCCTCCACTTTTTCAGGCAGTAACATGAATATTACTTACAAAGTAAAAAACTATGGTGTGTTAACACCTGCAGGAGGCCAGTGGGTGGATTCTTTCTTTATATCCCAAAACCCGTTGTTTGAGAGAAACCAGTGCATCCCGCTGAATGCGCCAAAGGCAAATGGTTCCTATTATCCTTTTGCATATGGTGCAGCGGTATCAAACAATGTTCAGCTAAATACAGACAGCAGTGTTACGAGAAATCAGCAGGTTGTCATTCCCAACTTCATTTTTGGCACCTGGTTTATTTATGTAAAAACAAATGCAGGAACAACAAGTGGCAATTTTATCTACGAAGGGGCATTAAACAACAATAATATCAACCAGGCACTGCTGCAGATTTATCTGACCCCAACCCCAAAATTGACGATCAGTGCCCTTGCTGTACCCGTTACGGCAGCCAGTACCACACAGCCGATTGGGGTCAACTGGACGATAAAAAACGAGGGCTTCCGTGACAATATTGAAAAGAACAGGGGACACTATATCACCATGGGTACCTGTTTTGTACCCTGTAGTCCGCCAAGAGCAAATTGCGTTGCTACTATTGCTTCGGTTACCAGGGATAGTGTGGTATTCGGTAGCAGTTACTGGATAGACCGTGTTTATCTCAGTACGGATTCAACCGGCTTAAACATCGCCAATGCCACGTTGGTAAAAGAAGTAAAACATGGCACCGAAAATTCCGGAGTTTACGCGGATGCAACCGGCCCGTTATTCAGTTTCGTTAGTTGCCCTGCTGCCGCATTCGGGAATATAAATGTGGCTAACGAAATCAAACCCGGTGCAGCATTTGCAAAAGCGGAAAACTTTACTGTTCCGTCTAATCTTCAGCCGGGTACATACTATGTTTATGTATATACCAATCCCACAAAAAAAGTGTTCGAATACCCGGGCACTCCCCAAATCAGAAGAAGTAGTTTGCCAATCAGTATCCAGCGGCCCGATGCAGTGGTATCAACGATTGATTGTCCACCCACAGCTGCTGGCGGCCAATCCATCCTGATCAATTACAATGTGCTGAACAATGGTCCCGGTGCTGTATTCAATCACCAGCGAAATGACCGTTTGTATATCAGCAATAACGCCAGCTTTGACGGTACCGCCCAGTTGCTGACCACACAAAGCTTTACTGAAAGTCTGCCGGTTGGCACAAACGTACCGCACAGTTTCAGTTATAATATCCCCCCTTCATTAACAGGCACCAGGTATTTTTATGTGATTACCAATTACGACAGCCTCTTCAAAGAAACCAATCAAACCAATAACACCAGTGTCGCAGCCACCCTTTCTGTTAGCGCAGCCCCACCCGCTGATTTGATTGTCAGTTCTGTTCTGCCACAGGATTCTGTTTTGTTACAATCACCGGCCCTGTTTAAATATACCGTTATCAATAGCGGAACAGGGCCTACAATAGGTAATTGGACAGATAGCTTATTCATCAGTTGCAGCCCGGTTTTTAATGCCGCTACTGCGAAGTTTGTAACAAAGCGTACACAAATAAGGGTGGTCCCCTCCGGAGGTAATTATACGGACTCTTTTACCTATACCATTCCGAAAATGAGTTACGAGATCAATAACTGTTTTCCGCAGCAGACCTATGCCCCCGGATACTTTTTTGTAAAAACAAATGCCGATAACGGAGCTTATGAGGGCGGTGCCAACAGTAATAATACAACGGCAAGTACCAATCGGGTGATCATCAACCCACTGGTAGATCATCTGATGGTATCGGCTTCCATGAACAGGGATACCGTATCACTTGGCAGTCCATTTTCTGCTTCCTGGAAAGTTAAAAACACCGGGTATAAACCATTCTCATCGTACTATTATTTTTATGAAGATGGTATCTTCTTTTCACCCGACTCCATCATCAATGCTAATGATGTACAGGCATTGGGGTACAGGAGTTTTAATACCATCAACCGGAATGACAGTCTGGTAACTTCAACATCGCTATTGCCCCCGGATGTACCTGCCGGTGACTACTATGTGATTGTAAAATCAAATTACTCCAACCGGATTCTGGGCGAAAAAATACTGGGCAACAACAATGATTTTGTCAGGGATATCAGCGGTCAGGCGAAGAAGATACACCTGATCAGGCCCCCGCTTCCTGATCTGGTGGATAGCATTATTTCGGTGCCTGCTTCAGTTATCATGGGTCAACCCTTTACGGTCGTTTACAAGATCACCAATATTGGTCCTGCAGCTACATTTCCGGGAGGCTGGAAAAACGATTTAACCTTATCAACAGATTTCGAACCGGAAGTGGGTGACCGGTTAGTTTCCAGCAGCACCAGAACTACAGCCCTGGCCGCCGGCGCATCGTTTCTTGATACCGTTACCTGTATCATGCCCACCAACATAGCACCCGGAAATTATGTGTTGATCGGCAGGGCCAATGCTAATAATGCTGTTCCTGAAATCACTAAAACTAACAACCTGGGTTTTGGATTTATAGAAGCACAAATGCCGGATTCGACTGACCTTATTGTGGAGAATATTATGCAACCAGACACCGTGTACCTCGGTTACACCATTGACACCGCCAAATGGGTGGTTAAGAATATTTCAAGTGCCCGCGTAAGGGGCTGGGTCACCGATGGTATCTACCTTTCATCTGGCAATCTGCTTGACTCAACCGCGACATTGCTGAGCTCCAAAAGACATTTTATTGATTTATTGCCATTTGAAACAGCCACTCCGCTGCTGACACCAATGGTATCAACAGCCACAGAAGGCCATTATAATTTGTTTGTAAAAACAGATCTGCTCAATAATATCATTGAACTGGATAAAACAAATAATACCGGCCTTTCTTCCACCCCCATTTATGTAAAGGCAAAAGAACTGAAGCTGGACATCCCGGAACTGAATACACTTCAAAGCATCAACCGGTATTATAAACTGAAGATACCCGATTCATTGCAGGGAGCTACTATTCTTGTTACTCTGAAAACGAACGATTCGCTGCTGGTAAGAAATGAAATGTTCATCGGCGGTGGATTTGTCCCTACGCCGGCCAATTACGATTACCGGTTTGAAACACCGAACTACGGCAACCAGCAAATTGTATTAAGTGAGGTCAGCGATTCCGTTTACTATATTATGTACCGCTGCGTTTCTGCCAATCCCCCTGTGCAAAATATAACACTGAAAGCAGTGGTGCTGCCATTCGCCATTCTGAATGTGCAAACCAGCAGCGGAGGTAATATCGGAAATGTAACCGTACGGATAAGAGGTTCTTTGTTCAGGGATAGCATGATTGCCAAACTGAGTAATGGAACAACGACTATTTATGCTTCTGCGGTGTATTATACCAATAACACGCAGGTATACGCCACCTTCCCTTACAGGGGAAACCGATTGGCATTTATGACCTGACACTTATTAAGCCCGATGCTTCCACAGCGGTTTTACCTAATGGATTTTCTATTGTCACAGGCAATAATGGCGGACTGATAACAGGTGGTGGTCCTAATACGGGCCCGGGTAACGGCAATGCACCCGGTTGCGACCCGGGTGCTGCCAGTGGATTAAACTCACAACTGGTGGTGGATCTCATTGTACCTGACAAAGTGGTCAGGGGAAGACCTGTAGTGATTATTATCAACTTCAGCAACCCCACCAATTTCGATTTACCGGTGCAGTCAAGGGTATTATACAATGATGAGGATGTGAAGATGGCATTTACCAAAGCTGGCATTCCAACCGGTACTTCCACACTGTACCTGGAGTTTTCTGAATCGGGAGGTCCTCCGGGCATTATCAGACCTGGTGGAGGGGGATCCATCATCATCCATTGTTTTGCACCACCACAGGTACCAGAAGACAGATCAGTATTATTTAAACTTCAATAAAGCCAGCTAAATATATTTTATGTATCGCCTGCAAAATATTTTTACCAGGAAGATTGGCAGTTACCGGATGGCGCTGCTGGTAATGATTACTGTCAGTTGCCTGGCCTCACAGGGTCAGAACCTGAACAACCCCAATAAGCGGGGTCCCTTAAGCACCCAGGTAAATACTTTAAGCGGTAACCTGTTTATTCCCCGTACCGATTTGTATGTACCGGCCAGGGGCTTTAACCTCAACATCCGTTTTAATTATAATAGTTTTTTGTTCAGGGAAGAATATGGATATGGCAAAGGATGGACATTTGAATACAATATCCGCTACCGGCATGATACCACACCCGGCACAAGACTGATCCTATGGGGTGACGGAAGAGAAGATCAATATGACTCCATTCCCGGCGGGGGCTATAAAACACCCCTGGGATTCTTCAATACACTTTCACAATACCAGCCCAATAAGTATGTGCTGACTGAATTAAACGGAGCGAAATACTTTTTCGATAATTCGGTACACAAAAGGATCACCCGGATGGAAGAGCCGAATGGTAACTTTATCAATTTTACTTATACAGACAGTCTGCTCAGCAGCATGACCAATGCCTCCGGGCAAAGCATCAGTTTTAATTATGACCCGCAGGGAAGGCTGGCATCCCTGGTGGATGCAATCAGCTCACCCAGCAGGACATTCACCTATACCTATGATACCGGTGGCAACCTAAAGGAAGTGACAGACCCCCTTGGTAATAAGTACAAATACAGTTACCTGATCAACGGACCCATGAAATCAGTGGCCGATAAGAATAATAATAAGGTTGATATCATTTACTTCCCGGACTGGACCACCCGGGAACTGATCGGTTGTAATAAAAGACTGAGTTTTTCCTATGACACATTATCCAAAACCACATTTGTAACCGATCACCTCAGCACCGGCAACCAGGTTACCAAATACAAATACAAGACAGTCGGGAATATCTCCTGGGTCACATCCATGTCAGGCAACTGCTGTGGTTTCAATATGAGTTATGAATACGACGATCAATGGCAACCAGATTAAAATGACAGATGCCAACGGACAGGTATTTACTTATACCTACGATGCATTTGGCAATATGCTTACCGCAAAAGATCCACTGAATCAAATCAGCACCTATACCTATACAACTGATTTCAAAAAAATCAGCAGTTTTAAAGATGCAAAAGGAAATCTCTTTACCATCAGCTATGACAGTCGTGGCAATATGACTCAAATGGTAGCGCCGGGTAATCATATTTATACGGCCACCTACAATTCCAACGGAGATATTATATCCAGTACCGATCCAAAAGGGAATTCGTATACATACAACTACGATAGCTATGGTCACCCGGTTAATGTTACCGGCCCCAACGGTTATCAGGCACTTTTATCTTTTGATGCCAGAGGGAATCTCCTCTCTTATACCGATGCAAGAGGGAATACATCTTCCGCAGAGTATGATATCCTGAGCCGTTTGAAAAAAATAACCGATCCCATCAATAATAATATCCAGGTCACTTATGATGCTTCAGGCAATCCGGTAGTTGTTAAAAATGAAAACAACGAAACAACGGCACTGAATTTTGATGCCAGCAACCGGTTGGTTAATATAACCGGGCCTACCGGTAATCAATCAAGTTTTACCTATGACGGGATGGATAATCTCTTATCGGCCAAAAATGCATTAGGACATGAAATCAAACTGAATTATGATCACAGGAACAGGTTGAAGGGAATAACAGATCCGGAAAATAACAATACAGCTTTTACATATGATGGAAATGGCAATATCTTATCAGCGAGTTTACCCAATGGCCGCCAGGTGAATATTACTTATGATGCCCTCAACCGTATCACGGCTATCAGCGACGCCACCAGTACCATTGCCAGCTATGCGTATGACAAAAACGGAAATGTGACCAGTTATACCAACGCAACCGGTGCCAATACTACGGCTTCCTATGACAGCCTTGACCGGCTGAAAAGCATTACCGATCCATTAGGGAACAGTACTTATTTTACCTATGATAAAAACAATAATATTATTTCCATCACTGACCGGGAAGGTCATACCAGTCTGTATACTTTTGACAGCCTGAACCGGGTAAAAACATTTACCGACAACAATGGTTTTGTTATTTCATTGGGGTATGACACAGAAAGCAATATCAGTTCACTGACTGACCAGAATAACAATACGACGACTTATACCTACGACAGTCTGAACAGGAGAAAGCGCATGACTTTCCCCGATGGTAAATATGTTGAATTCACATACGACAAGGAAAGTAATATCACTGCCATCAGGCGTACCGATGCCACTGTCATTACTATGCAGTATGACACGCTGAACAGAGTGGTAAGCCGGACCATGCCCGATGGAGAAGTGCACAGCTATACCTATGACAAATTGAACCGGGTACTTACGGCCAGTAACCTGAACGGCACGGTGAGCTATACTTACGACCCACTGAACAGGGTGACTTCAGAAAATTATGACGGAAGAACTGTTCAATACCGCTACAGCATCAGTGGCAGAACACAGACCACTGTTTATCCTGACAGCACAACAGTCATCAAACAATTTGACTCCCGTAACCGGCTCAGCAGGATATTAAAAGACAGTGCCACCGTGGCCGAATACAGTTATAACAATGCCAACCAGCTGACACAAAGAAATTTTAATAACGGAGTGATCAGCAATATGCAATATGATTTTGCCAACCGGCTCAGCAGCCTGACCACTACTGCTGCGAGCGGAGTTATACAAAACAGCCAGTTTACTTATAATAAACAATACCTGAAGACAGCCATAACCCGGAACAACAACCCATCCCTCTCCGAACAGTTTACCTATGACAACGGCTACCGGCTTACCAATTATAAAAGAGGTCCGGCGGGTAGTCCGGTGATAGAAAACAGCTATACTTATGATGCCGTAGGCAACCGGACAGCTGCCAACCTGAACGGAGCGGCAACCACCTATTCGATTAATAACCTGAATCAGCTCACTGCTGTAAACAGTACCAGTTTCAGTTTTGATGACCGGGGAAATCTTACTTACGACGGAAATTTCTACAAAACTTATGACACAGAGGACCGCCTGATAAAAGATTCCTCCTCCCCTTCTTCAGTGATTACCTATGGCTATGATGCCATCAACAGACGCATCATCAAAACCGTCAATGGGAATACTTTAAAATACACTTATAGCGGAGTAGCGCCAATCGAAGAAAGAAACAGCAGTAATGCGATTTTGAACCGTATGGTATTCAATGGCTTTTTATCGCCCGTCATGAATGAGAAAGACGGGAATCAGTTCTATTACCACCCGAATGAAATGGGTTCTGTGGAAGCCATCAGTAATAACAGCGGACGACTCACTGAAAGCTATCGTTATGATGTATATGGGAAACTGTCAAGGTATGACAGCCTGAATAATCCTCTGGCCGGATCTATGACGGGCAACCGCTTTGGATTCACTGGCCAGGAGTATGACAGTGCCACAAACAGTTACCGCTTCTTTTACAGAAACTATTCGCCGGAAACCGGAGTATTCAATCAAAGGGATCTTATTGAATATGGAGATGGCATGGGTATGTACCAGTATGTAGGTAATAATCCGGCTAAGGGGGTGGATGTGTGGGGCTTAAATAATTGTGGTAATGAATCTACTCATATTGGGGAGTTCCTGGGAACGGTATTTGGCGCAGGATGGGTTTCATCTCATGATTTGGGAGAATATTTACTGAAAGGCAAAGCCACCCAATCATATACAAAATTTGAAAATAGCCTCGAGGGAGTAAAAACCGTGTTAAATGAAATGGGAGAGACTTCAACACTAAGAACGCTTCTTGGCCGGCTTGAACAACTAGGCAGGGTCTGGCGCACTCATGAAGAAGGTATCGCTACTTCTGCTAAAATTATTCAGCAGGGTGTCAGAGCAGGCGAGCATGCAGATGATGCTTCCGCAGCGTTCAATATTGCATCAAAAGCTACCAATACCGGCAACCTGCTTAAAAACTATGCGGCACCAGCTTTAAAAAAACTTAGTATTGCAGCAGTTGTTATAGAAACAACTGTAAACGGCGTAAAGACAGGTATGTCTATTTATAACGGAGACACATATGGTGCGACTATCAATGGGATGAAAACAATTGAATCTCCTATGAATATAAATCTTGTTTATGGTGGATTCAATCTGATTTCTGTTTTAATGAGTGGCAATACGATAGTAGAAACCAGCGAACTACTAGGAGAGGATCTCACATTTCTGGGTCTTCCTGCCGGCAAATGGTTTAATGATTACTGGGAAGATGAATATAACCAGGACGACTTACTCAATACGAGCAATAGATGCCCACCCTCCAACGGTACCCGCCGATTCCCTCCTGGGCCTCTAACTGATGCTGCTAGTGCTATCATGAATATTCTTTTGACCTCCGACCCCAACCTGATCAAGGGCCCGGATGGTGCACCAGATAAAGCCTGGATCAGTGTAAAAAACAAGATCCCCTATACCATCCTTTTTGAAAATGATACCACTGCTACTGCCCCGGTACAATACCTGAGGATTAGTTCACCGCTGGAACCCAAACAGGATGCTGCTACCCTTGAATTGGGAGATGTGGGATTCAATAATTTTTCATTTGAAATCCCAAAGGGTAATTCATTCTACTATCAGCGATTAGATGCCAGGGATTCCACTGGTTTGTTTATTGATATGACCGCAGGCTATGATATTGTGACCAATAATATTTTCTGGGAGTTTCAGGCAATAGATCCTGTAACCCTGCGTCCTCCTGAAGATCCACTGGCTGGCTTTGTATTTGTACAGGATACCCTGAATCCCGAATATGGACATGGTTTTGTCAACTTTACAATCAAACCCCGGCAGGATGCGCAAACACTCGATACGATCGGTGCCAGAGCCTTTATCGTATTTGACCAGAATGATACCATCCCTACCAATATCCATAAGAATACGATCGATGCCGTTGCCCCAGTCAGCCAGATCAATACCATTACCAGCATAAGTACGAATCCAATAACGTTAAGCTGGACCGGTACAGATGATCCCAACGGCAGCGGTATTGATTATTATACGGTATATGTTTCAACCGACCAGCTGAATTACAATGTGTTGTTTCCGCAAATCCGCAGAACAGATACCACATTCAGCTTACCACCCGGTTTGAATTACTGCTTCTTTGTACTGGCAACAGACCGGGCTGGTAATACAGAACTATTACGGCAAGGTGTTACCCAGTGCTCTTCAATTGGCAATGCCTTACCGGTGACCCTGCTTTATTTTAACGGCAGCAATGAGGGCAAAAACAACTTACTGAAATGGGCTACAGCTTCAGAGCAGAACAGTAAAGAATTCAGACTGGAAAGATCACTGAACGGAACTGATTTCAGTCAGATAGCCGTACTCCCTGCAGCCGGTAACAGCGTTACAGAAAAACGTTATCAATACACCGATCAGCGGATTGACCGCCTCAATAGCCGGGTCATGTTCTACCGGCTCAAACAGGTAGATATCGATGAGCGGTCGAAGTATTCGAATATTGTCCGGTTGAATTATAATAAAGATGGCAACTCACCGACGATTGTTTACCCGAACCCGACCAAAGGCGTTATCAATATTTTAGTAGGCAATCTTTCAGTGATTGGTAAGGAAGCAATCATCAGTGATATGAATGGAAGAGTACTGAAGAAAGTCATTATCACGGCCGCAAACCAGCATATTGATCTCAGCACTTATCCAAATGGATTGTACCTGATTAAGTTGAGTAATGACGAGTTATTAAAAGTGATGAAACAGCAGTAACCGATAGTTAAGTGCGCTCTGTCATATTTTTAAAGCCGTCGGTTAATACCGGCGGCCTTTTTGTTGTTCTGCATCCAGGTACCTGGAAATCTGTTTCCCTAAAAGGCAGACAGTAACTCTATTTTACTTTCGTTTCAAATTCAATTAAAAAGGGTTTCAACCGGAAACCCTGCTTATTTTTGAAATTAGTGGTGATATAAGTCTGATACTTTTTTCCCGGATCCACTTCTACTTCAATGGTAAATGTTCGATCGTTATTGGACAAGCCAATGATTCTTTTGAGCCGGTAGATATATTTTTCTCCCAGGGGTCCGTAGTCAAAACCCCTTGCATTCGTATCCATTTGTTCGGAAAATGTAATGGAGAGCTGTACCAGACCAGGCTTCAGTTTTTTATTCTTTTTCATTGGCTGAACAGTTACTACTGTTGGTCGCTTTTTATTATAATCATCCCGCATTTTTTGCAAAGTTTCCGGAAATAAATTTGTGGCGTCTACAATCCTTTCCACGGCCTTTTCGTTGGCAAAGTCCATTTCAATCAGTTCTTTTATCGCTTTTTGTTTGTCGGAAGAAAGCTCATAGTATTTCTCGCATATTTCATAACCGATAAAGTAACCCAAATCCCTTTCCTTCAGTTCGTTGCTGTTTTCACCCCATAACCAGTCACCCCATCTGGGAAAAATAAATTCCTCCCCGAATTTTTTGAACACTTTTTCCTGATTTGCTTTCCCAAAATAAACTGCCGGTGTATTTGACTTTTTTCCTGTTGCCAGGCAGGAAACAAATTCGGCCACTCCTTCATATAAACACCAGGAAAGCAAATTATCAGGGGGCTCCTGTTGCTGCGTGTGGATATACTCATGTGTGCATGTTAACGAAACGTTCTTTTTAGGCTGATAATTTTTATAAAACTGCTGTCTTAATTCCGGGTGTTCACTAATAACAGTCGTTTCGTCACATAAGGACATTTCACTTCCTATCAGCACTCTGTCCTGATGAAGGGTCCCGCCTGTGCGGAATGCACCCATCAAAAAATAGATGGTAGCCGGTTTCAGGTTAGGATAAATTTTCTTCAGACCTGAAATATCTCTGTCAATCTCCGGATAGAGCTGGCTGGTATTTAAACTATTGTCTCTTAATGATTGCCAGAATTTCGGGTACTGTACAATGGAATTAATAAGTTCTAAATCCCCGTAATTCCGAACCAGTATAAGGCTTTTCAAACCAGGACTCCCCTTATCCAGATACAACTCCTTTATATACCTTCTTTGCAGAACAGTGTCTTTAGTGCCTGTTACCTTATCAAAAGCAGTCCAAAAATTGTCAATATCCGAGGATACAAATTGCTGACTTTGTCCAAAAAGAGAATTGGATACGGCAATTACTAATATGAAAAAAACACGTTTCATAGTTTTTATATTTATCATTAACGATTCATCGGCAATCCTATTACCAAAGACAAATTTTTTTAAGTTTTAATTATGAATCCAAATCATCAGTGAATCCCTCGCAACAAAAAGCCAGAAAGAACCAATTTTACCCGTCCCAGCCCAGCGAATTAAACAGGTCTGACATAAAATTCTGACCTTCTGCTACAGTTGTAAATCTTTAGTAACCTTTGCTATAACAGTTTTACTAAGTCCGGCTTTTAAAAAATAGTCAAAATTGTTTTTAATTAAAGTTTTTTGAGACACTTGCTCATTTGGCTTTTTAGCCAGAAATTCCTGATACAAGGCGATCGCTTTCTCATATTCGTTGTTGAATAAAAAGCCATGAGCCAGACTACTGATCGCTACAAGATCATTAGGATAAAGCATTCTTGCTCTGCTTAAATATTGAATAGCTTGCCCAAATCTTTTCGTTTCTAATAAGTGCCAGCCAAAGGCAGTCAATTCCCCTTCATTCGCCTTAATGGTATCTACTCTTGTAATTTTAGTGGCCGGCACCCTTAGTTCTCCATTTAATTTTCTTGCATACCCTGTTACATTACCTGAACCATCCATGAGGAATGATTTTTCTGTCTGAAATTCCAGGTTGATAAAATCACTATGTGAGGTAAAATACATCCTGCAGTTCTGACCGTCTGCCCAATACAAAAGGCCATCTTTCTCTTTCGTTACTTCTGCAATCTTACCATCATACAAATAAACACCAGGGTATTTTTGAGCAATGGCATCAGGTATCGTAACGGTATTGATGTTCTTCGGTTGATCAAACCCTTTCCAGTTATAAACACTGGCCACGCTGTTTAGTAATTCCAGAATAATAGTCCCCTCATCTGAATTCACAAAAACTACGATACCACTCCCTCCATCAACACTCCCGTAATACAAACCACGGTAGCCTTCATTTCCTGCATCATGGAAAAAATATTTTTCTCCTTTTCGCTCACCAATAAAAGCACCCATGGTGGCTGAATGATCAATATAAGGAGTGAGTTGCAAGCCGGCCATTTGCTGATTTAAGACTTTTGATGATTTTCCATGATAGGCCAGTTGTATTTCAATCATAAATTTAGCAAGGTCTTCGGGAGTTGTCCATAAACCCAGGGGGGCTTGTTCGGGATAGGTATTAAATGTAGACGCAACTTTTGCTCCATCCCTGGTGTAGCCCATTGCATATTTATTCAGTTGATTTTGGGCTGGTGCTGCTGCTGAATAAAAACTATTTTTCATACCGAATGGCTTCAACACACTGTCCAGCATGAATTGCTCATAAGGCTGTTTGGTCAAATCAGTAATGATGAGCTGAGAAACGATGGTTCCTCCACCTGAATACTGAAATTGTAGGCCGGGTTCAAATAAGGAACGAACCGCCGGGGTGTTGGCAGGTGGAACACCGTCTAAAATTTGTGGAATCGTTGGGATCCTGGATTTTGCATCATAGCCGGGGAAACCGCCATAAACAGATAAGCCGCCCATATGGCTTAACAAATGAGCAGCGGTAATTATTTTACCTTTCGAGAAGCTGTCGTAGGGGAATTTCCAGGACTTTAAATAGTCGTTGATGTCTTTATAAAGATCCAACCTGTTACCCTGTGCTAATTTCAAAACAGCTGCAGCATTCAGTGATTTACTAATTGAACCCGGCTTAAATAAAGTGGCCGTTGTTACAGGTAATTTTTTAACATCATCTGCCCATCCATAGCCCTTAGTCCAAACCACTTTATAATTACTAACAACCGCAATACTTAAACCCTTCACTCTGAAGAAAGCCATGCGGTCATGAATATTATCTGCTTTTCCATTCAGAATTATCCGCCCAAACAGATTGTTTTCTACCTTTTTAATCTGGTTTTGAATTTCTATAGAATAAGGTGCTTGTCCCCATACATAACTCAGGCTAAAGCAAAACGAAATTAATAACAGCGTTTTTTTCATTTTTTAGTTTATCAACATTTAAGTTGTGTGAGCTTGTTACTTGCTAAGTGATGTAAGTGAATACTGCTGCGAACCATATTACTGCACAAAAAACTCATCGAAAAATATCCAACCCCTCTCTCCTTTGCCGGGATGCCAATTGGGGAGTGTAACGGGTTTCACCACTACTTTTAAGACCTTCAGCTCGGTGACCGGAAACGTCAATTGATTCATGGCCATAGTTGGCGGCAATATCATTTTTGGCTGATCCGGATTTATTTTACTTAATAATCTCAGACTGGATTTACTGGCACCACCCCACACTTCAATTTGCTGAGCTGGCATGATATAACTATTCACATCCATCAGCATACTCATCGTAATACCAGACAGTTTTACCGGACTGCTAAAGTATAAGTATGCCTTCAGGTCACCCTCCCGGTAACCCAGCCATTTCGTACGGAAATTCAAATCCCCTTTTATTTTATCATGCAGGGTTCTCCAGCCATTGGCGGCATATTGTGGATTCGGCTTTGTCTCCAATTCAATGGAATCGATTTTTATTCCTGCGTGATAGAAACTCTTTTCTGCAATATTACTGCTCGCCCAACCCGGCAAAAATGCTTTTACTTTTAAGATGCTTGTTTTATCAATCAATATTTCGCCTTTATACAAGGGCGATTTCAGGCTATCCGGAGTGCTTCCATCTGTTGTATAGCGCACAACTGTATTCCTGATCAATCCCTTAATTTTAACCGGCACTGTGGTTGTAAAAAACGCTTCTTCCGCTTCAATAATCGGGGCACTTAACTGAGTAATGACCGTATCGCCATTAAACCCTGTCTGGAATGAAACTTTGGGAAATGCAGCTCTTACAGCAGCCAGATCGCTTTCACGAATACCTGTATTCCACAGATAAACCGTGTTTAATTGATTCATCCCCTTGAAAACAGATAAATCGGTTGCTTTTAATGCATTTCCTGAAAGAGACAACTGTTGTAATTCTTTCAATGGCTGTAATTGCGCTAATCCCGCTCCAGTAATCTGCGTAAAGGACAGATTCAGTTTTCTCAGGTTAGTGTATCCAGCAATCCATTTTAAATCTTCATCCTTTACAGGCATTTTATTAAGGCCCAGACTTATGATATTATTTTTTACAACTTCCAGTTCTTTTAATTGCTCTCCTTTGTAAAAACCTGCTCCGTAAAATTCAACACTTAATGCGGGCGACTGTGCATCAACCGGCTGAACAACCCGGTAATCTGTATTCAGTTTTTTTAATGTACCTGCATCTGCAGAAGGAAAATCATAAACGGCTGCACCAGAGCTCTTAAATTTACCGGCCGCCAGTATTCTCAAAGAATCTGCTTCATCATATGCTGTTATTTTCTTTGTAAAACTGGCTCCGCTTTTTAACCAGTAGAATATCGATTTTTTCTCTTCATCAGTCAGCTGCGGCTTTCCAACCGGCGGCATATGTTCTTTACTATCTTCGGCCTTATGAATACGCTGCATCATTAATCCAAAATCAGCGGAAGTACTGTCCCAGAGTTTTCCATTTTTTCCCCCCTTCAATAAAAAAGCTTCGGTTTCCATCACCAAGCCACCTTTTGCTTTCTTAGTATTGTGACAACCCATGCATTTAGCCTGCAAGATGGGCTGAATAAAATGCGTATAGGCCACTGCATCATCCAGGGGAACTGTTGATTCTTTGTTCTCAGCAGGGCTAAGAGGAGCCAGTAAAAAATTGTTACCGTGTGTTATATTAGCCCCCTTATGGCCTGTTATTATAACAGCAATTGCAGCAACTGAAGTGATCAATACGTTTGCAAAGCGGACGGATCTTATTTTTTCTCTCCACGCATACCAGCTCAAACTAATAAAACTAACAGCTACACCGGTCCATTGATGCCATGCTAAGACATTTTGATCATATCCATCTTCCCGGGACAGGAATGATCCCATTAAAGCCGTGACCGCTGAAGTAAATGCGGCCGACAGCAAGAGCCAATTGGCCGCTTCCTTTAATGGCTGGTTATTACTTCTTTTAATGACTGATTCCGTGATGATAGCTAAGAATACCAGCACGATTGGAAAATGGAGCAACAAGGGGTGCATACGGCCAGCTACCTGTAATACAGTGGGCACTGCTATTTTATCACCCAAAACTGTAATACTGAGCAACAGACAATTGAGCAGGATGCAGCTGTTGAAAATAATATTTTGTACCCGTTGGCCCACGTCTAATAAATTTTTATTTCATCAATAAAGAGCCAGCCCTTTTGACCCTTCCCGGCATGCCAGTCCGGTATTTTACTGCAGGTATAGATCCTTAACTGAACCAAATCTGTTCTGACAGATTTGCTAAAGGGAATCACATAGGGTTGAACGAGCTTTGTTTCTTTATTTTCCACCCTGTTGAAGAACATTTCGCCCTGTTTCTGCATCACTCCACCCGTACTACAATATACTTCAGCTTTATCCGGAAAAAATATCCAGCTATTGTAATCCTGCAATAATTGAAATAATACAGACTGAACCGGTTGTATTTTATTGACGGCAATGGTAAACGTAATCGTGTCCATTAAAAACCCCAGCCAGGTCTTACTCTGTAAAGAAAGTATCCCTCCTTTATTATCATTCAGGGTCTGTCCGCCTTCGCCACTATATTTAGCATCAGGTGCCGGGTGTTCAATACTTTTAACCGGAATTCCTTCTTTAATAAATATCGCCTGATCTGTTTCAGAAGCTAAAAAACCTTTTCCAAAAACCCTGGCTTTTACCGTGGTGAAGTTCTTTTTAATGACCAGTGGTTTTGTATAAACCGCATCTGTTTCTGCAGGCTCTGCACCATTGACTGTATAATGAATGGATGTTCCTTGTTGAGCAAAAACAATTTCCACACTGGCTTCCTTTTTAAAAAAAACAGATTGATGTTTGATAAAGGGCGCTGCCAGCTGAAACGTATCCTGTGCCGCTGAAAGAAAAAAGGATTGTATTAAAACCAGGAAACTGCCGAAATATTTCATGCGTGAACGGGTTCAAATTTATAAGGATATACTTTCCCTGAATTCCATTGCGCCACATACAGATTCTCCTCATCATCTATACATACATCATGAGGGTACTGAAAAGCCCTGATGGTCTGATACATTTCGTTTAAAGTATTATTAGCATCATAAGCCGGCTCACTACCAGCCAGATTGCTGATTACTTTATTGTTTTCATCTAAAATGGTAACGAAGCCTGATTGCTGCCACTGTCTGCTTTGGGATTGCAAAACGGCCGCATATAAATAGTTACCCCTGATTACAGGGCGGCAGACCCAGGCGCCGGGCATTGGGATCGTGCTCAGATAATCCCCTGTTAAACTAAATCGCTTAAATGCGTTTTGCAATCTGGAGGTTACCAATAAAAAGGGATTATTTTTATCTCTCCCATCTATACAAACACCGTGTGCATTCAACACATTCTTTTCAGCATCTCCCTTTCCGCCAAAATGCCTGATGTACTTTCCTTTGGCGTCATATTGTATGACAAAATCTTTTCCATATCCGTCGGCCACATAAATATCGCCATTGGGCGCTATGGCCGTTTCTGTCGGTATAAATTCATCAGCCGACTTATATTCACCGGTTTCTTTGGGATAATCAATCACCATCAGCACTTTTCCATCGAGGGTGGTCTTAATCACCTGGTGCCGGTTGTTATCACAAATAAATAATACATCTTCTCCGTTCTCATGAAACAGTGTTAATCCGTGGGCACCCGGATATTCAGTTCCCCAGGTTTTCAGCAATTTCCCGTTTTTATCATAAATCAATACATTGTTCCTGGTTTCATTGGTCAACAGGATGATTCTTCCCATACTATCCTGAACCATTTCATGACAATCGTTAACAGGATAGCGGCTGATGTCTGCCTGACTCCAGCGTTTATTGATCCGGTACTTTTTGTTTTGATGCCCGAATACGATTTCGTTCCTGATCAAAAAATCAGGAATGCAGAGCGCACTGATACCCGCAAGGGATGTATTCGTTATGAAATCTTTCCTGTTCATTACTATTTTTACAAAAGACTTATGCAATAATCGAGCTGACTACCTTTCCGGCTACATCCGTTAAGCGATACCTTCTCCCTAAATGCTTAAAAGTTAATTTTTCATGATCCAGTCCCATCAGATGCAAGGCCGTAGCATGAAAGTCATTGACATGTACCGGGTTCGAAACAATATTATATCCAAACTCATCTGTTTCCCCGTAAACACCCGGCTTTACGCCTCCGCCTGCCATCCATATCGTAAAGCATCTTGGATGGTGATCTCTTCCATAGTTCTCTTTTGTAAGGGTGCCCTGGCAATAATTCGTCCGGCCAAATTCTCCGCCCCAGATCACTAAAGTTTCATCCAGCAATCCTCTTTGTTTTAAATCAGTAATTAATGCGGCTGAAGCCTGATCTGTATCCTTACACTGGCCTTTTAACTCCTCGGGTAAGTTATTATGTCCATCCCAACCCTGGTGATAGAGTTGAATAAACCGTACACCGCTCTCAGATAGTTTTCTTGCCAATAAGCAATTGGCCGCATAGGTTCCGGGCACCATGCATTCTGCCCCATATAATTTGATGATATCCTCCGGCTCATTGCTCAAGTCTGTTACTTCCGGCACGGCTGTCTGCATCCGATAAGCCATTTCGTATTGCTGTATTTTCGAAGTCATTTCAGGGTCTTCAAATGACTTATTGCTTTCTTCATTTAATGCTGCTAATTTATCCAGCATGGCTCTTCTGTCGGCTTTATCGATCCCGTCAGGATTATTCAGGTATAAGACCGGGTTTTCGCCACTGCTGAACTGCACGCCCTGGTGCACTGAGTCCAGAAATCCGTTGGTCCATAATTTAGAATAGACACCCTGCCCGTTTCCTTTACCCTTCGATAACAATACGCAAAAAGCAGGCAGGTTTTTATTTTCACTCCCCAACCCATAACTTAACCAGGAACCCATACTGGGTCGATTCCCCACTTGTGCCCCTGTTTGAAAAAAAGTCAAGGCGGGGTCATGATTAATCGCTTCTGTATGCATGCTTTTTATGACGCACAATTCATCTGCGATTTTTGATGTATAGGGTAATAATTCACTCATCCATACCCTTTGTTGTCCATACTGTTCAAATTGAAAAGCAGAGCACGCCAACGGAAATTGTTTCTGATCGGCTGTCATACCGGTTAATCTTTGTCCCATCCGGATGGAGGCAGGCAGATCCTGTCCCTGCATCGTTTGCAGCATCGGTTTGTAATCGAATAAATCTAACTGAGAAGGTGCGCCATTCTGAAAAAGATAAATGACTCGTTTTGCTTTTGGCGCAAAATGAGGAAGTCCGGTCATTACCTGTTCCTCGATATTTTTTCCGCCAAACAAATCGGGGATCAATAAGGAACCCAGGGCAGCTCCTCCTAAACCCATGCCTACGCGGGTTAAAAACCTGCGCCGGTTGATATGTAACTGATGTTCTAATACTTCTTTTTCCACTTTATCAGGTTTTTGTAATCGCTTCTTCCATATTATAAATGGTGACTATTACTTTCATTAATGCCGCCAATTCGTTTTTATTCGCCCGTTCGTCCTGCGCATATTCCCCCACATTTAATGTTTTTCCGGCATCCAGTTTTTTACTGCTAAACTGTTTGACTTGCTCTTGATAATAATCGGAAAGAATGTTCAACTGCTTATTGGTAGGTGTCCGGCAAATAATACTTCGAAATGCCAACTGAATTTTCTGATCAATACTGCTGTTCTTGGTAAACAATTGCTGAGCAAATACTCTTGAAGCTTCCAGTACCAATGGATCATTCATCATGGCCAATGCCTGTAAGGGTGTGGTTGTGTTGAGCCTTCTCACTTCACATTGGTCTCTGTTGCTGGCATCAAACATGATCATACCGGGTGGCGGCGCTGTTAATTTGATAAACGTGTATAAGCCTCTGCGGTACAGTGCCTCTCCATGATCCTGTTCATAAACAGCCAGTACTCCTCTTCCGGAAGTAGCCGCTTCCCAGATTCCTTTAGGCTGATAGGGTTTTACACTGGGTCCCCCGATTGTTTTCACCAGGAGCCCGCTGCTTCCCAATACGATATCCCTGATAAATTCTGCTTTTTCCCTGACCCTGGGAAAGCGGCTTAAATAAGTATTTTCCGGATCTGTATTTCTATGCTTTGCTGAAATCCGGGAAGATTGCCGGTAGGTGGCAGAGAGTACAATTTTTTTAATGAGTTTTTTGATATCCCAATTATTGTCCATGAAGTCAACGGCCAGCCAATCTAATAATTCAGGATGCGTGGGTAAATTTCCCTGCATGCCGAAATCACCGGTAGTTGCCACAATTCCTTTTCCAAAAAACTCTGCCCAAAGTTGATTCACAAAAGCCCGGGCCGTCACAGGGTTTTCTTTATTGACTGTCCATTTGGCCAGCCCCAGCCGGTTACGGGGAAATCGAGTGGTATCAAAATCCATGACAGATTTCAAACCGGCTGCCTGAACCACTTCTCCATGTTGATCATAAACACCCCTTTTCAAAATATAGGTGGTCCGGGGTGTATCGGCTTCTCCCATTACTGATACCGTTAACTGGCCGGTATCTTTTTTATTAATAAACGATACAAGACTTTTTACATCCTCGTCATTCAAAACAAGGACCGGTGTTTTGGCCGGTTTTGAAATGGATACATCGCCTTCAAATCCCTGTTCCTTACTGGAGTTAAAAAAACCAAAGAGCTGATAATAGTCCTTCTGAGAAATCGGGTCGTATTTATGATCATGACACTGTGCACATTCCACCGTTAATGCCAACAGCCCCTTAGCAAATGTTTTTACTTTATCAATATTATATTCTACCCGGTACTCTTCCGGAATAACGCCACCTTCTTCTGTGTACTTATGATTCCGTAAAAAGCAGTAGCCAGTATTTGTTCTTTGCCGGCATTGGGCAGTAAATCGCCCGCCAATTGCCAGGTGATAAACTCATCATACCCCATATTTTTATTAAACGCATGAATGAGCCAGTCCCGGTAAGGCCATTGTGTCCTGATATTATCATCCTGGTATCCATAACTATCAGCATACCTGGCAAGATCCAGCCAGTGAACTGCCATCTTTTCGCCGTATTGGGCTGTATTTAATAATTTGTCGACAACCGTTTCATAGGCATTCTTGCTTTTATCGCTGGCAAATGCATCCATCATTTCAACAGAAGGAAGCAAACCTGTCAGGTCCAGTGAAACTCTTTTTAGCAGTATTTCCTTTTCAGCTTCCTCATTTGGCGCTAATCCCTTTTCCTCCATCTTAGCCAGTGTAAAATGGTCTATTTCGTTTTTTTGCCAGTCCTTGTCACCGGTAGCGGGCAGATTTACTTTTTGAGGTTTTACAAATGCCCAATGCTTTTCATAGTTGGCTCCCTGTTTGATCCAGGTTGTAAACAATTTTATTTCATCGGCGGTTAACAGGCCAAGATGCGACTCCGGCGCTGGCATTTGATAAGAAGGGTCTTTTGAAGAAATACGCTTGATTAATTCAGAAGCTTCCGGCTTTCCCGGGACTATCGCATAAGCTCCCTTGGTTTCTTTTAATGGAGCCAGGGCGCTGTCCATGATATCCAAACGGAGACCTGCCTTTCTTTTGTTGGCATCTGGCCCGTGACAGGCAAAACATTTGTCGGAAAGAATGGGGCGAATATCAAAATTGTAACTAATCAGATTCAACTCCCCCCGCTGCCTTGATTTGTTATTATTAAAACAGGAAGCTATACAAGCAGCAATCGTGACAAAAAGGGTAATACAGAGGACCGTCTTTTTCATAGCAACCGGCAAGCATATTTGGATTTGAAGTTAATCATAATCTATTAAGATGAGAAACTCTCCCGCATCTCCCAAAAAAGCCGGTTATCTATTTATCCAAAACTATCTCCGGTACCGCTTTTCCAGTTCAAATTCATTACCCCTGATGGATGTAAATGAGATCCGGTATTCGTGCTGACTGATTGCTGTAATTTCAAAATCAATATCATCCGGCAAACCGGATGGCAGGGGGCTTTTGTACTGCCGGCCGGACACAATATTCCACAAGACCAGACTATCCGGCTTATTGGTTACAACCGGGTTGTGACTGAGCAGGAACAAACTATCCTTCCAGTAATTGATACTGATCCCCCATCGCCCTTTCCCCATCCGGTTGCTACCATCCGATTTGTTGAACACCTGATAATGAACCGGACTGCTGTTTCCATTATCAAGGCGAACCAGAAAAAAATCCGAAAATTCTTCTTCAACCACCCCGAGTGACCAGGGTGATTGGTAAACAGAAGATTGATTGAGCAAGTGCATTTCATTTCCCTTCCGGAGGTAGAAATAACGCATACTGTCATCTTCGCCATAGCAGGTAATTCCTCCATCCAGCAAAGTATCCGACCCCACTACTTCTTTATAGTATAACGACATCGCTGAATCATAGGTGTCAAGCAATCTTTTTCCATTGGGCAGCAACTCAACCGTTGCGGATGATTTGCTTTTCTGTCCGCAAGACAGTAATAGAAGAACGAAGACTGAAAGGCCGCAGGCAAGCAAAAATATTTTTCTGAATAAGCTCATTAAAAAAAATCAGCCCAGTCTTTTTAATATCTCCAACCCCTCCTCCCACTGATAATGTCCCGAATCCGCATTTACATGACCGGCAGGACCGATATCAAGGAATTCACTTCCCCAGTGCTCAGCAAAGAAACGGGCTCTTTCCATAGTCACCCATACATCATTATTACTGGCCACTACGATCGTGGGAAAGGGAATCCGCTCCAACGGCACCGGCGCAAAACCGGTTGCAGGAAAAGTATAAATATCTGCTTCTGGATCACTTGGAGCCACCAGCAGGGCGCCTTTTATTTTACGTTGGTATTTCCTTGCCCAATGCGCAATAGTAGAACAACCCAGGCTATGGCCAATGAGTACAACTGTTGTTGGATCGTAATCCTTTACTTTTTCATCAATCCGGGCCATCCATTCTTCGCAGACCGGCGCATTCCAGTCAGACTGCTGAACACGGGTAAAATTTTTTCCGCTTTCTTCAAAATAGGTTTGCCAGTGTTTCGGGCCAGAATCACCGAGGCCAGGTACAATGAGATAATGCGTCATATTAATCAGATCAATTGAAAACTAAAATTCCAATCAACTCTTGTTCAGTTCCCGATCCAGCTTAGGATGCAGATTTAAAATACCGGTGTACCAGTCCTGCCAATGCTGCCGCCACGATTGGAACAACAATAAATAACCAGACTTGTGATAAAGCCCAGCCGCCAACAAAAACAGCCTGGCTGATACTTCTGGCCGGGTTAACGGATGTATTGGTGACAGGAATACTGATCAGGTGAATCAGGGTTAAAGCTAATCCGATAGCAATACCGGCAAAACCCGCCGGCGCTTTGGAATCAGTTGCACCAAGGATGATCAATAAAAACATGAAGGTCATTACAAATTCCGTCAGGATAGCTGCAGTCATATTGTATTGTCCGGGTGAATGGTCGCCATACCCATTGGCAGCAAAATCACCAATGGAACTTCCGTTTCCGGTCACAATAAAATAAAGTACGGTGGCTGCCGCCAATCCACCAGCTACCTGTGAAATAATATATGGCAAAACATCTTTGGCGCCGATTCTTCCGCCCATCCACAATCCGATTGTAACAGCAGGATTCAGGTGGGCGCCGGAGATATGACCCATGGAATAGGCAATCGTGAGTACGGTTAATCCGAAAGCGAGCGATACGCCAACCAAACCGATTCCCACATTGGGAAAGCTGGCAGCCAGTACGGCGCTTCCACAACCGCCCAATACCAGCCAGAATGTTCCGATGAATTCAGCCAAATACTTTTTCATATTAGTTGTTTTAGTTGTATGTAGTTCTGCTGTTAATCAATCGCAGAAATCTTCTGCTACCTGGAGATTAGGCTGCAACAGAACAGATAGTTTTTTCCAACTAAAGCTAAGGAATTTTATACCGATTTTTTACGGCCCGGAGTTTCACTGGCAAAACTGATAATAAAACTGGCAGTTTAACTAAAAGCGAATAGTATTTAACTACTTTTTGGGGTCAGTCGGCTTTTTTGCAGGAATTCTTAGTTGATGGGGACTGGTTCCGGGTATTCGCTCAATCATTCTTCTTGCCTCCAGGTCAAGTTTAACTGTTACAATATACCAGGTTACTTTCCCGTCAAATTTGCCAGTGAGTTTTGAAACAGCAAGGTCAGCAAGTGCCCCAAAAGAGATTTCCTTTTTCGTCCGAACCGTATCAATGATGAATTTTTTAATTTGTTCATACCTGGTAAGTGAAATGTTCACTCCTTTTTTCCCTTCAGGATGCAGCGTCAATATTTTACTTTCTTTCTTCATGCAATTCCGAATTGATGCAGAATGAAAAATCATCAACAATATTCAATTTAATTTCGGGATAAATATTGCCCCAATATTGAAAATACCTCCGGTTGCTACCCCAATCGTTTCGCATAATGTGTTACCTGGAATAATCTCAGACAATACTAATGCAAGTGTAGCATGAAAGACTAAAATCATATTATACATACCTCGATATGATCTGTATTGAAAACTACCCGTTCGTTTATTCAACTACTTTTGTCAAATTAGTTTCCATTATTATCATCCAGCTATTCCCGTCTCTGCTGTACTCGCCAGTTCCTTTCCATTTGCCGGCAACAGAATAATCCGTAGTAAACCGCATCCTGCCGGCATTACCGGGGACCGGCAGTTCCCATCGAATTTGTTTTTCACTGATGAATATGATGTCCGCATCAATCACATCTCCCTTTTTGTAAGCCCTCATGACCCATTGATTACTTTTGGTGTTTTTAGATATTACTCCGTAGGCATCGTGCACAATGATCTCCTTTTTTGTCAGAGAGTCATACTTAACGCCAAGTCCTTCAACTGCTAAAACAGCACAGTCCAGTTTACATTGTATTAATTCAGTAATATTCGTGAACTGTTTTCCGCTCTGTGTCATCATCCAACCGCTGCCTTTCCATTTTCCAATCATGAAACCAAGCGGGTTGTTTTCTGCTTGTGCAAATACCGTTACAAAACCCGATAGAACCAGGGCTAAAGACAGGATCAATCTTCTCATAATATATCACTTTAGATGTAAATGTAGAATAGCCGGGAGGGAATTACGTGTAAAAATGCGTTTACTTTGAGAATTGATGTCTGATTGTCTCCGTTTGGTTTAGAAAGGCTTTTAACGGTGTACCGGCCATGTACTTCTTAAACTCATTCATAAAATGAGAATGATCTGTGTACCCATTTTCAAATGCCGCATTTGTAATATTCCCGTTTTTATAATATACCTGGGAAACCGTATTTCTAAGCCTGTTAATATTACGATAACCCGCCATTGTTAATCCTGTTATTTTTTTAAATTGCTTTTGAACAGGTCTGATAGACATGGGAATATCTTTTACAATGTCAAGTACTTTATATCCTTCCTCCAGTTGCAAACAGATGTATTTAATCAACGGATCGGCAAGCATTTTTAAATGCGTTGAAAGATTCATCAGTCCTTTTTCAAGCAGTTTAAAATCAGAAAAGTCAGCCGCTATTTGTGAAGGGTTAATTTCAGCGAAAAATCATGCAAATACGCGGGGGCTTCCAGCACCTGATTAGCAGTGGACTGTTTCTCCTCAAACAGCCCTTCAATATTTATCCAGGGATTAAACCGGATGCCCAGGAAGACAGATCCCGGATAAATTTCCCTTTTCATCCGCTTTGTCTGTATACCCATACAACTCGCACCTTTATAATGAGGAAGGTTAACAAAAACGATGGATAGTTTATTTTCCGGCATGACTTCAAACAAAAAGGGTTTACCGTCATTGAAATCAGCTGATACTTCAAACTTCCAGAAGGAATGCATCAATTCTTTACAATTTTCAGACGGCAATTTTTCTGTGTATGTCATAAAAATTCAATAATGCAACTTGTTATTGGGATAGACATGTAAAGTGGCGGGTATGTTTATCATTAGCTGATATCCTCCTCTAATTTATGAAAACCTGTCCTAAAACTATATATAAACCGGGCCGGATACCATGACAATAAAAGCTCTTATTACGCCAGACTCCTTGCGAAAATGGTCATTGTTTACTTCGTTTTCCCCCGGAGTCTCGCTGACAAATCTGATATTCAAACCAGGCTGATCAATATGCCAGCATCGCTGAAACAATGGCAAACTCCGGTCAAAACAGGTTTGCAGTTTTCTTCTATCTTTAGCCCATGACCCGTATCGGCCTGATTTCCGACACCCATGGCTTCCTGGATGAAGCAGTCTTCCGCCATTTTGCCAACTGCGATGAGGTCTGGCATGCGGGTGATTTTGGTCCGGATGTCACGGAAAAACTGGAATCCTTTAAACCACTCAAAGGAGTCTATGGCAATATTGATGATGCCTCCATCCGGCATCAGTTTCCCGAACAACTGGTCTTTACCTGCGAAGGGGTAAAAGTGATGATGCGCCATATCGGGGGATCACCGCCCAAATACAATCCGGAAACCAGAAAAGAACTGGCCCTCCACCAACCCCAATTATTCATCAGCGGCCACTCCCATATATTAAAAGTGATCTATGATGAAAAGATCAGCTGCCTCCACATGAACCCCGGTGCTGCCGGCAGACAGGGATGGCATAAAGTCCGTACATTGATTCGTTTTGTGATTGATGGAACTGATATGCGGGAATGTGAAGTGATTGAACTGGGAGGGAGAAGTCGTTAGTCGATAGTCTTTAGTCAATAGTCACCCCTATCCCCTAAAGGGGGAAAAGAAGTCGTTAGTCAGTTCTAAGATGCCATATCCTTAAAAAGGACAATGGCTAAATTTATTTACCTACCGACAAAAAGTAAGGGCTAAAGACTAGCGACTAACGACTGTACCAGCCGCTCCTGTAAAATAACCTTGCCAAATTAATTTCCCTCCATACATTACCGGAAAATAAATCGCCATGAAAAAATACATACTACTTTTCAGTTGCTGCATTTCCCTTAGCCAGTTTTCCGGTGCCCAGACAAAGGAAGAAGAAACCGAAGCCATCAAAACTGTTTGTAATTATTACCTCGATGGAGGCACAAACGGAGATAGCATTATGTTCTCAAAAGCATTCAGTCCAACCGGACAAATGCAATATATGCGCAATGATACCCTGGTCGTGGTTTCTTTAAAAGATTTTATGTCCCGGATGAGACATACCCTCAAAAAAACCGAACGAACTACATCGATTAGCTCAGTTGAAGTATATGGCAATGCAGCCATCGCCAAACTCACCATCGAATACCCCACCTTTTATTTTCACGATATCATGAGTCTGCTGAAGACAAGGAAGGATGGAAGATTGTGGGGAAGATATTTTACAGAGAAGGGAAGAGATAGTCTTTAGTCTATAGTCATTAGTCGATAGTCGGTTCTAAGAGACGTTTTTCTTAGAACGGACAAAGGCTAATTTTATATAAGTGCCAACAAAAAGTAAGGGCTAAAGACTATAGACTATAGACTAATGACTTCCCTACATCCCCGGAAACCAACTCCTCCCCGCTCCTACCGCCCGAAAAGGCCAGGGAACTGAAATGAGGATGATGAGTAAGGCTAAACCAAAATAAAGCAGGGAACGTTTGTGTTTTCTTTCATCCGGCACATTTTGTTTGCCATACGCATAACCCATATGGATCAGGATGATGGCGGCCAGCATGCCGATGGTATGTTCCACTGCAAAAAAACGAAGTCCCGGATTCTTCATCACATTTCCGAAACCATTGGCCTGGATACTTTTTAAACCCCAGGGACCGGTGAACCACTGGTACAAACCCACCAGCAACATAATATCTGCCGTGATCATGAGGAATAAACCGGTTTTACGGTGACCTGCGGTGAATGACTGGTGCCGGCTCGCAAAATGGCGATAAACTGCTACCAGTAATAAGATCAGGATGACCCAACGAAGGAAACTGTGCAGGTGAAGCATACCGTTATACATAAATGCAGATTTTAGTGATGGGTTTAAAAAAATAAAGGTAGGGCATAAATGATATGCCCTACCTTATTCGTTGAATTTTTTTACCCCTCTTTATCAGGCTTATTCCACCCAATCTGCCATAAACACATTGGTATCCCTCGTGCCTCCGTTATTCCGGTTGCTGCAAAAGACAATCTTTTTTCCATTGGGAGAGAACATCGGGAAGGCATCAAAGCCTTTGTCGCGGGAGATTTTCTGCAGATTCGTTCCATCTTCATTAATGGTGTACAGATTGAAAGGAAACCCTCTTTTGTATTCGTGATTGGAAGCAAAAATGATCCGCTTGCTGTCGGGCATATAGGCCGGTGCCCAGTTGGCCTGTCCGTAGGAGGTAATCTGCCTTGCATTGCTGCCATCGGCATTCGCCACCCATACTTCCATATTCGTGGGTGCCACCAGGTTTTCAGTCAGCAGGTCTTTGTATTCTTTTACTTCTGCTTCAGTTTTCGGGCGACTGGCCCTCCAGATCAGTTTGGTGCCATCCGGACTAAACCAGGCACCACCATCATATCCCAGTGTTTGAGTGATCCGCTTTTCACTGCCGGTTTCAAGATCCATAATATATAATTCTATATCTCCGTCCTTGGTACTGGTATAAATCATCTTCTTTCCATCGGGAGATAAAGTGGCTTCTGCATCATATCCTTTTGAATTGGTCAGTTGTTTTAAAATCTTTCCATCCAGATCAGCCATGAAAATGTCGAAACTGTTATACAGCGGCCAGATATATTTATTACCGTATTTGGCACGATCTGGTGTAGGCGGACAAGCTTCGCTGCCCAGGTGGGTGGAAGCATAGATCACATGTTTATTATCCTTTGTAAAGAAGGCACAGGTGGTACGCCCTTTTCCGGTGCTCAGTAATTTATATTCAAAGGCTTTACCCGGTTTAGGTACTTTACCGATAAAGATCTGATCACAGGGAGTGCCATCTTTAACATTGGTACGCTGAAACACCAGCATCTTCCCGTCAAAACTCCAGTAGGCTTCTGCATTATCGCCTCCAAAAGTGAGCTGCTGTATATTTTTTAAATGAGATTCCTCCGGATAGCGAAGGGTATCTGCCGTTACTGCAGTGCCATCGGTTGTTTTAGAACTATTGTTACAGGCTGCGAGGATGCTAAGCATGCCCAGAAAGGGAATGATACTTTTTTTCATTGGTTTTCGTTTATTTCAGCTGCTGCAAAGGTATTTTTGCCGGCCACCCTGTTTGTCAGGGGATTGTCATACCTGCTCAAACCCCCTTAATTCATGAAATATTTTGCGAAAATATTGGTTACCGGTGCCTGTAGCATGACTATAATCATCAGTTGTAATGATAATAACAGCGCTTCTCCCTATGAAGAAATCCTGGAGCAGAAAGCATTTGCTGCCATCTCCGACAGTATTAAGAAAGACCCTTCCAACGATCAGTTAAGATTCAGGAGAGCCGTATTACTGAATACCAATAATTTCCCGGAACCGGCCCTCGCTGATTTCCAGAAAGCCTGGTCCCTGAAAAAAGAAGAGAAATATGCCCTGGGGATCAGTACGCTTTTACTGGAAAAGAAAGCGGATTCCGCCATACTGTTTTTACAGGAAGCGCTTAAAGAAATACCGCGCAGTTATCTCTTGCGACTGAGCCTGGCCCGGGGCTATACTGCAACCAGTAAAACCAGGGAAGCACTGGCGATCTGCGATGAGATCCTTTCTCAAAAACCGGATTTAGCCGATGTGATCAAACTCAAGGCCGACCTGCTGGATAAAGAAAATAAAACAGATGAAGCCACCCGGCTCTGGGAACAGGCTTATCAACTGGCTCCTTTTGATGTGGAACTGAATTATATCCTCGCCCTTCGGTATGCAGAGGCCAAAAATCCCCGTGTACTGGCACTCTGCGATTCTTTAATCAAAGCTGATACCGAAGGCCGTCATGCCGAACCTTATTATTACAAGGGGATCTATTATGCCAATATCAATGATAATGCAAGGGCCATCACCTCATTCGATGAAGCCATCCAACATGATTTTTATTTTCTGGACGGCTATATTGAAAAAGGCAGCCTCTTATATGAAATGAAAAAGTATGAAGAAGCCATCGCCGTCTTCAACCTGGCCCTGACCATTTCCCCCTCTTTTGCCGATGCCTATTACTGGATCGCCAAATGCCAGCAAGCCATGGGTAAAAAAGAGGAAGCAAGGGTTAATTATTTGCGGGCTTTTGAGCTGGATAAGACGATGAAGGAGGCGAGGGAGGCGGTAGACAGTCTTTAGTCGATAGTTGATAGTCACCCCCCCCCTGGACCTTCTCAACATCTCAACTTCTCAACTACTCAACTTCTCAACCTTTCAACTTTTCACGGGCGGGCGAAGCAATATCTAATACCTAATATCCCAATATCTTAATCTCTCAATATCCAAATATCCCAATCTCTCAATATCTCAATCTCCTATTCTTCTTATCTTGCACCGCAAACCTCCCCTTCATGTCCATTGTAGCCCCCTCCCTGCTGGCAGCTGATTTTCTGAAACTGGAATCCGAATGTGCGATGCTGAACGAAAGTGAGGCCGACTGGTTTCACCTGGATGTGATGGATGGCCGTTTTGTTCCCAATATCAGCTTTGGGCCGATGATTATTGAATTCATCCGGAAAACCACCAGCAAGACCTGCGATGTTCATCTCATGATTGAAGAGCCTGAAAAATATGCCGAGCAGTTTAAAAAAGCCGGAGCGGATATCCTGACCGTCCATATTGAAGCCTGCCGCCACTTACACCGCAATGTGCAGCAGATAAAAGCACTGGGTATGAAGGCCGGTGTGGCCCTGAACCCGCATACTCCTGTCTCCACTTTAACTGATATACTTCATGATATTGACCTGGTTTGCCTGATGAGTGTGAATCCGGGATTCGGCGGTCAGAAATTTATTCCATACACGCTGGATAAAATCAGGCAACTCCGCCGGATGATTGATGAAAAAGGGCTGGCGGTACAGATAGAAATTGATGGCGGCGTAACCCTTGACAATGCCGCTTCAATAATGGAAGCCGGTGCCCATGTATTAGTGGCCGGGAATACGGTGTTCAAATCGGCCGATCCAAAAGGTACGATCAGTCTGCTGAAAAAGCTGTAAGGCTCCAACACTGACAGCCGTCAATTTTTTGCCACAAAGACTCTCGAAGAGTGCTGTGGACAAAGTCACTAAGCTAATAACAAATCACCTCTTCGTGTCTTTGTGCCTTTGTGGCTATAACCTGCTGTGCGGGACTTGTAGTTTGCTGTGCGGGACTTGCAGTCTGCTGTGCGGGACTTGCAGTCCCGCACCACTATGTTATCGCTTTTAGCGATCTTACACCGACAAAGAAATTATTTATCCCTCCCTCAAACCTTCGTATCTTGGCATATCAACTCTTATGAAAAGACGCTGCCGCCAGATATCGCTGACTGCATTTCTCCTGTTCATCACTGTTATCAGTTATTCCCAAAACCCACCTGCTGAAAAAGCAGGTAAATCGGCCTATGTTTCCGGTAAAGTACTGGATGAAAATGAACGGCCCCTCTCCCGTGTTTCCATTATTATTCTCGGACAATCAAAGGGCTTGCTCACGAATGATTCAGGATATTTCCGCATTAAGGTGCCGGTGGATAAAGCCTTTGCCCTTGTATTCAGTTATGCGGGCAGGAATACAGAACAGAAAAATTTCATGCTGAATGAAAATGAAGAAGAAGTCATCAGCATCCGCCTGGAAAGAGGAGAAAAAACCCTGGAAGAAGTCATCGTGACCGATCAGCGGGAGCGCCGGGAGGCCGGACTGATCAAACCCAATCCAAAAACCATCCTGAATTTACCATCCGCTGTAACCGGAGTGGAAAGTCTGATCAAGATCTTTGTGGGCTCCAATAATGAATTGACTTCCCAGTATTCAGTCAGGGGTGGCAGTTATGATGAGAACCTGATCTATGTAAACGATTTTGAAATCTTTCGTCCTTACCTCGTCCGCAGCGGTCAGCAGGAAGGATTGAGTTTTATCAACCCCGAAATGGTGCGTAGTATCAGCTTTTACAACGGTGGATTCCAGGCCAGGCATGGTGATAAGATGAGCAGTGTGCTGGATATTCAATATAAAAAACCAAAGAAATTTGGTGGTTCGGCCTTTATCAGTATCCTGGAACAGGGATTACAACTGGAGGGTGCGGATAAAAAAAATAAATTCAGTTACCTCCTGGGGATTCGGAACCGGAGTAACCGCAACTTATTAAGCCGGCAGGAAACCAAGGGAAATTATGTCCCCTCTTCTTCTGATTTTCAGGCCCTGCTGACCTACCAGTTCAGTCCGAAATGGCAGGCAGAATTACTTAGCAATATTTCCCAAACCCGGTTTACCCTGATCCCGCAAACCAGTCAGTTGACCAGTTCGGTCATCTCGCCATTTTTTTCTGCGACAATTGGAATCGATGTTTTTTTTGAAGGAAGGGAAAAAGATCAGTACCTGACCAATATGCTGGGGTTTTCACTGACCAATCAGGTGAATAAGAAACTACGTTTGAAATGGATGGCCTCACGTTTTGAAAATGATGAAAGGGAAAACCTGGATATCATAGGTGCTTATATATTTGGTGACAGAGATTTTGATCAGCGCAATGCTACTTTTGGCGCCATCGTGAACCCTTTAGGTGCAGGTGTTTACCAGACCTGGGCCAGAAATACCCTGAAAATTGAAAACTGGAATATTTCTCACAAGGGAAATTATGATCAGGGCAATCATGCTATTCAATGGGGACTGGCATTCGACAAAACACGGATCAATGACCGGCTTAATGAATGGGAGTTCCAGGACTCTGCCGGTTATAGTTTGCCTTATCAACCGGACCTGCTTCGGCTGAACAAAGTATTGAAAACAGCTGCCAGTCTGGATATCAATAAATTTTCAGGATATATCCAGGATAATATTCTACTCGGTGATTCAGTTAAGTCCACCACCATCACGGTGGGTGTTCGTTTCAATTACAATTCGCTCAACAATGAAATGCTGATCTCGCCGAGAGTGGGTGCCAGCTGGAAACCAGGGGGTAAAAAAGATATCATCTTCCGTGCGGCATTTGGGGCCTATCATCAGCCGCCCTTTTACCGGGAGCTGAGAAGGTTTGACGGCACAGTGAACAAGGAATTAAAAGCGCAGAAGAGCTGGCAGGGCGTAGCGGGCTTCGATTATAATTTTATCGGTTTGAATAATCGGCCCATGCGCTGGACCACAGAATTGTATTATAAGCACATGACCGATGTGGTGCCTTATGATATTGACAATGTAAGGCTGCGTTATTTCGGGGAGAATAATGCCAAAGCCTATGCGGCCGGACTGGAAATGCGGTTGAACGGGGAACTGGTACCGGATGCGGAAAGCTGGATCACACTAGGGATCATGAAGACCGGAGAGGATATTGAAAACGATTTCTTCAAAGTCTACAAACTGGATTCATTGAACCAGCCCATTGACAGCAGTGTAACACAGCATGGTTATCTTCGCCGGCCTACAGACCGCCGGGTTACATTTGGCATGTACTTCTCGGATTATTTGTCTACGAATAAGAATTTTAAAGTGTATTTGAACCTGCTCTATGGCGGCAATCTCCCTTACAATATTCCCGGCTCGGTAAAAAACCGGAATGCTGCTTTTATCAATCCTTATATCCGTGCGGATATTGGTTTCAGTGCCCTGCTGATGGATGAAAACCGCAGCAAGCGGCGCAGCCATTCTCCCTTCCGCAATTTTGAAAATATCTGGGCCAGTCTGGAAATATTCAATGTGATTGACCGGGCCAATACCATTTCCTATTTATCTATCAAGGATTTTTCGAACACCACCTATCTACTGCCCAACCGGTTGACGCCGAGGCTGATCAACTTTAAGATTGTCGCCCGCTGGTAAGTTGAAAATTTTTTGAACCAAAAATTACGGACGGTTGTTATGGAGGTATGGAAAGGAAAAAACTGCTTTTACTAATTCTCTTTGTCATACCAATGATGACAATCGGTCAGATCAACAGTAAAAAAACCTGGAATCTAAGCGTGGGTTCGGACCTGATTTATCCGGAAAATAATTTCCGGACCACTCATGGCTGGGGCTATGGTTTTTCTTTGAAAGCTGAATATCTTTTTCAAAAGCATACCAGTTTTACTATTGGAACCGGTTGGTATCATTTAGCCGGAAAGAGAAACGATATATTCAATCCGGATGGAGATCCGGCGATAGGCTTCCCCATTAAGGCAGGACTTCGTTACTACCTGGGTAGTTTTTATATTGGCGGCGAAGGTGGCTGGATACAGCAATCCAGGTTTCGCACAGGCAATGGATTTATCTATGCTTTTTCCATCGGCGATGAACTGATTACCGGCAAAAACCGGAACAGTCTGGACCTGAGCATCCGTCATGAAGTATGGAATACTGACAAACCCAGGGGGCTGGTCGCCTTAAGGCTGGCTTATGAATTCAGGTTGAAATAAAAAATCAAAAGTACAGATCAATTGATCTGCAATCAGCCCAACAGCAATTCACATAGCTCATCAATTGCTGCTTTGAGTAACGGAAACGGGAAAGAAGAAGCAAGCGTATTATACAAGGGCAATTCATATTTTTTTTACAAAGTCATAGCAGCCTGCGAGGTCGCCAGGCTTTTAACAGCTAAGGCAAAAAACTGGGCCTTCGCTCGCTTTAAATATTCCTAAATGTATAGTATCAGGGGACAGCTCTGGATATTAACGATCAGGTCAGAATACGACCCAGACAATGAAATGTGAAATTTGCAACTTAAAAGACATTGAAGTTGAAGAACTTGCCGACGAAGGACAAAATCCTTATCGTTTGTGTTGGGCATGCCGCGACAGGCTAGTAAACAAAGCATTAAGACCGTTGGAGTTTTTCAACTTAGCTGCCATTCACGGACACGGTTACTATTTACAGGATGATTTCTACGATTACAACTCAGGAGAAGCAACTCAGCCGGGGATTGAAGTAATTGACGTTGAAATTTTTCCTTTTCCAGTCTTTGATCAAATCAAAAATGATTTAAACAGATTGATCGACTACTCATTGGTTCAATACTTTACAGAAGATTTTGTGATAACCGAACTTCAAAAGTTTGACAAGACCGAAGTGCTCAAAAGACTGAAGGAAAAAGTAAAATACAACCGGGCTATCAATTATAAAGCCTATGAAATTGCGGGCAAAGTGGCAGGAAGTACCGCCTGTGACTGGATTCAAAACGAATGGGCAAACAGGCAGGAAAATGAATTACAGATTTTTGCTGAACCGATAGTAAAATGTCTTGACTTTCAGGAAGCCTTTGAACTACTTACCACTGAACTGGAAAAGGGAGACAACAAATATTTATCCGAAAACATTTCCGCTCTTCTCTATTTTCAACACGAACAAACACTTGACTGGATTGAAAATGTCAGCAACAGAATCAGCAATGTATCATCCGACTGGGGACAGCTTGCTGCCTGTTCAGCGTTCACCTGGGAAAGAGCAAACAAGTGGTTGGCTGCAGGGCGTCCCCTGAGTCTGATTGCACTTGACAGCCTGATTTATTGTACCACCGTTGGGGAGCGGCTTAACCAATCCTTATGGTTGCGGAAAATAAATCCAGGACTAATTGACGATCCAGGATCAGAAATCATTGCAAACAGGCTTCGTGAATACTTACTTTTTGACAGTGTTCCAAGAACAAAAGCTGCAGTAGAAACAATTATAAAAAATGCAGTTGAAACAAACACATAAAAAAGCACGAACCGGCTGAGGCTATATCTGGTGTAATTATATACATTAAGGCGGCTGAAGACAGACCGATTATTTAAATTCTGGCCTGTACTTTGGATTATTTGGTTCAATTTTCCTTCTACCTGATATAAGATTATCAATCACAATCGTGCTGCTGTATTTGCGAAATCGCTTAGATAAATTGATTCTTTCTAAATTATACGCAAATCACTCTAAATCAGGAACAATTTTTATTATAAAGGAATTTAGCAACAGTGTATATTCGGCAATACAATAGTTGTGCGAAATATTACCAAAACACCCGACAGACAATATGAACAGAGAAATTTTACAAAAATACATTACGAGTATTTTGCCAATGCCGACAGACAAGTCTGCATTCTTTGCAGAACAATTTGAGCCAATTAAATTTAGTAAAGATGAATTATTACTGAAAGAGAATAAAATAAATAAAGACACTTTTGTTTTAGAAAGCGGATATATTCGTTCCTTTACATTTAACCAAAATGACGAAGAAGTAACAACTAACATTTTTTCTGCACCTTGTTTTGTAAATGACTTCTTGTCATTTTTTAAACAACAACCGACTTCTGAAAATTATCAGTGTTTGACTCATTGCAAATTATGGACTATGAGTTATGAAAAAGTTCAAACTTGCTTTCATACTTATCCTGAATTCAGAGAATTTGGACGAATGATGTTAGTTACTAATTATTCAAACCTACACGATAGAATGCTTGGAATGGTAAAGGACACAGCTGAAAATCGCTATTTAAAACTAATGAAAAATCACCCCGACATTTTTCAAAACGTACCTTTGAAATTTATTGCTTCATATCTTGGCATTACTGACACTTCTTTAAGCAGAATTAGAAAAGAAATTGCTTCAAAGTAATTTCTTGCCAAATGGCAAGTATTTACAATTTTAGATTTATAACCTTTGTTCCATTGTTAAACTAAAATTTTTCAGCAATGGATATATTTACAAATTCAGTACCTCATTGGGTTTCAATTCTTTGTTTTATTAGTTTTCTTACTCCGATTTTCATGATAGTAAATGTTGTAAAACAAGGTGTAAATCAACCTTTTTTTAAAGACAATATTAAAGTAAAAAAAATACCAACTCTAGTGTTGCTATTTTTCGCCACCTATTATTTGTATGTAACACTAATGAGTTTTACAGGCATTTTTCAAGTAAATACATTACCACCAAGAGTATTACTATTTACAGCAATTCCATTGCTTTTGTTTTACTTTCTCTTTGTATTTAGAACAAAAACCTTTTGGAATATTTTAGAGAATGTAAAACTATCTGATTTGATTCGCATTCATATTTTTAGACTTGTGGGTGTATTTTTATTATTGGTTGGTCTTTTGGAATTTTGCCAAAATCCTTTGCTTTTATTGGTGGGATAGGCGACATTTTTGCTGCTGTAACTGCAATCTTTGTTGCCATTCTCGTTGACAAAAAGGCAAAAAATTATAAGAAAATCACTCTAATTTGGAATATCATTGGCTTTTGGGACATTGTGAGTGTTATTATTAGTGCTGTTTATATAACTAAACAAGCCATTGAGAGTAACTCACAAGGTATTATAGAAATGACAAAATTTCCCTTCTGTTTAATACCTGCTTTTGCACCTGCGACAATAATATTTTTGCATATTTGTATCTTCAAGAAACTAAAAATGGAAAACTAAACACAACGCACAACATCGGTTTAGCAATATGGCAGCTGAATTACTTTTATGAAACAATTGTGCAAGATTCAACATTTGTTCTTCAATTGAACTTTTGTGCTAAAAATCCACCACATCGCCAAGCCGAAAAACGTTAGCCACAGTTTAAAAGCAAAATCAATGAAATTAAAAGAAAATCAATATTTTGGGATAACCACCGATTCATTAAAAACGGAGAATTTCAATATCTCATTGACGAATCATTCGGCAAACTCAAATATTGATTTACACTCTCACAGTAAACCATATTTGTGTTTACTTGCTTCTGGCGCGTATAAAGAAAATAGCAATACAACAGAAATTATAACACAAGGAGAAGTTCTTTACCGGGTGGCCAATTATGAGCATTCGAATAATTTTTCCTCCAAAGGAGGCCTATGTCTGAATATCGAAATGAACGATTACGAACAATTTATAACACTAAATGAACTTCAGCTGCCGAATAAAGTATCAAAGCAAAAGGAGTAATAGAACTGTATAAATTACTTTATGGTTTAAAAAAAGGTTTGCCAAATGACATTATAAATATTTATTGTTACGAATCATTGATTGCAGTAATCAATATTTTCAATTATAAAGGTAATATTGACTGGATAAAAAAAGTAAAAGAACGCATAAATGATAATCCATTAGAAACTATTTCACTTGACAAATTGAGTCTTGAATTTTCACTTCACCCAAATTATATTGTTCGCAAATTCAAAGAAATCACAGGCCATAAACTTTCTGAGTATCTAACCAAAATAAGACTAGCGCATTCAATGAAGCACATGTTATCAAATGAAGAAAACATAACATCGATAGCTTTAGAAAGCGGGTTTTATGACCAAAGCCATTTTAATAAGAACTTTAAAAAGCATTTAGGCACTACTCCAAATCGTTTTAGAAAAGTCATTACAGGTTAGTCTTGTACAATTTTAGCCAGATAACAACATTTAGATTTGCAGTTCAAATCTAAAATGAAACTATCGTGAGAATTAAGAAAAAAACCAGAAAGATTGCACTTATTATAATAGCACTGGTAGTGGCTCTAATCCTTTATGGAAGCTACAATTTTGGCAACGATAGACAAAGTTTCAGAGAAATCGTATCATTAGCAGGTGCTGGAGACGTAAGTACTGCTTTTATCAAAATGGAAGAAAGAAAAAGTCTCTCAAATCCGATAGTGAATTTTATTTATCAAAGATGGAAGAAAAAAATGTATGCTCGTTTTGTTTCAAAAGAAGAAGTGTTTGAAAATACCTCTGGAAACAAAATAGTTAACGACATTTCAAATATTTACCGTGAATATTGGCGGGTGGAACTGATGAAACCCTTGCCAGAAAGCAGAACAGACTCCATACTGTATAATAACATCACCGACTATATACTATCCAACAAGTTAACAGGACTTTCAAAAGACAGTTTACGCAAGAATATTAAAGACGACTCTGTTTTGAAAGTAATAATTGAAAAAGAAGGATTTAAAGTAGATTTTAAATTCCGAAATGGTTTTCAAGAGATATTTATTTGGAATAAAGAAAGTACTAAAAAATATGAAGTGATTTTACCAAATGACACTGTAAAAACTAATGTTGTGTTTATTGAAGGCTATCATATAAAAGGATATGATGAATTTGCAACTCTTGGCAAATCTCAAGTGGGTGGCTGGGCTATAAAAGAATCTGCAACGCTATACTGTAATAAAGGCACTTATGATTTAAAATCAGAGAATTTTGAAGTTTCTTATTTAAAACATGAAAGTATACATTTTACTGATTTAAACAATTACCCAAACTTAAGTTCTGCTGATCTGGAATACAGGTCAAAGGTAATTGAACTGATGTATTGTACAGAAGGAACTATTTATGACCGAGTCTCAGAATTTGTGTCAGGTGCGAATAAAGCAGATAGGGAAAATTCCCATCCGTACGCCAATTATATTTTGATTCAAAATCTGTCGAAATTGATTTTCAATTCGGATTTCAACTCAGATATTAATCAATGGAAAAAAGTATCGGTTGAGAAAATTAACAAGGCTGCATCTTCATTGTATGAATCAAGTGAAAATAAACTGAGGAAAGACAATAACTTAAATGAAATAATATAAACTTAGCCAACAGCTTCAAATAATCGGTCCAAACATCAGCTTCAAACTAATTCATTATTCATACCCGCTTTTTATAACAGTCAGAATCAATTTGAACCTGCCATTGGGTTTTATATGGCTTGGCTGATGAGCTGGTATAAGTATCCCATCTCCGGTTTTAAGCGTAGAGGCTTTACCGGCAATTTCAATGATTGCACTGCCATCAATTATTTGTGCATATGTGTCGAATGGAGAAATTTTTTCATTAAGCCCTTTTCCATCTGCAAATGACAAAGCATTTATGGATCCTGTAGATTTCTTCATTATTGATTTGCTAACAATTGCATTATGCTCATATTCTATTAGTTCAACAATAATATGGGCTGCACCTTTCTCAATTTCGCCATCTTTACTTGGCAATTTTTCGAGTTCTTTTGTATCCATTATCCTGATATTAATTATGGGAATATTTTACAATACAAAAATTGCGAACTTTATTGACCTACGTTGTACATAATTCGGGAAAAAAATTATATCATTCACATATTTTCAACTGCTACTAACAAAAAGTTTTGCGTCAGCGGGGCGGACAGCTGGTTAATTCCCCAACTGCACAAAGCCTCTAACGTTGGCGGGAACTATTAATGGTTTTAAATTTTACTTTAGAGCAAAATATGACGAGTGGACATTCTCAATCTCAGCGCATTCAGAGATTGACCCTGTTGATATTCAATTCCCCGAAACTGGAAAACAATTCGGATATTTTGCAGAGGGAAAATATGGTACAGAATTCGACTCTAAAGCGAGCTATATGGAATTTGATGTTGCGAAAGATATCATTCAGCGATGCGTAGCAGATTATTTACAAGGAAATAAGATTATTAAATGAAATAAAACAGGTTACACTAAGTGGATGTCTGAATGAGTCGATCAAAACCATTTCCCCCGTTTCCTATCCCATGCAGTGATCCCGAACTTGAATTGTACCGGGCTCCTGAACTGATTGGCCACTGACCCAACTACATAAAATCCAACCTTGAACTTCCCCAGCAAGTTGAACGGATACTTAAAAACCCGCTCCACGCCGGTAAACAATTCTGCATAGCGCAGGTTTCTTTCTTTGGCCACCAAAAAGCCGGCACCTGCCACTTCCCTTAACCCGATTTTTTTAAAGAAAGGGATCTTATTCAGGAAAGCTCCATTGAAATCATGTACATAATGTCCCTCGAAAAAACGATTGAAGATGGGAAAGGTAGAATCGAGAGACTGAAAAGCCTCAGATGGATTCAGCATGAGCAGGGGGTCTCCCCTTCGCTGGTATTTGTAATCTACCAACCGCAGGTCTTTCCGGCTCAGGAAAGAACCCGTCTTCAGGGTATAACTGGAAGTACCCATTGTTCCCAGTTTAACGGTTTGCTTCAATCCGAATTCGAGATAATCAAAGTCCACCACACTTTTCATGATACCCGGCAGGCCTTTCCGCCATTGCACATACATCGTTGGCCAGGATGATCCCAGGATTATTTTTTCTTTGGGCTCGCGGATATAGCGCTGCCGGAATGTGTACTCCAGCCTTAACTCACCGTATACTGCATTGTGTGATTCAAAATCCGTCACCTGATTATTATCCAATATATCTGGGAAGAGGCTGTCAATTTTGCTATCTGTTTTAATATTACTTACCGAACGCCGGAAAGCAAGATCGATATCCGAAAACACATAGAGCCCGTTGGCAATTTCCAGCCCATGCTTTAATCCAATGCCCTGGTTCAGGTAAATATTACTGCGCTGAATCATATTGATCCAGGCATCCCCGCTGAAGATGTAGGCAAAATCTTTCTGTAAATTGATCTCGTAAAAGCCACGGTTAAAGGGATTATACATCCGGTTTAGCCGGATATTTCCATTTAAATCTTTATTACGGATCCCATAGCTGAGATTAGCAAAAAGGGTCAGGTTCTTCCTCGATTCCCAGGTTTTAGTATACATATAATTGGGCATGATCCTTAACCCGCCCAGTTGAAAGGGTTGAAATAATTCCGGTAAAGAAGGAAATCGCATTTGCCTTCTTTTTTCATGGTTGTTGAGGGTCTGTCCTTTAAATGCAATATTCTGCCAGCGGAATTTATTGATCACCCGGTCCACTGAATCCAGATAGTCTTTGGAATGGGTGGCCTGGTACACACTGTCCTTGAAATGAATAAAACGCAATTCTTTTGCGGTTAAAGGTTCAGTACGGTTAGACTTCCAGAAATTACTGTCCTGCTCATAGGCTTTTTGCGATGCTGAACTCAGTTCCACTCCAAAGTAGTTCTTTGGAAAATTTTTGTTCAATTCAAAATTCCGGTAAGCCACTACCGTTCTGCCAGATGATTTTCTTTTATCAGCAACAGCATTATAGGTGAAGGTCTGTTTGGTAATCATCCAGGCCTTTTGATCCACAAATTCATATTGCTGCTCCACTTCAAAGAAATCATACTCAGCCAGATGATATTTTGGAAACTGCAACCGGGTATGCAATACCACCCAACTGCTATCGGCAATGGTTATTTCACCCTCAACGGTAGCGTTGCTCAATTGCCGGGGTTTAATGCTGATCGTATATTGTTTCCGGCCATTGATCGTTTCTGTTTTGATCATTTTAAACCGGTAAGCCAAAAGCCCGCTGTAACTGACCGGAGAGACAAAGGGCGTTGGCGAAATAGAGCGGATATTGATAATATTATGATAGATACTGAAGTCTCCTTCTGTTGTAGAGAGATAAAACAGGCTTTGTTCATTCCCTCTTTTACTGACACCGGTTCTTTCTTCTTTTATCTTTTTCCCTTCTCCCCTGTCCAGTTGTAATACCACTTCTGCCATGGCCATCCGGTTCAGTTCATTTGATTCGAGGGCTTGTTTCAGCGAATCAACAGGTTTTACTTTTTTAGGTTTCTTCAAGGCTACGGAATCTTCCTGCAGTGCTTTGATATACACATTGCAGGAATAATTTCCTGCGGCCACTTCAATCGCATCCTTATTACGGATTACATTCCGGATATATTCTTCCGCCCGGTCTTTTAGTTTCCCTTTAATGGTCACGGTACTGAGTGTGGTGGCATCGGCTGCTTCGAGTATGATATCCCGTTTCAGACTGTCTTTCCGGATGATCACCGATACAAATTGCGTTTTATACCCCAGCATACTGACGATCAGATCAAATTTGCCCGGCTCCAGTTCCAGTTCATAATGCCCGTTTTCCTTACTGATACTGCCCTGTTTAAATCCTTTCACTTCCACCGTAGCAAAAGCCAGCGGCTCCAGATTGGCGTTCATAATAGTACCAAAAACCTTACGGGACTGAGAATAGCTTTGTATTGAAGCTATTAATAGAATGATAGATAGCAGTAGTAGTTTCCGGTTCATAAAGCAGGGCGGGAAAATAGACTGAGAATTCCATTCCCGATCATCCCCGGAACCAGAATACGGTATTTTCTAAAATAATTAACAGGATTAGATTAATTGAGTTGAGGTATCACTCTGCGTAATCTCCGCGACCTCCTGTTCTCCGCGGTGAATCTTTCCCACAAAGACACAAAGAACACAAAGGGAGCGAAAACAATTTTCCCGCTAAGAACGCTAAGTACGCTCGAAGAGTCCTTTGGACAAAAAAATTCCTTGCGTTTCCTCGCGCCCTCGCGTCTTCGCGGTTAAATCTCTCTCTGCGAGAACTCTGCTTTCTCCCGTTCTCCGCGGTGAATCTCTCCTTGCGTTTCCTCGCGCCCTCGCGTCTTCGCGGTTAAATCTCTCTCTGCGAGAACTCCGCTTTCTCCCGTTCTCCGCGGTGAATCTCTCCTTGCGTTTCCTCGCGCCCTCGCGTCTTCGCGGTTAAATCTCTCTCTGCGAGAACTCCGCTTTCTCCCGTTCTCCGCGGTGAATCTCTCCTTGCGTTTCCTCGCGCCCTCGCGTATTCTAAGTTCAATATTCAGCCAAATTTTCTTTTTTTTAGTTTTATAGGCCCGGATTAATTAAGCTGCCAGGGTCTGTGCATCATATGGAGTCTGGCGCTTGACTACGGCAAATATTCGTCCGACAATTTTTGCTCTGATGATGTTTATGCAACTCATTTTTTTCATTCCTTCTGATACTCTTTTTTCATAGTAAATTTTAAGTTCTTGGTTGAAGCGGATGGCACAAAATGCCGCCAGGTTTAGGACTGTTTTAATCTCTTTGTTTGCCAGATGACTTACCCTTGATCGTCCCCGGATGCTGGTTCCGCTTTCATGTTTAAAAGGGGCCAGACCGGCATAGCAGTTAAACTTTCTGGCATTGCTGAACTTTTTAAAATTACTGGTCACAGCCAGCATTCTTGCTGCTACGATTTTACCTACTCCTTTGATCGTCCTGATCAGGTCAAAGTTTTTCTTTAACTCCGGGTCAGTTTCAATGAGTACTTCAATCTCTTTCTCAACCTTTTGGATTTGGCTGTTCAGGGTTGTCATAACAGTCCTTTGTAACTTGTAAATCAGATCAGATTTGCTGATCAGCTCTGTATCAAGCATCTCTTTAATCCGAGCTTTGTAACCGCCACAATCCTTTACCAGCTTAGCTCTCAGAGACAGTAGCTGGTTAAGCCTTGTCACTTTTTCTGTGGTTTTTGGGGTCGGTACGAGTTGTGTCCGCCTAAGCCAGGCATACTCGGCGATCCGTACGGAATCGATCTTGTCGTTCTTGCCCCGAACCAACCCATTGGAGCGCTTGATTTCAAGTGCAGGGATCTTACAATAAGGTACCCCTTGCCCTTCCAGGTACTTCTCTAATTGAAAAGAATAAAGACCCGTGTGTTCCATAACTACCAGTGGGTCAAGGTCTGGATTAATCGCAGCTGTCAATTCTTTAAACCCGGACAGATCATTGCTGATCTTAAAGGTCGTTCCGGCTGGCCTTACACAGATGTCCAGGCTGCGCTTTGAGACATCGATAGCCAAAATTTGTTTTTCCTTCATAACTTTAATCAGTTTTGTTGTTGAACATCTCCAAGACCTTTAACAGACCTACTATGTCTGAAATTCTAAACGGAGCATGTCAACGAGTTAAAGAAGAAGTGGGGACCAATACGCAAGTGGAGTCTAATAGCTCATGTCTTCGCCAGGTTCACCCCGCTTCTTCTTCTAATTTCTGACTAAATATTTGAATGAATACATTTTGGAACTAAAGGTCTTCGCGGTTAAATCTCTCTCTGCGAGAACTCCGCTTTCTCCCGTTCTCCGCGGTGAATCTCTCCTTGCGTTTCCTCGCGCCCTCGCGTCTTCGCGGTTAAATCTCTCTCTGCGAGAACTCCGCTTTCTCCCGTTCTCCGCGGTGAATCTCTCCTTGCGTTTCCTCGCGCCCTCGCGTCTTCGCGGTTAAATCTCTCTCTGCGAGAACTCCGCTTTCTCCCGTTCTCCGCGGTGAATCTCTCCTTGCGTTTCCTCGCGCCCTCGCGGTTAAACATCTCTGCGAGAACTCCGCTTTCTCCCGTTCTCCGCGGTGAATCTCTCCTTGCGTTTCCTCGCGCCCTCGCGTATTCTAAGTTCAATATTCAGCCAAATTTTCTTTTTTTTAGTTTTATAGGCCCGGATTAATTAAGCTGCCAGGGTCTGTGCATCATATGGAGTCTGGCGCTTGACTACGGCAAATATTCGTCCGACAATTTTTGCTCTGATGATGTTTATGCAACTCATTTTTTCATTCCTTCTGATACTCTTTTTCATAGTAAATTTTAAGTTCTTGGTTGAAGCGGATGGCACAAAATGCCGCCAGGTTTAGGACTGTTTTAATCTCTTTGTTTGCCAGATGACTTACCCTTGATCGTCCCCGGATGCTGGTTCCGCTTTCATGTTTAAAAGGGGCCAGACCGGCATAGCAGTTAAACTTTCTGGCATTGCTGAACTTTTAAAATTACTGGTCACAGCCAGCATTCTTGCTGCTACGATTTTACCTACTCCTTTGATCGTCCTGATCAGGTCAAAGTTTTTCTTTAACTCCGGGTCAGTTTCAATGAGTACTTCAATCTCTTTCTCAACCTTTTGGATTTGGCTGTTCAGGGTTGTCATAACAGTCCTTTGTAACTTGTAAATCAGATCAGATTTGCTGATCAGCTCTGTATCAAGCATCTCTTTAATCCGAGCTTTGTAACCGCCACAATCCTTTACCAGCTTAGCTCTCAGTGACAGTAGCTGGTTAAGCCTTGTCACTTTTCTGTGGTTTTGGGGTCGGTACGAGTTGTGTCCGCCTAAGCCAGGCATACTCGGCGATCCGTACGGAATCGATCTTGTCGTTCTTGCCCCGAACCAACCCATTGGAGCGCTTGATTTCAAGTGCAGGGATCTTACAATAAGGTACCCTTGCCCTTCCAGGTACTTCTCTAATTGAAAAGAATAAAGACCCGTGTGTTCCATAACTACCAGTGGGTCAAGATCTGGACTAATCGCAGCTGTCAATACTTTAAACCCGGACAGATCATTGCTGATCTTAAAGGTCGTTCCGGCTGGCCTTACACAGATGTCCAGGCTGCGCTTTGAGACATCGATAGCCAAAATTTGTTTTTCCTTCATAACTTTAATCAGTTTTGTTGTTGAACATCTCCAAGACCTTTAACAGACCTACTATGTCTGAAATTCTAAACGGAGCATGTCAACGAGTTAAAGAAGAAGTGGGGACCAATACGCAAGTGGAGTCTAATAGCTCATGTCTTCGCCAGGTTCACCCCGCTTCTTCTTCTAATTTCTGACTAAATATTTGAATGAATACATTTTGGAACTAAAGGTCTTCGCGGTTAAACATCTCTACCTCCACCTATTCCGAAACCGATCCCATGTCGTCAACCCAATCTTAAACTGCACGGGATTATTGAATTTATTCGCCACCGAGGTTACCACATATACCCCCAGCTTTAAACGGGTCAGTGGATTAAAAGGCCATTTGAAAACCCTTTCAATCCCCGCAAAGAATTCCGCATAACGCAGGTCCCTTTCCGGTGCAATCAGCACACCCCCACCTGCAATTTCCTGTAATTTTAATTTCTTGAAGAATGGAATCTTATTGATCAGGGCCCCGTTGAATTCATGCACGATATTCCCCTGGAAATAACGATCGAATACGGGGAAAGTGGAATCCAGTGCCTGGAAATTACTTCTCGGATTCTGGAAGAAAAGCGGATCACCCTGCCGCATGAATTTATAATCAATTACCCGCAGGTCCTTGCCATTCACAAAATCACCGGACTTGATAAAGTAACTGGTATTTCCCGCCACACCCAGGTTGAGATTCTGGAACAACCCGAATTCGAGGTAGTCAAAATCAATTTCACTTTTGAATAAACCCTTGATCCCTTTTTTCCACAACACATAAAAAGTGGGCCACTTCGAACCAAGAAATATTTTCTCCCTGGGCTCTCTGGCATACCGCATCCTTGGGGTAAAATACAAACGCACCTGGTTATAGGTGGCATTGTAAGGATCGAACTGCACCGGTGGTTCATTGGGAATGCCAAAAATGCTATCGGCATTATTTCCCACTTTGTAGTTGGCCACCGAACGGCGAAAAGCGATTTCAAAATCATTCATCAGGGTCAGTCCGTTGAAAATTTCGAGTTCATGCCCCAGTTCAAAAGAATTATTGAGATAGATATTGCTTCGCTTCAGCACATTGACCCAGGCATCACCGGGATAGATGAATTCAAAATTTCTCCCTGCCTTAAACCGATACTTCCCGTTTTTGAAGGGATTGTATTTTCTTTCCAGCGATATGGTACCATTCACATCCCGGTTGCGGAATCCATAACTGATATCGGCTTCGAGTGATAAATTTCTCCGGGAATAATAAGTCTTGCGATAAGCTGCCGCCAGTTTCAATCTCGCCCCGCCAAATGCAACCGGCTGCAACATGGAAGTGATCGGCGGCAGGATCCACATCCTTTCTTTTTTATGATCATTAAATATCTGACCGAAAATCAGCATCTTTTTCCAGGTGATCTTATTCAATACCCGGTCCATCGAGTCTAGATAGGCCTCACTCTTCATATAAGTGGCAATACTATCCTGGTAGCGGGCATATAAATCCTGCTGACGCGATAAGGGCTCCAGTCTGACTGAAGTCCAGAAGGCCGAATCCTTTTCATAGGCTTCCTGGGCCGTGGAGCTGATCTCCAGCCCGAAATGTCCTTTCTTGAAATTCTTTCTCAGTTCATATCCATTGAATATAACCGTTGTTTCCCGCAGATCTTTCCCTTTTTTGTTTTGGTATAATAAATGAACTGCTCTTTGGTAATCACCCGGGCACTGTCGCCGATCTTATCGTACTCCTGCTTCACTTCCATGTAATCATATTCAGGCATATGAGCAGGCGGGAGCCGGAAGTTAACGCTCATCACATTCCAGGTACTGTCCTGAATACTGATTTCTCCTTCAATCGTGGCATTGCTCAGCTGCCGGGGGCGGATGGCAATCGTGTATACTTTGGGTTTGACAGTCCGATCAATCCGCAGGGTTTTGAAACGATAGGCCATCAGTCCGCTATAACTTAAAGGAGAAACAAAAGGGATCTTGGAAACCGGTGGTGCCTTGATCAGGTTATCATAAATAAAAAAATCGCCATCAAGTGCGGATAAGTAAAACAAACTTTCGGAACCCCCTCGTTTATTCACGGCCAGTCTTTCTTCTTTTAATTGTCCGCTGCTGCTGCGGTCCACATGCAGCACCACTTCGGTAAGACCCATTTTGCTGAAATCAGTGGCGGCAGTAGAATCGCCATCCTTTTTGGGTGTATAATTCGAATCGAGCTGAAAGGCCTTGATATAAGCGTTGCAGGAATAATCACCGATGGCCGCCAGTACGGTTTCTTTATTCCGGATCACATTCTTGATAATCTCTTCTGCCCGGTCGCGCAGTTTGGCCTTGATCACCACTTCCTGCATATTCGAGGACTCATCAGGTTCCAGTTCCACATTTTCGGTAACATCACTGTTATTGATGAAGAAGCTGACCACTTTAGGTTTGAAGCCTACCATACTTACTACCAGATCATAGCGGCCTCTTTCCAGATAAAACTCAAAGGAGCCATCATCCTTACTGACTGTGCCTTTCTTCAGTTCCTTAATCTCTACACTGGCCAATGGCAGTCGTTCTCTTTTATTATCGAGGATGATTCCGGAAATCTTATACAACTGCCCCTGAGAAATCAGTGACAGCAGCAAAAAGGCAGCGAGGAAGTAGATTTTGTGTTTCGTCATCCGTAGTGGCTTCATCAGCCTGCAAAAATTGAACAAGTTTGGCAGGGTTTGACTTTTTCAACCCATCTTTTCAATTTATTTAACAAGGTAAAACAGTTTACCCTGCCTGCAAAAAGAATGGGCATACTGCCAAAAAGCAGAATGCCCGGGATACGATTTTTTCAACAGGGATTTAATGTTTTACCACCCAGAACTCATCTTTCCATTCTTCGTGGCCAAGCGGGTGTTTCTCGAGCTGGATATGAATTTCATCCAGCTTCTCCCTTGTGAGCTTTTCTTCGAGGTAAGCAAAGAGTTCCCTCTCCTCAAAGCGGATATGATGATTGATCAGGTCACAGAGTAGTTGCAGTGAACGACGATCCGCACGTTCATCAAGACCCAGTACCAGCTCACGGATATGATCATGTTCTTCCAGCAGGCGGACTGACATGGGGTTATCAGCAGGCAGATAAGGAAGCAGGATTCTTTCTTCCTGAAAAAAATGCGGCTTGATATGATGGCGCCAGTACCAGAGGGCATAATTGCGCAGGGTTTCGGGCGGGGTTTTATTCTCCAGCCCCTGTTTGATTTTCCAGGCAAAAAGCAAACCGTCGTGGTGTTCCCGGCTCAGGGGAGCCAGTTGCGCACTTCTCTTGATTGGTTTTATTTCTTCTGTCATGATTCAAATTTTACGATTCAATACCAGAAATACCTTGATCTCCCTTAGGGAAATGCCTGATTTCGGTCAGGCCCTTACTAAAAAAATCATTATAAACAATTTCAGGCCCGTGTTTTGTGTTAACATCTGTGAATAATTATTCGTAGGAAGGGAATATATTGATCAGTAATATTGAATTGAAAGGGCCAGCTTCCGGCAAAGACCGGGAGACAGAATCAATCCGGAACCGCCCTTCGCCGGCATGGTGAAACATAAATCCGAAGTGCATTGACAGACACGATCATCAACCTCGAAACCGTCAACCCTATTGAATTTTTTGGTGTTAACAACGGTAAACTTGACGTACTCAAAAAGAAATTTCCTCTTCTAAAGATTCTTTCCAGAGGCACCCAGCTCAAACTGAGCGGGGCGCCTGAACAGATTGAAGCAGCCCGGGAGAAAATCAGTCTGATTGTTTCCTACCTGGAACGGAATGGCCATATGAGCCAGAACTATTTTGAACAGGTATTGGGAGGAGATGATGCAGAAACCATTGATCATTTCCGTGAAAAGAACCCCAATGAAGTGCTGGTCTTTGGTCCCAACGGAAAATCTGTGAGGGCCCGCACAGCCAATCAGAAAAAACTGGTGGAACTGGCGGAGAAAAATGATATCGTCTTTGCCATCGGGCCTGCCGGTACCGGAAAAACCTATACCGCAGTAGCGCTGGCCGTAAGGGCATTGAAGAATAAACAGGTGAAGAAGATCATCCTCACCCGCCCGGCCGTTGAAGCCGGAGAAAGCCTGGGCTTTTGCCAGGTGATCTCAAGGAGAAGATTGATCCCTACCTGCGTCCCCTCTATGATGCACTGGATGATATGATCCCTGCCGATAAACTGGTATACTACATGACCACCCGCACTATCGAGATCGCTCCACTGGCCTATATGCGTGGACGTACGCTGGATCATGCTTTTATTATTCTTGATGAATCACAAAATGCCACCGACCTGCAGCTGAAGATGTTCCTGACCAGGATCGGATCCAATGCCAAGGCCATTATCACCGGGGATATGACCCAGGTGGATCTGCCCCGTAACCAGCGCAGTGGTTTATCAACTGCCGCCCGGATTTTGAGAAATATCGACGGGATCGGTCATATTGAACTGGATGAGGAAGATGTGGTACGTCACCGCCTGGTGAAACATATCCTGCGGGCTTATAACAAAGAATATGAAAAGGAAAATCCACAGGATCTAAACCGTGCCACTCCGCCCATTACAAAAAAGGAAGGCCCGGGTACATAAAGGCGATCCAAATACAATATTTTGCAGGGATGAAAAACTATATCAGCTTTTTTTCATCCCTTTTTTTATTACTGGCCTGCAGGCAACCGGCTTCAAAACCGGCTGCCCCCGATCCCCAAAAAATGGCGGCCAATTACCGGCTGATCAGTTCCTTCAAAGACTCATTGCAGAGCGGGGATATGATTTTCAGAAGCGGAATGGATGAAGTGAGCCGCGCTGCCCGCAGTTTTAACCGGAAAGACACTTCCTTTTCCCATTGCGGTATCCTGATGGTGGAGAATGACAGCATCTTTGTGTACCATGCCCTGGGAGGTGCTTATAATCCCTCACAACGGCTGATGCGGCAGGCATTGGATAGTTTTTGTAATCCGGCGGAGAACAACGCTATTGCTGTTTACCGCTTTCCCTTAAAAGCTTCGCAAAATCAGAAACTGCAGGAAACAGTCAGGGCCTATTACCGGGCCGGCATCCGGTTCGATTTGTATTTTGATTATAAATCTGATGATAAAATGTACTGTGCCGAGTTTGTTTTCAAGTCGCTTAACCGGGCAGTTGACAGTGCATTAACATCCTATGTCCGGCTGGACACGATCCCCTATGGGGTGACCACCGATGATTTATTTCTGCATCCCGCCAGCAGGCTGATCAGGCGGCAAAACTTTATTTATTAATCAGGCGGGGAGGTCTTACTTTTGGCCCCTAAATTATCATTATGAAAAAAATCGCAATTGTAACATTGATGGCAGGATTTTTTGCCCTGCTGATTACCGGATGTAAAGGAAAAGACAAGGCCGCAGGCGGAGATCCCAAGACCGTGTTGACAGCCTTCTTTGAAAAAATGGCTAAAAAAGATATTGATGGTGCTGCTGCTCTTTGCACAAAAGACAGTAAATCCACGATGGACCTGATGAAAAAGGGTGTTGAAGCCGCAGAAAAAATGAAAGGCAAGGAAGGCGAGGTAAAAGAAGAAGATGACTTTAAAGATATGCTGGTTGGTGAAGCCAAGATCGACGGAGATAATGCCACTGTTTCTGTTACCAATACAAAGAAAAAAGAGACCGTTGAATTCCCGCTGAAGAAAGAAGGCGGTGACTGGAAGGTTGATTTCACCATGACCACCCTGATGAAAATGGGTATGGATGCTAAAAAAGATAAAGGAGATGATCTTTTCAAAGACGAAACAGGTACTGATACTACCCTCAACGAACTGAAGGATATGCTCAACAGCGACACCCTGAAGGAAAAACTGCATGAGATGAAAATGAGCTGAAAGATGCGCTGAAAGAAATCAAAGAAGAAAAAGAACAATAATATTTTTTCAGGTTCAGATGCTGACTTTTAAGAAGCATCAGAAAAACTGTTCATCTGAAAGCTTGCTGAAGGATGAACAGTTTTTTTTTGCAGGCTTAGTAAAACAGCATCCGAAAAAAAGGAGGTAATGGCCTGTGACCAGGCTGGCAGCTTTCGGACCGTAATTGATCATTTCGTTCTGATTTCATTGGACCCCCTCCGGGGTCTGGCTACTCTTAAGAAGTTTATTGTTAGCAGGATTATGCCCCTCCAGTGCTGAATATCCGTGGCCCTCTTTTGAGTATGTTCACCTTGCTTTGACTAAAAAACCCAATCAATAATCATCATAAAATCCCATAGGACTTTTCGAATAGGAAGGCGGCGGCATATTAAAAAACCGATGTTTATCTATTCTCAAACGCTGAATCTACCTGGCCCCAGCAGGGCATAATCCCGGTAACAAACAACTCCACCCATTGGATCCAGACCCCGGAGGGGTCTAACAATTTTGTAGTCTGATATACTTCCTGCTAAGCTGCCTAAAGAAATCGAAGGCTGGTTGCTATTCCGGTTCAGAATGCCGTTGGCTGACCGTTAAAATTCCATTACTTTGTAACTATGAAACTCACAACTGTACTGCTGATGGCGCTTGTATGTTCACTGTTTACCGCCTGTAAGGACAATCCCAAAAAAGAAAGCACCGCTTCCGAAAACAATATAGATGCGGCCCGGAATTTTATACGGGCAGCCCTGGATGGCAAATTCGATGAAGCCCGCCGCTTTATGCTGCAGGATTCCGTGAACACCAATTATATGGATATTGCAGAAAGAGCATACCAAAATATTGACCCGGGCACTAAAAATGGCTATCGCAGTTCCAGTATCCGTATCCTTCCTCCCGTTACTGAATTGAATGATTCAGTGAGTATTATCATTTACTCCAACTCTTATAAAAATGACCCGGATACATTAAGAGTGATGAAGGCCAACGGTCAATGGCTGGTGGACCTGAAATACCTGTATGAACATGATGACGACAGTCTTGGTATTAAACCCGCTGAAAAAGACACACTCAGATGATGAAAAATCTGTTACTGGTAGGACTTGGCGGAGGTATCGGCAGCATGGCCCGTTACCTTTGTCAGCGCTGGATCAGTGTACCCTTTCTCCACCCTTTTCCCTGGGGCACTTTTGCCGTGAATATGGCCGGTTGTTTTTTGATTGGCATATTCTGGGGACTCAGTTTCAAAACATTTGATGGCAACGAATCCTGGAAATTATTTCTGATGACCGGACTTTGTGGTGGCTTTACCACTTTCTCCGCTTTTAGTCTGGAAGGGATCGGACTCATCAGGGAACAGAAACTGCTGCTGTTTTTTTTATATGCTGCCGGCAGTGTGATCGGTGGGCTTTTACTAACCTGGATCGGAATGAAACTGGTCAGAGGAAACTTATAGAGAAAACTAAAAGATACAAGAAAAATCAAAAGATACAAGAACCAAATAAATTAAAAAAGAAAAATTAAAAGGCCTCCGATTGGGCGTTGGTTTAATCTTGTAGCGGTTTCTCTCTTATTTGTTTCCTGATCTTTGTTTCTTTTAATTTTTTTCGCCATCGCCAAAACCAAGCCGGACTACACAAAATACAAGTGCCGCCCCCGGTGATGTATTTAATTTCTAATTTTGTCTCTATTTATTTGTTTCTTGTATCTTGTTTCTTTCCTTATCTCCAAAACCAAGCCGGACAACACATATTACAAATACCGCCTCCGGTGACGTATTTAATTTCTAATTTTGTCTCTATTTATTTGTTTCTTGTATTTTGTTTCTTTCCCTTATCTCCAAAACCAAGCCGGACAACACATATTACAAATACCGCCTCCGGTGACGTATTTAATTTCTAATTTTGCCTCTATTTATTTGTTTCTTGTATCTTGTTTCTTGTATTTTTTTTGGTTCTTGTTTCTTGTTATTTTAATCCTCAAGTATGCTTACCGTCCTACACCCCTGGCATGGCGCTCATTATGGCAGCAAGGCCCCCTCAACAGTCAATGCACTGATCGAAATTCCGCAGGGCTCCAGAGCCAAGTATGAAGTGGATAAGGACACGGGCCTGCTGAAACTGGACCGGGTGATCTATTCCTCCTTTCAATATCCTATCAACTATGGATTTATACCTCAAACGCTGGGGGAAGATGGAGATCCGCTGGATATCCTGGTGCTTTGTTCGCAGTCCATCCATTCCCTCTGCCTCGTAGAAGCCAATGTGATTGGTAATATGCAGATGATTGACCAGGGGCAGACCGACGATAAAATCATTGCCGTGGCCAGCAATGATCCTTCCGTGAATCATTTTTCCAGGATGGTAGACCTGCCCCAGCATTTTCTGCTGGAACTCAAAAACTTCTTTGAGCAATATAAAGTGCTGGAGAATAAAAAAGTGGAGATCGATAATTTCCAGGATCAGCTGATCGCCGGCCGGGTAATCACAGCCGCGATTGACCGCTACCGGGACGCATTCAGAAAATAATGGCAACCCTTCAAAAAAATAATATGGCTACACAACTGATCATCACTACCCTGCTGATTGGGCTGGGAGCGGGTGTATTAAGCGGACTCGTGGGTGTTGGCGGAGGGATCGTGATGGTACCGGCACTTGTTTTTTTCCTGCAATATACCCAGCACCAGGCGCAGGGAACTTCACTGGCCGTTCTCACTTTACCGGTGGTGATTTTTGCCTCTGTTTATTATTATCAACAAGGACTGAAAACCGGCGCCCCGATTGACCTGAAAATAGTTGGATTACTGGCTATTGGTTTTGTAGTCGGTGCCTATTTTGGAAGTAAGCTCGCCCTGACACTGGACCAACAGGCCCTCAAAAAAATATTTGCCATCATCCTTTTTTATACGGCATTCAAAATGCTGAATTGGGATACGCTATTTATCAAATGGGTCCGGAGTTTTTTTTAATCAGCATACCCGCCTGATCGCCCTTAATCTGGCCGTTCTCTTTCCCGTTTCTCTGTTGATAATGCCTTTGGATGTGATATCATCAATCCTGACTCTTCCGGAAGCATGAATGATTTCCCTATTGCCCAGCAGGATACCTGTATGCACAATATCTTCCTGGTTATCAAAAAAAGCAAGGTCACCAGGCAGGGCATCTTCCAGTTTCTTTACAGGATTACCCATCTGAGCCTGTTGCCAGGCATCTCTTGGCAGATCAATACCTGCCTGCTTATAAATCACCTGTACAAATCCGCTGCAATCCACTCCCAGGATGGTTCTTCCACCCCATAGATAGGGGGCATGCAGCCAGGTTCCAGCCATTTGAATGATCCAGGCGGCTGCCGGTTCCTGGGCATAACGATCCCTGGAGAATCCATTGAATACAAATTCCAGTTCACCTAATTTTCCTTTTCCTCCTTCAAAAAAGGGAAGGGTTGATCCGGCAGGGATCATCATTTTTTCATCCCCCATCATCAAACTCTCGAGCAAACCCGTTGTCACCACGGGATGTTTCGCTTTCACTGCTTCCTTATCTGCCGCTATGAGCATGGAACTGGTCAGCCAGCCTTCATACTCATCATGCAGGCTACGAACCTTTACCCATTGGTCGTATTTGGTACGCAGAATTTTAACCGCTTCCCCAAAAAGCAACTGATTGACCATTTCCCTCGGATGACCGGGTTTGCGCCGGAGGGCGGCGGCAGGTACCCGGATGAATGCATATTCCATTTCTGAACTTTTACCGAAAATAAATCAGGGAATTGGTTTGTAAAATTTTGTTCAATCCGCAGGTTCCTGCATCTTAGTGGTAACAAACCCGAACTGCCCATTGTCAGCCAGCCCTTACCAGCATATGACCGATCAGGAACTGCTTGAAAAGTTCCATGATGACCATAATAATGAGTGGCTGGGGATCCTCCTGCAACGATATACCCTGCTGCTCTTAGGGGTATGTATGAAGTACCTGAAAGATGAAGAAGATGCCAAAGACAGTGTACAACAGGTTTTTCTGAAAGTGATCCAGGAACTGCATAAGTACAAAGTGGAATATTTCAAATCCTGGTTATACATGGTTGCCAAGAACCATTGCCTGATGAAGCTCCGCGAAAAACAAGGCAAACTAACCGTGGAAATCACCGACCGGTTCAATGGACCGGAAGAATCGGCCCCGGATCAACGCGCTCTTCAGCAGGACGACCTCACTTATGACCTGATGACCGATGCCCTGAAAGAACTCAATCCGGAGCAGCAGCAATGTGTAACTTTGTTTTACCTGCAGAAAAAAAGCTACCAGGAAGTGAGTGAAATCACCGGATTCAGTATGTTACAGGTAAAAAGTTATATCCAGAATGGAAAACTCAACCTCAAAATACTCATTGAAAAAAAACTGGAAGCCCAGCAAAAAAAGCAATAAGTGTCAGACAACCTGAAAGACATATTATCAAATTTATCTTCGGATGTGGACTCCGAAAAATTACTGGAATACCTGAAGGGCAAACTTCCGGAGGAGCAGCATCATGAACTGGAAAAGCAATTGCTTGACGACGAATTCAATGCGGAAGCGATGGAAGGATTGCAGGAGTTCCGTGACAAAGAGCAGTTACAGTATATGGTGGAGATGCTGAACCGTGACCTGAAAAAGAAAACAGAAAAGAAGAAAAAACGCCGGGAGAAAATGAAGATCAAGGACCAGCCCTGGCTCTATATGTCGATCCTCATCCTGATCCTGTTGCTGGTGATGAGCTATATCGTAATCAAAAGATTGCTGGGAGAATAATCAGTACCTGATCTTCCCTTCCCATTGGTCCCATTCCTTAAACAAATCCCTGGCCATCGGATGCGTACTATGTACAAATGGAATCTTTCTGTCCTCCATCTCTGCACCGATCTCCCGGTAAATAAAATCATCATCAAATTCAATGGCAGCCGCTTCTTCGCGGGTATTGGCATACACCACTCTTAAGGGGCGGGCCCAGTAAATAGCACCGAGGCACATGGGACAGGGTTCACAACTGGTATATATCACACAGTCTGTCAACTGATAAGTCCCTAGTTTATTACAAGCCTGGCGGATGGCCACCACTTCTGCATGGGCCGTGGGATCATTGGTGGAAGTAACCTGGTTGAAGCCCTCTCCCACTATTTCCTCTCCCTTGGTAATCACACAACCAAAGGGTCCACCGCTTCCCGAGAACATCCCTTCCCGGGCCAATTTAATTGCCCTTTCCAGAAATTCCTGCTCTTTTCCCGTTAATGTTGTCATTTTCAAGAATTAATTAACTGCAAAGTTCCCCATTTTCCGCTGAAATCATCACTTTATCGCCGTATTCGGGGCGCAATATGAAGTTACTATTAAATTTATGTTACCGGCTTGTATCCCAGCAAAAGCTCACTACCTTTTGTATCGATAACAGATTAAAAACCTACAATCATGAGATGGGAAACAGTCAAATCAACAGCAGAACAGGAAATTTATGAGCTGTACAAGGACGATCAAAAAAGGCTGACACTGATTTATAATCCATTCTCGAACTCTGCCCGGGTGGAATGCAATAAAGAAAAAAGAGTATTCCTGGTCAGAAAGGAAGGATTTCGTCGAAACAAAACAGTGATCCGGAGTGAGTATGGCATCAAGATCGGTGAATTAGGACAGGAGAATAAACAGCATTTCATTGACGTGAATGATGAACGCTTTTTTTACAGCACCCGCAATAATCCCCTGGCTGAACTGATCCTATTTAAAGAAGATCAGGAACATCCGGTGGTAGCATGCGGATTAACGGCCCGTTCCGGAATGGCTGATGTATACTTTAAAAAAGACAAGACCCTGGGAGATATGCCACACCCTGGTTTACTGATGGCACTCTGCTGGTATATGTTCCTGCCGGTTGCTAAAGAAAATGCAGCAGCGCTGGCTTTATAATTCTTTCCAGACCGCTTTGGCAAAATTTTCTAAGGAAGGATCCTGGCCCCCATTAATAATAATGGCAGCCCTGACTGAGATGTGCCGGACTGTTCCAGGAACTCTTCCCTGTTTTCACAGTAATATGCTTTTTACCCAATGCTTTCAGGTCATTGATCAGGTCATTGGCAGAAATATCTTTAACGGCGGTGCCACCTGCATAAAAAAATTTCACTCATCCAGATTTCATCATCAGGTCTTAATACTGCTGCAATTTCTTTTACAAAATCATCACGCAGAAATTTAGTCGGCTTATAGCCATGTGGCTGAAACCAGGCGATGATTTTGGGTGCAACGGGCTGACAGGCCTGGATGGCAGCAGCACATTTCACCGGATTATGGGCATAGTCGTCAATAAACCAGATGCCATTCTTCTGTCCATATACCTGGTGCCGGCGATAGATACCTTCGTATTTAGAAAGCGCATCCGCACAATCTTTCATCGACACCCCGACCGCCCCTGCCACTGCTGTAGCGGCCAAGGCATTTTCCATATTATGTTTGCCCAACACCTGCAGGCGAAAATCCTGTTCATTAACCCTGAACTGAATACTGAATCCCTCCTGTTTGAAATCACGGGCCTGGTAACCGGCTGTAATATTTTCATCGGAAGAAAAATCCCTTGCTATATCAGCAGAAAATCCGGCCGTCAATGGATGTGAGCGGTTAACTGAAAAATAGCGGCTGTTATTTTTGAAAACGCCGACAATCCGCAACAGCTCATCCACTTCCTGGTGATCCTTATCAATATTGAGTAATAAACCAATTTCAGGTTTGTATTGAACAAGGGAACCGTCGCTTTCATCTGCTTCAATCACCAACCATTCCCCTTCGCCCACTTTGGCATTACCGATTTTTCCTTCTTTCATGATACTGATCAGTCCGGCCCCGCTGATAATACTTGGCGACATGCCCGCTCCTTCCAGTATATCAAAGAGCATGGCACTGGTAGTACTCTTGCCACTGGTGCCTCCAACAGCGATCGTCTTTTTACTGGCTGCAATCAGGGCCAGCAGTTCAGAGCGCCGCATAACAGGAATACCCAGAGCTTTTGCCTTTTGAATTTCCTCCACAGTATCTTCAATGGCAGTGGACGCAACCACCAGGTCCGTCTCCGCACTGATCCCGCTTCCATCCTGTACAAAACAACGGATGCCCGCTGCTTCCAGTTTTTCCTGGATTTCGTTGTACTGACCAGGGACAAAGAAGCGATCACTGCCTGACACATTTTTCCCGGTGCCCTGCAGGTACTGTGCGAGGGCACTCATGCCGCTTCCGGCTACACCAATAAAAAAAGGCTGTTGAAAATCGGCTAAGAAGGATATGGAACTCATACTGCAAATAAAAGACAAAAAAAGGTTAAGGGTCCTGCAAGGAAAGGCCAAATTTCCTTTCCTGCTACACAATTAGCCTAAAATGCATTTACTTTAAACCTTTTAGCTGAACCATAGTCGAAGCCATTTCAAACCACCCATCGATGTTAGCCAATCGCCACAAACTGTTTTTTGCCGCCGGCATTGCCGGTATTGCTTTGCTTGTAGCCTGCAATAAAGAGAATAGTACCGTTACCCCCACTCCTGCACCCACGCCAACGCCTATTGATGCTGTTTCTGCAGTATTAAACCTTCCGGCTACGCCTTTCAATTATGCCAATGTAGTGTTGCCAGGCTATCTGGCCGGACCGAATATCATCGGACAAATCAATACGCCGGGGACCAACCAGGTTACGGATAATGGAGCCACACTTGGAAGGGTGCTCTTTTACGACAAAAATCTTTCCCTGAACAACACGATTTCCTGTGCCTCCTGTCATAAACAGGCCAGTGGATTTTCTGACCCGGTTGTAAAAAGTACCGGTTTTAACGGCGGATTGACCGGGAGAAATTCAATGACCATCATTGATGCCGCCTATTATCCCAATGGCCGGTTTTTCTGGGATCAGCGTGCATCCACCCTGGAAGAACAAACCCTGATGCCCATCCAGGATCTGGTGGAAATGGGTATGACCCTACCCGCCCTCGAAACAAAACTGAAGGCGTTGGCCTATTATCCGATTTTGTTTCAAAGAGCTTTTGGCGATAGTACTATTACGAGTAACCGCATTTCGCTGGCGCTTTCTCAATTTGTACGTTCCGTCATTTCTTATCGTTCCAAATATGATAGCGGCAGAGCGGCCCTTCCTAATGCCCCTGCCCCGCCACCCAATGCTCCTTATCCGAATTTCACAGCGCAGGAAAACAGAGGTAAAGAGGTATTCCTGACTCCCAACCTGGGTGGATGTGCTGCCTGTCATGGATCAGAAACATTCACCGCTCCGCAGGAAAAAAACAATGGACTGGATGCAGTAACTACTGATCGCGGTTTTGGTGCTGTCACCAATAATGTGAACATGGATGGCGAATTTAAAGTAACCACACTCCGCAATGTGGAACTGACCGCCCCTTATATGCATGATGGCCGTTTTGCCACCCTGGAACAGGTTGTAGAACATTATAGCAGCGGCGTCAGAAATCATCCCAATCTTTCACCCCAATTGAGATTACCTAACGGCTTACCCCGCCAGGCCAATTTGTCTGCAGCAGATAAAGCAGCACTGGTGGCCTTTTTGAAAACATTGACGGATCGGACGATTGCGACAGATGTGAGGTATAGTAATCCGTTTAAATAGTAGAGAAGTCAGAAAGACCGAAAGTCGGTAAGTCCGGAAGAAAGTAGTTGGTAAGTTCAGAGGCATTGAATTGATGTAGCGCTGTCTTTTATTGCAGCTATGTTTCTTTTCAATTATATTCCATCAATTCCTCAAGGCAAACGCTGATACTGCCTATTATCCTACTAGCTACTCGCCACTTGTCTCTTACCAAATAAGAACTGACGAACAAATGATATCAGAATGATGAAATAACAGGCGCTCTTCTTCCCTACTTCCAGACTTTCTCTCCCACTCGCTACTTGCCACTAGTCACTCGCCACTCATATCATTGCAAAAAAATGTTCAATGTTCAACGATCAATGTTCAATTTTCAAGTTATCAGCGTAAGTTAAAATAAGTGGCAAGACGCAAATCCGGACTCAAATCCCTTTCAATTTGAAAAAAATTCTTCTGAGGCATTGACTAACGACTTCAGGATTGGAAATAAGAACAAATGAACAAATGATATCAATAATGACATTGAGCATTTCTTTACTTAATGGCGAAATAAGAACAGACGATCAAATGATATCAGAATGATCAATAACAAGCGACCTTCTTGACTTACGACTACCCCGGGCTTAGCCCCACTCGCTACTCCCCACTAGCCACTCCCCCCTCTAATCATCTCCCCATACCCCCATTTCTTCGCCAGTGCATCCACGGCCATGGCAATTCTTTTAACCTTTGTTGGTTCTGTTTTAGCACTGTCGATCCATTTGCTGAAATAACGCTGGTGTGATCCGGTAAGCGATTCAAAAAAAGATTTGGCGACAGGATCATCTGCAAGACATTCCATGAAATCAGGATTGAAAACAAAATCGCTTTTGTCCTCCTGTAAACTGACCTGCAGCATGGCCCCTTTTTTTTTAGCGATGGCCTTGCGCAGATTTGCATTCAGGGGCAGGATAAAAATGCCACCCCCCATGGGTAAGACAGAAAGACGGTTGATCGTATGCTTGTCCAGCTTACCCTTTACCTTGAATTCCTTTTTATTACCCGGTTTGAGTTGCTGAGCCAGGTCGGCCGGAATTTCGATATAGGTCCAGCCCGTCTTTTCCCCTTTGGTACCGAATTGCAGAATGGTTGTGGTAAATTGTATCCTCATCTTGTAAATCAGTAGCGGTTATAAACAATCATGACCCAAAATTATTTTTTATGAAGAAGAAAATCAACCTGCTGTTTGAAAGGTTTTCTGCCCGGATCACCCGGGCGGCCGGAAAACCCTTTGCCTTTATACTGGCTGTGTTCGTCATTCTGGCCTGGATCATCACCGGCCCTCTGTTTCATTATTCAGATACCTGGCAACTGGTGATCAATACCGGCACCACGGTCATCACCTTCCTGATGGTTTTCTTAATCCAGCAATCACAAAACAAAGATTCCGTTGCCCTGCAGCTGAAACTGAATGAGCTGATTGCGGCCAGTTCAACAGCGAGTAACCGGCTGGTGAATATAGAAGATATTTCTGCAGAGGAACTGGAGACCATTAAAAAATTTTATATCAGTCTCGCTGCATTGGCCAAAAAGGAATCGGATATACACAGCACCCATTCTATTGATGAAGCCAGCGTTTCTCACAGCAAAAAGCAACGGCACCGGAAAGGTTAAAAAAAACAGAAATCAGTATTCTTCTTCAACATAATGGCCCCCAAAAGACCGGGATGGTTATTTTTGCCCATCGCTAACTGTACAGCCATGAATCAACATAAAATGTCCGTGCCCTCCCGGTACCTGTTCTCCTTTTTTATCCTGTTCGCGGGTTTACAGGTGGCGGCACAGGAAACCACCGTCACCATTAAAGTGACCGGCACGAAAAAAGATCCGGTCTCCTTTGCCAGTATCAGCCTGATCAGTTACCCCGATAGTTCCTTTCGTCAAACGAAAACAGCCGACAGCAGTGGATCAGCCCGTTTTAATACGGTTGGTTATGGTCAATATTCCATCCGCATCAGTTCCGTGAATTACCAGACCCTGGAAAAAGGGATAACTAGCCTTCCCAATAAACCTGTTTTCAATCTCACGATGGATCCGGTGGCGAAGACGCTGGAAACAGCCGTCGTCCGGTCACAAAAACCGCTGATGCGGCAGGAAGATGATAAAACCATTGTTGATCCCGAGAACCTGGTGGCAACATCCACCAGTGGTTATGAAGTGATCGAAAAAACACCGGGTTTGTTTGTGGATCAGGATGGAAATATTTATATCAGCAGCCTGACCCCGGCAGCCGTGCAGATCAATGGCAGGGATATGCGGATGAGTGCTGCGGATGTAGCCACTATGCTGAAGAGTCTGCCTCCCAATGCCATTTCCAAAATTGAAATTGTACGAACCCCTTCCGCAAAATACGATGCCAACAGCAGCGGAGGGATTGTAAATGTGGTGCTGAAGAAAGGGGTGAAGATTGGTATGACCGGCAGTATCAATGCCGGTTTGCAGCAGGGCACTTATGGCAATCAGTTTGCCGGATTTACCCTGAATAATAATGACGGGAAGAAAACATCTTCGATTAATCTGAATTACAGCAAACGTAACAGTTTCGAAAGGATCCGGACCAACCGGATCTTTGCCCCCGATTCGCTCCTGTTCCAGGATGCGAATACAATTTATCCCGGTGATACTTATTTTGGAAGCTATAGTCTGGTATTCCCAGCTGGTAAAAAATGGGAAATTGATTTTGGAACCAGTGCCAGTCTGAATACATTCAATAATAACAGTGAGAACCGGAATATCATTCAGACCATCAGCAGCAGCAGTCCGGTGGTGAACAGCCTGAACCGGGTGAATAATCAGGGCAGTTCCCTTTATTACCAGGCCGGTTTGGAAGGAACAAAAAAACTGGATTCCTTAGGATCCGAATGGGAGAACGATATTTTTTACAGTTATAGCCGTAACAGTACGGACCAGGATTTTAATGCGGAATATACTTTTCCTGTTTCCTTTTTTACAAGCGGAGATGGAACAGGCATCAACCACCGTCACCGGCTGAACCTGAAAGAAGATATCCGTTTGAAAATGAAAAAGAGATTTACACTGGAAGCGGGTGCCAAAGCATCCTTTCAAAGCTTCAGGAACGAAACGGAATATTTCCAGCAAAACGGAAACAGCCGGATAAAAGATATCGGCCGTACCAATACTTTCCGCTATGATGAGAATATCAATTCGGCCTATCTGCAGGGCTCTAAAACATTTGGAAAAGATATTGTGATCAAGGCCGGTTTAAGACTGGAGAATACCAATATGAAAGGAAGGCAGACGGTACCGGGGGATACGAGTTTTGCAATACATCGGACCGACCTTTTTCCTTATATCTACATCAGTAAAAACCTGATGAAGATTGCCGGTTATGACCTGCGTGCTTATTTGGTTTACCGCAGAACAATCAGTCGCCCGGGATATGATCAGCTCAATCCCTTTGCGCGTTATGTGGATCAGTATCTCACAGAAGTAGGAAACCCGGCACTTCGTCCGCAATTCAATCAGAACTATGAAGCCAATATCAGTGTGGATGAGCGGCCCATATTCGCGGTGGGTGTAAATGATACCAAAGATATTTTCACCAATGTAATTTACCAGGCTGATACCAGCAATACTGTAGCCTACCGCACTTATGATAACCTGGGCAAAAACCGGGAATGGTATTTCCGCGGATTAGGGGCCCTGCCTCCGGGTGGAAGGTATTTTTTTGTAGCCGGTGCACAATACAATCATAATTTCTACCAGGGATTATACGAGAACAAACCACTTTCTTTTAAAAGAGGTACCTGGACCTTCTTTACCTATCAGACTTTTAAAGTGGATAAAAAATCAGTGATCACTTTAAATGGTTTCTGGCGTTTAAAAGGACAACAGCAGTTTTATGAACTCAGTTCCTTTGGTGCACTCAATACGAGTATCAACCGGAAGTTCATGAAAGAAAAACTGGTGGTCACGCTGAGTATGAATGATATCTTTTACAGTAATAAAAACGACTTCACCCTGAAGCAGGGGTCGGTGAATGCCTATGGTACCCGTTTTTCTGATACCCGCAGATTCGGAATCAACCTGCGTTATAGTTTTGGTATCCGTAAAAAAGATGATAACGGGGATATCTTCAATAATACAGAACCACCTTCCAATTAATCAGGAAGCTTTGAATCTTTGCAGGCCCAGGAATCCGGACGGCAAATCTGTTTTTCCATCCATGGCCAGATCGGCGAGTATCCTGCCGATGACCGGAACAAACTTGAAGCCATGTCCGCTGAAACCACAGGCAATGGTTACAGTACCGGCATAACCTGGTAAATGATCAACAATAAAATGTTCATCAGGTGAATTCGTGTACAGACAGGTTTTGGCAGCCAAAACTTTATTACCTGCCGGTTTAAAATATTTCAACGCAGCTTTTTGGATTGCTTGTATTTCATCTTCAGAAATAATTCGGTTGACTATATCCGCATGCGTGGGGTCTGCAGGATAATGAAGGGCCAGTTTTAAACCTTGCGGACCAGGACAGATTGATGTATCCAGAGAAGGAAAACCATACCAGGCTCCCTTCCTTTCTTCGGCAGCGATGAGCCAGCAGGGAAAATGAGAAGGTTGGTATTGTTGTCGCTGATCTGTTTCCACCCACAGGATAATCTGACGGGTTACAATTAATGGAACAGACAATTCACGAATCAGTTGGGCAGCCCATGGGCCGGCGGTGATGACGAGTCGCTTTGAATAATAAGTTTGTTTCGTGGTAAGAACTTCAATCCCTTCTCCCCTTTTTTTCCAGCTGATTATTTTTTCTCCGGTATGTAAAACGGCAGCTGCTTTTGCTGCTTCAATCAGGAATAACCGGATTGCTTTTTCCGGCAGCAAATATCCGGCTGCAGGTTCCAACCAGGCTTCATTGCCTTCTTTTTCTACAAAGGATGACAGGAGCTTTTGATCAGCTACTGCCTGTAAAGGAATTTTAAAATCATGGGCAGCCTGCTTCACACCCTGCATGATGGGATCTGCAGCAGCTCCGTAATACAATAAACCGCAGGGATAGTATACCTGTTCCCCTGTTATGGCTTCCAGTTGATGCCATCCTTCATAAGCTTTATCGAGCAGGGGAATATAATCGCGGTGTTCAAAATATGCTTTGCGGATAATCCGGCTTTGTCCGCCATGCGCACCCATTTCATGAGGCGTGTTTTGCTGTTGTTCCAGTCCAAGTACCCGGTAACCCCGTTTAGAAAGTTCATAACAGGTGGAAGCTCCCATCGAACCTAAACCGGCTACAATTACATCAAAAGACTCCGGTGTCATGTTAAATAAAGCTGAATTGGAAAATAATCATGATTCATAACGGTTTCTGTCGTATCTTTGCGAGGTTAATTTGAGTTCGACAGCATTTTGTAAGTGAACGTCTTTTCTGCTAATAGTTAGTCTTCTTTACGTTGCGTTTTTCTCAAGTATTTTTTTAAAGTTAATTTTTTTACATGAACATTTATGTTTCAAATCTCCCCTTCGCCGTGGTGGACGAAGATCTGAGGAGTTATTTTGCCGAGTACGGAGAAGTTATTTCCGCCAAAGTAATCATGGACAAATACACCAACCGCAGCAAGGGTTTTGGTTTTGTTGAAATGAGCGATGATGCAGCCGGACAGAAAGCGATTTCTGAACTGGATGGCGCCACAGTTGAAGGCCGTTCTATCAAAGTAAACATTGCTAAGCCACGTGAAGAAAGGCCTGCAAGAACGCAGAAGCCCTCTTATTCCAACAGCCGCTGGTAATAAAGTTCTTTCTATGAAAAAACCCCGCAATTGCGGGGTTTTTATTGAGTATATATCAGGCTCTTTGTTTCGGTTTTGCAGCTGCTTTCTTGGCGGCAGGTTTACTCTTCACCTTTTTCAAGGCCAGATCAATCGCCGCACTGAGATTGGCGAAAGTGGGTTTCACCGTCAGCATCACATCATTAATAAAGAAGGCGGGAATTTCTTTTACACCACGGTTATGACCTTCCTTGATATCATCCTGTACCTGCCAACCCCAGGTTCCGTTGACCAGGTCTTCCAGGAATTTCTTGCTCTTTACTCCTGCTTCCTTGCTGTATAATTTCAAACTGGTTGTACCCAGGTTACGACGATTCTGGAAAAGGATATTATGCATTTCCCAGAACTTATCTTCCTGACCTGCGCCAACTGCGGATTCACTGGCTTTCAGACTACGCTGATGGATCAGCGTAAGCGGAAAATGCCGGAACTGGAAACGGATCCTGCCATCATATTCCTCTAAAATTTGCTTGACGACTTCGTTTACTTTCGCACAATCCTCATTTTCATATTCTCCAAATTCAATCAGGGTAACGGGGGCATCTTTTTTGCCCACGAACATTTCCTTTGGTTCAATGATGATGATATCTTCTTTCTTTAATGCCATTTTTGTTTCTTCTTTTTGTGGATCAGACCCGGCCCTGGGTCCTTAACCTGATAACAAATATTCAGCCATCTGGTTGACCATAAAGCAGTTATGCCATAAAGTCAGCCCCTTGAATCGGATGAAGATAGGGTATTTTTTTACCCGGCCAAATCCGTCTGACATTAATTTACCAATTATGTAAACCTGACTGGTAAATCATGTGAATAACACCCGATCCCGGCTGATCGTTTAAAGCCCTAACCTGATTTTTCCTGTTAAGCAGTTACCACTATTAAGAGGGATTAGCCCGGTTTACAAGGTTGTTTCAAGGGTTGGCTGTCTGTAAAAACAGGGCTCAAAACAGCTGATCCTAAATAATTTACAGCCAAACTAAGGGTATTGGGCATGCCGGATGCGGATGAAAGTGGTTTTGCAGCAACCGATCCCCCGGTATACTTTTACATCATCAAAGCAGCCTACTGCTAAGGAGCCAATCGATGCTCCGCCCGCCAATCCACTTGCCAATATTGTTTGCCTGCCTCAAAACCGAACTGCTTGTCCGGTCGCTTCCATTAATTTTTTTTAAACAACATAAAGTTTTTTTAACCTAAACCCTTTTATCATGAAAAAGATCTTCCGTAACAGTTCCCTGATCGTTGTAGCATTTCTGACTATTTTTTCAGTAAGCGCTAAAGCCAATCAGGTGGATCCAACAAACCCTGTTGTACCAGCTGCCCTGAAATATGCAGGTATGCTGAAAGAAAACCCTGTATTTGAACTGAGCGTGGATGGACAGTCTGACGACTATACCATCAGCATTGCCGATATAAATGGCAATCGCCTCTATTCAGAAAAAATCAGGGTCGACAAATTCACCAAAAGATTTCTGCTGAATGCAGAAGAACTGGGTGATGAAAAACTGTACTTCACTATTTACAGCAGGAACAACAACAAATCTGCTGTGTATGAAATCAGCAGCAATACCCGGTATATCAACGAAACAACGGTTAACCTGGTAAAGCAGAACTAAGAAAAAGCTATCTCAAAAGTCGTTTACGTCATACCGGGCTTGGCCCGGTATCTTTTATTTGATTTGTATTTGAAACAGATGCCGGGTCAGGCCCGGCATGACATCCCTTCAATGAACGACTTTTGAGAAAGCTTCTAGTTAGATATCCCTTCCCGTTAGGAGGCTGTCTTAGAAGCTGGCAAAACTGTCACATTGAGCTAAGTTTACCCTGAGAAACCGAAGGGTCGAAATGAAACAGTTTTGCTTCCCCCTTTATCATATTTCGATAAACTCAATATGACAAAGGGGATGCTCCTGAGACAGCCTCTTTTTTATTCTTCCGTAAAGTCGAGGTCCTTTCCCCAGGTTTCCTTTATTTGTAATGCAGATATAATCCCGAATGATAAAATAATAATCCCGGTCACCCATGCTCCCGTTATATAGTTGTTCAGCACCTGGGCGCTGCGTAACCACTGGAAGAGGAGCAGGATCAATGGCAGGAAGCCACGGACCAGGTTGGGAATAGAGATGGCGGCCGAGGCACGCAGGTTAGTGCCGAATGATTCCGCACTCATGGTGATATATAAAACAGAAATACCGGATCCAAATCCCAGTCCCATACAAAGCAGGTACATATTAAAGGCATTGCCCCCGCCACGCAGGGCAAAGAAAAGAATCAGAAAGAGCATGGTGATCGAGTAAAAAATCAACAGGGTCTTTTTCCGGCTCCGGAGATAATTGCTGAGAAAGCCGGCCGTCATATCACCAAAGGCCAGTGCCACATACTGCAGCATCAGGGCGGTTGGCTGATCAAAGCCGCTGATTCCAAACTGCCGGGCAAACTCATCACTGAAACTGATCAATACCCCGATGATATACCAAACCGGGAGGCCGATAAAAATACCACGGAGGTATCTTCCCATTCTTTCTCTTTTAGTAAAGAAGAGTAAAAAATTACCCAGCTGCGGTTTTAGTTTTTTCGCATTATCATACATCGAACTATACAGCACTTTCACCCGCAAAAAAAGAAGGGCCAGTCCCATTCCACCTCCGATAAAATAACAAAGCCGCCAGTTTTCTCCGCTGAGTGAATGAACAATATAAGCAGCGATGGTCCCCATCACTCCGCTGGTGGCAATGATAGCAGCAGCAATTCCTCTTTTTTCTTTGGGGAGCAGTTCACTGGTCAAGGTGATACTGGCACCCAGTTCACCTGCCAGTCCGAGCCCGGCAATAAAACGCAGCCAGGTATATTGTTCAGTGGTTTGCACAAAACCGTTGGCGATGGTGGCTATCGAATACAATAGTATTGAACCAAAGAGTACACTTTTTCTTCCCTTCTTATCTCCCATCATCCCCCAGAGAATACCGCCAACGGTCAACCCGATCATTTGCCAGCTGATAATGGATTCACCAACGCTTTTCATTTGCTCTTTGGCTACCCCCAGATCACTGAAGCTGGAGATCCTGACAATATTGAAAAGGAGCAGATCATAGATATCTACAAAAAAATCCAAGGGCACCAACGATTACGGGCAATGAAAAAAGGCCGTACTGTCTGCCAGGCTGCATATCAATTTTTTCAGGGGAAGATAATTGATTCCTGTAATTTTTTAATTCCCGGGTTTCAGGATAATCGGAAAATCCATTCCTCTGGAGAAGGATTGCGGGAACTGCTGTACGCCTTTGTATTTTTCGGAAAGCACCGGAATAATTTCATTCAGGTAGAGTTCAATTTCTTTGACGGTGATCTTGCCGTCCTTCATCAGATCGGCATCTCCCTCCAGCCCCTTCAGCAATGCATAAGTGAAGATGCCATGCTTCAGCTCATTAAGCTCGGAAGCAAACTGTTCCTGATTTGTCGAGGCCAGAACGGTAAAACCAGTACTCCTGGCCAGCTGACTGATGGCAGCTTCCTCACCAGCTCCCCTTGTAAAAACATTCATGGCCCCGCCGGAATTACAGGCATCGAAAATCACCAGTTGTTTTTGGGCGGGGATTTCAACCAGGAGTTCACGGAGCCCCTTGGCAGGAAGTCCGTTATTCTGCAGCATTTCTTCATTGCCTACCATTTGTACTACCGGATGCAGCACCAGGTAAAAGTCGGGCTTGGTTCCTTCGGCGGGTTCATTCATGATCCCATGTCCTGCGTAATAAAAAAGGAACACATCTTCAGGACGGATCTTTGTCTTAAGCGTGTTGATCCGCTCTTTTATATTCGCGATGGTCGCCAGTTCATCGAAAAGTGTATCAATCGTCACTGATTTAAAAATGCGGCCGGCCGATTGCAGCAGCAGGTTACTGATCCCTCTTGCATCTGCCCTGGCATAATTGAGATTGTACCGGCTGTTCCGGTATTTGTCGATTCCGACAGCCAGAATATAAAGCGAACTGGTGGCCTGTACTCCGGTATAACTGATCCGGAATTGAATGGGAGTGGTTTCCACTTTGCTTTTGTTCAAGAGGGAGGCAGTAAAAATATTGTCCCCTGCCACCAGTTCCACTCCGATGGAACGATCCCCCGTGATACCACCCCGGAGTGCTTCTGTATTAACTGGAACTCTTTTTCCGTTATGAAAAAGCAGGAATTCACTGATGAACTCCGGATGCTCTGTATCAAATGAAAGCCTTAGATTTTTCTGGGTGACGGTGGCTGGCAATACCGGACTCCGCAACCGGAGCACCGGCATATTGCTGACCTGTTTGGAAACAGCCAAATCAGTTTCGGGCTGTTTGAATTTCTGAAGAATGGCAGCCGTAGTTTCTGTTGACTGAATCAGTTCATTGACAATATCAGGTCTGTAATAAGTATCATATAACTTATCGGCAGTATAGAATTCAGCATTATTGTCCTCGCCCTTGTAAATATACCAGCCGATAAAGGCAGCTCCGCCGGGAGATGCTTTGAAATACCCTTTGTTATTCCAGATCACCCATTCATTATTGCGGGCTATAAACATATTCAGTCTTGGTTCCAGCATTTGAGGCTTGATCAGATAAGCGGCATTTCCATAATCACCGTTGGCGATCATTGCCTGGTGTATTTTCTCCATCCCTCCGGGTTTACCGGCATCAATGCCCGGATAATCGCTTTTAAAGAAATCAGCCCATACCTTATCCATTTCTGAAAGGGTTTTGAATACCCGTTCGAATACAGAAAATGACCGTCTGCTGTTTCGCTGATGCCGGAGATATTGCCTTCATGGCCGATCAGGGAAGCCCTGATATTTCCAAGTGTATCATAAATATCCAGAAAGCCAGCATTGGCACCTGAAACGATCAGCGACTGACGGGTAATCGTTACACAGTTGTGGATATAGCCACTGCCTCCGTCTCTGATAACAGTACCGGTTTTTTATTGCCTGACCAGATTCCTAATTCGGTACCCGTTTTATCAATTTTTACACTGATGGCATTTCGTTCAGTTACATTCAGTGGGAAATTTGAAGCGTCAGTTGGATTAAAGCGGATCAGTTTTCCGGCTTCCGGATAAAAAATATGTGTAAACTGTGTGCTGCTGTCATTGATATCGTGTAAGGCAATTTTTTTGTCTGTTACAGCAATCTGGTTGAAAATCTGTCCGGTCTGCCCTAATACCGTATCAGACTGCATCTCTGTTTTTCCATTCCGCTCTTTCAGTGTGTAGAACTGTAAAAGATTTCCGTAACCCCCTGCTGCAAATAAACGCTGATCCGGGAGGAAGCCAGTTCCCAGTATCAGATTACCTCCTTCAAAACGGGTGGAACTATGTTGCACAAATTTGTCCTTCTCTTTTCTAAAAAGCAGCAGCTTGTTGTGAGCTCCTTCAATGACTAAAGACCCGCCATCCGGAGAAATGCTGACCGTACTTGAAATGACTTCTAAATTTACTTTTTGTTTTTGCTGCAGCAGCGTATCCAGAATAATCAATTCTTCGTAATTGCTGACTGCTGCAACGATATTAGCGGTTTTGTTGACAGCCATACACAAAATGGATCCGGTATATGCCGGGCTTTCGGCCTGTCTGATAAATCCGGGCAGGCTGTATTTAACAACCCGTTTTCCTTCTGTTACATAAGCTGATTGCCCGGACACCTGTATATCTTCCTGAAACCAGTCATTCTTGATTAGCTTTTTTATACGGGTGAATAAAGGTTTACCAGCTTTCACTTCCGATTTCCAGCAATTTAAACTGCTATCGATGCCGCCGGATAAGAGGTATTTTCCATCTGCCGAAAAACGAAGGGCGGTAACAACATTCTGGTGTGCCGGAAATCGTAAAACCTGTTTACGGGCAGCCAGATCATAGATACGGATCTGGCCAGCTGCGGCACCGTCTGTTTCCGTTCCGATAGCCAGGAAACCGCCTACTGCAAGCCATTTATTATCCGGAGAGATCGCCACTGCAAACATTTTGCCCTGATTGAATGCAGCTTTGGCAGGTCTGATCTGTTCCAGCAATTTCCGGCTGGCAACATCCCAGATACAAATGGTTTTATCGGTACTAACAGTAATGATGTAGCGACCATCTGAAGTGAATACCGATTCTGAGACCTGGGATAAGTGAGAACCGGGATTGATTTGTAAAACGGCATCACCTGGTTTAGGCTGGGCCTGTAAACTAACCAGACTAATAAGGAGACTCAGTATTAACCCTGGAATCAGCCGGGTATAAATGTTTTGCATTGCTGGTTAATGTATATGGGACTATACAAATCTACCACAGAAGTTCCAGATGCAAGTACCCTTTGAAAGGTATTTAGTGCTGTGGAATGATTGATTGTCTGGCCATTTAAAGCAGTGAGCTATTGAAGTTCAATCTACTGATACCAAAGAAAACGCAGTTAAAAAACAGATAGCAAAATTCACTCATTGATGATTTCAACCTTTCCCTTTGAAAGGTCGTAACAGGCGCCATGAATTTGCAGTTTACCTTCCCTGATTTTTTCAGCGATCATATCAGACTGTTTTTTCAACTGATGGATGCCGTGGAGGATATTCGCCTGAATACAATCATTGAGGAGGTTTTTATCATTGGCAGGTATCTGACTGATCTCCTGTTCGGCCCGGATACTGTCTACTATATCCCTGATATGACCCGGAGTACTACCTCCTTCAATAAAGGCTTTGACGGCGCCGCATTCCCGGTGACCCATTACCAGGATTTCTTTCACCCCCAGGTGCTCAACCGCGTATTCAATGCTGCCGATTTCAAGCCCGCCCAGTAAATTACCTGCCGTCCGCACCACAAACATATCCCCCAGGCCCTGGTCGAATACAATTTCCGGTGGCACCCTTGAATCGGAGCAGCAAATCACGGCAATCGGCGGATGCTGTCCTGATTCCAGTGATTTCATTCTTTCGCCGGAACTGTGTGGATGGGTGGCATGATGGGTGGCAAAGCGTTGGTTACCCTCCATTAAATCCGTCAGGGGTTCATTGTTCGTATGTTGAAGGGGAGCCTGCGTATTTCTGCAGGTAGTGAATATAAAAAGACAGCAACCAGATAATATGAACAGTACAGCTGAACGCATAGCGTCAATTTACCGGACACGAAACTAGCGGGTCTCCCTGCTGCTGCACATGAAATGGCTCAGGCAGCTGCTTGAGTTTGGTCATGTAGTAAGGGTAAATCAATAGCCGGGACCGGGGGCCGTAAAATCATCCTATATTTAAAAAGAATTGTAAGCAATGAAACTATTGATCACCGGTGCCACTGGACTGATTGGTTCAGCTGTAGTGCAGGCCGCCCTGGCCAGTCAGGGGGTTTCCGAAATTATGCTCGCCCTGCGCAAACCGATTCAGGTCACAGACAAACGGATCAGTCAGGTACTGGTAAAGGATTTTTTACAAACCACGGAATTGACTGCATCCATCCGGAAAGCAGATGTCCTGATCTGGTGCCTGGGGATCTCACAAACCCAGGTGAGCCGGTCTGACTATGAAAAAATCACTTATGATTTTACGGTAGCGATGGCCAGGGCTTGTCTGGAAAATAATCCGGCGATTCGTTTTGTGTTCGTGAGTGGAGATGGAGCCGATCGTACCGAAAAGAGCCGTACCCTGTTTAAAAAGCTGAAGGGCAGGGCGGAGAATGCATTACTCCAATCCGGTTTGCAAGAAGTCATTATTGCCAGACCCGATGCCGTGCGCCCCCGTGGCAAAAACAAAAGGGCACCATTCGCCTATAAACTGGCTTATCCGTTTTTCCCGCTGGTGGAATGGCTGGCCCCCCATAAAATTATCTGGAGTGATGTGCTGGGAAGAGCCCTGATTAAACTCGCATTGAACGGTGAACCGGGTTCCACACTGGAAAACAGGGAGCTTCGGGTATTGGGTCGGGAGTAATATTTTTTCCCGCTGAAAGCGCCAAGAACTAAGAAAATTTCCCACAAAGACACAAAGAACACAAAGCAATTCTAAGTATATCCGTGAAATTCTCTTAGCGCCTTCGCGGTTTTGCTCACAGGGCCCTGCAGGCGGTTAAATCTCTGCGAAAACTTTGCGCCCTCTATTTCTCTGCGGTGAAACTCTCACTCAATTTTGCAAAGCAAAATCAATATCCGTATTATTTTCTCCCGCTAAGAACGCCAAGAACGCAAAAAATCTCCCACAAAGACACTAAGACCACAAAGGGAGTGAAAAACATGGTTCTCTTGCGTGCCTTTGCGCCTTTGCGTCTTTGCGGTTAAATCTCTCTCTTTTTGTCCAAAGGACTCTTCGAGCGAAGCAAAATCATTACCCGTATTATTTTCTCCCGCTAAGAACGCCAAGAACGCAAAATATTTCCCACAAAGCCACAAAGACCACAAAGAGCGTTAAAAAAATCCGCGATCATCCGCTCAATCCGCGTCTTCGTCCGACGCCATAGGCTTTGGCCGACGGCGTCCGCGTTCCCATCAACATTCGCGCAGCGAATCACTACTTGTAATAAAATCTCCCGCTAAAAAAATACCTGGCAGTTCGAATAACTACCAGGTACTAAAAAGGTATATCGTTCTCTTATTTCTTAGACTCAAACAAATTCTTCACCATTTCCTGATCCACATGTTTTACCGGATCTCCTTTTATCTGATGATAAACAGCGCTGATGAAAATATTTTCTGCTGCACTGAATACCGAGAAAATAAGGAAGCCGCCGGTAACCGCCAGGATGATTCCAGTAATCGGGTCAAAGATGGAACCGATCAGGTAAAGGGGAATGCCTATAATAATGATCGCGAGAAACTGGAATAAGCCAAAGCTGAATGAAGCCGTAAGACTTTCGCCCCAGTTTTCTTTCATGATTTTGGAAGAACGCTTTATCGCTTCAATCGGACCCGTGTTTTCATAAGCCAGTACCGGCACAACAAAGAATGTGGCAATATTCCATACCACCCCAATGATACCGGTGATAATTTTTCCAATCCATTCTGAATTTTCCTGAATGGCTTTAAGAATCAGTCCTACCGTGGCCGCCACCAGTGACCAGGAGAAGATCGCCCCGATCCGGGAAAAGGCAAACTGAATACCGGCGCGAACAGATACTTCTTCACCCCGGAAATAAAGCCGGGTACAATGAATCAGTGCCACATTGAAAAAGTAAACGATGAAATAGTTGATGACATAAAAACCGAAGAGCAGGAATATACTGGTTCCGCCGAGATAGGACTCCACATCAGCATCATTTTCCGATATCCCCTTTGGGAATCCGAAAATAAAGAGGCTCCCGATGATGAGGATGATAGATAAACCGGATAATAGCGGAAAAACAATCAGTTGTTTATTTTCCTTCAATACTTTGAAACTTCCTTTGAAAAGTGTCCAGCCATTGGAAACACGGTCCATAAATGCCATAGTGGTGGTTTTAGACTTCTAATCTAAATATTTTATTTGAAATGTAAACGGCAGGTATTCCTGTTTATTCACAAAACTTCCGAAACCGGAAGCAGCAAGCAGCGTACTGTTCCTGTCATTGCAGAAAAGCCCCTGATCATCAAACTATTGTTCAGCCAAGCCCATTTCCTTTAGCCGGCTGCGAGCTTCCTCATAGAAGGGAGAAATTGTAAGCGTCTTCCGGTAATACAGGGCTGCATCCTCTTTTCTTCCCAGCTGCAGGTAAACATTTCCAAGGATACAATTGGCCATATCGAATGACGGAAACTCAGCGATATTATTCTCTGCCATCAACCTGGCATCTTCCACCCGCTTCATGGTCAGCAGTTGTTCTGCCAGAAAACAAAGTGATATTCTATCTGCATAATAACGGGCAGTATCTTTTTTCAGCAGCTGGAATTCTTCCACAGCCCTGGCTGTACCTTTTTCAGCGATCAGGGTTTCCATTTTTTTATGGATCGGTTGCTTTACTTTGACAGATTGCCCATATAATATTTTGACGAGGTTATTACAGATTCCAAAAAAATCAGTGGGAGAACTGTTACAGAGAATCAATACCATGCTGTTGGTGGATGGTATCCTTCGGAAAAAGGATACAAAACCTTCCGTCATCCCCAAATGGAAATTAGTAGCCACACTGTCTCTGTCTGTATATTTAAATGGTTTATTGAACCAGCCAAATCCATAGTTGGCCGGTGCGATACCCGGACGAAGCATTTCATTGGTCAGTTCTTTTCCAATCAGGCGGTTGTCCATGATGGCCAGGTGAAATTTAAAAAGATCTTCCACGGTTGAATAAATATCTCCGGTACCCATGGTATTGGACTGATCCCGGAAATCAGCTGATTGATAACCTCCCAATACATAATCATAACCCGTTGCCCGGTCAGGTACTACTTGTGTATGATGATAAGAACCGGAATGACTCATCCCGGCTTTATCAAATATTTCTTCCTTCATCGCCTGGGCATAGGTCTTACCACTGATTTTCTCCACGAGATAGCCCAGTGTAAAATATCCCCAGCTGCTATAATAATAACGGGTGCCTGGTGTAAAAGCCAGTGCCGAATCGCGATAGATTTTGATATACTCTTCCCTGGTAAAAGCGCGGCGGCTCATTTCCGGAAAGAAATTTTTCATGATATCATAATTAGGCATCCCGGAAGTATGAGATAATATTTGTCTGATTGTAACAATACCTGCCGGCCGGTTGTTGAACTCAGGCAGGTAATCACCTAGTGTTTTATCCAGATTGATGAGTCCCTTTTCTACATAGACCAATACCAGCATCGCGGTCAGTGGTTTGGATACTGAGCCGATCATGAATTTGGTATCCAACCGATTCGGAATATTCCATTCGCGATTGGCCATCCCGAATGCATCCTGGTAAATGATTTTCCCGTGCTCTGCCACCAGCACAGCCCCATCAAACATATTATAGTCATGATAGGTTGTCATGAGCTGACCGAACTGTTCTTTCTTTGATTGTGCAATGGCTTGCCAATGAAGAACCAGTAAGAGGAGGAAAAGGAAATATTTATTTTTCATTGACAGCATATAATCTGAGCATACAGAAATGATTACCCTTAGCTCCCCTTGCCGTTATATTCCGGTTAGAGGCGGGTATTAAAAAAGTAATGCCAGATAACATATCAATGGACAGGCATAGGAATTTCATACACGAGTTTACAAAATAAAATCGTGGTCATAAAATGAAATGCTGCTGGACGGTAAACTTACAGGCTACTCCGCTGGTAGCCATTGGCATAACGCTTTCCCTGGCGGATTTTCCAGAGATCATTGATACCAAAACGCTTTTGATTGATCAGTGGAAGAGCTGTTACGGGTTCTGTTGTTTCGATAATGCTGTCCGGAGTTAACAATTCTACCGGCTCCGTTGAATATATAAGGGATGCCTTATCTGCAAATGCTATATGCATGATACACTAGTTTAGATGAAAAAAGATGGCTGGGCAACCTGTAAAATAAAATAGGGGAAGATATCCCGGCTGCCAATTGCAACAGCTGCAAGATACGCCTTTATCACGGGGCATTACTTGCTATTATTGCTTTTAATTGTACACATTAACAATATGATGCCAGGGAAACAGTAAATAAAGCGGTTTTATCCCTTTAATAGGTCTACATTACAGATAATGCAGGCTATGCTGCTTGCAAATAAATTTCACAAAATGTCAACTATTGTAGATGTTGTGGTGGCCGACAAAAATCTGTCCACTATGTTGCGCGGTGTAAAAGCGGCAGGACTCGAAAATGAACTGAGCAAAACAGGACCGTTTACGGTATTTGCTCCTTCTGAAATGGCATTTGGCAAACTGGCCCAGGGTCAGCTCACAGAATTACTGAAACCGGAAAACATAATAAAACTGACCGGCCTTCTTCAGCAACATGTGGTGGAGGGAAAAAATAATTTCAAGGATTTTACCGACGGACAAAAACTGAAAACCCTGAGTGGTAAAGAACTGGATGTAAAAGTGAGTAACGGAACGGTAACCATTAACGGAGCAAGGATTCAGGGTCGTGATCATGATGCATCAAACGGGGTGGTCCATTCATTGGATAGTGTACTTTCTGCCAATTAATAATGCATTCACCAACTCATCAACCTATGGAAACCACCTGGCCATTGGCCGGGTGGTTTTTAATTTTTAAAATCATAAATGGATGAACATGGATATCAACAAGTACAACAAATACAATATCCGGGATAACGATCGCTTCTATGCTGATCAGTTTCCCAAAGCAACCCTTGAACTGCAGATACTGGCCAATACTGTGGCTGCCCACCCGGGGGCATTCACGGAAATGATAGTGATTTCATACCTGAAATACCATTCCCTGAAAAAAGAATGGTCTGAAGCCAATCCCTGGCTCTCCGATAAAATGTCAGATGGCAGTTGTACTACTGATCATCTGGAATCGCTGTTTACTTCTTCGAAGGGAAACCCGCAGTTTACAAAAGAGTATGAGGAATATATTCTGTCAGTGCTGGCTTCAGCACCGGTAGCGGTGAAAGGGAGTTTGTGAAAAGCTGGTTTGTTTTTAGAAATCGCCAAAGGCGATAACATAGTGTTGCGAAACTAAAAGTTTCGCAAAGCGGTGATTGTCTTCCTGATTGTTAAGGGATTCTTTCCGGACTAATCAGGCTTTTTGAGCCTGACCTGCTCAATATACCCGGTCTGCCTTTTGGCTTCTATCTGTTCGACGTTGAGAAAACCAATCGACGGATGAAATAATACCAGGCCAATTTCATAAAATGTATCAAACTCAGCTACGAACTGTGTCAGCCTGACTGACATTTGGAATATACTTCCTTCCTGAATTCCGGCCATCGCAAAAAGATTTTAAGTAAACTTGTGTAATGAAGTTGCCTCCTGTTATGCGGTTTGCCGGTTGTTGCCTTACGGTGCTTTTATTTCAATGCACCATACAGGCCCAGTCTAATTTCGGTTTTGAAGACAACGCAGATAGTATTTGGATCAAGGACTGGATGGTAAAAAATGGTGCCGATATCAAGGGAGCCAGGGTCCGGCTGGATAGCGAGATCAAACATTCCGGTAATTATTCGTTGCTTATAGAGCGGCAACCAGACAGTGTGAAAGGAGAATTCACCACGCTTTATCTCACCATCCCTGCCGATTTTAATGGAACCAGAATCAGTTTCGGTGGATGGCTCAAGACAAAAGAAGTGAAGAATTATGCCAGGCTCTATCTGCGGCAGGATGACCGTAGAAAAAAATTTTTACAGCTCCTCCACTATCCCTTGCCCGGCATGAAGGGGAATCAGGACTGGACGCGTTGGGATACCACGATCAACCTGCAGGAAAAAACGGGAATCATCTACCTGGGTTTCATTTTTGCCGGTACCGGTAAGCTCTGGCTCGATGATCTGCATATCAAAATCGACGGTGAACCGCTCTCATCAGTTAAAAGAAACGGACGCTTTTTATATCCTGCTCTTGAAGATGATACCGCATTTTATCATTCTTCCGGAATTGATCAGAACAGTGCAAGTCCTGTGCAGATTGAAAACCTGAGCTTGCTCGGAAAAATCTGGGGATTCCTGAAATACTATCATCCCGTGATAGCAGCTGGTCAGCGAAACTGGGATTATGAACTATTCCGTTTCCTGCCCGCATTTTTAAAGATCAGCAATACCCAGGACCGAAACCGTTTACTCGAAGAATGGATCCGGCAACTGGGTCCTGTAGGTGCCTGTAAAAAATGTTCAGAAAAGGAACTGGAAAAAGCAGTGTATAGACCTGATCTGGACTGGATATCGGATACCATACTGTTGGGTAGAAATTTATCAGCTGCCCTGCTATATATCCGTAAAAAACCGGCACCAGGGAAAAAGTTTTTATTTGAATTTATACCCCGGGGTACAAAATCCGCAGGTATTACATGAGGACCCTTATCTGCAACAAAGAAAACCGGATGCCGGTTATCGCCTGCTTTGCCTGTTCCGGTACTGGAACCTGATACAGTATTGGTTTCCGGATAAAGCACTGATCGGAGAAGACTGGAAAAAAGTATTAAAAGAATTTATTCCGCTGATGCTGGCAGCTGATGATGAACTGAAATATACCCTGACCACCCGACAACTGATTGCCCGCATTCATGATACCCATGCTAATTTCACCACCTATAACCGCATCATTGACTCTTTAAGAGGATTTTATCTTCCCCCTGTAAATGTTTATTTTGTAAACGAGCTGCCCGTTGTTTCAAAAATCATTGACACTGTGCTGGCCAAGGCCAGCGGATTAGAAAGAGGAGATCAGATCCTGGCGGTTGATGACCTGTCTGTTGCGGAGATTATTGAGAAAAGTCTCCCGGATCTTCCGGCTTCCAACCGGCCCACACAATTAAGGGACCTGGCCCTGAGCATCCTGAGAAGCACCGATTCCATCAATACCATTACGGTAAAAAGAGGTGAAAGGGTTTTTAATACCCAACTGATCCGGGGCACGGTGAAGCAAATCAATCTCTGGAAATTTCCTGATTTCCCCTATCAGCGAAACACCAGTTTCTCCATGATCGCACCTAAGATCGGTTATATTAATCTCGGAATGATCCGGAACAAACAGATAGATAGTGTATTTGATGTATTGCGAAAAGAATCAGAAGGTTTAATTATTGATTGCCGGCAGTATCCCACCGATTTTCCACTGGATGCTATTTGCCGGCAGATTTATCCCAGGAGCCAGCCCTATGTACAGTTTCCCACCGGGAGTCTGGATTATCCCGGTGCATTTAATATTGTTGGACCGCTCATTACCGGGAAAAAAAATCCGGATTATTACCGGGGAAAGATTGTAATCCTGGTGAACGCCAATACCCAGAGTTCTGCAGAATTTCATAGCATGGCTTTCCGGCAAGCACCCAACGCCATTGTAATCGGCAGTACTACAGCTGGTGCAGATGGCAATGTGTCGGGTTTTGCCTTGCCTGGCGGACTGACTACTCAATTCAGTGGTATCGGGGTACAGTATCCCGATGGCAAGGAAACCCAGCGGATCGGGATTGTGCCGGATATATTTGTGGAAAGAACCGTGGAGGGGATACGGGAAGGAAGAGATGAATTGCTGGATAGAGCGATCGAATGGATCAGGGGAAAAAATAAATAGATACTCATATTTTTTCAGCGAGTAATCGCCAAAGGCGATAGCATATTGTTGCGAAACTAAAAGTTTCGCAAAGCGGGCGCTTTGTTTTCCTCCTTAGCGCACACTGCTTTCAAAAGCTTTGATGATATAGGCCGGCTCGCGGTATAAAATGGTTTCATTCACTGTTAAAGTGGATTTACCATTTTTATCGGCCGGTACGATCCGGATGCCAAAATCCTTATTCAGCTTTTGCTGTAAGGCAGCCGCATTGATACTGCCACTGATTTCAAATGCATAAATATTAGTACCCCCATCCAGTGCCGTTATTTTTAATCCGGGTATTTTATTGAGGCCTTCAAATATCATATTGGCCCTTTCTATGGATTCTTTCATCCGGTTTTCAAAACCATCCATCCGGTGTAAGGCCATGGCCGCATTCACCCAGTTGCCAAATACCGTACCACCATGTATTTTAATCAGGTGCGGCATTTTATCAATCAGACTGCTATTGCCGCAAAGCACGGCACCACCTGCTGTTCCGAAATATTTATATAGCGATATATAAACGGAATCAAAATAAGATGCATACTCTTTCACAGATACTCCAGACCAGGCAGCTGCCATAAAAATTCTGGCACCATCCAGGTGCAGCGGAATATTGTTCGCACGGCAATAGGCACTGATCTTACTGATCTCAGCAATCGGTACCATCCTGCCATCCGTACGTCGAACCGGATTTTCAATACTCACGGCACCGATCCCGCTGGCAAATACTTCCCGGCTCTTTAATCCTTCAATCGCTTCTTTTAATTCAACAGCGGTAAAATAAGTCTGTCCCATGGCCAATGGCATCAGTCTTTTCCCGAATACAGATTGCGCCGCATCGGCTTCATCGCGGTACACATGACTCATATCCTGTACAAATACTTTTGTATTGGCGCCACTCAACTCTGCAATCGCCAATTGATTGGCCAGGGTACCCGTAGGCATATAGATGGCTTTTTCTTTACCGGTGATCTCCGCCATTTTCTTTTCCAATGCAGCCACCGCCCCACCCTGTCCGTAGAAATCTCTTTTGATGGGTTCTTTGGCATTTAATTTTTGCAGCGCGTCAATATACTGGGCAGGGTTAAAATCCGCTCCATCATAAAAAAAACTGACCGGTGGTTCATCAGCTGGTAGTTCAGCCGCTGCTGATTGTCCCGCCATGGCGGTTATGGGTATGATCGCTGGCAGGAGCACAGCTCCTGATCTTTGCAGGAATTGACGGCGGTCGATGCTGGGCATAGGCGGGGGTTTTGTTAAACCTAAATTAGGGATAAAAAATACAAGGAATATTTAAAAAGACAGGCCGGCTGAAAATGAAAAACCGCGAAACGGGATGTTTCGCGGTGATTTATTTTATTAAGACCGCCGTCAGGGTCTGCGACCGCGGACGGGGTCTTTGACCGCGGACGGAGTCTTAACGACCGCGGACGGGGTCTTAGCGACCGCCGTCCGGGTCGTTGCGGAACACCACCGTATTATCAAATACATCCACCAGCACCGGTTTAGATTTATCAATATCACCGGCCAGGATGCGTTTGCTGAGCTGGTTCACAATTTCTTTCTGGATCAAACGCTTCAACGGACGGGCACCAAACTGCGGGTCAAAGCCCTGGTCTGACAAATACTCCAGGGCATAATCACTGAACTGTAAGTTGATACCGCTTTCGGCTACCAGTTTTTTCAATCCATTCAACTGAATCTTTACAATACCCGCAATTTCTTTTCTCAGTAATGGCTGGAACATGATGATCTCATCCACCCGGTTCAAAAACTCAGGACGAATGGTCTGTCTTAACAGATTCATCACTTCTACCTTAGCTTTCTCCGCTACAGACTCAATATCTTTTTCCTTCACGCCATCAAATGCATCCATGATCAGGTGACTACCAATATTACTGGTCATGATGATGATGGTGTTTTTGAAATTCACCACCCGGCCCTTGTTATCCGTTAATCTTCCATCATCCAATACCTGCAACAATACATTCCATACATCCGGGTGTGCTTTTTCAATTTCATCGAGCAATACCACACTATAGGGCTTTCTTCTGACGGCTTCGGTTAACTGACCACCCTCATCATATCCCACATAACCGGGAGGCGCCCCCACCAAACGGGAAACCGTATGTTTTTCCTGGTATTCACTCATGTCGATCCGCGTCATCATGCCTTCATCATCGAATAAATAAGCAGCGAGGGCCTTGGCCAGTTCAGTTTTACCTACACCTGTTGTTCCGAGGAAGATGAAAGAACCAATTGGCTTTTTCGGATCCTGTAAACCGGCACGACTTCTGCGGATGGCATCTGCGACTGCAGTGATGGCTTCTTCCTGTCCTACCACTCTTTCATGCAGGTGTTCTTCCAGGTGCAATAATTTTTCCTTATCACTCTGCAGCATTTTGGTGACCGGTATTCCCGTAGCCTTGGCCACACTTTCTGCAATATCTTCTGCATCCACTTCTTCTTTGAGTAAACGCTTTTCGGTAGAATTATTCAACTGATTCGTTAAGGTACTGCTCACTGTTTCCTGTTCCTTGATCTTGCCATACCTGATCTCTGCTACTTTTCCATAGTCCCCTTCCCTTTCAGCCCGCTCGGCCAGTTGCTTCAGGTTATCTATTTCTGCCTTGCCATTCTGTATTTTCTCCACCACTTCTTTTTCTTCCATCCATTTGGCCTTGAGAGTATCGCGTTCAACAGATAAATTAGCAATCTCGGTATTGAGGTCCCTGAGTTTTACTTCATCGTTTTCTCTTTTGATCGCTTCTCTTTCAATTTCCAGCTGACGAATCTGTCTTTCGAGGGTATCCAACTCTTCAGGCATGGAATTCATTTCCAGTCTGAGTTTGGCCGCACTTTCATCGATCAGGTCAATGGCTTTATCAGGCAGGAAACGATCCGTTATATACCGGTTACTCAATTCCACAGAAGCAATAATGGCTTCGTCTTTAATCCGCACATGGTGGTGTGTTTCATACCGCTCTTTCAATCCCCGCAGGATGGAGATCGCATCTTCCACGCTGGGTTCATTGATCATCACTTTCTGGAATCTTCTTTCGAGGGCTTTATCTTTTTCAAAAAATTTCTGGTATTCATTCAGTGTGGTGGCGCCCACGGCACGCAGATCTCCCTTGGCCAGGGCAGGTTTTAAAATATTGGCGGCATCCATGGCGCCCTCTCCCCCACCCGCTCCAACGAGGGTATGGATTTCATCAATGAATAAAATGATTTCGCCATCACTGCCGCTGACTTCTTTTACCACGGCTTTTAATCTTTCTTCAAATTCACCCTTGTACTTGGCACCGGCAATCAGCAATCCCATATCGAGGGCATAGATGATCTTGCTTTTGAGGTTCTCCGGTACATCACCATTCACAATCCTGTGCGCAATGCCTTCGGCGATGGCGGTCTTACCCACACCGGGTTCACCCACCAGGATGGGATTGTTCTTGGTACGACGGGAAAGAATATGCAGGGTCCGGCGGATTTCTTCATCCCTCCCGATCACGGGATCCAGTTTACCCTGGCGGGCCAGTTCATTCAGGTTCTTGGCATATTTGTTCAGGGCGTTGAATTCCTGTGATTGTGTTTGTGAGGTCACGGTCTCTCCTTTCCGGAGTTCGCGGATGGCGGTGATCAGTCCTTTTTCAGTCAGCCCTGCATCTTTGAGCAGCTTACCTACAGCATCATTACCCTGCACTAAAGCGAGCAGGATATGTTCGGGGGTTACAAATTCATCATTGAACTGTTTCAATACCGCCCCGCTGCGCAATACCACATTATTGGCTTCGCGACTGATTTGCTGGGCAGGATCGTTGCTGGTGGCAGGAAGTTTATTGATCAGTTCCGTTAAACGGCTTTCCAGCAGGTTCAGGGTGACGTTATTTTTTTTGAGGAGGTAATCCACGGGGGAATCCTCCTGTTCCAGCAGGGCTTTTAAAAGGTGTTCTGTTTCAATATTCGGACTTTTGGCATTGAAGGCGATCTGCTGGGCCTGTTGAAAGGCTTCAGCGGCTTTTATGGTGAAGTTTCCTAAATTCATATAGAGTGTTTGACTATTTAAAATAATTTGAATTCACCGGCATCCGGTTTTGAACCTTTGCCGTTTCAATCCATCCAATACCATCAAAAATCATTCAATTAAAGCCTATGCGTACCCGGAATGTAACAATGTCATATAATCTTCGTTTAGCCTGCTTGAAAGTCATACCGCACTGCCTTTTCCTGCTCATTTTTCAGTCGGCATCTGCCCAATACGACTGGAGCCGGCTGGAAGCGGAGCTGGTATCCCGTCAGCAACAATTGGGAAAGGATCTTGTAATCCTGATCAGAAAGGATGATTCCCTGATTTTTAAGAAAGAAATCGGCAGTTTCAATACCAAGACCCAGGCCCCCATTGCCAGCAGCAGTAAATGGCTGACGGCAGCCCTCGTGATGCAGTTTGTGGATGAAGGCAAACTGAGCCTGGATACTAAAGTCGTTGACTATATCCCGGAGTTTGGAAAGTATTTCAAGAGTTATATCACGATCAGGGATTGTCTGAGTCATATGACGGGCATTGATGATGATGATAAGTTTCTGAAGAGGATTCTGGAGCGAAAAAAATATGAATCCCTGGAAGAAGAAGTGAATGCCCTTGCCCGCAAGGAGATCAGGGCCAATCGGGGAACGGATTTCTGGTATGGTGGCGTGGGACTGAATATTGCGGGCCGTGTATTGGAGATTGTGAGTAAGAAAAAATTTGACATGCTGATCAAGCAGAAATTATTTGTGCCGCTGGGAATGACCCGTTCCAGTTTTACCAATCTGAATGGCGGACCAATCAATCCCTCCGGCGGGGCGCAGTCTACCGCGGATGATTATATGAAATTCCTGCAGATGCTTTTTCAAAAAGGAAAATACAATGGCAAGCAAATCCTCAGTGAAGAAGCGGTGGAGGAAATGTTGAAAGTAAGGACTAAAAATATCCCAATCCGTTATGCCCCAAAATCCGCCACGGGTTATGGTTATGCCTCCGGTGCCTGGGTACTAGAAGAAAAAGATGGGGTGGCGACGGCGATTGCGAGTCCGGGTTTATTTGGCTGCTGGCCCATGATTGATTATTGCCGGGGTTATACCTACCTTGTATTCGTCAAGAATTTATTGGGAGAAGAAAGGGCTGAAATCCATAAAACCCTCAAGACCATTATTGATGAACAGTTAACCAGTAAATGCCAGTAACCATGTACGAACACCGCAAAGAACCAATCGCCAGCAAGGCTGTATTTTACAGGCGTATCATCGTCAATATCATTGTGGCGCTGTTGATCATGGCGCTTTTCCTGCTGATTGGTACGGTTGGTTATCATTATACGGCTGATATGATCTGGATCGATGCCCTGCACAATGCTTCCATGATCCTGAGTGGGATGGGGCTGGTGGATAAGGTAAGTTCCGAGGGTGGTAAAAGATTTTGCTCGGTTTATGCTTTGTTCAGTGGTGTTTTATTCATCACTAATATTGGAGTGATACTGGCACCGGCATTGCATCGGATTTATCACCGGATACATCTGGAGGACTAATTTTTAAAAACAAACCAAAAGATACAAATCGCAACAGCTGTAGGATTGGGAGCTGCGTCATCAATTCAGAAGATCATATATAAAGGAATTACTGAAATTGGATTAAATAATAATGAGCATTTTTTGGAAACTTATATTAATTCCTCTTGGTATCGTGGGCATGATTTATATGGCCAAATTCTCATTTTGGATTTATAAGAAATGGTTTGGGAAAGATCCGTTTTAAGCTTATTCTAATATCAGGAATTATTATCCCCAATAAAGTGTCAGTCATATTCAATCGCCTTCGACAAGCTCAGGCTGACAGACTGAACCGGAGATTCAACACAACTGCCGTTAACCTACATCCCCCTCTTCCTCGCTTCCTTCTTTTGTTTCAGCCACTGGTGGGTCAGCGTGGTCACACCGTTTTCGATGAACTCATCTTTGAGCCTTTTGAACCGATCCCATTTTGCTCTTTTGAAGACAGCGATTGTTTCGCCACCATAACCAAACTCTACATCGCCGGGCATAAAATCGACCGGGAAAAAGCCATGAACCGCCTGATCATGCTCGGCAATATTGGCCATGAAACATTCTTCTGTCTGCTTGCCATTTCGGGTACGGACAAACATACCCGTGTCTTTATACTCAAAGGTCGAACCGGTAATCCTCATTTTAATCATCCGGTGCGGCGCTCCGTTAAAGTCTACAATGGTATCAGCCACTTCCAGTTTATAAGTCGGGGCGAAGCCTTTCGCGCTGGCAATATTTATCATACAATATTTTTATCAGTTAGTGAATTCCACATTATCGATATCAATTTCCCCTTTCAGGGTTTCTGAAAACTTCAGGGTCAGCGTGCTGATATTTGTCAGATCCACTTTCACCTGACCGGCACATACAATCGTATAAGATGTAAGTGGTATCCTTACCGTGACCATAGCCGATTTGCGTGTAGCCACTTCGGGTCGCTGATCCGGGAAGGGAATGATGGCAAAACTGCCTGCCCGAATGGCTCTTTCATTATTACTGCCATCCTTCAGGGCAATCCGCAAATTCTGTTTCAGATTGGCCGGGTTGGAGTTGCTGCTATTCACCTGGCTGATCCGGATACTCAGATGAGTAAAGGCAGAAACATTTTTATGAGCCGCCGGGATAGAAAAGGTAACCGACCCCGACGTATTATTCCAGATAATTTTCATCCCCTGGGTATCATGCGGGGAGTGGGGATCCAGTGTTCTCAATACGCCTTCCACCGGATCGGACGGCAGCCCGAATTGATCCACGTCTCCATTAATGGTGCTGGATTCCCAATTAATAGCGCCTTCAAATTCATCCACCACTTTGGCCCCGGATTTCTGGTATTGCATAAACAACTCGGCCACGGTGGAAGATACAGAGCCGGGTTTCCATTCACCGGTAAACATACCGTTCCACTGCGGTTCATTTTTCAGCTTCATCCTGAAATAAGCCGTCATGTATGCTTTTGTAACAGCCTTCTGTACTTCTTTGTCAATCAGTTCAGGGTCACTACCCTCATTATTAGTAACAAAACCATTATGTGTGGCTTTATACAAAAAGCCCATCGTTTTTTCAGGTACCGTTGAACGGTCATATAAAGCGAAGCCCGTTTGCGGCACGGTATAACCCGACACATAAATATGTCCCCTTATATCCCCATCTCTTGAACCGTATAAGACAAAATATGGTTTTGCCCATGGGGCTTTGAGTGATTCACTTCCATACTGATCGGTAGGTGCCAGAGAGACCACCGCATTGAATATATGTCCTAAACCATTTTGCTGATTGATCCGGGACGCTTTGATCACGGCCTCTCCACCACGGCTATGTCCCATGATGCCGATATTATTCTGAACCGTTGCCCCAAACTTTGTTTTCAGTACTTCAATATGCCTGAACAAGGTATTGGCTCTACCGAGTCCATGCATATCGCCATTGCAATGAATGCTGGCCGCAATAAACCCATTTTTGGCAAAATGTTCCAGCAGAAAATCATAGGAAGTAAAACTATGCCCGTTGCCATGCACAATCACGATCAGGGGATAATTGGGAGCAACTGCACTGATTTGCGCCGGATCCGTTACTCCGGCCACATCTGCCGGAAAAAACACATTGGCTCTTAAGGGTACGTTCAGGTTTACCGGTACAAAATTACCGGGTGTGAAATAAGAATTATTCTCATCAACAAGAACAGGTGTACCGGTCAATCCCATGGCGTTTACCGCTGCTTCATTATAATTCCATGAACCGGCATGGTCAAACTGGGTCATTACACCGGGATCTTCCACCACTCTGAAGCCGGGAACAAAATACCCGTCAATCATATCCAGTGGGGTATTGTACTGATTGTCCTGAAAAAGCTGGCTGCATTGGAACTATTGTTGCCAAAATCTGCCACGATATCATATTCTCCTGGGATGATGGCATTGGGCCATACCAGTCGTTTATTGGCATTCATACAGCCGGACTGTACGATCAGTTTTTGTACGGCGGCATTACCACCCAGGACGGCCAGGTGCGATAAAGAATTATCTGCGTTCCAGGCAAGATCATCCTTGCTTTGGATCACATAGAGCGCACACATTTTGCTGATATTACCGGGATCCACAATACCAGGATCAATCCCCGCCCAAACATCCTCGCCCACAGTAAATGTATCCGAATAGCGGAAATAGGGTGCCCCGTCAATACTTCTTCCGCTGATCGGTATTTTATTGACGCATCCACCCAATACCGGTTTGGCGGTCCAGAAATCTTCGCGGATCACCAGGCCGGTGATTCTTCTGGCTGTTATAATATCTCTTGGCAACAGTTGCAGGGCATCATTATTTTCAAAACCATAATGAAGCGGTCTGATAATAATATCATAAGCGCCGGGCAGGAGTTGTCCGGCAGCAGCCATTCTAACGGTGGCAATGGTTCCTGTCTCAGGCGCTTCCAGTTCCTGTACCACCGGTCGGTTCCTGCTGTTTATAGCCAGGGTAATGGGATCACCAATATTCCAGTCGTGCTGCCGCTGTACCAGCATCACCCGGTATCGGTTTGCTTTCGCATTCACCCGGAAACTAACATGCAGTGCTTCTTTATGTCCTTCAATGGCATTGATGGGCCGGCCATCTTTGGTGGAGGCAAAGACAAGTGGTGCCTTTTTGTTTTCTGCCAATGAAATATCCGCCCGGTGAATTTGTTTTTTTGAAGAGGCTACGCTGAGACTGATTATTTTTCCCTTCCATTTTCTGGCAGCTTCATCATGACGTAACAGGTCCCTGCTCTCCAGGTCATTGATCCCCATTTGCGGCCAGATGATGGTGGAAGCAATGGCTCCGTTGGAGTCGGAACGCAGGGAGAGCACTGCAATTTGTGCGGTATCCACTGCGATGCTGATATCAAATGCCCGCAGGGGTACCAGTCCGCTTGCACTGATATGTAAGGACTCGCCGATATCAAATCGTTCTTTTTGAATCAGATCATCCCCTGTGAATGTAATCACCGGTTTTTTACGGGCTCTTTCAAAATCTTTCTGACTGATCCTGATGGTGAAATTATCCGGACTGCCTTTCTGGTAGAGGTCTTTAAAGCTGGCGCTGAACAGGGCCGCCCCGCTGAGATTGTCAAGCACTTTCAGCAATAAATCCCTCGTGGCATTCATGGCGTCAAACTTTGCATCCGCGGTCAGGAGCAGACTGAATGTTCCATCCGGTCCGGATACTGCCGTTGCCATCCGAAGGGCCTTGCCTTTGTAAAATAGTTTTACGGACAGTCCGGGTAATACCGCATCAAATTCTGCGGAACGGATGCTGCCCTTAATGGTGATTGTAAGCATAAGGTTTAATTGAGTAGCTGAAAATTAAATAGCACTCACTAAATGTAACGATGTTCCCAAGACGGGCCAATAACCTGTTTGTGGTATTTTTTGGGGGGAGAAAGAAATTGACTGGAAAAAGAGGTGTTTACTTTCATCCATGATTCCTTCCTTTAGTTTTCCTTTTGGCAAGTAGGTGCCGGAGGATAGGCGTGGGGGAAGAAACTAAAAAATTAACACAGGATGACTGACTACTCACTGGAACTGTAGTCCGTTACGGGTCATCTTATTCAATCAATTTGCTTGAACCCGGGATCATTCATCTTCAATGTCCTGATATCAAAAGTATAGGTACGGCCAGCCTGGGTAAATTCAATATGATGCGGAAAATTAAATTCATTGACCTTCTTCCAGGATGAAAAAGCCGTGGAAATAATTTCGCTGTTATTATCCGGGTTTGGGAACCGAATTTCTTTGATCAGGGATGTAGCACTATCAATCGTCAGCCAGCTCTCATGCCCGAGTTCGTCTTTTGCCAGTAATTGAAAGCCCCTGCCCTTGCCGGCAGGAAGGGTATCCGCAAATTTGAAGTTGGTGAATCTTTTATTTAACTCCAGTACAATACTCATGAATTCATGACTTCTTAGCGCATATACTGTTTCCGGGCTGACCGGTTGATGCTGTTGAGCCGTATCCCTCCCCCTGTTATGTATCACCTGTATAAAAGAGTCTTTCCTGAAAGAATAGACCTGCTTGAAGTAAGTATACCCTGTGGTGTCCGACTGCAATTCGGTGGTATAGGCCCCGTTGGGGGATTGACAATCGGCAACATAGATAATACTGGCAACCTTATCCCTGTCAGTCTTTTTTACCAACCGCATCCATAGCAGCTTCAATTAAATCTGATGGAGATTTTGGATCCTGCTGATGCGGCCCTTTTGATTCTTTGCAACCAACAACTGCCGAAATAATAATTGTAAAAATGACAAATTTTTTTATTAAATACATATAAGTATCTATTGTCAATTGATAAGTCCGGTTTCTAAAATCAGGTGCCTGCGGTAGTTATAGAAAAATCTGAATACTACCGTTAACGAAGCTTATTAGCAGCCTGGCTATTCCTATCAGGCAATGAACTTGCTCGTTCTGTTCAATCAAAGAAACAGGCTGTTGCAAGATTAAGAGGAATAGACAGGCCTTCCAAAAATTGCATTTGGAAATGGATAAGTGGTAAAGATAACAATGCTAGTATTGGAAGAGGGTTATGCGGATAGCCGGTTAAGAATATGAAGGTAGAATGCTCAAACCCGGGCGGGATTGGAAATGAGTCATAGACACAGCACAACAACCCTATATTTTGGAAAGTTTGAAATGGTTCAGGAGATATTCAAATCTGAATGCAGAAGACTTCTGATAACAGGGTATCTACTGTCATCCACGAGTCCCTCCTTTAGTTTTCCTTTTGGCAAGACACTATTGGAGGAGACTCGTGGGGAAGATAGTTATCGCAACCGGTATTCTTTTTTAATTAAGGCAATGAGCCTTTCAGCACTTTCCCGCAAATTTTTGTAAAGTTGTAATTGCTGATAGATGTTGACTTTTTGTTGCATCATAAAATTTAACTGCTCCTTTAGTTCCGTTCTATCAACACGTATCAATATACTATCCGGAATGTTGGTTATGATGGCCTGGCTTGTATTGGTAATGTAAAATGGCAACAGATCATCAGGATTTACCAACTTTCCAATATAGCGGTTTGACAACTGCCCATACTCATTATAAGAATCCCTATAGACAGCATCCGTATAAATCCACTGCATATCATAAGCGGCAATAGAATCGGCCACCGTCTTCTTTCGTACCAAACGCATGTTGCCTGAATTTTTTAGCTGACTTATTGTGATCGTATTCCTGTCAATGCGCTGATCCCAGGTAGTACGGCGCAATGTTTTGAAAAACTTCCCGGTGATAACAGCAACGTCTTTATTAACGTTAAAAACCTAAAGATGGTATCGATGGCTTGAATCTTTCCTTGTTTTCGGGGGAGGCCATAATTTATAGTGGCTGTATCTGCTGAAAGATCGCTTACCAGGGATTCCATATACTGCTTCTCTCTGTCCTTTTCAATTTTATGCTCCAACTGATACTCCGCTAAAAATCCGCAAAACACGGCAAGGAATAACATTAGAAATTCCCAGAAATACGCTTTCCAGTTTTTCTTTCCTCCGTGATGTGCATGATGATGTACTTCCATATTTTCAGTTTCTTGATTTGGGCTAATCGTCTCGCTGACAGCGGGAGGTATAATTGGGTCAGCAGGAATTTCCGGATGGTTGTTTACCGGTTTATCTACATGTTCTTCGTCTGTATTTTGGGCCATTTAAATTAAATTAATGGAGTGTTCGATTGCATGACGCCAAACGAGGGGTTAAGAAAATTAATTGACCATTAAAAAAAGGACAGTATCCCCGGCAGCATAAATGCAATTTCCCTGTACCGCCGTCTTCAACAGGTTTTAAAACAAAATCCGTTGCAGCCATTCTCATTTGTTCTTCTTCTGCCTGACCGTACCGAAATATAAAGTATTGGTCGCTTCCGAACGGGCCGCTGCGATATCGGGTATTCCATCCTCATTGAAATCACCGAATGCAAAACCATATACAGTTCCCTTTGCATCACCAAAAGATACCGGATGAAACTGATTTCCGGTACCGGTATTGAAAAAAACCATTGAAGCTGCATTCACGTGGCCCACTATAATATCAGGCAGCCTGTCATTATTCAGGTCGGCCATGGCCAGCGCATAGGGCACTATTTTTGCATCAGCCAGGGAGATACCTGTGGAAAAGCTCAGATCCTTTTGTCCGAAATACAGATCCACTCCCTTTTCTTCATCAATCACGACAATATCCAATAACTGGTCTCCATTAAAATCCGCCACGGCAGCCATTCGGATTTTAGCATTTGCCGGACCAAAAGGGATACGTTCTGCCTCGGAATAAGTCATTTCCGGACTACCGCGGTACAAATAACTCTGTCCCCCATTACGATGCGGTACTACCAGGTCAATGTATCCATCATGATTAAAATCTGCCGCTGTTATGGTGGTAGAAGGATACGGCGCAAACGCGATGCAGTTATTCCCGAATATTCCTTTTCCCCTGTTCAGGCAGATATAGTTTGAGTTGGGTGTGCCACCCCTGTTTGCCAGGATAAGATCCGGTAATCCGTCTTTGTTGATATCCGCAATAGTCAAATTACGGGTGGGCCATTTGGGAAGCCCAAATTCAGAAGCGATTGTAAATTGACCTTTCCCGTCATTGAGGTAAACCAGTTTGCGATCCGGGGAATCATTACTGATGGCAATATCCGGGAACCCATCTCCATTGAAGTCAGCCAAACCACCGGTGTAGGAACGATCCGATATCATGCCCAGGTCATACGCTTTTCGGATACCGCCCTTCCCATTGCCCAGGAGCACCCGGTCAACAATGGGCCAGTGCCTGCCCTTCACCAACAGCATATCAAGATGGCCATCTCCATCAAGATCGCCGAAACTCACATTTGCAGTGGTATCCAGGATCGGTTCTAATATCAAGGTACGCTCATAGTCGGGGAAGTCGGTACTGTGCTGCTGCGCCAGAACCGAAAATGTTCCCGACAAACAGAAAAGAAGAAAAGAAATTCTCATGATATCATTTTAAGGTGGTTGGCTGGTAACAATAATCCATCCACTTTCTTCTCCGAAAATTGTCGAATCTCATTGTACAATTACTTCGCTTTTCAATAGCTGATCCAGGGTTCCTCTGATTTCCTTTGAAGAAGGTTTTGGGGCCGCCTGGTCAAGGATATTCCCTTCCGGGTCAACGATGATAAAAAAGGGCAGACCGGGAACCTGGTAATCCTGGTAGACTTTCGAGTAAAAGCTATTTTCCGCCCGAAGGCTCACCCCTGCATTTCTGCTCTCCTTTACAAAAGTCCTCCACACATTTTCATCCTCATTGACTGAAATACTTACAAAAACGATGTCCTTATCCTTATACTCCGCATACAGCTTTAAGTAATGAGGCATTTCCCTGGCAGAACGGGGACAGAGTGTTTGCCAGAAATCGAGCAGCACATATTTTCCTTTAAAATCTTTTAGTGAGAACTTATTGCCATCCACATCTGAAAGCGTAAACTGAGGAGCGGGTTTACCGGGTGCCAGTTGCAGTTTTCTTTCATATGCCTTTCGGATGCCTGACAGATAAGCCGGGTTGCTGTTATGCTCCTTAAAATGGTCATAGTATTTATCAAAGCCTTTGAGCCCGTTATCGAGCAGACGGGATTCCGTGACGGCCGCAAGCAGGTAATCCCTGACAGCCGGGTTTGTCATTCCGCTAACCACTTTCAGGCTTTCATCCAATTGTGCATCCGGGACAAGCTTTTCTGTTGCATCCAGCTTTTCAACACGTCTGGTTGTTTCCTTCATTAAGTATTCGTACAAAAACCACTGGTAAAAAGGTATATCGATGTATTGGTCTTTTTCGATGACCAGGTCTTTCAAAAAGCCATATCGTGCAGGATCCTTCACAGCCTTCTGTCTTTCGAGTACCCTGATTTTCAGGCAGGCACTGTAGTAAAGGATCGAAGCCTTTACGAAATCGTTGAAAACAGCGCTGGTCTGCTTGCCCTTTGCCAGTTGTTTAAAAAATTGGTCATTCGCCGATTGAAACGAATCAATATACACGAAAGCGATATCCGGCTCCTGTGCATTCAGGTATTTGTGGTCAACTTTGTCAATCCGGCTTACGATAGAATCCATGATCCGATTCTCTGTTGCTAACGATCCTCCGTAGCGGAAAGCGCCAGTATTATCAGTAGGATCAATCGAAATACTGAGGGACTGGCCCGGCTGCAGAAAGATCCTTTTGAGTGTTTTTCCATATCTGAATGAACGAATCGTGGGTTTGTCGATCGGGTACGTAATCACAATCTTACCATCCACCTTTTTTTGGTGATCGGGCCAGATCGGTTCGCCAACTGTTTCAAATATGTTCAGTAATTGCGGATCAAAACTCTGGATATCCAGTGTTATTTCTACTTCCTTTTTATCGGGGATGGAGGAGAAGAAAAGCAGAAATGCTAATCCGGGGAAGATGACCTTTTTCATGTATTGCTGGTTTTGGCTACCATAAGTTAGGATTTTTTTCTTATTTATGGGGCCAATGAAATCAAAAGCACATCATCAGCCGCTGTTGGAAAAATATGGTCCCTTACTGCTGCCGTACGATTAATTGCTGCAGGCAATCAGGACAGAAAGAAGGATAGTGCAGATTATCAGGGTGTTAAACTGATTTTTTGTAACTCATAGATGAGGATCAAACCCTGGAGGGTTTGGTGCTGTGACATCAACTCTGCCAACACCCTATAATTTGGAAAACTTGAAATGGTTCAGCATTCCTTCAAATCTGAATACAGAAGACTACCAAAAAATTGGGGTGCTTAAAGTTCACTATTTGAAGTTCTACGGTTGATAGTTGAAACTTTGAATGCTTCGTCCCAATATCTGCGAACGGTATCAAGCCTTTGCAATAAAGCGGGTGTGACATCCTGCTGATTGCGCGCTATAACCATAAAACCAAATTTATACGCATTGCCCGGTGGCGGCGGTTGTATGCTTCGTATGCTGGAAGGAATAATGGCCGACGATGCCGCTGTGCTCTTTATCTTTCCCCAAACTGTTCTGTTCGCCCCATAACCACCTGCCCAGGGAGTCACGATAGTGCGATGAACTTTTACATTGGTAGCAAAGCTAAAATCTCCCGTAGGAGCCTTCGTAAGCACTTTAGGAGAATTATCAATATGGGTGTCATGTTTGAATTGTGTATCGGGATAGTGTTGAATTTTATTGCCATCATTAACGGTTGAAAAAGGGGCAATGATATGGATCCTTCCTTCTTTTGATCTGAATATGGCACCCTCAGGGTTTTCACGATTTAACTGGTTAGTGGAAAGCGCAGCATAATTTCCTGCAGCAATTGCAGGTGGAACCGATGTCGTCAGCAATACTCTTTTATTGGTGCCTGTTTTGATATACAAGTTATGGAACGCAGTATCGCAAAAATGAGGGTGTTTTCGTTTATTAATAAACATGCCGATCGCATTTGGCTCACCCGGATGAGATACGATCGACACATTTGTCCAATCGCTGAAACTAGGGCTGATGCTTTCAATAGTATCACTTGGATTGTCCGCACCGTACCATATTCTGTCTTTTTCACCTGCAGACAGACCCAATGATTCCAATATGGATGATATGCACCCGCTAATGGGATTATTGATCTTAGCCTGGAAATAGTAAGTGGTCCCCTTTCTTATTACACGTAATGCCATCCCATTAAAAGGATGTCCCAGGGGATGATAATCCGGGTTGATCTTAAATGGCGTTAATATGGAGTTACCATCCGATGAACGAACCGCCAGGTATTCGTGGCCCTCATCAAAGCCAAACATCAACTGATCATTCCTGGAAAAAGCGAGAAATAATCCTGTATGATATTCTAATGGTGATGTAAGCTGGGGATTCATCCATGAAATTCCATTGTTGGCACCTCCATAAGCTTCCTGGGGAGTTTTTACTCCCATCAATAGCAGATCCAGGTCGCAATATGCACTCTTACAAAGTATCGACGGGAGTCCGGCTGGGGCGATATTCATCCCGCAATGATCGGATGAGCCCCATTTGCCGTACCCATCTTCTGGTGGATATTCCAAATAACATAAGCCATCCAAAGGAGATCCATCTGCTTTGAAATAAGAGCTCCAGTGGGCATTGTCGCGTCCTAAAATATTGAGCCCGCTAAATTCCTCTTCGTTATTGATATTAGAAACGAGCTCAAAATCCGGGGGCATGTTAAGCCGTGCGCCAGCTATATTAAATTCCATTTCGTGCGGAACCAACCAATGATGTGCTACTTCTTGCTGCAGTGTGGATAGATTACCTGGTATTTCTGCAATTTCAGGAATACGGCCCATCTGGATGATGCCTCTCAGTCTTCTTGGATTTACAGAGGAATCTTCGCCAGTGTGAAATGCTCCAGGTGTGCCGGGTATAGAATATGTGACCCAAAAATCATGGGTACCTTTTTTTACTGGAGAAGGATCTGAGCTGGATAAGCCATAGATAAATGCTTTCAATTCATCTACATAGTTTTCTGCATAAATTTCACTTCCTGTAACTATCAAAATATCTGGAAAAGCTGGGTTAATGGAGATTTCGGCCATAAAAATCGTTTTAGATGACGAGCGTTAACCTTTTTTCCTGAGCTTTTTAAAAATAATATAATTCAAAGGTTCAGTCCTGCCAATTTGGTAAATCAACTGTTTCAGTTTGTAGTTGAATGCAAAAAAGAAAGAATTGATACGAATTCATGATTCTGACGCCATGACGCGTGTCAGGCATTACATATCTCACTTTCCATTTCATTGCTTAGGGACAGGCAACGGGGCAACCAAACTTATTACGGACAAGACTCGGGGCGTTATGGGAAATAGTATTAGAAGATTTGGCGGCTTCCTTGAAACCGGTTCGAGGTGCAATCTCCGCATAACAACCTTTTAGTTTTTAGTTTGTTTACTGGTTTGGAACAATGCTTACAACGAGGGTCCAAGATTTCAGCACAACAACCCTAAAATTCGGTAGGACTGAAATTTTTTAGGAGACATGTAAATCCAGGGCATATCCAGCAATAGAAGATTACCGGTAACAGGTGAATAGATGACTAAAGAGAACAGAGTTCAACACGAGTATCGGTTTGACCATGGCACCGGCCCTGCATTGGATTTATCTTCGGATGTATGTGGAAGATTGAGGGCCATTCTTCCTGGGTATTTAAACTCAGATGCTTTACTTTGAATTTCTTTTCTTTAGTTCTTTTATGTCTTCCAAATCCTGTGGGCGGCTTTGAGCGGATTTGTCTGCAATCAGGTCGTCTAGCGAGAGAAAGGATATTTCAACCCCATCAAGTGTTACTATATCACAGTTATCAAATGATTTCCTGAAACTATTCAGGCCTTTTAATTTTGGCAAATAATCAATGGTAAAATTTTCCAGCTCAAACCTAAAAAAAGAATTCTTCGGATCGGGGCTTTGTTCCTTTTTAAATCGCTCTGCATCCTGACCCATTTCCTGCAAGGCATTCAGTAAATTGAAATAGTTTTTATACGTAGGATTATACCAGAAATCCAAATCAAACTTTTCAGCAGCAAGACCTTTCCCATCTACCGACCAACGGAAATAGCCGTGATAAGCAACTGCAGTCCCACCAACCACCATATATTGTACAGTGTGATTATTGAGAACCCTGCAAATATTAATAATCTTATTTGCTACTTCTGTGCGCACTTTTGGAGGAACTTGATTTTTTTGCAACATTCCGTGAAGCCCGGAGTTCTTTAAAAAAAGACTGGAACGCATCAAACATTACCGGTGTTTGATCAATAGCCTTGGTATCCTTCCTCTTAGAGGCAGATTTAAGGCGCTTAAATGTCTTATATTTCTTTAACGAAGCAGGCATATTTAAAGGTAAGACTAAAATACAAAATAATTCTCCTCAGTGAATGCCCTAGAGCGGTATTCCATACATCCCCAATATCAGGATGATCCTGGCGCCGTCATTGCATCGGATTTATCACAGGATGCATTTGGAGGAATAAAATCAAAGCTTCTTCAACACCACCTGCTCCGCCTGTTTGGCCACCACCATATTATAAAACTCCCGCAGATCGGTATAGGATGAAGCAGGGATAGTGGTTATATTGATTTCCATCTGACAGGAAATTTTAATACTACTTCCCCGATGGAAGATTTATAGGTAAACACAGCCCCATCATCCGGCATTTTAATCACCGTTGGCTTGGGCAGTTCTTCTACTTTATAGCCTGCCGGAACAGCAATGCTGATTGTGTACAGCGCATCTTTTAAATAAGGCATTTCCACCGGATACAGACGGGAGGGCGAGCGAAGCGGGTTTTGTTTGAGGCGGTCAGTCAGTACCGGATCCAGGTAATAAATATCCGCTACTGCGGTGGGAACGGAGAGATCATATCTCAGTGTTACCGGCATTTCCGAAACCGCCAGCGAATCAATCACCAGATTTTTTACCAGCATATCCTTTCCCGGATCTGATTCCTGGATTTGCTTGATAAAAGATTCCTTTCCGTCCTTCTTTATTTTTCTCCGGGTATCAACGGATTCATAATAACCCTGCTGCTGGTTCACGGCCGCGGTCCATTGCGATTTTCCGTCGAAGTTCATTTGTACGGTTGTTTTGGATTTCTCCAGCAACAGATCGGAACGCATATTGATATCGGTGGCGTTGGCATCCACCAGCTTGGCGAGGCCATTATAACAACCCGGGTCAATTTTGCCGAAACCATGATGTGGATCTGCGGCATCCAGCCAATACTCCTTGCCATCGATCATGGTACGGCAGATCACATAATTGAAACGGCGGCGAACGGGATATTTGGGATAGATCAATCCTCTTTCTTTTCTGCTCAGGATGATGGGATCAGCAGGAATACCAGCAGCCCGAAGCATGGCGATCAGCAAAAGATTGATCTCGGCCACGCCACCTGATTTTTTACTAAATGCATCTTTCAAAGACTGATCCGTGAACAACTGCCAGTAATCAGTGCATTGAAACTGATCCCTGAAAAAAGCATGGATATTCCGGGCCTTGTCGAGATTGGTAGTAGCGCTGCCAATGACCGGTGTCAGTTCTGATGACAACCAGTTTGTCGCTTTGTTCAATTCCCCTCCGAAGTCCTCTGATTCCAGCAGGGATTTGATCATCTCCTGCCAGGTGGTCAGCACTTTTATTTCCGTATAGGGCTCCGGTAACCGGCAAATTGAAATTCCAGTTTTGACATATAATTCAACACACTGCTGCTGAATGGCTCTCTTTTAAGGGGGGCCGTATTTTTCATCCCCCAGCGGAATTCTGTTACCCCGCAGGTAACATTCAGGGTTTCACTTTCACTACCGGCGCTGCTGTATCCCGCTACATCCTTGGGCTGGGTGATCACAAAGCTGCCGGTCTTGTCATTTTGTTCTTTCAGGTAAAAGGATTGTGTGCCCTGTCCTACCAGGATATAATTCAGGAACTGTGGAATCGCCACCGTGTATTCACTCCAGGCTACGGGAATCACATCCTGGAAATACCAGGGCTGGAGGTTAAATATAAAATCGGAGGTAATCTTGTATTCGTATTCAATAATGGAGCCTTCCTTCACCTGCGGAAAGGCAAATTTCTTCACGACGGTGTTCTTATCGACTTTCTCCCGGTAGAGGGAGCCCGCCATATCCACTTTCTCGGTGCTAACGGCCCCGCCATTCAGGTTATAGGTCGCGGCCCGCATATTATCGAGCAGTTCTTCCCGGTCGCCCAGGGTATACAATTCAATTTCCACCTTGGCCTGATCATATCCGGCCTTGTTCAGGATCAGGACTCTCCTTAGTCTTTTAAACTCCAATGCCAGTCCGCCTTTGCGGCTGCCTTTTACCTGGGTACTGGCCACATCAGCCAAAACGATGGCTTCGGTACTGCTGTCAACCGCAAAATCCGTCACCGTAAAATCGGCGGCGGTAATTTTTCCGAATTTGATTTCTCCAGCTGGTTGGGCAAGAGCGATTGTGGCGATCAGGCAGCTGCTGAGTAGAATAAGTAGTCTCATGTTGGCAGTTTTGGGAGGTGGAATGGTCAACTAATTTAATGAAAAAAAGGAGAAAAAAAAAGGGGGCGAGTAAAGGGCCAAATTGGGCAAAATCAACTCCTTTGATGCAAACTGAAGGAAAAAAACTCTTTATTCTAAAGTAATTGAAAGAGGTAAATAAACAAAGAAAAAATATAAAAAGAAGGGATCATTTTAAGCTATTTTTTGTTCCAATATGCTTTATGTTGTAATTTTTACAACTTACTTTAAGTTTTCATCCGATAATCATTTAATCAAAAATCAAAATTATGCCTAACCTAAACACTTCCATTTTTGGTACGCATACCAATGACATTCAAATTCAAGCCAATTTTAGAACTCGTCAACTCGCAGGTCCTTTAGATGTTGCGATTACGGTCACTGTTTTTAAAGATGAAAAACAAATCGATGAAGACGACTTTGTGTTAACCCCCCAACAACCCGTTCGCCCGATTGAAGTTGGTGTTAATCCTGAGTTTTTAAGAGGTAATTTACGATTAGACCCACAAGCAAGGTTAATTTTATTTTCAGGAAATTTAACTTTTCCCGGACAAGTTTCCGTAGGAATGACTCCTATAATAATTGGCGCATTCTAATATTGAACCGAGCAATAGATATGCCCTCCAAAAATTGATATTAGAAATTGATGAATGGCAAGCTTAAAACGCTATCATTTGAAGTGTTCTATTTTGTATAGAGAGCTTAGAATCCTATGGATAAAAATGTAGAATGCTCAAACCCGGGCGGGTTTGGTACTGAGCCATCAAGTCAGCAGAACAATCCTACAATTTGGGAAATTTGAAATGGTTCAGCACTCATTTATATCTGAATGGTGAATACTAACGACAACAGGGGTTCCTTTTAATAAAAACCCTGTATGTGGTATTCAGGAACACTTCTATACCACTACCTTTAGTATAACCATTAAACCTAAACCAATGAGAAGATCGATCTTTCTGGCCGGCAGTATCCTGTTGCTGGCCTTCTCTGCTGTCGCCCAGGTGAGCGGTGGCGGTAAACCTTTCAGTTTTACAAGTCCTTTAGCCGACGATTTTGCAAAAGCCAAAGTAGTATTACCGGCGATTGATGTACCCGAAATGCAACGACAGGCCAAAGAAATTTATGCGAAAGGAGAAATGCTGCCTGCCGGTAAGATATTCCCTGTTTCCTATTCGCCGGAGAACAGTGGCGTATGGACCACACTGCCAAACGGTGACCGTGTATGGCGCCTGTTGGCAGAAGTACCCGGCGCTCCAGCCACTTCTTTATACTTCGATAATTTTTATATTCCGGAAGGAGCCGTGTTGTACGTTTACAATGCAGAGAAGACGCATCTCATTGGTTCATTCGGCGCACATAATAATTCAGCAGCAAAAGAGTTTGCTACAGAGATCGTGTACACCAGTGAGTTTGTAGTGGAATATTATGAGAAGGGCAATGTAAAACGCCCCGGTAGTTTTACCATTACCGGTATTGCCAATGTATATAATGCACCGGAGCCTCCGGCCAATATCCGTTTACAAAATCCTAAATGCTGCGGCTTTGGTACTTCCGGTTCCTGTAATGTGAATGTGAATTGCCCGGAAGGAACCCTCTGGATCAACCATCGGAATGCTGTTGCCCGCATATTAATTAAAAACGGCGCCAACCAGGCTTGGTGCAGTGGTGCGCTTATCAATAATGCAGCATATGATTGCAAAAATTATTTTCTTACGGCCAACCATTGCGGTGCGGCTGTGTCAGCAGCCGATAAGAACCAGTGGATATTCTATTTTAATTATCAAACTACAGGCTGCGCCAATCCTGGTTCAGAACCCGGATCCAATACCATCACAGGTTGCACCATGCGATCAAGCGCTTCCAATGGTGCTAACTCCAGTGTATATGGTTCTGACTTTTTACTGGTTGAGTTCAACGGCGCTATTCCTGCATCATATAATGTGTATTTTGCCGGCTTCGATGCTACGAATAATGCCAGCAACAGCGGCGTAAGTATTCATCATGCTTCCGGAGATACCAAAAAAATATCTACCTATACTACCACGACCACCTCACGCCGGTATTATTCGCAATTACCCGATAATTCACACTGGCAGGTTAATTGGGCCGCAACTTACAGTAACCACGGTATTACAGAACCTGGTTCTTCAGGAGCACCACTCTTTCACAGCAATGGTCGTATCATGGGTAAACTGTCCGGCGGACCTTCCAGCTGTGGCGCTGTGGCCGGAGATAAAAATGATTATTATGGAAAACTATCTTATGACTGGACATCCAACGGTGCTGCTGCGTCACAACGACTAAAACCCTGGCTTGATCCGTTAAATTTAGGCAGCAGTTTTGTTGGCGGAAGACTTCCTTGTCCTGCAAACTGTCCTGATATACTGGAACCCAATAATTCGCAGGCCACTGCCGGTACTATTTCAACTGGTGTATATAATAAAGCATTGATCGCTGCTACTACCGATCAGGATTATTATAAATTTACCGCGACTACCGGTGTCAATATTACTGTATCACTCACGACGCTGCCTTTTGATTATGATTTGCAGTTGCTTAATTCAGCAGGAACCGTAATAGGCAGTTCTGCGGCAGGTGGCTCCACCAATGAGACCATTGTTTTTAATGGTGCTGCTGCGGGAACTTACACCGTAAGAGTATTTGGCTATAATGGCGCTTTCTCTGCCAGTTCCTGCTATACGCTATTGGTAACTACAGCAGTTGTTCCCTGCAACAATACCTATGAGCCCAATGAAAGTTTAGCTCCGGCTCCTACTATCCCTAACAATACAAATATCAATTCGCAGATCGCGAGCGCATCAGATGTGGATTGGTATAAGTTTTCCAATTCAGCGCTTGAGCCCAATATTTATGTAACGCTTGGCAACCTGCCTTTTGATTACGATCTCTATTTGTATAATTCAGCCGGCGGAATGATCGGTTCCTCTACATCAGGCGGTACCACCAGCGAAAGCATCATCTATAATACCAGTGCGGTAGGCACTTATTATATCCGCGTCATTGGCTATAATGGTGCATTTAGTAACACGCTATGTTACCGGCTATTTGCCGGAGTCAGCGGTACACCAAAAGCCGCATGGGTACAGTCAACAGCAATCAAAGATGATATGAATACTGTAACGATCGCTCCCAACCCCGTAGCATCCAAACTTAATTTCAGTTATACAGCCGCAGGGAATAGTATGGAGGAAGTCATCATCACCGACATCACAGGCAGAAAGATCATGATCAATACCATTAACAGCAGGCCAGGTAAAAATGAAAACGGCATTATACTGCCTGCTACTCTTACAAAAGGTATATATATCCTGCAAGTAGGCACCCGTAACCCGGTAAAGTTTATGAAGGAATGAGGATAAAGGAATAAGTAGTAAGAAAATATAAATAAGGAATGGAGAGCTGATATTGTACCCGTCTTCATTCCTTATTTTTTTATGGTATATCTCCCGTCGTGGCCGAGGCTGCCCATCCAGCCGCAGGCGGTGGACTAGTTTTATAACTACCGGCTTCTTATAAAAAACCTTCAAGACAAAAGAACAAACGCTATCGAGTTTGATGCTTAGCCCAAGACTAAGCATAACAACCCTAAAATTTGGAAATTCAGTGTAGGCTTAAGAGATAATTAAATCTGAGAGTTGAAGACTACCGACAACAGGGTGAATGGTTAACTAAATTATTGAAAAATCCGGAGAAATAAAAAAGGGGGAAATGCTCAAACAGGGGCGGGTTTGGTGCTGAGGCATAGACTCTGCAAAACAGTCCTATAATTTGGAAATATTGTACTGGCTTAGGAGACATTTAAATCTCAAAATACAAGACTACCGAAAACAGGGTATTACACTATTACCAAAGTGACAGAAATCAATAAACAGATAAAGTATTATAACTATATTGAAAATGATATCACAATGATACTTTTATGCAGATTTCAATAATGGCACTATTAAGTCTTTACTAAAAAAAGTACTTCTTGACCATTCCTTGGCTCAAATGCTGTATGGACTAAGGAGTGATTTCGCTTTTTGATTCCTTTTTTCCTATAAAGAGATTGAATTTCTGGGACATTGTCGTATGAAACTACCCATCTCGCATTTTTTATTTTCCTTATTTCTTCGCTAACCTTTTTATGGTCACTAGGAGAGTATGCATTCATATATAGCGACTGTCCTTTCATGAAATATGGAGGATCAAAGTAAAATATTACATTTTTACTTCTCGTTTTAGATGAAATTGTCTTTATTAGATGAAGAGCGTCTAAATTATACAATGATATTTGTTTTTTATGAATTGCAATAAACCGTATTCTATCAATTAATTCCTCCTTGTTAAATCGGCAATCCATTTTATAATTTCCGCATTGCCGAACTCCTCCAATTACGCCTCCATCAATTATACCTGATCTATTTGTCCTATTTAGGAAAAATGTTGAGAATCCTAAATCTAATAAAGAAACCTGCTCCTTACTTTGTTGAATCTGCCTTTGTTTGCGCCAATTAGAGATTGTAAGTTCCGCAGATGATATTTTTTTGCAAAGCTGATCAGTATTATTTAATACGCTATACCAAAATGCATAAACAGAGCGATCGTAATCGTTAATAACAACATGCTTCATATACCCATTTATTAAAAGGTGAAGCGCAACAGAAGCACCCCCAGCATACGGCTCAATGTATGTTCCATCAATATTATTTTCTGCACATAACAATGCAATAAAACTGGCTAACTTTCTTTTCCCTCCGGGATATCTCAATGGCGAATAGTATTGCATAGATATATTAGGCGGTTTGATTTCTAACTTTATAATCTTCAAAGATATACTTTACAAGTGGCTGAACTTGATCCCATGCATCTTTTACTCTATCACCAACAGCAAAAACATCAGGATTGTGGTTAATGCTATCAAGATACCACTTATTTTTTTCAATTTCTGAAATCACTTGAACAAGTCCATGATTAGAAATAGAATTAAGTATCGCTTTCATTTTTGCCAACACAGCGCCTAAGTAAATGTAGCCTCCTTGACGGCTCGGGGCAGGCAAACCACGTATTTCTTGTAAATATTTTTTCAGCGATATTTCTAAAAAGGTTCGCAGTAAATCTGCAGTCGCATTAGGAAATTTAATATAGTCAATATTCTGAAGTTCCCAAAGCACTCGCCCGACACCTGGAGCCTCTAATGTGTTTTCAATTGATTTAGCAATAAGCCACTTAGGGATATTTGAATGTAATTTCGATGGCTTGAAGCTTGAAGCAGATTTTTTGCCCGTCTTATTTATATCTTGCCCCTCAAGCTCTTCCTGAACTACAGAATTTATGTACTTTTTCCTATGAACTTCTTTCATTAATTCTTTTCGCGAAGTAGCTATTCCTGAAGCAATATCTGAAACTACCCGAGAGTACACTTTATCAAAGTCGCTCGATTTTGGGATCTTTGCTTCACCAGTATATTTATTAAAATCAATCCCCAATTTTTCCTGAACATACTTATCATTATAGAACCTTTCTAATGTAGAAATATTGAATTTACTTTTATTCTCTACTTTTTTCCTTATATCATCTGATATGTTTTTCAATGAAAGTGCTACATTATGCATTTCATGCATTTTAATGTAGCCTGGAATATCAACGCCCTTATATCTCTTTATAAGATCTGGGATCGATTGCCCATTTTCTTTTTGTGCATAATAGAAGTAAGCACGTCTTAATGCAGACCAAGGCTTTCTGGTAGTTTTAGTGTGTTTTGCTGCAAGATATTCCATTGCTTCATCTCGAGATGGCGCTACATGTACAATAATTGTCCTAATGGGTGATTTCTCCTTCATCATTTGCTTGATGCGAGTAGAAAATTTTAAAGGGGCAATACTCGGATTCAACATTGATTTCAATGAGACTACACGACGATTTCCTTCAAGAACAACTATTTTCCCATTTTCTCTAACTACAACAGGAGGTTCGTCAGGGAAATATCCATTTTCATATATATTCTTAAGAATTTCCATTGCCTCTTCATTAGCAAATAGGTCATTAACTATCTCCTTTTCATCGTTGTACTCTCCACCCAGCCTTACATTCCTTGAATCTAAAACTAGTTTATCAATGCCTACTTTTTGCTCTTTCCACTTTTCTTGATAATTGATGATTTGCTTTTTTGCCATATGCTAAAATGATATTATTGAAAACGGATCGAAATTTTGATTGATAAGTAATTACTATTATAAAAGTACAATTAAAGAAATCCTTAACGGGAAATACTTCCACTTGCTGAAATAGCAGTACCTGAAACCCATAATCCAATAACTGATCTAAATTTATAACAAATTTTTACTGCTCATTCTATTTATTGGCATTACACTTCGATTTGAATTGAATCTTATCAGCAATCAAAAAAAATCAGAAAATATTTGCCCCCTCCCCGCTAAATTACCAATTCAATGTCAGGTGTTATTTTTTTTAGTTCATTTCGCTCACAATTTGCGCTAGAGTTAGCGTTACAGTGTTTTGCAAAAATGTGTGTATATCATCGGCTGAAATATTAACTTCTGTTGGTTGAAAATCCAAAGAAAGTGTAAATGGCTCAATTGAAAGGGGCAGTACTGTTATTAAATCTGCTGATTTTGTTCTTGTCTTGGACGGCTCGTTATACTGTAAGATTGCACCAATCGCAAATGTTGAGTCATCATAACCATAATGATGGAGAGTAATAATCAATTCATATTTTTTCCCATCTCTTAACTCTATTACAAAACGAAACCACGCCCTAGGTAAAGTTCTATTAAAAAAATAGTCATACTTTTTTGCATATTCAACAATTTGACGTGAAAAATAATGTCTTTTGTTCCCGTTATCTGGAGAAACCGATTCCAAAAAGATTTTAGCATTACTATGGAGCTTTCCTTTAATTTCCTTCGCAATTTTATTTAAAGAGGCTTTGCATAAGTTAAATATTTCCAGCCTGTTGTCCACAAGTAGCTTTTGACGTTCTTTTTCAAGATGCAGGTTTTTCTTTTGTAATTTTTGAGCGAAGACGTCAGCGACCTCGCCGAGTGATGAAGTCGACAAAGAAAGATCCATTTTCAGATTAAGTGCAGTTTCAATATTCCTTTTTTGAGTCTCACAAAAAAGATCTACCAATAACTGAGGTAGCCCTAAATCACTCCACTCAAGTGCGTCAATATATCTTGGTTTGTCATTTCTCTTTATTGTAAGAGGAAATAAATTGTGCTTGATAAGAATTAGACTTGCCATCAATCTTGCAATTCTTCCATTACCATCTTGGAATGGATGAATTTGTGTAAAAGCATGATGGAACCAAGTGGCGATTATAATAGGGTTTATTTCCTTTTTTAAAAGATCATTATAAATTTGAATAAGATTATTCATTTCCGAATCAACTTGAATAGGAGGACAATAAATGAACTTCGTTCCATCAGATCTTGTTGGATTGTTATCTCTTGTTTTAAAATCTCCTTTTAAAAGTTCAATTTGTAACTTATTGCCAAATTGATCTCTGCCTTCTGCTGTATCCTGATGAGATGTAATTAATTGATGTAGTTCTTTTATAAACCCAATTGATATGTCCCTGTTATTTTTAACAACGTCAAAAACAAAATCAATTGCTGCAAAATTATCTTGCAAATAGTTCATTAATTGTTTTGGAGGAATGTTGCTATCTCCGTGCTGTAAATAAGCTTCCACAAATCCTTCCCTAACAAACGTTTCAGTAATCCCTTCTTTCAAATCATATAACCTCTCAACAATTCCAGTCTCGATTGCATGTTGCCTCTTTAATCTGTCAACAAAATTTTTATACTCCTCAGAATCTTCCCGAAGAATCTCCCGTCGTCTAATCCAAGAAGGCAGAATTGTATCAAGCTTAGCGGTACTACACTGTTCCCAAGAGTCTGAGAATTCGATATGCTTCCAAACTTGAATGACCTCATCAGTCTCATCTTCTTTCAGTCTTGCATAAAAAACAGGAAGAGAAAAACTATTGTCCTCTTCTATTTCTAAGATTTCCGAGTATTGAGAAAGGAAAGAGGCAAGTTTGAAATATTTAATGCCTAGCTCTAGTTTCAACGTAACTCCCACATCAACCAGTTTAGCTCTTCCATCTGGTCCTAGATTTTTCTTAACTACTTTTTTAATAATTTGACTGCTTGGCTTTGTCTCTTTCATTTTACTATACTATTCGTAGTGATAAATTTAGCATTTCTTGCCATATCCAAATCGGAATATTACTTCATAATGAAGCCTAACTCAGAATTAAACGTAAATTTTTAACCCTTTGAATTTTCATTCTTATTCTCAAGTATTTAGTTTTCAATCTAAATAAAAATTGCACTCTCAGTTTTTGTCCTTCCCTAATTCGATTCGTTTAACTAATTAACTGACCGCATAATTCACTTATACTTCACTCTATAACTAACCTCTGGGACCCCCCCAAATCTCCCCCCTCTCCCCCATCCCTCCTATACCACTTTGTGGTATTTTTTACGGATCAAGCTGCTGAAAAGTGGCCAGCCAGTGGCTCATTTCCTTTGTTCGGCTATTGGTGGCGAGGATCACGAGACCGTTATAGTTTTCGAGTTTTTGTAAGAGATAGGAGACTTCCTGGTTGGCATATTTATCATGGGCATCCTGTACGCCGGTTCTTTTGCCAAAGAGGGCATCGGCTTCATCAAAGAATAGGACCTGGCCGGCGAGTTCGGCTTTTTCAAATAAACGGCTGAGGTTTTTTTCGGTTTCGCCGATATAGGGAGATACCAGGGCAGCAAGATCCACCCGGTATACATTTTTACCCAACCGGCTCCCCAGCCATTGGGCGGCGATGGTCTTGCCCGTGCCACTGCTCCCGGCCATCCAGATCCGCTGGCGGTTGCCGGTAGGGGAAAGGGAACGGGTGGCGGAGGAGATAGTGAGTTGAGTGGAGTGTTTTAGTTTGGGGAGGAGTTGGGGGTGCTGCCCTTTTTGGGCGAATGAGATATTTGTTATTGAAGAAGCCAGAATAATGGCTAACGCTATCAGAGATTTTTTCATGTTCATGTTTTTAAGTTCTGCTTTTTAAAGATCCCGGATCAAGTCCGGGATGACAACCTCTGGCCGGGGGCGACGACCTCTGGCCCGGCATGACATCCCTGGACGGGATGGCCGCTCTAACCGGGTACGGTATTCAACAGGTGGGGCGATATCCCTAACCGGGAGACAGTCCTAACCTGGAACGGAATTCTTCAATCGGCATAAAACAGAAAACGAATCCTGTTAAAAGATACCGGGTCAGGCCCGGTATGACAAACGCTAACCTGGGACGGTATCCTCTACCTGGCACGTTACCCCTATCCCTCCTTCTTCACCAACACCACTTTACTCCGATCAGCCTTATACATGGCTTCATAAAACTTCACCAGCTCCGGATAATCGGCGGCGGGATAACGGCCGCTGAAATGTTCAATGGTCCGGTAATAATATAATTTATCACCCTGCAAACGGGTGCTGCATTCAAATTTGCCGAATTTGGTTTTAAGGGATACATCTTTGGGCATGGCTTCCGGACTAAAACCGGCAGGAATACTGATCTCCACCGTATCCACATCCCTGTATTCGTTGATCAATACAATATCATATTGCCGGGTGGAATCAGGAGCGAGCTTACGACCGGTGCGGGTCATGATATTGGGAACAATGAAAAGTCTTTTGCCCGTGATGGTGGCATAATTCGCCACCGCTATATCCAGTTTCTCTTCCACCACCGGCAGGGCAGCTTTGGTTTCCTTGTAATCAAAACTGGCAATATCATAGGTACCAAAGTCCAGGCTCTCGTGCAATACTTCTTTTACCTTATCCTTGCTGAGATCATTGATGAGATTATGAAAACTTTCCTGCTGAATGCCTGTGTAGGTGGTACTGGCATTTACTCGCAGCGTGGCATCCGGTTCCAGCACGGCTTTTATATTTCTGATCTGCAAATTATCGTTCAAAGCATATTTGGGTGTACGCACCAGTTTTCCTCCTTCATCTGTTACCAGCAACGCATAACGGTCACTGGTAAAAGTGCCGAGGTAACCTGCCGGTACGGTCTGACTGGTACATTCCAGCCAGATACTATCCTTGCCCAATGGCACACAAAGAATCACATGATTGAATTGCTGCGAAGGAAAATCAGCAATGATATTGCCACGGCCCCTGCCGGCCTTGATTAAGGTATAATGAGAAGGGATGCCCGCTTCCTTGAGCAGACTGTACATATAATTGGTGAGGGCCTTGCAATCACCATAGGCTTTTGTGGCCACATAGTTGGCATCAAAGGGCTGCCATCCTCCAATCCCTAACTGGATACTGATATAACGGGTATTCTTTTGCAGGTACTCATAGAGTTTGGAGACAATGGCTCTTTTATCCGTTACACCTGCTGTGAGATCCTTCACCGTTTGTTTTATATTGGCGGGTAACTGGTCCCTTCCCATTTTCAGTGAATACACAAAGCGGCCAAACTCCTCCCAGTTATTCATGGTGCCCGTGTACTTTTCTATTTCAAATTCGGTGGGACCGGTAAATACCATCGGGTTCATTTCAAACCAGTCTGGCGAAGCATATTCATCAATGATGGCGTTGAGACCGGTAACTTCCCAGGTCAGTACCTTTCTTCCTTTCTCGCCCTCTGACGCTACGGGTGATTGCTGAAAATTAATGGCTTTGTGCCGTACTTTGTAAGATGCGGGAGCCGTGACAGAAAAACTGCTTTGCTCCACGGAAAAATATTCATCTTCCCTGGGTAACCAGACGGGAAAAAACAGGGTGCCGTTATAACGCATATCCACTTCATACTCTACCGTATAGGGATAGACTTTATAATAAAAATGATGGGCTTTGCGGCGGTTATCATCGGCCAGACTATTATCATCACTGCCACTGAGATCGAGTATCTGTTTATTTTTTAAACGCTTCAGCTCCCGCCCTTCTGCATCATACAATACCCCTTCAATATTTTTCAGCTCATGGAGTTTATCATAGTATTCCACAAAGGCGGCAAAACGATCTCCGTTTTCATCCAGAACGGTAATGGCGTATTTTTTTCTTAGTACGGCTTCACCGGTATTGATCACTTCAAAACGGAGGGTTTCCATTCTTTTCACCGCATGGGCATTCTTCAGCAGGGCCGGCGGAATTTTAGACACAGCATAATCCCCATTCCCGGCCCATAAGGACTGAGAAAGCAGGAAGAGCGTACAAAGCGAAACAATTCTCATCATCACTTAACTTTTCTTTTTAAATACAATTTGTTCAGCATGCTTTTTCACCACGTAATTGAAAAATTCGCGGAGCATTTCATATTCATCCGGCTGGAAATTGGCGCGGCCGATCCGGATCCGGGAACGGAAGGAGATGGAATTACCCGACATGGAGATCCGGTATTCAAAAACCCCTTCGTTTTCTTCATTCAGTTTTAAAATCATGGACTTGGGTAATTCATCCACCACATAACCTTGCGGAATATCCATCTGCAGGTTATAGACTTCATCCATGGTAAAGGGCATTTCAACCGGATAAGCACGTTCTGCCGCCTTGAAGAGATTTTCTTTATAGCCTTCTCCCAGCATGGGGTTGAAATAAATAATATCTTCTTTCTCTCCCTTTAATTCAAAATCGTATTTCACACCCAGTGGCTCATCAGTCAGGACCAGGGAATCCAGTTCCAGATTAGTGACTTCGAAATCAGAGCCCATTTCCTTTTTGATTTCACCCATCAATTGTTCCTTTCCTTTTTCTTTGACCCTTTCGCGCAGGTTCATGGATTCATAATAACCGGGGGTCTGGATCTTGCTACCGATGATATTTCCTTTTTGATCATTCACCACAAATACATTGGTATGTTTTACTTCAGCCACCGAGTTGGCACTGAGACTGATCACATTCGCATCTTCATCGATGATCCGGGCTTCCTCATTATAACAGCGAAGCGGCAGGCGGCCATAACCCAGCGGGGGTTCACTGGCATCCATGAAAACAGCATTGCCATCTACCATGGCCAGGGTCACGAGGTAATTGTACTGACTCAGGAGCGGATAAATGGAATATACTTTTCCATTGGAGCGGGTACTGAGGATGACAGGGGCTGCGATAATATCTTCATGTTTTAACATGGCGGTGAGCAGCAGGTTGATTTCTGCCACTGAACCTTTGCGGGTCTTGACCAGGTTCTTCAGGGTCTGATTAAGTAAGAAAGCCGTATGATCGGTGCAGGTAAAATTATCCCTGACCCATTTATACATGCGCTGCGCCAGTTCTTTTTTACCGCTGACTCCTTTGCTCAACGGTTCAATAATATCTTTTAACCATCCGGTACCGGTAGTCAGCTGTTCCCCGAAATAAGAGGCTTTCATCAGATTGGAAGCGACCGTGGGCCAGGTCTCAATCAGTTTTTTCTCTGTCAAAGGCCGGCGGTATTCGGAAAGCTGAAACTCAATTTTGGCAGTATGGTTATCAATAGAAGAAGTAAAACTCTCTTCCTTCAGGGGCTTCACATCCTTCATCACCCATTTGTAGTCGGTCACCATGGAGGTCACGGTGTATTTATCCGAATTAAAGGAGGAGCGGGTATCAATAATATTATAAGTTTCATTTCTTTCCTTCCGGTCCTGTATATCATATTGTTTATACCCCTGTGTCAGGAATACATAGCCAAGGAAATCCGGAATCGCCACATTGTATTCACTCCACAAGCGGGGATAGGACCCCTGGTAGGTCCATGGCTGGAGGTTATTCAGAAAATCAGAGGTGATGCTATATTCATATTCAATAATGGATCCTTCCTTTACATTGGGCAGTGTAAACTTTTTCACCAACCAGTTTTTACTAACCTTATCCTTGAATATATTGCCTTTTACATCCAGTTTATTCTCCACTACCTTCCCGTTTTCCAGGTTATAAGTGGTGGCTTTGACTTTATCCAGCAGTTCTTCATCATCCCCGTCGGAATACAAACTGATGGATACATTGCTCAGTTCATATCCGTTTTTATTCAGGATATGAATACGGGTATGTCTTTTGAAAACGAGGGAGAACCAGCCCTTACTGTTCCCTTCAATCTTGCTGGAGCCGATATCACTGAGGATAACGGCACTGGCGGAACTGTCCACGGCATATACCGTGGTGGCAAAATCCTTTGCCGTTACATCCCCGAACTTGATTTTATTCGCTGTCTGAGCTTTTACTACAAAAAAAGAGGAGAGTCCCAGCAGCAGCAGGATGGTGGTCTTCATACATGTTGATTGTGGTAAAAAATCTTTGTATCCAATTTTACGAAAAAAAATCCAATCTTGGGTACGGTTTTCCTGATTCACTTCATACTGAACTGATAGATTAATGCGATCCCTTTCTGCGGACACCCAATTCATCAAAAAAATGGCCCAATCCCTTGGTTTTGAACACTGCGGGATCGCCAGGGCCATGCCGTTGGAGGAAGATGCGCGGAGGCTGGAGCAATGGCTGAAAAAAGGATACCAGGGTACGATGCAGTACATGGAAAATCATTTCGATCTTAGGGTTGACCCGACCAAACTGGTACCCGGTGCCAGGTCAGTTATCACCCTCTTACAGAATTATTATCCCGAAGCCAGTCAGAAAGCCGGTACACCGGGGATTTCAAAATATGCCTTTGGAAAAGATTATCATGAAGTGATCAAAGAAAAGCTGAAGCAATTGCTGCAGGAAATAAAAAATAAAATCGGGGATATACAGGGCCGGGGATTTGTAGACTCTGCTCCTGTCCTGGAAAGAACCTGGGCGCAAAGAAGCGGATTGGGTTGGATAGGAAAAAATGGTAACCTGATCAATAAAGAATCAGGATCCTTTTATTTTATTGCCACGCTGATTACTGATCTCGAATTAGAATACGATGATCCCTTCGCCAAAGATTATTGCGGTACCTGTACAAAATGTATTGATGCCTGTCCAACCGATGCCATCCTTCCCGATAAAGTAATTGATGGCAGTCGTTGTATTTCTTATTTCACCATCGAGCTGAAAGAAATGCTGATTCCTGACAAGATGAAAGGCCAATTTGAAAACTGGGCCTTTGGTTGTGATACCTGTCAGGATGTATGTCCCTGGAACCGTTTCAGTCGCCCGCACCGGGAAAAAGGGTTTGAACCGATACCGGCGATCTTAAACTTATCAACGCAGGACTGGCTCGATATGACTGAAGAAAATTTCAAGGAGATCTTCCGTCATTCGCCATTAAAGCGGGCAAAGTTTCAGGGGATACAACGGAATCTGCAATTCATCCGCCGGGACTGATTTATGCTTCCACTAATTGTTTCAGGTTCTCCAATCCTTTTTCCATGAGTGGGCCATATCTTTTTTCCAGCAGGAGGCCGGAGAATTTTTCCCAGGGCAACCAGCCCAGTTTAAAATCCATATACCATTGAATGGTGAGTGTATTGGGAATATGCGAGGGATATAAATTCCATCCGGTAATTCCGTTCCGTCCATTGAGCATCGTACTGCGGGCCACCACGCTGGAATCGGTAACTGCAGTAATCGTTGGCAGTAATTGCGCAGAATCCGCACCGGGGTACCATTTTTTCCATTGCAGCGTATCCTGTAAAAAAGGCATCAGCTTTTCCTTGCTGGTATTAATATCAATGGCTTTGGATATCCTCACTTTAGAAGGAAAGAAGAGGGAGATGAGGGTGATCATCAGGGAGAAGAACACGATGCTGATGAGACCTAGTTTGAGAATGCGAAGCATATTGAGATATTGGGATATTTAGATATTAGGATATTGCTTTGCCCGCCGTAGCCTTAGCGAAGGCGGGGGTATTCGGATATTATGATATTAGGATACTTGGATATTGCTTCGCCCGCCGTAGCCCTACTAGCCACTTCCCACTCGTCATTCCCCTTCTTTCGGACTTTCCGACTTCCCGACTTCCGGACTTCTCTACTCCCACTTCAACACCCTCGACAAAATAATATACGTCACTGCGATCCACGCACCCATGATTCCTATTTCTTTCAGACAGTCTGTTATATGCAATCCTTCAAATGAAATTTTTCTGACGGCATCATTGTATTGGGTGAGGGGCAGTATGCGGCAGATTTCCTGTAACCATTTTGGAAATACTTCGATGGGGAAGAAGGTACCGGACAACATCATCTGCGGAAAGCCAAAGAGGTTGATCAGGAGCGGTATGGAGGTATCGGATTTCACGATGCTGCTGAAAATAAGTCCGACCCCCATCAGCAGGAAGAGCATTTCGATGGTCATGAAAATGATCTCGAAAAAAGTGAGTACTCCGTTCTGCAACGTAAAGTTCAGGGCGAAATGTCCAAATAGCAGGAGCACGATTACACTGAGGAGCTGGAAGAACAAGCGGCTGACGCCGATCCCCAGGAGGATATTCAGTTTATTAATGGGTGATGCATAAAATCTTTTCAGCACCAATTGTTCCCGCAATCCATAAAAAGTAAAAGCGATACCGAAGAGGGTGGAAAATAAAATGGAGAAACCTAATTGTCCGGGCAGGATAAAATCAATCTGCCGGTATCTGCGAACGGTTTCCATTTGAAGTTCGCCGATCTCCACATAGTTCACATAATTATCGTTCAGTGCTTTTTCCAGTTGCAGTTTCACGAGGTCGAGGGCCGGCATAAAAGTGAAAACGGTATTCGCGCTGGCGGTGGTGGAGCGGACCTTTACCTGGTAATGGGGTTTATCGGTGCTGTCCATTACGCGGTCTATATCCAGGATCGCGGTGAGGCGGCCCTTGATCAGGTCTTTTCTTCTTTGAATCGTATCGGCGTAGTGGATGATCTTCACACCGGGTACCCGGAGGAGTCCTTTATAAAAAAAATCGGTGGTATCGAGGGGTTTTTCCAGGGCGATGCGGTAAGTAATGCCGCCCCCGCTTCCAAAGGCCCCGAAAATGAGTACAAAAATGATCGGGAACATCAGACTGAAAAAAATCGAAGCCGGGTTGGCAAAGATGGCTTTGAAGCTTGCCTTGGTGATGGCCAGTAAAGCCCGGGTCTGACTATATGATCGTTTTTGTTGTTCCATGTTGGCGGGCAAATGTATTTAAAAGCTATTGTATAAATAAAGATATTTGACAGCTGATGACAAAAGTTTACCTGTTGACCGGAGGAAATCTTGGCGACCGTGTGGCTCATTTGGAAAAAGCCCGGGAGCTGCTTGCTGCACAATGCGGAACACTGACTGCTGTTTCATCCATCTATGAAACGGCGGCCTGGGGTAAGGAGGATCAGCCGGCATTTTTAAATCAGGCACTGGAATTGCAGACAAAACTGACCGCCCGCCAACTCATCCGGCGGATTTTGAAACTGGAAAAACAAATGGGAAGGCTGCGGGAGGAAAAATACGGCCCGCGGCTGATAGATATTGATATCCTTTTATACGGATCGGAGGTACATGATTATCCTTTGTTGAAAGTCCCCCACCCCGAATTACCCAACCGGCGCTTTGCCCTCTTGCCTTTGCAGGAAATTGCTGCTGACCTGGTTCATCCTCAACTCCATCAACCCATCAGTAAATTACTGGAACTGTGTCCGGATCCATTGGAAGTAAAAAAGTATTCCTGATTTTTTCCACAGGAGAAAGAGGATATTTTACAGAGGAAGGCAATTGAAGTATTTTGCATCGCCCGCCATCGCCCGCCATCGCCCGCCATCGCCCGCCATCGCCCGCCGAAGCCTTGGCGAAGGCGGGGGTATTAGATATTGGATATTTGGATATTGCTTGCCCGCCGTAGCCATAGCGAAGGCGGGAGATATTGAGAACCTGTAAGCTTGCCTGGTGGCTTTAAGATTAGAAAGGGCTTGTTCTTCGATGCCCCAGCGAGGCAAAACATCGGTAGAAAAAAACGATCATTTGGAAGATGCCCCAGCGGGGCAAAATGTCGGTAACAAGTGACGCCCGTTTTTTGGACTTGCCCCAGCGGGGCAAAACAAATTGGATGATTAATGTTGAAAATAATCGCAACGCTGACTTGATACTGATACGACCACTGTTTGATGCCCCAGCGGGGCAAAATGTCGGTAATAAATGACGCCCGTTTTTTTGGACTTGCCCCAGCGGGGCAAAACAAATTGGATGATTAATGTTGAGTATAATCGAAACGCTGACTTGATACTGATACGACCACTGTTCGATGCCCCAGCGGGGCAAAACAAATTGGATGATTAATGTTGAAATTAAACGCAACACTGATTTGATACCGATACGACCACTGTTTGATGCCCCAGCGGGGCAAAATGTCGGTAACAAATGACGCCCGTTTTTTGGACTTGCCCCAGCGGGGCAAAACAAATTGGATAATTGATGTTGAATAAAATCGAAACGCTGACTTGATACCGATAACGACTACCGCTCGATGCCCCGGAGGGGCTACAGCCCGGTAGAAAGCCGTAATGTATAATGTATTTTGCCCCGTAGGGGCAACACAAAAAACCAGAATGTAACACCAACCCGTAAATGAATTATCATTTCATCACAGTAGAAGGCAATATCGGTGCAGGTAAAACAACCCTGGCTCATTTATTGAGCAAACATTACAATGCCCGCCTCGTTTTGGAAGAATTCGCCGACAACCCCTTCCTTTCCAAATTTTATGAAAACCCACAGCAATATGCTTTTCCTGTGGAATTGTTTTTCATGGCGGAGCGATACAAACAACAAAAAGAACTCATCCAGCAGAAAGATCTTTTCCAGAACCTGACCATCACTGATTATTTATTTACCAAATGCCTGCTTTTTGCCAAGGTCACTTTACCGGAAGATGAATTCCGCTTATACCAGCGTTTATTTGAAATCATTCATCAGCAACTGGTGCAACCGGATATCCTGATTTACCTGCATGCGCCGGTATCGAAGCTGCAGCTGAATATCAAAAAACGCAACCGCTCCTACGAACAAAATATCCCGGATGATTATCTCTTCAATATCCAGGAAACCTATACCCATTATATTAAACAACATAATATCAAAACACTTTTTGTAGATGCTACTAATGCCGATTTTCTGCACAACGAAAAACACCTGCAGGTGATTTTTGATGCGCTGGATAAGGAGTATGAGAATGGACAGCATTATGTGAGTCTGCCTTAGAGGGAAGTCGTTAGTCGTTAGTCTTTAGTCGTGAGTCGAGAGGAAACAGTCGGCAGTCACCCCCAGCCCCAATCGCAGAAATAAGAACAGACGAACAAATGAAATAAGAATGATGAAGTGACAACCGTCCTTCTTCCGGACTTCCGGTCCCGATAGCTATCGGGATTCCGACTTCCGGACTAATCCCCCACTAGCTACTTGCCACTTGCCTCTCGCCAAACCCCTCTCGCCACTCGCCTCTTGCCGTTTCCCTCTATCTTTGACCCAATGTCAGTCCTAACCAACGGCTCGCTGCAACCTTTACAACACCGTGAATTCCGGATTTTTATTATTGCCCGCTATTTTCTGATCATGGCCTTACGGATGCTGGGTACAGTGGCTGCTTATCAGTTATTCAAAATAACCCAGGATTCTTTTTCAATCGGACTGGCAGGATTATCAGAATTCATCCCTGTTTTTTTACTGGCATTGTATGCGGGACATGTGATTGATAAATCGGACAAAAGAACATTGTTATTACGGGGAGTAATGACCTACTCCCTTTGTGTGATTGCCCTGATCGTTATTACATCTCCCTGGTTCTCGACAAAAATTTCCCTGCATTCATTGCCTTTGTTTTTTTACGGGGTGATTTTTTGTACAGGTGCCATCCGGGCATTTACCGGTCCTTCCACCAATGCCATTCTTGCCCAACTGGTACCCAGGGATATCCTGCATTTTGCAGCCAATATCAGTTCTTCCACCTGGCTGGCCGCTTCAATTACCGGACATGCATCAGCCGGATTTTTTATTGCCTGGTTTGGTGTACATGCCACTTTCTATATTATCCTGGGTTATGTGTTGATTGCCGCCTTCCTGATTTCTTTGATCAGTAAAAAACCGGTGGTGAATACCAAAAAAGATATCAAGGCCTGGGACAGTATGAAAGAAGGACTTCATTTTGTGTTCAATAATAAAACCATGCTGGGCGCCATTTCACTGGATCTTTTTGCGGTTTTATTCGGTGGGGCGGTAGCCATGATCCCTGAATTTGCAGAAAAGATTTTGAAAGTGGGACCGATTGGATTTGGCTGGCTGAATGCAGCCATGGATCTCGGATCAGTGATCATGATCACCATACTAACGATCTGGCCCATGAAGAGAAAACAGGGCTACCGGCTGATGTTTGTCGTGGCCGGCTTTGGCATTTGTATCATTGCCTTCGGTTTCTCCACCTGGTATTGGTTATCCTTTGCCGCCTTAGTGGTTGCGGGTATGCTGGATGGGATCAGTGTGATCATCCGGGGAACCATTCTGCAATTAACCACACCGGATGATAAACGTGGAAGGGTGAGCAGTGTCAACTCTATGTTCATCAACAGCAGCAATGAACTCGGACAACTGGAAAGCGGTTTGATGTCGAGGGTGCTGGGTACCGTGCCTTCCGTTATATTCGGAGGGTGTATGACTTTACTGGTGGTGATTATTACCTGGTTTAAGGCGCCGGGGTTGAGGAAGTTTGAGTATTAGTCGGGAGTCTTGAGTCGATAGTCGATAGTCTTGACACCTGAAGCGGTTGTGTATAGAAACAAACGTGTGAGATGCCTGAAACGTTATTCAGTCAGCTCCCGATAGCTATCGGGACGGCTGACTCCAGTTAGTAGTTCCAAAGACCCGGGCGACCTTTTTATTTTCAAATTTTCTATTTATTTGTTTCTTGTATCTTGTTTCTTTCATACCATACTGCTTAACATACTTCGACAATCAACAGTCAGCAGTCGACACTCTACAGTGTACAGTCTCTAAACCGGAAGCGGTAGTTGAAAAGAACAGACGCATGAGACACCGGGAACCTTCTCAACTTCTCAACTCCTCAACTCTTCAACCTCTCAACTTCTCAACACCTCAACTTCTCAACACCTCAACTCCTCAACTTCTCAACCCTCAACAACCCCGATTAAAAAAATCATTCTATCTTTAAAGAGCCTGACTGGAACAGAAACTTATCATCAATATAATAACTACAATGGAGCGTCGTCATTTTATACAGAATACTGCCCTTACGATCGGGGCATTGACAATTGGTCAACAAAAAATATTGTCTGCATTCGTGGAAGATCCCTGGAAGATCACGATGCTGCGGAATGATGTGGGCATTTTTGAAGAGAGAGGTGGGACCATTGCCTTCCTGCTGAATAAAAAAGGAATTGCAGTGGTGGATTCACAGTTTCCGGATCAATCGAATCACCTGATTGCCGAGTTGAAGAAAAATCGGAGAAGCCTTTTAAGGTGCTGATCAATACCCACCACCATGGAGATCATAGCGGTGGGAATATTTCTTTTAAAGGATTGGTAGAACATGTACTGGCCCATGAGAATTCTAAAAAGAACCAGGAAGCCGGAGCTATTAAAAATAAATCGGAGGACAAACAATTATACCCCGACCAGACCTATACCAATGTATGGTGCCAAAAAGTCGGAAAGGAAAAGATCTGCCTCTATTATTTTGGTGCCGGTCATACCAATGGTGACAGTTTTGTCCATTTTGAAAGAGCCAATATCGTGCATTGCGGCGATCTGGTTTTTAACCGCCGCCATCCTTATGTGGATCGTGGAGCAGGTGCCAATATCAAAAGCTGGATACAGGTGCTGGATAAGGCGCTTCAAAAATTTGACAAGGATACCCAGTATATATTCGGTCATGCCGGTACGGGATATAAAGTAACCGGAACAGCTGATGATCTTAAAATATTCCAGGAATACCTCGGCAATGTGCTGAAGTTTACCGAAGCAGAAATCAAGGCGGGTAAGACAAAAGAAGAGTTTCTCAAAAATAAAATGATCCCCGGTTCAGATGAATGGAAAGGTGATGGTGCTTCCCGTCCGCTTGAAGCTGCCTGGGATGAGCTTCACGCTAAATAATTTTTTTTCAGGAACTACTTACTGCATCAGGTCAGAGATGACCAATGGCCCGTTTATCAAATCGCATTCTTCGCTGATGCGTGATCTTCAGCTTGCGCATATCCGGATGTAAGGGGTTCAATACATAATTAAATTCTTCAGGCATTAATACACTGGGTACAGCCAGCAGGAGGCTTTTTTGTTTTTGCAGAAAAAGATCACCTGCCCTTTGTGTACCGGTCAGCTGATCGCGACTATCCCAGTCACTGGGAAGTTTATCCAATGCGATGATTTCGGGTTTGAGAGAAGTGGGAATGGATAAAGTAACGAGTAAGTATATTTTCTCCGCTAATAATGCCGCATTTGTATGCGCCAGTGTTGCCAGTAAGGCGAGAGAACGGGACGAAGAAGTATAGAGGGCAAAGATTCCCTCACTGTTCCAGCGTCCTCCATAAAGCTTTGCCCCGTTACCGCTCAGATCGGTGGCATATTTTTCCTGTGCAATCCGGTAGACTTCCATTATTGTTCCGGTTCATTTAAGCATACACTCCCTGCTCGAGGCGCCCCAGTGTTCGAAGCAATAATTGTATGCCAAAAGAGGTATCAAGGAATTGAAGAGGGGTTTGATTGCGAAGGGAGAGCAAGGGTGTTTGCAACCATTGGGTAAAACCGGTACGGCTGCCAATCACCTGTATCCCACGTTGGACAAAAGATGCCAGCTCCAGCACTTTTTCAGATTTCAGGGAATCGAGGAGGGCGTTATCGGGTTTACGCTGGATATTCCGGTAAGAAGAATGCAGCAAGCCACTTAGCTGCTCCATGGAAATACCGAGGTAGGCAGCTAATGATTTTAAAGAAGATTTTTTAACCCCATCCCGGGTTAATGCAATCAGATCATATTCACCGGAAGGAGAAGTAACCGATGATTGATGCCCGCCCAATATCGTACGAAGCGGTGTGTACAAAGGCAAGGCCTCTTCCACAACAGCTGCGGCACTGCTTTTTACTGCCCTGACTGATTTTTTTACCGTTTTGGCCATGAGCGAATATACGACATTTTGCATAAAAAATATCCATTTTGTCGTGCAGGCAGACACAACATTCCAGTACCGTTACACAATGTTGTGGAATTACTTCAATGCCACAATCAGGCGTTCAATCACGAAATAGGTAATGGGACAGAAACTGGAATTCTTCAGCGCAAGGGGCTGTCTTCTGAGCATAAAATCATCATCCATATAGGGGAAGCGGGCGCAGTCGGTGGGTCTTACTTCATAAATACTGCAGTAATTATCTGCCCCCAGGAATGCGCAGGGCATTTCTTTCATCACATTATCGCCTTCCTCATCCACCCGCAGGTAGGTATCTCTGAAATCACCTTCCTTCATCCCCAGGAATTTGCTGATTCTTTTGATATCAGGAGGAGTAAAACGGGGGGAATAATTCTTACAGCAATTGGCGCATTGCAGGCAGTCAATTTTTTCAAATGCCTCTTCATTCAGGGCCGGCAATTGTTTTAACACCTGGTTCTTATTCGCCCGGTGCAGGAATTTTTTATATTCCTTCTGTCGTTCGCCTGATTTTTTCTGCCAGTTCGTGAGGAGGTCTTTGGACATGGGGTAAAGATAAGTAGGGAATGGCAAGTGGCGAGTGGGGATTGGGATATTGGGATATTGGGATACTAGTTATTAGGAATTAGATATTGTGTTTCCGGTTATCGACTATTTACTATTGGCTCTTGACTCACGACTATCGACTAATGACTAAGGACTTCCCTCCCGACTCCCGACTCCCGACTCTCGACTAATCCCTACATTTGCCCCATGACCACCGCCAGGGAACAATTACTGCTCCTGATCACCACACCGCTTTACCTGGTCGTAATCGGCGTAGAGGTTTTTATCAGTAAGCTGCGGAAACAGGATAGTTATAGTCTGAAGGATACTGCACAGAATATTTATTTTATGATTCTCAATGGAGGGCTGGATCTTTTGTTCCGGGCCGTTTCCATAGGAATCGTTCTCAGTTTTTTTTATTCCCATCGCCTGGCCGGACCGATTGCCAATCCCTGGATCTACTGGATCGTTTTATTCGTGTTTGAGGATTTTATGTACTACTGGCTGCACCGGGTGGATCATTATTGCCGATTATTCTGGGCTACCCATGTGACGCATCACTCCTCTCCTAAATTTAATCTCACGGTTGGTTTCCGCTCATCGGTGCTGGAACCTTTATATCGTTTTCTTTATTTTATTCCGATCGCCCTGCTCGGCTTTCAGCCGATTGATATTGCCTTTGTATATGCCGCCACCCAGACCTGGGGGATCCTCGTACATACTGAAAAAATCGGGAAGCTGGGTTTTCTGGAATATTGGCTGGTTACCCCCTCCCATCACCGGGTGCACCACGGCTCTAATGCCCTTTACCTGGATAAAAACATGGGGATGTTCCTGATCATCTGGGACAAATTATTCGGCACTTTTCAACCGGAAATACCGGCCGCTCAATACCAGCCCATCCGTTATGGTCTCACCAAACCACTTACCAAAGAAGATCCCCTGCATATCCTGGTGCATGAATGGAAAAGTATCGGGAATGATCTGGGCAAAAAAGGGCTCAGTTTCCGGCAGCGCTGGCAATACCTGTTTGGCCCCCCGGGCTGGAGCCATGATGGGAGCAGCCAGACCAGTTCGGAATTACGGAAATCTGAAAAAGCACAGGCAGGACAGGATGCAAGCCTGTAAAAGGTTTGAACAAACAGTGCACGGCTTATCCCCAGCTTGAACAACCAGTCTGATTTATCCTGTATAGCTCGTAACTTTGCAGCGCTAAAAGATAGTCACCAATGTTCATGGCAGTCTTGATGTTCTAAACAGCACCAGTATCGCCTCCGGCCCTGCTGAACTGTTTGATCCGATTCTCCGCCCGATCTTTCTGACCATCTGTTCCATATGATTTTTTGACACAACAGAATTCTTCCATTTATGAATCTTCTTGAACAACAATCCAACGAATTTTTTGCCCGTCATATTGGTCCGCATGAAGCCGACAGCAATCGCATGCTGAAAAAAATCGGTGTAAAGAGTCTGGATGAGCTGATCAGTCAGACTGTTCCTTCCGGCATCCGCATGCAGGGAGAACTGGATATCCCGGCGGCAATGAGTGAGCATGAATACCTGCGGCATATCAAGGATATTTCTCTCCGGAATAAAGTATTCAGTACCTATATCGGTCAGGGTTATTATGATACCATTACCCCTTCCGTGATCCTTCGGAATATTTTTGAAAATCCAGGATGGTACACCCAGTACACCCCTTACCAGGCCGAGATTTCACAGGGACGTCTGGAAAGCCTGTTGAATTATCAGACCATGGTCAGCGACCTTACCGGTCTGTCTATTGCCAATGCCTCCCTGCTGGATGAAGCCACGGCAGCGGCAGAAGCCATGACGATGTTCTTCAATACCCTCAATAAGCAGGATCATATTGACAGACCGAAATTCTTTGTAGATAAAGAAATTTTTCCGCAGACCAAGGATGTGTTACTGACCCGTGCCGTACCCGTGCAGATTGAACTGGTGGAAGGTGATTATCAGACTGCAACTATTGACTCCACTTATTTCGGAGCCATTGTGCAATACCCGAATGATAAAGGATCCATTGAGGACTATCGCAGCTTTATTGATAAAGTACATGCGGCCGGTGCCTATGTGGTGATGGCTACTGATCTGCTGGCCCTGACCCTGCTGACTCCTCCCGGTGAACTGGGTGCGGATGTGGCCGTGGGTTCAGCCCAGCGTTTTGGCGTACCGCTGGGTTATGGCGGACCGCATGCAGCGTTCATGTCTACGAAGGACGAATTCAAAAGAAGTATTCCCGGCCGGATCATTGGTATAAGTGTTGATGCACAGGGCAACCGTGCATTAAGAATGGCGCTGCAAACCAGGGAACAACATATCAAGAGAGAAAAAGCAACATCTAATATCTGTACAGCCCAGGCCTTATTGGCCAATATGGCTGCCATGTATGCCGTGTACCATGGACCGGATGGATTGAAAAATATTGCAAAAAGAATTGCGCTGTATACACAAACGGTGGCAGCGGCTATTCTGGAAAGAGGATTCGCCCTCTATTCGGATCATTTCTTTGATACGATTGTCATTAAAGTAAAGGACCAGGCAGCTATCCGCAGCAAGGCCGAACGTCAGCAAATCAATCTGCGTTATATCGGCAACAACCTGATCGGTATTTCCATTGATGAAACAACTGATGTTTCCGATCTCTATGACCTGATCAATTGTTTTGAAAATGATAAAGACCCGGTGGCATTTGATATTTATCAGACAGAAATGCTGCAGCATATTCCCTCACAACTGAGCCGGACTTCTGCATTCCTGACCCATCCGGTATTCAATACCCACCATAGCGAAAGCCAGATGATGCGGTATATCAAGCAGCTGGAGAACAAAGATCTTTCGCTGAATACATCCATGATCTCTCTGGGCAGTTGTACCATGAAACTCAATGCTGCTTCTGAGATGATGCCATTGAGCTGGGCACATTGGAGCCGGATGCATCCTTTTGCACCGGCCGACCAGACAGAAGGATATCGGTTTATGGCAGAAGAACTCAGCAAATACCTCTGTACCATCACGGCCTTTGATGCCTGCAGTCTGCAACCCAATAGTGGGGCGCAGGGTGAATATGCCGGCTTACTGACCATCCGTTCTTATCATGAAGCCAATGGCGATCATCACCGCAATGTGATGCTGATCCCCATCTCCGCACATGGTACCAATCCGGCCAGTGCGGTAATGGCAGGGATGAAAGTAGTGGTGGTAAAAGCATTGGAGAACGGATACATTGATGTGGAAGACCTGAAAGCAAAAGCTGCGCAATACAGCAAGGAGCTTTCCGGAATCATGATCACTTATCCGAGCACTTATGGTGTATACGAAGAAACGGTAAAAGAAATCACGGATATTATACATGAACATGGCGGACAGGTATACATGGATGGCGCAAATATGAATGCACAGGTAGGACTCACTGCTCCCGGTTTGATTGGTGCGGATGTTTGTCACCTGAACCTGCATAAAACATTTGCCATCCCGCATGGTGGTGGTGGTCCCGGCATGGGACCCATTTGTGTGAAAGCACACCTGGCCAAACATTTACCCGGACATGTGGAGAACGGAACGAAGAATGCAGTGAGTGCGGCCCCTTATGGATCTGCAAGCATCCTGCTCATCAGTTATGGTTATATCCGGATGCTGGGAGCAAGGGGTGTAAAAGCCGCAACAGAGTACGCGATCCTCAATGCGAATTATATGCGTGCCCGTCTGGAAGGGGCTTATGATATTTTGTATACCAATAACAACGGACAATGTGCGCATGAATTCATTGTGGATCTGAGGCCTTTTAAAAAATCTGCCGAGATCGAAGCGGAAGATGTGGCCAAGCGTTTGATTGATTATGGTTTCCATGCTCCTACCATGAGTTTCCCGGTGGCTGGCACCATCATGATAGAACCTACAGAGAGTGAAGACAAGGGCGAGCTGGATCGTTTCTGTGATGCATTACTTTCTATCCGTGAAGAAATCCGCGCCATTGAAGAAGGAAAAGCGGATAAAAAAGATAACCCGCTCAAACATGCACCGCATACACAGTTTGTGGTCACGGCCAATGAATGGAATCATGCATACAGCCGCCAGGAAGCTGCCTTCCCTTTGTATTATGTAACGCTGAATAAATTCTGGCCATCAGTGGCCCGTGTAAATAATACGCACGGGGACCGGAATCTTATTTGTACTTGTGAGCCGGTGGAATCTTACATGGAAGCCGAGGCTTGAGGAGGGGTGAGAGGCTAGTGGCTAGTGGCGAGTAGGGTTCAGAGAATGGGGTTCGGCGAGTGGGGAATGGGTTATTAAGATATTAGTTATTAGGAATTAGATATTGGGTTTCCGATTATCGATTATTCACTCTCGACTCTTGACTTACGAATATCGACTAAAGACTAACGACTATTCTTTCGACTTCTCTCCTCCCTTTTAGGGGCTGGGGGTGACAGTCGACTGAAGACAGCCGACTGCTGACTCACGACTCCCGACTATTCCCCCCCCTTTAGGGGACGGGGGCGGGGATGGGGGCGACTAACGACTATAGACTATAGACTAACGACTTCCCAAAAAAGGGGCCCCACCAATCGGCAGGACCCCTCTCTATTAAAGGCAGCATACTTATTTAAAATCTTCCTCTTCTATTCCCTCCACCATTACTTCCCCCACCGGTTTCTCTTTGTCTTCCTCCCCCATCATCGCTTCTTCTTTCGAAGCTGCGTTCGCGGGGTTGTGATTGCGGGCGGTCCACCTGTGGTTGTGGTCTTGATTCCTGTCGGCGCTCCACCTGTGGTTGTGGTCGTGGCTCGGACCTTCTTTCGATCTGCTGCGGTTGACGCGGCTGATCATTGGTCCTCATCTCGCGGGTACGGCCGGGATTATTATCCGTATTCCTTCTTTCAAAACTACGGTTATCGGGCTGGGCAGCAGGCTCCCTGGTAGGGCGGCCACCCGGCTCAACATTCCGGTTAGGATTACCTTGCGGATTATCTATTCTGCGATCAACAGGTTGTCTGTTCGGATTACCCTGTGGATTTTCAAATCGCCTGTCGGAAGGCTGTCGGTTTGGATTACCCTGCGGATTGTTTGTTCCGCGATCCATTGGCTGACGACCCGGATTATCGGTACGGTCAGTACGGCTGCGGTCGAATGGACTATTCCTGTTATTATCAGGTTGTCTGTTACCATCTTCCCTTCTGATACCACCGTTATTATCACGGTTGCGATTAGGGTTATTATCCGCCGGTCTTTCCATCGTGTTGCGGTCGCGGAATCTGTCATTTCCCTGCCGGTCAATTGAACGGTTATTATTCACCTGGTCGCGTGAATCAGGTCTTCTGTTATTGACTCCATTGTCTCTTCTGTTATCAATACCATCCCTGCGGTTTCCGTTATTATTCCGGAAATTTCCACCGTTGCGATCATAACGTTCGAACTGACGGGGGGCAAAGTTGCGGCCTTCGTCTCTGCGAATATTGGGGCGGAACATACTGACTTCATTATTCCTGAAGGAGGAACGGCCAGGCATATTGCTTTGTCTGAAGCGGACCGGGTTGATCCTGCCACAATAGACTTCCGCATCATAACGGCGTGGGCCGGAACGGAATCCATAATTACCACCATAACGATAGTTATTGATGATGATCGTGGTCTGGTTGATGATCGTCAGATTCTGCCTGCGGTCTACATAATAGTCGTAGATTCTGGGCGAGTTGATATACCGTCTCGGGGCAAAGCACCAGAAATTATTGGGCGGGTTATAACCACCGATATTAAAATTGACGCTGATATTGATACCCGGTCTGATAGGTGCCCAACCATAGTAGTCGCCTCCATCACGCCAGGCCACCCAGGCCGGACTCCATTCGTAACCCGGAACCCAGTACCAGCCATAGCCGGCATCATGATCCCATCGGCCATAGTGGAAAGGTGCCCAACCCCAGTCGTAGTCAGATACCCACATCCACTCATAGTCATCGGACCAAACCCAGTGACCATTGGTGCTATAAGGCTGAAAATCGGATTCAGCATCCGGAACCCATACATAGCCTTGTCCGGGATATTCCACCCATTGGCCATAAGGGCTCAGTTCGTCATAGAAATCCTGATAGGTCAGATCGCGGTCGCGGTCGTCATAGCCATCGTAATACTGTGCCGAAGCTTTGTTCGGACTAAAACTGCCGAGCACCAGTATCAATGCAAGGACAGCCATTGTGATTTTTTTCATGGGCCAACTTTTAGTAATAAATCGTTCATCATAAAATTGTTTTGTGAAAGGTCCCGGTTATCCGGGCCGGGTCGGTTTTCTTCTTTCCCTTTAAAGAGACGCTATAACTATGCCATGGGTGCTGACCGATTTAATCAGGATGCCTGTTTTAGCAAAACTTTGTATGCGTGTTAAAAAAAAGAGAGGGTCGCTGGAGTAATTTTTTTTGCCACGAAGGCACGAAGACACGAAGCCACGAAGAATTCTATCTCAACTTTCCTTTGTGGCTTAGTGCCTTTGTGGCAAAATTCTCTTAAAAAATCGCCTTATCTCCTTACCCTGAAATTGACAGGCTTTTTGGAAAGAATATAGAAATACAAGATTTCTCACTTTGCTCGAAATACCAGTTTCTTTGCGCCTTTGTGTCTTTGTCAGATGGACACTTCGGGTGCAGCAAAAAAATAGCCACGAAGCCACGAAGAATTCTATCTCAACTTTCCTTTGTGGCTTAGTGCCTTTGTGGCAAAATTCTCTTAAAAAATCGCCCTAACTCCTTACCCTGAAATTGACAGGCTTTTTGGAAAGAAAATAGAAATACAAGATTTCTCACTTTGCTCGAAATACCAGTTTCTTTGCGCCCTTGTGTCTTTGTCAGATGGACTCTTCGGGTGCAGCAAAAAAATAGCCACAAAGGCTCGAAGACACGAAGCATACTTACTGAACTTTACTTTGTGTCTTTGAGCCTTTGTGGCCAAAATCTCTTAAAAAATCGCCTTATCTCCTTACCCTGAAATTGAAAGTTACATTGCGGGGCGTTCCGGAAAAATCCATCTGAATATTGAAACTTCCTTCTATAAAACCCGTTACCGGTGGACCGAATGTGGTAATATTCACCACCGGGTTTGGAGTAATAATCATTTGTGAACTCACACCGGATCCGGCAAATACTGTTACAGACTGCAAAGGGAGATTATTGGCAGCCACCCCATTATTGAGGAAGGTAAAATCACCACCAACCAAAGAACCTGCAGACTGCCGGTAACCGGCTATTCTTGTGGTACTGGAATAAGGCCCGCTGGGAAGTGTGGTATCAATGGTACTGATATTATCCGGAGGAGAAGCCAGGTTAATAGGATTTCCATCCACCAGGATTTCAATAAACTGAAGAGAGGAAGTACCACAGGCCTGCAAGGTTCCCACATTCACGGTACCAGTGATTCCGGATCCACCCACGGGAGCTGATTGCTGGAAGGCAGCATAATCAATTCCCAATACGGTAAAATTGATGGGATTGCTGCCGCATCTTATCAGACTTAAACTAAAGGTTCCGTTATTTACGGGTACCACATAATGATTTCCGCCGGTTACATATATCGCTGCAGCGCCGTTGGTGACATTGGCATTGGCACAATTGGTCACGGTTCCGGTAATGATCAGGTTATTGGCGGCAGGGATATTAACGGTCACCGGTGGCAATGTCGCCGCGGCACTAAAGGGTCCAATGTTCTGGGTATAAATTACATTATTACAAATATCCAGCACCTCCAATACCAGGGCTTCATCTTTGGGTACTTTACCACAGAGATTGCCCAATGAATCGGTACGTCCATATCCATAGGCATTATTGACCACCCGTTCACAGTTCCAGAAGGAGAAATGACTCACTTGCGCAATATAAAATGAACCTGATTTGGTAGCAGTGCCTTCCTGTTTCCAGCGGGCCGTGGCTTCATCAAAATGCCAGAGATCAATCGTGGCCGGTGCACTGGATAACAAGGATGCAGGAATCGGGAATGTTAGCTCTGCTGTTTTTCCAGCCGCCACTTTCATTGGCACAGCACCCGGTCCTGTGAGTTCCACTCCCAGCATACCATAGGTAGATAAGCCTCTTTCTTCTCCGCCTGTGGTTATCCCGCGCAGGTCACCCATCAGGGTAAAGGGTAAATCAGCAGATGAAGGATCAATCCAGGCCATGGCCACATTCACCGTGCCGCTAAAAGCTGTACCACCGGCATCGGTAATGGCATTGGCAGGCATCACCAGTTTACCGCCGCCCGCAATGGAAATAGTGCCGCCGGTAGATGCAGTAAAGCTGCCGCTATTGGTTTTAGGGATCAGTTTGATCCGAACATTATTGATGACTCCTGCTGTTGCCGGAAAACTGCGGTAGGCATTGAAGTATCCGCTTTTTATGACTTTAACCGTTGCATTCGCTTTGGAGAGACTGATATTTCTGAATTTAAAAGCACCATAACGATCCGTAGTGGTACTGGCTGCACCACTGCTAACGGTAACCCCGGCAACCGGCTGGTTATTTTCATCGACCACAATTCCATTCACCCCGCCGGTGACCATAATGGCATCATTCACCACCGGTCCGGGAGGGGTTGGGGTTGGCGTAGGTGCACCACCACCTTCAATTTCGCGCTGGCAGGCATTGAATAAAAAAATGGAACTGATCAACAGGAATAAAAAGGAAATATTCCTGTAAAGGCTTTGGTTTTTCATGACTTTGGTTTGGTTTTCAAATACCGGACTATCTAATAAAGATATTATTTTTTTATCATCTGATGAGGCTAGCAACCAATTGGAAATGATCGCCGTTTTCTGAGGAACATTATTAGACTGGTAAAAACCGGAAAAGCTTAATTTTAATCAAAATAAATTGTATGGACCAGCGCATCATCAACTTATACGACGAGTACACCCATAAACCATTGAGCCGTCAGGAGTTCTTGAAAAAATTAACCCTGCTGGCCGGGGGAACTGCGGCGGCCATGGCATTATTACCCATGCTGGAAGTGAATTATGCGCATGCTGCCGTAACCAGTCAGGATGACCTTTTTACGGAAACCATCAGTTATCCGGGTCTGGGTGGCGGGGATATGAAGGCCTATGTGGCCCGGCCCAAGGAAGAAAAGAAATATGCGACCATTGTGGTGATCCATGAAAACCGCGGATTGAATGCCCATATCGAAGATGTAACCAGAAGAGCCGCCAAGGCCGGTTACCTGGCCATTGCCCCCAATGCACTGGCCCCCTTGGGTGGTACACCCGCCAACGAGGATGAGGCCCGTACTAAATTCCAGCAATTAAAAGCAGAAGATAATCTTCAGAATTTTATTAAAGTCTTTGATTATCTCGGAACACGCAAGGATACCAATGGCATCTATGGTTGTGTGGGATTTTGCTGGGGTGGTGCCATGTCGAACAGTCTGGCAGTAAATGTTCCCGCATTAAAAGCAGCAGTTCCTTTTTATGGAAGGCAACCGGCTGCAGAAGATGTGTCTAAAATCAAAGCTGCGGTTCAATTACATTATGGCGGCCTGGATGAAAGAGTGAATGCGGGGATCCCAGCTTATGAAGAAGCTTTAAAGAAAAACAATATCAGTTACGAACTCTATATCTACGAAGGGGCGCAGCATGCGTTTCATAATGATACCGCCCCTACCCGATACAATGAAGCGGCTGCCAAACAGGCCTGGCAACGTACCCTTGATTTTTTTGGGAAGCACCTCAAATGATCAGGCGCTCTCGAATCTTTTTTGCACGACTGACCAGTTGACGAGGCTCCACCAGGCATTGATATAATCGGCCCGGCGGTTCTGGTATTTCAGGTAATACGCATGTTCCCATACATCGAGGGCCAGCAATGGAGTTCCTTTTAAATCACTGAGGTCCATCAATGGATTATCCTGATTGGGAGTGGACCCGATGATTAATTTTCCATCATTTGATTTCACTAACCAGGCCCAGCCACTGCCAAAGCGATTCTTGCCTGCATCTGCAAACTGTGTTTTGAAAGTATCCAGTGATCCGAAATCTTTCTGAATAGATTGTAAAATCATTCCTGCCGGAACATTCCCTTCCACAGGGGCTTTCATACTTTTCCAGAAGAACTCATGGTTATAATGACCACCTCCGTTATTCCTCATCTTGGGAGAATATTTGGAGATGCTACCCAACAGTGCAGTTAATTTCATTTTGGCAGGATCAACGGATTCAGCAGTGAGTGCATCCGACAAATTCTTGGTATAGGCCGCCGCATGTTTGCTGTAGTGAATCTCCATCGTCATGGCATCAATGGACGGCTCCAGTGCATTATAACTATAAGGCAATGCCTGTTGCTGGTAAGGAATTTCTTCGGCAGCAAACGGAGTGACCATCCCTTTTGTTCCTGCACAGGCCCAGTGTGGAAGTACCACAGCTGCAGCACCGGCTAGACCTGTTTTTTTCAGGAATTCCCTTCTCCCATTCATTTTCTTTTCCATACCATTCGTTTTAAGTAAAGAGATATTTAAAGGTAACTTCTTTTAACACAAGAATCCTTTCTCTGCTGTAAACAGTTTGTCACAATAAAAATCACGGCATCCAGTCTTTATCTTCGCCCCATGTTTACGATCAAGAACTATTTTGCCATCCTTGAACTCGAACCTTCTGCCACTGCTGCGGAGATCAGGAAGGCCTACCGGAGGCTGGCCCATTTGTACCATCCCGATAAAAAGCCCAATGATCCTTATGCCAATGCCCGTTTTACGGAGATCAAGGAGGCTTATGAAGTGTTATCAGATCCTTCCAAAAAAGAATATTACCTGCAGCAACGCTGGTATAACCAGAGTATCGGTAAAAAAAGAACACAGGATACCGTAACACCCGTGAACCTGCTGAAACAGTCGCTGGAGCTGGAAAAATATGTGTCCACCCTGGATGTATTCCGGATGGACAAGGGCGGTTTACAGGAATATATACTGGAATTAATTCCGGATACCGCTATTGAACAATTGCATCCTTTTCAGGAACAGAACACGATCCGGGAGGCGATTCAAAAAATATTAAAAGCCAGCCGGGCCCTGCCCCCTGCCTATACCACACCGGTCTATGATCAGCTGGAAAAATTAGCCGGTACGGATACAGCCACCCTGGAACTGATCCGCGAACAGCGCCAAAAAACAAATCGCCGTTACCGCCGGGAAAAATATTCCATCCTGCTAATCCTTATTACCACCCTCCTGCTTTGTGGTTTGATCTGGCTTGCCGGCCGTTGAACTATATTTGCGCCATGCATTATGTTTCTGTGGAAGGTCTCAGCAAGAGTTATGGCATTCAACCCCTGTTTTCCAATCTCTCTTTTCATATAGAAGAAGGTGATAAAATTGCCCTCGTAGCCCGGAATGGAACCGGTAAATCCACCCTGCTCCGGATCCTGGCCGGCAAAGAAACGCCTGACGAAGGAAAGGCCTGGATCAATAAGGATGTGGATGTGGTGTTATTTGAGCAGGAACCTGCGTTTGTGGAAGACAAATCAGTCGTGGACAATATTTTTTTCCATAATCATCCAATCATGAACGCGATCCGGGAATATGAGGCCATCAGTGAAGAAGATGATCCGGTATTGCTCAGTGCCGCCGTTATTAAAATGGATGAACTCGGTGCCTGGGATTTTGATGCCAAGGTAAAACAGGTGCTGGGCAAACTGAATATTCATCAGCTCAATCAGCCGGTGCGTACCCTCAGTGGAGGTCAGCGCAAAAGAGTGGCCCTGGCCCGGACCCTGATTGATGTGGGCTTTGAACATAAACATGTATTACTGGTGATGGATGAGCCCACCAACCACCTGGATGTGGAAATGGTGGAATGGCTCGAACATTACCTAGACAAAGAAAATACTACGCTTTTACTCGTGACCCACGACCGTTATTTCCTGGATACCGTTTGCGATGAAATCTGGGAGCTGGACGGATCCGAACTCTATACCTATAAAGGCGATTATGCGAATTACCTGGAAAAGAAATCCGCCAGAATCGAAAGTGAAGCAGCCAGTATTGATAAAGCGCGCAACCTGTACCGGAAAGAACTGGAATGGATGCGCAAACAACCAAAGGCCAGGACCACCAAGAGCAAGAGTCGCCAGGATAATTTTTATGAAGTAGAGAAAAAAGCGAAACAGCAAATACTGGATGAGCAGCTGCAGCTGGAAATGAAAATGAACCGGCTGGGCGGAAAAGTAATCGAACTGAAGAAAGTATATAAAAGCTATGGAGAAAAAGTATTGCTCAAGGGATTTGATTACACTTTCAAAAAAGGAGAAAGGATTGGTGTGGTGGGAAAAAATGGTGTGGGTAAATCCACTTTTATCAATATGCTGCAAGGTCTGGAACAGGCCGACAGCGGAAAGATCAATGTGGGTGATACAGTAATATTCGGTAATTACTCGCAGCAGGGCCTGCAGGTGAAAGAAGACATGCGGGTGATTGAATTTGTAAAAAACATAGCCGAACATTTTCCATTGGCCGGCGGTGGCACCCTCAGTGCGGCGCAGTTCCTGCAGTTATTTTTGTTTGATCCGGATAAACAGTATACCTATATCAGTAAACTGAGCGGGGGAGAAAAAAGAAGATTGCACCTGTTGGCCATTCTTTTCCGGAATCCCAATTTCCTGATCCTTGATGAACCTACGAATGACCTGGACCTGCCTACCCTGGGTGTATTGGAAAATTTTCTGAGCGAATTCCCGGGCTGTCTGCTGATTGTATCACACGACCGTTACTTTATGGACCGGCTCGTGGATCATTTATTTGTATTTGAAGGCGAAGGATGGATCAGGGACTTTCCCGGAAATTATTCCCTGTACCGGGAAGAACAGGTACGGATCGCCAAAGACAAAGATGGCGGAACCTTGCAAACCGGTACAAGTCTGACTCAAACGGATCAACCAGCCAATAATTCAGTCATTGCTGAAAAAAATCAGCCCGCTAAGCGTCAGTTATCTTATAAAGAAAAAAGAGAGTTTGAATTACTGGAAAAAGAAATTCCTGAACTGAACCGGGAAAAAGAAATGATCACGGGAAAAATGAATAGCGGGGACACGCCATTTGAAGAACTGCAGGCGATTTCTTTACGGTTTACTGAAATCGGGCGGCTCCTGGATGAGAAAGAAATGCGCTGGCTGGAGCTCAGTGAACTCCAATAAAAACCACTAACTTCAAATTTCCAAACTCATTGGTTATGCGATTTTTCTTCCTGCTTCCGGGACTGTTATTCAGTCTCCTCTCAGTGGCCCATCCTCCTGCCGCTGAAAAAGTATTACAGGTAAAAGTGGATGAGTACGGACTGGTCACTGTCGGAAGGGATACAGTAGGCTCAGATCAGCTGGCCAGGTATATCCAGGAAAGATTATTCAAAAGTTACCTCGGTACCGGTCAAATGCATGACCGGATTGTTTTTGAAACCGGGGATGATTTAGTACCTGAAGCCGTGGCCACCGTTATTGTGAACGAGATCCGTGCGGGTCAGCAAAAAGCATTACAGGTCATTTGTCTGCAGAAATTCAACAGAACCTACGAAATGCTGGACAAAAAGAAACAGTCGAGACTGCAGAAAATATTCCCTGTCTTGTTTCAGCCCGACTTTAATCCAAAAACATAGCAATGAATATAAAAAGTACAGCCGCTCTGTATAAAAGAATGCTCCCCTTTCTGTTCGCCTTTTTTCTTATTGCCTGTGGCGGAAAAGAAAAACCCATTCTTGAAAAAGAAGCCAGGGAATTTGCCAAAAAACTGGAGCAGTCTATTGAAAAGAAAGATGGCCAGTTCATGGATGATGCGGTTGACCGGGATGAAATCATCAAAAGAGCCGGATTGAAATCCAGCAGTTCGGCCCGCGAATTCGGTGCCGGTATCCGTAAGGCAGCCAATATGGGGACTAAGATTGTAGAAGCCTTAAAAGAAGAAGGCAGTTATGAGCTGGTGAAGGTTTATGAGAAAGAGAGCAAACAACATATGATCTTCCGGCTTTACAGTGACGGGAGTATCAACTACCATGATATGGAGTTGAAAAGGAAAAAGGGGATATCAAAATCGCTGATATTTTTGTGTACACATCAGGAGAAAATCTATCCACCACCATCAAAGGCATTTACGACCAGTTTGAAGGGATCATTGATAAAAGCAATAAGACCGATGCCTGGATCAGTTCCCTCCCGGATATCCGTAAGAAAATAAATGCCGGTGAATACCAGGAAGCCTATGACCTCTTTATGAAAATTCCGGAGGAAGGCAGAAAATCAAAAGCATTCCGGATTGTGAAAGTGGAAATCTGCACCGGACTGGATGATGAAAAACACCAGCAGGCCATTGATGAGTTACTGGCTGCCTTCCCGAATGAAGCCAATATGCAACTCATATTGATGGATGCTTTTTTTATGCGCAAGGAATACGACAAGGTCATGGGTGCCATCAATGCCGTGGATAAAATGATCAACAAGGACCCCTTCCTTGATTACTACCGCTATCTCTGTTTTAATGTGATGGAAAACCCGGTTAAAGCAAAAGAACACCTGCTGCTGGTGACTGCCAATTATCCGGCTTTTGCCGATGCGCAACTGGAACTGGCGGCTACCTATCTGGAGGAGAATAATTCAGATTCGGCAAGAATCGTGGTTAAAAACTTCAGACAGCGTAAAAGTTTTCCGCAAACAAGAATGGATGAGTTGCTGGATGCTTATCCTGATTTTACCATGGAATAATCAATTTCTCCAAAACCCTTTTACCCATTTTAAGCGTTCCATCATGATACGCCATGCAATGAATCCCTCTTTGAAAAAGGCCTTGCTGCTGCTGGCCGTTGTATTCCTTACTATCGCAGGAAAAACACAGATTGTGAATGTGGAAAGTGCCCGGATGCAATCCGACACCGTTGGATGGCAGGGCAGTTTTGGCGCCGCATTCAGTATGACCCGGAATACGATCAAAATTTTCGGTGCCAATGCGGATGCACATCTCCAGTACAAGACCAGCAATGACCAGGGACTGTGGTTAATCCTCGGAAATTATAATTTACTGAAAGTATCCGGCAAGAATTTTTTGTCTGATGGCTTATTTCATCTTCGATATAACCGCAAAGTCAATGAGTGGCTGCGCTGGGAATTTTTCGGGCAGTACCAGAACAATGATATCACACAAATCAAATCAAGGATCCTGTTGGGTACGGGCCCGCGTTTCAAGCTGATTAAACAACCCCGCTTCAGGATGTATGCAGCCACCCTGCTGATGTATGAAAATGAAAAAGAAGCCACAATACCTGCAGTCGAGCACAGTGATTTACGCAATAGCAGTTATCTGTCCTTTACCTGGCTACCGCAGGATTATCTGGAGATGATCAGTACCACTTATTTCCAGCCCCGGCTGGCTGAGTTCGGTGATTACCGTTTCATGAATCAGTTTATGTTCAAGGTAAAAGCCACTCCTCATTTTTCTTTAACCGTCAAATGGAATTACCTGCATGATCGTTTCCCTGCCGGAACAGCTCCCAAAACCATTTACAATTACGCCACCGGTTTTACTTATGAACTCTGAGATCAGCGGATGAACTCCTGATAGGCCCTCTTGCCATAGTACTGATAACGCTTTGAATCGTATGGCGTACCAGCCAGTATCGAATGGATAAATCCATTGTATTCCACCTGATGAGTATGATAGATGCCCTGGTTCAGATTGGATTTAAAATAGAACTGAATTTTTTTCTTTTTACTGAACACCGAATGGATACTATCTCCCGGTTGATAATCCATGGACCAGTCCTGACTGAAATGCCTGACCATCATCCAGCTCCGGTACCAGGTACCCCCCGTGGCTGAAACCACCGGTTTGCCATTGTACAAAGCCACACTATCGTTATAGGCAAACACATTGAGTGTGGCCGATTTGTTTTGTTGTAACCATTGCCGCAGGACCGGATAATAACTGCTATCATATCCATAATTGCTATCCATAAAACTGATCCGCCTGATATAGGATGGAATAGCTTGCATTCCGGCCAGGTAGCCGAAAATAAAACTGCCTCCCCCGCTATGTCCGTTGAGATACACCTGCGCATCTTTACCTCCCAATACTGTCTTTAATGAATCCACCAGTGCCGGAATCCTTACCCTGAAATCAGGATGTTTTTGTTTCCAGGCCGGCCAGCTTTTATAATTGTTCTCGAGGTAAATCACGATCAGGTTGACCGTATTCCATTCCTGTCGGATAAAAATTGTTTGCGCCCGGATATGCTGGATATCAAAATGCCAGTCATCCCGTTCCTGCATTTGCTTTCCCATGGTTTGCGCTGTGCTGTTACCGTTAGGAAGTGCATAGAGGACCAGTACGGTTGGCCGTTTTGGTTTCATTGGTATGGGCCGATCAATGGTAATAAGGATATCTGAACCGGTCCGGAAGGAATCAATTTTATTGTCAAAAGCCTGTGCTATCGTAAAACAACGAATACCCAGGAGTATGAAAAGCTGATTAAAAGGCGCTTCATGATTAAAAAGAGTAGATCTGAATAAATAGTTCTGCTGACACGTATATTTCCTATGGGGTTCAGATTGCAAATACAAAAGCTGTATTCTATTTTTGCCCCATCTGCACTCCTATCCTTTCTGAATTTCCGTGACCCATTCCTGGAAAACCTGATTTCGAAATCTATTGTAAAACTAAAAAATCAGGTTATGAAAAAATTTAGACTCCTGCTGGACGATGAAAATGCACAGGCCCGACTGGTGATTGTTGGATTTGTGATGGCATTTGCGTTGCTTTTCATTTTCTTTTTCTAAACAACTATACCGGGCAAAGTGCTGATCGCTGATCAGATACTTTGCCGGGTTCTTTGTAACAAATCCTCCACGGCTATTTTTTCCATGCATTTAAAATGGCCGAGCGGACATTTATTATACCCGATCTTGGAACAGGGACGGCACCAGAGTTTCTGCACCTGTATAATCACGTCAGGCACCATGGCAGCACCAAAGTAAGGTGACATTCCAAATGCAGGTACTGTATTTCCCAAGATAGAAATAATGGGCTTTTTATACGCGGCTGCAATATGCATCAGTCCTGTATCATGGGTAATCACCAGTTTGGCTTTACGGACCAGGTCGGCGCTTTCGTTCAGACTGAATTTACCACAGGCGTTGTACACTTTGATATCATCCACGGCTGCGATGGCTTCAGCAGCTTCCTTGTCTTCCGGACCACCGAGTAAAATAACCGGATGTTTTATTTGAGTGCAGAATTCTTTCCATTTGTGAACGGGCCATTTCTTGGTATTATGCGCAGCCCCGATCACACAGGCAATATAACCGGCCTGATGGGAAGCGGGAATATCTTTCAGTTTTGTTTTCTCTTCTTCGGCAATAAAATAATCAAGTCCCTGACCGTCATTTTTTACGCCAAAGGATTCAACTGTTTTCAGATAGCGGTCTACAATATGCACTTTGGGCAGCAGGTTAATCTTCAGCGCCGTGAGCAGGTATTTCTGAATATTTAATTTGTAAAAGGAAAAGGCTTTTACTTTCCCGGTTCGTCCTGCGGACAGCGCTTTTTTAACTCTTAGTGTTTTTACATTATGATGCAGGTCGATGATATAGTCGTAAGATTCGGTTTTTAATTCCTCGATCATCAGTTCCCAGCTATGGGCCAGCACATGTATTTTATCTATGTAGGGATTATGTTGTACGACTGACAGGAATTTATCTTTCACCAGAAAATGAATCTCTGCCTCCGGCACCTGTTGTTTCAGACAGCGGACCACCGGTGTGGTGAGTACGATATCACCAATCGAAGAGAATCGTATGATCAGGAATTTGGGCACTGCCTGGAATTATGGATACATTTCTTCCGTTTCAAGATAATCAAGGTCCTTGTGAAAAGTTTCTTCTGTAAAATAAGCCGCGATCAGTGTGATGGCCATCACCACGATGCCGGTGATAATTGCGCTGTATACAAAGGACCATCCATTGGTTTTCTGAAACCAGTTGACAAACATCAGGTTGATCAATGGCACGGATCCCCGCACCATATTGGGAATGGTGGTTGCCGCAGTGGCACGGAGATTGGTTCCAAACTGTTCGGCTCCCATTGTGACAAAGATGGCCCAGAATCCGGTACTGAAACCCAGCATCGTACAGGCAATATACATACTGGCATCGTTGTGGATATTACCACTGAAGAAATAAATTCCGGAAACAATGCTAAAGAAATAGAAGAGGTAAAGCGCTTTCTTACGGCTTTTGAAATACTGGCTCACAAATCCAACCAGTATATCGCCAATGGCGATAGCTGCATAGGCATACATGATGGCCCTGCCGGACTCGACTTTATTCTCCCCATAAAATTCAGTGGCAAAACGGTTGCTGAGGTTCACGAGAATGCCGATGACATACCAGGTAGGCAAGCCGATAAGGATGGCCAGTAAGTATTTGCGGAAGCGACGGGCATTGGTAAAAAACATCAGGAAATTTCCCCGGACCACTTTGGAATCGCGAACCTGCTTAAACATTCCGCTTTCTGCCACGGAAATACGAAGGAAGAGAAGCATGACTCCCAGACCAGCACCAATTTTATAACAGAGACGCCAGTCATTGGTTAACTGGAATGTAAAGTAAGCGGCCACTGCCCCAAAGAGTCCGATCCCGGCCACGAGGGAAGTGCCGATCCCTCTTTTATTTTTAGGAAGCAATTCACTCACCAGGGTAATACCCGCACCGAGTTCACCTGCCAGTCCGATCCCTGCTGCAAAACGGGCATATGCATATTGCTGAACATCCTGTACAAAGCCGGTGAAAAAATTGGCAATGGAATAAAGAATGATGGACCCAAAGAGTACACTCAGCCTGCCTTTTTTATCACCCATCACCCCCCAGATAATCCCACCGATTAATAATCCCCACATTTGCCAGTTGATCACCATCGTGCTGGCACCTATCACTTCTTTGGTGTTGGTAAGATCCACTCCCAATCCTTTCAGACTCGGTTCTCTGACAATGGTAAACAGCAGGAGGTCATATATATCTACAAAATAACCCAGTGCTGCCACGATCACAGCAATATTAAAAACGGAAGCTGGTTTTTGAGCGGGGGCAGTCATCGTTAATACACTGATTTATGCGGTGGGGGTTGTTGTATCCTTCTTTTTCCTCCCACTCATCATTTTAATAATCACCGGTGCTGTTGTCACCAGCACGATGCCCAGCACAATGATTTCCAGGTGTTCTTTTAAATCAAACCCAAACTGGATCAATATCCATTTTTGCAGAAAGAATCCGCCGAGAACCATGGTGGTAACCCAGGCAAAGCAACCAATCACATTATAAAAATGAAATTTCTTGCGATCCATTTGTACGATACCTGCCACGATGGGTGCAAAGGTTCTGATAAAGGGAAGAAAACGGGCACCGATCACCGCCAGTCCACCATGCTTTTCATAAAAATCATGGGCCTGGTGCAGGTAACGTTTTTTAAATAAGAAGCGATCTCTCCAGTGATACATAGCAGGACCTACTTTTTTGCCGGTCCAGTACCCTACAGCATTTCCGAGAATACCACAGGCAGATATCAATCCGACCAGGACCATTAAATCGAACCAGTAACTGTAGTTGGGATAATGCATCCCGAACCAATTCAATACTTCATTCCCCAGTCCGGGTTGCATGATGCCATCACTGTCCTTCAATTCATGCGCATAGATCCCTGCCACAAAGAGCAGGGAATCTCCGGGTAAAAGAAACCAACAAAGAGACCTGTTTCTGCAAACACCACAAAGAGCAGCAGCCAGAGTCCGCCATTTTCAATATACCATTGCGGTTGAAAAAGCTGGCTCCAGTGAAAGCTATCGAGTAAGAAGAAGATGTCCATGATTAGGTATTGGGAATTAGGTATTTGTTAATAGGAATTAGTTATTGCTTTGTCCGCCGAAGCTTTAGCGAAGGCGGAGGGATTAGGTATTGGGTATTAGATATTGAGATATTATGATATTAAGATATTAGGATATTGAGGGTTTATCGCGGATGGCATCGGCTGTTTTTTCATTAAAGGCCAATGCTTTTTCATCATCAAATTCTCCTTCCCAGCGGGCGATTACGCAGCTGGCGAGGGTATTACCGATTACATTCACGGAAGTGCGGGCCATGTCCATCAGCTCATCAATCCCAAAAATGGCAGCGATGGGCCACATGGGCAGGTGAAACTGATCAGCCGTGGCAATTAATATCACCAGCGATGCCCTGGGTACTGCCGCTACACCTTTACTGGTCAGCATCAATATCAATCCCATGGTCAACTGGGCACCGATACTCAGGTGCATGCCTGCTGCCTGGGCCACAAACACCGAAGCCAGGGATAGATATAATGTTGTACCATCCAGGTTAAATGTATATCCGGTCGGAATCACAAAAGAGACAATCCTTCTTGGTACGCCGAATTTTTCCATATTCTCCATGGCCTTGGGCAGGGCAGAATCTGAACTGGTAGTGGCAAAGGCAATAGACACCGGTTCGCGAATGGCCTGGATGAATTTTTTAATGGGCAACTTGATAAACATGGCCACGGGTAATAAAACGCCAAAGAGAAAAACGATCAGGGCGGCATATAAGGTCAGTACCAGTTGCATCAGGTTTTTCAATACACCGATACCCAGGTGACCTACCGTAACGGCCATCGCGGCCCCAATACCAATCGGAGCAAAGTACATGATGATATTGGTGAACTTGAACATGGCTTCAGACAAACTCTCACAGGCCCGGATCATGGGTCTTTTCTTCTCATCTTTTAACATGGCCAGTCCGATGGCAAAAAGCACAGAGAACACCACAATCTGTAATACCTTACCATCATAGATCGCTTTAATAAAATTGGTCGGGAAAATATCTACAATATGTTCGTCCCAGGTCAGGGCCTTTGTCTCCGGTAATTTTTCCATGATCTCCGGCTGTACAATACCCACTCCTGCCTGAGAAATATTAATCGCGATGATACCAATGACGAGGGCAATGGTCGTAACCACTTCAAAATAAAGCAGGGACTTCCATCCGAGCCGGCCTACCTGTTTCAGATTCGAATGACCCGCGATACCTACCACCAGCGTGGAGAATAAAAGCGGAGCCACGATGGTCTTAACCAGGTTGAGGAAAATCTGCCGGAGGAATTTCAATTGCTGAGAGAAGGCCGGAAATTCAAAACCCACCAAAACCCCCAGCACCATGGCCGCCATGATCCAGGCAGTGAGGGATTTTTTGAACCAGGCATAGATCATTAATGAAGCCGTAAACACCCAGCGGCTGACCGATAAAACAATTTCAGGTACAGCAGCGATCCGGTTCCAGGAAATTACATGGATGATCGCCATCAGTGTAAAAAGCGCCAGGGCCAGCAATCCGGCTTTACGTTGGTTCATGCTTTAAATTGTATGGTTTCAAAACTAATGGTTTAAGACCAAAAAACAGCAGCTGCCGCTTGAATAACCCGGTTCCCGCAGGTGGATAATTTTAGGCCCTGCTTCCAAATAATTAGCTACTTTCCCTGTTTATTCTATCTTTCTGAACCTAAACCAACACTGCATGAGGATATCTCTTAAGAAACTGTGCGCTATTCTGGCTTTTAGTGGACTACTTCCACTGGCTCTTCAGGCTCAGGAAAAGCCATCCAAAGGCATTGATGAGCGGATCAACGAAGCTTTTCAACCTGTAACGGATGCCACTAATAATATAGTTTTTTATTCAATTAAGGTTGGGGATTCCAGTATCCCGCTGATCGTGGTATTGCTGGCCCTTGGTGCTTTGTTTTTTACACTGGTTTTCCGCTTTGCTAATATCCGGCTTTTTGGTTTGGCTATCAAGGTAGTTAGAGGCAAGTATGATGATCTGGAAAAGGATGCTGTTCCGGTTAAATCTGAGGTGAATATGGCTGGTGGGGATATTGTTGATACCATCAGAAATGAAGCCCATCACGGAGAAGTGAACCATTTTCAGGCCCTGGCTACTGCTGTTTCAGGTACTGTAGGCCTGGGTAATATTGCAGGTGTAGCGGTGGCTATTGCCATTGGTGGACCCGGAGCAACATTCTGGATGATTGTATGCGGTCTGATTGGCATGAGCAGCAAATTTGTAGAATGTACCCTGGGTGTTAAATACCGGGATATTGATAAAAACGGGGTGGTATACGGGGGACCGATGTATTACCTTAAAAAAGGTTTTGCGGAGAAAAACCTTCCCATGCTGGGTAAAATTCTGGCTGGTCTTTTTGCGGTGCTTTGTGTAGGTGGATCCTTTGGAGGGGGTAATGCCTTTCAATCGAATCAGGCTGCCCAGCAGATTACTTCCATGACCGGGATGACAGGCACTTCGGCCGGTTTTATTATTGGTCTTGTTTTGGCAACAATCACCGGTATTGTAATCATTGGGGGCATCAAAAAAATTGCAACAGTTACAGAAAAGATCGTCCCTTTCATGGCACTGCTGTATATAGCGGCCTCTTTAGTCATCATCTTTGCCAACTTCAGTTTTATTGATGATGCTTTCCGGATGATTTTTACAGAAGCCTTTTCACCCAGGGCCGGACTGGGAGGTTTAATGGGTGTACTGATAATTGGATTCAGAAGAGCTGCATTTTCCAATGAAGCCGGTGCGGGTTCGGCTTCCATTGCCCACTCTGCGGTAAAAACCAAATATCCTGCCTCTGAGGGTGTAGTTGCTTTGCTGGAGCCTTTTATTGATACCGTTGTGATTTGTACCATGACAGCACTGGTGATTATCATGTTTAATAAAGATGGCCAGATGTTTCCTTACGGTGGAGATGGCAGGGGTGCTGTAGTGCTAAATGCGAACGGACAGTCAGTAAGTGGTGTGGACCTGACTTCTATTGCCTATAATGAAGTCATTCCCCATTTTTCCTATGTACTGACGATTGCCATTGTACTCTTTGCTTTTTCCACAATGATCAGCTGGAGTTATTACGGACTGCAGGCCTGGAAATACCTGTTTGGCCGGAGTAAAGCGGCAGATCTCACTTATAAATTTCTTTTCCTGGCCTTTGTAATCATCGGTGCTTCTATTTCACTGACTGCGGTAACCGATTTTTCTGATGCCATGATTCTGGCGATGGTATTTCCAAATATGATTGGTCTGCTTTTCCTTTTCCCCCGGGTAAGAGAAGAACTGACCCGATATTTGAATGCAATAAAAAATTTCAAAAACAAATAATCAGTTTATCATTAAAATCAAGTTATGAGTTTATTTGTCAGAAAACCGATGGATGCCTTAATGAAGGAAGCAGCCGAAACCGGTGAACATACGCTGAAGAAAACCTTAGGTGCCAAGGGGCTGATTGCACTCGGTATCGGGGCCATTATCGGCGCCGGTTTGTTCTCTATTACCGGGATGGCTGCTGCCAACCATGCAGGACCTGCCATCACGATCTCTTTTGTAGTAGCCGGACTGGGTTGCTTGTTTGCCGGTTTGTGTTATGCTGAATTTGCTTCGATGATCCCGGTTGCGGGAAGTGCTTATACCTATTCTTATGCCACCATGGGTGAATTCATGGCCTGGATCATTGGATGGGATCTGGTGCTGGAATATGCCGTTGGTGCGGCCACGGTGGGTATCAGCTGGAGCCGTTACCTTGTTAAGTTCCTCGATGGATTTGGGGTAAGCCTCCCTCCTGAACTGATCGCCGGTCCATGGGATGGTGGTATCATCAACCTGCCTGCCGTTTTCATCATTGTACTGATGAGTTTACTGCTGATCAAAGGAACCAAGGAAAGTGCTTTTGTGAACAGTATCATCGTGGTGGTAAAAATTGCGGTGGTTGTTACTTTTATTATCCTCGGTTGGAAATATATCAATACAGCGAATTACGATCCGTATATCCCCGATAATACCGGAAAATTCGGTGACTTCGGTTTCAGTGGTATCATCCGTGCAGCGGCCATTGTGTTCTTTGCCTATATCGGCTTTGATGCGGTGAGTACGGCAGCACAGGAAGCCAAGAATCCCAAGAAGGATATGCCCATCGGTATCCTGGGATCCCTGCTGATCTGTACGATTCTTTATATCCTCTTTGCCCACGTAATGACCGGTGTAACCAGTTATACCACATTCGCCGGTAAAGATGGTATTGCTCCTGTTGCTGTAGCCATTGATCATATGGGTACGATTGATGCAAACGGGGTTCCCACTCCTGACTATCCCTGGCTGAACAGAGCGATCGTGGTTGCTATCCTGTTTGGATATGCTTCCGTAATCCTGGTGATGCTGATGGGACAGAGCCGTGTGTTCTTTAGTATGAGTAAGGATGGTTTGATTCCCAAAATTTTCTCCAGTGTAAATCCGAAGACTCAGACTCCGGCGAAAAATAATTTCCTCTTCATGCTTTTTGTGAGTGCCTTTGCAGCATTTGTTCCTGCCCGTGTGGTAGGAGAAATGACCAGTATCGGTACGCTCTTTGCCTTTATCCTGGTATGTATCGGGGTTTGGGTGATGCGGAATAAAATGCCTGATCTGCCCCGTGCTTTCAAAACACCGATGGTACCATTGGTTCCTTTACTGGGTGTGGCCACCTGTTTATTCATGATGGTCTTCCTGCCCATGGATACCTGGATCCAGTTGTTGGTTTGGATGCTGATCGGACTGGATATCTACCTGGTCTACGGTGCTAAAAACAGTCATCTAGGCAACGGAACCAGTACCCGTAAAGGGATGAAAGTTGCCCGTTATACCGGTATTTTATTAGCAGTGCTACTGGCCATTGTTGGCTTTTTGCACCAGAATTCTGTAGGCTTTGATGCCGACAGAACATTATTATATATTTCTATCGCCTTTGCTGTTTTCCATGCAGGCCTGTATGCCAGTAAATTGGGCAGGGCTGAGGATAAATAAGCTGGCTCCGGATATTTTGAAAAACCGTTCCCTAATCCGGAGCGGTTTTTCTTTTACAGTGATTGCCTTAAATTTGCGGCTCTTTAAGCCGGATCGCGGCTTTTCAGATTTTTAACTATCAACTTATCAATTTTCACCCATGGGACGAATTTTTGAAGTCAGGAAGTCCACCATGTTTGCCCGCTGGGACAGGATGGCCAAGCAATTTTCCAGGATTGGAAAAGAGATCGTGATTGCCGTTAAAGCCGGTGGCCCTGATCCCAATACCAATCCCGCCCTCCGTCGTTGTTTTCAGAATGCTAAAGCGGTGAACATGCCCAAGGACCGGGTGGAAGCGGCCATCAAGCGGTCACAGGGGAAGGAAATGGCCAACTATGATGAGATTCTGTATGAAGGATATGCGCCGCATGGAGTTGCCATCCTGGTGGAAACCGCCACGGACAACCATGTGCGGACTGTCGCCAATGTGAAATCGCATTTCAATAAAGGCGGTGGTACATTAGGCAACAGTGGTAGTGTTTCCTTTCAGTTCAAAAAAATGGGAGTGTTCAAATTAAAACCAGAGGGTTTGAATGCAGAAGACATGGAACTGGAGTTGATTGATTTTGGTCTGGAAGAACTCGGTGAAAGCACCGGTGAAAACGGAGAAGATATATTAGTGGTGCGTTGTGCATTTACTGATTTTGGTAATATGCAAAAAGCACTGGAAGATAAAGGCATCACGCCGATCAGTGCGGAAGTGGAATGGATCCCCGGTACTACGGTCCCGGTGAATGATGAACAGGCGGCAGATGTGAGTAAACTGATTGAGAAACTGGAGCAGGATGATGATGTGCAGAAAGTGTTTCATAATATGGGGTAAGGATTTTTTTCACCGCGGAGAACAGGAGAGCGCGGAGATTACGCAGAGATATTTAACCGCCCGCAGGGCCCTGTGGGCAAAGACGCCATGACGCGAAGAAAAAACCCTCTGTGTCTCTTTGCCTCTGTGTTGAAAAAGCAAACATAGGAGCGGCTAAGAAACAATTTTCAACTTTCTCCCGATAGCTATCGGGATTTCAACCTTCAACTTTCCATTTTAATTATTTTATAAAAAAAGCTGCCACATTTCGACAAGCTCAATGTGACAGCTTTTTTTCTACAACTTCTTTATCTCCTCACCACAGTGATTGCAATACGGTTGAACAGGATTCTTTTGATCTTCGCATCACATCGGCAATCACCACCCGGTGCGGCCACATCATTGGCACCACTGTCACCAACCACCTGAATACTGCGAATCAGGTTACCGGTAACCGGTGGAGTATCCACTACCCCTTCATTACAACCGAAATTATCGGCGCCAAATTCTGATCCGGCATTTCCGCCGCGGAAATCACGGACATTGGAAACCAGTTCTCCGGTACCTGTTGCAGGACCAAAGCTGACAATCTTTAATCCGGATCCCATATCCAGTACTTCTCTTCTGAATGTACCGGTTACGGTGGTTCTGTCACCCTTGGTTTCTTCCGCCCTGAAATCAATGACTGCCACAAGTTTTCTGCCATCTTCTGCTAATTCAAGCCGGGCAGATATATTAAAAAGTGGTCCGCCGGCAAACTCACGATCTCCTGTAGTAAGATTGGTTGGGCACAGATCCGTGATGGCCCTGGGTGTTGGATTGAGGGTGACCGGAACTGCAGGTGCCGGTGCATTACCGATACGCAGGTTATAAATATTATCCTGGTTGGCTGTTTCTCCTTCCACTACAAAATCAACAGCCATACCTCCCGACCGGATGATGGGGCCGGTATATTCTTTTTCTTCTTCATTGGCACCAATCATAGTTGTCCTTACGAATACAATTCCTTCTCCTCTTACTTCCAGATCACCAAACCGGCTGCCTACAGGCGTGCGTAATTTGATCGTGATCATTTCGGCGGCCTCGGGCCGGTAGGTTGACAAAACATTCACCCGGTAGCGATCCACATCGGTCAGGGCAGGTGCGCCATCCAGTCCGGGAATATGAACAATCGCCCCTTTCACTTCGGCGCCTTCTCTTCTGTACAGAATAGTAGTAGGATTGGTATCATCAGCATCCTCTGCATCACCTATATTCCAGTTATTGCCATAGGCCGGTTCTGAAATTGGCGGAATCGGGCTGCCAGGTTCCATGCCTACTGCTTTTAAAAATCCGATGGGGTTGACGAGGTTTCTACGTCTTGGATCGGCTGGCAGTCCGCTGGCACCATTCCTCCATGCAGTTGAAGATAAAAGTGAACGTATACGGGCTGGGATAGATGCCCTGTCGCTGCTGGTATTTCTGTTTAAAGATGGATTAACTGCCATGGCATTGGCAACCAGTCCGGCAATAAAAGGTGCGGAAGCGCTGGTGCCCCCGAAACTACGGTGATCGGTGACGGTGTTTGTAGGTCCTTCAGGCCTTGTGGCATCACCTGGCGCGAAAAAAACGCCATCCTCCGGTGCCCAGATATCCACCCGGTTGCCAAATATTTCATTATTCCCAAAAGGTATAAATGGGGGAAGTTGAGAGAAGTAGTCATATCGGACTCACTGGCAGAGGGGTTGGAAGCACCCACACAGATTACATCATCCAGACTGGCAGGAATCGGCGCCCAGTCTTCTACCGTCATCCGGTTCATATCCAGGTTGATTAGTGCCCCAAGTTCAGGAGGTACACCAGATAAAGCATCGCGTGAAATAATATTTCCCGCACTGGTTACAATGGGCACTCCGTTTGCTTTGGCAAACTGAATGGCACTTCTCATGACTGCGGCAGGATCACCCACTAAAAATTGAGCATAACAGGCGGCAATAAACGCTGAACTTGTAAGAGCAATACAGGTTTCTGCCGCAAATGGAATCCATGCTAAAGCGGAACATGCCAGCACGGCTCCCGACTGTACAATCGCAAACAAAGTGGCACAGATCGCGGTACGGGTGCCGGGATCACAATAATTAAAATCACCGAGAGAAGTCAGGGCCGCACAGGGATAACCTCCACTGATATTAATTACATGGGCTCCATTTGTAACGGCTGAGCGAATAGCTCCACCAATATTGAAGGCATAAGATTCTACTCCTGATAATTTGATCAGCATCGGTTGTACTACCTGCCCGCCGGTTCCTGCCGTACCAAATCCATTATTAAGCACCGCACCTAATCTTGATACGACGCCCGTGCCATGCCAGGAACGTTCTCCAAACAAACTGTTACCCACCGTTGGAATTCCTTCTGCTGCACGGGGCGCACAAATCACATTGCTGAGTGTGGCTTCACACTGGCGCATGGTTACTCTGTTTCTGAAGTCTGCGGTAGGATTAAATCCAATATCAATGACTGCTACATTCACCGTTGTATTATCACGATCCCAGATGGCCATATAATTCCAGACTTTTCTGATATCGGTTAATGGCTGCGTGAAACTAACGGGCATATTATCACCGGCTCCCGGATTGATCACTTTATTCAAAGCTGTGATGGCCTCTGTGCCATGATATTGCAAACGCGGGTTTAATGCCACAGCGTACCCACTGAGATTGGCCATAGCCGAAAACATAATCAGCTTTAATGCATCCGGATCACTGCAGGCTATTTTTTGTTTATATCCCAAAAACTGCCGGTACTGTCCGTAATCATTAAGGTTTAAATCTTTTACCGGTACTTCCACCAGGTAGGCAGTTGCTTTAACGGGTTGCTGTCCAGCTTTAACATTTGCTTTAATTGTTGTTTGCTTTGAAGCAGTGGCAGGGAAAATTGCTTCAGCAGTTGACAACAGTTTACACTTGCTGTATTCCATAAAAGATTTCCACTCCTGGTCATTATTACTGTAAAAAATCAATTGGTTTCTGGCAATCTGTACGGGAATCTTCCCTTCCACCAGAACGGTCGCGGCATTGATAGCGGCTTCATTTGGCTGTAAAGCATATTGCTTACCCAGCAGGAATTTCGACATATAATTTTCTGTTCCCCTGACAAAGGCAAATTCAGAAACAATATCCGGCTGCTGCGGTTTATTTTTCATTTGAGGATTCGATTCCTTCAGACTGGTATTATAATAATAAGCTGTAATTACTTCACCGGCACTAACCGTTAAAACACCGTCATTATTTGCCTTATTCAAACCAATCAGGATTTTCAGTTCGCCTTCAGTACTGTACTCAAGTGGTCCGGTGTTCCTGAGTTTTAACCCTTCGGCATCGCCGGTTTTGGGTGATACAAAAATCACATATGCATGTGGCATGGGTACCGCCGTTTTAAAACGGAGACTTGCCCCTATCGGGTCACCACTGCTGTAAAAGCGCTTATCCAGTCTGAGCTGAACAGGGCTGGATTCTGCCTTGGTTAATGTAAGCGACTGCGCCTGTATTTGCAGGGTAAATAACAACAGACAGATCTGGATAAGTCCTGCCGTTTTAATACTTCGAAAGATTTTGTTATTCATTTTATTCCATTTTGAAGATTGTGGTAAATCATTTTGATTTTTCCGAAGGGGTTTCTATGCTGATTGTTGCTGAATAGTTATTTGTTTCATCCGATTCGCTGATCCTGTTCCGGTCGTCGGCTTTTATTCTGAACTCAAAAAAACCATTCCCGATCCTGGATTCCGGTTCCATGAAGCGGTAAACTTTATAAAAGATGCACCAGGGGCTGTTGAAGGGACACTGATCGTATCATTGATCCTGGTTGCTGTGCGGTTGCCGGTGGGACTGTTGTAGTAACCAGCAATCTGGTATTCTCCACTTTGACCCTGACCGATATTTTTTACCCTGATCAGTACCTGTATACAGTACATTTTTTTACCCGCATCCCGGGTAACCGAAACCAGGCTTAGTTCCTCCACCCGCAGATCAGGTTTTGCAGCGGCCTTCTGTGCCGGTAACGGAAAAACGCCAGAAAAAAATCCCGCCAGGACAATGGTCATATGAATTAACCCTTTCATCATGCCGGGATTCGATTATAAAAATCAGTGAGTGTCATTATTGGTTATTGTATTGTGAGATCAAAGTCCATTCACAGTAAACTGTGTATGAAAATCCAGGAAGATGCCACCGGATGCGGTGATGGCGAAACCATCTCTCGAACCCTGTGCCCTAAGGGGACCGGATTGGATCCTGTTATTGGCCGCATTTAATATGCGCCCGTCGCTACCGGCCCGGTTAATCGGATAGGTTTTCGTAACCGGTGCCGTCATTCTTACATTGGAAGAAAAGTCATCGCAGAGATCACAGGTCTTGTGTGCTGAACCCAGACTGGTAGTGATGATGACTCCAACCCTGCCATCTCTTAATCCGGAAGCACCCACCACAAAATTTCCAACGGCTTCACCACCAGTGACGCTATTGACCACGGTGGAAATAACGGGTACAGCCGGATTGGCATCATGTACCAGTCTGCCATACCGGGATCTTGTTGTTGAATTCGGATGCGACAGCGCCAGGAAAGTAAAAGCATCGGCCCGGAATACAGGAATTGCATTACAGGGCATCATGGCCTGTGCCGCACCATCCGGTGCAGTTTCATAAACTTTAACCCTGATATCACCAAATACGCGTCTGCAATCATTATTGTGAATAATCGTGGCTACCCCGTTAAACTGGATCGGGATGGTAACTGCAGCATCGGTACGGATACCGCAGATACCGGTCAGATCGGCTGAAGCCACTGACCCTGTATAAGCGTTTTCCTCAGGGAACTCACCTGCACATCTTCTGATATAAGCAATTCTTCCGTTGGCCACGCGAAACGAAGCGTCTTTTGTTTTAAAGGGGGCAACAATCTTCCCGTTCTCCCAGCGAAATTTTCCGGTCCGCCCTTTAAACTTGGGTAATTCGAACACTTCAATATCATTGACCTCATTCAATACACCGATAACCGGCGCTTTATCAATATACTTTTGAATGATTTTGGCTGTGTCGGGTTTCTGGGAATGACTTGTTCCGGTAATGACCAGTAACAATAAAATCAGGACTAAATTTTTCATATTATGTGTTTTTGATAAATGCAGATATTAAATCAACTGCCAGATAAAAATGGCATGGTAAAATTGATGAACAGATCAATACCGGTCAATTACACAATCGGGTAGGCAGGGGATGCCACCAGGCTGGATAAAACAAAACTTATCCCAAAAAATGAAAATGGAAACGGGGAAGAAACGGGTGATTAGTCGAGCCGGATGATTTTATGCTGCAGGGCCTTGGCCACGGCTTCGGTGCCGCAATTCACATGGAGCTTGTGATAAATATTCTGGAGATGTTTTTTCACAGTATCAATCGTGACATTGCTTTTATCAGCAATCATTTTATAGGAATTTCCTTTTACCAGCAGTTCCAGGATCATGGTTTCCCGGTTCGTCAGGTTAAAATCGCTGACCGGTTGTTGCTGGTTACGGAAAAACTGAAATACTTTTTGGGCTACAAAGGGACTCATGGGTGCCCCGCCCTGCATCACTTCCTGCAAGGCATTGATCAGCTGCATGGGTGAGGTATTCTTGAGCAGGTACCCATCAGCACCGGCACAAATGGAATCAAAGATGCGGTTATCATCATCAAACATGGTATGCATCACTACTTTGGTGAGTGGTGCAGCCTGTTTGATTTGCTTCACGCCTTCCACACCGCCGATACCGGGCATATCAATATCCATTACCACCAGTTCAGCCAACAAATCAATTACTTGTTCCCCAGCCAGGTTACAATCCGGGAATGCTCCTGCTACTTTAAAAAGCTGCTCGTCATTGAGCAGGATTTCCAGTGACTGCCGGAGCCGGTGATTATCCTCGTAAATCAAAATCTTATATGCCATTCCTTCAAATATAGATTTTTAATATCCCCCTGGTATTACACAATCGGGTAGTACCGGTCAGGATAACCCTGTTTTCATCCGCAATTCCACCAGGGTTCCTTTTCCAGGAGCTGATTCGATCCTGCATTGCCCTTCTTCTGCCAATGCTCTTTGTTGCATATTGGCCAGGCCATTTCCTGATTTCACATTTTCTTTGACAAAACCTTTCCCATTGTCTTTTACCTGCAGGATGATTTCATTGCCCGTTGCCCGGATACTGATACTGGCTTCCGTGGCGCCGGAGTATTTGACCAGGTTATTCACCGCCTCTTTAAAAACCAGGTAGAGGTCCCTGCGGCGGGTCATGCTGAGATTAATTTTTTCACCGGCTGCCGGAAAATCAAAGTGTCCGGTGATCTGTTTTCCATCCAGCATATCAGCAGCATATCGTTTCATGCGGATAAAGAGATTATCAATTTCATCATACTTCGGATTGATATTCCAGACAATATCCGACAGCGATTCACTGATCCGCTGAATATCTTCTGAGGCCCTGGACAAATATTCCCTTGATTTATCGGGTTGTTCCAGGTTTCTACGGGCCAGCTCATTCAGGATATTGATATTACTGAGTGAGGCGCCGATATCATCATGCAAATCCTGACTGATGGAATTCCGCATGGCCAGCAGGTTTTTCTGCTGTTCCAGTTTTTTCTTCAATTGATAGCGGTTAAAAAAAGCATATCCGAGTAAGAGTGAAAGGACCAGTAATCCAATCAGGAGATTCCGGAAAGTACGCTGGTTACTGATTTCTTTCTCCTGCAATTGCTTTTCCTTTTCGGCCAGTTCCAGTTGTTGCTTACTGGCCGTGGCAATCAGTTCTTTTTTGACCAGTTCTTCTTCCTGACTGGCGATCCGTGCATCCTGCAGTTCTTTGGATTGGGAAAGCAGATCGATTTCATTTTGTTTTTGTTTCGCTTCCAGCAGGTTTCCGGCAATCACGGCATTCTGCTTTTCTATTTCCAGTTCCCGTAGTCGTTGAAGGGTACTCAGCCTGCTGATTTCATTGTCCTTTTTTTCCGTTTCATACCGGGTTCTGATCTCTTCAATTTTAGAGAGGGTGCTATTGGCATTCATGCTATCCCGATAAAGGATATAGTTTTTATAATTGTCGTAGGCAGCTGCATAGTTTTTTCTGGCGAGATAAAAATTACTCATCTTTTCATAGGCGTTACCGATATTTTCCTTGTTGCCCAATTCACGGGAGAGCAGCAACGCTTTGCGGTAGAGACTGTCTGCAGCTACTGAATCCTGTGTGGCATTCGCCATATTCCCGGCTGAAACATATAATCTGGATAAAACCTGTTTATTACCCATATCCTCAAATATCCGGATCGCTTTATTTTGCCAGGCGAGGGCTTCATTGAATTGTTTATTCCGGCCCGCATATGCCGTCATACCGGAATATGCGGTAGCCATCAGGCGGGGGTTTTTCAGTTCCTCTGCATATTGTACAGCCTTTTGTAAATACTGCAGCGACTGTGGCATATTATTTTTCAGAATGAATAGCTGGCCAACATTCACATAGGTAACCACCAGCCCGGTACGGTCATTGATTTTTTCTCTTTGTTCGATACTTTTTTGCTGGTAAGCAATGGCATCATCCGTTTTACCCATCAGGTAATACACAGAAGATATATTGCTATACGTCTCTCCCATTCCTTTCTCCTGACTATTTTTCTCAAATAAGCGGAGGGCCCGGAAGAACCAGTCAATGGCTTTGTCTTTTTCCCCCACAGAAAGGGATACGGAACCCAGGTTACTGTATACTTCAGCAGTTTTATCTGATTGTGCCTTTTCAAGACCCAGTCCGAGTGCCAGTTTATAATTACTTTCTGCTTCCTCTTTCTTTCCCATTTCCTGGAAATAAACGCCGTTGCGGTTGTACACGGCAATCAGTCCGGCCGTATCTTTTAATTGAAGGGCAATCTGCAGCAGGGAGGAATCATATTTTCTCATGTCGGCCAGCCTTCCGGTTTGCTGCATCATATCCGCCAGTTGCTGTAAAGCAGCAGCTTCTGCTCTTTTGTTTCTTGCATTGGCCGCTACAAGAATGATTTTTTCCAAACTGGATGTAGCGGAATCAAAATGGCCTCGTTGGATATACCGGTCAGCATCCTGTTGCAAATTGCTGATGGATGCAGTTGGAGCGGAGGGTTGCGCCAGCAGGATCAGGGACTTTAAAAAAAACACCCAAAATAAAATCTGTGTCTTCATGTGTGCCTGTAAAAATTACAAAAAATACCGAATGGAGGTTCGTTAACTTTGTTGCATGCAATTATCAGGCCCGGTTGTGCTTTTTGATGGTGTTTGTAATTACTGTAACCGGATGGTCAATTTCGCCATCCGGAATGATCCGAACGCTCGTTTGAAATTTGCTCCCTTACAGTCGGAAACCGGTCAATCCCTGATCAGGAAATTTGGTATTTCTCCCACTGCCGATACCCTTGTTTTTATTGATAACAACAATGCTTATACCTATGCCCGGGCGGGCATCCGTATTTGCCGGTACCTGCGTTGGCCGGTTAAATTATTATACGGACTGATCATCATACCGGCATTTATCAGCCAACCCGTTTATAAATGGATTGCCCGGAACCGGTACAAATGGTTTGGCAAGAAAGACAGTTGTATGATACCTTCTCCGGAACTCCGGAGAAGATTCCTGGATTAATATTACCGGCTGTTGATCGCTGCGGCCACTTTATCAATATTCAGCACCCCGTAATTAAAGGTATGGGTGGAGCCATCAGTCAGTGTGAGGATTACTTTTTTAGCCAGGAAACTTTTTTGGGTCTCTGCCCGGCTGATCTCATCCTTCCGGATGGTCAGGTAGCCTTCACTGCCCCAATGCACAAACATGGCTTCAGAGAGTAATCCTTTGGCTGAAATATCATATTTCGCATCGTAGAGTAATCGTTTATTGGTCACCGTTAGTTTTCCATTGTATTTTCCACCCCCGGGCGGAATATAGATCAGGGTCCAGGTATCAATAATGCTTTCTCCTTCCTGCAGGGTAAATGGAAATTTTGACATTTATTTTTATTTAGTGGTGAATTGTCCTTTCATATAAAAAACACATTGTCCACCCATGATCACTCTTTCTTTACTGAGCTGTTCACAATATACGTCCCCGCCTCTGGCCGATAGCTGACGGGCAACCATTTTTTTCTTTCCCAGTTTTTCGTTCCAGAATGGAATCAGCTGTGAATGTGCCGACCCCGTCACCGGGTCTTCATCAATGCCGGCATTGGGGGCAAAGAAGCGGGACACAAAGTCAACTGTTTTCCCAGGTGCTGTAATAATGATCATCCTGTCCACCTGTTTCATCAGTGAAAAATCTGGCCGGCAGTTTTTAACGGCTTCTTCCGTCAATAATTCAACAATATACTCCCGGTTACTATAGATACCCGCGATTTCAGGATTTCCCAATGAAGCTAATAAAGCGGGTGGGTACACATCCGTTCTTTCCGGTTTCCAGGAAGGAAAATCCATATCCAACCGGTCTTTATTCCTGGTTACGGTCAGCAAGCCGCTCTTTGAACTAAACACCACTTTTTTCTTTTTGGCTTTTAATATTTCCAGCAATACATAGGCCGAAGCCAGGGTGGCATGACCACAGAGATTAATCTCCAGTGCCGGGGTAAACCAGCGGATATCGTAATCCACGCCGCTGGTGGCAGAGGGAACAAAAAAAGCGGTTTCTGCCAGGTTATTCTCCATGGCAATTTGCTGCATCAGTAAATCTTCCGGCCATTTCTTCAAGGGTACAACGGCAGCGGGATTACCGGCAAACAAACGGTTCGTGAATGCATCAATCTGATAAAGCGTCATATAAAACTTTTTTATAAAACTAAGCGGCCCTGATCAGCAGCAAGCATAGCAGATCGCCGCATTTTCTATAGATCAGGTTCTTTTGCTGATTTCAATTCATAAAACCGGGGCAATGACCATTTCCATTTCACAGCCAGCACCCGGATGATAAATATAAAGAGGATGGCCAGCACCGTAACCATATCTGCATCGATGGACAATTTCAATAATCCGAAATAAACAAGTCCGCCGGCAATACAAGCCATCGCATAAATTTCTTTCCGGAACAACAAGGGAATATGATTTAATAAAACATCTCTCACCACCCCGCCAAAACAGGCCGTGATGGTACCCAGGGCAATACAAACGCCCATACTGAATTGTTTTTCCATTCCCAGTTTTATTCCGACGATGGTAAACAGTCCCAACCCCAATGCATCAAATAAAAAAAGGGTGGTGGTCAGGTGCCGCAGGTAACGGCCAAAGAACATGGTGGCAATGGCCGAACTGAAAATGACGATGGTGGCCGTTTCATTGCGCATCCAGCTCACGGGAAGGTTGCCGATCAGCATATCCCGCAGGGTTCCTCCGCCAATGGCAGTTACAAAGGCAAGGACAAGCACCCCAAATGGATCCAGTTTTTTTTCCATAGCCAGAAAGGCCCCTGATACGGCAAAGGAAATCGTACCGAGTATATCAATAATGGTTAGAAACTGGGGGGACATGCCTCTGAATTATAGTTGGGGCCGGCATAAAAAAACCTGTCGGTTGACAGGCAGGATTCATTGATTTTATTGCTCCTTCTCTTTCTTCTGCTTTTTTTCTTTCTTGTCTTTTTTCTTTGCCTTTTCATCTTCCAGCCGGAAAGAAACCTTGCAGATCACTCCGTAGGATTTGATCTTGCCTTCCTTCACATGCACTTTCATATCCTTCACCCATACAGAATCAATATTACGGATGGTTTTGGAAGCTTCTGTTACGGCCTGCTGAACGGCATCATCAAATCCTTTTTCTGAAGAAGCGATGAGTTCAATTACTTTAACAACAGACATGGTTTTGGTTTTAGGTAAACAATCGTTTTTGGCTGTATAAGATAATGCTTTTTGCAGTGAATAGCAGATTTTATCATCGTAAACTTTCCAGCTGCCTGCCGGCATTATTCCGCCATCATCTCACTGATCACGGTTTCAATCTCTTCTGCATTGGGCTTGCTGAAATAATCCCCATCACTGCCATAAGCCGGCCGGTGGGCCTTGCCTGTAATGGTACGGGGTGCCACATCCAGGTATTTGTATCCTCCTGTTCTTCCATCACTTTATTAAACATGTATGCAGCAGCACCACCCGGTACATCTTCATCCACAAAAACTATCCGGTTGGTTTTTTTCAATGATTCCAGAATCGTATGTCCGGTATCAAAGGGCAGCAAGGTCTGTACATCCACAATCTCACAACTGATTCCTTTCATCTCCAGCATATAGGCGGCTTCCTGTATGATACGCAAAGTGGATCCATAAGAAACAATGGTAACATCTGTTCCCTCCCGGATAATCTCGGGCTTACCCAATGGTACAGTGAACTCGGTGAGGTTGGCAGGTAATTTTTCTTTTAAACGATATCCGTTCAGGCATTCGATCACCAGTCCGGGATCATTACTCCTGAGCAGGGTATTATACATGCCTACGGCCTGGGTCATGTTCCGGGGAACACAGACATACATTCCCCTGAGTGCATTAATGACCATTCCCATCGGAGAGCCGCTATGCCAGATCCCTTCGAGGCGATGACCACGGGTACGTACAATCAAGGGACAACTCTGCTGTCCCGCTGTACGGTAATGTAATGTGGATACGTCATCACTCAATGGTTGTAGTCCGTAGAGCAAATAATCCAGGTATTGAATTTCTGCAATCGGACGTAATCCGCGCATGGCCATACCAATACCCTGACCCATGATGGTCAGTTCCCGGATACCGGTATCAAAGATTCTGTTACTGCCATGCTTCTGTTGCAATCCGCTAAAGCCCTGGTTCACGTCACCGATAAAACCCAGGTCTTCCCCAAATGCCAATACGCGGGGATGATGAGTAAATAATTCATCAAAGAATTTATTTAACACCTCAAACCCGTTGACCAGGGGCGCATCATGGTGTATGACCGGTTTTACTTCCGTCACTTTCATGGCACTCCTCGGCCCTTCATTATATAATTGGGAATTGTAAAGTTTATGATTCTCTGTCTGCAGTTCCTGATAATAATCACGGGTCCAGAATGCCGCATCGGATTTACCTGCCAGTGTCAATGCGGTGTGCAAGGTCTTCATCACATCTCTTCTTAATGGTTCCCTTGCAGCGGTGATATCCAATGCGAGTTTTTCCAATTCCTGTGCCTGTTCCGGCAGCGATTTGGCCATGATCCTGATTAATTCACTGGCCCTGGCCACCTGTGCTTTTACCGGTGCAATGAAACGATCCCATGCAGCCAGTTTACTATCTCTTACAAATATTTTTGCCTTATCTGCAATCTCATTCAGTTCATCATCTGTGGCCAGTTCATACTCGCAGATCCATTCCCGCATTTTCCGGATACCATCCCATTCTCTTTCCCATTCCAGTCTTTCCTGTGATTTATATCTTTCATGACTGCCGGAAGTGGAATGTCCCTGTGGTTGGGTGATCTCTTCCACATGAAATAGAACCGGTATATGATTTTTTACGGGCCAGGCTGATTCCTTCTTCAAACACTTCACACATTCCGGGATAGTCCCAACCTTTTACTTTATAAATCTGTACTCCGTTAGCTGATTCCGTCTGTTCCATCCCACTCAGTGCATCCGATACAGAGGCCTTGGTGTTCTGGTATTTTTTGGGACCTGAAATTCCATAGCCGTCATCCCAAACAAAAACAACCAGCGGTACCTGTAACACACCGGCGGCATTCATGGTTTCCCAAAAATGGCCTTCACTGGTAGATGCATCACCGATGGTGGCAAAGCATACTTCATCCCCATTATGAGACAGATTGGAAAAATTCTTCAGCTGACTGACCTGGCGAAAAGCTTTGGAAGCATAGGCGAGCCCCAATGCCCTGGGCATTTGCCCGGCCGTGGGGGCGATATCACTGCTGATATTTTTTAACCCTGATAATGGTTGCCATTCCCCCGATTCATCCACCATTTTGGTAGCGAAATGACAATTCATCTGGCGTCCGGCACTGAAGGGTTCCCGGGCCGGGTCGGGGTCGGCATATAATTGTGCAAAAATCTGTTCAGCCGTTGCCAGACCGGCTGCCAGCATAAAAGTCTGGTCGCGGTAATACCCGCTGCGGAAATCACCTGGCCGGAAAAATTTGGCCATGGCCACCTGGGCTATTTCTTTACCATCTCCGAAAATTCCGAATTTGGCCTTGCCTCCCAATACCTCTTTTCTACCTAACAGACTGGTTTCCCTGCTGATACAGGCAATTCTGAAGTCAGATAGCACTTCATCCCTGAACCTTTCAAAAGAAAGTTGTTGTTCCTCCGGGCTGGCAGCTTCCGTTGTACTGAGGGTATTGGTACCTTCCATGCCACAAAAATAGGGAGAAAGACAGGGCAGCTAACGCATGTTAAAAAATACCGTTTAATGAGTGCAACCCCTCTGGTTTATCTGCCATCTTTATCGTAAATTTGACCTTTACACGTATCTGATTATGCGAAAACTGGCCTTTTTTATACTCTTGACTGTTTCCTGCTTCACTGCGGGTGCCCAGGGCAATATTGTCACTGAGGATGCCTTGCAGATCAGGGAAATGTCATTTGATTTTGGGAAAATACCCCAGGGCAAGCCGGTTTACCATGTTTTTGAGATTACCAATACAGGTAAGGATCAACTGAAACTGGATGATGTACATGCCACCTGTGGCTGTACCACACCCGAATGGAATAAGGATCCCATTGCTCCCGGTGCCACAGCCCGGATCCGGGTTGGCTACAATGCAGCAGCTGAAGGTCCTTTTGATAAACCGATTACGATTACTTATAACAATAACCAACAAAATAAAGTCATTATCATCAAGGGGATCGTTTGGAAAGCCCCGGATGGAGCAGCGCCTTCCAATGCTGCTGTCAACTTTTTAAAAAAACAAACCTTTTAAATAATCAACCATGAAGAAGATTCTTTTACTTTCTGCTGCTTTTATGTTCACCCTGGGTGTAATGGCTCAACCCAAACCAGATGATGTAATCAAAGTAAATGCTGAAACACATGATTTCGGTAAAATCAAACAGGGAGAGCCTGTGACATTTATTTTTGAGATCAAGAATATCTCAGACAAGCCGGTAGTAGTAGAAAATACCAGTGCTTCCTGTGGTTGTACTACTCCCGAAAAACCCACTGAACCCATTATGCCCGGAACTACCGGTAAAGTGAAAGTGGTATACAATGCCGCTAACCCTGCTCCTTTTACAAAAGATGTGTATATCAAACTGGCCGGCATTGATGCACAGAAAATCGTGCATATCACCGGTGAAGTTTTAACAGCGGAAGCTTTTGAAGCATGGAAGAAAGAGAAAAAACCAGCTACTCAGCAAGCGCCTCAGGCTGCTACACCAAAGCCTGCTGCTACAACTGGTCAGCCTAAGTTCACCACTGCCAGCGGTAATTAATTGAGTTCATTTTAACCGAATCATACCAGCCCCGGGGACATCCCCGGGGTTTTTTGTTGGCCTTATTTCCCGGCCATGTACCGTTGAAAGACGGCTGACTGCTCCAGCATTTTGATCACGGCCGCCTGGAAACTTTCCTTCTGATCTGCCGGCCCGTTTTGTGAAGTGAAGTAAATCACCACAAACCTATTTTTTCTGAAATTGAATCCTTTCTCCGTCAGATCTTTTTGGGAGATGATAATCGTGAACAGTTTGGACTTTGTCTTCTTCTCATCATCACCCGTTGTACCTGTTTTGGCATAATAGAAATAAGGTGATCCGTTTTTGAGCATGCCACCGAGTTTAGCGGCAGTCCCCCGATACAGGGCATCCCGCATACCCGTGAATACGCCTTCCTTCATCAGTTGCTGGTATTCATTATACCGCACTCCCCCATCCGTATCAAATCCGGTAAAGCTTTTCTCCCCGGCAAAAGGATTCAGGGTTAACTGGTAGTCCCGGTTCTGAGAGACCAGCTTGCCAAAAGCATCCAACATTTTAACCGGTGGTATCATGACCTGGCTGCTTCCTTTTACATGTCCGCGGAAGGAGGCCATGAATACTTCATTAGGTTTGTTGGCATGCATCCCGGTTCCCTTCTGATCAAAAAGGGCATATTCCGGTAATACAAATCCTGAGCGCTGAAAGCCCCTGCCAAATAAGGCAGAATCATAGGCCGTTTGAAAATGATCATAGCCCCTGCCGGCCCTGCTGGTATGAATACCAAAATTGATTTGTAATCCGGCCGATACAAATGAACTGTCTGATCCGAAATTGGCCTTACCCGACTGATAACCCGGCCAGTGCTCAAAGCCATCCAGCCAGTAATCCTTTCCTTTATAACTGAACCAGGGCCAATGCAGGGCAGCTCCCGGCCTTTCACGGGTGAATTGCTGCAACAATAATGAAGGAAGTTCCTGTTTGGAATAGGAGCCCAGTAATAAAAGATTGGAGTGATAATAATTATCCGAATACCTGATATAGTCGGTCACATTGCTGATCCTTCCATTGTTCTTTTCAAAATCATAGGGGGCCACTTTTTCACCACCATAGTACTCCTGTTTTTCTGTGAAGCCTTCACTTGAAAATGCATTCCAGTCAAGTCCCAGCCTGGAAGCAATCGCAGCAAATACAATCGGTTTTAAAGTAGAACCAGGACCAGGGTTGAGCCGCATCAGGTTGATATTGCCGATCCGTTTACGTAATACGGATGGGGGTACTGTTCCATTCTCCCCATTCATTGCCTGGCGCAATGATGCTTTATCATTGGGGTCCGGGCGATCCATTCCTTTGATATAATCAGGCATGGCCCAGATCCTTCCATTACCATCGGCAATGCTGATTGCATATTCTGCACCGGTATTCCGGGCGGTATCCTCATTCACCATTTGCCGGATCATCCGGGAGAGTGAATCAGTCAATACCGCATCAAGAGAAATATACACATGCCGGTTCATTTTTTCTTTGCCGGTATTATCGGCGGCAATACTCTCTGCAAAATTCCTGGCCCAGATAAAATCAGCCCCTGCCGGATAATGATAGAACCGGGATCCGTTGACATAATAATTTTTCATCCAGGCATCCGGTTCCAGCTTTACCAGCCAGTCTTCTTTTCCTGACGGATCATGGATGATATACTGAGATGGATTGTTCATCGCGAGACTATCCCCGGGCTGTACTACCAGGGTTTTCCCTTCTCTTACCAATTCCAGTTTTTTATCCGATGTATTCAGGAGCAGTAATTTGCTATTCGAGGTTTGTCCTGCTTTACTGGTGAAACTGAACTGCCATCCATTGATTGTTGTTATTCCATTCTCTGCTTCCCGATCTGACAAATGATATTGCAATGACTGCCCATCACCGGTATGATAGAAACTGATATTACAATAAGCGGTATCCCCGTACACTGAACCTCTCCATAATTGTTGCAGGTGCGGAGGCGCTTCCACATGAAAATAATTTTCGTTGATGGCCAGTTCCGGTTTACCACTGTTGAGATCCAGGAAGAGCATCCGGTTCGGATCCAGGTGCTGCGAAAAGGCAGCGCTGATATATTGTTTTAATTGCTGTTGCAGAATGAGCGGTGCATCATTCAGTTCGCCGGCTTCCCACAATTGTTTCAGGTTAGCAGTAAATAACTGGTCTTTGCGGTAGAGCGGCCATTTACGGCTATTCGCAGCCGTATCCACATCATCCCATAAAGGTTGAATGCGGCTGGCCGTATAAGTTTCCATTCCGGTGGAAAGTCCGGCTACCCCAAAATCCTTATCCCGGTTATACTGTGGTTGTACAAAAAACAATAGCAGGAGTAATCCGCCGAGTACCACGGCAGCCGGTAATAATTTTTTCCGGTTGGAATACTGCTGCAAAGGCAGATGCCTGAAACAAAGAATCACCGCAATGATCAAAAGGGCCGGAAACAACACAGACTGCTTACTCAGGATACTGCCAAAAGGAAGATCCTGTCCAAAGAAAATATAGCGGCCCGTTGCGGCGAGGATCACGAGCAATGCGGTGATGATAAGATAGTTTAAAATCGCAAAGCCGGTACTGACTGCCGCATAACCAGGATTGATCCGGTTGGTAAAATCAGGATAGAGTTTATAAAATGAAGCCAGCAATGAAACCGGTAAGAGGAGGAGCACCACATACAATAGGGCCGGCCATCTTCCATGTTCTGCAATCAGGAAGCGACTGGTCACCAGGTCCGTGGCCTGTGCATTATACCTGGCTCCCCGGTTCTGCGGGGCATGCGGTAACAAACGGAAACCGGTTTGATTGATCCCGGGATTATGTTGCGGATCAATAAAAGTATTAATGAACCATTGGTTCTGTGCTGCCCTGATCACCGGCTCGTATCCATCTCCGTTGGCATAGGCTTTTTCAATGGCTGCTGCAGCCGGCATGGATAGTACATCCACCCGGTAACGGGTCATGGCTGCTTTTTCCTGGATTTTTTCTTTAGGGAAGAAGAAGGCAGCCATTAAAAAAAAGTACCAGGAGCAGGCTGCCACTGATCAGTTTTACTTTAGCAACGGTTAAATTAAGCAGCCTGCTCACTGTATAACTGATCAACAGCGCCATCCCGAAACAAAGCAGCAGGTACAACCACTGTGGTAATTCCAGCAGGATCCTGAACAACATGGGACCATAGAGCAGGTTGATGGCAAAGAGTAAAAGAAAAATGATACCCGCAACACCGAGGAATGCAGCATTATTACGGCTGCCGGCAGATAAACCTGCAATACTGTAATTGATCAATAAAAAAGATTCATGAAAAAGCAGGAAGTTGAGAAAGACCAGGGCAAACCCGATATCAACCAATGAAAAAACCATCAATAGACTAAGTGATAATAGTAATCGTGCGGGATTACTGATCAGCAGGTGCATTTTACGGGAAGTGTCCACTTTCCACCAGCTTTTACCGGATGCAACGAGCAGGGGTGAAAAGCCTGTAGCCAGCCAGGTGAAAACAAAATAAATCAATACTAATCCGATGGCCAGGTGCCGGCAGACGGATGCATCAAAATGACTGAAGTATGCAATGGCTGCTCCCGCCAGTAATACCAGTAACCAACCGGACCAGAACAATACTCGGGTTCTTGTCATTTTATCTAGGATGCCCGGCTGAGGTTCCTGCTGACATTTCGTTGGGAATGATAAGCAGTCTCCATCGAGTACCGATCTGTACTTTTTCCAGCAGCTCGTTTTACCAGTCTGTAAATTTTTCTGAACAGAAATTGTAAAAGCCCGGAACCAAATACTAAACCGAGTAAGAGAGTAGCGATTACAATAATGGCAAAATTCCACAGACTATTCAATTGCTGTACAGATGGAAGATCCAGTCCTTCAAATGGAGGAAAACTTTTATAACGCCAGTAGAGGAAGAAGCGGGTTGTCAGCAATACGATGACCACGGCTGAAAGCACCTGCCAGACCCAGCTGAGTTGTGCAGAAGGGCTGATCAGTCCTGTCAGGAACACACAGATAAAATAAAAGAACAAGGATCCGAAAATGATCCATTGCCACAGTGAAGCCGGTAATAAAAAGGAACCGAGTTTCCAGTTATACGTATCTATGATCGAAAACTCCCAGGTTAATCCCGATTGTTTGGCAGGCAGAAACAGATTTTTCTTTGCGGCACTGAAGGGTACGCCCCCTCCTCCTGCTAAAGACCATTGCAGGGAAACCGGTTGCCCGGCTCTTTCTTTCTGATAACTCAGCAATACCGGATTGAACCCGGTTGTACTATCGCCCGGAAATGCCGGGAAAAGATACCCTTCATTAAAAACAGCTGGTAATCGGCCAAGATCGGTACTCGAGGCCACAAGGAATTTTAAAACCGGATAAGTACCCGGATGATCTGTTGCATTTGTTCTCTCTTCTGTTAAAGGATAAGAAACCGGATAACGGTTTTGTAAACGGAAACTGTCTGCCCCGGCATTCTGAAGCAAATACTGGCTTTTTCCTTTTTCAGGAAACCCAAGACCCCAGCCAATTAAATTTCCATCCTTGAGGCTGGCTGTACTGACCAAATTATCAATTGATAAAACGGTTTGATCTATACTTACATTACCGGCAAACCGGAATAAGGCAGCCGAGGCAAAAAAACGAAGTTGTCCATCTGCTTCCTCTGAAAATCCATCCCGGAGCAGGTAGATTTGTTTTAATCCTCCTGCCATGTTTTCATTTGAAGCAAAACCGGATGCAATCAATACACTATCATTTTTGAACAGCTCCCATGCACTGCTGCCTCTTTTGATTTCTTTGATGGCATATCCGGCGGACTGATTATTGATCCGCAGTATAAATTCTTTATCAGATTTCACCTGCAGGTTTACGGATTGTGAATCTGCCTGGAAGGAGATGGAATGTCCAACCGCTTCCCAACTCTTTGACAGCAGTTTGCTGCTGCCATTCTCCCGGGAATAAAAAGGCTCATCTGCATAATCCGATTCCAGCTGAAAGGCCCCGTTTGATTTGCTGATCCGGAAATGACTATAGGCCTTCGACTGCTGACCGGCCGTATCCGTACTGCCCAATAAAACTGTACCATTAACACGGAAACCATCATGGCGGATAAAATGATGATCGAGATTGCTGATACTCCCTGACCGAAGCGGAGCATGAAAGGAAAACCAGAGAAAGAAAAAACAGGCAGCGGTGATCAACAGGATCACCCAGGGAAAATCTTTTCGTTGCCGGCCATTACGGATAAAACTCCGGTAATAGAGAAAGCCGTACCCGATTATGAGCAGGGCGGAAAAGAGGTAGAGGAAACTAAGGCTTGTAATAAATGAAAACATGGATTATCCCTTATTAAGATTGGTTTCTTCAAATACCGGATAGGACAATTGCTGAATACCTGCATGATCCAAACCGAGGCGGAGCACTAAGGCGCGGCTGCCGGATTCGCGGTTTAATTTTCTCAGCCGCTCTTCATTCAGCTGTTGTCCGTTACTGAGTGCTTTTAATCTTTCCACGATGGTACCACCCACCGCCAATTCACTGACCCGGAGATAGAGGTACTCGATATACAAAAAAGAAAGAGAGAGCAGCAGATCCATCAGTTTTTCCTTATCCCCGGCTGTCATTTTAGCCGGCTGATTTTTATTGGCATCTGCCAGTTGTAATAAGGGTTTCAGGAATTTTTCATAAGCCTGCTCTGCAATTGCTTTTTCAGTGGCCATCACGGCTTGTAAAGCAGCTGCTGATTGCAGGGATCCATCGTTGCCGGGATACTGTTTTATTTTATAGGATTGCTGCAGGAGTTTAGACAGCTGATCGTATTCCCTGCTGATTCCATTATGCTCGGTGATGATGGCCTGCAATCCTTCATTTTCTTTGGTGAGTCTGCTGATCATGGTTTGCAGGTTCTCCCCTTTTTCTTCTGCTGCATTTGCCTTTTTCCGGTCTTTGCAGCTCCGGATTCCGGCACGGATGATTTGTTATTGACTCCTGATGAAATCAGTTTTCGCAGCCATTTATTCTGCCGGTAGGAAAGCAGTAATTGAACCAGCAGCAAAAGAATGATGACAGCTGCTCCTGCCAATAATAAATTAACGGGTATTGCGGCCGGTTCGGAGGCTTCCTCTTTTTTGACATCAACGGGGATGACCTGCTGATGTGCTTTTATTAAAGAGTCCAGTTCTTTGCGCAGGAGCACGGGGTTTCTGTCTGCCAGTTCTTTGTCAGTCAGACTATCGGCAATCCTAACCTGTTTTAACTCCGGTGGCTTTTGTGCGGCCAGGGGTCCTGCCAAAAAGGCGATCAGCAGGAATCCGGTTATTTTCTTTTTCATCATATTTCAAAATTGAAAAAATCCAAAAACTGATTTTCTTTTACGTTGTTTTACCGGGCCAGACTTTGGCAAATCTGTTTTATTGATATCCCGGTGGACGGCAGCCAGTGAAGGCATTTCGCCATCATAATTCGGAAACATCGAAATCGCTTTTAGATCCTGGGCCATGGAATAATTTTCAGGAACAGGAGCCAGAACACTGTACAATGATTTTACATCTTTCACCCGTTGGTTTTCCATTAATCGCAGATAAATATTATCCCGGGTAAAACAGATATCAATGGTTTTATTCTTGAATGCTTTCAGTTCCTGGTTATTTCTCCGTACCACGGCAGTATTGTACAGGATATCATTACAGGGATCAATCTTCAATCCCCGATAGAGGAAGAGGTTATTATTCAACACATCGTTATTGCGGGATAAACCTTCTTTTCTGTCCACCGGCATACCGGTAAAATCTGTAATCTTATAAGCCCCGCTGAAGGCTCCATACAAGGCCACGTTTTTGTTATTGAGTGTTCTGCCGGAAGGGAGCATACGGATACTGACCTGGTTATGCAGTAAGTCCTGAAGGGCTGCTTCCATTTTTTCTCTCAGCAATCCTGAATAAAAGGCACGGCCGCTGAGCAGGACCAGTTTGGTTCTTTTGCGGATATCTTTTGTCATCACATCCCTGATTCCGCTGATCACCGCGTGCACGATGCAATCCACTGCCTGATGAATCAAACCGGTAACTTCCTCATCCCAGCGGATGGTTCTGTTCTTTAAAATATCAACACTATAAGCCAGCAAAGTGGAGGGATCCTTGTGCAGATTGCCGATGGTTCTTTCTGTGCTGAATGCATTTTCGGCCAGTTGGGCAAAGGCTTCGGGACCAATCGCCTGCCGCTGATCAAAATGTCTCTTTTGTTCTTCCATCAGCTGGATAAAACCTAGTACATCAGCTGTGAGGTTCTGATCAAGAATGTAACGGCTGATAAATTCTTTGATGGTATGATCGTTATTACCCGGAATGGCGCGAAGCACGAGGGTCAGGTAATCTTCAATAAATCCGTAGAGCAGTACATTACCGGCACCAGCAAAACCGGTGCGGAAGAAACTGGAATAATTTTCATTATCATCTGCCAGCAGCATGGAAATATCGGTGGTTCCTTTTCCGCTATCAATCACCAGGGCCATTTCTCCATTGGAGAGTTGTACTTCTTCGGGATGGGTTTGCTGGTATCCCATAAAGGCCGCATCGCTTTCCGAAATCGTTTCGTATTCAATGGCCAGGGCGGCTGACTGAATTCCCAGTGAGTGGAGCATGGCATTGGTTTGTTGCCGGAGCTGACTGAGTAACCCAAACACATCGTGTTGGGTATAGATATTCGGAACCAGAAGGGTTACAATCAAACCGCCCTGCTGAAAACCGGGTTTGGTGCTGATCATTAATCGCAGGAGCCGGAGCAGGATAGCGCTGATCAGTTCCTGTTTATGATAGCGGATACTGTAATCTTCGGTATGGTCAGCGGCACTGAGCTGGATACTTTTTTCAATCCCCAGTTTCAGGTTGGGAATAATTTCATATTCATCGCGGAAACCAGCCTCGGTGGCTGCTACTTCTTTCCGGGTGATGAACAAACGGATTTCATCATTGCGGAAATCATCAGTGAAATTGAAGGGGAAATTTTTTCTGGCTGCCTTACTGATATTTTTCCGGATGGCATAAAAAGACCGGTACAACATGGGCTGACCCGGTTCAAGGTTCAGGAAATCTTCTTTACGGATGGCCTGATCATTGCTGGCCGATTTAAGTTTACTCATGATATTTTCCAGGATATCATATTGCACAATGGTGGATTGTGGCCCTCCATTGCGATAACCTACCTGACTGGCTTCACTGCCAAAATCAATCACTACCCGGTTGCAGTCTGCCGGTTGTACAATATGGAATTGCAGCAAGGTGGTATAGCGATCTCCATCTTCTGTACAAAGCGAGATACTCAGTTCAAGGGCAGGTTGGGAAGAGCGGTACTGATAAATACCAACCGACAATTTCTTTTGCGCTTCCATATAATCCAGCCGCAATCCGGTTTCTTCATCATGAAAAGGAATGACGGTAAAGCTTCCGGTTTTCCGGATCTCCAATTCAAAACCGGCTGAAGTTTTATGCAGGGAAACGGTACATTCCCTGAGCGGTATATCCTGCAGGGCGGATGGGGCCAGCTGGTTAAGGCTGATCTTATCGGGATCTTCCAGACTAAGTAACGGAGTAAGTACCCGGTCTTCTGCACTCACTACAAAATTAAAATCCGGCAGCACTTTGGGTACGGATTCCAACCGGGTGATAAAGTACCGGTCGCTGCGGATCAGGGTAGGCAGGTAATAAATAGCCATTTCTTTTTTCATAGTACTGTCGTGATTGATTATTGTGGCTTGCCATCGCGGCAAAACCAGCGATCATTTTGATTATTGTTGGAAACAGATTCGATGGAATAACAGAAGTTGAAGCTTTTGGACCTGATAGAAGCAATGGCCAGAGAAAGCGAATCGCCCCGGAAGGAGCCATTCAACTGACGGTTCAATACTTTATCATAGCGAATGCCTTTGAACTGGATTGTATCGGCGATACTGCTCTTGCCGTTTTTCCAGGACAGGATGCGGATCACGGCTTCATCAATCAGGTAGCCGGTGGTATTATCCATGCTGATATTGATATTGGTGATCCGGCTGGTAGTCCCTTTTTTTTCTTTGTCGGCTTTCAGACTGGCCTGCAGATAATCGGGCCAGTTATTCCGGATACGGAGATTAGTCCGGGTCCCTTTATCCAGTGCTTTTCCTCTCTGCCATTCAATCACCAGGGCCAGTGAATCGGGATCCAGTTGGGGCACATTGGCAGGCCGGATGGTGGAATTGGAAATCGAACCGCTTGCTTCCCATCCGGCGCGGGTGAAATTAAAAATCAGTAAGGCGGCGGCAATCGCAGCAAGGCTGTAACCCAGCATGGTCCATCCTTTCTTTTTTTGTACAGGAATAGTAGCAAGCTCAGGTGATGTTAAAGGAGAAGGACTTGTTTGGAGGAAGGTCCCTTTCGGTTGCTGGCTGATAAATGCAGTGGCGCTGATCCACTCATTACTGTGAAACACCCATATCCTTGCCCTGGCTGGTTCTGGTGCGGAACTGATAAGGGCAAGAAGTTCTTCTTTTGAATGTACTTCCCTGACCCCGTTGGTTCCGTCGGTGAATAAAAACTTATCCATTCCGGTACCTTTCTGTTTGGTTAAGCGTATAAAGGGGTCAAATAGGCGTTTGTGGTATTGAACTGAAAAATTACATCCTGCAGCGATGCGCTGTTAGCCGTGGCAAGGGAGACAACAATATTTTATGAATTAGCGGGCGAAAAAAGTAAGTCATACGACACAAGTCAGCAGTCTGTCACCCTGAGCTTGTCGAAGGGTGATTCAGTGTACTAAAGCCAATGTAATTGATATAAAAAAAAGCCGGGAAAAGATCCCGGCTACTGCTATAATCAATGCAATTCTTTAAAACGACTTCGAAGGAATACTCAGCGGATTTGTGGCTGAGAAATACATCAGTTTATCCAGCTGGTTATTGGCTACATCATCCAGATAAACGGCAAAGGCCACCCGGATTTTTTGTCCGTACAGTTCCGGATACATATTCAGCGGGAAGAACAATTCCATTCTTCCTTTAGGATCCTTATTATAGATCACTTTTGCATTGGGTGTCAGGTTTACCTTTAAATAGGTAGCCAGTGCTCCGCCCCAGTTATAATACTTGCTGGCTGTTTTGAAATAATACCCTTCTGCATTGGCGATACGGGCTACAAAATACACTTCCCCCAATTTGGAATTGGTTTTAAGGTCGAAAGCTTGTTTGATCACCAGTCCGCCCCTTGCCGGATCATAACTCACATCCAGTTTGGTAAAATTGGTGATATTGACTTTAGGTACCACTTTAACGCCGGATGTATTGGGCTTGGGATAAAGAGCAGCGATCAATACTTTATCGCCGGCTGATAATTCAAAATTATTTTTCACTGCATAACCATTGGTGGTTTCCCAGGCATTAATGGAATAATGCATGATGGATTTGGGATCGTATTTGGTTCCATTGGTATAGAAGCGGCTGCCTACTTCAAATACGTTGAAGTCCACCTGTTCTTTTTCCCAACCCTGTGTTTCATAATAATACTGATAGATCGAATCCGTTTTCTTCCAGTTCACCGCTTCGGGGTAGCTCTGTTCGTGGAGCAGTCCGAGGGCATGTCCGAATTCATGCATCACCACACGGCGGATTTCCGGGAGATTCCAGTGATTGGGATCTTCTTTCATTTCCTTACGGAGGTGATCGAAAGTATAAGGAGGTTTTATTCCTTTTTTCTTCACCCGGTCCAGGTAATAATCTCCATCGGCAAAGGCCAGGGTATCGAAATTGATCGTTTGTTCTGTCTGGGCGCGGAAGCTGGCTTCGGTACCTACTGCGGAATTATGTCCCATACCGGCGCCGAGTTTGATCCGCAGATGGGTAAAGCCGGCATTATCCGGTACAAATTTCAAGCGGATATTACCATGTTTTTCCCATTCTTTGGCATTCAGGATCACTTTATCCCTGACCGCTTTGCTGCCACCGGGCATAAATTTCACCAGCAGTTCACTGCCTGGCTCCCAGGTATGGTAATTATCGGCCATTCCCCTGGTTTTTACGGTATCGGGTCTTTCCCCGAACATGGCTTCACCCACGAGGGTAGTGCATTTGGCGCGGGGGAAGAGCTGGGCATTGGCGGCCAATGCTGAAACTGCTAAAACACTAACAGATAAAAGAATTTTCTTCATAATCATTGATTGAAATATGGGTCGAATATAGTGTGGATTCAGGGATATTTCATACCGGGGGGCGGGTATATTGGGATGGGAAAACCGAAAGCTGATCGTATTAACAAAATTATGATTTATACAATGAGCGAATTATGATTTGTGGTGAGTCAGAGACTCACCACAACAACCAAAACAAATCAAACCGTCCGCTTCGCGTACTTATTTTTTTATCCCTTTGTATTACCAGGTGTAGAGTAACTGACTTAATAAGGGATTATTTGCAATGATCCCTGGGTGGGGGGGCCTACAACCAAAAAATTCCCGTCGCTTCGCTCCCGGTTTTTTATTTGCCCTTCACCATTGAAAATAAATGGGATTATTTGCAATGATCCCGGGTGGGGGCCCTGCAACCAAAAAAGACCCGTCGCTTCGCTCCCGGTTTTTTATTTGCCCTACGCCATTGAAAATAATGGGGATTATTTGCAATGATCCCGGGTGGGGGGCCTGCAACCAAAAAAGACCCGTCGCTTCGCTCCCGGTTTTTTATTTGCCCTACGCCACCGAAAATAAATTTTCGTGGCTTCGGACAAATAAAAAACCCGGCTATTGCCGGCTCTTTTTTGGTTGCGGAGAGGGAGGGATTCGAACCCTCGGTACAAGTTTAAGCTCGTACAACGGTTTAGCAAACCGGCCCTTTCGGCCACTCAGGCACCTCTCCGGGCTGGCCACCTTCGCTTTAACGATGGCGGCTAAAGGGATGCAAAAATAGAGATTTAACCCAAGAAATCCCAAAAAGACAAATCCCAAATTCCTTAAACTTGAAGGAATTTGGGATCAATGAGTTTAAATTTTAATTACATGGCAGCCAGCTGTACTTTCTGTTGCAGTTCCAGTACATTTTCCCGAAATACCCCATCGGTATCCATCAGGTCTTTTACCGTTTGGCAGGAATGGATCACTGTGGTATGATCGCGGCCACCAAAATGCTCCCCGATGGTTTTGAGGGAATTCTTGGTAAAAGCCTTGGCCAGGTACATGGTAATCTGGCGGGCCTGAACGATTTCCCTTTTCCTGGTCTTTTGAAGGAGTTTATCGTAAGGCACATCGAAATACTCACAAACCATTTTCTGGATGGTTTCGATCGTAATTTCCTTGCTGGATGATTTGACGAAATTCCGTAACACTTTCTTGGCTAAATCGAGGTCGATTTCCCTCCTGTTAAGCGAAGATTGTGCCAAGAGTGAGATCAGGGCGCCTTCCAGCTCCCTTACATTATTACTGATATTATAGGCAATGTACTTGACCACTTCTTTCGACATCTCCAGCCCGTCATTCTTCATCTTCTTCTCCAGGATCTCGATCCGGGTATCATATTCCGGCACCTGCAGATCAGCACTGAGGCCCCAGCGGAAACGGCTGAGCAGTCTTTCCTGCACCCCTTCCAGGTCTTTGGGAGATTTATCAGAAGTGAGCACCAGTTGTTTATGAGATTGGTGCAAGTGGTTGAAAATCGCGAAAAAAGCATCCTGGGATTTCTCAGCCTTGGCAAAGAACTGCACATCATCCAGGATCAGCACATCAATGAGCTGATAAAAATGGATAAAATCGTTGATGGCATTGTTCCGGCTATGATCCATGAACTGGTTAATGAATTTCTCCGAGCTCACATATAATACCACTTTATTGGGATGCAAACGTTTTACTTCATTACCGATCGCCTGGGCCAGGTGGGTTTTACCCAAACCAACACCGCCATAAATGACCAGGGGATTAAAGGAATTGGCTCCCGGCTTTTCAGCAACGGTTTTACCGGCACGGCGGGCCACCCGGTTGCAATCGCCTTCCACAAAAGATTCGAAAGTATAAATATGATTGAGCTGGGGGTCGATTTGCATCTTCTTGAGCCCCGGTATGACGAAGGGATTCTTAACAGGATTATTTATGACTAAAGGGAAATCCATTTCGTTATTGGAAAAAGTTTTAAAACCCTGACCACTTACATCCATGGTAACCGGTTTGTTCTTGCTGTTACCACTGTCAACCATGATGCGGTATTCCAGCCGGGCTTCCTTACCCAGTTCCCGCTTCAAAGTCTTCGCTAATAAATTTACGTAATGTTCTTCGAGGTATTCAAAAAAGAATTGACTGGGTACCTGGATGACGAGAACGTTGTTTTTTAGGGAGACTGGCTTGATGGGTTCAAACCAGGTCTTGAAGTGCTGCCATTCTACAATATCCTTGATGATCTTTAAACAATTGGTCCAGATCTTTTCAGCATTCTTCTCCATCAGATTAGTAAGCAGTTTATGTCGGGTTAACTATAGTTGTTCTTGCTTAACCGTCCAAAAAAAATTCTCACACAGTGTCAATAAAAAAAATTGGACAGGAGGGCGAATATCACCATTTCTTTTATAAAAAAAAATTTTTACCCAGCTGATTTTTGTGAAACAGAAAGATTGTGATTTTTCACCAATTTTTTACCGGAAAATTTGGAAAATTCAAAATCCAGACGTCCTAAAATAATACCCGCAAAACCCACCTGGTTCACAATCACATCATTCCCGTTTTTATTAGTATATTTCAGTGGATCATCCAGAAAGGTATGGGTATGACCGCCAATGATCAGGTCAATGTCCGATGATTCCTTTGCCAGCACTTCATCACTCACTTTTCCATCGGTATATTTATTACCCAGGTGCGATAAACAGATCACCATATCACAGTTTTCCAACCGTTTCAGTTGATCTGCTGTTTCATTGGCTTTTTGCACGGGATCCAGGTATTTGGTGGCACCAAATAAAGTATCAGGTATCAATCCCCTGCCTTCAATACTCACGCCAAAAACACCGATTTTCAATCTGCCTTTTTTAAATACTTTATAAGGCTGTGTTTTATGTTCCATTGCGGTGCCGGTAAAATCATAATTGGCTACCAGCATCGGGAAATTGGCATGAAGGGTGAGCTGTGTGGCCAGGTTCTCCATCCCTGCATCAAAATCATGATTCCCGATGGTACAGGCATCATATTGCATGGCGGTCATGGCTTTGATCTCGGGCTCTCCTTTGTAAATATTGAAATAAGGTGTTCCCTGAAAGATATCGCCGGCATCCAGTAACAACACCTGTTCTTCTTCTGCGCGTATTTTTTGAATCAATGCCGAACGACCGGCAATACCACCCAGGCCCTGATTCCGGCCACCATCCATGGGAAAGGGTTCCAGCCGGCTATGGGTATCGTTGGTATGTAAAATGGTCAGCCGGTAAGGACTGATATACTCCGCAGCTTCCAGCAGTGTGGGTCCGGCCAAAACGGCACCGGCCGACATAGCGGCTTTTCGGATAAAACTTTTTCTACTCTGCATTGGTCACCCGGTTTTCGATGGTTGAACTGATTTCTTTACCTGCGGCTTTTTGCTTCCTGATATATTCGATGATCGCATCCCGCATCAGGTAGCCATTTGTTATCTGAGGGATTGTACGCAACATATCCGCATTATCTCCGCCATTGGCGATAAAATCTGAATTGGCAATCGTATAAGTTGCATCGGGATCGAGTGGCAGGCCGCCTACTTTGATATTGACTGCTTTTTTATCACGGATCTGCATGGTAATTCCTGCCAGCGGCCATCCGCCCTTGGCAGCAGCCAGGTCCAGCACCTGCTGAAGAACGGAGCCTTTCATCTTCTGCAATAAAAGAAGATTATCAAAAGGCATCAGTTCAAATATCTTGCCTGTGGTGATATTTCCTTTGGGCAATTGCGTCAACCGGATCCCGCCAAAATTCACCAGGGCCCCATCTACTTTGGTATTATATTTTTCAGCTGCCATAGCCAGAAATGCATCCACCATCATATTACCCAGTGTACATTCCGGCTGCGCTTTATCCATACTAATAGCCGCTACTCCCACTACTTCATTCATGGTGCTGTTGACCTTTTCTCCATAGGGCTGCAAAAATTTCAGCAGGGATGAGTCCTTTTGCTGTGCATCTGAAATGCGATAGGATTTGTATTGTAAGGCGGAAGTCTGATAGCTGGTTGTACAGGAATATCCTGTAAACAATAATAGCAAGGCTAAGAATATGGCAGACGGATTCTTTCTCATACTTTGGTGGTGCTTTGAAGGTATCATTTTTTTATGGCCGCCACAAAAAATAAAGCCCTGAAATCACCGGAATTTATTTGCAACTTTACCGCCATTGCAGGATAAATACCTCGCCATGCAACAAACACTTGTTTTAAAACTCAAACCGGCAGAAGCAGCCGACGAATCAACGGTTAAACGTTATATCGCCGCCTCCGCTGCTGTACCGGAAAGCGCTATTAGTGGATATACGATCACCCGGCAGTCGCTCGATGCCCGTGGAAAGCAGGCCTGGGTTCAATTGAGCCTGCTGGCCTATATCAATGAACCTTTTATACAAAGGCAATTACAATCTTTTCATTACCCGGATGTGCATCAGTCTGATAAAACCGTGCTGGTAATTGGTGCCGGACCGGCTGGTTTATTTGCCGCCCTCCGGCTGATTGAAGCCGGTATTCGTCCCCTGATCCTGGAAAGAGGAAAAGATGTGCAGGCCCGCCGCAGGGACCTGGCCGTCATGAACCGGGAAGGAATTGTGAATCCCGACAGTAATTATTGTTTTGGAGAAGGAGGAGCCGGCACTTATAGTGATGGTAAATTATATACCCGCAGCAGTAAAAGAGGTGATATCGGACGTATCCTGAGTTTATTTGTTCATTTCGGGGCGGAGGAAAAAATTTTATACGAAGCCCATCCGCATATCGGCACCAATAAACTGCCGCATATTATCAGCGCCATGCGCAGGCAGATTATTGCCAGCGGGGGTTTGATTTATTTTGAAAAGAAACTGACCGGATTCATTCTCGAAAAAAATAAAATCCGCTCAGTGATAACTGCGGATGGGGATCAATTCAATGGGGATGCCCTGATCCTGGCCACCGGTCACTCAGCCCGGGATATTTTTGAGCTATTGCATCAGCAACAAATTCTTATCGAAGCCAAACCCTTTGCCCTGGGTGTAAGAGTGGAGCACCCGCAGGAATTAATCGACAGTTGTCAGTATCATTTGGTCCCATTATCTCATTCAGCAGTTCAACTGCGCGATCCATTACTTCCGCCCGCCGCCTATAGCTGGGTAAACCAGGTGGATGGGAAGGGTGTATTTTCTTTTGTATGTGCCCGGGTGGTATCATTGCTCCGGCCGCAACATCGCCCGGTGAAATTGTGGTGAATGGATGGAGTCCTTCCAAAAGAAATAATCCTTATGCCAATAGTGGCATCGTTGTTTCGGTGGAAGAAAAAGACTGGCAGGCATTCCGGCAGCATGGACCATTGGCGGCTATGTATTTTCAGCAAATGGTGGAACAGCAGGCATTTGAAGCAGGAGGAGGTCAGTTGGTGGCACCGGCGCAAAGACTGGTTGACTTCTGTGAAAACAAAGGATCTGCTTCATTACCGGATTGTTCTTATTTGCCTGGAATCAAAACAGCAGCCCTGAAAAAAGTTTTACCGGCTTTTATTCATCAAAGTCTGCAGGAGGGTTTCCGGATGCAGGGCAAAAAGATGAAAGGCTATTATACCAATGAAGCAGTGGTGGTTGCTACTGAATCAAGGACCTCTTCACCGGTTCGTATTCCCAGAGATCAGCAATTATTATCACATCCGCAAATCAGCAATCTCTATCCTTGCGGAGAAGGAGCTGGTTATGCCGGTGGTATCGTAAGTGCAGCCATGGATGGGGAAAGAGTGGCAATGATACTGGCCGGAATTACATCTTCATAAATTGCTTACTGGCTACTACCTGTTCACCGGATGTGATTTTTACAAAATACTGTCCGCGGGGCAACTGCTGCAATCCGATACGGTATTGGCGGCTGTTGTTTCCGGCCGTCCAGCTGGCCTGCTCTCTGCCATCCATACTGTAAAGACTGATACGGGTAGCCTTTTGTACATCACCGTTAAGTGAAACTGTGAGATAATCGGTAGCAGGATTAGGAAATACGCTGATATCAGCAACTGTTTTGCTGCTGCGGGCAAAATAAGTATCAGAGTTATAAAAACTTCCGGTTTGATTCACCACGCGAATCCGGTACCAGGCTGTAGCGGTAAACTGTTTGTCGGCAAACTGGTAAACGCCGGATGCACTGGCAGGATCAACTGCACCGATCTTTTCAAAATGTTCCCCATCCAGTGATTTTTCTACCTGGTATTCGCGAACGGCGTTATAATCTTCATCTTTCCAGGCAAGTACTTGTGTACCATTTTTAGATTGACCTTTCATATCCAGAAAGTGTACAGATAAAACCAGGTCAGTATGAAAAATACCGGGAGCAGATGCCAGGTCCATTCCACCGTTTGCATTGGTCGTATTGGTGGGATAATAAGTATTGTTGGTATAATCCAGCAATTGTGCACTGGAACTGGCTGTAACATCAGCACCCATCAATGCATATCCATAAACTTTTTGAAGTGTAGTGATGCCCAGATCACTTAATCTGATAAAAACTGATTTGATAGCCTGGGCCGGAACCAGTGAAAAAGGGCGAAGTGCATTGTCTGAAACATCCTTTCTCATTACATAACTGGGCAAGGTAGCAATGGCTGCTCCATAAGCCGTAGTATTCACAGTAAGCACAGCGCCAAAAGCAGTTGGATAACCATTTACATCCACTGCGGTAATGGCAGCAATTTTAAATGCATCGTTTCCACCACGTTCGGCAATCAGGAAACCGGCAGAAGTTGGATAGATGGTTGCTATACCGGATTTGTAAACAAAATCAACCCTTTCAATATTATTAAATGTAAGATCAGATGCGGCATCATTATTAAATACATTATCACTACCCCTGTTCACCATGCCTTCTTTCATTACTCTTTCCATGTAAGCATGATTGGCCACCTGGGGAAAGGCAACAGGAAATGGCATATTGTAGGTGGTATTATCAACGGCAGCATTTCCCTGGCAATAGATATGCTGTTTGTTACCATTGCTGGCCAGGGAAGCATTGGCGACTCTGCGGATGATGACGGTATCAAAATAGTCGTACCGTACATAAGACTTTCCGGAGTAAGCAAAACTGGTGATACCGATATTCCCGTTATTATTATAACTCACATTATAATTAGTAGAAGGGGATACAGTATTCACACTACCAGAATGGGAGGTAACGGATGCACTATAATTGCCACCTGTTACTGAAAGGGTAGTTACTGTTGAAACTGAGTTGATTGCTACCTGAGCCGTTAAAACAACAGGGCAAAATACCAGGGATGCCATTAGGCGGATTACGGGGTAATTTTTCATTAAGTACAGATTTCTACGACAAAAGTAGTATCGGTTTTCCCCATTGTAAATAGTAAAGTCACTTATCAGTGAATGAAAAACACTTGGGTTTTTTACGTGTTTACCCTTAGAAATGTTTTACCGCGTCACCCCACCCTTTTGAAACCAGAAAGAAGCAAATTCAGCCAGTCTTTGTGGCATTCACCGGCTACCCGGGCAGTTGGCTCCCTAAGCGGTGCAGTTCACCGTATTTTTCCGGCAATTAAAATCCGGCAGGTAACTTTGTTGTTCAAATCAGCAGTATGCCACTACTTGAACTCCAACAGCTTAAAAAGTATTTCGCATCCCAGAAAGCCGTAGACGATATCAGCCTGACTGTTGAAAAAGGCCAGATATTCGGCCTGCTCGGTCCCAATGGAGCCGGCAAAACCACCCTGATCCGGATGATCACCGGTATTTTTTACCCGGATGAAGGGCAGATCATCTTTGATGGCAAAAAATTTGACCCGGTTAAGGATGTGGGTTACATCGGTTATATGCCGGAAGAAAGAGGGCTGTATAAAAAAATGAAGATCGGCGAACAGGCGATGTACCTGGCTCAGCTGAAAGGACTCAGCCGCAGCGATGCCCAGGCAAGGATCAAGGAGTGGTTTGTAAAATTTGAAATGGAATCCTGGTGGAATAAAAAAGTGGAAGACCTCTCTAAAGGAATGAGTCAGAAACTGCAGTTTGTCACCACCATCCTTCACCGGCCTAAACTGGTGATCCTGGATGAGCCTTTCAGCGGACTGGATCCGGTGAACAGTAACCTGATCAAGGATGAAATCTTTAAACTGGCCCAAAACGGATCCACTATCATATTCAGTACACACCGGATGGAACAGGTGGAAGAAATCTGTAACCATATTGTATTGGTGAACAAAGGAAAAAAAATCCTCGATGGAACAGTTACCCAGGTCAAACAGGAATTCAAGGAAAATCTTTTCCGCATCGGCAGCTCCGAAGTGATCCCTGCACTGAATGGGAATGCTCCATTTGAAATTCTGAATAGCGGCAAAGCCAATGCGATTGTCAGGATCCAGGAAGGCAAGACGCCTAACGATGTATTACAGTACCTGATTTCTCAAAATGTGGCCATTCATTCCTTCCAGGAAATTCTGCCTACCCTGAATGATATTTTTATCAGGCTGGTAGAAAGCAGTCCTGCAGCCCGTCAGTTTCAATCCATTTAACCGAACTATCAACTACTTACTATGCGCAAGACATTCCTGATCATCAAAAGAGAATACATGACAAGGGTTCGTAAAAAAACCTTTATCATCGGTACCCTGTTATTCCCGATTCTTTATCTGTTGCTGATTTTCGGTACCGGGTATATTGCCGAAAAATCAAGACAGCAACTGAAGATCGCTGTGCTGGATTCTTCCGGATTTTTTACCAGTCAAAAACTGAATCTGCAAAACCTGGCAGACGAAAGCTCCATCATGGACCTGGTAAAAACAACAGCCGGTAAATCCTACGACTATGATGCGTCAGGATATGATGCCCTGCTGATTATTCCTGCAATGAAATGGGATACGGCTGCTCCAAACAACCTGGTTCTCAAAGCCAATAAATCATACGGAGCTTCTGTTGAATCTGCCGTACAGACCAAAGTGAACCGCATCTGGGATGAAGTAAAAAATGAGAACCTGGGTATTGATGCCGGCAAAAGAGAAATCCTGGCACTGAACAGGATCCAGGTAAAAGCAGTGAATGAGAATGATGAAAAGATGGATGCCGGTTTGTCCAGCGGTATCGGTATGGCCTGTGGTTTTCTGATCTATTTTATCATCCTGATATATGGATCACAGGTGATGATGGGAGTAATGGAAGAAAAAACTAACCGGATTGCGGAGATCATTGTATCCTCGGTAAAACCATTCCAGATGATGCTGGGAAAAATTATCGGGATCGGATTGGTGGCGCTGACCCAGTTCCTGCTATGGATAGCATTTGTATTTGTCATCTATAATGTAACCGCCAATCTTACCGGATCCGGCAGTGGCGGGGCCGCTAACCAGATTGTGGGCAGTATTCAAACCATCTTCACCAGTGTTAATTTACCATTGACTCTTTTCTGTTTTGCTTTTTATTTCCTGGGAGGATTCTTTTTCTATGCTTCCATCTATGGGGCTATCGGCAGTGCCATTAATGAAGATGTAAGAGAGGCGCAGTCGCTCAGCTTCCCGGTTACCATGCTGGTGATCATTTCCATTGTACTCATGACCACGGCTGTGAATGATCCTACCGGACCCATTGCCGTATGGGGAAGTATCATCCCCCTCAGTTCTCCCATCGTGATGATGGCCCGGATACCTTATGGTGTTCCCGGGACGGTTCCTGTATGGCAACTGGCCCTGAGTATGGGGCTGCTGATCGCCGGATTTATATTCACCACCTGGTTTGCCGCCAAGATTTACCGCACCGGTATCCTGATGTACGGCAAAAAAACCAGCTGGAAAGAAATGCTGCGCTGGGCTTTCCGCAAAAACTGATGGTGAGAAGCCACGGTTCTATCAATAGATCCAGGCATTTGTATCCTTACTTACATTAAGAAAGCCACTAATACACGAATCTTATTCGTGAATTAGTGGCTAATCTTTTTGATCCGGGGCGCTAAAAAAAGCCACGAATACACGAAATCATTTCATATATCTGAGGCTATGCTTTTGAATTCAGATGATCATATTCATTTGATTAAAAGGCAGAAATACACCATCCTATTCGTGAATTAGTGGCTGTTCTTTCGGATCCGGAGACTCTTAATAATAAAAAGGCCACGAATGCACGAAATCAATCCGCAAATCTGTGGCTATGCTTTTTTATATTCAGATGATCATATTCATTTGATTAAAAGGTATAAATACACCATCCTATTCGTGAATTAGTGGCTGGTCTTTCGGATCCGGAGACTCTTAATAATAAAAAGGCCACGAATGCACGAAATCAATCCGCAGATCTGTGGCTAGGCTTTTTATATTCATTTGATTAAAAAGTAGAAATACACCATCCTATTCGTGAATTAGTGGCTGGTCTTTCGGATCCGGAGACTCTTAATAATAAAAAGGCCACGAATGCACGAAATCAATCCGCAGATCTGTGGCTAGGCTTTTTATATTCATTTGATTAAAAAGTAGAAATACACCATCCTATTCGTGAATTAGTGGCTGGTCTTTCGGATCCGGAGGCTCTTACTACCAGACAGCAAATGTTAAAAATATCCTTTTCCTGAAACTTTGTAACTCAAATACGAATTCAATCGTATATTTGATACGAAGTATTTCGTGGAAAACAAAGCCTTTAACTGAAAAAAAAGAACGTATGAAAGCAGTCATGAAAAAACACAGCCCTCTCCTGCTCGCCGCCTTTGCCATTTTGCTTACCATTGGCCTTGTATCCTGGGGACAACAACAACAGGGCGGCCGCTTTGAACAAAGCAGCAACGACACCACACCCAAGACTAAAAAATCGGACCGGGATAAAAAAGTCCGCGACCTCGATGAAGTACTGGATGAACTGGAACGGGTGGATTTTGAAAAGAAATGGAAAAAGCCAGCCGGGAGATTGCTGATGCCATGAAGGAACTGGACGGCAATAAACTGAAACTGGAAATAGAAAAGGCCATGAAAGGAATTGATATGGCCGCTATTGAAAAAGAAATCAAAACCTCTCTGGCTAAGGTTGACTTTGATAAAATCAAGGTGGAAATTGCCGAGGCCATGAAAGGAGTGGATATGGCGAAAATTCAGGAAGAAATAAACAAGGCCATGAAAGAACTGGATCTGGCTAAAATTCAGCAGGAAGTGGAATTATCGCTCTCCAAAATTGATATGGACAAGATGAAAGAGGAATTGAAAAAGTGCAGGAGATTGATATGAAAAAACTGGACGAGGACCTGAAGAAAATGACTGAAGAACTGAAAGATATCAAACCCAATATCTAAAAAGAACTGGCTAATGCCCGTAAGGAGATTGAAAAAGCCAAAGAGGAAATTAAAGAATATAAAGTCTTTGTAGACGGATTGGACAAAGACGGCCTGATTAATAAAAAAGGAAATTATACCCTGCAACATAAAAACGGGGAACTGCTGATCAATGGTAAAAAAGCAGCGGATCAGGTGGCAGAAAAATATCGTTCCTTCCTGGACAAACATCCCAAATTCAAAATCGAGAAAACTGATGATGATTTTGATATGGACCTGGATTGAAGAATACTGGTAGCGCTAAAAAAACTGTCACATTTCGGCAAGCCCAAAGTGACAGTTTTTTTATTCTCCTCAGCAGGCAATGATAACAGCCGAATCATAAAAAAAGTCATCGCCAGTCTGTTCAGACAGCCGGAATAAAAAAAGTCCCGCCAATGGCGGGACTTTTTAATTCAAATTTATTTTTTCTTACATCCCCCCGAAACTTCCGGGAGAAGGCATGATATCAAATACATCATTCTCGATCATCTCGATACTCATCTGGAAGGCTTCATCTGTTTTCACCACTACTTTCTCCTTGGTGGCTTTGCGGAATCCGGCCTTCTCAAAGACAAACTTGTAAGTGCCTGGTTTCAGTTCATCAAAAGAAAAGGTTCCATCATCATCGGAGAGTACCACTTTTTCTTTCTTGGTAATATTGTAGGCTGTGATACTCACATCCTTGAGTGGTTTTTTTGTCTCCGAATGGAGAATCACTCCATTTACATCATCCTTTTTACCATCGCCGGGACCGATCTCTGTTGCTTTGGCGGCAACAAAACCCAGCAGACTGAAACCCAGTAAAAAAAGTTTTTGTTTCATTTTAAACGTTTTGAATGGTTGTCAAAAACCCTTCAGCACAGACCCGTTTTGGATGGTACTGGTAAAATTAAAGTATTTTCAATGGTTCGGCCAAACCGTTCATAAACTCTTCCCATACTTTTTTTACGATCTCCCCGGCCGGTAAAATACGATCCAGCAAGGCCCCTGCCTGTCCGATTTCCAGCTCTCCTTCCTGCATATCTCCTTCAAACATACCCTTTTTGGCCCGTGCACGACCCAGGATTTGCTGCAATTCCTCCACCCCTGCCCCCCTTAGTTCGGCAGCCTTTACCTGCTCATAAAAAGCATTCCGGATCAACCGGACAGGGGTAAGTTGCTTTAAAGCCAATTGGGTATCCCCTTCCTGCAAACTGATCACGGCATTTTTAAAATTGATATGGGAGGATGCTTCCTCACTGGCCACAAAGCGGCTGCCCATTTGCACGCCTTCTGCCCCCAGTACCATGGTGGCCAGCATCTGCCGGCCATTGACGATCCCGCCTGCAGCAATCACCGGAATTTTTACGGCTTCCACCACGGCAGGTACCAGCACCAGGGTGGTGGTTTCTTCCCTTCCATTATGCCCCCCGGCTTCAAAACCTTCGGCCACTACGGCATCACATCCCGCCTCCTCTGCCTTCCTTGCAAATTTTGAAGAACTGACTACATGTATAACCGTCACCCCTTTTTCTTTGAGGATAGTAGTCCAGGTTTTTGGATTTCCTGCTGAACTGAAAACAATTTTTACGCCCTCTTCAATGATGATGTTGATATGCTGATCAATATCCGGATATAACAAAGGAATATTCACCGCAAAAGGGTGCGCAGTAGCCGCTTTGCATTTCCGGATATGTTCCCGTAAAACATCCGGATACATCGAACCCGCTCCTATGATTCCCAGTCCGCCCGCATTGCTTACCGCACTGGCCAATCTCCATCCACTGGCCCAGATCATACCGGCCTGAATGATGGGATAGCGTATCCCGAAAAGTTGTGTAATTCTATTGGAGAATGATTCCATGGAGAAGTCGTTAGTCTTTAGTCGATAGTCAGTTGAGAAAAGTCGTTAGTCCTTAGTCTTTAGTCGATAGTCAGTTGACAACTGTGGCCATTGACTTTTACAGGAGCAAAGATAGAGATTGGGGTGGTGAGAATTGGGATATTAGGATAATAGGATATTAGGATATTGCTTCGCCCGCCATAGCTATAGCGAAGGCAGGGATATTGGGAATTGGGGATTGGGTAACTCAAACTTATGTGAGTACTTAATACCTAGCCCAGATCGATGCTGGTATTATCCCCGATATTCAGGGAGCGGCTTTCACCGCGGAGGTTGGTATCACTTCCGATGACGGAGGCATTCAGGACGATATCAAAAAGATTGGAATAGGATCCGATGATCGAATCTTTGATAATAGAATAGTCAATGGTGGTATTATCTCCGATGGCCACATTGGGACCGATGATGGTGTTTTTGATATTGCAGCCGGTGCCAATACTAACCGGTGGGATGATCACTGTATTAATAAAGGGGGTTGTGTCAACAACAGGATCAAATTTCTTCAGCAGGGTGGCATTGGATTCCAGCAGGGTTTCTTTTTTACCACAATCAAACCAGCTTTCTACTTTGAATGATTTAAACTGGCAACCCATTTTAATCATACAATCCAGTGCATCCGTCAGGCTGTATTCGCCATGAGTTCTTAATCCCTGCCGGATATTGGTTTCCAGACATTGAAATAATTGCTCTGATTCCCGGATTTTATAAACCCCCACCATGGCCATATTGGATTTGGGTATCTGCGGTTTCTCCACCACATGGTGAATGGATCCGTCTTCATCCAGTTCTGCCACCCCAAATTCGCGGGGGTCATCCACTTTTCTTACCCCGATCATCGAAAAAGGACTGGCCACTACTTCTTTGATATCATACTCACAAATAGTATCTCCCAGCACCACAAACACTTCATCATTGTCAACAATGTTGCGGGTGAGGCGGATAGCATGTCCCACCCCCTGCCGGTCCACCTGTTGTATATAATGTGCTGTCAGTTCGGGATACTTACTCTTCACATAATCCTGAATCTTTTCACCCAGGTAACCCACGATAAAAACGAATTCGGTGATACCGGCTTCTTTCAGCTGGTCAATGATAATGCTAAGAACCGTTTTGCCCGCCAGAGGAATAAGGGCCTTGGGCTGAGTGTAACTATGTGGTCGCAGCTTGGTACCGGCACCGGCTACGGGTATAATCGCCTTCATGATAAGCCTGTTGGTTGGCCCGGGAAACCCCGGGGGTTACTAATCAAAAGCCAACGAAAGTAATACTTTTGAAATAAACAGGTCTGAACAGTTTGGTACCGGATTTTAACCCCGCTCACTTAATTTTGCGCCATGCAGAAAGATACACAGGTCTTTGACCTTATCAACCGGGAGCTGGATCGCCAGCGTCATGGAATTGAACTGATCGCCTCTGAGAATTTTACCTCCCTGCAGGTGATGCAGGCCATGGGTACCGTGCCCACCAATAAATACGCCGAAGGATACCCTGGCAAACGGTATTACGGGGGTTGTGAGATCGTGGATGAAATAGAAAATCTTGCTATTGACCGGCTGAAAAAAGTATTCAATTGCAGCTGGGCCAATGTTCAACCACATAGTGGCGCTTCTGCCAATGCTGCTGTTTTCCTGGCGGTGATGAAACCCGGTGAAAAATTCCTGGGACTTGACCTGAGTATGGGTGGTCACCTGACCCATGGTAGTCCGGCCAATTTCAGCGGCAAAACCTACCATGCCCTTCATTACGGAGTAACCGCAGATGGTATTGTTGATTATGAACAACTGGAAGCCAAGGCAAGAGCCGAAAAACCAAAGATGATTATCTGCGGAGCTTCCGCTTATAGCCGAGACTGGGATTATCAGCGTATTCGCGCTGTTGCTGATGAAATTGGTGCTGTTGTTTTTGCAGATATCGCGCATCCGGCCGGACTTATTGCCAAAGGTTTACTGAATGATCCTTTTGATCATTGCCATATTGTTTCTTCCACCACTCATAAAACATTGCGTGGACCCCGGGGTGGTATCATTATGCTTCGGCATGATTTTGAAAACCCATGGGGCTATAAAGACCCCAAGGGTAATCCGCGTACTATGAGTCAGCTGCTGGACCTGGCCGTTTTTCCGGGTTCACAGGGCGGGCCCTTAGAACATGTGATTGCAGCCAAGGCCGTTGCCTTTGGAGAAATACTGGAAGAAGGATTTACAGCTTATGGTCAGCAGGTCATTGCCAATGCACAGGCCATGGCCAAATCATTGGTAAACCGGGGTTATAACCTGATCAGTGGTGGCACCGACAATCACCTGATGCTGATAGATCTCCGGAATAAAAATATCACCGGTAAAAAAGCACAGGAAACGCTGGACAAAGCCCATATCACACTGAATAAAAATGCCGTGCCCTTTGACGACAAATCACCTTTTGTAACCTCCGGTATCCGGGTAGGTGTTCCTGCCATTACCACCCGTGGTATGAAGGAATCACATATGGAAACCGTGGTGGCTTTTATTGATAAAGTGCTGATGAATGCCGATGATGAGCAACTGATCAGTGGGGTGAAACAGGAAGTAAAATCATTTATGCAGCAATTCCCTTTATACCCTGAACTGGGTTAAGGCGATATTGTCTTTTATTATAAGAAGGAACTGTTATGATACAAAGAAAACAAACCCTCTGGTTATTACTCGCCACTGTAGCGGCCCTGCTGAGTTTTATGTTTCCTTTTGCCACCGGCAAAGGAATAGAGAAAGGCCTTGAAGTGGATAAGGTTTTAAAAGCCGACAGTCATTTCCTGTTATTAATTCTCACCGGGGCATCCCTGGTACTTTCAGCAGTGACGATCTTCCTGTACAAAGACCGGCAGTTACAGATCAAACTTTCCCTGGTAGGTTTATTACTCGCCCTGCTGACTCTTGTATTATATATCACCCAACTGAATAAACTCAGCAAGAGCACACTGGCACTGTTTTGCATTTTACCGGTAGCCGTACTGGCCGGATATTTCATGGCATTCCGTGATATCCGTAAAGATGAGAAGCTGGTGAAAAGTCTGGATAAACTCCGTTAAAAATTCACCCATTTTTTTTTACGCAGCCGGAAGAATTTTTTACCGGATGACTATACTGGTATGTCTTGTTCCGAAACTACCCGTTAGCTTCAGAAAGTACTGGCCGGCCGGAAGAGTTGCGGGTAATTCAATGGACTGGGTCATTGTATTTCCCCGGTGTTGAATCATTTCCTTTTTCACCAATCTTCCACCTGTTTCAAAAAGACTCAACTCATACTGACCAGGTTCAGCGGTAAGTTGCAACTGAACAGATTGTCCTTTTTGTACCGGATTTGGATAAACAGCGATACCAAGGGTTGCAAGGTTGCGCTGTACTTTTACAATCGGGCTGTATGTCGTCTTCCCGCTGATTTCAATAACCTGGATCCGGTAATATCCGGTTAACAGTGGTTGAAGATCTGTTAGTTTAAAATCTTCCCGGCCACCATTTTGGGATCTTGCGGGCAGGCTTCCAATAGTAGTGAATTGTTGTCCGTTCACTGATCGCTGCACGCTATAGGAAACAATACCTGATTCGGTCAGGTTGGTCCATTCAATCTGATTAACGGCATCCGCCACATAGGCTTTTACATTCACCAGTTTAACAGGTAAAGGATTGGTAGCTCCGTTTGTACTTCCCAATGCAAAATTACCAAAAGAGGAAAGACTATTCCAGGTAATACTACCGGAAGAAACGGTACCACTGGTGCTGCTGCTGCCATGATTATCCCATCCGGCCACTCCTAACTGTGCCATTACAAGCGTACTCAGGTCTGTTACATAGGCAGCGGTATTACAATTACTGTATCCGCTCCAGCTGATGGTAATATTAGTGGTTGGTGAATTGGGTCCGTCCTCGGTAATATTCCAGTACTCGCAATTGCTCACATGCGAAAGTCCTGTGGAGGTCATGGGTCCCATGGCCGCGGCACTCGCACGCATATATTCTGCTGTGAAAACATCATCCACATTGGATGGTGTGGGAGCCGAAATGGAACAAAAACGGTAACCGGCCCCTGTTTTTCCAACCGGAAAAACAAAAGCATCATTGCCGATTTTACGCACTGGCCCGTTGACAAAAGAAGGATTGGTTCCATTATTCGCACCGGTTGCCGTGGCATTATCATTAAACAGCAACAGATTGGCAGCAGTAGAATTAACGATACCTGCAGTGAAAGTACCGGTTCCTGAAATGCTGGTGGTTCTGTTCAGAGTAAGTGCACCAGCTGCTTTGTTAATAGTAAAATGATTGAAAGTGGTAGATACCGATCCGCTGATGGACTGAGCGCCTGATCCATTAAATTGAATGGTTCCGGTTCCGGCATTGAAACTGCCGTCATTGATCCAGTTACCACCAATGGAATGGGTGTAGGAACCCGCATTGAAAGTGGAACCGGATTTTATCTCCAGACTTCCCCTGACTTCCAGATTCGCACCTGCAGATTTTGTTCCGTTATTGATACTGAGATGCCCATAACCCGGTGATGGCAGGTTGTAGATGGTTTGACCTGAAGTCACATTATATTCCACCAAACTGGTATTACTGATTGAAACCGTATTGAACCGCATGGGGAAATTACTCCCGCTATGCCCGCCTGTATTATTGCCCAGCTGTAACACTGCATTGCCGTTCAAGGTTAAACTTCCTGCATTGCCGGTACCACCGCCACTTGTACCGCCATTCCAGCGGCTGGTTCCCAGGTTCAATACAGAAGTTCCGTTAAGCGTAAGATTTCCAAGAATATTATCAGGTGCCGCTGAACCGGTTACAATATTAACGGTAGGGTTATTGGTATTTCCAATCACCACATTAGTGAACTCACAGTAGTAAGAAGTATTGTTCCAGGTGATGGTTTGAGAACCACTGCCATCAAATTCAATGGTACCCGGGGTATTACTAACATTCACAAACGCACGGCGACCCAGGGTCAGGTTCCCCCTGAAAATGATTTTACTGTTTGCATTTCCCATCCAGCCCATTCCGTCACCACGGTTTGTGGGTCCAAAGGAAACATTCCCGCGAAAATCAATGATACCGGCCGCAGTTCCGCCATTAACGCCAATTTGTATATCGGTATTTGAATTGCCGGATAAGATATCGATCAGGGCCGTTCCGTTAACGGTTAAGGTGTTCGACCCTACTGATAATTTTGCGTTATCATTATTACCACTTACTGTAAAAGTCAGGTTATTGATTGTGACATTTGAAGAAACTGTAATGGTGGCATCGGAGGTAATTGCGATTACAACATTATGCGCCGGGCCTGGTACACCCGATGGACTCCAGTTGGAAGCCGTATTAAAATCAGTGCCGGAACCTCCTGCTCCTGCGCCAATCCATGTTTTTTGCGCCTGTAGTAAGCTGCTGCAAAGCAGACCGGTTACAATAGCAAGTGAATACAGTTTGCCAGCTAAGGTGGGTTTGATAAGGATGGATAAATGTTTCTATTTATTTTAATAGATTACTATTATGCAAGATTACACAGAACATCTGTAATTCCTAAATGATACTACTTAGTAAAAGCCCTGTCTGCATTTGGAGAATTACGATTTCAGCCCAACTGCTCAATTCTTCTCTGTTGTTTTCAATAAAAAAGTTCAACAAAAAAAAACAGTAATGTAGTAAGTCAGATTGCAGCTACTTTTTTAAAATCAAATTTCTTCGGTTGATTGACGTGGTATTACACCTGCAAAAAAATGAATACTTGTTTCTGCTTGCCTTTCTTCAGAATATAGCTTATCCCCTTATAGGTGTATCTGCTCATAATCGAAAAATGGAGTTCCATTTAATTGTAAAGGGCTGAACCTGATTATAATTTTATAGTGAATCCAACCATCCTGATCATGAAAAGCCACCTGCTCTTCATCGTAGTGCTGTTCTGCACACTGAGCGCTTATTCACAAATCAACACCCACGCACCCTGGGTGTGGATGAAGGGTGATAATACCATTGACCAATATGGGCTTTATGGGGAACAAACCATAACAAATTCTCAAAGTAAACCCGGTGCCAGAAATATTGCCAGTACCTGGAGAGATCCTGCCGGCAATCTTTGGTTGCTGGGCGGACTTGGTATGGGTGCCAGTCAGTATGGTTTCCTGAATGATTTATGGAAATTTGAACCAGCCTCCAATAAATGGACCTGGATGAAGGGTGATAATGAACCCGATCAGCTTCCTGTTTACGGGTCTAGTGGTACAGCTGCAACAGCGAATAAACCTGGTGGTATTTACTCCGGTATTTCCTGGGTGGATGGCCCGGAAAATTCTGGTTGTTTGGTGGGTATGGATATGGTTCCAATGGCGTCGGGCTCCTGAATACATTATGGTCTTATGATCCTGCCATCAATGAATGGACCTGGGTGATGGGTGATCAGCAAATCAACAGCACCGGTAAATATGGTACTAACGGTATCGCACATACGCAGAATTTACCCGGTGCGAGGTATTGCAGTGTAAGCTGGACCGATAACAATGGTGATCTCTGGTTATTCGGCGGTTACGGTTATGGTACCCACCCCGATGAAAACGGCCCCCTGAATGATATATGGAAATTTTCTGTACAGACCCATGAATGGACCTGGATCAAGGGTGATAGCCTGATTGCTGCCAAAGGCCATTATGGGTCAAAAGGTATCAGCGCTCCTGAAAATAATCCCGGCAGCCGTTATATCAGTACATCCTGGAAAGATGCGACAGGTAATATCTGGGTTTTTGGCGGCCAGGGCTATGATGAAAATTCAATGGGGATCCTGAATGATCTCTGGAAATTTGATGATGGTACACAGGAATGGACCTGGGTGAGTGGTGATAATGCCATTGATCAGCCGGGACATTATGGTACACGCGGTGTTCCCTCCAATACGGCACAACCCGGTGCCCGTTATATTGCCAGTTCATGGGCTGATCTGAGCGGTGATTTCTGGTTATTTGGTGGATACGGATACGATACCACACAAACAGGATTCCTGAATGATCTCTGGCGCTTTAGTCCGCAAACAGGCAAGTGGACCTGGGCCAAGGGTGATCCGGTAATTGATCAGCCAGCAATCTATGGTACCCAATGCCTGGCTGATAGTAGCAATAAATCAGGATCCCGGATGAGTAGTATTTCCTGGACAGATGGCGTTGGTAATCTTTGGGTATTTGGCGGATATGGCTATGATAGTACGAGTTCAGGCAGCCTGAATGATCTCTGGAAGATCAGCAGTGAACAACTGATCCTGCCGGTAAAATTGCTGGACTTCCATGGTCTGCTGAAAAATGAAATGGCTGATCTGTTCTGGGATTCCGAAAATGAAAGCGGGTTCAGTCATTATACGATTCAACGCAGTTTTGATGGTATCCGTTTTAATGACCTGATGACTGTTGCCGGTAATCGTGCATCAGGACAACATTCCTATACCCGTACCGACAGTGATCTGATGACACATTCCTGGCAAAAAGTATTTTACCGGTTACAGATGACCGATATGAACGGACAGCGCAGCTACAGCCGGGTGGTGCTGTTATCACATGAGCCTGCTAAAACAAAAATGAGTATCTACCCCAACCCTGCTCAGCAACATATCAATATTCAAATGAGTGTACCCACTGCGGATCAGTTAGAAGGCCGCATCTACAATGCCGGTGGAATCCTTGTTCAGCAATTTGAGCAGTCTACTGCGGCCGGAACCGTTAGTCTCTCCATTGATATAGACCGTATACCAGCAGGAACCTATATTTTATCAGTCAGGGGCAAAATTTTCAGTCCAGCCAGTCATTTATCAAACAATAATAACAGCGGTATCAATAAAAAAAGGGGGGCGATGAGGCCCCCCTGATTTTTATCTGGTTTTTTCTTATTGTACGATAAATGTCTTTGATGAAACCGTGATCTCCTCATTGTTCAGCTGCATCGCATACAATCCGGCCTTCATTCCGGCTGGCAGCTGAATCGTTTGATTGATCGCGCCACCTGCATGAGAGAATTGCTGGTTATACACCTGCTGACCGGCTGCATTGAAAATGCGGGCCGTATAAATTCCTTTCGCCAGTTGTGATGAACCGTAAGACAGATAGCCACCTGCACGAACAGGGTTCGGATAAACGATTACTGATTTACCATCCTTACTCAGGTTCACTCTTACAATATTGCTGTATCCTGATTTACCATCCTGATCCAGGTTACGTAAGCGGTAGAAGCTGATACCAGGCAGCGGATTAGGATCAAAGAATCCATAATCAGATGCGATGCTGAGGTTACGGGCCGTTACTTCACCAATCGCAGTAAACTGCTGTCCGTTGGCAGAACGCTCGATCACATATTTTTCAGCATTGATTTCTGTGAACGCTGTCCAGTCGATTTGCACACCGGCTGCTTTTTCATATGCTTTGATGCTTCCTATTTTCACAGGCAGCGGGTTGGCATTAGGGGCTGTATTTCCGAGCGCAAAAAATCCAAACTGGTTAACATCCACCTGCTGGGCAGTTCCTGCGGCGGGGACACCACTGCTGGAAAAAGCACCACCTGAACCTAACTGCCATTCATTGCTCAGATCGAGCCAGGCCAGTACCAGTCCGGTTGTTTGGGTAACATAAGAGTTACCGCCGCAGGGGCTGTCGGCTGTCCAGGAAACAGCAATATCAGGGGTGCCAGCACCTGAAGTTCTGTTGAGATTCCAATATTCGCAGTTACTTACGGCATATAAACCGGCAGCATTGGCAATCGGACCAAGGCTGAGGGCGCTGGCACGGAAATACTCTGCATTATAAGTATCACCCACCAGGGCGCTGGGGTTCGCAGCCACTGAATTATTCAATGTAATCGGATGATAGCTGCCCAGGGGATCACCAACCGGGAAAGTAAAATTATCATTCCCGACTTTCACCATAAATCCATCCACATAAGAGCTATTGCTTGCACCGGTAACGGTAGCATTATCATTGATGGTAAGTGTATTGGTGGAATTGGAATTCACCACTCCACTGGTAAAAGTCATGACGCCATTAATACCGAGGTCCTGTGTCAGGTTCAGTCCGGCTGCATTGTTGATGGTGAAATTATTCACGGTTGATGGCAGGGCATTTCCTGTAACCTGGGCACCGCTACCGATATAACTATAATTACCTGTGGTATTGAAGGTACGGGCCGTGGTCTGGATGTTTCCACTGTTTGTTGGTGCTGTTACAATACCATCTGTAGAAGTGATACCAAGGGTACCACCGCCGGCTACTGTAAATGCGTCACCGGTTACAACAGTACCGGCAGTTGCCATGTTAAGGGTGGCACCGTTATTGACAGTGTAGTTAATTCCTGTACCAACTGTTCCGCCAGAAGTAAAGCTTTGAGCAGCCGATCCATCAAAGAAAATATTAGCTGTTCCAGATCCAGTTAAATCGGATCTGGTAATAGTGCCAGCCGAATGTGAAAAATTGCCAGCCACATTCACAATAGTATTACCGGTACCATTATCATTATTAAAATCCAATGTTCCTCCTGATACAGAAAAAGAACCGGCAACATCGAGAGTTGCATCTCCATTATCACTGACTAATAAAAAGTTTCCTGAAGTCTGTGAATAATCTCCGTTAACTGTAATGATCCTGTCAGTATTAGTATTCGTTACTCTTAAAATATTAGCACCCCCTATTGAAATTGTAAGATTGTTACAAGTTAGATCTGAACCAAATGTAATTGTACCTGTAGGAGTAGAACTAAAAGTCATGTTACCGAAAGTCTGACCAAAAGCACTGGGAAAGGTACTTGTCATTCCAGATATATTACAAGTAGAGTTTGTATTCCATGTTGCAGTTGGAATTGTTCCCCCATTTAATCCATGCACATAAGTACCACCACTATTGATATTTATAGTAGCATTTGCTCCACCCTTTGTAAAAGTTCCGGTAGCGTTAGTTTGGTTATTGTCCAAGCCAACCCCAATAGTACCACTGATATTCGCCTGTAAGCCAGCACTATTTGCTGTAGTAAGCGTCAAAGTTCTATCGGTACCTGCATCCCGGCCTGTAATTGTCAAAGTAGAACCTGATGCTACACTTATAGCATCAGCAGCCGCTGTATTAACAGTCAGTGTTCTGTTACCAGTTGTTTGAGGTCTCAACGTAACATTTGTATTAAGAGATACCTGAATCTTACCAATGGTTTGCGTTGGGACATCTACCACAATTAAGGTTGCGCCATTATCGAAAACCATAATATCGGTATTGGCTGTAGCTGCTCTGGCAGGACTCCAACTGGCACTATTTGTCCAGCTAGCACCAGAAGCGCCAATCCATGTGTAAGTAATTTGTGACCACAGGGATGACACCATAAATGTGGTCAACAATAAAGAGTACATTTTTTCATGCTCAAAGTTTTTAAAGAGTAAAAAATTAATCAGCCTTTCAGAAGGATCGGATGGGTAGCTGCTTTTGGAGGGAGATTGGAAGGATGAGATAGTGCTACCAGAAATACTTATTTTTCTTAATGGTAACCCCTTAAAGATAACAAGATAATGAGTCTTGTAAGTTAACTCCTGTAAAAATCCGTAAAAATACGGAAATGCAAAGGTAAAACTCCCAGTCCAGTATGTCAAGACTATTTCTGTTTCTTGATCAGGATTAAGTGTTTAGGAGCAATAAACCCGTTTACAAAAAAAGAGCTGTATGGCTTTTTTTCTGTTTGGCCAATTGAGCAGCGGTGCCGGCAAATACAAGGTTCCCTCCTGCCTCGCCGGCCTCGGGTCCCAGGTCAATCACCCAGTCGGCACTGCGGATCACATCGGTATTGTGTTCAATGACCAGGATAGAATGTCCCTGTTCAATCAGGGCATTGAAAGAGGCGAGTAGTTTTTTGATATCATGGAAATGAAGTCCGGTCGTGGGTTCATCAAATATGAATAATATTTTTTCTCCCGCCCTTCCTTTTCCCAGGAAGGAAGCGAGCTTAACTCTTTGTGCCTCTCCGCCGGATAAGGTATCGGATGATTGTCCCAGTTTTACATAACCCAATCCCACATCACTCAGCGGCTGTAATGCTTTGGATAATCCTTTTTCCTCCCAGAAAAAAGAGATGGCATCATCCACACTCATATCGAGTATATCATAAATGCTTTTTTCGCGGTAGGTGACTTCGAGTACCTCTTCTTTGAATCTTTTACCCCCGCAGCTTTCACAAACCAGGTGTACATCAGCCAGGAACTGCATTTCCACCACCTGCTCTCCTTCTCCCTTACAGGTATCACACCGGCCGCCATCCACATTGAATGAAAAATGTTTGGGCTGGAAACCCCGCATCTTGCTCAATGGCTGACGCGCATAAAGATCCCTGATTTCATCATAGGCCTTGATATAGGTAACAGGGTTGCTGCGACTGGATTTACCAATGGGATTCTGGTCCACCATTTCGATCTGACCAATACTATCCACATCTCCGCTGATCTTTTGATGGAAACCCACTTTCTCTCCAAACTCTCCTTTTAATTTTTGCAAAGCGGGATAAAGGATCTGTTTGACGAGCGTAGTCTTGCCACTGCCACTGACCCCGCTCACCACACAGAGTACATTCAATGGAAATTCTACCGTGATATTTTTCAGGTTATGCTGCCGGGCTCCTTCCACGGTGATGGATCGGTTCCATTTACGGATATGTTTGGGAGGATCAATTGCGAGTTTGCCGGAGAGGTATTGTCCGGTCAGACTCATCGGATTTGAAATGATTTCATCATAATCTCCTTCGGCCACTACCTGTCCGCCCAGGTGCGAAGCCAATGGTCCCATATCAATGATATGATCTGCTTCCCGCATCATCATCTCATCATGTTCCACCACAACCACGGTATTCCCCAGGTCACGCAATTCTTTCAAGACCTTGATCAGGTTGGCGGTATCCCTGGCATGTAACCCAATCGAAGGTTCATCCAGGATATACAATGAATTGGTGAGATTACTTCCCAAACTGCGGGTGAGTTGTATCCGCTGACTTTCACCACCACTGAGTGAATTCGCCAGCCGGCTGAGTGTGAGGTAACCCAATCCCACTTTAATCAGCGTATCTAATCTGTTTTGTAATTCCAGTAATACTCTTTTTCCGATTTCAAGATCATGCGAGCTGAGTTCCAATGCATCAAACCATTTCTTCAGGTCTTTTACCGGCAGCTGGCCAAGTTCTCCGATATGTTTGCCCCCTACTTTTACATAGAGTGCTTCCGGCCGCAAGCGGTAGCCATCGCAATCCGGGCATTCTGTTCTGCCGCGATAACGGCTGAGCAGTACCCGGTACTGCACTTTGTACAATTGTGATTCCACGTCTTTGAAAAAATCACTGATGCCCACGCCATCCACTCCTTCCCATAATTGTTTGTATTGTTTATCAGTGAGATCGGCTACCGGTTTATGCACGGGGAAATTAATGGCCTTGGATCTCTTGATGAATTGCTGCCTCCACCAGTCGAGCTTCTCACCTTTCCAGGGGGCTACGGCTCCTTCATAAATGCTCAGCCGGCGATCAGGAATCACCAGGTCGGCATCAATTCCTAATACCTGTGAAAAACCTTCACAGGTTGGACAGGCTCCAAAAGGATTATTAAAAGAAAAGAGATTGGGTTGTGGTTCTTCAAACTGCATCCCATCCATTTCAAAACGGTTATTGAAATGATGCAACGTAAACCCTTTTTTCCGGCTATTCTCAGCCGGATCAACGGCAATGTACACATCACCTTCTCCTTCATAGAAAGCCGTGCCAATGGAATCTGCGAGCCGGTGACGGTCATCTTCATCAAAGGACTTGACCACAATCCGGTCCACCAGGATATGGGTGATTTTTTTGCTCTTTAATTCTTTATCGGTCAGCTCCAGTAATTCTTCAATCCTAAAAACCTCACCGGCTTCTTTTTTAGCAGCTTTTGTATCGAGGCTATAGACCCTTACAAAACCTTTTTGGGTGAGGATCTGTAATTCTTCGCGGATATCCCGGTTCCGGTGTTGTTTGAAAGTAGCGAGTATGAATATCCGGTCGCCTTCTCCTTCTTTTTCGATGGCATCCAGTACATCTGTCACATCATCTTTTTTCACCTGCTTACCGGAGATGGGTGAAAAGGTTTTACCCAGCCGGGCAAAGAGCAGGCGCAGGTAATCATAGATCTCGGTCATGCTCCCCACGGTACTGCGCGGGGTACGGGTAATCACTTTTTGCTCGATGGCGATGGCGGGGCAGAGTCCCTTGATATAGTCCACATCCGGCTTATTCATCCGGTTCAGGAACTGGCGGGCATAGGCGCTCAGACTTTCGGCATAGCGCCGCTGCCCCTCGGCATAAAGGGTATCAATGGTGAGGGATGATTTGCCTGAACCGGACACGCCGGTCACCACAATCAGTTTATTCCGCGGGATTTCCACCTCGATATTCTGGAGGTTATGGACCCGGGCGCCCTTAATCAGGATGTTTTCTGCGGAAATTACGGTCTTCGATTTGGAGGGGTTTTTCCCTTTTATGCTGGATTCCATTTTAACTCACACAAATGTAATCCATTGACTGGCTACATTTTCGCTTAAAATCATTAACATTTTTTTGGCAAATAAAGGTAAGTCTTGCGGGTACAATAGTTTGGATTTAACGCAGAAAATTATATTTTTAGTGTTCCAATATCCAAAACATGAATAACCTAAAATTAACCCCTCCTATCGCATAACTTCTACGCTGTTTTTTAACCGATTTTTACTGTAACCAATATCCATTGAACCATTCCGTGTGCGTAGCATATGGAAAGCAACCTAAATCTGCAGGAGTTATGAAAGCTTTATCAAAAAAAACCGACCATGAACTCATCCACCTATTCAGGGATGGGAATGTTGATGCGCTGGAAGCCCTGGTGCTGAGACATAAGGATAAATTATATACGTCTATCCTTTTTCTGGTAAAAGACAAATACCTGGCCGAAGATATTTTCCAGGATGTATTTATCCGCATTATTGACACCATGCGGGGTGGCCGTTATACCGAGGAAGGAAAATTCCTGCCCTGGGCTATGCGGATCGCGCATAATCTTTGTGTGGATCATTTCCGCAAAGTGAAGCGCTCCCCCACGATCCGCAACAGTGAGGATAAGGACATTTTTGAAGTGCTGAACTTTTCGGAAGAATGTGCCGAAACCGGTATGATCCGGAGACAAAGTCATGACCGCGTCCGTGACATGCTGCAAAGCCTGCCGGAAGATCAGCGGGAAGTGATCATCCTCCGTCATTATGCCGATATGAGTTTTAAGGAAATTGCTGCCGCTACCAATTGCAGCATTAACACGGCTTTGGGACGCATGCGTTACGGATTGATTAATTTGCGCAAGCTGATGACCCAGAAACAAATCGCTCTTTGATCATTGCATCTCTCTTTACCGAGAGGATACATATCTGTCATTCTGTATCTCCACCCGGGGAAAAATAGACTACTCAACAGGGAACCCTATTTGCTTGCCACCCGCCTTTGCCGGCGGGATATTCCGGAAGGCTGGTACAGAATGACACCAAATTGAAATCCCGTTTCGCCATAGCGAAACGGGATTTTTTTTAAAGGGTTCAAAAGAGAATCCTTACTTTCTTATTTTGTCATACGCATCTAATCCGCATTTCAGCCAGCTCACAAATTCGCCTGGATTCGGCGTATAGAATTTTGTCCTGGTTAATAATCGCTGATCCGGGCTCAGGATCGCATACTGTGGTTGTGATACAGCACCGAAATTTTCTTTCTGAAAAGCGGTCCATTTATTCCCCACGGTTTCAATGGTTTCTTCTTCTCCCGCTGAGTTGGTAAATGTTACCCGGTCTTTCACCGCCAGTCTTGTTCGTTCATCAACATAAAGTGATACCACGACAAATTTTGTCCGCATCAGCGAATCGACTTCCGGGTTGGTCCATACTTTTTCCTCCATCCTGCGGCAGTTCACACAGGCCCAGCCTGTAAAATCCAGCAACAGGGGTTTGTCTTCTTTTGTTGCCTTATCAAGGGCAGCCTGAAAATCATTAACAATGGGTTGCACTCCCTTTGCATGCAGCACATGGTGAGGATAAATACTGTAAGAAACAGGAGGCGGAAATCCACTTAATAATTTCAGGGCCGCCATCCTGGAATTAAGTAAACCTGGTACCAGGTAGATGGTGAAGGCAGCAAATGCCATCATGAATACGATACGGATCAGTGACATTTTTTTCCTCGGCCCGTCTGTCTTTTTATGAAAGACCCCGGCAAGATATAAGGTGGTGAGTAGCCCGATGATAACCCAAAGCCCAACAAAGATCTCGCGCTTCAGTATTCCCCATTGTTTTACATTATCTGCATTGGCCAGGAACTTGACGGCCAGCGCCAGTTCCACAAATCCCAGTACCACTTTTACGGTTGTCATCCATCCGCCGGATTTGGGTAATGACTGCAACCAGTTTGGAAACATGGCAAACAATGCAAAGGGTAAACTTAATGCCAATCCAAATCCAGCCGCCCCTGCTGTTAATGGCCAGGCCCCTTCCTGTAGCTGACCCACAAGCAGGGTTCCCAGTATAGGGCCGGTACAGGAGAATGAAACAATGGCGAGGGTAGCGGCCATAAAAAATATACCACCCAGGTTGCCCAATCCGGATTTGGAACCTGCCCTGTTAGCTATACCCGAAGGCAGGGTAATTTCAAATAATCCAAAGAAAGAAAGCGCAAAAAACACAAAAATGGCAAAGAAGAAAAGGTTCAGCCATACGTTGGTGGAAATATTATTGAATACCTCACTTTTGGCATTGTCCACAAAATGAAAAGGAATGGTAATCGCTGTATAGATCAGAAAATAAACAGCCCGTACATCATGGCATTGAATACTCCCTGTTTCCGGTCCTGCGATTTCTTGGTAAAAAAAGTTACCGTAACAGGAATCATCGGGAATACACAGGGGTCAGCAGGGCGATCAATCCGCCCAGGAGGCCCAATAAAAATATAGAGGCAATGCTTTTTCCGGTTGTGCCTTCATCTCCGCAATTATTCACCGGCTTTGCCAGATCAATGGATGCCAGTTTTGGACTCCAGGAAGATGCCACACCCCCTTCTAATGGCACATTAAACGATAATACTGTAGAAGGATTATATTCTTCTCCCTTACCATAGGTGTAGAGCATCGTCCCCTGTAACCGGGCTGGTACAGTTCCACTCACTGCAATCTTTACTTTCCAGGAAGCGCTTTTATCAAAAACAGCCAGGTCTGTTTCAAAGATGCTGCTTTTGATAGTTACCGGTTGAACAGTGAGGATAAAATCACCTTCCTGTTTTATGGCAGCATCCGTAAAGATCATTTCCACCGTTTTCACATCTCCCGGGGACTGATTTGGTGCATAAAGCTGCCAGCCCTGTACATCCGGTAAATTGAAAAGCAATTCATATTTACCATTACCGGTTTTTTGCTTTCTACGGTCCAACCCTTTAAACCCGTACTGTCCTGTGATAATAGGGAACAACCGGGGCCAGCAGAATAAAGAAAAAGGAACGACCCTTTTGAAGCATGACATAGCAGTTATTTTAAAAATAAACGAGTTCTCCGGAGAACTCGTTTGAATATTTTTGATATGACCTCATTCCGTTTACTTCACTTCAACGGAAATGTTCACTTTTTTAGGAGGAAGGCACTTCTTATCATCACAGGTCTGGTATTCTACGGTACCCGTCAGTTTTGTTTTGGCATTAGCCTTCAGTTTGATCTTTTGTACAAAAGTGACAGTCTCTGCATATTGGTTAGCTGAAATACCCAAAGATTTATCCGTGAATTTTTCCATCTTGCCCTGCTCCTGAATCTTTCCTTCCAGTTTCAGCAGGGGGTTGGCATTGAACACAAATGTGGTGGGGATGATGACCGCATCTTCTGGTTGTGTTTGGGAATATAAATGCCATTTATCCTGGATGGTAGCCACCATTTTCAGGTCATACATTTTATCACCCGTTTTAACAGTGGTAAATGTCCAGCTGATCGGACTGATCTGTGCTTTTGCTACCAGGCTGCTGCCAAACAGGGCAGAGATTATTAGAAGATTCTTCATGTAATTATTTTCAGATAGATACGCAAAAATCCTGCTTTTTTTACAAACCGCTTTGTTAAAATACTTGACAAAGTTAATCTCCTGTTTCCAATGAAATTGTAAGGAAACTGACGAAACCGGCCATCCGGTTTACAGATGGTAAAATCAGCCCACCAGTTGCTCTGCCATCAAGAGGGTTTGGATGATCTCCTTCCGTCGGTATTTCCCAGGGCTGCAGAACAGGCCCTTTCCGGGTGGGGCATCATGCCAAATACATTCCGGCCTTCATTGCAGATTCCGGCAATATGACGGATGGCGCCATTGGGATTAGCATCGGCTGTTTTCCGGCCTCTTTCATCGCAGTAATAAAAGATCACCTGGCCATTGGCTTCCAGCCGGTCCAGTGTTTTTTCATCGGCATAATAACGGCCTTCTCCATGTGCCACCGGAATTTTATAGGCCTTACTTCCATCGGAAGTGATAAAAACATTTTTACAAACAAATTGCTGGTTGGCATTCCGCAATAATCCCCCGGGTAATAAATGGGATTCGCAGAGAATCTGGAACCCGTTACAAACCCCAAACACTTTACCACCGGCCTGGGCAAATTCAATCACTGACTGCATCATCGGACTGAACCGGGCAATGGCGCCGCAACGGAGGTAATCCCCATAAGAAAAACCACCGGGTAAAATGATACAGTCTTCTGTGCTGAAGCGGCTCAGGTCTTTATCCTTATGCCAGAGCATGGTCACATCCTGGTTCAGGTCATATTTTAATGCATCATACATATCCCTGTCGCAGTTGGAACCCGGGAAAACGACCACTCCAAATTTCATAGTTCAGTTGATTTGCTTGAGGCGCAAAGATACAAAATGCTGCTGCGCCATCCGGCTCCTTTATCCCCAGCCATGGAAATAATACTGGTAACTCAGGATAAAGGCTACGGTCAGCCAAAACAGGATCAGGGGAAGGATACGGAAAGTCGCATACAAATAAGTACAGGCATGAAATGCTGCGAGGGGGATTGCGGCCATGATCCAGTTTTCCAGGGTATCGGTACTATTGACAAAAGGAATCAGCAGGGCACCCAAAAGATAAAGCAGTAAAAGACTCCAGCCCTTTCTTACCTGGATCAGCATTCTCCGGAGGCTGTCCTGCACAAAGTACCCTCCTGCCAGGAAGGGAACAGCCAGCAGGAAGACGCTGCCCGCCAGCCAGGCCGATTGCCGGATGCCGGGTAATTGCAGGGAGAAGGAAGGCCAGATTTCCTGCCAGTTCCATTGGTCGGTTAAAAAAAGATAAACGCCAAAGAAATAAAAAGGGGTGGCGACTCCGGTAATACAAACAATCCATTCATTGAGCCGGAAGGGCCGCATCACCGCCAATGCAAGCAGGATCCAGATGATAAAAGTAACGGCCGGAAAAAAAATAAAGGAGGCAATCCCCAGTGCCAATCCGATATTAAATACGGTACCCAATGCTGCCTGTTGATTATAGGTTTTAAAAAGTCTGGATAAGACCAGCACCAGGATTCCATTCACCAGCAAGGGTGCCGAAAACAGGTTCCATTCCGGGAAAAGGGAAGTGATCAGCATATAGGCCATTCCCGGAAAATAATTGGGCCGGCTCATCATCCGCTGGTTATTGATAAAGGTTGTCAGGGATATAGCCTGCAAATAAATGATGGCATAAGTGAGTATCGGGTAGATCAGCGGAAATGATTTTCCTGTGGGGCCCAGGAATCCGAGCAGCCAGGTAAACAGGGCCCCGTCGGTCGTTTTGGGCTGGGGCACATGGGGGTACAGGAAGATCGGGAGCTTGATCAGCACCCCGAAAACCAGCAATACGATAATATTAGCCGGGCTTTTTTGTTTGAATATTCCTGTCACGCTTTAAGCACCTTGCGGAATACTAATTGAATTCCACTTTGGCAAAGCAAATATAGCTACGATACATGCATGGAATAATCATTTGACGGGCACTGACCTGTTTTCCGTATTTAGGCATGAACTCATAGCCCCTGTCCAGGTTTTTCAAAGTGGGGTTCCTGGTCATTTCTCCCGTTGGTGAAATACTGTAGTCCGTCAGCAGGTTATTCCGGCGTTCCTGAAGATTAAATAAAAAATGCAGCTGATCGCCGCTATTCATGAGCTGATAAGATACCTGGTCGTCTCCTTCATCATTGAACTGGCTCTTGCTCATGACATTGCTCCATTCCATCTTCCAGTTGCCATCAAAGGAAAACACAGCAATATTATCTGCATGATAACGGACTGCCTGGTTATTGCCATAGCGGTTGTTCCAGTAAGAATTATTGAAGTACGGAGAATAATAATAGTTGTTATTATAAAACGGGGAATAGAACGGTGAGTTATAAAGGTAATTCCAGCGGTTCCAGTTATTGAAGCGGGACGTGGTATAAAAAGCTTCGCTGCCGATGATTACACCGCCATCCCGGCGGACAATAATCTGGCGGATAAAGTAATCATTGAAAGCCATTTTCATGGTGGCATCTCCCCTGGCTTCCTTACGGATTTCATCGGTGAAGCTGTAGGTATTTTCCACCTGTTTTCGTTGGCCGGCTTTATCCCATACATAAAAATAGAAACCGTCAATATTTCCTTTTCTTTCCTTGTAAAAGAAAGAGGTAAGGAAAAAGCGTTTGTTGAAATTATCCACCTTGATCTGAATTTCATCCAGCAGGGTCTTTTCAATATCAAGTTTGGCGGAAACCAGGGTATCGGCCTGGGCAAATTTGATCAGGAGGTTGGCCTGACTGATATTATCATTACTGTTCCGGTAAAATTTACAAAAAGCCAGGTCACCATCATTATCCAGGTTAAACTCTCCCAGATTTTCGGTACGCTCCTCCATGGGTATTTCGAGCCGGCTTTTTTTCTGCAGCTGCAGTTGATCGTTAAAAAGCAGGGTGGTTAATACGAATAATTTCCGGTTCCGGCTATTGATTTTGAAAACACTGATCTTGCTTTTGTCTTCACTGGTGACCACCGTGTATATTTTATTATTGGAAGACCCACCGATATGGGCAGAATCCAGTTCCACGGGTTCAGCTGCCCACTTGCCATTTCCATCCACCCGGGCCGCCATACAGTAAACCACATTTTTTTTCTGGTACTGGTAGATCACATAACAAAAATCTGCGTAGGGAAAGAAATCAATATTCACCACCCGGTCATTATTGGGGATATAGGTTTGCTCGGTTTTTGACAATTGTATCATTTCATTATCAAATGACACCAGCCAGTGTTTGTTCTTTGTAAATTTATAAATGAGGAAATTTCCTCCAATTTTACCGGCCACATCAAAGGGCATTCGGCGGCTGTCCTCCCGCTCATAATCGGAGTATACGATTTTCTGAGCGCTGAGCGATAAATACGAACAACTGATCATAAATACAAGAAGCCAACGGAACATCTTCATATGTGAGGTTTTTCGCTTGATAAAGTTACAGGTTGACCGGCATTCCGGCCTGATTTAATCCTGATGCAGCCGGGAAGCGGATTACATCAAAGACGAAAAAAAACCGGGAAGCGCTGCCTCTGGTTAAGTCAGGAAAAAAAAGCAAATAAAGACAGGCAAAATTCCTGCCTGAATTGGTGATACCGGAAATTTGCCTATACCTTTGCAGGCAGTACCTTCCCGAAACTGATCTGTCCCTCAGAAGATCCTTGCAGCCCTTGTGCAGTTGGAACAGGAAGTACACCAAGCACAACCACAGAAAGTGAAAGTATCAACCAACAAAGTTACTACCGCCGGACTGATCATTGCACTCGGAATTATTTACGGAGATATCGGAACCTCGCCCCTCTATGTGTTCAACTCCATCATCGGGGAAGGGAAGTCAGTAATGAACTGATTCTGGGAACGCTTTCCTGTATCATCTGGACCCTGACCTTTCAGACCACCATCAAATATGTAATTCTTGTACTCAAGGCCGATAACAGGGGGAGGGCGGCACGTTTGCCCTTTATGCCCTGGTCAGGCGAAGAAAAAAATGGCTGGTGATTCCAGCTATGATCGGAGGTGCTTCTCTGCTGGCCGATGGCATTATTACACCCCCTATCTCTATCACTTCTGCCATTGAGGGGCTAAAGGAGCTACCCTCCCTGGGTATTGAGGACGGTAGCAATACCGTTGTGATTATTGTATTATCCATCCTGACCATGTTTTTCTTCATGCAGCAGTTTGGAACGGCTTCCATCGGAAAGTTGTTCGGACCGTTGATGTCGATCTGGTTCACCATGCTGCTGGTGCTGGGATTAGTACATGTATTTGATGACCTCTCTATATTCAAAGCCCTGAATCCTTATTATGCGGTTCAGTTCCTTAAAAATTATGAAGGCGGATTCTGGTTACTGGGGGCCGTATTCCTTTGTACAACGGGTGCCGAAGCCCTGTATAGCGACCTGGGTCACTGTGGAAGGAATAATATCCGGGCCTCCTGGATCTATGTGAAAATCTGTTTACTTGTCAATTATTTTGGTCAGGGTGCCTATCTCCTTTCGCACCGCACCGGCCTGGTAATTGATGAAAAAACAAAAAGCGCACTCAGCATCAATGCTTTTTATGACCTGATGCCACAGTGGTTTATTATACCGGGTGTAATCATCGCCACTACAGCAGCTATTATTGCCAGTCAGGCCATGGTATCCGGCGCTTTTACCCTGATCAGTGAGGCTATGCGGCTGAACCTCTGGCCCAAACTCCGGATCCGTTATCCTTCTGAAGCCAAGGGCCAGCTCTTTATCCCCGCTATTAATTTTATCATGTTCCTGGGTTGTGCCGGGGTGGTTTTGTTTTTCCGGAAATCATCTTCCATGGAAGCCGCTTATGGTCTGGCCATTATTGTCACCATGCTGATGACCACCATACTCTTTGCCAATTACCTGGTATTGCACCGGGTTAAATCGGCCTGGATTTATGTCTTCCTGGGTATCTACCTGGTCATTGAAAGTGGTTACCTCGTTGCCCTGATGGTGAAGTTTGCCCATGGAGGTTATATCACCCTGATCATTGGTATGATCATGTTCCTGGTGATGTATATCTGGTACCGGGCTCGGAAGATCAAGAACCGCTACGTGGAATTTGTAAGACTGGAACATTATATCCCGAAAATACAGGAGCTGAGTAATGATAAGTCGGTGCCCAAGTATGCCACCCACCTGGTTTACCTCACCAGTGCCAATAACCCAAAGGAAATTGAACACAAGATCATTTACTCTATTCTCAACAAAAAACCCAAGCGGGCAGATATTTACTGGTTCGTCCACGTGGATACCATGGATGATCCGTATACGAGTGAATACAAAGTTGAACATATCATTCCCAATGATATCATCCGGGTTGATTTCCGGCTCGGTTTCAGGATGGAGCCCAGGATCAACCTCATGTTCCGTAAAGTAGTGGAAGACCTGGTCACCAATAAAGAAGTGAATATCATGAGCCGGTATGAAAGCCTGGCCAGCAGTGGTACGGTTGGCGACTTCCAGTTCATGGTAATGGAGAAATACCTGAGTCAGGATAATGAACTCCCCTTCCTGGAAAGAGTGATCATGAAATTCCATTTCTGGCTCAAGGAACACAGTTTGTCGGAAGAAAAAGGTTTCGGACTGGATGTGTCCAATGTGACCGTGGAAAAATTCCCACTGATCGTGGCTCCTGTTACCAACCTCAAGTTGAAAAGAATCGAGGAATAATATCTGTCAGCAGGCGGATAAAGTTTCCTTATCTTTCTCCAACAAACCAACTGTCTTGCCTGAATTTGTCTGGTATATTGCCGGTGGCATCCTGCTGCTTTCCGTGCTGGCTTATTTTCTGCAGGAGAAACTGATCTTCAAACCGGAGAAACTCCACGCCGATTTTGAATTCAAATACGATGCGCCCTTCCGGGAATATTTTTTTGATATCGCCCCGGGGGTCCGGATTAACGGACTTCATTTTTATCGCGACCAACCCAAAGGACTGATTCTTTATTTTCATGGCAATACCCGCAGCATCAAGGGATGGGCCCGTTATGCCCGGGACTTTTACCGCTATGACTATGATGTTGTGTTGCTGGATTACCGGGGATTTGGAAAGAGTACCGGCAAGAGAAGCGAGAAAGAGATGCTGGGTGATATGCAAAATATCTACGAACGCCTGAAAGAAAAATATGGGGAAGATCACCTGATTGTTTATGGCCGGAGTATGGGCAGCGGTTTTGCCACCAAACTGGCCTGTGACAACAGCCCCCGTTACCTGATCCTGGATGCTCCTTATTACAGCTTCCGGAAAGTAGTGGAAAGATTCCTGCCTATTTTACCGGTAAGGATGGTTCTGCGTTTCCACCTGCGAACCGATAAATGGATTACCGGTGTCCGCTGCCACACCTATATCATCCATGGTACCCGCGACTGGCTGATCCCCATCCGCCACAGCGAGGCACTACAAAAAATTAACCCCCGGATGATTACCCTGATCCGCATCCATGGCGGCGGACATAATAACCTGCCGGGGTATGATGAGTACCACAATTTTGTGAGGGATATTCTTAAATATTAGGTATTGGGAATTGGGTATTGGGATATTGAGATATTGGGATATTGCTTGCCGACGTAGCCAAAGCGAAGGCGGGGGATATTCAGTCGGCAGTCGGCAGTCAGCAGTCTACAGTCGAGAGTCGAGAAACCCGTAGCGTTTTTTGAATATAAAATGGCTCATCTCATCCAATTCAACATTTAAAATATAAAATTCAAAATAATCCCATTCCC
>JADJDJ010000004.1 GCA_016702745.1 Chitinophagaceae bacterium
AGATCGGTACCGTCCTCATCGGGTCTTTGTGCCCCGACTATACCACGTCCATTCTGCCGGTAGCAGTACTGTTACTGCCGATACCGGTACCGGCCATTTGCGCATTGGCGGTGAAACCAATGGCGCCCAGAAAGAATAAGATGAAGTATTTCATATTCAGGTGCTTTGTGGTATGTCTAAAGTTAATAAAGTCGCGGAACTATTAGAGGGGACAATCCCAGCAGTTTAGTTAGCTGCACCTGAAAAGGGGGGATTTTTCCCGCCGAGAACGCTGGGACAGAACATCAGCCCAAAGGGCCTGCGATCGGTTAAAACTCTGGGGAGATATTTCCCGAGTAAGGGCTTCTAGGCGAAATAATCACAAGGGCGTTACATGTGCATAAGACAAGGTTTGTCACCTTTAAATGAGTTTCCTCACTGAGTTCGGAAAGCGGGCCTTGTTAGGTGGACGGGGAATATCTGGTTTCTTCCCGAAATAAGGTTTGGAATTTCCGGGTGACTAAGCACCCGAGGTTAAATCTCTCTGCGTAAACTCCGCGAACTCCTGTTCTCTGCGGTGAATCTCTCTCATTTTGTCCAAAGGACTCTTCGAGCGCAGCAAAACCACCCCCAAAATGAAAAGCACCCACAAAGTCCATCGGACCCTGTGAGTGCCTTTTTGTATTGCTAAACTTAGCTCTTAATCAAAGTAACTTGATCAGGCAGTTGCAGCCTTATAACTCTTTACCAGTTGAGCGTCCATGGTAATGGTGGTATTGAGTGCTTTGCTGATCGGGCAGTTGGCTTTGGCATCTTCGGCATACTGGGGAAAATCCTTTGCCTTGAGCTTGGGCACTTTGGCTCTTACTTCCAGGTGACTGCCGGTGATGGCGCCGCCTTCGAGTGTAACCGTGCATTTGGTTTCGATTCGGGTTGGGGTAAAACCAGCCGCACCTAATACAAAACTAAGTTTCATGGAAAAACAGCCGGCATGAGCGGCTGCAATCAGCTCTTCGGGGTTGGTATAGGTACCATCCTCAAACCGGCTTCTGAAATCGTAGCTCTTATTTTTAATAACACCGGATTGAGTGAGCAGTTTCCCGCTTCCTTCTTTACCGGAACCTTTCCAGTTGGCAGTTGCTGATCGTTTCATAAATAAAATTTGGTTTTTTATTGTGGTTGTTGAATATCGTCCAATTCAGCCAGCCTGTTCTCCGGCTCATTGTATTCAATGATAAAATTATTCTTTCCTTCCCCGATAATAATCTTAAGAAATTTTTGCTGTACCAGTTCCAGCAGGGAAAGAAAGAGAAAGATGGCATGCACCCTGTTTTCTGCCGTATCAAAGATACGTTCGAAGGAAAGGGTCTGTTGTTCCCGGGCCATCACCAGCATCCGATCACGGCTGGTTTCCATGGTATAGTCGTACTGCACTACCGTGTGTACCGGTTTGTTCATCCGGTCGCTGAATTTTTGCATGGCCCTTTCAAAGGCCTTCATCAGCTTGAACAGGGTGATATTATGAATTTCTGTACCCTCGCTTTCTTCTTCCCCGATCTGCGACAGTTCTTTTCAATATTTCCCCGCTTTACCATCAGCATACGCAAGGCCTCCATTTCGGCCATCTGGGCAGATGCTTCTTTAAAGCGTTTGTATTCCAGGATTTTGTTGATCAGTTCCTGACGCGGGTCAATTTCATTCCCCTGTGCATCCAGTTCTTTGCGGGGCAGGAGCATCTTGGCCTTGATCCGCATCAGCGTGGAGATAAAGAGGATGAACTCACTGCTCAGCTCAATATTCAATTCCTCGCTCTGGTGGATATAATCCAGGAAATCATTGATGATACTGGTGATGGGAATATTATAAATATCCAGTTCATCCCGCTCAATAAAAAAGAGCAGGAGGTCAAATGGGCCTTCAAACTGGGGTAATTTAATCTGGTACGATGGCTGCTGCACTTTACTTGATTGTAAACGGTAAAAAAAAGTCCTGTACTCATTCTTAGTGTACAGGACTTACAAAAGTAAGGGAATCGGCGATAGGCCAAAAACCCGGTTTTTTACTACTTTTTAAGGGCATCCCTGATCTCACGGAGCAGTTGGATGTCTTCAGGAGTGGGTGCAGGAGCAGCCGGAGCGGCTTCTTCTTTCTTTTTCATTGAATTCATGGCCTTGATCACCAGGAAGAGTACAAAGGCGATCAGGATAAAGTCGATCACCGCCTGGATGAATAAGCCAACCGGAAAAACAGCTGAGCCGGCGGTAACGGTTAATTCTGACAGGCCACCCTTGCCCATGATCATTGCAATCAGCGGACTGATGATACTCTCATTGAATTTGGTAACAATGTTCCCTAAAGCGCCACCGATTACAACAGCCACTGCCAGGTCAACGATGTTTCCTTTCATGGCAAATTCCTTGAATTCCTTAAGCATTCCCATAACAAATTGGTTTTTTGTGTGATAAAAAATTATTGAACCCGCTCAAAGGCTTAAAAGAATGGCGATTAAATATAATAGAATCCCGGGAGATTTTTATTTTTTGAGTCCCGGAAATTGCATGCCCAATCCGCTGAGTAGTTCATGGACTGCGGACGCAATGATGAATTCCTTGTACCAGTTCTGATCGGCCGGTACAATAGTCCATTCGGGTCGGTTGCATTCATTGAAACATTCTTCATACATCTGCATATAGACATCCCATAGTTTGGCTTCCTCAAAATCTTTTTCATTGTATTTCCACATCTTGGCAGGATCCTTCATTCTCTCAGACAAACGCTCGTGTTGTTCTTCCGGAGAGATATGGAGGTAAAATTTCAGGATATGGGTATGGTTATGTTCCTGGAGTAATTGCTCAAAATCATTGATGGCTTTCATTCTTTTTACCGCTGTTTCATCATCGCACCATTTATGTACCCGGGTGATGAGGATATCTTCGTAATGGGAGCGGTTAAAGACCTGGATCATCCCTGGCAGGGGCATGCTGGTGAATGCGCCAGAGAAAATCATGGGAGAGTTCTTCCGCCGTCGGGGCTTTATAAGATTTTACCGTTACGCCCTGTGGGTTCATATTGCCCAGTACATTTGCGGATCACCCCGTCCTTACCACTGCCATCCATTCCCTGGATCACAATCAAAACCGAGTGCTTTCCTTCCGCAAATAGCAGGTTCTGGAGCTCATCCAGTTCTGCCACCAGTTTTTCAGTTTTTTCACGGGTTTCCTTTTTATCCAGTCCTTCCGGGGCCCTTGTGGATATTTCTTTCAGTACAATCTTTCCCATAATGCTGATTTGCGACACAATATACTATTTCAATACAGATCAAAATTATTGCGGCAGGCTGCTGCCATTTCATGACCTTTGCGGCTCCAAAATTTGTTGCATGAATAACAGGATGCTGAGCTGGGTGCTTTATTTGGTCCTTTGCCTGATATGGGAAGCAGCTTCCTGCTGATGCTGATCGGACTGGAAAAACTGAATGCCTGGCAGGTAGCCGCCATCCGTCTTTTTTCTGCGGGTGTAATCCTTTTGCCCTTTGCCTGGAAAGTAATGCAACGAATACCTAAAGAAAAGATCAGTTATATCATTCTCTCCGGTTTCTTAGGGAGCTTCTTTCCTGCCTTTTTATTTTGCCTGGCAGAAACAAAGCTGGATAGTTCTTTTGCAGGCACCCTGAATTCCCTGACTCCCATTTTTGTATTGATCGTAGGCGCTTCCTTCTTTCAACTGAAAGTGAATAGCCGTCAGGTCCTGGGTATCCTGATCAGTTTCACCGGTAGTATCCTTCTTTTTTTATCGAAGAGCGGAAAAACAGGCGACCTGATGTATATCGGCTTTATTGTATTGGCTACTTTTCTGTACGGATTAAATGTGAATATGGTCTCCCGTAAACTGAAAGAAGTAGCTTCATTTGATATTGCGGTGTTGGCATTTTCTTTTCTGACCATCCCTTCCCTTGTGATTTTACTGGCATTTCAAACACATCAGTTGAATTTGTCTGACAGTTCTACGTTATGGTCAGTACTGGCCAGTGCCGGACTGGGTATTGCCGGCACGACGGTGGCTTCGATTCTGTTTTATATTTTTTTGAAAAGAGCAGGCGGTGTTTTTGCCAGTACAGTAACCTATGGTATTCCATTTGTGGCTATTGGATGGGGCTGGTAAAAAATGAAAAAATTACAGTGGCAGTTGTGCTCAGTTTAATGCTGATCCTGCTGGGAATTCTGATTATGAATCTGAAGGAAAAAAAGGTTGTTGCAAAAGCGGGGGGATAATTTTTCACGCAAAGGACGCAAAGAAAATACACGCAAAGGGCGCTAAGAGTGAAACAAAAATCAAATATAATTCCTCTGCGAAAACTCCCCGTCCTCTCTGCCTCTGCGGTGAATTTCTCTCTTATAGTTTTCCAAAGGACTCTTCGAGCGAAGCAAAATCTTTATCCGTAGTATTTTTTCCCACAAAGACACTAAGAACACAAAGCGCATCTCTTCGCGTCTTGGCGTCTTTGTCCATAGGACTCTTCGAGCGGTTAAGTCTCTCTCATTTCTGCGAAGCAAAATCATATTCTCCCGCTAAGACGCCAAGGGCGCAAAAAAAAGGCACAAAGAAAGGAACCATTGTTCTGCTTTTCTTTGTGCCTCCATCTCCAATATTAAGTCACACTGACATGATCTCTTTTTCCTTCGCGGTCAGGTGTTTTTCCACGGCAGCGGTGTACTTGTCAGTAACCACCTGCACATCCGCTTCTGCATCTTTGGCAGCATCTTCGCTAAGACCGTTTTTCTGTAACCGTTTGATATGTTCAATAGCATCGCGGCGGATATTCCGGATCGCCACTTTGGAATGTTCACCTTCTCCCTGACATCTCTTCACCAGTTCCTTTCTTCTTTCTTCGGTCAGCGGAGGCAGGAACAAACGGATCAGCAGCCCGTCGTTCTGCGGGTTGATACCGATATTGGCTGCAATGATGGCCCTTTCGATGGGCTGGAGCATGTTTTTCTCCCAGGGCTGTATACTCAGTGTCCTGGCGTCCATTACGCTGATATTGGCGACCTGGTTAATGGGCATGGGCGAACCATAATAATCCACCATGATCCCGTCCAGCATCTGGGGGTTGGCCTTGCCGGCCCTGATCTTTACCAATTCTGATTCGAGGTGATTGATCGCTTTTTTCATGTGGTCATCTGCCACGGCGATAATTGATGCAACATCTTCTGCCATATTGTTTTCTTTTAGTACGCTTTAAGCGGTTGGCAAAGCTAATGAAAGCCGGAAACCCAAAAAAATGCCCCGGTGCTTGGCCGGGGCAACAGTTTATTTAAAACGCATTAATTTTTAGAAATATCGCCAGTTTCTTTCACCAGGGAGGTGGAAAGTCTTCTTGTTTTTTTCAATTTCACCCGGCCATCGGCATCGCTGGCTACCACCAGTCTGCGGCGGGTATTGCCATAATACAGCATGCCCAATCCTGTAAATGCCAGGACCAGCATGGCTAATAAAAGATAATTAGGGCCAATGGGTTTTGCGAGCCAGGCCAGGCCGATAAAAAATACGTTCACTCCTACACAGGTCAGCGTAACGGCAGAATGGCTCAGTCCGCGATCCAGTAAAAGGTGGTGTACGTGGTTACGGTCCGGTGTAAATGGTGAACGGCCGTTGAGGATCCGGATACTGAAAACCCTTAAGGTATCCAGCAGGGGAACAATCAATATTGAGAACCCAACAGCTACTGCGGCAGGCACCTGTAAAGAAACGAAAGGAGCATCAGCCACATTGATAAACTTAATCACCAGGATGGAATTGATCAGTCCGATCATCAGGGACCCGGAATCACCCATGAATATTTTTGCCGGCTGGTGGTTAAAAATCAGAAAAGCAACCAGGCTGCCAGCGAGCGAGAATGCCAGTAAGGCATAAGCCTGGAAATCGATGGCAAAGAAATAGGCACCGAAAACGATCGTGGTCAGGATACCCAAACTTCCTGCCAGTCCATCCACCCCATCGATCAGGTTGAAGGAGTTCATCACCACAATGATGGTGAGATAAGAAAGGGCCAGACTGAATGCTTCCGGCAATTCGTTGAATCCAAGCACCCCATGCATACTGTCCAGCCGGATATTACCCAGGTGAATCAGGATCGAAGCAGCAATGATCTGTCCGATGAATTTTTTGGTGGCTGATAGAATCATCAGGTCATCTTTCAGTCCCAGGAAAAAATCACAAGGGCAGCTGCAAAAAAATATTGAAACTCAGGATTCAGGTAACCCTGAACAGATAAAAGAGAAGCGAGTAAAAAAACCTCCGAAGATACCCACACCACCCAAAGACGCTACCAAACGGGTATGCACTTTGCGTTCATCAGGAATATCATATAATTTCTTGATTTCGGCTATCTGAATGACCACGGGAATGGCCAGAAAGGTTATGATAAATGCCACGGAAGCAGTCAATAAAACATCCAGCATCACAGCAGTTTTAATACGATACAAAAATAGGTTTTTCGGCTCGGATTGTTTATTAAGTCTACATTATTAATGCTTTATACATTAATATTTTGTAAACAACAGGATATAAGAATTTGTGGGCAAACAGATTAATCCGTATGGATTTTATATTGAAAAAGATTGCACTTTTGCTGCACAATCCCGGATTTGAAGGGGCAAGATACAAAAAGTTTAATAAGTCATCAATTCTATGGCACAACTCAGCGAAATCGCATCCCAGGTTAGACGTGATATTGTAAGAATGGTACATGGCAGCGCCAGTGGTCATCCCGGGGGTTCCCTGGGTTGTACCGACTTCCTTACTGCCCTTTACTTTAAAGTAATGAAACACAACCCCTCATTCAATATGGATGCGAAAGGGGAAGACGTATTTGTACTATCCAACGGACATATCTCGCCGGTTTTTTATTCGGTGCTGGCCCGTTCCGGTTATTTTGATATCAAAGAGCTGGGGACTTTCCGTAAGCTGAATACCCGTTTGCAGGGTCATCCCGCCACCCATGAACATTTGCCCGGTATCCGGATTGCTTCCGGTTCGCTGGGTCAGGGTGGGACAGATCTGGGAAGCAGTGATGTTTGCGGCCCATCATAAAGTGGATAATCTGATTTCAACCATTGACTGGAATGGCCAGCAAATTGATGGCCCGACTGATAAAGTGATGAATCTTGGAAATATCCGCGAGAAGTTTGATGTATTTGGCTGGACCACGCTGGAGATGAACGGAAATGATATGGATGAGGTAGTGGCTACTTTAGAAAAAGCAAAGAGCCTGACCGGACAGGGCAAACCGATTGCAATCATGATGCATACGGCCATGGGCAAGGGCATTGATTTTATGGAAGGCACACATGAATGGCATGGTATTGCACCGAATGATGAGCAGTTGGCGAAAGCGCTGGCGCAGTTACCAGAGACCCTGGGAGATTATTAAGTAAATAGAATTTTTTTTGACATAAAGCCGGGTCTGAGGATCCGGCTTTTTTTTGAATAAGATTATATAATTAAAAGTCAAACATAATCCCTTCAAAAGACCCCGGGTCAGGCCCGGGGTGACGGTAGCGGTAAGAGTCTTATTGCGTTAGACCCCCGAGCCGGTATCTTTTGAATAATTACTTTAATCAGTACTACCCAAAATCAAGGCTGATAATTGGGGAAATTTTATTCCGCTCGCAGGTTAAATGCCTGTGCCGCTGCTTTTCTGGCCGGGATCCAGGAAGCCAGTAAGGCAATTACGAAGACCGTTCCGCCGATCAGGGCAAAATCAGCTGCTTTTATTTTGACAGGAAAATAGCTGATCAGGAAAGAGCCGCCCAATGGCACGAGGTGAAACTGCATTTGCAGCCAGGCAATCAGGAGTGCCAGGAGCATTCCGATTCCTCCTCCAATCAGTGCTAAGAGCATTCCTTCACTCAGGAATACCCGTTGAATAAAATTACGGTTGGCGCCCAAGGCATGCAGGATACTGATATCTTTTTGTTTCTCCAGCACCAGCATAGTCAAGGCACCAATCATATTAAACGCGGCCACGATCATGATCAGGCAGAAGATGCCGTAAATAGCCCATCGCTCAACATTCATGACTGAATACAAACTCCGGTTCTGTTCATATTTATTCTGGACGAGATAGTTCTCTCCCAACTGTTTTTGAATCTTTTTCTTTACTGATGAAGAAGCATCAGGGTTGGCCAATGCAATTTCCACCCCGCTGTATTCATCGGGTGCCATCATCAGCGATTTCTTTACAAAATCAAGATTAGTGATGCCATACTTGTTATCAAAATCCTGCTGAATCAGGAAGGCGGCCGAGGCTTGAGCGTCGCTGCTACTGATATCTTCCAGCATATTGATCTGGTCTGCATTGCCTTTTCGCGGCAGGTAGACTTTCAGAAAAGTCATGTCCCTGTTGATGATGCCCAATGCATTTTCCACCCCGGCGCCTAATACAATTTTAGGATTAGCAGAGTCACCCAATTCGTATTCTCCGCTCAGGATATGGTTGGCAACACCGGTGGTATAGCGGTATTGATCATCCACTCCTTTCAGGTACACCACATTCTGGTATTCGCCGTTTTGTACCAGTGCTTTTTCTTCCACCACCAGTGAAAAATTCCGGATTCCTTTTTCTCCTTTGATGGCAGCCAGCTGGGCCGGGGTTAATGTGAGTGTTTTACCAGACTTAGGCGTAATCTTGAGATCCGTATAAAAAGAAGAATATAATGAACGAACCAATCCTTCAAACCCATTGAATACACTCAACACCACAATCAGGGCTGCCGTACCGAAAATAATTGCAATGATGCTGGTCCATGCAATGATATTGATGGCGTTGGTAGACTTTTTGGCTTTGAAGTAGCGCCAGGCGAAGAGGAAATGCAAGGGCTTGGGTATTGGGTATTTGGAATTAGGTATTGCTTTGTCCGCCATAGCTTTAGCGAAGGCGGGGGATATTAAGATATTTAGATATTAGGATGCTCGCCCCTGGGGGGGGGATTAATATTGGTATTGGGATTGGGCTTCCGATTATCGACTATTCACTCATGACTCTCGACCTCGCTCCTCCCCTTTAGGGGCTGGGGGTGACTCTCGACTTCGCTCCCCCCCCTTTTCCACAGGATGCTGCGCAAGGGGATGGGGGTCACTCTCCCTTTCCTCTTTCTTCGTCGATTTTTTTAAATAGCTCTTCCATCTTAAAAACATGATCCAGGGTATCGTCCTGGAAAAATTTAAGGACGGGGATACTGCGGAGCTGGTGCCTGACCCTGGCAGCCAGTTCTTTTTTGATTTCATGATGGCGATCTTCGATCCGGTGCAGGGCGGCTTTTACATCTTTTACCTGGAAAAAACTCAGGTAAATCCGGGCTTCCAGCAGGTCGGGGGTCACTTTAACGGAAGAAATGGATACCATCCCCCGTCAATCATACTCAGGCCCAGGCGCTGAAAAATCTGGTTGATCTCCTCATTTAAGAGGCCAGCTATCTGTTTTTGTCTTTTACCTTCTTCCATATTTTAAATGTTCGGCCTTTTTCGGCGGCCCGCCTTCGCCAAGGCTACGCTTTGGGGGCGGTCCGCCTTCGCCAAGGCTACGGCGGACGAAGCAAAATTACTTACTTTGCGGCTTCGCAGCAGAAGCAATTTACATGAAACAATACGCAAGGATTTTTGGTTATCTCGGGGCTTATAAAGGCAAGATTGTCTTATACTTTGTTTTTATCATCCTGAGTATCCTGTTTTCCATCGTATCCATGGGGATGCTGATGCCCTTTCTCCAGTTGATTTTCACCGGCAAGGGCATGACCAATGATTCCAATAATGTGGTGATCCAGGGCATCAATGACCTGCTGGCCAACTCATTGAATAAAAGAGGGCCGGTGAATACTCTGGCATATATCTGTGTGCTGATGATCAGCTTTATCATCCTGAAAACTTTTTCCTCTATCTCTCTTATGTAGTGTTGAATCCGTTGAAGAACCAGATCGTGAATCATCTGCGGGAGGATTTATATGATAAGATTCTACGGCTTCCCATTGGATATTTCAATGAAAAAAGAAAGGGCGACCTGATGAGCCGGATTGCCAATGATGTGGGGAAGTGGAAGGATCGGTGGTGGGTACACTGGAAGGCTGGATCCGGGATCCGTTGACCATCATCGTGACCCTGACCGTTCTTTTTCTTATCAGCTTCCAGCTTACTTTATTTATCCTGATCCTGATCCCTGTACTCGGACTCGTGATCGGTCGTATTACCAAATCATTAAAAAGACATTCAGAAGAAGTATCCCGTAAAAACGGGGAAAGCTTTTCCATCATTGACGAAACCCTGGGTGGCTTGCGGGTGATCAAGGCTTTTAATATTGAAAAGCTGCTGCGGAATAAATATTTCACCACCAGTCGGGAATTGCTGGATGCAAAAAATAAAATCTCCTATCGCCGGGATATGGCATCTCCCCTTTCGGAGGTATTGGGCGTATTATTATTTACCGTGGTATTGTATTATGGAGGCCGGCTTGTATTAAGAGGGCAGCTGATTGAAGCCTCTGCCTTCCTGGGTTTCCTCGGTATATTTTTCAATATCATCAATCCGGCCAAGGCGCTTTCCACTTCTTTCAGCAATATGCGAAAGGGAGCAGCAGCTATTCAGCGTATCGAAGAAGTATTGAATACACCGGTTACCGTGGATGATAATCCCAATGGCAAACTACTGACCAGTTTCAGCGACCGGATCGAGTTCAGAAATGTGAGTTTTGCTTATGATGATGCGGTGATCCTGGATAATATCAATCTCGTGATTGAAAAGGGTAAGACCGTTGCGCTCGTTGGATCTTCCGGAGCCGGTAAATCCACCCTGGCCGATCTGGTGCCGCGTTTTCATGATGTAACCAGTGGAGAAGTCCTGATCGACGGAGTGAATATCAAAGACTATTCCCTCGAGTCGGTTCGCAGCCAGATGAGTATCGTAACCCAGGAACCGATTTTATTCAATGATACCATTGCCAATAATATTGCCCTGGGAAAATCCAATGCCAGTCAGGAGGAAATTGAAGCCGCTGCCATCATTGCCAATGCCCATCCTTTTATTTTGAAAAAAGAAGGAGGCTATCAGAGCAATACCGGAGACCGGGGTACGAGGCTCAGTGGCGGGGAAAGACAAAGACTGACCATTGCCCGTGCGGTACTAAAAAATCCGCCTATCCTGATCCTGGACGAAGCCACTTCTTCATTGGACACTGAAAGTGAAAGACTGGTACAGGATGCTATCAATAACATGATGCAGAACCGCACCAGCATTGTGATTGCCCACCGCCTCAGCACCATCCGTCATGCCGATGAAATCATTGTACTCCAAAAGGGCAAAATCGTTGAACGCGGTAACCATGAGCAGTTGCTGGCATTGGGTGGGTTTTATAAGAAATTGGTGGAGATGCAGGAGGTGAGGTAGGTTGTACCAGTTCTGAGGGGACCCGCTACAAGAGCTTTACAAGCAATTCACTATTTTAATTGATCGTGCAGATTCAATAAGATTTCAAAATATTGAAGTCAGCTGCTACAGGTATCTTAAACTTTATACAGGACTTGCTTGTCCTGTGAGTCCCTGAATAATTTAGTGAGTAAAAGAAACCTGGGATTTAATATCCGCAAAGAAAGAAATCTGGTAATGTTATATGAAAAATGTTTTATATTAGTAAATGACCACCACCAAAACCCTGCTATCAGGTTTAACCTTATTGCTTCTGTCCGGATTGATTACTGCCATTGCGACTGAAAGAATAAAGGAAACTGAAATTGTTCCCCAAAAAACAAAAAAGGACTCTATCAATTGCTCTCCGGCCCTCAACTTTATTGCCAATATTCCGGTTTATTCACTGCCCACTCAACCAATTGTTTACACCAGAAAAAATGCCAGTTCTCTTACTGCGAATTCAACAATTATTAAAAGTTTCCGAAAAGGAATTGAACTAATGCAGGGACTATCGAGCAGTGATTACAGAAAATGGGAAAATTTTATCAAGATTCATGGCACCAGCACTTTCTCTACGGTTCCGATTTTTAATACCGGTCACAATGCACATGGCTCCCAGTTTTTCCTGGCATGGCACAGAATGTATCTCTATTTTTTTGAAAAAATTATTATTAAACTAACAAATGACCCAGGTTTCCGGATACCTTATTGGGATCCGGTCTCCAACCGCTATCTGCCAAACTATATCACAGCCGACACTTATGTGGATGGAAGCATAACCAAGACTAATCCATTAAAAAACAACAGCAGGGAAAAAGATTATTTCAGTAAACCCCAACTTAAATATTTTATCAAAAGCATAAATGAAACCCTGAATCAAAGTCTTAACTACTGCGATTTTCTGGAAAATATACAAACCCAGGTGCATACCCAAATGCATGGTGTTATAGGTGGAACTACTGGTGAATTGAATAATCTGAGAATTTCCCCCAGAGATCCTTTATTCTTTATGCTACACGCCAATATTGACAGAATTTGGGAAAGATGGATCAGTAAGGATAACAAATACCCGCAAACAAACGAATTTCTGAGCCAGTTTTTTTATTTCGTTGATGAAAATGGCCATACAGTAAAGATGAAAGGAAGCCAGGTTCTTAGTACCGCCGATCAATTGGGCTATAAGTATTCCAGCCCAGGTACGGTTATACCTGGTAGTCGAACACAAAAAAATTGTTGCCCGCCCAAACAGTCAGCCGCCAGACAAATGGTGCTTGAAAAACCTCAGGTGTATACAGCCCAACAACCGAAAACTAAGATTGATTTGTCCGTTGGCACAATTCCCGATACCGATAATATCATTAATACCATACAACATCTTAACATCAACCAGCAGGTATATCTGGAAGTGGATGGCATCAATGTTAGCCAAATGCCCCCATCTCCAGTCTATATCTACCTGACACGGGCAAACAGGCTGAACAGAAGACCCCGTTTATCTTCCTATGTTGGCGTTTTAGATCTGTCGATGCTATCATTTCAGGAGCCCAATACTACTATCAGTGCCAGGGTTAATATCAAACAGGTATTTCTTGCTTTGGTCAGCTCAATCAATGACCTTAAGAACCTGGGGCTAATTTTATGGATAGAAGGAAGCAAACCGTTTTCGATAAATTTTTCGAATATCAAACTTGTAATTGAAGAAAGATAAGTACTTATTTCAGAACTTCACCAGCCCGTTTTTCATCGCATAAAGCACCATCCCCACCGGGTTTTTTACATTCATCTTTTCTGCAATTTTCAAACGCAGCCCTTCCACTGTACGGATGCTCAGGAAAAGTTTTTCTGCAATTTCCTTGTTACTCATTTCCCGGCATACCAGTTCCACCACTTCCAGTTCCCTGGCTGTGAATTCCGGTTTCTCCTTTTTCCGGTAGGGATTGTATTTGCTTTTGGCGATCATCTGGGTGAGTTTGCGGCTGGTGGTTTTGCAATAAAAAGGATCACCGTTAAAAACGGTATGTATTGCTTCTCCTATCTGGTCTTTATTGGAGTTTTTAAGTAAATATCCCTTAGCACCCGCTTCCAGCATATCAACAATCAGGTCATCTTCATCAAACATGGAAAGTACGATGATCCCGATTTCAGGATAGAGTTCACTGATTTTTTTAACCGCCTCAATCCCATCCATTACCGGCATTTTTATATCGGTCACCACCACATCAGGCTGTTTTTCCTTTACCAGGGCCAGTAATTCTCTTCCGTTTTCAGCTTCCCCCAGCAATTCAATCCCGGGCTGTTTAGTCAGCATCAGTTTAAAACCGTCCCTGAACATTTCATGATCATCAGCTATCACTATTCTTATCATTCCATTTGATTTAAACTGGTATTTCGATATTATATACCGTGCCTTTCCCGGGCTGGGTATCCAGCTGTAAATTTCCTTTCAGCAATGCGACCCGGCTCTGCAGATTGAGTAAACCCAACCCGCCTCTTTGTTCTTTTTCCCGGTAATCAAAACCCAGCCCATCGTCTTTTGTATAGAGGAGCATCTTATTATTCCGGAAACGTAATTCAATAACAAGGGAACCGGCCCTCGCATGTTTGATAGTATTATGTACAATTTCCTGAACAATCCGGAAAACATTCAACTCTTTCTCCGGCTGCATCCGCTGTTCTTCTCCTGAAAAATTTATGTTCAATCCATTTGCCAGTTGCATTTTTTCTGCAAACTCTTCTACAGCCCTCGACAATCCTTTGCGAAGGAGTGTATTGGGCATCAGGTCATAGGATATCTCCCGGAAACGCTGGATCACTTCATCAATCTGGCTGGTGGAACGGGCCAGTACCATTTTTTCTGTTTCATCTTCGGGTTCCAGGTGATTAATCTGTAAGCGGACAGCAGAAAGTACAGGACCCAATTCGTCATGCAGGTCGGCTGCGATCCTTTTTCTTTCATTTTCAAGGGTAGTGATTTCGGCTGCAATCCGGTCCTGCTGCCAATGGTATACTTTTCGTTGCTGGCGGATGATGGCCACCACAAAATAAACCAGGATGGCCACCAGTATGCCGGCGCCGATCAGGATGATTTGATAGAGGTCTTTGTTTGCGGGATCCATAATATTCCAATAGCAAAGATGAGATAACTAATAGCATTTACCCATTTCATGATATCCTGAACGGCATTCATGAAGCCGCCATCTGATAATTTTAATAATGTGATTGTGCCTGTAAAAATATAAAAAGCATGAAAGCTCACCCCAGCCAGACCAATATAAAAAAGAGGACTTCGCAACAGGTCCCTGTTCTCTGATAATATCTGCCGGCTGAACAGATTCACATAAAAGAACAGGATGATGGAGGCATAGGCAATTCCCATCCTGAAAAAATTAAAGAAGCCTTCCTTTTTATACAGAAAAAACCAATTGCAAAAAATCAGGACCAAAAAACTGACAAAAATAATTTCTGCTGACTTTCTGCTCCTGATCACATCCATATACCTGAAGAAGCGAAGGTAGAACCCTGGCCAGACCAATAAGCCAAAAGTGTACATCCAGTACATCCCTCCCTTGACATGGAAGTATTTCATGTTCAGATAAACACTGGTCTCCACCAGAAATGCAAACAGGAATACAAATATCAGCGGGAGATACCTCCGATCTGCCCGCTGACTTGTAAAAAGGTATACTACCAACGGGAGTACACAGGAAAGTGAAAGTAAAAATGTGAGCTCAGTATTCATGACAATTGATTAATCCCCGGGGAGCATGACCGGATCAGATCCATAGGAAGGGCAACCTTGTGCCATATCTATCGCCCCTTCATCATCCCCAACCGGATCTGCCGCCTGAGATAATAATGATTTCTTACCTGAAGAAGGATTTTTTGCTAACACATCTTTATGATCTTTGTTGTAGCCAACCAGGATCATCCTCACTTTGTCATGCTCATTCATTCCAAAGTACAAACGAAGGCCCACCACTTCTTTCCTTTTCAGAAGATCAAGAATGATTTTCTTGTCAATATGCTCTGGCTGCATAAAGGATGCTTTGGGAACTGCAGTTTTCCGGTCATTCATTCTTTTTACTCTCTTACTGGCAGTTTTATAGTCAATAAAATGACTTACTGTAACTCCCGGAGACTTTGTACTCCATATATCCGGATCCTGTAATGAAATTGCCTGGGCGATTTTCCAGCCTGAAGAAGTTTTTACACTTGCCTTTTTGCCTGCAGGAGGGCCGACTTTACGGGTTACTTTTTTTAACTGCTTTGAAACTGCCTTTTTCTTTGTTGCCATAATCTTTTTTTAGATGGTGAAGAATGATGTAAAACTAATATACGCTTTAAAGCATAGTGGCAGGTATTTCTACCTGAATATTTAAAGTAGTAGTGGTAAATATTTACAGTACCAGCACCTGTCAAAGAGCGGGTTGCGATGTTCATTTTTGCTTCACGCTTCTGGACAGATATGATCAAATACATCAGTCCGGGGTAAAACGGGGAAGCCGAAAACCATACAGAGTAGGCAAAACACCATAAATATTGTTATCATGAAAAAAATGATCCTGGCTTTTACACTACTGGTCTTTTCCATGGCAGGAATGGCACAGCAAGACATCAAACAAAAAGAATTTGCAAACACTGACATGAAGGAATTAGCTTCCCAAAAAGGGTCGAGCAATATCCCTAAATGCTTTTGTTGTGACAATGCCTATAATCTGCCTATTCCTCCGATTAGCGGGCCCAAAATTGTAAAATGCGGCGATACGGCGCGATATGTTACTGCAGATTGTGCCGGCGCCAAATACAGCTGGGCGGTTACCCCCAATATCAACTTTCAGCAAAACGGAAATGGTATTACCATATTCCCACCGGTCAGTCCGGGTACCTATACCATCACTTTAAAACTTCAGTGTGGAAAGGCGGTGACCAGTAATACATATACATTTACTGTAGAAAAACCAGCCGTCTGCAACCCATCATTTACTTTCACTTATACTTTGCTCGGCAATGGTTCTGTAAACATCAATACTATACCCGATGCAAGTACCAGGTTCCCGGAACCGAGCATTGGTGGGGCATTCAGTATAATGGTACGCATCCGAACTGTAATACATGTGCACCCATTCCATTTACAGAATTCAACAATACCAAATCCTGGGGTGGATACATCAATCCTGCAGGTGTCCTTATTCCTTATATGGGAACTGGTCTTACCAAAGGAACATCGGGTTATGGTATTAATTACTCCGGCTTCCCCAACAATAGCTGTGTAAGAATTACGCACTATATCAAATGCTGTGGTGAAACTTACAGGCAAACACAGTGTGTAAGCTTCACAACGGTGAATGGCAAAATGGCTAAACCGGTAATCACCGAATCAAAAGTAGAATACCTGGGACATGTAACCCTGCTGAAATAAGCATACCCTTGAAGGCAGCCGGCTGGTTATCCACCACCGGCTGCTTTAAAATAACAAAGAAGCAAACCATTCAAAGCAATAGCTTTATCCTTTCATGTACTAATACAAAAAAAATGTCGCATAAAATCATCCTGTGGTCGTTCCTCCTATGGTTAGTTTGTCAGGGGAATCAGGCTCACGCTCAAAAAAAAACCAACCAATACCTTCCGGTTACACGCGAGCAACTCAGTGCCGATCTGGCCAAAAGAGGAATCACCGGAGAGCAGGTCAAGCGACATCTGGACACAGCTTTTGCCCTTCCCGTGAAACAAAAACAAATCCCATTAAAGAATACCAATTCAGCTACCACCATAGAAAATATTTCAGCAGTCTGTGGCACTCAATCTCCATGGGACCAATACTCTACAATTGGAACACCCGCCGGTACCAATACCCCAGCGATTTACAATCCCTCCCAATACCCGGGATCTAACATTATTTTCTTTTGCAACCCCTCAGCGGTTTCCTGGGGAAGCCTGTTGCAAAATACCGGTTGCGCTATTCAGCCATCTGGCAGCAATCCGACTGTAATGGGCCTGGCCTTTGACCAATTGCCCTATTCCGGATTTAGCAACGGTCCAAAGCAGGGTCGCCTGATCCGAAAAACATTCCGGGTGGATGTTGCTAACTGTATATTTTACTACCAGTATGCTTTTTTATCGGGCGGATGCTCATCATCGTTTGAAGTAAAAGTGTATAACCAAAATAATAGTCCGGTCATCATTAGATCACACAATAGTTTGAATTGTACAACATCTCCTGCAAACTGCCCGGGTCTTATTGCACCGGTTGGAGCCACCTGCCTCGGCCTGCCTCCCGGACCCTGCTCTCCGAATGATCCGCCACAGCCACCCGGTCAGCCTGATTGGTGCCCAGCCAGAAGTATATGTGGTTTCCCACGCAGCCTGAAAGCCTTTAGTCTGGAATCAATTGATCTTTCCGCTTACTATAACCAGGATGTAACCATCGAATTTTCAAACAAAGTTTGCGGCAGCGGCCAACATCTTATGTATACGCTGGTTGGTGGTTTTTGTTATTGCTCCAATTGCAATTTAAATATAGATCAAAGCATCACTGATGCCAAATGCGGTCAGCCAAACGGTGCCATAGATATTTCTATCAATGGCGGAACGGGCCCCTTTACATACCAGTGGAGTAATGGTAGTACACAACAGGATATCAGCCAGCTGGCTTCAGGAACATATTCAGTTACAGTTACCGATGCAAATGGATGCAGTGCTGAAAAAACCTTTCAGGTAAATGCACAGCCCACTGATCTCGTTATCACACTCGGCCATAGCGATGAATATTGCAGTAATCAAAATGGATCTATTGGCATCACTCCATCCGGTGGTGTAGCCCCTTACCAGATTAAATGGAAGAAAAACGGGGGTGGTTATCGCCGGACAAAACAGTAATTCCCTTTCAGGTATTGGGGCGGGTGCTTACGAAGCCATTGTTACCGATGCCAATGGCTGTGAGAACAGTGATGGCGAAACTATTCAAAACATCCAGTCTGTGATTCAATTCAATGGAAACATCTCCAACCTTGCCTGTAATACTACTAATACCGGGGCCATCAGTTTGAGTAATCCGGCCGGAGGAACCGGTCCATACACCTATACCTGGTTGTATAATGGCAATCAAACAAGTTATAATACCAGTACCATCACAGGGATACCTGCTGGTCAATACCAGGTAACCGTAAAAGACAGTAAAGGCTGCAGCAGCAACAAGACTTTTACAGTGGGCATCAATCCCTGTCCGCAAAACTGTTGCCATGGCGGAAAATGGATTGGCAGGGAAATCAGCTGGGAAAGAAGCAGGTTGGATAAAGCAGAAATGATGGAAGAAGCAATCTTACCACCGCCGACTGAAAAAAAGGGAATAGGCAATACCGCTATTGATTTAGAAGCAGCTTCGAAAATTGCCATTAAACGATGTGATTCCGTTTACAAGCTAAATCAATACTCTACCTACACTTTTAATCCCGGTTATCAATGCGGAATTCAGACAAACGGAAAGCCCTGTCTGAAACAGGTATCCGTTAAAATAAAAGGGGTAACAGATAATAGTCTGGATGGCATTTATCCGGCACCTGTTACCAAAACTTTTCCCAACCCGGGAGATTACCTGGTTACTTACTATGCCCGATGCGGTGTACAAATCTGTGACAGCTGTACGTTTACGATCCGGATTGAAAAAGATTGTTGCCGCGATGGACGCTGGAAAGGGGCAGGATACCAGGCCGTTAATGTAAACCCAAATGGTAGCTGGCGCTATGATCCCGTCCAAATACTCCCATTGCAAATCAATACTCCCATTCCAACCTATACTGCCCAGGTGGCCTTCAACCTGGTTAATCTGAATTACCAATGTACAACCGGATGCGCCAGCAGTTATAAACTGATCAAAAGAAATACCGTTTCCGGAATTGAAACCACCCTGATTATACCTGCCGGCCAGACTTCTTTATCGATCTATACTGAAAAAGATCCGCTACTGATAAGGTTGTTTCCGATCTGCGGAGGTAAACAATGTGGCAATATGTTATTGTTTAAAGTGAGTTGTATCTCTAATAACTGCAAAACCATTACTTCCGGAGGATCCGGTCCTGCAGGATTGAACCCGGATGTAAAGGATCTGAAAAAATTGAACTGAGCATATATACAATGATCCCCGGCTATTTTCAATAATAGCCGGGGATTTTATTTTATTTACTGCACTGGATTTCTTTTTTTACCTTTTTACTCAGTGATCCAAAAAAGGAACGCCCCTCCCCCACCTGACCAATATTCCCGCCCACGTTGAGTATTATCATTTTTATACATATCAATATCCCTCAACTTGCGGCTGCCACTAAGCCATACAACTACCGGTTGCAAAATTTGGCTTAACTTACCCTAAACCCCTTCCCATGGCTACCCAACCAACGCCCTTCGCAGTAAAAGCCGGTGCCTTTCAGTTTACGATCAGTCCGGATGATTTAGCAGCAGCTGATTTTATCAATAACGGGCCAGGAGTATACCACCTTGTCAAACAGAACCGATCGGTACACTGTGTCATTAGTCATGAAGAAAACAATGCCAAAAAAATGACAGTGGAAGTAGATGGTCAAATCTTTGAAGTGGAAATCCGTGACGAACTGGACCAGATGCTGGATCAACTCGGCTTCAGCTCAGCCAGTACCAAACATATCAAGGAAATCAAGGCACCGATGCCCGGACTGGTTTTGGATATCGCCGTTACGGAAGGACAGGAAGTGCTGGAAGGAGATCGCATCCTTATTCTCGAAGCCATGAAGATGGAAAACAGTATCCTGATTCATGCCAATGCCAAAATAAAAGAAGTAAAAGTAAAAGCAGGACAGGCCGTAGAAAAGGACAGGTACTCGTCACCCTCGACTAATATTAGGTGCGCAATAACTAATTCCCATTACCCAATACCTTTCTCAACATGAAAAAATACTTGTCGCCAACCGTGGAGAAATTGCCCTTCGCATCATGCGTACGATCCGGCGCATGGGTATCAGGACGGTTGCCGTTTATTCTGAAGCGGATCGCGAGTCGCCCCATGTATTATTTGCCGATGAAGCCGTTTGTCTCGGACCAGCCCCTTCTTCGCAGTCTTACTTACATGGAGACAAAATCATTGCAGCCTGCAAGGAACTGGGAGTAGATGGTATCCATCCCGGTTATGGATTCCTTAGTGAAAATGCCGTGTTTGCCCAGGAGGTGGAAAATGCCGGTATCAAATTTATCGGCCCTGGCCCCGAAGCCATGCGGATCATGGGATCCAAGCTTGCAGCCAAGGAGAGTGTAAAAAAATATAATATTCCGATGGTGCCAGGGATTGATCAGGCCATTGACAATGTGGAACTGGCCATTGATATTGCTAACCGGATCGGTTATCCTATCCTGATCAAGGCATCAGCCGGTGGTGGTGGCAAGGGAATGCGGGTGGTGGAAAAAGCAGCTGATATGAAGGAGCAGATGGAAAGAGCCATCAGCGAAGCCACTTCCTCTTTTGGTGACGGATCGGTGTTTATTGAGAAATATGTCAGCTCACCGCGGCATATTGAAATACAGGTGCTGGCCGATCAGTACGGCAATACCATTCATTTATTCGAAAGAGAGTGCAGTATCCAACGCCGTCACCAGAAAGTAGTGGAAGAATCTCCTTCCTCGATCCTGACACCTGAATTAAGAAAACAAATGGGTGAAGCAGCTGTAATGGTGGCGAAGTCCTGCAATTATACCAGCACAGGTACGGTGGAGTTTTTAATGGACGATAAATTGAACTTTTATTTTCTGGAAATGAATACCCGACTGCAGGTGGAACACCCGGTAACAGAAATGATCACCGGAATTGACCTGGTGGAAGAACAGATCAGGATTGCCAGAGGAGAAAAACTTCGATACAAACAGGAAGATATTCAAATCAACGGGCATGCGTTGGAATTAAGGGTCTATGCCGAAGATCCCCTGAATAATTTCCTGCCTTCGATTGGCACATTGACCCGTTACCAAAAGCCCAGCGGTGAAGGTATCCGGGTGGATGATGGATACCGGGAAGGAATGCCGATACCAATTTACTATGATCCGATGATTGCTAAACTGGTAACACATGGCAAAGACCGCACGGAAGCCATACAAAAAATGCTGGAAGCGATTAAGGATTATAAAATAGAAGGCCTCAGTACCACCCTGCCCTTTGGCAGTTTTGTATTCGAACATGAAGCATTTATCAGCGGGCATTTCGATACCCATTTTGTAAAGAATTATTATTCACCGGAAAAAATTATGGAGAAACAAAAGGCCGCTGCCGAAATTGCTGCAATAGCTGCCTTGCATTACTGGATGCAGCAGCAGCAAATACTAAGACCGGTGGAGAATAAGTCGACGAGTTGGAAGCGACGCCTGGCGCATTAAGAAAAGAAACAAGATACAAGAAACAAAAAAAGATACAAGATACAAGAAACAAAAAAAAAGACACAAGACACAAGTCCAAAGGACCCCTATGAGGTAACAAATAAATGAATACAAAATGTAAAATCAAAACTGCTGCTGGAGTCAGGCGGTTGGCTTTTTGATTTGGGCTTAGACTACGTTTATTCATCAATTATTTTTTTGGTTCTTTAAAACACAATAACAACCTGACAATTATCGGAAATCAAAATATCTCAATATCATAATATCTCTTTCAAATGAAATCAAAATCACAAATACTCCGCGACAAACTGGAAGCCGGCAAAGAAGGCGGTGGCGCCAAACGCATCGAGGCCCAGCATAAAAAAGGAAAACTCACTGCCCGGGAAAGAGTGATGTTGCTGATGGATCCCGGTTCTTTTGAAGAAATCGGGGCATTAGTCACCCATCGTACAAAAGATTTTGGCATGGAGAACCAGCAGTTTTATGGAGATGGCGTGGTTACCGGCTATGGCACAGTGAATGGCAGACTGGTGTATGTATTCGCGCAGGACTTCACCGTATTTGGTGGTGCACTTTCTGAAACCCATGCTGAAAAAATCTGCCGCATCATGGATATGGCCATGAAAACCGGCGCCCCATTGGTAGGATTGAATGATTCAGGCGGAGCGAGGATACAGGAAGGAGTGCGATCACTGGGAGGCTATGCTGATATATTTTACCGGAACGTACAGGCATCCGGAGTGATTCCGCAGATCTCCGCCATCATGGGGCCCTGTGCCGGTGGCGCGGTGTACTCACCGGCCATGACTGACTTTACTATTATGGTGGAGAATACCAGTTATATGTTTGTAACGGGTCCCAATGTGGTAAAGACCGTTACCAATGAAGAAGTGAGTGCGGAAGAACTGGGTGGTGCGTCCACGCATTCCACCAAATCTGGGGTTACGCATTTAACAGCCGTGAATGATGTGGATTGTATTCGTCAGGTGAAAAAGATGCTGAGCTATATGCCACAGAACTGTGAGGATGTATTACCCAAACTTCCTTTTGAACTGGGTGATGAAACCAGGGAACAGTTGGAATCCATTGTACCGGAAAGTGCCAACCAGCCTTATGATATGAGATTAGTGATTGAAGGGATCTGCGATACCGAATCCTTTTTTGAAATACATAAGGATTATGCCGACAATATTGTGGTAGGTTTTGCAAGACTGGCAGGAAGAAGTATTGGTATTGTGGCCAATCAGCCTATGAGTCTGGCCGGTGTGCTGGACATTGAAAGTTCACGTAAGGGTGCCCGTTTCACCCGCTTCTGCGATTGCTTTAATATTCCGTTACTGGTACTTGTAGATGTACCGGGATTTTTACCGGGTACGGATCAGGAATGGCATGGCATCATTACCAATGGCGCAAAATTATTGTATGCATTGAGTGAAGCCACCGTACCAAGGGTAACCGTGATTACACGTAAAGCCTATGGTGGTGCTTATGATGTAATGAATTCCAAACATATCGGGGCAGATATGAATTATGCCTGGCCCGGTGCCGAGATTGCCGTGATGGGAGCCAAGGGCGCCAGTGAAATCATCTTCAAAAATGAAATCGCTGCGGCGGAAGATCCGGCTAAAAAATTACTGGAGAAAGAAGCGGAGTATGCGGCATTATTTGCCAATCCCTATACGGCAGCGGAACGTGGCTTTATTGATGAAGTGATCGAACCCAGGGAAACCCGGAAAAAACTGATAAAGTCCTTTGCGATGCTGGAGAACAAAGTGGCGAAAAGGCCGAGGAAGAAACATGGGAATATACCGTTGTGAGTTCCTTCACAGGATTTATCATTTCAACACCTCCCGACTGATCACAATCTTCTGTATCTCACTAGTACCCTCGCCGATTGTGCAGAGTTTGGCATCGCGGTAGAATTTCTCTACAGGGAAATCCTTGGTGTAGCCGTAGCCACCAAAAATCTGCACGGCATCATTGGCTACTTTTACGGCTACTTCACTGGCGTAATATTTAGCCATGGCGGCTTCCTTGGTCATCGGCATTTTTCTTTCCTTTAAATCACAGGCCTGTAAAGTGAGTAAGTCGGCTGCAGCAATTTCAGTAGCCATATCGGCCAACTTAAAAGAGATACCCTGGAAATTACAAATAGGCTGATCAAACTGGTGACGTTCCTGAGAGTATTGCAGGGCCGCTTCATAAGCTCCTTTGGCAATACCCAATGAAAGAGAGGCAATAGAGATACGTCCGCCATCCAGTACTTTCATGGCCTGTTTAAAACCATCGCCAACTTCACCCAGGCGATTGGCATCAGAGATCCGGCAATTGTCGAATATCATTTCTGCTGTTTCACTGGCCCGCATCCCCAGTTTATTTTCCTTCTTGCCACCACTGAAACCAGCCATCCCTCTTTCCACCAGAAAGGCAGTGGAATTATTTTTACTGCGGGGTTCACCCGTACGGCAGATCACCACTGCAACCTCACCGGTAATGCCATGCGTGATCCAGTTCTTGGTACCATTGATCACCCAATCATTTCCATCTTTTACCGCCATGCATTTCATATTGCCTGCATCACTGCCCGTATTAGCTTCTGTTAATCCCCAGGCACCGATCCATTCTGCTGTTGCCAGTTTGGGCAACCATTTTTTCTTTTGTTCTTCATTGCCGAAAAGTAAAATATGGCCGGTGCACAAAGAATTATGTGCAGCCAGACTTAGGCCCACCGAGCCACAGACTTTGGCCACTTCTTCAATGATGGCCTTATATTCAAAATAGGTAAGGTTGGCGCCTCCGTATTGCTCGGGAACCAATACACCCATCAGTCCCAGCTTTCCCATTTCCCTAAAGACCTTCACCGGAAATTCCTGGCTTTCGTCCCATTCCATTACATAAGGCTTGATTTGCTGGCGTGCAAAATCACGGGCGGTTTGAGCCACTTGCTGGGTCAGTTCAGAATGTTGAAAATTCATAACAATCCTTGTTGGGGGTTTCTGTAAAAACTGTGCCACTCCTATCAGGGGTGGCACAATGTTGAACCTCTATCGGGAATAGCAAGCAAGCATCAGAGGCGATGCAAAGTAGGGGATTTTTTTTGAAACTAACAACTGTTAGCATACTGTTTATTTTAGGCCCCCGTTTCAAGTCGTAATCCGTCCCAGGCCAGGTGGATCTGTTCTGGTAATTCGGATTCGATTTCAGCATGTAATCCCATTTGGTGAGAGAGGTGGGTAAAATAAGCCAGGGGTACCTGCAACTCTTCCACCATATCAATCGCTTCTCCCAGTGAAAAATGAGAAATATGTTTTTGCCGTCGCAGGGCATTCAGCACCATGATCTCACTGCCGCGGATTTTATTTTTCTCGCTTTCTTCAATCCGGTTGGCATCAGTGATATAGGTAAAGGATCCGAAACGAAAACCCATGACCGGCATTTTCAGGTGCCAGACCTGGATGGGAATCACCGGGATATCCCCAATCACAAATGGCTCTGTTGAAATGGTATTCAGGTTGAGTTCGGGGATACCCGGGTACTTGGTATCGGTGAAGGCATAATAAAAATCGCGTCGAACCGCTTCTTCCGTTAAAGAGTCGGCATAAATATCAATGGGTTTTTTAGTAAAGAAATTAAAGGCCCGGATATCATCCAGTCCGGCCAGATGATCTTTATGCGGATGAGTAAAAACTACGGCATCCAGTTTTTTTACTTTTTGCCGGAGCATCTGGTACCTGAAATCCGGACCTGTATCTACTACGAGGCTTGTATTGGCTGATTCTACCAGTATACTGGAACGAAGCCGGTTGTCCTTTGGATCAGGGGAGGTACAAACGGCACAATCGCAGCCGATCATGGGTACGCCACTGCTGGTACCGGTTCCAAGAAATGTAATCGTAAGAGGGGGGCAGGTCACTTCGTAAAGTTAACAGGTTTATGAGTTACCCGGTATCACCTGCAGCAGGGAATTAATCTTCCACAACTTTCAGTCGGGCCATCACATCCCCGTATAATTTCTGGGATTCTCCTGACAATACCTCCGTATTGATCGAGAGTTGGGGAATGAGTTCCAGCAGGGTATTGATCCTTCCTTCTGTCTGGAGGAACTTATTCAATACCACCACTTTCTTTTGTTCCAAAATGCAATAGCCACTTTGAAAGGTACCCCGCTCGTATCGGAGCACATAACCGGATTCCTTGGGAATATCTTCTAATTTATCTAGGGTCGTCTGTGTGTACTTCATGATTAAAAAAAAATAAAAAGAAACAAGATACAAGAAACAAATAACGAGAAACCATGGACAGCGGCCAACTTAGCCGGGGTCCTGGCCCTCAAAATTAAAATAATACCGGGGTGGTTGGTGAATTGGGAGGGATTGGTTATCCACAAGCGATACACGGTTCAGTCGGGCAGTCTTCAGTCGACAGTCACTTTGTGAAAAGCTGGTAAATACAAAATTTAAAATTCAACATTCAAAATAATTTCCTCCCGAACCCCACTCGCCACTAGCCACTCGCCTATTTGCTCTGCATCTTTATCACCGGCACAATCATTTCTTCCAGACTCACCCCGCCATGCTGAAATGTGTTGCGGTAGTAATTGACATAGTGATTATAGTTATTGGGATAACAAAGGAAGCCGTCTTCCTTGGCAAAAATATAAGAAGAGTTCACCGTAGGCACCGGGAGTCCTGCTTCCCTGGGATCACGGAAGGCCAGTACTTCTTTGGGCTCATAATTTAAGTTACGACCATGTTTGTAGCGCAGGTTGGTGGTGGTTTGTTTATCCCCCACCACTTTACAGGGATTTTTTACCCTTACACTGCCATGATCGGTTGCCAATACCATGCGGATATTTTTATCAGCAATTTTCTTGAGTGCCTGGTGCAGCGGCGAATGTTCAAACCAACTGGCGGTGATGCTTCGGTAACTCATTTCATCGCCTGCCAGCTCTTTCAATACTTCCATTTCCGTACGGGCATGACTCAGCATATCCACAAAATTGTAGACAATTACATTGAGATCATTGTTGAGCAGGTTATGGATATTGTTGACCAGATCCAGTCCGGCCTGGTTATTCACCACTTTGGTATAAGATACTTTCAGGTCACCTTTACCCAGTCGTTTTAACTGTGAACGGAAAAACTCTTCTTCATGCAGATTCTTCCCGCCCTGTTCATCATCGTTCTTCCACTGCGCCGGAAATTGTTTTTCAATATCTACCGGCAACAAACCGGAAAAGATGGCATTTCTTGCATACTGCGTTGCCGTAGGAAGGATACTGTAAAAACTATCTTCTTCGAGAATCCGGAAGCTCTCCGCAAATATGGGTTGAATGGCTTTCCATTGATCAAAACGGAGATTATCGATGAGTACAAAGAAAAGCGGACTACCCTTTTCCACATGGGGCAGCACTTTAAATTTAAAAAGGGTATGGCTCATCACCGGTCCATCCACGCTTTTGGGATTGACCCAACTGGCATAATTCCTGGAAACAAATTTGAAAAATTCGGTATTGGCTTCTCCTTTCTGACTTTGTAATACTTCCTGCATTTCCGGACTATCACTTTTCTGCATCTCCAGTTCCCAGTACACCAGCTTTCTGTAAATATCCATCCACTCATTATAATCCGGATTACTGTTCAAAGCCATGAACAAATTTCGAAACTGCTGCTGGTAAGCAGTAGTGGTTTTTCAGCCACCAGTCTTTTATTATCAATTATTTTTTTCAGACTCAGCCAGACCTGATTCGGATTCACCGGTTTGATCAGGTAGTCGCTGATCTGAGATCCGATGGCTTCATCCATCAGATTTTCGGTTTCATTCTTGGTAATCAGTACCACCGGGAGCGACTGATTGATTTCTTTGATCTTGGCCAGGGTTTCCAGTCCGGTGATACCCGGCATGGACTCATCTATCAGTACCACATCCACCAGGTTTTCCTTTACATAATCAATGGCATCAAAGCCATTGGTAAAAGTTTGCACCTCATAGCCTTTATTCTCCAGGAACATTTTTTGCGACTGTAAACTTTCAATTTCATCATCTACCCAGATAATTTTTGCTACTGCCATGCTGTTTTCTTTTTAATCAGGTCTTTATAAAAACTCCGTTCTGTTCCTATTCTTGTTTTTTTAACGGGCCAGCAGTACTGAAAACTGATCTGCCCGTAGTTTTTTTGTAACCGGTAAAAATCCCTGTTACGGATGGTAGGAATATTGATGCCGACTACTGCTCTGAAATCCCCCAGTCCAATTCCCATTTCCGGTCGAAGTTTAAAGTTACCGTATTTAAAATCAGTATAGAAAACGGCCGAGAAGCCCAGATCAAACAAGAAGTGCGTAAATATACCCGCCTTGGTTCCAAAAACAGGATCAGGTCCGGGATAAATCTCTTCAGCAAAATAAATTCCTGTTGACACCGGACCATGCCTGCCATGCTGATGGATCGTTCTGGCCAGCCCGATTTCCAGGTAACGATGTGTTTTCACATCATTGTGAAGGCTATGCTGTATATGGAATCCTGTAACTATACCTGTATGCCGGTAACGGGATTGATCAAATACGGGATTATTCTTCATTAGCAACGAAACGTTACTTTGTGCCCGGAGACATAAACCAGTCCCGGCAAATAGCACTAAAAGTGTAATATTTGCAGTTAATCTTATCAGGTTTTAAAAATAATCACTGACCCGGAATACGGGCCAAATTCAAAGTTCTGGTTCATTATTTAACACAATTGCAACAATGAGCGCTGTCCGCAAAATCATCAACGATCCGGTATATGGTTTTATTACCATCGACCACCCGTTGATCCTTGATATTATTTCTCATCCGGTGTACCAGCGGCTGCGGAATATACACCAGATGGCTTTTGCTCACCTGGTATATCCCGGTGCGGTGCATTCCCGTCTCCATCATTCACTGGGCGCCTACCACCTGATGTGTATTGCGTTGACAGAATTAAAAAGCAAGGGAGTGGTTATTACCAACGAAGAAGAACTGGGTGCCAAAATAGCCATCCTGTTACACGACCTGGGTCATGGCCCCTTTTCTCATGCCCTGGAACAAGAGCTGATCAAAGATGTGCATCATGAAGAAATATCATTGCTATTGATGCAAAAATTGAATCAGGAATTCGGCGGACAACTGGATATGGCTATTGCCATTTTTACCGGGCAATATGAAAAAAAATTCCTGCACCAGCTGGTATCCGGGCAATTGGATGTGGACCGGATGGATTATCTGAACCGCGATAGTTTTTTTACCGGTGTGGCAGAAGGTGTGATTGGGTATGACCGGATCCTGAAAATGCTGGCAGTGCAAGATGGTCAGCTGATGGTGGAAGAAAAAGCCATCTATTCCATTGAAAAATTCCTGATCAGCCGCCGTCTGATGTACTGGCAGGTTTATCTCCATAAAACCGTAATCTGTGCGGAAAAAATGCTGCAGAAAGTATTGCAACGTGCCGTGGAAGTAAAGGCCAAGGCTCCTTCTCCTTTTTTAAATATTTTCCTGGAAAGGGGTGAAAAGATGCAGGCCGGTGTGCAGCAATGGCTTTTTGAATTTTGTCAGTTAGATGATCATGACCTGATGGGTGCGATCAAGTATTGGCAATTACATGAGGACCGGGTACTTTCCGGTTTATGCAGGGCATTGGTGGAACGAAAATTGCTGAAGGTTAAACTGCAGGCTGCTCCTTTTGATCCGGTACAGGTACAGGAGAAAAGGGCTGCTGTTGCAACGGCAATGGGTATACGCTATGAAGAAGCCGAATATTTTGTATTTACCGGCGAAGCCAGTAATACAACGTATGATCCGGGAGATGAACGAATCAATATCCTGTTCAAAGATGGAAGTATCCGGGATATTTCGGAAGTAGACAATGCACTTGTACAGCATAACCTGAAGGACACTGTTAAAAAATATTACATTTGTTACCAGCGGATTTGATGCAGGAATGAGCTATCAGCCGGGCATTGAATCAGAAACAAACAACTATGCAATTTCCAGCAGCACAAATCGCCCTGATTGTAAATGGAAGGGTGGAAGGCGACAGCCAGGTCAGCGTATCTTCTTTTGGAAAAATTGAAGAAGCAGGCCAGGGCCAGCTCAGCTTCCTTGCCAATCCCAAGTATGAGGATTTCCTGTATACTACTGCTGCATCTATTGTAATTGTCAACGAATCATTTGAACTGAAACAGGCGGTCAATGCCACGCTGATCCGTGTTCCGGATGCCTACACAGCATTTGCCACCCTGCTGGGGAAATACCAGGAGATTATGCAACAACAGCTGACCGGCATCCAGCAGCCTGCTTATATTGCCGGCACCGCCAGTTATGGCGACAATGTTTTTATTGGCGCTTTTGCTTATCTCGGAGAAAATGTAAAACTGGGAAAGAACTGTAAGATCTATCCCCATGTTTTCATTGGAAACAATACAACGGTAGGTGATCATTGCATTATTCATCCGGGGGTGAAAATTTATCATGATACGCAGATCGGTAATCAGGTGATCATTCATGCCGGCTCGGTAATCGGTAGCGATGGATTTGGTTTTGCCCCGCAGGCCGATGGCAGTTTCAAAAAAGTTCCCCAGATCGGCAATGTGGTCATCGGCGATCAGGTGGAAATTGGTGCCAATGCCACTATTGACCGGGCGACTATTGGATCCACCTTAATAAAAAGTGGTGCAAAGCTGGACAACCTGATCCAGGTTGCTCATAATGTGGAAGTGGGACATAGCACAGTGATCGCTGCGCAGGCTGGAATCAGTGGCAGTACCAAAATCGGCAATGGGGTGATGATTGGCGGGCAGGCTGGTATTGTGGGACATATCCAGCTTGGTGATGGTGCAAAAGTGAATGCTCAAAGCGGAGTCAGTAAATCCATTGAGGCAGGCAAGGCTGTTACCGGATCACCGGCATATGATTACACAGCTGCCCTTCGCAGTCAGGCCGCTGCCCGTAAATTACCCGAACTGGAAAAAAGGGTGAAAGAACTGGAAGCCCTGGTCAAACAACTGCTTTCTGAAAAAGTATAACCAGTTCTTTGCACCCTGTTCGTTAATATCGCTCTATTACAGGACCGACTCTTGAGTCTTGACTCAAGACTATCGACTCAAGACTAAAGACTTCTCTCTCTACTCCTTAACCTCTTTCCCTGCCCTGTCAATATTCTTCATCGCTCCTCCCTTCATCACTCTGGCAATTCCTTCATTAAAAGTATCCGCGAAATTATAAGCATAGCCAATTACCAGTTTTCCTTTTACATCAATATAACCCCACTGGTCTTTATTATTGGCAACGGCTGCCAGTCCTTCAGAAAATCTGCCGGCCATCGCAAACTCAAACGGGATGAGCATACTGCCATCATTTCCCATAAAACCATACTTGCCGTCTTTTTTCACGGCTGCCATTCCATCATGAAAAGAAGCGGCATCTTCAAATTTCAATTCGGCAATTACTTTACCGGTACTGTCGAGATAACCCCACCGGTTCCCTTTTTTACGGCAGCCAGTCCTTCGCTGAAAGCCAGGGCCTCATCGTATTCCAAGGGAACAATGAGTTTACCTTCCTGATTTACATAGCCGAATTTATCGTTCTTGCTGACCTTGGCCAGTCCGCACACGCAGTCATCCACAAAATCATACTGTTTGGTCCAGGATTGCCCCTGGAGCGAAACTGCAATAAAAAGCAGGGGAATAAAGTATTTTTTCATAACGACTGTTTTGGTGATTAAAATAGTTATCCAACCTCAAGGTAGCCCCCTGTACCAGCGGATTGCTATGATATTCCGCATCGGATAGTATGATAATCGGCAGGCTGCCCGGGCCCTCCAAACTCATTTGCCATATCTTTGCGCGATGATAAAATCTGCAGAAAATAAACCCTATATTTCGGGTATTATGTCACCCAGTTTCAATTCAGATAAACAGCATACCCTGAAGAATGCTGTCAGCATTTCCGGTACGGGACTTCATACCGGTGTAATGGCCGACCTGACCCTGAAACCCGCAGCACCGGGTTTTGGATTCCAATTCCAACGGATCGATTTGCCCAGTCAGCCGGTGATCAAAGCTGATTGTGATCTTGTTACAGATGTGAGCCGCGGCACCACCCTGGAGTCCAATGGAGTTAAAGTAAGTACAGTGGAGCATGTGCTGGCCGCCTTAGTGGGAATGGGCGTGGATAACTGCATGCTGCTGGACGGCAGTTCCCAACCCTTTGTGGAACTGATCGAAGAGGCCGGAGTGGAAGAACAGGATGCCGCCAAAGTCTGGTATAGCATTGATGAAAATATTTATTACTACGATGAAAAGAAAAGAGTGGAAATGGTGGCCATGCCATCAGTGGAATACCAGGTAACCACCCTGATCGATTTCAACTCTCCGGTATTGGGTACCCAGCATGCCGGGCTTAAACACCTGCGTGACTTTAAAGAAGAAATTGCGTCCTGCCGCACTTTTTGTTTCCTGCATGAACTGGAAATGCTCCTGGATCATAACCTGATCAAGGGGGTGACCTCAATAATGCCATCGTGATCGTTGACAAACCCGTGGATGATGCGGAGATGGACCGGCTGAGAAAAATATTCCGGAAAGAAAGGATTGAAGTAAAAAGCGAAGGATATCTGAATAATCTGGAACTGCGTTTCCCCAATGAACCGGCCCGGCACAAACTGCTGGATGTGGTGGGTGATCTGGCCTTGATTGGTTATCCGATCAAGGGCAAGATCATTGCCAACCGTCCGGGTCACAGCACCAATGTGGAGTTTGCCAAAAAGATCAAACAATACATCAAGAAGAACAAACATACCAAGGGGGTTCCTGTTTACAACCCGAATCAGCCTCCGGTGTACGATCAGCAATACATTGAAAAAACCCTCCCCCACCGTTTTCCATTTGCTTTAGTAGACAAAATCATTGAACTCAGCGATACGCATATTGTCGGGATCAAGAATGTAACTTTTAACGAATGGTTCTTCCAGGGACATTTTCCGGGAAACCCGGTGATGCCCGGGGTATTGCAGATTGAAGCCCTGGCCCAGTGCGGAGGTATCCTGGCTATTAATCTCAGTGGCGGTGGTCAGTATGATACTTATTTCATCAAAATAGATAATTGCAAATTCAAACATATGGTCCGGCCCGGCGATACCCTGATCCTGAAAATGGAGCTTTCTGCGCCCATTCGCCGGGGAATTTGCGAAATGAGGGGTACGGCCTATGTGGGCAATAAGGTATGTGCCGAGGGCGACCTGGTGGCACAGATTGTGAAACGCTGAAAAAGCCCCCTTCTGTTAACGTTTTTAATGCCCCTTTCCGGGGCATTTTTCATTGTGAAAAACATATCCATTTCCGTGTAAAAAAAGCTTTTAAATAACGGGTTGCCCCGTGCTATTTCAGTACATTTGTGAGTTGATTTTTTACCCCAAATTTCACTGTGATTTTCAGCTAAATTATGAGTACAGAAACCCCAGAAAAAACAATCGCACAACCCGGTAGTTATGGTGCGGACAGTATCCAGGTTTTAGAAGGATTGGAAGCCGTACGCAAACGGCCAGCGATGTATATCGGTGATATCGGTGTAAAGGGATTACACCACCTGGTATATGAAGTGGTGGATAATTCCATTGACGAAGCACTGGCCGGATATTGCAAAAATATTCAGGTTAATATCCATGAGGATAATTCCATTTCTGTGGAAGATGATGGCCGTGGTATCCCCACCGGGATGCATACCAAGGAAAATCGTTCTGCCCTTGAAGTGGTCATGACCGTTCTTCATGCCGGTGGTAAATTCGATAAAGGATCCTATAAAGTTTCCGGTGGATTACATGGTGTGGGGGTCAGTTGTGTGAATGCACTGAGCAGCAAACTGCATGTTACCGTTAACCGGGAAGGAAAAGTATTTGAACAGGAATATGCCATTGGTGTTCCCCAGTATCCCGTAAGAGAAGTTGGCACGACAAAAAGAGGAACCGGGTTCATTTCTGGCCGGATTATTCCATCTTCATCGTATCTGTTTACAATAGAGAGATCCTTGAAAGCCGTCTTCGGGAACTGGCTTATCTGAATCGTGGCATCCGTATCAACCTGACTGATCTCCGGGAAAAAGATGAGAATGGCGAAAATTACACTTGCAGTTTTTACAGCGAAGGTGGTATCATCGAATTTGTGGAGATGCTGGACCGCAACGCCGGCCGGAATCCCCTGATTCCCAAACCCCTGTTTTTTGAAGGAAGGGATGAAGCCACCAATGTAGCGGTGGAAGTATCCCTGCTTTATAACGACAGTTATAACGAACATCTTTATTCTTACGTCAATAATATCAATACCATTGAAGGTGGTACGCATGTGGCCGGCTTCAGAAGAGCCCTGACCCGGGTATTCAAAAACTATGGTGATCAGAATGGTTTGTTTGAAAGAGCCAAAGTGGAAATTGAAGGAGAGGATTTCAGGGAAGGACTGAGTGCCATCATTTCTGTAAAGGTGCCTGAGCCACAGTTTGAAGGACAAACAAAAACCAAACTGGGTAATAACGAAGTAATGGGAGTGGTGGACAGCACCGTTTCCAAAATATTATCTGCCTACCTGGAAGAAAATCCGAAAGAAGCCAAGAACATTGTTCAGAAAGTAATCCTGTCTGCACAGGCCCGGATTGCTGCCCGTAAAGCCCGGGAAAATGTGCAGCGTAAAACGGTTTTATCAGGAGGTGGATTACCCGGCAAACTTGCCGATTGCTCTGACCGTGATCCTGAACGTTGTGAACTGTTCCTGGTTGAGGGTGATTCGGCCGGCGGAACAGCCAAACAGGGCCGCGACCGTAGTTTCCAGGCGATCCTTCCATTAAGGGGTAAAATCCTGAACGTGGAAAAAGCCATGGAGCACAGAATCTATGACAATGAGGAGATCCGCAATATGTTCACCGCGCTGGGGGTGAAAATCGGAACCCCTGAAGATCCCAAGGCGCTTGACCTGAGTAAACTCCGGTATCATAAGCTTATCATCATGACCGATGCCGATGTGGACGGTTCTCACATTGCCACACTGATACTGACTTTTGTATATCGTTACATGACCGAACTGGTAAAGCAGGGATACCTCTATATCGCACAGCCGCCACTGTATTTGGTTAAAAAAGGTAAAGAGCAGGCTTATGCCTGGAATGAAACCCAACGGAAAGCCTGGGTGGAAAAAATCGGTGCCGGTAAAGAAGAATCAGTGAATATTCAACGATACAAGGGTTTGGGAGAGATGAACGCCGAGCAACTTTGGGATACCACGATGAACCCCGCCACCCGTACCCTTAAACTGGTTACGATTGAAAGTGCAGCTGAAGCAGATCGCGTGTTTAGCATGCTGATGGGGGATGAAGTGGCTCCCAGAAGGTAATTTATCGAAAGTCATGCCCGGTACGCCAAATTGGATATTTAATCTAAAAGATTGATTTTTAACTGCTTAATCCCGCTTAGGCGGGATTTTTTTTGTCTGGTTGGCAATTTTAACTGCGGTTTCAGGGCAGGATGACGTAATTTCAGCCTTTACTAACACTAAACCGTTAACTATGTCTGAAAAGATTACAGCCTACAATGTAAAGACCAAAGAGAAGGGAGTTGAAATGCTGGATGCCGTGATTACCAAAACCGCTAAAGGCGCCTATATGGCCCAGGGCCATGATGGCAAAGGAAATAAACTGACCACCCTGATGGGAGAAGCGAAAGCACTGGCTGCCATCAAAGATGGTGTTGCCAAGCAAGGCTGGTAAAATTGCTGACCAAATCGAATGACCCCTTCCAAACAGAAGGGGTTTTTTATTGCTTCATCACACGGAATACCTGAGTCCGGTCATTGACGGTTACTTCCAGCAGGTAAAGTCCGGCCGGTATATTCTGGTCACCCAGATCAATCCATACTTTCTGAACGAATCCGTTAGTAGCCTGTGTTTGCTGCTTGACCACCCTTCCCGAAGCATCATATAATTTGATCGAGGCGGTTTCTCCGTCATTTCCTTGTAATACCAGACTCAACAAGCCATTGGTTGGATTGGGATAGACCTGCCATTTTACTTCATCGCTGAACACAACGGGCCGCACCGCAGAATACCGGATCGTACCGTCTTTATCAATAATCTTTAAGCGGTAATAACGGATTCCTGATTTGCCGGGTTCATTATCCAGTAACTGATACTGTTGTTCCCCCATACTGTTGCCGGCGCTGTGCACGGTTCCGATGCGATCGAAGCGGCCCGCAGTAAATGCCATATTCCCGTTTGACATTTCCACTTCAAAGCGATCAACTTCAGATTCTTCAGCGGTGACCCATTCCAGCAATACATCCCGGTTGTTTTGTTTGCGCGCCGTAAATGAAATCAGTTTTAAAGGCAGTGAGGTAACTCCGTTCAGCCAGCCGTTATTGAGCCAGAACTCAGAGAACTCTTTCACTTTGAATTCAGCATAATAGCCTTTATCAAAAGGCACCATCCTTACCTTAGCAGGAATGATAAAAGAATATAATCCGCCGGAATTATTCGCCAGTGTTCCGTCTTCATTATTATCATTGGGATCACTGTACTTGGTTACACCCAACTCATAGGTCATGGCCGGTTTTGTACAAACTGCACAACCGGTGGCATTGATCAGGGTTTCTGTTTCAGTATCCAGGAAATAAAAACGGACTGTGGCTGAATCTGCCAGGCTGACTGTAGCCGGTTTAATCGTGATGTTCCGGTTATGGTAATACTGTAAACTGTTGGTTCTGACCGGGCCGGTAAAAACATAGGACTGCACATCTGTATTTCCCATGTTTTGTCCGTTGGGATTCACAGAGGCAATCAGTTTATTAGTACCGCTCTCAATAAAATCAATCCAATTCGTTCCGTTAACTGTTGCCTGATTGACAACGGGACTGGTACCGGTCTGATCATAGATACCAAAGGGATTACTGTAAATATGAATATCGTCAATAGCAACTCCTTCCCTGTTCACTTCAGGGTCAGAAAAAACAGCAAACCTGAACCGTAACTGAGTCATCTGCGCAACCGGCACCGGAATCACACTCAGCGGAATGGTTGCAACATGCCAGCGATCATAATTCTGTGCACTCCACATATTATTAGAAGCATAGTTCTTATTGTACCAGTTCGTACCCTGTCCATTAGCACCCAATCTGGCCCAGTTTCTTCCATCCAGTGAATATTCCACATAAGCCCCGTCACAGATGCTGGCCCCGCAGTCTTCAATATCAAGGGCCAGGCTGAAGCTGAGCGTGGGATTGGTTACAGTGGATACATTGAAACAGGGTGAATAGAGATAGCCGGATTCATAGTCATTATAATTTCCTGCCAGTCTCGTTTTCCAGGCCTTGGTGCCGCTGGCAGCTCTTTTGATTTTATAGGAAGCCGGGGTCCCGTATTCCCAGCTGCTGGTTGCCTCCAGTACATACCAGCTGCCATTGCCGGATTCAAAATCCTGCAGGTAGGGTGATGTATTGGTTACCGTATTCAGCATCACATTTTTAATCCGGATACTGGTTGTATCATTTACATCGTAGCTGTCCGTAGCAAACAAAACCTGTGTTTCGATCAGGTAATCTCCGGCAGCTGACAAATCCGCTGTTGCACTGAATGTATATTGAACTGTATCATCGGCCGGAATCAGCGGTACATTCTCGGTGATCCAGGAACCGCCATTCACCCGGTACCTGACCGGTACCGTACTGACATCGGTACTCCGGGTATTTCCGACAGAAACCCTGATCGGGGTGGTGCTGTTGAGTCCGCAGTTATTGACATAAGGCGTATCAATACTCAGCATGGCCATATCATCGGTTACTTTATAAATACGGATATCATCGAAGCTGTAACCGGCTCCGGAATAATTATCGGCGGCCATCATTTGGGCAAATGTTCCCCATCGAACCTGAAAACTGGTGGAGAAATTCTGTGCGGTTGGTGTAGCATTTCTCAACAGGTCACTCAGTTCAATACTACCCGTGAATTTATAAGATGCCGTTGATGGATTCTGATTGCTATAAAGATTATAGACTTCCACCCAATCCTTTGTATCAACTCCGCGTATCCAGACCCGGTTGGTGGCAACATTGATCTGCCGGTGGTTTTTATACCAGAAATCCAGCCGGATCTCGTCGGTGTTGGCATCATATCCAGATAAATTAAATGTTGCTGTCAATGAATCATTCACCCCGGGCTGATAATAAAGCCATGCATCCATTGTTAGTGCCCTGTTCCCACTGCGGGCGATCCCATTATTGATAAAACTGCGGATACGTCCGGTATCATTACTATTGACAAAATCATAGCGGTCAAGTCCGGTTAAACCGATCTGATCTGTTGTGAAAGACTGTTCCGGTATGGCATCAAAATTATCAATAAAGGGACTGGCGGGATAATCAATTCCGCTAATCAGGTTATTGGGCAATTGTTTAAAGACCTGTGTCATTGAATTATTTACCGGGAAAGGGTCAGATACGGCCTGGGGTGTAACAGTGAATACAATTGAATAAGTGCCTGCGGCAGAAAGATCCAGATTATTAGCGCCTGCAAAATTGTGTACATAGGTGGCTCCTACTGCGATGGCCGGGTTGGTAATTACTTCTGATACAACCGGCCCTGCATTGACCTGATAACTCACCAGTATGTTTCCGGTGGTGGCGGCATCGTCCAGGTTCTTGATACGTACAGATACAGGTTCACTGCTACTCAGTGCGGTGGACGTAAGTAAACGCCCGGAACGCAGCGGGGAAAGGATGGCATCTATTTTAATATCGCCATCATTGAAAGTAAGCGGACCGGTACAGCTACCTCCATTGGGTTGGCGGGATACTGCAACACCTCTTCGGCCAGGACTATTACTGGTACCGATAAGGGGTCTGGCCGTCATCCAGTAAACAGAGTCCTTACTCAATCCGCCAACGGTATAGCTGAGTGTGCCGGAAGATACCGTGGCAATAGTGACCATTTCTGTTCCTTGTAGCATCATTACTTCATATCCTGTTGCACCAGTGACAGCCGTCCAGTTGATGGTCATGTATCCTTCGCACTGATTGGCGGCCAATGTGGTAAATAAAGTATCGTGGATTACAAAGGGCAAACTGGTACTGATCTGTCCGGTACCATTTCGGGTTATACGCATCAGGGCCTGGTCTGTTGTTATTGTGGGAACAATCCACCACTCAACGGTAGGCGTGGCATAAAGATAATGCCTGCGGTCAGAGGAAATATTGTTCCTGATTACTGTCCAGTTAGAACCATTATCACTGGAGAATTCCAGGGTAAATTCATTTTCAGGAGTGCCATAGGCATCCCATCTGACAATCACATTCTCTCCCTGCTGGTAAGTTTCACCACCAAACGGGGTGATCAGCTTGGTTTCGGTGGGTACTAAATCGTACACTACATGGTATTCCTGGGAAGGATTGACATTGATGGCGGTGGGAATGATCCGGATGGTATATGCTCCGGCAGCAGGATTTTTAATCACCACCTGCTCGATATTATTAATATTATCCACGCCTGTAACGGCTGGGTTTTTTACCAGGGCCGGTGTTGTATCCAGCACAAATGGAAGTACAGTGGCTGCAGATGGTGTAATCACCTGCAGGTCAAGATTATTCACCAGGGTCTGACTCACCACTGGTGCGGCGGCAGGATCATTCCAGTACAACATTACTTTCAGTTCTGCTGTTCCCGCAGGCACATTGACATTTATAGTTTGAGCAGGACCAGGTGTAATGGTGCCTGTACTGTACTGATTACTTTCCAGCACCTGGACGGCCCTCCAGAAATTAGCAATACCATATCCGAATGAATAATCAGGACCAGGTCTTCCCCAATCGTCACCACTATTACAAACAAGTGCTTTCAATAATCCGTTCTTAGGATTAGCACCGGCATGCAGTAAACGGTATTTCTCAACCAGCAGTGCCATTCCTCCGGCAATGGCTGGTGATGACATACTGGTACCTGTATTTTCATAATAATAAGTAATGTACGGGCCTGCTGAAGTTATAAAGGAACCAATCCCGGTTATTTCGGGTTTCAGTCTGCCATCGCGGGCAGGCCCTCTGCTGGATCTTGAATAAATCTCCATATCACTGGGCTTGGCATTTCCAACAGTCAGTACATTCTTGGCAGACTGGTGCATACCCAGTACGGTTCTGAAACTATCGGGATATGGCGCACAAACCGACCAGCCACTATTCCCTGCTGAAAACATATGCTGTAATTCGGGCAGGTCATATGCCTGCTGATCCAGTGTTCTCGACAAAAGATCATATAATCCGAAATTGGTACAATCATTCACGATATTACCATAAGAGTTATTGGTTAATACCATTCCATATTCGGAAACATAGGTAGGCGCATTGAGATAAATGCCGGAAAAAACCTGCGATACAATTCGTGCCTTGGGTGCATATCCTGTTCTGATTTCATTTACAATTCCCCCACCTGCGGCAATACCCGATACATGTGTTCCATGGTCATAAGGAAAAGGGAAATAAGGCGCAGCCGCTCTCGGAATGAGCCGGCCTGTAAAATCCACATGAGATTGCGGATCTCCGCTATCACCAATACCAATTACCACACCCGATCCTTTCAGGTTCTTGCCCCCCTGGCTGACAGGGGCATTGAGCAATGACACCCTCAAACCATCTTTACCCCAGTTCGTCCAGAAGGCGCTGAGCGGTTCGTCTTCTCCCGCTGGTGGCTGTACATATTCCACACAGGAAAGCAGGGCCAGTTCACCCAGTCGCAATACAGGTACCCGTACTGCCAGAATCCGGTATAATTTTAAATCCTGGGACAGGATTTCAAAATTGCGCCCCTTTAGTATACTGATAACTTCACTCTCTGTAAAGGAAGAAGGAAAACTGATCCATACATCCACCGCTCCTGCTACTTTTAATGATCTTGCCGGGAAATTTCCTGAAGTCAGGATGGGTTGCATTTTCTGTGCAGCAGATAAAGCAACAATTGACCTCACCCCCTGCTGCTGTAGCCGGGCAATATCTACACTTCCGCTAATAGTGGCGGTATATGCAAAATCAGGAACATAATCATGTAAGGAGATTCCCTGTTGTTTCAATCCGGAGACAAGAGCCTGTGACGGCTTTTCATTAAACTGAATGATCACAAATGATTTTCCCGCAGTTTTATCACTGCTGGCGGCCAATGTTGCCGGCAAGTCATTGTTGATATTACGGGGCGGAATAAAAGACCCGCTGTTCAATCGTAAGGCATAGCGGGTGCTGTCCTGAGCCTTTACAGAAAGACTCAGGCTTAACAGGCAGGCTATCAAGGGAACTGGATGGATTCTCATAGACGAGTTGTATTCTTAAAAATACTATAATTAACCGATAAATAGTGGTGCTGTTGAACCCTCTCTGTAACTACGTAAAAAAACGCTTCGCAGTTGCCTGCGGCTCAGGAAATAACGCGATTATCTTCCAGGCAATAAGTATGCATTTGCTTCAGAAACCGATGCATGGGCTCCATGCCCCGCATATCTTCGGCCACCAGCAGGAAGAGCTTGCCTGTTTGTTTTAATTTACCCTTATTGGTTGCAGTTTGCAGGAAGCTGATGATCTTCTGGAAAACACCGGATTCAAAATAGGGCGAGTCCGGCCGGTTGATAAAGAAACAGCGAAGGGTATGATCTTTTAAACTCATTTTTTCAAATCCAAGTTCTACTGCGAGTTTCCGGCAGCGGACAGTAATAAAGAGATCTTCTACCGGTTGTGGCAAAGGACCGAAACGATCGGCCAGTTCCTGCCGCATGGCCACCAGTTCTTCTTCAGATTCGCAATTATCCAATCGCTGATAGAGTGACAATCTCTCTGTGATGCTTTCCACATATTCATCAGGGATCAGGATCTCGAGATCAGTATCAATGGTGCAATCCTGTACAAAATCGTCCTGCCGGGCAATTTCTTCCTTGAACAAATCACGGAAGTCCGTTCTTTTCAGTTCACGGATGGCTTCATCCAGAATTTTCTGATACATCTCAAATCCGATCTCGGCCATGAACCCGCTTTGTTCACCACCCAGCAGATTTCCTGCCCCGCGGATATCCAGATCCCGCATCGCAATCTGAAAACCACTGCCCAGTTCACTATGCTGTTCCAGGGTTTGCAGTCTTTTCCGGGAATCATTAGGAAGCGTACTCATGGGCGGCGCTAATAAATAGCAAAAGGCTTTCCGGTTACTCCGGCCCACCCTTCCGCTTAACTGGTGCAGGTCACTCAATCCCAACTGATGGGCATTGTTTACAATAATTGTATTCACATTGGGAATATCCACTCCGCTTTCCACAATATTGGTACAAACCAATACATCATATCTTTTGTCAATGAAATCCAGGATTCTCTCTTCCAGTTCATGCCCTTCCATCTGGCCATGGGCATAACCAATACTCAGGTCCGGACAAAGTGCCTGGATAATCGCGGCCATTTCAGGCAAGCCGGCGATCCGGTTATAGATAAAGAATACCTGTCCCCCCCTTTCTGTTTCAAAATAAATCGCTTCCCTGATAAAATCTTCATTGTACACCTGTACCTCGGTTTGAATCGGCTGGCGGTTGGGAGGTGCCGTATTCATGATGCTGAGATCACGGGCACCCATCAGTGAAAACTGCAGGGTACGAGGGATAGGCGTGGCGGTGAGGGTAAGACAATCCACGGTGGTGCGCAGGGTCTTGATTTTTTCCTTGTGGCCTACGCCAAATTTTTGTTCTTCATCCACTACCAGCAAACCGAGGTCTTTGAACTTCACTTCCTTGCCCAGCAATCCATGCGTACCAATGATGATATCAATTTTCCCTTCTTCCAGTTTCTTTAGTGTTTCCTTTTTCTCTTTGGCTGATTTAAAGCGGTTGATATAATCAACGGTAACGGGAAAATCTTTTAAGCGGTCTTTGAAAGTTTTATAGTGCTGAAAAGCCAGAATGGTAGTTGGTACCAGAACGGCTGCCTGTTTGCCATCCACACAGGTTTTAAATGCGGCCCTGATTGCAACTTCTGTTTTTCCAAAACCCACATCACCGCAAACCAGCCGGTCCATGGGCGAGGCAGACTCCATATCTTTTTTTACATCGCCCGTGGCCTTGCTCTGATCAGGTGTATCCTCGTAAATAAATGAAGCTTCGAGTTCTGTCTGCATGTAATTATCCGGTGCATGCGCAAAACCCTGTTGTGCTTTTCTTTTTGCATAGAGCTTGATCAGGTCAAATGCAATTTCCTTGACCTTGCTCTTTGTTTTTTCTTTCAGTTTCGCCCACACATCACTACCCAGCTTATTGATTTTGGGCACGCTCCCATCCTTACCTGTATACTTGGCAATTTTATGCAGGCTGTTGATATTCACATACAGGATATCGCTATCCTTGTAAAACAGCCGCACAGCTTCCTGTAGCCGGCCATTGACTTCCATTTTCTGCAGTCCGCTGTACACACCTACCCCATGATCAATATGCGTGACAAAATCACCCGGTTGTAATTCCCGGAGGGTACGAAGGGTTAAGGCTTTATTTTTATTGTAAGCCTGTTTAACGCGGTATTTATGATAGCGTTGAAATACCTGGTGATCGGTATAACATACCAGCTGAAGGTCTTCATCAATAAACCCTTCATGAATGGAACTCGCGATCGGATTAAACACCACCCCGGCATTCAGGTCATCGAATATGCTTTGCAGTCTTTCTAACTGTTTGGGATTCTCAGCAAATATGCAGATCCTGAACTGCTTTGCTTCCCAGTTTTTCAGATCCCGGATCAGCAATTCAAACTGGCGGTTAAAGGCGGGTTGTTCGCGGGTTTGGTGTTGGATGTTGATGGGAGAAAGAGCGGCCGGAAAACTATTATCCGGACCAAAGCCTACCAGTCGCCGTTTGGCAATTGCGGTTTCAAACTGATCTGCTGTTATAAAATCCGATTCCAGTACGGTCTTTTTATGCAGTTTATCATCCTGCTCCTCATTTTGCTTCGCTTTTCCTTTTTGATGAATACCAGGTTCTTCAAGTGTTTTAAAGGTTTCCTGCATTTCTAAAAATGCATGGAGTTCTCCGCTGTTTTCTGACAGATGTTCCCGGCAGATGGCATAATCCTGTAACCAGATCACCGTATTTTCAGGCATGAAGTCCAGCAATGAAATTCTGTCCTCAGTGCTGAGTTGCACATCCATATTGGGAATGATACTCACCTGCAGCAGCTTTCTTTCACTCAGCTGTGTTTCAGGATCAATGATCCGGATGGAATCCACTTCATTCCCGAATAATTCAACCCGGTAAGGCTTTTCATTTCCATAAGAATAAATATCCAGGATACCACCCCGGATAGCAAACTGTCCGGGTTCATATACAAAATCGGTTCTTTCAAAACCATAATCAGCCAGGCGAAGCAGCAATGCGGCAGTATCCAGTGTATCACCGGATTTGATATGAATGATATTCTGAGACAGCGTGGCAGGCAGTCCTACTTTTTCAAAAAGGGCTTCCGGACTGGTCACAATAATTTTTTTATTCCCTCCTGTTGCCAGCTTGGTCAGTGCTTCTGTGCGCAACATGACATGGGAGGAATTGAGCAGCTGGAAATTCTTCCTGTTTTTGAATGAAGAAGGAAAGTAAAAAAGATCCAGTGCTTCCGTCAGGTTCTCCAGTGTATTGTGGAAATAGGCTGCTTCTTCCGGGTCGTTGAGAATGATCAGGTGATTTTGCTGTGCCAGAGCCGGATGTAAAAAAGCAGCGGCCACCACAAATTGTGAAGCACTTCCCTGCAGGTTATCGAGATAAAAAACGGGAGGATGATCGGTTGAGGCATAGGAGAGCCTGTCCGCCAGCTGAAACAGGCGGGGGTTGTTCTGATACAGTTCCAGCAATTCCTTCACACCCATGCGCGGCGCAAAGATAAAAAAAAGCAGGCTGCCAATGGTATTGACAGCCTGTCTTTGAAAGAAAAAAGGAATTTATTTTACAAATTTCCGGTGATACTGTTCATTATTGTTACCAATCACCCGGAGTTGATAAATACCCCGGGGCAGGCCGGCTAGAGGAATGGAGGTTTGTCCATATGACTTGCGGCTGTCATATATCATTTTACCGGCCATATCAAATAACTGCACTGTCATGGTCCGGGTATTCAGTCCTCCGGTTACAATCAGCAATTGACTGGCATCAGCACTGATGTATTTGATAAAATCCCTGGTATTGGGTGGCGGTCCGCCGATACCGGTAACCGTGGTTGGAATGGTCGTTGTATATAACCCGCGGCCATGGGTGGCAGCAGCCAGCATATTATCTGAAGAACGGTAACGCAGCATATCCACCCGTACATTGGCCAGTCCGTTATTATTCGGAATCCAATTCGTGGATGCCCCGTTCACCTGTGAACTGGTCCAGATACCCAGCTCAGTAGCCAGTATAATACCTCCGGTACCAGCACCTGATCCGTTTAATTCTGCATTGGCAGGCGCAAATAGTCCCCAGCGTACCGGCATATCGGGTAAATTTCCTTCAATGCTGGTATAACTCGCTCCTCCGTTGGTGCTTTCAAAAACACTGGTGACGCCAAAATTAGAAACCGTAACCAGGATATGATTCCCATTGGCGGGATCAATATCTATAGAAGAAATATTGGATTGCGCAGCAATGGCATTATTAGAACTTGTAACTACGGAGCCGGTAACGACCATTGTCGGACTGCTGGTATTGGCATTGGATAATTTGATCACCACCGGTGCAGCCGCTGTACTACCGAAGGAGGCACCGATCCAGATGGTATTGGCATTATTGGGATCTACTTTGATGGCAGTCAGTTCCCGGGTGCCCATGGCGGTAACAGCAACGGAAATTGCGGAAGGTGTACTATTGAGTCCGGTGATACAATAATATTTACCGGCATCATCCCCCGCATACAGCACTTTTCCATTATCATCAAAGTCACTGGGGTTAATAAATTGTCCGCGGTTATTATTGATGGAACTGCCCAGTGAGGAAAAACTGCTGCCTCCATTGGTGGAGCGGTTATAGTTATTGGCCGTAAATGCGGTGATTTGTAACTGTCCATCTGATTTATCAATATGACAGAATCCACCATCTCCACCGGATACGGTGGAAGTGGCATTCAGTCCGGCAGATGTAAATTTCTGTGTGCCATTATCCTGTGCACCGGCCAGAAAATAATTGGTATTGGTCGGATGAAAATCACAGGCATAATACTGGGTCACATTATAGCCTGTATTCTTGCTCTGGAATACCGGGGTTGCCGCATTGATATTGGTGGAGTAATATATTCCACCGTCATTCCCGGAGATTAATTTGGTGGACCCATCGTATACCAGTGCATGCTGGTCAACATGTACTGTAGCCCCGGTAGTGATGGTAGTCCAGTTATCACCGCCATCGGTGGAGCGGGCGAGGTTAAGACCGCCTGCAACAAGAATATTCGCATTATTGGGATCAACGGCACCAATCAGATTAAACCAGGTTTGCGAATTCGTTCCATTATTCAATGCAGAAGGCGGCGTCAGGTTTGCCCAGCTTGACCCTCCATTAACGGAGCGATACATATTTAATACCTCTCCTGATGCACTGTCCTGCATAAACAGATATATTCTTTGCGCATCCGAAGGGGCGAGAACAATCTCTACCCGGTGAGTGGCCGTTGGGGTGGTCGGGGTGATATTGATCCAGGTTCCTGCTGCACCGGTATTGGCCCCATTGGAAGCAAAGGATGATTTATACACTTCAGATCGGCTGATCACACCCAGACTGGCATATACATCACCGTTGGAAGCTACTTCCAGATCAGCTGCACGTCCGGTTCCAAATCCGGTAAGTGGTAAACCGAGGACACGAACCCAGCTGGCTCCACGATCAGTGGATCTTAGTACGCCCCGGCTTTCGGTGGTGCTGGCATTGCGAAGGGAGACGAAAAAGTTTCCATTATTATCAATCACCATGTCCTGCACATATTCAAACCCGGTAGTGGATGGCATGAGGTTCCAGCTGCTACCTCCGTCGGTACTTTTTAAAATACCAGCTCCTTTAACTGCATCAATATTGAACCAGCCTTCGCCAGTAGTGGCATAGAGCGTATCCGGATGCAAGGGGTCCTGAATAATATTACTGATGGCAAGGTTGGGCAATAAATCATTCACCACATTCCAGGTTGGCAGGCTGTTGGTGAAATTGGTGGTCTTGAAAATTCCACCACTCACGGATCCCACAAAAACAGTATTGCCGGTGGCATCTCTTTTATCCAGTAAGATAGCACGGGTACGACCTGCTACATTATTCGGGCCTCTCTCCTGCCAGCCCAGGGCACTGGGTCTGCCGGTTGTGGTACCGGTACCTGTTGCAATCAGGCGATCCATATATAGTTTGGCCTCCAGCAGTCTTTCCCTTGGCACCATATTCAGCAGTGGATCCCGGGTCATCCGGAATTCCTGACGCATGGCTTGCTCCAGTCCATCAGACTGTGCTTCTTTTTCAACCTCGGGTTTTTGATGACAGGAAAAAGGGACATGCAAAAAGGGCTGCGGTCCATATACAGGCAGTACGTATCATAGGAAGAATTGAAGTTTACACTGTAAGTTATTTAATATAGTTTAGCCGGGGGCAAAATTGGAACGGTTTTTTATGAAAACGTTTAAGAAAAAAGCCGGTTTTACTGCATCCGATATATAAACGAAAAGACATGAAGAAAGGTTTGCTTTTCAGTATGTTGACTGCATTTCTACTCCCCCTTTCCGCACAACCGGTGAGCCGGCTTTATGTTTTTTCAAGGGAGTTTTATCCGGGTATGGTGCGTCAACGGGATGTTCCTTCAGAAAATAACGGGTCCACAGCCAGGCCGCCTGATTCGGTTGTTCAATATTTTATCTATGCCGGGCTCAACGGAAAGCTGGTTCCAGCTTTCCGGAAAATCTGGCTGAAAGGAAAATGGTACAGCATCCAGCAAACTGAAAAAATCAGCAGTCCTGTTTACAGTAGTCCGCCCGATCCTAAACAATTAATCCCTGAAGGGAAACAAACTATCGTACGCATTATACCAGGCAAACTGTTTCCGCGAAAGGCTGCTTCATTTCCTGCACTTCAAAGAATGATGAATCAGCAGGAAGTCATTCTTTGTTATCAATGGAATGGAAAGTATTACTATTATCCGGTGCAAACGATTACGTTACTCGATCCGGTATTTTCTGAATAGAATATCTGTTATTAAAGAGAGATCGGGGTTCAATACATAGTCTGAGTTCGTAACTTGCAGTCAAACACCCAACATGGCCCTGCAACCCTGGCGCAAAGGAACAGTTATACGTACAGAGGATCATACTTATAATACAAGAAGGTTCTGGATTGAAGTACCTGAACTCCCTTCCTTTGATTTTATACCGGGCCAGTTTGTTACACTGGATCTTCCCATTCACGAAAAACCCAATAAGCGCTGGCGCAGTTATTCCATTGCCAGCTGGCCGGATGGCAGTAATGTATTTGAACTGTTGATTGTACTGGCCGAACAGGGTTTGGGAACGCATTATCTTTTCAATGAAATAAAAGTGGGGAGCGAAATCAGTTTTCGCGGGGCACAGGGGGTTTTCATATTACCGGAGAACCTGGACAGGGAAATATTCCTGATCTGTACCGGAACCGGGATTGCCCCATTCCGGAGTATGGTAAATTATATTCATTTGCATAAAACAGCTTTCAAAAATATCCATATGATATTTGGCTGCCGCAAAAAGAGGATCTCCTGTACTATGAAGAATTGAAAAAACTGGAACTAGATCTTCCCGGATTCCATTTTCACCCCACCCTGAGCCGGGAACACTGGCAGGGACATCATGGATATGTGCATCCCATTTATATGGACTTATGCAAAAACCGGCCGGATGCCAGTTTCTTTTTATGCGGATGGAAACACATGATTGATGAAGCCAAAAAACACATTCTTGAAATGGGATATGACCGGAAGGCCATTCACCAGGAATTATATGGATAGGCGACAGGTTCCGAACTGATCTTTTGCAGCTAAACCGTTGATAATTCTCATTCTGCGTTTTAACTCATACTTCCTATATTCGTACAAATCAACTGATGTATGGGTGCCTCATCACTCATTGTACTAATCATTGCTGCTGTTGCTTTTTCCGGCATCGCTATACTAATTTCCAAACTGGTATTGAAGGCCAGCACCAATAAACAAAAAGGTGAGCCTTATGAGTGTGGTATTCCGACCACCGGCAAAACCTGGGTACAGCTGAATGTGGGGTATTATCTTTTCGCCCTGATCTTTCTGATTTTTGATGTGGAACTGGTCTTTTTGTATCCCTGGGCCGTTGTAGCCAAAAAACTGGGATGGATTGCCCTGATTGAAATTGTGATTTTCTTCTTCATATTATTCACCGGCTTTTTATATGCCCATAAAAAAGGAGCACTGAAATGGATGTAAGGCCGGCAACACTCAAAGAAACTTTTCCCGGAGAAGTACATGATCTTCCCGGAGGCGGGGTGGTTCTCAGCAAACTGGATGACCTGATTAACTGGGCAAGGGCTAATTCACTCTGGCCCCTCACTTTTGCCACCAGCTGCTGTGGTATCGAAATGATGGCCACTGCCTCGGCCAAATATGATTTCTCCCGTTTTGGTTTTGAAGTGGCCCGTGCCACCCCCCGGCAGGCAGATGTAATTATTATTGCCGGTACCATCGTGAACAAAATGGCCCCGGTACTCAAAAGATTATACGACCAGATGGCCGAACCCAAGTATGTTATTGCCATGGGAGCCTGTGCCATCAGCGGCGGACCATTTTTCTATAATACTTATTCTGTAGTTAAGGGGGCAGACCATGTAATACCTGTGGATGTATATGTAGCCGGATGCCCGCCCCGCCCGGAAGCCCTTCTCCATGCATTGATTACCCTGCAAGAGAAAATTAAAGCGGGTTTGACCAGAGAACAAATAAAGACCGGTAAGGACTGATCATGACGAACGAAGAATTAAAGGCGAAACTAACTGAATGGCACCCCGAAGCCAGCTTTGAAGAAGGCGGAGAATGGGTGAACCTGGTTAGCACAACCGGCAACCTACTCTCATTGATGCAGCAGCTTCGCCAGGAACCTTCCCTTTCATTTGATTACTTGTTCTGTCTCACCTGTGTGGATTTCAAAACACAGCTGACCATGGTCTATCATTTGACTTCCACTACGCTCCGGCATAAGCTGGTGGTGAAAGTAAAACTCGATCCCAAACAACCTGAAGTGGAAACTGTTTCCGCTATCTGGAGAACAGCAGAATTTCTTGAAAGAGAAGTATATGAAATGTTCGGCGTGAATTTCCTGCATCATCCCGACCTGCGGCTTTTGATACTGCCTGACGGATGGGAAGGGAAAAATCCGATGAGAAAAGATTATGAAGACCCGGTGAATATGATAAAACTCTGAGAAATTGAAAATTGAAAATTAAGAACTCACTTGTATAGAGAAACAGATATTATCCAATCAGCTGATCAGTCACCCGAAGGGTATATGATCATCAATGTGGGACCACAGCACCCGGCTACCCATGGGGTATTGCACCTGGTGATTACCCTCAATGGGGAGACCATCAAAAAAGTGGAACCGCACCTGGGATATATCCACCGCTCGATTGAAAAAATGTGTGAGAGCCTGAGTTACCGGCAATTTATTTATGTCACCAGCAGGATGGACTATCTCTCTGCCCATATTAATAACCACGCCTGTGCCCTTTGTGTGGAGAAAGGTTTACAGGTAGAAATACCAGAAAGGGCAAAAGTCATCCGGGTGCTGATGGATGAGCTGACAAGAATTGCCTCCCATGAACTCTGGTGGGGAGCCATGGCCATGGATCTCGGCGCCTTCACGCCTTTCTTCCATGCCTTCCGTGAAAGGGAAACCATCAACGATATCATGGAAGAAACCTGTGGTGCCCGCCTCACCATGAACTACATGGTACCCGGTGGCGTGATGCATGATATTCATCCCAATTTCCAGCGAAGAGTAAAAGAATTTATACAGCTATATAAAAGCAAGATCCACGAATATGATGAACTGGTCACCGGTAATATCATTTTCCAGAACAGGATGAAGGGTGTCGGCATCCTGAGTGCCGAAGATGCGATCTCTTATGGTTGTACCGGTCCTGTTGCCCGTGGTAGTGGCGTCAGTTCCGATATCCGCAAAGTACAGCCTTATGAAATCTATGACAAACTGCAATTTGATGAAGTACTGGAAACCGGCTGCGATTCATTTGCCCGTTACCTGATCAGGATAAAGGAAATGAACCAGTCCATCCGCATCGTAGAACAACTGATTGACAATATTCCCGAAGGAGATTTCCAGGCCAAGACCAAGGCGGTACTGAAATTACCCAAGGGTGAATTTTATACGAGGGTGGAAACAGCCAGGGGCGAGCTGGGTGTATATATTGTTAGTGAAGGCGGTACCACCCCCTACCGGATCAAGTTCCGTTCACCTGGATTTTCCAATCTCTCCGTACTGGATAAAATTGCCAGAGGCGGAAAAATCGGAGACCTGATTGCGATGATGGGAACACTGGATTTAGTGATACCGGATATTGACAGATAATAAGTTGAAAGTTGAAAATGGAGCGTAACAGAAAAGTGAGCAGTAAGAAGGATGATAGATAAATTATTAACCAAACTGGCAAGTTCATTAGCGACACCTGGCGTCCTTGCGTCTTAGCGGTTAAGCCAAATTGAAACCAAACTCAATGCCGAGTTTTTACGAAATAGCGGATCAATTACACAGCTGGCTGAATGCAAATTTCAACCCGACCTGGGTACTCATTATTGAAATGGTACTGGCAGGGGTGGCGGTGATTGGCTTATTCGCGGTACTCGGATTGGTACTGGTGATCATGGAAAGAAAAGTATCTGCCTGGATGCAGATCCGTTTAGGCCCTAACCGTGTTGGTCCCAAGGGTATGCTGCAATCACTGGCTGATACAGTGAAGCTGATTGTAAAAGAAGGCATGACCCCAAGCGGAGCGGATAAATTCCTGTTTAACCTGGCGCCCTATATTGCCATGATTGTGGCTATGCTATTACTTGCACCGATTGCTTTCGCCGGTAATTTCCAGCTCTGGGATATCAATGTGGGTGTGCTCTATGTATCAGCTATTTCTTCCCTTTCAGTCATTAGTGTGCTGATGGCAGGCTGGGCCAGTAATAATAAATGTTCGCTTTTAGGGGCCATGCGCAGTGGTGCCCAGATTGTGAGTTATGAATTAACGGCCGGTTTATCGGTACTGGCTATTGTGGTCTTAGCTGGTGATCTGAAAATTTCTGCTATTGTCGCTTCGCAGTCTGACGGATGGTGGATTTTCAAAGGACATATTCCTGCAATCATTGCCTTTGTCACTTTTATCATTGCGGTAACTGCCGAAACCAACCGGGCTCCTTTTGACCTGGCAGAAGCAGAAAGCGAACTGACCGCTGGTTTCCACACAGAATATTCAGGAATGAAATTCGCACTCTTTTTCCTGGCAGAATATGTGAATGTGTTTATTGTATGTGCGCTTGGCGCCACCCTTTTCCTGGGCGGTCCGATGCCACTGCATATCGGGAACTGGGAAGGATTTAATCATGCCATGGACTATGTGCCTTCCAGCCTTTGGTTCTTTGGCAAGACTTTCTTCCTGATCTTTTTGATCATGTGGTTCCGCTGGACCTTCCCGCGGTTAAGAATTGATCAGTTATTGAATCTGGAATGGAAATATTTGTTACCGATCAGTATGATTAACCTGCTGATTGTAACAGCGATGGCGATATTGAAGTGGCATTTTTAGGAAAGGTATTGGGTATTAGATATTAGGTATTGGGCTTGCCCGCCGTAGCCAAAGCGAAGGCGGGATATTGAGATATTAAGATTCCCGACTTGCCTGTTGAAAGGCTGGTGTAAATCGGGCAAAAGTTGAAATTAGAATACACGGGCCACAGCTTTGTCAGGCTGAGCTTGTCGAATCCGATTAGAAAATAACACGTTGAAATTTGAAAATTGTGCCGGTAAAAAAATATATATCAGATGTCTTTGGGGCGATCAAATCGCTGGCAACCGGAATGAAACGTACGATGTACTATTTCACCCACCACAAAGAGATCATCACCCAGCAGTATCCGGACAACCGGAATACCCTGGAACTCCCTGAACGCTTCAAGGGAGAAGTAGTGATGCCACACGATGAAAACAATGAGCACCGTTGTACCGGCTGCCAGGCCTGTGAACTGGCCTGCCCCAATGGCACCATCAAAGTGATTTTTAAAAACGAGCTGACCCCTGAGGGAAAAAAGAAAAAAGCGATCGATAAACTGGTTTACCACCTCGAGCTCTGTACCATGTGTAATCTCTGTGTGGAAGCCTGTCCTTCAGACGCCATCAAAATGGCACAAACTTTTGAACATAGTGTTTTTGACCGGAGCAAGTTGACGAAAGTGTTGAACAATCCGGGCTCGAAGATAATGGAGGGAGTGGAGTGAGGAGGCAAGTGGCAAGTGGCTAGCTTGCCCGCCGAAGCATGTGCGAAGGAGGGTGGCGAGAGGAGTTTGGTGAATGGGGTTTGGCTAGTGGGAAGTGGGGACGAAGCGTTTTTGACTTGAACGAAAGTAGCTGAAATGAAACAGGCAAGTAACAATAACATTCGACTCAACAATTAAAATACCGATCCATAAGTGGTGATTTTAATTTAATTACTGGTGCTTATTTGTTTCTTGGTTCTTTTTTCTTGGTTCTTTTTTTGTTTCTTGTCTCTTGTTTCTTGGTTCTTTATTAAAACATATGAAGTGCTAACAGGATCAGTCATCATATTCTACTTATTGGCAGCATTAACGCTGGCATGCGGATTATTGTCCGTTACCACCCGGCATATCTTCCGCGCAGCCATCTACCTGCTTTTTTCTCTGATCGGGATTGCAGGTATCTATTTCTGGCTGCAGTATGAATTCATCGCTGCGGTACAAATTGTAGTGTATGCTGGAGGAATTGCGGTACTGATTATCTTTTCAATCTTCCTGACCCAGCAGGCCGGAGATAAACTGGCCGCACAGACCAACCAGCGTAAGATTTTCGCATTGCTGGCTGTTTTTTGCGGATTTGCGCTGACCATGCTGCAGGTATACCAGCATGAGTTTTATCTCTCTGCCTTCCCCACCGGCTCCGTATCCATCCATGCGATCGGGGAACAAATGCTGAATGTGGATCAGTCCGGTTATGCCCTGCCCTTTGAAGTGATTTCCATGCTGCTGCTGGCAGCGATGATCGGATGTATCGTGATTGCCTTAAGAATAAAAAATCAAACTGAAGAAAACCCACCTGCGATTGGCAACAGCGAAAGCTGATCATACCAGGCAAGTGGTCAAAATAAAAACATGCAACCAGGTCTCTACCATATATTATTCATCAGCGCGGCCCTTTTCTTTATCGGGGTGTATGGCTTTTTTACGCGCCGGAACCTGATCACCATGCTGATGAGCATTGAACTGATCCTGAACAGCGTGAACCTGAATTTTATCGCATTCAACAAATACCTCTGGCCTGAAAAAATGGATGGCCTGTTTTTCACGGTATTTATTATCGCCATCGCTGCTGCTGAAGCAGCCGTGGCCATCGCAATAATTATTAATCTCTACCGTAGCCACCACTCCATTGATGTGGAGCAGGCGGAAGAGTTGAAGAATTGAAAATTGAAATCCCGATAGCTATCGGGAGAAGATTGAAAAACTGATAGACTGATGACTGTAGACTGACTAACTGTTAGACTGAAAAAACATGCCAAACGCATTGACCATCGCACTGATTCCATTACTGCCCCTGGCAGGCTTTGTGCTGCTCGGGCTCTTTGGAAAAAGATATACCGGCAAGTATTCCGGCATTATCGGTACGGCTTTATTACTGGCGTCCACACTGATTGCAGTGTATACAGCTTACGAATATTTCTCCCATAGCCAGGGCGGCAAATACAGCAATATCATTGCGGCCAAATATACCTGGTTACAGTTTGCCCCGGGAGTATCCATTGATATGGGACTCTACCTCGATCCTATTTCCATGATGATGATTGTGGTCGTGACTCTGGTTTCCCTGATGGTGCATATCTATAGCCTGGGTTATATGAAAGACGAAGAAAGATTCAGCACTTATTACGCTTATCTCGGTCTCTTTACTTTTTCCATGCTTGGTCTCGTTTTATCATCCAATATTTTCCAAATCTATATTTTCTGGGAGCTCGTGGGCGTATCCTCCTTCCTGCTGATCGGTTTTTATTACGACAAACCCAGTGCGGTGGCTGCCAGTAAGAAAGCATTCATCGTTACCCGTTTTGCCGACCTGGGTTTCCTGATCGGGATACTGGTATTATCCTATGCCTCCGGTACACTGGATTTCAATACCATGATCTCCACACTTACTTCTCCTGAATCAAGTCAGTTGAAAACGGCTGCTGCGAGTTCTTTCCTCGGTATGTCCGTGATCACCTGGGGAGGTTTACTGGTATTCATGGGTGGTGCAGGTAAAAGTGCCATGTTTCCGCTCCATATCTGGCTGCCGGATGCGATGGAAGGTCCTACCCCGGTATCCGCATTGATCCATGCCGCTACCATGGTAGTGGCCGGTGTGTACCTCGTGGCAAGACTCTTCCCGATTTTCGCCATCACTACTCCAATATTATTGGAACTGATTGGTTGGGTGGGTGCTGTTTCTGCCGTTATCGCGGCTATCATTGCCTGTACACAAACTGATATTAAAAGAGTGCTGGCCTATTCTACGATGAGCCAGATCGGATTCATGATGTTTGCCTTGGGTGTTTCTGGTTATGGAGGAGAAGCAGGTCTGGGTTATACGGCTTCTATGTTCCATCTGTTTACCCATGCGATGTTTAAAGCCCTGCTCTTCCTCGGTGCCGGTGCCGTGATACATTATGTACATAGTAATGAAATGAAAGATATGGGCGGTTTAAGAAAAGCCATGCCTGTAACCCATATTACATTCCTGATTGCCTGTCTGGCTATTGCCGGTGTGCCGATGTTGTCCGGATTCTTCAGTAAGGAAGAAATTCTGCTGGCAGCTTATCATCATAACCCCGCTATTTACTGGATAGCCCTGCTCACCTCCGGACTGACTGCTTTTTATATGTTCCGTTTATACTTTAATATTTTCTGGAACAAACCTTATCATGCCCATGGAGAACATCATGGTGAAGCACCAGCTTCCATGAAGTTCCCGCTGATCCTGCTGGCAGTAGGCGCTGCATTAGCCGGTTATATTCCTTTTGGAAAATATGTAAGCAGCAATGGAGAGCCACTGGCTTCACATTTTGAACTCAGTTTCTCCATCCTGCCTGTATCACTGGGAATAGCCGGTATCGCAATTGCGTGGATCATGTACCGGAAGCAAAGCGGATTACCGGAGAAAGTTTCATCCGGACTGGGAGGATTATACAAAGCAGCTTATCGTAAATTTTATATTGACGAGATCTATCTGTTTATTACAAAGAAAGTGTTGTTCAACCTCGTGGGCCGGCCGGCTGCCTGGTTCGACCGGAATGTAGTGGATGGTTTGGTGAATTTTACCGGCAACACAACACAAATGGTATCAGAGAGAATAAAAAATTGCAGTCGGGCAAAGTACAGCAGTATGCTATGTACTTCCTGCTGGCTGCGGTGATCATTGCGGCTGTATTTATTTATGCCTGGAAATAGAATGGAATGAACTTATTACTACTCATAGCAACCCCATTACTCACTGCCCTGGCGGTATTATTCTGCCGGAACCAGGAACAGGTGAAATGGACGGCCCTGGTCGGCGCGCTGGCACAGCTTGTATTATCTGTTGTATTGCTCTTACTGTATAATCAGGAAAGAGCCGCCGGCAATACCATGCAAATGCTTTTTGAAGAAAGCTATGCACTCTTCAACAATCCACCTATCAATTTTCATTTTGGAGTGGATGGCCTGTCTGTCGCCATGATCCTGCTGACTTCATTTGTATTGGTTGCAGGTATATTGGTATCCTGGAATATTGAAAAGATGACCAAGGAATTTTATTTCCTGCTCATCCTCCTCGCTCTGGGCGCTTATGGATTCTTTATCTCACTGGATTTGTTTATTCTCTTCTTCTTCCTCGAAGTATCTGTGATTCCCAAATACCTGCTCATCGGTATCTGGGGAAGCGGCCGTAAAGAATACAGTGCGAATAAACTGGCCCTGATGCTGATGGGTGGATCCGCCCTGATCCTGGTGGGCATCTTACTGCTTTACTTCAATGCAGGACATAGTTTTGATATCACTGAATTATCACAGGTTACTTTAGGTAATCGCCTGCAGCATATAATTTTCCCTTTACTCTTCCTGGGCTTTGGGGTATTCACGGCACTCTTTCCTTTGCATACCTGGGTACCCGATGGTCACTCTTCTGCCCCTACTGCCGGTTCCATGTTCCTCGCCGGTATTTCCATGAAGCTGGGTGGTTATGGTTGTCTGCGGGTGGCCACCTACCTGCTTCCTGAAGGAGCAAAGCAATATGCCGATATCATCATCGTACTTTCTGCCATTGCGATTCTTTACGGCGCTTTCGCCACAATGATGCAGAAGGATCTGAAATATATCAATGCCTATAGTTCTGTCAGTCACGTTGGATTTAGTTTACTCGGAATCGGCATGTTGACGCAAACCGCTATTAACGGTGCCATGATGCAGATGGTGAGTCATGGTGTGATGACAGCCCTTTTCTTTGCCGTGATCGGCATGATTTATGATCGCACCCATACCCGTCAGGTAAATGAAATGGGTGGATTAATGAAAGGAATGCCTTTTGCCATGACGGTATTTTTTATTGTAGGACTTTGTTCACTTGGTCTGCCTGGTCTCAGTGGTTTTGTTGCCGAGATGACAGTATTCATGGGCTCCTGGCAGAATGCGGATACTTTTCACCGGGTAGCTACCATTGCAGCTTGTATGTCGATTGTGGTAACTGCCGTGTATATATTAAGAGCAATCGGAAAAGTGGCGATGGGGCCGGTGGTCAATCAGGATCATATTGCGGCCGGTGATGTAAAATGGAATGAAAAATTTGCAGCGATAATTCTGCTGGCAGGTATCCTGGCCATCGGCATTGCGCCGCAGTGGTTGAATAAATTATTAAGCCCCACGGCTGAAATAATCATGAACAGGATCAACGGACATTAATTAATGATCACTACAGGGCAGGGAGCCGGTCAAGCCCCTTCCTTCCCTGGCTTTATTCGATATAAATGACAGATTTTATCACATTGATGAAACATGAGCTGCTGATCACGGTCATCATCTTCCTCCTGCTGTTTGTGAAAATCGGCAAGGGAATGAAGAACGAAAATCTGCTGACCCTGATCCAGGTATTGCTCCTGCTGAATGCCATTGCCGGATTCTTTTTTAATGAATCAGGAAGCCTGTTTGCTGATATGTTTTATACCAGTCCGCTGGTAGCCTTCCAGAAAAACGTACTGAATATCGGGGTCTACCTGATTTCCCTGCTATTTGGCGACTGGCTGAAGAAGACGCCCCACCTGCCGGAATTTTTTATCCTTCTTTTATCAGCCCTGCTCGGCATGTTCCTCCTGATTTCATCCGGCAACCTGCTGATTTTTTACCTGGCCCTTGAACTGGCCACCATACCGGTTGCCGCGATGGCTAATTTCGATCTGGCCAAAAAACGTTCATCCGAAGGAGCGATGAAGATGATTCTTTCTTCCGCCTTTTCTTCCGGTATCCTGCTCTTTGGTATTTCCCTGATCTATGGCGCCACCGGTACCATCAGCTTTGGAGAACTGGTGAACCAGATCAATGGCAGTCCGCTCCAGGTACTGGCCTTTGTATTCTTCTTCTCGGCCTTTGCTTTTAAATTGTCCATCGTTCCTTTCCATTTCTGGACAGCCGATGTATATGAAGGTTCACCCATAGCCACCACTTCTTTCTTATCTGTTATTTCAAAAGGAGCGGTAGCCTTTATATTTATAACGGCACTTTACCGCGTATTCGGCGGCCTCTATGAAATCTGGTACTGGATGCTGGCCGTGCTGGCGGTACTCACCATGCTTACCGGCAACCTCTTTGCATTGCGCCAGCAGAACATCAAAAGATTCCTTGCTTTTTCATCCATTGCACAGGTCGGCTTTATCCTCGTGGCCATCAGTGGCAACTATACCGCAGGAACTTCTTCCGTTGTGTATTTTGTACTGATCTATATTTTTTCCAATCTGGCCGCCTTTGGCGTAGCAGCGGTGATTGCCGAAAAAACAGGAAAGGAAAATATTGATGACTACAAAGGATTGTACAAAACCAATCCATTCCTCAGTTGGGTATTGGCCCTTGGATTGTTTTCACTCGCCGGTATTCCGCCCACTGCCGGTTTCTTTGGAAAATTATTCTTGCTGACAGCCGGTGCGGAAAAAGGAAATTTCTGGCTGATCATAATTGCGGGATTGAATATGGTCATCTCGCTGTATTATTATCTGAAAGTGGTTCGGGCCATCTTCATGGATAAAAATGAAAATCCAATTGAACCCATACAAGTAAGCGCTTCTGTTAAACTCGGAATGATTATCTGTGCATTGGGCATTGTGTTCACCGGATTGGCAGGTAAACTCTTTGATTATATTCAGTCTTTAATTGCGTAACCATGGCACTCAATAAAAACCACGAATTTGAAGAACTGGATGGCGTGAAATGCGGCATCGTGGAAAAGAATGTCAGTCCGGAAAGATTATCCTTCCTGAAAGAAATCCTTGAATCCAACGGCTATTCGGTTATTGCGGTTCCCTCCCCTGCCCCCAAGGCTGCACCGGCTCCCAAACCGGCTGAAGGAGAAACCGATGCCGTGGCTGCACCAGCCCCGCCTCCTCCACCAGCCACATTTACTGTGGGTGTTACCGATTATACCTTTAACTGGGTCAACGCCATTTTTGGCCGCCTCCTCAAGACAAAAGATGGCCATTTTATAACCCTGGCCTACTGGCAACAGCAGGATAAGGTGAGTAATGATGAGGTCCCCTATTATGAGAAGTCGTGAGTCGATAGTCGATAGTCAATACAGTCTTATTAAGGAGCCAACTTATACCTCCCTGATCGTTCGGATCTGAACACAAACCATGTTTCTAATGGTACTTACCTACTCTCGGCAAGATTCTTTCGGACTTCCGGTCTTCCGGACTTTTCAACTGCCGACTGCCGACTGCTGACTGTCGACTGAAGAACTGACCTAAATCACCCCCCTCCTTGACCCCCGTTTCCGGCATTCAGCCCTGCCTTTATTACCTATGCATTGAACAAAGTTTAAACATTATGGCAACACAACTAAAAGCCGGAAAGTATGTATACTTTTTCGGCGGCGGCAAAGCAGATGGTAATGAATCCATGAAAAACCTGTTAGGTGGAAAGGGCGCGAACCTCGCCGAAATGGCTGGTCATCCCAAACTGCGTCTTCCGGTTCCACCAGGGTTTACGGTGACCACAGAAGTTTGTACCTATTATTATAAGAATAAAAGGAATTATCCCAAGATTCTCCATGCGCAGGTAAAAGAAGCCCTGACGGTAATGGAAAAAATCACCGGGAAAAAATTCGGTGACCCGAAAAACCCACTCCTTTTATCCGTTCGTTCAGGTGCGCGGAAAAGCATGCCCGGTATGATGGAAACTGTATTAAATGTTGGTTTGAATGATACCACGATTCAGGGAATCATTGAACAAAGCGGTGATGAACGGTTTGCCTATGATGCGTATCGCCGGCTGGTGATGATGTATGCCGATGTGGTGATGGAAAAAGGCTCAGGGATGGAACCAAAAGGAAAAGGCATCCGTAAAACACTGGATGAACAACTGGAAAGAATCAAACATAACCGCGGTTACAAAATTGATACCGAACTCACCGCCGCGGAATTAAAAGAACTGGTGAAGGAATACAAAAAGACCGTGAAGAAAATGCTGGGCAAGCCCTTCCCCGATGATCCGATGGAGCAAATGTGGGGTGGCATCAGTGCAGTTTTTGCCAGCTGGAACGGAAAGCGTGCGATTGAATACCGCCGGATTGAAAAAATTCCCGATGAGTGGGGAACTGCGGTAAATGTGCAGGCCATGGTGTTTGGTAATATGGGAGAAGACTGCTGCACTGGTGTGGCTTTTACCCGTAATCCCGGCAATGGTGAAAACAAATTCTATGGTGAATACCTGGTGAATGCCCAGGGAGAGGATGTGGTGGCCGGTATTCGTACCCCCGCACCGATCAATGAATATTCCAAGAATGACCAGAGCAAGCAATATACCACGCTTGAGAAAGGAATGCCGGAGCAATACAAGCAACTTTACGAAATACAGCAAAGACTGGAGAAGCATTACCACGATATGCAGGATATAGAGTTCACCATTGAAAAAGGCAAACTCTATATGCTTCAGTGCCGGGTCGGGAAAAGAAACGGCGTTGCAGCTGTTCGTATGGCCACCGAGATGGTCAAGGAAAAAATGATTGATGTCAAAACCGCCATTATGCGGGTTGGACCCAATCAGCTGGTTGAACTCTTGCTGCCCATGCTGGATCCAAAAGCCGAACTCACCGCACCTATTATTGCCAAAGGATTACCAGCCGGACCAGGTGGTGCCAAGGGCCGGGTGGTTTTCAGTTCTGCGGATGCAGTAGCCTGGGCAGCCCGTGGTGAAAAAGTTATTCTTGTCCGCGAAGAAACTTCTCCCGAAGATGTGGATGGCATGCACAAAGCACAGGCCATTCTCACCAGCAAAGGAGGCATGACTTCACACGCTGCCCTGGTAGCACGCGGTTGGGGTAAATGTTGTATTGTGGGATGCAGTGATATTGAAATCCATACAGAAAATAAAACCATGCATGCCAATAATGGCGTGGTGATCCGGGAAGGCGACTGGATCAGTTTGAATGGTACCAAGGGACAGGTATACGAAGGCAGTATGGCGCTGGTGGATATTGATATAGATAAAAACCAGTCGTACAAAGATCTGATGCTGCTGGTGGATAAAGTAAAACAGATCGGTGTAAGGGCCAATTGTGAAACACCGGAAGATGCCACCCATGCTGTGAAATTCGGAGCAGAGGGAATTGGTTTGTTCCGTACCGAACATATGTTTTATGGCGAAGGCAGTGAAGCACCATTGTTCCAGTTGCGGAAAATGATTGTGAGCAAAACCGAAAAAGAAAGAAGAGATGCCCTGAATGGTTTGTTCAAATATGTAAAGAAAGATGTGAAGGATACATTGAAAGTCATGAATGGTTATCCGGTTACGATTCGTTTGCTGGATCCACCATTACATGAATTTGTTCCGCACGATAAAGAGAAACTGCGTCAGCTGGCCAAAGAATTAGGCATCAGTATGGGCATGCTCAACCGTCGGGTACTGGCCCTGCATGAGAACAACCCGATGCTGGGACACCGCGGGGTACGTTTGGGTATCAGTTACCCGGAGATTACAGAAATGCAGGTGCGTGCAATCTTTGAAGCCACCGCTGAATTATTGAAAGCCGGCAAAAAAGCCCTGCCTGAAATCATGGTACCGGTTACCGTGATCTGGCATGAGCTAACGCACCAGAAAGAAATTGTGGACAGGGTATATGCCGAGGTTTGCAAAAAAACCGGACTGAAAAAAATACCATATCTCTATGGCACCATGATCGAAACACCACGTGCCGCATTAAGGGCCGAGTACATGGCAAAAGCAGCCGATTTCTTCAGCTTTGGAACCAATGACCTCACGCAAATGAGTTTTGGTTTCAGCCGAGATGATATTGGTGGATTCCTCCCCAAATACCTCGACCTGAAGATCCTGCCTTCCGATCCTTTCCAGACCATTGACCAGGATGGTATCGGTCAGTTGATTAAAGCAGGTACGGAACGCGGACACCACGCCAAACCCAATTTAAAAGTAGGTATCTGTGGCGAACATGGCGGTGACCCGGAGAGTGTAAAATTCTGTCACCGCATCGGCATGAACTATGTAAGTTGTTCACCATTCCGTGTGCCAATTGCCCGGCTGGCAGCAGCACAGGCAGCGATAGAAAGTCCGAGGAAAAAATAAGAATAAGGTTTAGGTTAGTAAACCCCTGTTACGAAAGTGGCGGGGGTTTTAGTTAAATACACCAAGCGTTACTGCAAGAAATTTCCTTTTTTAAACTATACTAGTTGCACTAACTTTTCTACTCATCTTCATTAATATCCTTTGCATTGTCATACTGCTTATTTAACTCAGCAATTGCAGCTAAATCATTTTCCTCTTTTAATATTTTACTGAGCTCGGCAAACGCATTTACCTTATTTTGCCCAAAATTTATTGATTGTCGTAACTTCAATTTTGCCTGGTCATGATGCCCATTGACGTAATAATCTAATACAGCCTCCATTACTAATTTCATATCTTTTGCTCTCGGATGTGGATTGTGAGCCATCCTATTAGCTAAGTCATTTAATAGCTCCACATCATAATTTCCATCAGCAGGTCGATTAATGAGACATTTAAAATAAGCTTGAATATAAAAAGGATTGTTTTTATGCAACTTATAATTTTCAGAAGCTAATGACTCCGCCTCTGAATATTCATGCAAAGCAAGTAACGCAAGAACAAGCTCACTTCTTGCCTGTGTTTTATAAGGCATATTTCTTACCGCATTTGTCAAATGTACTTTTGCCTTTGCGTAATTTCTTTTCATCCTAAAGTACAATCCATATAAAAACTCACTTTCAGGAAAACTAAAATATCTAATCTCAGTTTCAAATCGGCTATCCTGCAGTCTCGCATAAGAAAGACATAAAAAATAATGAATTTCTCTTTGTATTTGCCTATCAATATATCCAGTATTTTCAATTACCCTATTTGCCAATGAGATGACAGACTTAAACTCCTTATTATCATAGAGAGCCGAAATACTTTTCAAAACTAATGATGGCAAAAGCAAGTGGTCTGGAATTTTTATCCCTTTAATTAACCCTTGTTTCAAAGTGTTTAACGTATCAGAATAAGTCGGGATATCAGAAGTATCATTTACAATTGTATCAATTTTATACCTTATTCGCGAATTTATAGCAGGAGAAACTGCAATAGTATTGCGAGAAATATAATCCGCAAGTGCATAATTTATTTTAAGAAATTCCTTTCCAGACCCAACAAGTTCATAAGCACCTAGAGTATACAATACTTCAAGAGTTGAATCAAATTCTTCATTATCGAAAAAGATATCGATAAGGTACTCTGAACTAATTGTGCCGAACTGTGAAATTACAACTAATATATCCTTATACTTGGGGTTTTGAAGTATATTACGAAACTGGTTGAAAATTTTATTGTCATAATAATCAGTTATATAATTTTCCATTTTAAGAACCTGATCAATGCCATTGTCTTGAATTAAATCGGCAGTGTAAAATAATTGTTCAGGAAATCCATTCATAAAGGCAAGCACCTTAGTGAGCTTTTGCATTTCAAATGAAATATTCCTGTGATTTAATATCTTAACAAATAGCTTTTCCTTATCTGAATCCGATAATGGGCCAATATTTTGGACAATATATTTATTCTTGAGCTTTAACAATTCTGTAATCGAAGGACGATAACGTGATATAATACAAAAAACAATTCGATTATGAAATTCCGCCGAATTGGCCAATGCAACAAACCAATCATTAAGCTCCCCCTTTCTTAATATCAGGCACCCATTGTCGATAAAAAAAATAAAATCGTTATTATTTAAGTACTCCAGCAAAAGCTCTTTAAGAAAATCAATTTTTTCGCTTATTTCCTTTTTTAAAAGACTAGTGATAAAATCCTTTTTATAAGAATAAAACCCTTCATCCAGCTTAAGAATTAAATCATCTATCCCATCATTAATTTCAAGATTTATTGGTATTGGCTCATAACTCTGATTAAAAACCTTATTCTTTTCAAAAGCCTTTTTCAAAAAACTCCTCCTACCAACTCCTTCAAGTCCAGAAACCACAATAGTTGATGGCTTAAGATTTTCAATATTGATATAATTATCTTCGAACTCTTCAATTTGAGAATTTCGACCAACAAAATTCTGAATTCTTTCAGCTATTTTGGGGTTATCCTCTATGATAATTTCTCGTAATTGTCTTTTGATTTTACTTGCGATTATATTAAGGTTAGCAACAAATTTTAAATTATAATTTTGTCTTATCCATGATGGAATTCGAGGATCATCATAATTTACATTCTTGTCAATATTAATTGGTAAAATTCTTTTTATTTGCTGCTGACCTAACAACAATTTCGAAAATTTAACTTCCTTTTTTACCCAATTTGATTCAAGTGCTGCACTTGAAATTATCAACACAAAAAGGTCCGTTCTTTGTAAATTACCAAATATCTCTTCGATGGTTTTTGCTCCAGTTTCAAACGTATATTTATCTACAACACAATTATTTGCTCCTAATTTTTTGAAGAGTTCTTCCACCAAAGGCTTATTCTTGCTGCTATGGGATATGAAAGCAATTGACATAGTTTCTGTTTATATTTGTAAGATAATTAATAAATCACAAATTTTAAATCGCCAAAACACAATTTTATATATTCAGTTAATTATTTTTACACTGTTGCTAAATAAACGAAGTGATAACACCAAAAAAGGGCAAAAAATTTCATTCATTATTCCTTAGCCCGTTTTAGGATTCGAGGATTTATACAGTATTATCATATTTGTATTAGTAAAGATTCTTTAGTCCAAGCTATTTAAGGATTGAAAACAAACAAATGAATATCAAAAACCTCTTCGACCCCTCCGTCAAACAGGAAATCATCAACCGGATCGATACGCTGAACCCGCAATCCCAACCACAATGGGGCAAGATGAATGTATCCCAAATGCTGGCTCACTTACAATTGCCCATTGCCATTGCCTATGGCACCCACCAGCCTAAAGGCAGTTTTCTCCTCCGATTAATCGGACCATTGTTCAAAAGCAAATTATGGGATAATAAGCCCTGGAAACAGGGACTGCCCACCGACCCAACCTTTATCACTACCGGCACCACAAAAGATTTTGAAAAAGAAAAAGCTACCCTGCTGGATCTGATTACCCGGTTCAGCGAAACAGCTGTTGTCGGGGAAAAACATCCCATCTTCGGAAAAATGACGAAAGAAAACTGGAGCAAGGCTACCTGGAAACATGTGGATCATCATTTGCGTCAGTTCGGGGTTTGAGTTTAACCGCCAAGACGCTAAGGCGCAAAGAAACGCAAAGACATTACTTATTAAAATTTACACGCTAAAAGTTAAAGATATTCTTAGCGTCATTGCGTCTTAGCCCACAGGGCCCTGCGGGCGGTTAAACTTTTTCAGCCTTCAACTCTCATTTCCCCTCCTGACCATTATCATCCCTCCCCTGCTCTCACCGCTCTACATTTGTATCCTTCATGAACCTCTGGAAAAATATCATCGGTCGGCCTAAATAATCGGATATTCTCCGACTGGTACCATCTTTTCCAATCGTGGCCCTGCCACACAGTCCCTTTTACATGCAAACCATCATTGAACCGTTCCGGATCAAATCCGTTGAACCCATCTACTTTACCACAAAAGAAGAAAGAGAAACAATTCTCCGTGCCGCCCATTTCAATACCTTCCGCATCAAGGCCCGGGATGTACTGATCGACCTGCTCACCGACAGCGGCACTTCCGCCATGAGCAGTAACCAATGGGCAGGCATCATGCAGGGCGATGAATCTTATGCCGGCAGCGAAAGTTTCTTTCGTTTTGAAAATTCCGTAAGAAGCATCACTAACATGCCCTATATCATTCCCACTCACCAGGGAAGGGCTTCTGAAAAAATCATCTTCAGTATCCTCGGTGGCAAAGGCAAATACTTTATCAGCAACACATTATTCGATACCACCCGGGCCAATATCGAATTCTCGGGTGCCGAAGGAATCGACTGCATCTGCGAAGAAGGCAAACACCCCACAATCCCCGCCCCTTTTAAAGGAAATATGGATACGGTCCTCCTGCAAAAAACCATTGAACAGGTGGGCGCTGAAAATATTCCACTGATCATCATGACCATCACCAATAATTCAGGCGGCGGACAACCGGTGAGTATGCAGAACCTCCGGGAAGTAAAAGCGATCTGCAAACAATACAAAATACCACTCTATATTGATGCCTGCCGCTTTGCAGAGAATGCCTACTTTATCAAGATCCGGGAAGAAGGATATGCGCAGAAACCGATTCCCGAAATCGTACGTGAAATGTTTTCCTATGCCGATGGCTGCACCATGAGTGCCAAGAAAGATGCTTTCGCCAATATCGGTGGCTTCCTTGCGATGCATGATCTGGACCTGGCTCTGCGTTGCCGTAACCTGCTGATCATTACCGAGGGTTTCACTACTTATGGCGGATTGGCAGGCCGCGATCTGGAAGCCATCGCCATCGGCTTACAGGAAATCATGGATGAACATTATCTGCAATACCGGATCCGGAGCATGGAATACCTTACCGAAAAACTGGCGAATGCAGGCGTACCCGTGATGCAACCGGCCGGCGGACATGCGGTGTACCTCGATGCAAAACAATTCCTGCCAAATATACCCGCCAATCAATACCCGGGACAAGCACTGGTATGCGCCCTTTATACTCATGGTGGTATCAGGGCCGTGGAAATCGGATCATTGATGTTCGGCAAATATGATGAAGCAGGGAAATTAATACCAGCGCAACTGGAACTGGTACGACTGGCCATACCCAGAAGAGTATACACCCAAAGTCATATTGATTATGTAGCGGAAGTAATCATTGAAGTGTTTGAAAAGCGGGATCAGATCAGTGGATTAAAAATAATTGAAGAAACACCGCTGCTGAGACATTTTACGGCGAAGTTAAAACCGGTTGAAAATTGAGGCTTAACCGCAAAGACGGAAAGACGCAAGGAAACGCTAAGAATAGAGATGGCAATAACAACATCTAAATAGTAAGCGGAAACCCAATACCCAATTACTAATACCTAATACCCATTTTTATGCATAAATCTCCCTACCACAGCTGGGCCGAGCCCTACAAAATCAAAATGGTGGAACTGCTCAAAATGACCAGTCCGCAACAACGAAAAAAAGCACTCAAAGAAGCCGGCTACAATACCTTCCTGCTTCGATCCGAAGATGTGTATATCGACCTGCTCACCGATAGCGGCACTTCTGCCATGAGTGATCGCCAATGGGCCGGGATGATGCTGGGCGATGAAGCCTATGCAGGCAGCCGCAATTTTTATCACCTCGAAGAAGTAGTCAAAGACGTGTATGGCTACAAATATCTTGTGCCCACCCACCAGGGACGTGGTGCGGAAAACATTATTTCCAAAATCCTGATCAAAAAAGGAGATATCATCCCCGGTAATATGTACTTCACTACCACAAGACTGCACCAGGAACTGGCCGGCGGAAAATTTGAAGATATCATCATTGATGAAGCCCATGATCCTGAGAATGAATTTCCTTTCAAGGGGAATGTGGATCTCGACAAACTCGACAAACTCGTCAAAAAATACGGGGCCAGTAAAATTCCTTATATCAGCATTGCCACCAGTGTGAATATGGCAGGCGGACAACCCATCAGCATTGCCAACTTGAAAGCGCTTCGTGCCTATACCAAAAAACATGGTATCCGGATTATTCATGACATGACCCGGGTGGCAGAGAATGCCCATTTCATCCAGCAAAGAGAAGCAGGCTATTCAAAAATGCCGATCCGTTCGATTGTAAAACTGATCTGCTCCCTTACAGATGGTGCTACCATGAGTGCCAAAAAAGATGCGCTGGTAAATATCGGTGGCTTCCTGGCCATCAACGAATGGGATGTTTTTGAAGAAGCCCGTAATATGGTAGTCGTGTACGAAGGGCTGCATACCTATGGCGGACTTGCTGGTCGTGATATGGAAGCCATGGCCATCGGTATACTTGAAAGTGTAAATGATGATCATATACATGCGCGGGTCGGACAGGTAGTATACCTCGGAGAAAAAATGATCAGCTTTGGAATCCCGATTGTAAAACCTATTGGCGGGCATGGCATTTTTGTGGATGCTAAAAAATTTCTTCCACATATTCCACAGGATCAGTTCCCGGCACAAACACTGGCCGCTGCTGTTTATCTTGATTCAGGAGTCCGGACTATGGAAAGAGGAGTGGTCTCCGCCGGCAGAAAGGCCAATGGCGAAAACTATTTTCCCAAACTGGAACTGGTCCGGTTTACCATTCCCCGTCGTGTGTACACACAAGCCCATATGGATGTGATTGCAGAATCCACGGCCAGGGTGTTTAATAAAAGACAAAAAATCAAAGGACTGAAAATGGTCTATGAGCCGAAGTATCTGCGGTTTTTTCAGGCGAGGTTTGAAGAGATTTAACCGCGAAGACACGAAGGCGCGAGGATACGCAAGGAAACTGGAGAACAGTGCTTATCCATGTTTATAAATTTATTTCCAGTAAAGTATTACTTCTTCTCTTAGCGTCTTTGCGCCTTTGCCCACAGGGCCCTTCGGGCGGTAAAACAAAGAAAGGAGTCCTACCGGACTCCTTTCTTTTTCAACAGCAATCAATATTCGTCAGAGGTTCTTTAATGCTTCAATTGTCTCCCAGTGACGCAACAATCCTTCATTTGCCTGTGTCAGGAAGGTTTCTGCTTTATCCGGATAATTATTCTTGATCGTTGCAAACCTGTTCTCGTGGTAGAGGAATTCATTCAATGCCACTGAAGGAGGTTTACAATCCAGGGTAAAGCGTTGTCCTTTTCCTTTTTCAGGATTAAAGCGGAACAATGGCCAGTAACCAGTCTTCACGGCCAGATCCTGCTGATCCAAACCATGGCACATATCATAACCATGGGCGATACAATGGCTGTAGGCAATGATGATAGATGGTCCGGGATAGGCTTCTGCTTCCAGGATGGTTTTCAATGCATGTACATCATTCGCACCCATTGCAATCTGTGCCACATAGGCACTGCCATGTGCAATGGCCTGCATGGCCAGGTCTTTCTTACCGGTGGTTTTACCCTTCACGGCAAATTTGGCACTGGCACCCAATGGTGATGCTTTGGATTTTTGTCCGCCGGTATTGCTATACACTTCGGTATCCATTACCAGTATGTTTACATTCTCACCAGTGCTGAGTACATGATCCAGTCCGCTGAATCCGATATCATAGGCCCAACCATCTCCACCCACGATCCAAACAGATTTTTTCTCAAGGAATTCTGCCACCTGGTACAAACGCCAGGCATCTTCGCGGCGAAGATCACGCAGTCTTTTCTTCAGTTCATTCACACTCTTTCTTTGCTGGATCAGTTCACCCTCTGTATTTTCTGCATTGGCCAGGATGCCATCTGCCAGTTCACTGCCCACATCTTCTCGCAGTTCTTTCAGCAGGCGCAGGGCCATTTCTCTTTTCTTATCGGTTGCCAGTTTCAATCCCAGTCCGAATTCGGCATTGTCTTCAAATAATGAATTGGCCCAGGCTGGTCCGCGACCCTCGCTGTTGGATGTCCATGGTGTCGTTGGCAGGTTACCGCCAAAGATGCAACAACAACCGCTAGCCTTGGCGACAATCATTCTATCACCAAATAACTGTGTCAGCAGTTTCAGATATGGTGTTTCACCGCATCCGCTACAGGCGCCGGAGAATTCAAACAATGGCTCCAGCATCTGAGATCCTTTCACCGTGGTTTTATTTACACGGGTTCTGTCAATATCAGGCAGAGAGAGGAAGAAATCCCAGTTTGTCTTTTCCTGTTCTTTCAGTGGCAATACATCCACCATATCAATGGCTTTATGTCCGGCCACGGTTTTGCTTTCAATCGGACAAACCTCAGTACAGAGTTTACAACCGGTACAATCTTCAACAGCCACCTGCAGGGTATAGGCTTCCTGATCTTTCATGAATTCTTTTCCTATCGGATCCACATGTTTAAAGAAGGAAGGTGCCTGATTCAGGTGTTCGCGGTCATATACTTTTACGCGGATCGCAGCATGCGGACAAACAAAATAACATTTACCGCACTGAGAGCAAAGCTGTGGATCCCAAACGGGTACCTGGTCGGCAATATTTCTTTTTTCCCATCTGGTAGTACCATTTGGATAAGTACCATCTACCGGGAAGGCGCTTACCGGCAACAGGTCGCCATCACCGGCAATGATTTTGGCCAGCACGTTTTGAACAAAATCAGGTGCATCACCACTGATCGGTGCCTCAATTTCACGATCCCCTGTTTTATAATCATGGTAATTAATGCGGAATAAATTTTCCAGGGTCTGGTCAACAGCCCGGAAGTTTTTCTGTACCACTTCCTCACCTTTGCGGCCATAGGTTTTGCGGATGGCGCTCTTGATATAATCAATCGCTTCTTCTTTCGGCATCACATAAGAAATAGCGAAGAAGCAGGTTTGCAGAATGGCATTGATCCTGGAACCCATACCGGTTTCCTTGGCCACTTTGGAAGCGTTGATCACATAGAATTTCAGATCTTTCTCAATGATCTCTTCCTGGATTTTGCGTGGCAGTTGCTGCCACACTTCATCGGTTGCATACGGAGTATTGAGCAGGAAAACGGCACCATGTTCAGCATCTCTTAAAACATCATATTTTTTGAGATAGTTGAAATGGTGACAGGCAATAAAATTAGCAGAATTCACAAGGTAACTGGAGCGGATCGGATGATCGCTGAAACGCAAATGGGATACGGTCAATGATCCGGATTTCTTGGAGTCATACACAAAGTATCCCTGCACATAATTGTCGGTTACTTCCCCGATGATCTTGATGGTGTTTTTGTTGGCACTTACGGTACCATCAGCACCCAGACCGAAGAAAAGTCCGCGGAACAGGTGCTGTTCTTCAAGTGAAAAATTGTTGTCCCAATCAAGACTGGTAAAAGTGACGTCATCTTCAATACCAATGGTGAAACTATTCTTTGGTTTTTCTTTTTTCAGTTCATCGAATACCGCCTTGGCCATCCCTGCATTGAATTCTTTGGAAGCCAGTCCGTAACGGCCGCCGATCACTGATGGCATAGCGTGTTTCCAGCTGGTGTGCAGGGCGCTGATCACATCCATATATAATGGTTCGCCAATAGCGCCGGGTTCTTTGCAACGATCAAGTACCGCAATATGCTTCACGGTAGTGGGGATTGCATCAATGAAATGCTTTACAGAGAAGGGGCGGAAGAGATGGATATTGACATATCCTACTTTTTCTCCGCGGGCATTGAGGTAATCGGTTATTTCATGTACCGGACCATAGCCCGATCCCATTATGATAATGATTCTCTCCGCTTCAGGATGTCCGTAATATTCAAATAGTTTGTAGGAGCGACCAGTCAGTTCCGAAAAACGAATCATGGTATCTTCCACGATTTCGGGCACATGCTGGTAATAACGGTTACAGGCTTCGCGGCTCTGGAAATACACATCAGGATTTTGAGCGGTACCTCTTACAACAGGATGGTCGGGATTCAGGGCACGCTGACGATGTTCATTCACAGCCTGCTCATCCATCATTTTGCGGATGAGATCATCTGATAATACTGCAACCTGATTCAGTTCATGGGATGTGCGGAATCCATCGAAAATATTCAGGAAAGGAACCTTGGCACGCAGGGTGGCGGAGTGGGCAATCATTGCCATATCCATGGCCTGTTGCGGGTTATTCCCGAATAACTGGGCAAAGCCGGTGGAACGGGTGGCCATCACATCACTGTGATCACCAAAAATAGAAAGCGCATGGGTGGCCAGGGCCCTGGCAGCGATATGAAATACAGCGGGTGTAAGTTCCCCGGCAATCTTGTACATATTGGGAATCATCAGCAGCAATCCCTGTGAACAGGTAAAAGTGGAAGCTAATGCACCACCCTGTAATGCTCCGTGAATGGCACCGGCGGCACCGGCTTCACTTTGCATCTCAATAATCCGGGGCACTTCCCCGTAAATATTTTTGACTTCATTACTGCTCCACTCGTCGGCCCACTCACCCATTGAAGAAGAAGGAGTAATGGGATAGATGGCGCAGACTTCGCTTGTCTTATAAGCGATATAAGCAGCGGCTTCATTTCCATCCATGATGGAAAAAGCCTTTTTATCTTTTGGGGCTGATTGTTTTTCAGCCGCAGGGGCGATGTTGGTTTCCATTTCAGCGGTTTTTGAGTAAAAAATGAGACCCAAAGTACCCAGTATGCTGATTTGGACGACTGATGAAGGTCAGTCGGGGGGATGATAATTTGTAGAAAAGTCGGAAAGTCCGGAAGTCAGAAAGTCCGAATGGCTCGTCATCTTAATATTTTGGCGCAACTAGTAAGGTGAGTCTTAGGCTTATATTAAACCAGGGTTCGTTCAGATAGATGAAAGCCCTCAATGCTAAGCCCAGCTATCAAATGGAAAACAAATGTCGAATCTAAACCGTCCTTCTTCCGGACTTCCCGACTTTCCGACTTCCGGACTCTCCTCTAACAAATCGCTTTCATCACCAGCTCCCTCACCTCACTCATCTTCACCCTTTCCTGTTCCATCGAATCACGATGGCGGATGGTGACGGTGCCGTCGGTGAGGCTTTGGTGGTCAACGGTTACACAGAATGGAGTACCTAATGCATCCATCCGGCGGTAGCGTTTACCGATAGAGTCTTTCTCCTCATAAAAACAACGGAAATGAGGACGGCATTCGGCCATCAGTTGTTCGGCCAGTTCGGGCAGGCCGTCTTTCTTTGTCAGGGGCAGTACTGCCAGTTTGATCGGGGCCAGTTTTACCGGGAGCTTTAACACCGCGCGACTGTCTTTCTTTTCTTCCGTACTCAGGTCCTGCTCTTCATAAGCCTGACTGATCACAGCCAGGAACATCCGATCCAAACCAATAGAGGTTTCAATCACATAAGGTATATAATTACCGTATGGCTTACCCGTGGCCGGATCTATATCATTATCGAAATACTGTTGTTTCTTCTTACTGTATTCCTGGTGTTGTTTCAGGTCAAAGTCGGTACGGCTATGAATACCTTCCAGTTCCTTAAAGCCCATCGGGAATTCAAATTCAATATCGCAGGCCGCATCGGCGTAGTGGGCCAGTTTGACGTGATCATGGAAACGGTACTTTTCGGCGGGGATACCCAGGCTCTTGTGCCAGTTAAGGCGTGTTTCCTTCCATTTCTCATACCATTCTTTCTGTGTACCAGGCCGAATAAAGAACTGCATCTCCATCTGCTCAAATTCGCGCATCCTGAAAATAAACTGACGGGCTACGATTTCATTCCGGAAGGCCTTACCCACCTGGGCAATACCAAAGGGAATCTTCATCCGGCCGGTTTTCTGTACGTTCAGGAAATTCACAAAAATACCCTGAGCAGTTTCCGGACGCAGGTATACTTTATTGTCTTCTGCATCACTGGAAACCGTTGAACCAAATTCGGTGGAGAACATCAGGTTAAACTGACGGATATCGGTCCAGTTACAGGTTTCACTTACCGCACACTTGATCTTATTATCTTCAATCAGTTGTTTCAGTCCGGCAAAATCATCTTTCGCCAGCAACGCATCCATAGCAGCCAGCAAGGCATCCGCTTCAGCATCTTTACCGGCCGTTTTGAGGCTTTCTGCATGACCTTCAATCAGGTGATCAACGCGATATCTTTTCTTGCTGTCCTTATTATCAATCATCGGATCGTTGAAATTATCAACGTGACCGGAAGCCTTCCAGGTAGTTGGATGCATAAAGATGGCGGCATCAATACCCACGATATTATCATTCAGCTGGGTCATGCTCTTCCACCAGTAATCGCGGATATTCTTTTTCAGTTCTGCTCCCATCTGGCCATAATCATATACCGCCTGCAGGCCATCATAAATTTCACTGCTGGGGAAAATAAAGCCATACTCCTTACAATGGGAGATAATTGCCTGGAACCTGTTCGTATCGTTTGCCATATTTATATCTGTCTGTTTTAGATCATTGGCTGCAGCATCCTGCGCTGCCAATGGTTCAGGGCGCAAAAATAAGCCCTACAAACGACTTCCCGCAGGTTGTATCTTTGTATAAATTCCTGTTGATGAAAAAGAAATTGACCCTTGCGATTCTCCTTTTAAGTTGCGTATCTGGTATTGTACATGCTTTGACGGCGGCCGGTTCAGTCCGTCAAACGGGGGTGAATGGTTATTTTGGTGCCGATACCCTTCGCCAGGATCCTGTTTGCAACATGAAAGTGGATGATAAAAAGGGGGATACCATCCATTACAAGGGACATATTTTCGGATTCTGCTCCAAGGGCTGCCGTGCCAGTTTTATGAAGGCGCCCGATAGTTTTTTGCCAAAGAAGAATTAATTAATGTAGAAGCTATTTACAGGAGCTGTTCTCAGAGTTTCTCATTTTGCCGGTGCCGGTCAGCATCCCGATTCGTTTTCTTTTCAAAATTTTTCTCCAGTGCCTTCGTGAGATCAACCCCGGTCTGGTTGGCCAGGCAAATCAGCACCCATAACACATCCGCCATTTCATCACCCAGTTCCCGGCCTTCTTCATTTTTTTTGAAACTCTGATCGCCGTAAGTACGGGCCATGATCCGGGCCAGCTCTCCCACTTCTTCGGTCAGGATGGCCATATTGGTGAGCTCACTGAAATAACGAACCCCCACCGTTTTTATCCATTCATCTACCCGCTGCTGGGCCTGGAGAATAGTCATTTTTGAAATTTTTAAGTTAGTTATTCACAATATAGCACGATAATTGTTGTTATAGACCCCCGTCCCCGCTGAAAACGCGAAACCAATTCCTTTAAAAGATTAAAAGTATGCTATGAAGCTGTCTGTAAACAGGCTACTGGCCATTGTTGCCCTATCCGTATCCCTGCAGGTTGCCGGGGCCCAGCCTTTGAAAAAAGAATCCAAACCCTATAAAATACTTACCTCCGGCAAACAGCTCACGATCAAGTGCAGCCGGAATATTAAAAATGTAATGGTCTGGACGAACGACGGCCACCGCGTAGTTGAACAAAAAGACATCAACAGCACCCAGGTCAAACTGGATATCCCCATCACCCGCAGTTCCTTTTATGTAATGATCGAAATGCCCGGCGGAAAAGTGTATACGGAAAGAATTGGAATGCAATGAAATTGAAGATTGAACATTTGTGTAAGACTCATGACTCTCGACTCATGACTCCCGACTTCTCTTCACTCCTTCCCCTTCGTATCCATCACAATCGTCACCGGCCCATCATTCAGCAATTCCACTTTCATATCTGCACCGAAGATGCCGGTCCCAATAGGTTTGCCCAGGTCAGCTGACAATTGCTGAATCATCTTTTCATAGATTGGTATCGCGATCTCAGGTTTACTGGCCCTGATATAAGAAGGACGGTTTCCTTTTTTGGTGGAAGCATGCAGGGTAAACTGACTGACGAGGATAATATCTCCTCCCTGATCCAATATTGATTCATTCATTACTCCATTGGCATCATCAAAAATCCGCAGGTTCACAATTTTTCCGCTCAGCCAGCTGATATCTTCTTCCGTATCGGCGTCCTCAATACCCAGTAATACCAGCAATCCATTTTCAATAGCAGCATTGACCTTTCCTTCAATCGTAACATTGGCCCTGGATACCCTTTGAATCACTGCACGCATAGTTTGTATCTTTGTATTTTCAAATGTAGCGAAAGTCCGAAAGTCCGAAAGTCTGAAAGACCGAAAGACTGATCAACTGACCGACTGATTATTGACTCTCGACTCTCGACTAATGACTATCGACTAAAGACTGCCATGAATCATTTGCCCAACATATCACCCGAAATCAACTACCAAACCACCCGAAGCGGAGGCAAGGGCGGACAGAACGTGAACAAGGTGGAAACAGCCGTGATTGCCTCTTTTCATATTGAACAATCGGCCGTACTGACTGAAGAACAAAAAACAGTGCTGAAGGAAAAACTCAGCAACCGGATCAGTAAGGAAGGATATCTGCAGGTAAAATCACAAACCCATCGCACTCAGCTGGCGAATAAAGAAGAGGCCAGGGAAAAAATAATCGCCCTGATACAACAGGCCCTGGTAAAGAAGAAAGCCCGGATTGCTACCCGGGTGAGTAAGGCATCCAAAGAAAAAAGGCTGGACTGGAAAAAGAAAAATGCCGAAATCAAGTCGGGCCGGCAGAAGTTCAGACCGGATCAGTACTGATCGCGGAAAAGGTTTCGTATTTTAGCTATTCAATCATCCCTGTGCGAAATAGTCTCCTGACGATACTGGTATTGCTGATCTCCATTGTTTCCCTCACCCATTTGCTGGGTGCCTGCCGCAAAGAACAAAAAATAAAAGGATTGACAAGGCTTCAACAGGAAATTCCTACCGGCTTTCCCGCCCCGGCCTATACTTTTTCAGATAATCCACTGACCAGGGAAGGATTTGAACTGGGTCGCCGATTGTTTTATGAGCCCCGCTTATCCATTGACAACCTCACCCCCTGTTCTTCCTGTCACCAGCAGATCGCCGGTTTCGGCACTTTTGAACACGACCGCAGTCATGGGGTGAATAATTCCCATACCCTCCGCAATGCGCCTGTGCTTTTTAATCTGGCCTGGAATAATTCATTTCATTGGGATGGTGAATTTAATAAGCTGACAGATGCTGTAGCCCAACCGATCAACGGACACCTGGAGATGGGAGAAAGTTTTGAAGGGGTGATTGATAAAATTGAAAAAGACCAAACTTATCGGGAGGATTTCAAAAAAGTTTTTGGATCACCCTTTATCCGGCCCGAACATATTTTAAAAGCCCTGAGCCAGTTTAGCGGATATATTGTATCGGCCAATTCCAAATACGACAAAGTGATGAAAGGCCAGGAGAGTTTTACCTCGCAGGAACAAAATGGCTATAATCTTTATAAAGCGAATTGCGCCAGTTGCCATCCTGAACCGCTATTCACCGATCAGCGTTTCCGGAATATTGGACTGCCTGTAGATCCTTTATTGAATGATTTTGGCAGGATGCGGATCACGGGATTAAAACAGGATTCATTGAAATTTAAAGTCCCCACCCTGCGGAACAGTTATATTTCCTCCAACTATATGCATGATGGACGTTTCAATACATTGAGCCAATGTATCAATCATTACCGTAGTGGTGTACAAACAAGTACTACCCTGGATCCATTACTGAGCAGCCCGATCAATCTGTCAGATGCACAGGCCCTGGATTTGTTTCGTTTTTTAAGAACCCTTACTGATTCTTCTTTTCTGCAGGACAATCGCTATAACCGGCCTCAGTAAATCAGTTGCCCGTTCTGCGTTTTCCTTCCAGCACGCCTAAGGCCTGCTTTTGGGATTCGATATCTTTTTGGGTATTATCCTGGTTGGTCTTATTATCCGCAATCTTTCTTTCCAGACTGGTTTGTTCTTCGTTGAGGTGACGGAGTTTCTTTTCTGCTTTGGCCACCACTCCCTGGTGGGCAATGATCTGCAGTTCCAGATCAGCTGCTTCCACTTCCGGTAAGAGATTATTCAGAAAAGATTTAGCCCGGCCTGCATCAGCAGCATCCATCATACCCAGGGCATTTTTATCATCCTTCAGCATCACGAGATACATAATTGCCTCGTCCGTTTCCTTCCGGCTCTTGCGCTCAACCTTGATGAGATAATCCATCCGGTCTGACAGGATATCAGTGATAAAAATATTTTTGAAAACCAGAAACCCTTTATCGCGGTTCAAAATTCCTTTTTCTTCCTTAGGCTTGTAACCCATTTTCGCCAGCTTTTGCACGATGGCATTTTCTACTGCCTGGGGCTGGTACACAAAATCAATAGCAATGGCCTGCTGTTTCTTTTTATCGTACTGAATAGTAGCCTCATAAGACTGACCAATTGAAATAAACGTCATCAGCAGACCCAAAAGAATTAAACCCGTTTTCTTCATAGCATAATTTTTGCCTGTAAAGATACAGGAAGCGATAAAAGCCTGCCTCCCAACTTTAGCAAAACTTTGACGATAAAAAGGCAGGCATACGTTGCAAACAAGGACAAAGAAAGCAGCTGAATACCGGTCATTATTCGTTTTTTGACTATACAGTCCCTACTTTTGTCGAGGCCCGAAACAGAAAGGGCTGAAAAATTCCAATCCTTTGAGTGGCATAAAAAAACTGGCAGGACAAACATTATGGTATGGTGTGCCCACCATTGCCAGTCGTTTTTTGGGTTACCTGATGAATTTATCCCTGCCCCTGCTTTTTGCCCAGCCTGCTTCTACTGCTGATCTGACCCAGGTATATGCCATCATTCCCTTTTTAAATATTGTATTTACCTACGGACTGGAAACAGCCTATTTCCGCTTCTCACAGGATTACGACCAGACAAAACTCTACAACACCCTGTCTGTTTCGCTGATTGGCTCCACGATTTTTTTTACAGCCCTTCTTTTTTTATTCAGGGGAACTATTGCCACTGCAGCCAACCTCGACAACCACCCGGAATATATTACCTGGATGGCCGTGATCATATTCTTTGATGCCATCAGCACCCTGGCCTTTGCCCGCCTGCGACAGGAAAACCGGCCCAAACGATATGCTTTCGCAAGGATCGCCGGTGTATTGCTGAATGTAATTGTAGTGATATTTTTCCTGGGCATCCTTCCCAAATACCTTCAAAATCATCCGGACAGTTTTCTCGGCAATATTTACAATAAGAACACCGGCATTGGTTATTACCTGATCGGGAATATCTGTGGCAGTGTGTTGACTTTTATTATACTGAGAAAAGAATTTTCCCAGATCCGTTTTCATTTTGATCCGGCCATCTGGAAAAAAGTAATGACCTATGCCTGGCCCCTGATCATTGTGGGTATGGGAGGCATGGTCAACGATATGCTGAGCCGGCTGATCTATCAGCATGTGGTGGACCTGCCCGAACAGGAAGCCAAACATGAACTGGGAATTTTCGGAAATATTTACAGGCTGGCGGTGTTGATCACCATCATGATCCAGGCATTCCGGATGGCCGCCGAACCTTTTTTCTTCAACCGCAGCAAAGAAGAAGATGCACCCCGTACCTATGCCCGCATCATGAAATTTTTTGTGATCGCCTGCTGCTTCATGTTCCTGCTGATCAGTCTGTACATTGATGTATTTGCCTGGTTCTTTACCGCCATCCATAAACCGGCCTGGGTAGAAGGTTTGCAGGTGGTTCCCCTGCTGGCATTAGGAAATATCTTTCTGGGGATTTATTATAACCTGAGCATCTGGTATAAATTAAAACACAAGAATCTCACCGGAGCCATGATTACTTTGGCCGGCGCCGCCATTACCATCCTGCTGAATATCCTGCTCATCCCCAAATGGCATTACCTGGGAGCTGCTATCGCCACTTTCAGTTGTTATCTTTTTATGATGATCGTGAGTTATAAACTGGGACAGAAATACTACCCCGTCCCTTATGCCCGCAAAAAACTTATTGCTTATATCGTACTGGTGGTACTGCTTTATGGCATCCATCGCGGGGCGGTCTACTTCCTGGACAATCACTGGTTCAACCTCGGACTGGCAACTGCACTCTTCCTGTTCTTTACCTGGTTTGTTGTACAGATTGAAAGAAAGGAATTGGTGAAAATACCGGTGATTGGGAAGTGGATCAAGAGTAACGGCTAGTGGCTAGAGGCAAGTGGCTAGTAGGGCTTGAAGTGGGATATTAGGATATTAAGATATTTGGATATTGCTTGCCCGCCGAAGCTTTAGCGAAGGCTGGATATTGGAACTCACATAACCATTCGACACTCGCTCCTTCGAAGAAATAACGCCTCTTACTCTCGACTCAAGACTCCAGACTACTCACAAAGGGGTTATTCCTCTTCTCATACCCGATCGTTGTCACCGGACCATGACCGGAATATACCTTTGTCTCATCCGGCAGGGAATAAAACTGCGTCCTGATACTATTGGCCAGGGTATCAAAATCTCCTCCCGGCAGGTCGGTCCGGCCCACACTCAGCTGGAACAAAAGATCGCCGCCAATAATAAAACCGCCGGCCGCATGGTAAAAAGCCACACTTCCGGGTGAATGTCCGGGTACAAAGCGGATTTCCAGCTCATCTTCCCCGATTTTGATGATTTTTCCTTCTTCCAGATAAACCAATGGGCCATCATAATTGTCGAAGGGTAGTTGCCACATTTTTCCGGATTGGGGGGCAAAATCCAGTACCGGCTTTTCTTTGGGGTGGATATGCAGGGGCAGATTCCAGGTTTCGGCCACGTATTTATTGCCAAAAACATGGTCAAGATGGCAGTGGGTATTAAGCAGCAAAACGGGGTTCAGGCCTGTCTTTTCAATGCCCGTTTTTAATTCCTCCCTTTCTTCCGGGAAATAACAGCCCGGATCAATAATGCAGCATTGCTTCTGTTCGTTATAAAGGAGGTAGGTATTCTCCTGGACAGGGCTAAAAGTGAAGGACTTAACAGATAACATGGATGGTTTTCCTTAATTTAGAAGTACGATTATACGGATTAAAAAGGATTTCCGGGAAACAGAGCGGGAGGATCGGCTATTTACCTTCCTTTTCAGCAAAAATGGAAACAAAAAAATAGTTTCCGGCAGCTACCTGCCTGTTTTATGCGATTCTCCTTTTCCCGGCTCAATAAAGACGCTATGAAGAAACTTATTCCCCTGCTGACGATTGGTTCCCTTGCCCTCCTGCAAACTGCAACTGCTCAGGTTAATACGGTTGAGTTTGGCAAGAACCGTGTGCAATACCAGAAATTCAAATGGAAATATTACCAGACGGAAAATTTCAATACCTATTTCAGTCAGGATGGATTGGGCCTCGGCAAGTTCGTAGCCCAGGTGGCAGAACAGGAACTTCCTTCTATTGAAGAATTTGTTGAATATGGTTCCCAGCGCCGGATCAATATTGTGGTCTATAACAACTACGATGAAATGCAGCAGTCCAATATCGGACTGGGGATCGACTGGCAGAATACCAGGCGGGGTGACCAAGCTGGTCAACAATAAAATGATTGTTTACTTCGATGGCAACCATGATAATCTTCGCCGGCAGATCAGGGAAGGTCTTGCCAAAGTGTTAGTGGATAACCTGCTCTTCGGTGATGATCTGGGTGAATTTGCGGCCAACCAGGCCCTGCTCGATTTACCGAAATGGCTGACCGATGGTTATATCGCTTTCGCTGCCGACAACTGGAATACCCGGCTGGATGATGACCTGCGTGGCGTCATGCTGAATGGCGAATACAAAACATTCTATCATTTTGCTTTTGATAAACCACTCCTCGCCGGTCATGCATTCTGGAAATACGTGGCAGATAAATACGGGAAAAACAAGACCACCTATTTTCTCTACCTCTCAAGAATCTACCGGAACCTGAATAATGCCTCCAATAAGATCGCCAAGATGAAATTCAAGAAGCTGCTGCAAAACTTCATGACGGAAGTGCAGGAGCGTTATTTCAAAGATATCCGTGGCAGAAGGAATACACCAAGAGGACAATTATCCGTTTCAGAAGATATCGGTAAAAAAGATTTTATCCGTTTTAATGCCAATCCCCTTCCCCGCAGTTTTACTTATGCCGTTACCGAATACAAACAGGGCCGCTATCAGGTGGTGCTGATGGAAAATTTTGTCAACCGTAAAGTCCTGCTGAAACTGGGTGTACGCACCCGCGAAACAGACCTGCACCCCAATTATCCCCTGCTGGCCTGGGATGGCAAAGGAACAAGACTGGCGGTTTTATATAACGATAAAGGCAAGACGAATTTCTTTGTTTATGACCTGGTTAATCGCAACAAACTCTGGAAACATGTACTGGATGAAAAATTTGACCAGATCCAGGATATGAAATACATGCTGGATAATAATACCCTTTTATTCAGTGGTGTCCGGAGTGGACAAACCGATATCTATGTATACAAAATAGATAAACAGACATTCGAGCAGGTTACCAATGATGTGTATGATGACCTGGACCCATCCTTTGTGGCCTTCCCCAGTAAAACCGGGATTCTCTATTCCAGTAACCGCCCTTCTGCTTTGGCAGCCAGCAGTGATGATTCATTACCCGGCAAGCATTTCAATATTTACCTGGTCGACAACTGGAATAAATCTGAGTTCAAACAACTCTCCAAACTTACTGATCTGAAACGCGGCAATGCCCGTTTCCCTTCCCAGTATAATCAATCGCATTTTACATTCGTAAGTGATGAAAATGGCGTGAACAACCGCTATGCCGGTTTCTTTACGACTGAAAGAGCCGGCCTCGATACCCTGGTATTTATCGGTGATGAAGTATTACGTAATCCACCCAGAAAAGAAGTGGATAGTCTGCTGAAAGAATGGAGCAAAACCGATATCGATTCTGTGGGGTTTGTTTCTATTACCAACGATTCTTCCTATGTGTTTCCGCTGACCAATTACCAGAGCAGCATGCTGGAAACAAGAACAGCAGGTGATAACCAGATGGTGAGCGAAGTAGTGAAACTGGGAGATACCAAGTTACTATACCGACTGAAGGTGGATGAAACCACTTTGCGCCGGAGGAATATAACCGCCAGGCCAACCGAATACATGCGTAAAGTGATTGAGGAAGAGAAGAAAGCTGTGCGTAAGGAAGCCCTGATCACCCCTAAATCGGATACACTGTCTAAAAAACAAAAGGACTTTTTCAATAGCGGGTTTGAAGATGAAAAATCCGATAGCAGCAAACTCGGACAAGTGGTAAGTGGTGAAATGGTAGTCAAGGAATCTACACTGAAAAAAGCAAAGGTTTGGGAATACCGCCCGCCTAAATTCTTTAACGATTATCTCGTGAGCGGTTTTAATAATAATGTACTGGTGACCCGTTACCAGCCTTATGGTGGTGGCGCCGGTCCTATCCAGCTGAGCAATGGTGATCCGCTCAATGGAATCATCAGAGTAGGAACTTCTGACCTGATGGAAGACTGGAAATTTGCAGGTGGATTCAGGATCAGTCCGGACCTGGAGAATAATGAATATGTCTTTACCACTCAGTACCTCAAGAAGAGGATTGATTATGGTATTACTTATTATCGCAGCAGTGCGTCCGGTGCCGTATCAACCAATGTGGGCGATTTCAATGCCAAACAATATTCCAATCTGTACCAGGCCACGGTGAGTTATCCTTTTAGTAAGATCAAAAGCCTGCGTATCAATGCCGGGGTAAGAAGTGATAAACTGGTCATACTGGCCAATGATTTTACACCACTCTCCCTGGAACTGGAGGATATCAAAGAAAAATATTTGCTGAGCCATATTGAATTTGTGCATGATGATGCCATTACCCCCACACTGAATATCTGGAATGGTCTTCGCTGGAAAGTGTACATGGATGTGAATGCCCGGATCAAAACCAGCGGACCTTCTACTGGCGGAAAAAAGTATCCAACCACATTCAATTTTGGTTTTGATGGAAGACATTACCTGCCCCTCTACCGCAATATCACCTGGGCAGTAAGAGCAGCCGGTGATTTCTCCTGGGGCAATCAGAAAATGATCTACTATCTTGGTGGCGTTGATAACTGGCTGATGTTTGGTAACAACCAAAAAGCAGATGGGTCATTCCGTTACTTCGATGCCAATAACCGTCCTGATCCTGATGGTAATTATGCTTATCAGACACTGGCCGTAAACATGCGTGGTTTTAAACAGAATGTGGCCAACGGAAATAATGCCGTCGTCATCAACAGTGAAATCAGGGTACCGGTATTTACCTCCCTGTTCAACAAACCGATCAACAATGCCTTCCTCCGCAATTTCCAGATTGTACAGTTTGTGGACCTGGGTACAGCCTGGAATGGTGCCTACGATAAAATCGAAAGACCGAACGTAACTTATGTTTCCCCGCCACTGACTTTTAAAGTTAAAGCTGGTGGTATCGGCCCCTTTGCCGGTGGTTATGGTTTCGGTGCCCGCAGCACCCTGCTGGGATATTTTATGAGAGTAGATGCCGCCTGGCAGATGAACGGTGTCTTTAAAGGAAAGCCGCAGTGGTATGTGGCCATGGGACTTGATTTTTAATTCACTTCAAATAATTCATATAAAAAGCCGGAATCTTTATTCCGGCTTTTTATATCCATATCATTAGTGTGCAAATGAGATGAGCTTTATTTTCTCTTCAGGAAAATGTTCAATGCTCAATATTCAATGTTCAATAGTCAATTTACTCCCAATATCTTAATATCCTAATATCTCAATATTCCGCCTACGCTAAAGTTACGGCGGGCAAGCCTACTCCTTCATCTTTCCAACCGTAAAATACAGCAGACTCATAAACGCCGCATAACAAACGGTCATTCCCCAGGCAAAGCCATGCGTTACCGGTTGCAGGATCATTTCACCGATTTCTGACATGAGTGAAAAAGGGTTCGTGAGCACATCCCAGCTATTGAAGCGGAGAAAACGGCCGATATAAATGCCAAAGGCGGAGAGCCACATCACCACAAAGACAAATAAATGGGAGACCGGTTTTCCGAATTGGAGACTGGCAAATAATTCCATCTTTCTTACGGACAGAATGCCCAGGATCAACCCATTCCAGGCAAAGGAAAAAATCAGCAACAGATCAAACCATTTGGGGGCGGAATCAATATGTGTTAAATGAAATAAATCGGTGATGATGTAAAATGAATTCGGAATAAAGAGCAACCATATCCCCAGCAATACAAAGAAAAGCCATTTCCTTTCCAGCAAACGGATATCCTGTTGCATCCTGTTTGTGATGTACAGCGGAATAAATGCCAGAAAAAGATTCCAGGGAAGAAAGAGATAAGTTAGCTCCCCGGTTACAAGCACCCTGGCCATGAGCAGTAATCCACTAAAAGCTGCAGAAAGGCATAACCATTCCGTTAATCCAAGTGCTTTCAAGTTCCATTTTTTCCAAAACAATTTCAAGACTACCATACAGCAATTATTTTAGGGATAAAGACAAAGGCACCGACCAGCAGGGCGGTCAATGCAGTTACCAGCACAGCAGCAGCCGCCAGGTCCTTGATAATTTTAATGGCGGGTTGCTTTTCTTTGGAGAGATAATCCATGATTCGTTCAATTGAAGTATTAAAAATTTCTGCGGCCCAAACCATGCCAATGGACAAGATCAGGGCGATGGCCTCATAGGCATTCACCTGGAAATAAACGGACAGTGCCAGCACCAGTATCGTAGCCACTCCATGCAGCCGGGCATTATGTTCCTTTTTAAAAAATATCATCATCCCCTGCAGGGCAAAGCCAAAACTCTGTCCTCTTTTCCGCCAGGAGAAGCCACTAGATTTATAGAGTTGGTTCGGATTCATGTTCATTCTTTTCTGTTGTTGATTCCTGTTTCAGGAAGGAAGCGTAGCGGATCAGTGAAGCCAGAATTACAGCGATCATCGAGGGGATGGCCAGCGATAATTCCATCCACCGAACCCCTCCATCAAACATGACAGCCACTAAAACCCAGTTCAATAAAGCTACCAGCGGGGAGAGGAACAACCAGAACAGATAACGATTCGTTATATCTGCTACTGTTTTTGTTATGATATATTCAGTTAAAAAGCCCAGCAACAGCGAAGGCAATGAAAAAAGCATTGCATAGATAAATATCATCAACGCGATACTAATATCCTCACTTTTGAAGGTAAAACCCCAATCATCAAACCAGATCATCAGGATAACCGGATGAAATAAATTGGCCAGGAGCCAGACGGCCGGTACAGGAGTTTTCATGCGGCTGTTTTAAAAATTTTACTTTTTAATTCAGTAGTCGGCACAGGCATCAGTTCATTCCACTGCCAGTGATGAAAGGACTCAGATCTCCGGCCTTGCCGGTAAGCCTGTTTCATTTTACTCCAGTGTTCGGGCATCGTAACAAAACTATAGATCACGGTGGCCAAAACGGGGAAGGACAGCCGCCCGTTGCCCATCATGAAACATTGCAGGCAGGCCTCCCCCACATCCGTGGTATCATAACCCAGCAATACATGTTTGATATCATGCCGTGCATAATGTTTGAGCAAACCGAGATTTCTTTTTTCAAGAAACTGGTAGAGATCATGTCCCAAACTGCCCTCGGGCAACTGGTACAGATCCAGCTCTGACCAGTTGAAAGCGATCGGCCTTCTTGCAAATTTTAATACGGGTAATGCAATCCGGTGGGTGAGGTAAACCAGGATGGCAGAACGTAAACGAATTAACCATTTTTTCATAGACAATTATTTAAGACCATTGAAGTTTACGGGAGAAATACATGATAATCGCCAGTGCCACAAACAAACCAATACTGCCCATCAGCAGAGAATAATCCTGTAACTGGATAATGCTGAATATATAAGCATAGACCACGCCCAGTACCAGACTGATAAAGGCAGCCAGTTTCCCCGATCGCATGATACTGCCCACATACCAGGCTACCAGTGTAATGGTGGATATACCTGCGATTAAATAAGCAAGATTGAAAGAAGTGTACTCAGAGAGGGATAACAATAAAGTATAAAATAATACCAGGGCCAATCCTGCCAATCCGTATTGCAACAAGTGCAAAGGCCTTCTGTAAATCGTTTCGATCAGAAAGAAAGAAGCAAAGGTGAGGATGATACAGAGCAGGGCATATTTCACAGATCGCAATGTTTTATCATAACTGTCTACCGCAATCACCAGATCAGCCCCCATGGCAGATTGCTCCGTGGGATAGACCGTATCCTTCCAAACCAGTGGCATGGACCGGTTGAGGTAACGCCATCTGGCAGTAAAGCCTGAATCACTGATTTCGCGGGTATCAGGCAGTTTGATACCGGAAAAACTCGGACTGCCCCAGGAAGAGCTCATCTCTATTTTGGTATCACGGGCCAGGGCAGCAAATAATAGTTGTTCAGATCCATTGAGCGAAAATTTTAACCGGAACTTATTGTCCAATCCGGCCTTTTCAATACTCATGGGCACAGCTGCCATCAGGGCATCTGTAAAATGAGAGGCTCCCAATGGTTGTGGTAAAAAAGAATGACTGCTGTCATTCCACTGCACAGTAATATCTTCATTGATCCCCTTCAACTGATCCGTGACTTTAAAAAGCAGGGTGGCTTCTTCCCAAAGCATACTTGCAGCCGGTATTTTTAATTCATCATAAGCCAGGGAACCAAATGACCCGCTGATGGAAATATCACTGCGATAGACGATCACCTGGTAAATACCCCGGTATCTTTTTTCCGGGAATACACTTGCCTTGATGCTGGCATTTCCCGCCAGGAAATAAGCATTCCTTTTAATCGTCGTGATATTGCCTTTCTCATCCTTACTGCTTTCAGTATAAGGGACCATCAGTACCGGTGCCATGACGGTTTGGTTACTCGCCCATTTACTGCTGATATCCGTTATGGCTTCTTTCTGCCTGGATTCTCTTTCTCTGACCATGTTCATGATCAGGGTGGTGGGCAGCCATAGAAAAATCGCCATTACAAAAATGATCACGGCTATCATGAATAATTGTCCTTTGTCCCAGATGGATTGAATAATTGTGCCTGCTGAACCGGCCTCTGTCGGGTTGGGTGATTGTGTTTCCATATTTAAAAAGTGCTTTGTATTTCAAAGTGTATTTGCAAAAAAAATTTACTTAACTCCCCTGATCATGGCTTCGAGTGCAGCAATATGTTCGCCGAATGCTTTTTCACCGGCACGGGTTACGGCATAAGTAGTATTGGTTTTCTTTCCAATAAACCCCTTGTGCACCCGGATATACCCGTTTTCTTCCAGGCTCAGTAAATGTGTGGCCAGGTTGCCGTCTGTTACTTCCAGCATCTGTTTCAATTCATTAAAATTTACTTCTTCATTGACCATAAGGATGCTCATGACCCCCAGGCGGATCCTGCTTTCAAACACTTTATTCAAACCATTGATCGGATTCTTCATCAGCTTTGCTCCTTGGATTGCTAATTATTTACTGCTTACCGTTCGGCTCCTTTTCATATTTTTTCCACATGATCAGGCCGTACAGGATATGGAGTACACCAAATCCTGCAGCCCAAAAATAAAGCCCGTACCCGATGAAAAACATATTCACGAGTCCGAGTAATATCTGACAATAGCCCAGATACCGGATATCGGTAAACGTGTACTTGCTGGCATTGATCAGCGCGAGTCCATAAAAAAGCAAACAGGCAGAAGACACATAACTCCAGTCATCATAGCGCAACATCCCCAGAATAAAAGCGGCCCCGGCCACCAGGGGCACCATCATATTCCAGAAAACCCTTTTGGAAACCGGCCCCCAAAGTGAAACCCCCTGCTTTCTGGCCCTTCGCCAGGTAAAATAAAAAAGAAGTACAAAAGGCCAGGATAAAAACAATCACCGATAGTCCGATCAATTTGATCTTTAAACGACTGAAATCATCTCCCGTAAAAAATCCCCGGCTGTTATAGCTGCCATAGTAAGATTGTATAATCTCTCCTGCTACCCAGGCACCCCCCAGGGCACAAATACCTGCTGCTACTCCACTCAATCCGCTCAAGGAGATAAAACGACTGCTCCTTTCCATCATCTGCCTGATATCTTCCAGCGCCTGTTCCGGCCGGCTGCCTGCCTGTTGGGGTTTGGTATTCTCCATAAAAAGCACTTTGTAATACAAAGTAAATAGACCATTTGCATATTTCCAAAGATTTTTTACCAACTCATGATGCTTAATTATTAATTAACAGTTCAAAATCTGTCCGGGCGATGTAATTTTAAGCAAGAATGAACCAACAATTACCCGTCAGGGCAATTTTACTCCTTTTCCTGTTTAACCTGTTCTCTGCCAGCGGCATAGGGCAGGGAAAATTCATCAGCGGACAGGTGCAGGATGCCAGTAGTGAAGAGAAGATACCTTTTGCCTCTGTCAAATTCGGGAGCAGTACGGTAGGTAAGCTTACAGACAGTGCAGGTCAGTTTCGCTTTTATCTCAATAACTGGCCTTCGGACACCCTCCTCGTTACATGCGTAGGATATCAGCCCTTTCGTTATATCATTCCCGCTAAAAAGGATTCCATCCATCTTAGCATCAATATGGAACGGGGTACTTTCAGCGAAGCGGCTTCTGTAAAAGTGCGGGTGAACAAAGGCTTACTGGTATGGAGAAAGATCGTCCAGCACAAACCAGAAAACGATCGTTACCGCTTTAATAATTTTTCCTATGAACTCTATAATAAACTGGAACTGGATCTGAAGAATATCAATTTCCAGAGATTCGGTAAGCTCAAACCGCTCAAACCTGTTACCGATCTGATCAATCAGAATATAGATACTGCAGAAGGGACCCGCTACCTGCCTACCTATATCGTGGAAGCCTTATCAGATTATTATTACCAGAAAGACCCGAAAAGAAGAAGGGAATCATCAAGGCTGCCAATCCCAACGGATCAAAATGAAAGCATGCTGAAATTCCTGGGAGGGATGGACCAGGTAGTGAATGTCTATAATAATTTCATTCCCGTCTTTGATAAACAGTTTGTGAGTCCGATCAGTGATAATGGAGACTACTATTATAATTACAGCGTCATTGATACACAGATGGTGGCAGGTCAACGCTATTTCCACCTCGTGTTCACCCCAAGACGCAAAGGCGGAGATACTTTCGAAGGAGATTGCTGGGTACATGTTGGCAGTTTTGCCGTACAGAAAATGAACCTGCGGCTGGGGAAAGAAGCCAATGTAAATTTTGTAGAAAACCTCAGTATCATCCAGGAATATCAGTTACTCAACGACAGTACCTGGTTTTTATCCAAAGACAAATATGTACTCGATGTTTCCCCCACCGGATCCGATAAACCGGGTTTTATCGGGCGAAAGACAACCACTTACCGGAATATACTGGTGAACGACAGTACAGTTGCCCTCGAATTGCAGAAGAATAAACTCGTGGAAGAAATCATTACACTTCCACAGGCCTCAGAAAAATCAAAAGATTTCTGGACAGTTGCCAGACATGAGCCCCTGAGTAAAACAGAAAGCGGTATCATCAAAATGATTGATACCCTGACACAGGCTCCGGTTTTTCAGAAATTCACCAAGACCCTGGCCTTTATCGGCACCGGTTATAAGGATATCGGTAATTACCAGATCGGTCCCTGGTTCAACTGGATATCCACCAATGGCTGGGAAGGACTGAGACTAAGATTTGATCTCGGCACCAACAAGCATTTCAACAAAAAAATAAAACTGCATACCTACCTGGCTTATGGATTTGGAGATAAAAAGCTGAAAGGAATGGCTGAGGCATTTTTCCTTCCCAACAAAGATCCACGAACTTATTTCTATGCATCTTATACCAATGACCTGGACTGGGGTCAGAATTATTACGGAGAAGTATCGCAGGATAATGTTTTCTCCCTGGCCATCCGGAAAAAAGGCATTCCGGTAAAGAATATTAAGGTAGAAGAAAAAAGACTGGAGTTTTTTAAAGAAGTATTGCCCTGGATGTCGAACCGGCTGACCGTCGTTCATAAATCCACACTTCCGCTTCGCAACCTCGTACCCCTCGATTCATTCCGGGCCACCGCTTCCGGCGATCCGATGACTACTTTTGAAATTTCACTCAAATTGCGATTTGCATGGCTGGAACGGTTTCTGGAAAGTCATTTCTACCGAACCAGTCTCGGCAGTGCTTTCCCCATTGGTGAAATTAATATCAGTCGTGGATTTGCAGGCGTATTGCGCAGCAGTTATAATTATACCAAGGTGTCCGCCAGTATTTCTGATAATTTAAAGGTCCCGCCATTCGGAAATATTTCCTGGTATGTATATGGTGGTAAAACCTTTGGCACCCTTCCCTATACCTTACTCGATATTGCTCCGGGTAATGAACTGTATTACTATAATAAGTATGCTTTCAATATGATGAACCGCTGGGAGTTCATTCATGATAAATATGCCGGCATCAATCTTGAACACAATATTGGAAATGGAATCTTCCGCTTATTTCCCAAACTCCGGCTTCGGCAGTTCTGGACAGCTAAAACTTTATGGGGAAGCCTGACCCCCGCCAACCGGGCACTCAATTTCAAACAGGGATATACTTTTCAAACCCTTGATGGCAAAACCTACCTGGAACTGGGTACCGGCGTAGATAATATTTTTAAAGTACTGCGGATTGACTTTGTGTGGAGAGTGCTTCCTTCTTCCGTGCCCAGAGAAGGCGATAAATCATTTGGCGTATTTGGCAGTTTCAGGGTGGCTTTTTAAATCCTGATACATTTTACGCAATAGATTATACTTGGCAAATGTGTACCATGCTCCCAGCCTTGCACACACGTATCCCTGCCGGCCATCGAGGAAACCAAGTTTCAATAAATAATTCTGAAAAAAAGCAACCAATGGCGAAATGACCAGGTGCAACAGCGTGCAATGTTGTCCGTGTCTGAAATAGCGAATTGCTGCGAGCCGGGCATCCCTCCTGAGTTTACCATGCAATGATGGCCGGTCATGCAACACCCGATGCAAAATATTACCCCCCAGTTTTTGTACAGTAATCCCCTGTTGCCTGAATAATGCTTCACTTATTTTCTGATCCTCAGCAGAAACAGTCATCCGGTTGGCTAGCCGGATATGATAATGCCCACCCCACTCGCCATGACAGAGCCATTTGCGGTTGAATAAAGATTTGAACCTGATCCGGTAAGCCACCTGTTTATTCCCGTAATTCAACCCCAACAAAGAAATGCGTAAATGACGATCCAGTTCTTCCCCGGTATGCAACATCAATATCCAGTCATTCGCTGCGACCAAAGAAGCCTCGTACCTCACTTGTTCATAACCTTTCCAGTCGCCTTCCACCCAGCGGGCGTTAAAACCACCCGCTAAGTCTTTTGCAATACTGGTTTTACTGGTATCATATAACACAAGCTCGGCCCCGGGCAGTCGAAGGCTTTGCAGCGTTCTGAGGGTTCCCGCAGCATCGCTTTTACAAACAATAATGACAACAGAAAGATTCATAAAATAAGGTTCTTCAAATTAGCGAAACGAAAGAAAGACCGATCGCCCACTTAGTGGTTTGTAGGTTTTTTCCTTTAACTTAACTGCCTGACTAAATAATCTGCTATGTCCCATTTTATGCTGGCCCTTGATCAGGGCACTACCAGCAGCCGCAGCCTGATTTTTGACCACCAGGGTAATATCAAAGGTCTTGCCCAGAAAGAGTTCAAACAGATTTATCCGCAGCCCGGTTGGGTGGAACATGATGCCAATGAAATCTGGAGCACCCAGTTTGGTACCATTGCCGAAGCCATGGCCAATGCTCATGTAACCATGAAGCAGATTGCCGGTATCGGCATCACCAACCAGCGGGAAACAACTGTATTGTGGGACCGGAAAACCAGTCTGCCCGTTTACAATGCCATCGTATGGCAGGACCGCCGGACCGCCGCTTATTGCGATGAATTAAAAGCAGCCGGACATGCATCCCTGATCCGCGATAAAACCGGACTGATCATTGATGCTTATTTCTCTGCCACCAAACTCAAGTGGCTGCTGGATCATGTACCCGGTGCGCGACAAAAAGCCATAAATGGCGAACTCGCATTCGGTACCATCGATACCTGGCTCACCTGGAAACTAACCAATGGAGAAGTGCATGTGACCGATGTTTCCAATGCATCCAGAACCATGCTCTATAATATCCATACCCTTGCATGGGATCAGGACCTGCTTCAGTTATTTGATATCCCTGCTGCGATCCTTCCCGAAGTAAAACCCAGCAGCCGCATTTATGGGGTTACCGGAAATATTATTCCTGATAGCAGGATTCCGGTAGCAGGCATTGCGGGAGATCAGCAGGCCGCCTTGTTCGGACAAATGTGCACCCAACCCGGCATGGTAAAAAATACCTATGGCACCGGCTGCTTTATGCTGATGAATACAGGCGAAAGAGCCATCAAATCCAATAATAACCTGCTCACCACCATTGCCTGGCAGGTGAACGACATAACACACTATGCACTTGAAGGCAGTGTATTTATTGCCGGTGCTGTTGTGCAATGGCTACGTGATGAATTAAAAATCATTCGTTCCTCCGGAGAAGTGGAATCACTGGCCGCACAGGTGGAAGACAGTGGGGGTGTTTACATCGTACCTGCTTTTGCCGGCTTAGGCGCCCCGCACTGGAACCAATATGCCAGGGGAAGTATTTTCGGATTAACAAGGGGCAGCAGCCAGTCGCATATTGCCCGGGCCGCGCTGGACAGCATCGCTTATCAAACCTATGATGTATTGAAAGCGATGGAAGCCGATGCCGGCATCAGCATTGCTGAACTCAGGGTGGATGGTGGCGCTACGGTGAACAATCAACTGATGCAATTCCAGAGTGATGTACTGCAAACCAAAGTAATCAGACCCCGCATCACTGAAACCACCGCATTGGGTGCGGCCTACCTGGCCGGACTGGCAGTAGGATACTGGAAAAATATCGGAGAGATACAGGAGCAATGGCAGGCAGATAAAACATTCAGCCCATCAATGGATGCAGCAAGGAAAGCGGAGCTGGTTCATGGATGGCAAAGAGCGGTAAAAGCAGCCATTTATTGGGCAGGGGAATAGGAGGCTGATTATTTGCTGATGCGTAAAGGAAGAAAATGTTCAATGCTCAATGTTCAATGATCAATACGCAGGTTAACAGGCGATTGCTGAACCCCTAACCTATTTTCCTATAGCTCCGGGTACGCTTAACGACTCATAATTGAAAATTGAAAATTTTTTACAACCAATGCCCATAATCGAAATAAGGGAAACAACTCATATAAACCTGCATCAATGATCCACCCGGTAAAAAAAAGACTTTGGCAACAGGCGTATTCACGCCTCTAAAATGAGCATTGAACATTTTTTTCCCCATGAACAGATCCGCATCAATAAACAGCCTCCTCTCCACTCCCGAATTCGATTGCTGTATCATCGGTGGTGGCGCAACCGGCTTGGGCATTGCGCTGGATGCGGCCTCCCGTGGACTCAAAACCATCTTACTGGAACAACATGATTTTGCCAAGGGAACATCTTCCCGCAGTACCAAACTGGTGCATGGCGGAGTTCGTTACCTGCAACAGGGAAATATCCGGCTGGTGATGGATGCATTGAAAGAAAGAGGTCTCTTACTCCGCAATGCTCCTCATCTCGTACATAATCAGGCATTCATTGTACCCAATTATAAATGGTGGGAAAAACCATTCTATGGTATTGGACTGAAGATTTATGATAAGATGGCCGGCAAACTGGGATTGGGTCCCTCCCTTTTTTTGTCTAAGGAAGAAACATTGGAAAAAGCACCCACCCTGGATCCGGAAAACCTGAAAGGATCCGTTCTCTACCAGGATGGACAATTTGATGATGCCCGTCTCGCCATCAGCATTGCACAAACCGCCCATGAACAGGGTGCCATCCTGTTGAATTACTTTCCGGTGACCGGATTACTGAAACAACAAAATAAAATTATCGGAGTATGGGCCAGGGATCAATTCAGTGAAAAGGAGTACGAGATCAGCAGCAAGGTCGTCATCAATGCTACTGGTGTTTTTTCTGATGCTATCATGAAAATGGATGATCCCTTTCATCAGAATATGATCAGTCCCAGTCAGGGTATTCACCTGGTGGTAGACAAAGAATTTCTCCCCGGTGATTCCGCTATTATGATTCCCCGCACGGATGATGGCCGGGTTTTATTTGCAGTACCCTGGCATGATAAAATTGTACTGGGTACTACCGATACAGCCATCAATGAGATCTCCGCTGAGCCTGTTCCGCTGGCTACTGAAATTGATTTTATCCTTTCCCATATCGGTCGTTACCTGAGCAGGGATCCATCTTTACAGGATGTCAGGAGTATGTTCGCCGGCCTGCGTCCTTTAATAAAAGGCAAGCATAAAAAAACAGCTGCCTTATCAAGAGATCATGCCATCAGCATTTCCGATTCAGGCATGATCACTATCAATGGCGGCAAATGGACCACCTATCGCAAAATGGCTGAGGAAACAGTTGACCTTGCCGTGCAATCATTTAAGCTGACTGCCGGTAACTGTATTACCAAAACCCTGCTGCTCAATGGACATGATCAGCCTCCGCCGCTGGTACAGATTGATCAGCTGACGGAATCCCAACTACAGGAATTAGTCCGGCATGCGGTGAAAAATGAAATGTGCATGACCCTGGAGGATTTTCTCTCCCGCCGGACCCGGCAATTATTGCTTGATGCCCGGATCGCCATAACAAAGGCACCGGCTATTGCGCGGATGATGGCTGTAGTGCTGGAAAAAGAAGAGAACTGGATCAAAGAACAAATTAATATCTTTAAAATCACTGCTTCCAGTTATTTACCGGGTAGCAGCAACCAAAACTAAAGACAATTGCCATGTCCCCATTTATAGGAGAATTTGCCGGAACAGCCTTACTGATTACCATGGGCTCCGGCGTTGTTGCCAATGTATTATTAACCGGTAGTAAAGGCCAGAACAGTGGCTGGATCGTCATCACTTTTGGATGGGCCATGGCCGTATTCCTGGGTGTGTATAGTTCCACCAGTCTGGGTGGAAGCGGTCACCTGAACCCCGCCGTTACCATTGCACTAACTGCTACCGGTCAGTTTAAAAAAGAACTGCTTCCGGTTTATTTAATGGCACAATTTGCCGGAGCCATCGCAGGTGCCACTATTGCCTGGCTGGCTTATTTCCAGCATTTTGCTGCTACAGCAGATAAAGATTTAAAACTGGCAATCTTTTGTACTGCACCCGCCATCCGCAGTGTGATCCCTAACCTGATTACAGAAATCATCGGCACTTTCCTCCTGATGTTTGGTGCCCTGGCCATGTCAAAACCAACCAATACACTCGGTACATTGGATGCACTACCCGTTGCCCTGCTGGTACTGGGAATCGGTTTATCTTTTGGCGGCCCTACCGGTTATGCAATCAACCCCGCCCGCGACCTGGGTCCGCGTATCGCCCATTTCTTTTTACCAATTCCCGGCAAAAGAGATAGCGATTGGAGCTATAGCTGGATTCCGGTAGTGGGACCCGTGATTGGTGCGTTGATTGCCGTCTTTGTTTTTAAAATGATTTAAATACTTATGTATAAACTATTGCTTATCCTGGTCTGCTTTACTTGCATGACCTGCTGCATTGGACAGGAAAAAAAAGACCTGGCCACGAGTTATAGTAAAGATGAGTACCTGAAGAAAAGCAATAACCAGAAAATGGTGGCCGGTATCCTTTTCGGAATCGGATCAACTGCATTTATTATTGCTTCTACCGGTAATATATCATTTGATGCTGCCATGCCCTTAGTAATTGGTGGCGGAGCTGCCATCCTGACCAGCATACCATTCTTTATCGCATCAGGCAAGAACAAGAAAAGGGCGAAACTTGCCACAGCCAGTATAGACTTACAGCCAACATTCAACCCCCATCAATTCACTGTAAAAAAAATTCCGGCGCTCTCCCTCAGATTCCGGCTCTGAGCTATTACGCATTATATGTTGCACTGATCGATGAACTAATCATTACTGGCAGGCCATTGAAAACAATTTTCCATAAAAATTATCCTTATCGGCTCTGGATAAGATCTGTGTTATGGAGTGCAGTCCTGCTAACCTTTGTATGCATTACCCGTTTTACGTTGAGCCGGGAAGATGCGGATATGATCCTCGCTTTATTTGCTCTGGCCATCATTTTTGGAGGCGCTTTTTCCTGGCTGATCTTTCTGTTATGCTATTTTCTTTTTCACCGGCTCCCCCATCATACCCTGAAACAAATCAAAAGAATCAAACCCATCATCAGTGCCACGGCCATCCTGGCCATGCTGGGTTCCTGTCTCTTTTTGGGGTTAATTTTTCAGTCCGACCATCGAATTATTCATCCCGCTTTGTTATACCGTCGGTATTTTGATCGCCACAGTAACCACAAAACTGCTGGAACCCCGCAGTGAAAACGATTAATCTAAAACGGAATCCCCCCTTACTCCTCCACTATTTCCAGCGATTTCAGATAGGCCTCCAGTTGTTTGTCTTTGTTTTTTGCATCAAATTCTTCATCCCAATACATCCCGGTTGCATCATGGGAACTGGACATAGAAGCAGCATTGGTATCGTAAGGACCAGCTATTCCCAGGTAGTACTCCGCTTCGGGGCCTTCGTCATAGCTGATTTTAAAAAGATAAAATTTCTGCTGCTTTCCTTTGTACAGCATCGTTTTTGTCCCAGCAGAAACAATGCTTGCCGGTGGGGCTTCATCTGATGCAAATTCATAAAGGCGGCTTTGGGCCAGCTGCTGTTGCGACAAATAAGATTTGGGGAACAGCGACAGTTTGTTCAGTTTTTTCAGTTCATCATACAGATCATGCCGGTACTCATCTGTGGTAGCCAGAGTAAGGATGGTCTTGTTGTCTGCAGGCATATTACAGGCCAGCATCGCCAGCAAAGTATTGAAACGGATATGCCGGCTCTCCAGTTTTGAAAATTTCGTCAGCAGGTTTTTCGATTCCGGTGTATTTACAATACCCAGCAACCGGATCAGATCCGTATAATAGTAACTTCCGTCTTCAATATTTTCAGCATCTTCTTCCAGTATCCTTGCAGCCACTTCACAAAAAGCTGTGCCTTTTTCCCGGATAAGCTGGGTTGTAATCAGTCCGCTGTCAAGCAAGGAAGTAGCCGTACCACTAACGATATGCCAGAAAGCCCTCGAATTGGCATGCTCCAATAATTCCGGGTACAGGGTCGCCGTCAACTCCAGTGAATCATAGAGCCGGTTACTGAAATAAGGCAGCTGCTCTTTGATACGAAAGGGAGATTTGTGTAAACATTGTTTAATGGCTGCATAGGATTCCCGGGTTTTAGCTTCCGATAAATACCCGATGATCATGGGCTTCACATACTCATCTTTTTCTGCGATCTCCGCAAACTGTTCACTGAAATATTGTACAGAACTGAAAGTACTGTCGGTATATCGAAGTTGATTATATATCATTCCATTCAGGTTATCACTATAGCTGCTGTCAAAATCCGGATAGATTCTGAGCGTCATGCTACGTAAAGCCGGAATATCAGCCGCCGTAAACGACAAATGACTCCAAAAAGATTTCACCTGGGTCATTGTATTTTCATCAGCATTTTTCAATGCATTGGATAAGGCTTCGGCATTACCTTTCCATGATATGGCATTCGTTTTATTTCCATTGACACGGAAGTCCCGGAACAAGCGATCAAAATTTCCCGGAAGATCGCGGATGGCAAAATGTCCAAATAATTCATATAACTCATTGCCATGCAAGACCAGCCGGACATGCTTGGCCAGGTTATCGCCCGGCACAATCACGGAAAACTGAACAGACTTTACCGCTCCTTTATCTTCCATAGTATATCCTGCCAGGGAATCGGAAGCTCCATAATAATCAGCGGCCCTTGCGGAAAGAAAAGCCGTATCACTACTGAACCAAAGCCAATCCGGCAGGATGGTCCGGTCAATATAACTGGTTACAAAGGCCGAACTGTCATACACGAGAAACCTTTCGGCACCCGGATGACTCTTATCATCTTCATTCCTTTCAATGCGCCTTATCGGATAAGGACTGCTGGTGGAAAAACTTTTATCAGGTGCTTCTTTGGTAGTCCATGCGGGTTGTTGATAGGACTGTAAACTGAAGGATTCCAGATAGCGGTCAGCATTTTCTTTATATGCTGACTCTTTTGCGTACACCACAAAATAATAATACGTTACCCCTCCTCTTGATATATAGCGGATCCTGGACACCACTTCCTCTCCTTCTGATTTACCGGAAATGGTAAAATGGTAACCGGGATAACCACCTACATGGAACATACCGGAATCAAGTATCCTGGCATTCTCAAAACTTTCCCGCATCTGATCTTTCATACTCTCAAACAACTCCTGATCTACACCGGAATCAAACATCCCTTCCTTCATTGATGCTACATTCATCCCGTAATACACTTGTTCGGCCATATCCATCGACTGCCAGCCAAAATTGATCTTGCCTTCATCAGATACCACATCTTTTGTTTCCTTGGGTTTCTGTGGCATTTCAATTGAAAATGAATAGGCCGGATAACTGTAAGTAGTCCATTTCTTTTCAGTATCCGTTTTCTTAACCCTGTTGGTGTTATAAGTAAAGGATTGAAAGAATTTTTCGGTTTCCGGATCCTTTACCCCCTTTTCATTAAAGGCAAATACAGCATTCATGACTACCGTTTCCATTTGCGGAATAAAGACCTGCATTTTCATGACCCCATCCTCCATTTCTATAATAAATTCCCTTCCGGAAATATTATTCACGGTAATGGATTGATCCTTCAGCACTTTATTTCCTTTGGAATAACGGGCACGCATTCCTGCATAAAGACTGTCATAACTGATTGTTCTTCTGTTTTCCGGCATCGGGATATTCGCAGTGAAATAGACCCGCATGAATGAAATATCGAAATACATTTTCATCTCCAGGCCCATTGACTCAAACATGCCGATCTTTTCAGCTTCCCCAGGCATCATGATCCCATAGATACTATCGGTTACTTTCACCGGAACCCATTCAGCCCCCGGGCCTTTGGACACATATTTATCAGCACTGATTTTTCTGGAAGAATAAACCGGAGTAACCGTATATCCGCGTCTTCTTAATAAACTGATCACCCCTGAATCACCGGGCAGGTGGGCTGCACCTACGGCAAATAAAGTACTGCGGACCGCTGCCAGGCTATCCATCCTCCGGCTCATTTTCAGATTGCGTTTGATCATGATATAATCCTTGCCTCCGTTCATACCGCGGTACATCATTGCATCGATACTATCCAGCCGCTGTTCGGTATAAACCCGTACCAGCCATTCCATTTCTTTACGGAAATATTCATCATCAAATATGGCCAGTTGAATTTTTTCTTCCACCGCACCAATATGCTCCAGCTGGTCTTCCAGGTCTTCAATCCCTCCTACCCATTTTCCCTGCTTACGGGCCTGTCCGGATAACCAGGCATCCAGAAAAGTAGGCATATCTCCTTTTTTGAACATATCAGACTGTAACTGATTTTCCAGCTCCTCCAGGTCATTTACTGTGATTTTATCCGCCGCTTTTCCAAATTTTTTCTCGAGTTCCGCTTTATAATGGTTCCAGGTTTCAGCACTCACTGCATCTTTCAGCTTGACGGGCTCCACCGCTTTTTTGGCTTCTCTTTCATTGAGAAAATGATTGACCATCTGGTTCCCAACCTTGTTCATGTCCAGTTCAGCAGCAAAACCATCGGTCTGCTCAATGGCTTTATACACCGAATCCCCTACTGGAATACTTTTTTATCCATCAGGTGCATGGTGCCATAGAGATAGGAAGGCCTGGTCAGCCCCTTTCCGGAAATACGCCATAACAACGTATTGCCTTTATTGTCCTTTACCCCCTGTCCTGCACTGTAAAGGATCAGCATGGAAAGGAATCCGGATAATAAATATTTCCTCATAAAATGATTTTAATGATCAGGGTATGCTCTCACAAATAATAGCGGCTGCTTTTTTTACCTGTGCCTCCGATATAATCAGGGGCGGTGAAATACGCAGACAATTGGGAGCAAACAAAAACCAGTCGGTCAGCAAACCGGCAGCAATACAACGATCAATAACCAGTTTGCAGATTTCAAAAGAGTCAAATTCAACAGCCATCCACAACCCAAATGAACGCACTGATTTAATGGAAGGATGAGTAAGTGCAGATCGAAATAGTTCTTCTTTGTTTTTCACTTCCTGATCCATCCCTCTTCCAGCAAGGCCTTCATGGCAGCCATCCCGGCTACACAACAAACCGGGTGACCTCCAAATGTGGTGATATGCCCCAGTACCGGATTATCCGTAAAAGCATCCATGATTTTTTTATCAGCGATAAATGCGCCCAGGGGCATACCACCTCCTAATGCTTTTCCCAGTAATAAAATATCCGGTACAATATCGAAATGTTCAAAGCCCCATAATTTACCCGTCCTGCCAAATCCGGCCTGAATCTCATCCAGGATCAGCAATGTACCCGTGTCCCTGCATTTTTTTTCAAGGGCCTTTAACCATTCAGGCCTGGGTGCCTTGATTCCAGCTTCTGCCTGTACGGTTTCTGCAATCACACAGGCGGTCCGGTTTGTAATTTCATCGAGTGATGCTTTGTCATTATAAGTCAGATGCAGTACATCAGGCAACAATGGCCTGAATGCATTCCGCCAGTATTCATCTCCCATCACACTTAATGCACCCTGGGTACTGCCATGGTAAGATTGATTAAAGCAATCACCTGGGTTCGTCCGCTTACTCTTTTGGCCAGTTTCATGGCTCCTTCCACAGCTTCCGAACCGGAATTGGTAAAATAAACCGAATTGAGTGAGGCAGGCAAATGTGATACGAGTAACTGCGCGTATTGCACCTGCGGACTTTCTACAAATTCACCATACACCATCACATGCAGGTAAGCATCCAGTTGATCCTGAATGGCCCGGATCACTTTGGGGTGCCGGTGACCCGTATTCGCAACGCTGATGCCTCCGATCAGATCCATGTACTCCCGCCCTGCCGCATCATATAAAGTGCAGCAATCCGCTTTTACAATCTCCAATGCCAGCGGAGCTGATGAAGTCTGGGCCACATGGCGTAAAAAATTTCGCGTTGATTCAATCCATTTATTTCAGGCAAAGAACGCAAAGGCCCGGCAAAGACGCAACAAAAAGCCCAACTTTGCCGAACTTTCAGCCCTCAAACCAAACCCCAATTACACATGCCCGTTATTCTGCCAGTTGAAGGAAAACTCCCCCGCTTCGGAAACAATACTTTTATTGCCCCCAATGCCACCATTGTTGGTCAGGTTGAAACCGGCGACGATTGCAGTTTCTGGTTCAATACCGTCGTGAGAGGGGATGTTAATTTTATCAAAATGGGGAATAAAGTGAATGTTCAGGATGGTGCCTGTATCCACTGCACATACCAGAAATACGGCACAACCATCGGGAATAATGTCTCTATCGGTCACAATGCCATTGTTCACGGCTGCACCCTGCAGGACAATGTATTAATCGGAATGGGCGCCATCGTCATGGATAATGCCCTGGTACAAAGCAATACCATTATTGCCGCGGGTGCTGTAGTACTGGAAAACACGATTTGCGAAGCCGGCAGCATTTATGCCGGGGTACCTGCTAAAAAAGTGAAAGACATCTCACCCGAGAAAATTGCAGGAGAAATCAACCGGATCGCCAATAATTATGTGCGGTATGCGGATTGGTTTAGGGAGAGTCCTGAGTCGGGAGTCGATAGTCGATAGTCGGGATTTTTTGTGTCGGGAGTCTCGAAGTCAGGCCTTTTCTATGCCATTTGCGATGATACCAACAATAAGAAAACATTGTGTAAGCATTTAGAAATCATAGCATTCAGGTGTAAGACTAATAACTATCGACTAAAGACTATCGACTGTATTTCTACTATTCCCAGGGCAATTAATTCTCCTTATATTCGTTAGTACAATACAAGCTACATACTATGAAAAACCTCCGTTTTCTGACTGTTGCACTGGCCGTGATGATGCTACTCTCATCTTGCGGTATGTTCAGCAACTTGTTCAAGAAGAAAACAGGATGTCCCACCAATGGAAAAAATGTTGGCGCTGAGAAGATTTTAAGCGGCGACCCGGATGGCAATAAGGCGGCTAAAAAGGCCAAAAAGTTCAGAAGTTAAGTTTTCAGGTATGCAGCGGATGAGCGTAATTCTGTGTCTTACAGAAGTACGAAGTATTTGATGATCCGTCATTTGAAACCTAAAAACACCTTAGCCATGAGTCTTACCCTCCGTTCCACCCTTGGATGTACCGAATTCGTCATTGCCGACGATGGCGGTCTCAAACAATTTTACCAGGTTGCCGATATCCTGAGCCAGGATCTCCACATCCGCTTTTCCAACAAGGAAGATGACTTTGATGCGATCGACTGGGAATTCCGTTTCAAAGGACAAGCCCTGACCCTGCATTACAGTATTTACAACGGCATTTCCATTTTTCCTACCCGTACCAAGGATGCCCTGAATAAGGACAATAAAGCCGTGGTAGAACTGGCCAATGCATTGGAAGGTAAATTATTCAATACCGGATTGAGGAATATTGCCTGATTGTAAAGTCAGGTACATTTCATTCATGCATTTCGTATGAATGATCTTGTTTCATAAAATACATCAATAAGATTTTTCCTCTATCGAATCCAATATCCCCAGGTAACTGATATACCTGTCTTCATGGATCACCTGATCCACTACCGCCTGTTTGATGGCGCATCCCGGCTCATTATAGTGCAGACAATTATTAAACTGACAATCATTTAACCGCTCCCGCATCTCCGGAAAATAATGGGAGAGTTCCTGCTTTTCAATATCCACCAATCCGAATTCCCGCATACCCGGTGTATCAATAAGACGACCACCTCCCGGCAAATCAAACATTTCAGCAAAAGTGGTCGTATGCTGCCCCTTCCCGCTCCAGCCACTGATCTCCCCGGTCTTCAGACTCATTTCCGGAATGATCCGGTTCAGTAAAGAGGATTTACCTACACCACTATGTCCGCTAACCAAAGTTGTTTTCCCCAACAGCAATTGCTGCAGTTCTTCTATCCCTTCATTCTTCTCTGCACTTAACAACATAACCGGATAACCCACTGCCTCATACATCTCCTTCCATTGCTGGTACTTAACCAGCTCTTTATCCCTGTACAAATCACTTTTATTAAAAACAATGATGGCCGGCACATGGTACATCTCCGCCGCCACCAGAAAACGATCTATAAAACCCTGTGAAGTCCGGGGTTCTTTCAAGGTGGCTACTAACAGGGTCTGGTCCAGATTAGCTGCTACAATATGATGCTGGTGCTTGTGCCGGGGACTCTGCCTGTTGATATAATTATTTCTGTCGAGAATAGTCGTAATGATGGCCACATTCTCCTGTTCATTTTCCGCTTCTGCTTCCACCCAATCACCCACCGCAACAGGATTGGTACTGGTAATATCATCCAGCTTCATTACCCCCTTGGTACGGCCATTCCATATTTTACCCGCCTCATCCCTGAGTACATACCAACTGCCCGTTGACTTATATACAATCGCTTTCATCGACTGCAATTTACAGGGAATGTGTAAGCACTGATCTCTTTTTTAAAACGGAGTTTTTGGAGAAATCAGAATGGACACAATGTTTCTACTCCAGCCAGCTTTAAATTTCTAAGGAAATTTTCTGAACAGGGTAAAGCGCAACAGGAGTTCAATGGCCAGAAAGATAATTGCCGCCAATATAAAAGGCAGGAAACGCTCTTCCACTTTTTGAAAATTCGTCGTCTCCACTTTTGATTTTTCCAATTGATCAATCTGCCGGTACACTTCTTTCAATCCATCCCGGTCACGGGCCCTGAAATACTGCCCACCGGTCTCCGTAGCTATTTTTGTAAAAGAGCGACATCAATAAAATCAATCGCCGGACTTTGTGGCTTAACCTGACTACCCGTCCTTTCCACAATCGTGGATGCCTGGGCCCCCATCCCAATCGTATATACTTTAACCCCTTTTGACTTTGCAATTTCCAATGCCGTCAAGGGATCAATTAACCTGGTTTCCGGAGGATCCTCTTTTCCATCCGTGATCAGGATGATCACTTTACTTTTACCCGGGCTTTTGGTCAGCCGGTCTGCTGCTGTTGCGAGCCCTTCCCCGATTACTGTTCCATCTGCGAGGTGCTTCCTGCTCTCCAGGTTTTGAATCTGAGATATAAGTGCATTGCGGTCCGTGGTAATGGGACATTGCGTAAAACTTTCTCCAGAAAAAATTACCAGCCCGATCCGGTCAACCGGACGGCCTCTTACAAATTCTTCTGCTACTTCCTTGGCGGCTTCCATCCGGGAAGGAGCAATATCCCGGGACCCCATGCTACCGCTAACATCCATGCATAACACAATATCAATCCCCTCCCCTTCGGTTCTTTGTTCCTCATTTTTTTTCTGCGGACGGGCCAGCACCAGGATCAGGGCACTCATGGACAACAGTCTGAAAAAAACAGGAAGCCCCCTGAGTTTATTTTTCCAGGATGAAACCCGGAAAGCATGGATGGTCGTTACAGTAATAACAGGTTCCCGCCGGTCGTTTCTTTTCATATACCACCAAACCAGCAAGGGTAACAAAGCAAATAAGGCAAATGCTAAAGGGTAAGCAAAATCAATATTTTTCAGGTACTCGTAAATCATGATTGGCCTCCTGTTCCTTCTTTTGGTGCCAAGGACTGCTGATGTACCCGTTCTATGGCTTGTATGGCCTTGCTGATTTCATCATAACAGGTCTGATCCTCTGCCGGTGAAGGCTGGTATTTCGCAAATTTTACAAAATCACTCAGCAATAATGATTGCCGCAGACCGGATAATTCCTCAACAGATAAGCCAGTATTTTTCAAAAAAGGAATCAGATCACCAGTGGTTTCCTGTAATGACAAAATACCTTTTCTCCGCAAAAGATAAAGCCGGAAGATATCGGTAAGCTTTGTGTAGTATTCCTTCCCCCCGGCTGCAGATTTTTTTAATTGTTCCAGCGCACCCATGGCTTCCCGGAATGGATCAACGATAGCAGCTGTCTTGACAGGCACCGGTCCTTTTCTTTTTTTCCTCGTGAGCAGGTAAATAATAACCAGCAATACGAATAGCCCACCCCCGGCCAGCCACCACCAGTTTTTTTTCTTCGCCGGTTTTACTTCAATGATATCCTTGATATCGTGATAGGGTTGTTCTCTGTCAAATTCCGAAAACACCACATCCACCCCGATCGTATCAGTTTTTACATCGCGTGAAATCCGGAAAGAAGGAATTACCCAATGTCCCGAATCAAAACTGCTGAGGTAATAAACTGCCTTAATATTCTTTGCACCTTTCTCGTTGGATGAATCAATAACCGGCGGCTGTGTAAATTCAAAATGTGGAATGCTGTCAATAACCGGAAGCTGACCTTTCGCCCCTTCGGGTAATTGGAGCTGTATCCGGAGCCGGAAGGGTTCTCCCAGCAGTACCCGGCTTTTTTCTACTGATACTTCAACAGCAGGTTGGGTTTGCCCGAATAAAAAAGGGGCAGCAAGCAGACTGACAATTAAAAAAAATCCTTTTCCGGTTTTCATCATTTATCGGTTCCTGCTTAAGAAAAATCGTTGTAATACTTTTACATAATCATCGCCTGTACGGATATGCAACAGATCAGAACCCGCTTTTTTGAAATGGGTGACGGCATATTCTGTTACCCGGAAAAATTCCTGCTCATACTGGTGCCGTACAAATGCATTGCTGCTATCCACCCATTGTGTTCGTCCGGACTCCGCATCCTGTACCTGCAGTAATCCCGCATTGGGCAATACCTGGTCCATCTGATCGTATAACTTGATGCCAATGATATCATGCTTTCTGGAAGCAATGCGAAGGGCATCCCCATAACCGGCATCCACCAGATCACTCAGTATAAAGGCAATACTTTTCTGCCGTGTTGAATTATTGAAATAACGAAGGGCCGGCTGCATGGCTGTGCCCTTTCCTTTCGGTTCCATGGTCAGCAATTCCCTTACAATGTACAAAGCATGCTGCTTTCCCTTCTTGGGCGGGATATATTTCTCCACCACATCACTGTAAAAAATCACCCCGATCTTATCCCCGTTATTCACGGCAGAGAAACTAAGCACGGCACCGATCTCCGTCACCATATCCCTTTTACGGGCATGGGTGGTACCAAATAATGTACTGCGACTGATATCCACCAGCAGCATCACGGTCAGCTCTCTTTCCTCTTCAAATAATTTACTGAATGGGTGACCAAAGCGGGCTGATACATTCCAGTCAATAAAACGGATATCATCTCCCGCAGCATACTCCCTCACTTCCTTAAATGACATACCCTTGCCCTTGAATGCACTATGGTATTCACCGGTAAAAAGATCACTGGTGAGCTTCTTGCTCTTGATTTCCAGCTCCCTTACTTTTTTTAATATTTCTGTGGTGGTCAGCAAATTTCAATTTTCCTTTTTCTCCCGATAGCTATCGGGATTTCAACTTTCAATTACTTACGGCACATTTACCTGTTTCAATATTTCCTCAATCACATCTTCAGCCTTTATATTCTCCGCCTCCGCTTCATAGGTCAATCCGATCCGGTGGCGTAATACATCTTTACAAATACTTCTCACATCTTCAGGAATCACAAAACCTCTTTTATTCAAAAAGGCCTGGGCCTTGGCGGCAATTCCCAGATTGATACTTCCTCTCGGTGAAGCCCCATAGGAGATGAGCGGTTTCAGTTTTTCCAGTTTGAATTCTCCCGGCCTGCGGGTGGCAAATACAATATCAAGGATATACTGCTCGATCTTTTCATCCATATAAATCTGCCTGGTAAGGTCCCTGGCCTGAATCACTTCCTGCATGGATACTACTTGTTTCACCGCAGGATATTCCCCCTGTACTCCCTGACGAAGGATTAACTGTTCTTCATGCATGGCAGGATAATCCACAATAACTTTCATGATAAAGCGATCCACCTGTGCTTCTGGCAAAGGATAGGTACCCTCCTGTTCCAATGGATTCTGAGTGGCCAGTACCAGAAAAGGTTCTTCCAGTTTGTAGGTCTGATCACCAATGGTAACCTGTCTTTCCTGCATGGCTTCCAGCAAAGCACTTTGCACTTTGGCCGGTGCCCGGTTGATTTCATCAGCCAGGATAAAATTGGCGAAGATGGGCCCCTTCCTTACTACAAACTCATTTCGCTGCTGGTTATAGATCATGGTGCCAATCACATCCGCCGGCAGCAAATCAGGTGTAAACTGGATCCTGCTGAAATGCGCATGAATAGCTGTAGCCAGCGATTTAATGGTGAGGGTCTTGGCCAGACCCGGCACTCCTTCCAGCAACACGTGCCCGTTACTGAGCAAACCCGTAAGCAGGCGGTCCAGCATATGGTTCTGCCCGATGATCACATGGTGTGTCTCTTCTTTGAGTTTGTCGGCAAATTGCCCGGCCCGGGCGATCTTTTCATTCAACTGGCGGATATCCTCAGCGGTCTTTAACATTTTGTAATTGAATTTTTTAGGCGAATTTTGTGGCTTTCTGCAAAATACGAATTGGAACAAAGCAAATTACCTGCCGCAATGATGAACGGCGCCTATTCTGGCACTATTTTGGAACATTTCCCTTGCCCTGAACGCAGGAAATACGAAGTATCTCACCTAAAAACAGTGAAAATGAAAAAAAATTGGATTTTGTACAGCCTGCTGACCGGCTTTCTGGCCGTCGGATTACTCGCCTGCAATAAAGAAGATAACCAGCCCAATGCTGATTCCAAAACAACCCTTCTGGCCACCGGCACCTGGAAATTAAAAGCAGCCACTATCAATGGAGCTGATGCCATGGCCAGTCTGCAGGATTGCCAGAAAGACAATATCGCCCTTTATGCCACAAATGGTAACGGCAGTATGAATGAAGCGACCCTGAAATGTAATCCAGCTGATCCCGATGTAGTGGCTTTCACCTGGCTATGGAAGAATAGTGAAACCATTTTATCCGTTTCCAGCCCCCTGGTTACTTATGGCGCTAACGATATGACCCTCGATAGACTGACCAGCACCCAACTGATCATTTCCATGGCTTATACGCCACCCTTTGGACCCAGCCGGCAGATTGTGATGGAATTCGAGCATTGATCAGGATAAATATTTACCTACAATAGGTACCCGTCGTCCTACGCCAAAGGCCTTGGGTGAAACCCGGATAATAGGACAGAACTGGTTGCGTTTGTATTCATTGATATTGACCATGCGCAGCACCCTGTCCACGAGAGCCGGATCAAAACCCATTCCTTTGATTTCATTCGGGCCCTGTCTTCTTTCAATATACTGATACAACAAGGGATCAAGTATGGCATAATCCGGTAAGGAATCAGCATCTTTTTGTCCGGGTCTTAATTCAGCAGAAGGTGCTTTAATCAGTATGTTCTGTGGGATGATTTCTTTTTCCCGGTTAATATACCTGGCCAGTGCATAGACCTGCATCTTGTAACAATCACCTAAAACACCTAACCCGCCGGCCATATCCCCGTAAAGGGTGCCATAACCGGTAGCCAGTTCACTTTTATTGGAAGTATTCAGCAGGATATAGCCGAATTTATTCGCAATGGCCATCAGCAGGTTGCCGCGGGTTCGGGCCTGGATATTTTCTTCGGCCAGACTAAAAGGAAGATCTCCGAAAATGGGTTTGAGTTCCGACAGAGAGCTTTCATAAATATTTTTGATGGGAACGATATCATAGGGATTCCCCAGATTCCTGCTCAGTTGCTCGGCATCAGCTACAGAATGACCGGTGGAATAAGGCGATGGCATCAGGATAGCCCTGACATTTTCCTTTCCCAATGCATCACAGGCCAGGGCCAGGGTCACGGCACTGTCAATTCCGCCACTGCTTCCCAGGATGGCTTTGTTGAATCCCATTTTCCTGAAATAATCACGGATGCCATGCAGGATGGCCTGGTATATTTCAGCTGTACATAGTTCCGGATCTAATTGAACAGGATTGAACTCTGCCGATGGCAATGCTGCAGCTGGCACCTGTACCGCTTGTAAAAAACGACCGTCATCCTGCAAATCAACAACAGCATAGGCTTCTTCAAATAATGGCAATTGCCTGATCAGGTTGGAATCCTTATCAAATACCAGCGAAGCACCATCAAAAACGATCTCGGTCTGACTACCCACGGCATTACAGTAAATCATCGGTAAATGATACTTGCCGGTATTCAGTTTTACAATGGCTTTGCGGTCTTCCACATGGGTATAATCAAATGGAGAGGCTGATAAGTTCAGCATCAGGTCCGGCTCCTGCTTCATCAGTTCATCCATCGGACAGTTGCGATACAGGGGATTATCTCCCAGGTTCCAGATATCCTCACATATAGTAACGGCCAGTTTTTTACCCTTGAAAGGAATCACATTCCAATGATAGGCCGGTTCGAAATATCGGTATTCATCAAATACATCATAAGTGGGCAGACAGGTTTTATGCACCACGGCTTTTACTTCTTTTTCATAGAGAAAAAAAGCGGCATTGAATAAATCCTTTCCCTCTCTGACCGGGTTGCGGTCCGGGCCACCCACCAACACGGCAATCGTATCGGCATGTTCTTTAATAACATCAATAGCTGCATAACATTGCCGGATGAAATCATCGAATTCCAGAAAATCCCTGGGGGGGATAACCACAAATACTGAGCTCGGAAAATAAGACCAGGTCGGCTTTTGGGACTTTGCCCATTCAATGCCTTCGATGATCTTACGGGTATTGTCCTGGAAATTCCCGACATGATAGTTTTGCTGCGCAACGGCGATCTTCATTGTACAAATTTACAATAAACGGAACTGCCGTAACTTCGGGATCACAACAAATTCAAAACCCTTTCGTTAGGAAATCCATGAAAAAAATCATCCCGGTACTCCTCACCACTCTTTTCCTGATCTCCTGTGGCAATAAAAAGAAGCTGCCGGATGTATCCGGTATCAAAGTGGATATTCCTATTGAACGGTTTGACCGCAGTTTTTTTGCGATGGATACCACGCACCTGGAATCCGGCCTGATCCGCTTAAAACAGGAACATCCGGGATTCTATGATGATTTTATGCAACAGATTCTGGGGGTGAGCGGAAAACCCACCGATACCATGACCCTGATGGTCACGGCTGATTTTTTTCGTGGCTATGCCCCCATTTACGATTCTGTAAAAAAAACATATAATGAACTGGACTGGTTCCGGAAAGAAATGGAAAAAGGGTTTCAGTATGTCAGGTATTATTTTCCATCCTACAAAACCGGTAAAGCCATTTTCTTCCTGGGCCCTTTTGATGCGCCCGGAGTAGCTTCAACCGGAAACGGACTGGCCATCGGTTTACAGCAATATGCCGGAAGTGATTTCTCTGTTTACCAGTTACCGGAAATGATTGATATGTTCCCGCTTTATATTTCCCGGCGTTTTTCAAAAGAATATATGACAGCTAATTGTATGAAAGCAGTCGTGCTGGAATTATTCCCTGATCAGTCAAAAGGCAAACCACTGATCGAACAAATGGTGGAGAAAGGCAAACAATGGTGGTTACTGGATCAATTCCTGCCCAAGGCCCCGGATTCGGTTAAAACCGGGTATACAAAACATCAGCTGGACTGGTGCCGCAAAAATGAGGGACTGATCTGGGCAGAAATCGTGCGAAATGAAGACCTGAACTCCTTGAATCCAACCGTTATTCAAACCTATATCGGGGAAGGTCCTTTTACACAGGGAATGCCACAGGAGGATTCTCCCGGGAATATCGGTCAATGGCTGGGCTGGCAGATCCTGAAAAAGTATATCGCTAAAAATCCCTCCCTGAAACCGGAAGAAATCATGAAAACCCCGGCCCGGAAAATTATTGAAGAGGCCAAGTATAAACCCAAATAAAGCGAAACAGTTATCGGGGCAATAAAAATTAAACAGTCATTCGGTACAACTTGATAATTGCCTACATTTACCCGCACCATGAAATCACTCAGCAGCAACATTACTGATCCGGTTTACGTACCCCGCACCCGTTATTCTTTTTATGACAGGTTCTGGCTCCGTTTGATGAACGATAAACGGGATCTGCCCTTTATTTATCTGATTACATCAATACATATTCTCGTTCTTCCGGCAGCCATTATCCTATTTACTCCTTTATTACAGGGTTGGTACTGGTGGGCCCTGGCCATTCCCTATTTCTATGTTTCCCAGTTTTATTTCAAGGGAAGATTTGGATTGATGTTCCACTGCCTTTGTCACCGTAAAATCCTGAAAGCACCTTACCAGCGACCTTTTCATGCCTATATCACCTGGATTCTTTGTCCGTTTTTTGGACATGCACCAGAAGGTTATTTCAGTCACCACATGGGCATGCACCATATTGAAAACAACCTTCCCGACGATACCAGCAGCACTATGCATTACCAGCGTGACAGCCTGCGGGGATTCCTGGCCTATTTCTTCAAATTCCTTTTTGTGGGTGTATTCAATACGATTCTATACCTCTTTAACCGTAAAAGAAAAAAACTGGGTCAGCGTCTCACGGCCGGCGAATATATTTATTTCGCTTTCTGTATCGGGATGTGTTTTGTAAACCTGAAAGCCACCCTGCTTATCTTTATTGTTCCATTGTTGTTTGCAAGATTAGTGATGATGTTGGGCAACTGGACCCAGCATTCATTTGTGGATGCAAGGGATCCGGGTAATCTCTATACCAGTTCCATCAATTGCATTAATACGGTTTACAATTCAACCTGCTGGAATGATGGCTATCATATCATCCACCACCTTCGTCCGGGTATGCACTATACCGAAATGCCGGAAGAGTTCCTGAAAAGAAAAGATGAATTGGCTGCCAACCGCGCCATTGTGTTTGACGGAATTCATTACTTACACATTTTTACCTGGCTGCTCACCAAACGGTATGATAAACTGGCAACACACCTTGTGAATATTGATGGTAAAATGTTCAGCTCCGAAGAAGAAGCCATTGCATTAATGAGGGAGAGAACCCGGAAAATACCCGCCTGATCAGTTGCATTTCATCGGCGCCATCATTTCAAAAGCCGGGATCATGACGCTAAAGAATTTCTTGCTGTGCAGGTCTTCCATTTCATAATGACCATTCATCCTGCCCATTTCTGAACGCAGGTTACAACCGCTGACATACTGATAATTTTCACCGGGTTGTAAAATAGGCTGCACGCCCACCACGCCTTCACCTTCTACTTCCCGCTCACTGCCATTGCTGTCGAAAATAAACCAATGGCGACGATGAAGCTTTACAGGAAAGGCGTTGTGGTTTTCCAATGTGATGCGGTAGGCAAACATGAACTCAGACTGTTGAGGGTTACTGTAGTCAGGCTGGTAAAATGTTTCCACACTTACTTTCATCCCTTTTGAAATCATGCTGGTCATGGAGTAAAAGTAGCGAAAATTGAATGGAATCAAAACCCCGGGGGGAATTTAACATTCAAGCCCCCGGACATCGTAAATTTGCGGCAACTAAAGCAAAAATCTGTATGAAAATAGCTGTGGCTAAAGGAGATGGAATCGGTCCGGAGATCATGGACGCCGTTTTACGCATATTCAATGCCAACCAGGTACCCCTTGAATATGAATTTGTTGAGATGGGTAAGTGGGTATTTGACAAAGGGTTCAACAACGGAATGACCCCGGAGGCGCGCCAGTCGATTGAGAGCCTGGGCCTGCTTTTCAAAGGACCCATGGAAACACCTAAGGGTAAAGGCGTAAAAAGCATCAATGTAACAGCCCGAAAAACCTGGAATACTTTTGCCAATAAAAGGGTTTTTCAAAGTCTGCATGGAGTAGACACCGTTTTCAGTAAAGCCGGTATCCCCATCGACATCACGGTTGTAAGAGAAAATATTGAAGATACCTATGGCGGTATCGAACATATGCTCACGCATGATGTAGCCCTCAGCCGTCGTTTCATTACCCGGCCGGGGAGCATGCAGGTTATCCGTTATGCTTTTGAAATGGCGCGTCAGAAAAAAGCCAAACGCATTACCTGCGGACATAAAGCCAATATCATGAAGCTCACCGACGGACTTTTTCTCGAGTGCTTTTATGAAGTGGCGAAAGAATATCCGGAACTCAAAGCCGATGATGTGATCGTGGACGATCTCTGTATGAAACTGGTCACCCGTCCCGATAGTTTTGATGTGGTGGTACTCACCAATTTGCAGGGCGATATTGTTTCAGATCTTTGCGCCGGACTGGTAGGCGGACTTGGTTTTGCGCCCTCTGCCAATATCGGAGATCATATCTCCATCTTTGAGGCCGTGCATGGTACTGCTCCGGATATTGCCGGAAAAAATATTGCCAACCCAACGGCCCTCTTGCTGAGTGGTTTTGCCATGCTCCGACATGTTGGACTGACTGAAAATGCAGCCGTCATTGAAAATGCATTGTTGTATACATTGGAAAGCGGAGTGCATACCGGAGATTTTGGCGATAAGTCCATCCCTGCTGTGAATACCACCGCCTTTGCCGATGCCATCATCAGCAATTTTGGTAAGAATCCAGCACAAGGCACCAAAGAAATCATCCCGAACAAACCCGGCACACCTGCCCCGCTGAAACTGGAAATTAATTCGATGATGGTTTCAAAGGAATCAGGTGATGAAACAATAGCAGGCGTGGATCTTTTTATTGAAAGTGATGAACAACCGAATGCTATTGCAGAAAAATGCAAAAGACATGCAGGTGTTAAGTTCAATCTCATCAGCATCAGTAACAGGGGCACTCAAGTATGGCCAACCGGCTCGGTGTATACCAACCTGGTGAACCAGTATAATGTCCGATTTGAAAGCATTGACGATTATCCGCTGAACCAGCAGGATGTAATTGGTCTTTATGTAAGCATGAGTGGCAATTTTAAAATCTGCTCTTTCGAACTGCTGAATAGGTGGGGAGATAAAAAAGCGTATAGCCTGGCACAGGGACAGTAGAGCGTGGTTGAGTGGTTGTGTAGTTGTGTAGTTGAGTAGTTGAGTAGTTGAATAGTTGAGTAGTTGAATAGATAAGAAGCGAGTACTAAAACTGGAAAGTTGTCTTTAATGATGGCGACAGGGAGAAGAGTCATCAGTATTTTTTATTTGCCTTAAAGATTATCAGCAAAGAAAAGCTGGTACTCAGCGCTTCGTGCCTTTGTGCCTTCGTGGCTATGCCCGAATGCTCACTATTAAGACGCTCTCATTTTTTATTCCTGCCGCCGCTTCGTAATTTGTGCCAAACAAAAACCATGTCGGCTGAAACCCTGAAATACCATAAAGATGATCTTACCGTCATCTGGAAACCAAAGACCTGTATCCACTCTACCCTCTGCTGGAAGGGACTGATTTCCGTTTTCAACCCCAAAGCACGCCCCTGGATTAATCTGGATAAGGCCGACAAAGAACAGATCATCGAACAGGTGAAAAAATGTCCGAGCGGGGCCCTGAGCTATATGCTGAACAATGAAAATCCGGGAGCACCGGAAAAAATAATAGCGGAATCTGCCAGCATTTTGAAAGTGGAAGTAAGTCCGAATGGTCCTTACCTGATTAAATCTGAATGCCTGATCGTACACAGCAATGGAAGGGAAGAAACAAAAACAGGAACCGTGGCACTTTGCCGCTGCGGAGGCTCAGCCAATAAACCCTATTGCGACGGAAGTCACCGGAAAAACGGTTTTACCGGTTAATTGCCATTACCAGGACAGGGTCAGCTGAATCAACCAACGCCACAGAAAATAGGAACCAACAAGGGTGAGTAACGAAAGCGCAATCGCTTTTAAAGCAGAAGATTTGATTTGCTGACTGCTTTCTTTATTCGCTCTGATCAAAGTTTTAACTCCTAAAAAAAGATAGAAAGCCGCAAAGGCAAAGGGGATAAAACAAATAATGGTCAGTACAATAAAGATGATAAATGCAAAAATCCCGATCCCCATTGATTATATTCTTTTACTTAGTGTGTATCCGTTTTTTTGTAACCATTGCAGTACTTTATCCCGCTGATCACCCTGCACAATGATTTCCCTGTCCTTGGCCGATCCGCCGGTACCGCAATATGACTTTAATTTCTTTCCAAGTTCCTGCAGATCTTCATCTGTTCCTGAAAATCCTTCCACCAACGTAACTGCCTTACCCGCCCGGTGTTTGGTATCCAGTCTGATTCGCAATTTCTGTTTGGCAGGCGGAAGCGTTTCCAGATTCTCCTGCTCCGGCTCAAACTGAAAACCCGGGTCCGTGCTATACACAAACCCCCTCATATCCGGTTTATTCTTTTTAGACATACAATTCAATTAAAATCTGTATTCCTTAATTTCTCACATCTCCACATTCCCACATTCTCACATTCCCACATTCTCACACTCTCATCGCTTTCAAACTCAAATCCAAACTCCTCGCCTGGTGAATCAGGGCACCCACACTTACATAATCCACTCCGGTTTTGGCGTAGGCAGTAATATTTTCGAGATTAATCCCTCCGCTTGCTTCGGTTTCAAAATTATCACCGATCAGCGCTACTGCTACCGTTATTTGTTCGGGCTTGAAATTATCCAGCATGATCCGGAACACTTTTCCCTTTCCCATGGCCATCACTTTTTTTACATCTTCCAGGCTCCTGGTTTCCACTTCTATTTTCAATCCGGGTTTTTCCTGCCGAACATATTGCCAGGCTTTCTCAATGGCTTTTTCGATTCCGCCACAATAATCAATATGATTATCCTTGAGCATGATCATATCGTATAATCCAAACCGGTGATTGACGCCACCACCGATCCTTACTGCCTCTTTTTCCAGCAACCTGAAATTCGGTGTGGTTTTACGGGTATCCAGCAGTTTTGTTTTATAGCCTTCCAGTAAACGGGTGTATTTCCTGGTAAGGGTGGCAATGCCGCTCATGCGCTGCATACAATTCAGCACCAGTCTTTCACATTGCAGGATCGTATGCACATGGGCTTCCACTTCAAAAGCTTTCTCTCCGTACTGCATCGGATCTCCATCTTTTTTGAAAGAGGTAAATATGATACCCGGCTCTTGCAGGCGAAATATTTTTTCCGCCACATCCACACCGGCCAGCACACCATCTTCTTTAATTTTCAATACCGCCTTACCCCGGGCAGCCGGATCAATACTGGAAAGGGTGGAATGATCGCCATCTCCGATATCTTCCTTCAGCGCTTCTTCTGCCAGGTGCTTTAATTGCTCATCAAAACTCATACAACAAAAATAATGGATCGGGTATTGTTATTTGCAAGAAGATAATGGGACCCCGGGTCTGTAAAAAAGATAACTAATCGGTATAAAAAATGCCGGGAAAAACCCGGCATCATAATCATTTTATTGAAGTAAAGTCTTTCGAAATTGTAGATGCATTACTCAATCGCCTGAAAACGGATCTCCTTCAGCACTTCCTTTCCATTCTTGTTTTTCATGAAAACATTGGTCCGGAAGTTACCCGCTGTGGTTTGCAGGGTACCGCTGCAATAATGGCCTCCGGGAGAATCGCCTTTGTGGCGAAGTTCAAATCCTTTTACTCCGTTATTGCCAAAAAAATCCTTTACAATCAGCTGGGCCTGGGCCTTGCTGTAACTATCACTTTTATCAGGCAATGTGATATCTACATTATCATCAAAGTACCTGGAGAGTTCCGAAGAACTTCCGGTACGCAGCGCACCAATCACTCCGTCAATACTGTTCTGTGTGGTAAATGACGTAAGTATCAGTGATACTCCCAGCAGCAGTGTTACCATGATCTTTTTCATACAAAAGGTTTTCACAGGTGTATTAATCGAAAAATATGCCAAGTCCTTGAGGCGGCCTTTGGCTGGTACTAAAATACTAAAAATCAGCATGTTTTCCCATTCGGATACTGGCAAATCGGCATTTTGGATGTAGTTTTACAAGGCAGGGACCGGCTTTCTTACCTGAAAATGAATGTATTTGTACTACACTAAAAAGTGGATAAATAAATGAATCACAAAAAAGTCATCCTGGTCATCATGGACGGCTGGGGATTAGGAAAAGTTGCTTCAGCGGATGCAATTAAACACGCAAAAGTGCCATTTACAAATAGCCTTTATGGGCAATATCCTCATACGACCCTGATTACCTGCGGGGAAGCGGTTGGATTACCCGATGGGCAGATGGGCAATTCGGAAGTAGGCCACCTGAACCTGGGCGCAGGCCGGATCGTGTACCAGGAACTGCAAAGAATCAATGTTGCCGTTCGGGATGGTTCTTTCGCCACGAACCCGGTTTTACAGCAAGCCATTGATTATGCCAAAACCAAACAGAAGCCCCTGCACCTGATCGGTCTGGTCAGCAATGGCGGGGTACATTCTCATATCAATCACCTCAAAGCCATTATCGATTGCTGTCATCATAAAGGGCTTAACCAGGTATTTATCCATGCTTTTACCGATGGCCGCGATTGTGACCCCAAAAGCGGCTTGGGTTTTATCACAGAATTGCAGGAACACCTGAACAAAACCACGGGCAAAATAGCCACGGTCAGCGGCAGGTATTATGCCATGGACCGGGATAAAAGATGGGAAAGGGTGAAACTGGCTTATGATGCATTGGTAAATGGCAAGGGCGAAAAAGCCACCGACGCTATCGCTGCGGTTGAAAATGCTTATGCGAACCAGATCACTGATGAGTTCATTCTACCTACGGTGATTGTGGATGAAGGACAGGAACCATTGGCCACAATACAGGATGGAGATGCAGCCATTTGCTTCAATTTCAGAACCGATCGTTGCCGGGAAATCACGGAAGTACTGACCCAATCTGATTTTGCGGATTTTGAAATGTATAAGAAATCCCTGCACTATACCACCATGACCGAGTATGATAAAACTTTTAAGCAGGTACAGGTGATTTTTGAAACCGATAACCTCAATAATACATTGGGAGAAATCCTGTCGAAGCAGGGACTGAAACAAATCCGGGCAGCCGAGACGGAAAAATATCCGCATGTCACTTTCTTCTTCAGTGGTGGAAGAGAAAAAGAATTTGAAGGAGAAAAAAGAATCATGGTTGCTTCCCCCAAGGTTGCCACTTATGACCTGCAGCCTGAAATGAGTGCTTTTGAACTCACCGATGCCCTGTTACCCGAAATCAATAGCCAGAGCTTTCAGTTTGCCTGTATCAATTATGCCAATGCAGATATGGTGGGCCATACTGGTGTGTGGACGGCAGCCATCAAAGCAGCGGAGACCGTGGATCAATGCGTGGAGAAAATTGTAACGGCAGGACTGGCCAATGGCTATACCATTTTCCTGACAGCCGATCATGGAAATTCTGATTATATGATCAATGAAGATGGCACACCCAATACAGCCCATACCCTGAATCCGGTTCCGTTTTTTATTATTGATAAAGAATGGAAAGGAACCATTCAACCCGGAAAACTGGGAGATCTTGCACCGACCATCCTGCATATGATGTCAATTACAATCCCGGCTGAAATGACTGGCAAAATTTTGACTAATTAAAATTATCTTTAAAAAAAACCGGCCATGTTCAAAAAAATAATGTGGGTACTCCTCGCCTCCCTGATCATCATTCAGTTTATTCATCCCAAAAAAAATAAAGCGGAAGGACCTCAGCCGAATTATATCGGTGCTGTATATGCTATTCCTGCAGATGTAAAACCTATTTTGGAAAAAGCCTGCCTCGATTGCCACAGCAATAACACCCGTTATCCCTGGTATGCCACCTTTCAACCCATTCACTGGTGGATGAACAAACATGTAGTGAATGGCAAAAAGGAGATCAACTTCGACGAATACACCAATCGCCCGCTCCGCTACCAGTACCATAAACTGGAAGAAACCATTGAAATGGTCAAAGAAGGAGAAATGCCATTGAATTCCTATACCTGGACCCACAAAGACGCCAAACTCACCGAAACTGAAAAGGCAAAAATCACCGGCTGGGCCCAATCTGTCATGGATACCATGAAGGCCCGCTACCCGATCGACAGCCTGATTCGGAAAAAAAGTTAATATATTTACGACTTCAACCCATGAGAGGTCGCAACCAAAAAATAACTTCTTTTTTTCTGCTGGCAATTATACTGGCCCCTCTTTCCTATATGTTCATCCTCCAGTCCAGGCAACAACAAATCCGGCACCGGATGAAAGAAGAACTGGAACAATCCCTCGTACAGGAACTGGTCATTCCCACAAGTGAACTGCAATGGTTTAAACCGGGAAAGGAGATTGTTGTAGACAATCAGTTATTCGATATTAAAAATATCCGCTACAGCGAAGATGGCAATGCCTATATCACCGGACTTTTTGATAAGGAAGAAACCATCCTGGTTTATCAAATGAAAAAAGACGGGGATGAGCAAAACAGGAACAGTAGCCGCCAGGTCATCCGGCTTTTCAAAATGATTCAATCACTCCCGGCAACAGGCAATCTGAATGCCGAACTCCCCTCCATAGAATTTATTTCCCGGATCATTCCCGGTGCACCATTATTACCCAACGGTTTCAATTCCATCAGTACCCCTCCTCCACAGTCCTGATTACAGTTATTTTTTCTACGAACAATTTAATCTGTAATCAAAACAACTTTTTTATGAAAAAAGCTTTACTGCTTTTTGCATGCTTGTATGGCTGTGCACAACTGCACGCACAAACAGACAGCACAGCAGATAAAACACTGGGAGAAGTAGTGATCTCGGTCAGCAAATGGGAACAGAAACTGAACGAGGTGCCTAACAAAATAGTCAAAGTCAATAAATATGATATCCTCCGGAACAATCCACAAACCTCGGCCGACCTGCTGGGACAAAGTGGTTCCGTATTTATTCAAAAAAGTCAGCTGGGTGGCGGTAGTCCGATGATCCGTGGTTTTGCCACAAACCGGGTACTACTGGTGGTGGACGGTGTGCGTATGAACAATGCCATTTACCGCAGCGGTAATCTGCAAAATGTGATCAGCATTGACCCCCTCAGCACGGAAGCCGCTGAAGTGATCTTTGGTCCAGGCTCACTGATTTATGGCAGTGACGCCATTGGAGGGGTGATGGATTTTCATACCCTGGAAGCCAGGCTATCCAAAACAAAAAAAATGCTGCTGAAAGGAAGTGCGCTGGGTCGTTACTCCACCGCCAATAAAGAAAAGACCGGCCATATCGACCTGAACCTCGGATGGAAAAAATGGTCACTGCTTTCCTCCCTTACCTATAGCAGCTTTGATGATTTGAAAATGGGTAAAAACGGCGGGCAGGACAGCTATCTGCGACCCGAATATGTTGAGCGCATCAATAACAAAGACAGTATCGTTAAAAACAGTGATCCCCGGATTCAAAGATTCAGTGGATACGACCAATTGAACTTTCAGCAAAAAGTCCGGTTCAAACCCAATGAATACTGGGATATTCTTTACAGTTTTACCCATGCCAAAACCGGTGATGCTCCCCGGTATGATCGTTTAATCCAGTACCGGAACGGCAATCTTCGTTTTGCCGAATGGTATTATGGTCCCATGATCTGGAACATGCATACCCTGAACTTCCTTCACAGTAAAAAAACCGGAATATATGATGATGCCCGTTTGGTAGTGGCATTACAGGATTATGAAGAAAGCCGGATCGACCGGACCAGGGCCAATAATAACCGGAACAAACAAACCGAACTGGTAGATGCCATCTCTGCCAATTTCGATGCCACCAAAAGCATCGGGAAAGGACAATTATTTTACGGACTGGAATATGTTCATAACAAAGTAGGTTCATTGGGAGAAAGAACCAATATCAGTACCGGTGCTGTTTCTCCCATGGTCAGTCGTTATCCCGACGGAAGCACCTGGAATACCATGGGTGTTTATGGTAGTTATAAAATCAACCTGAACCCTAAACTCACATTGACTACCGGACTTCGCTATAGTTATAATACCCTGGATGCCACATTTGATACTACATTTATCAAATTCCCTTATAAGACAGCCGAACTCCGCGACGGAGCAGTAACCGGTAATGCGGGTATTGTTTTCCGACCTGCCGAAACCTGGCAGTTGAATGGAAATATTTCCAGCGGTTACCGGATGCCCAATGTGGATGATATAGGCAAACTGTTTGAAAGTGTACCCGGCAATATCACGATACCTAATCCGGAACTGGGCCCTGAATATGCCTGGAACTTTGAAGCCGGAGTCATCAAAAATATTCCAAAGAAGTTCCGGCTGGAACTGAATGTCTTCCACACTATTTTAAAAAACGCCATCGTAAGAAGACCCACTACTTTCAATGGAGCGGACAGTATTCTTTTCGATAACATCATGAGCCGGGTGGAGGCATTACAGAATCTGGCCAAAGCCACCGTTTCAGGTGTACAGGTTAGTACGGAAATATTTTTCAAACCCGGCTTCTCTCTGCAATCACATGCCAACTGGATCGGCGGAAAAGAAACCGATGATACCAAAAATGAACAGGTACCCCTGCGTCATGCTCCTCCGTTTTACGGAAGTACTGCCTTAAAATTCCGGGACAAAAAGTTCAGTGCTGAACTGAATGCCCAGTACAATAGCCAGATCAAAAACGAAGACCTGGCTCCCAGCGAACAGGCTAAAACAGATATCTATGCAAAAGACGGAGCCGGTAAACCCTATTCACCCGGATGGTATACCCTGAACCTGAAAGCAGCCTATCAGTTGACCAATAATTTGCTGGTTACCGGGGGATTTGAAAACATAACCAACCAACGGTACCGGCCTTATTCCTCCGGAATCGTAGCGGCAGGTTCAAATTTTATTTTTTCTGTAAGAGCCTCTCTTTAAGTAAATAAAAGGTGAAGGACTAACTAAAAAGGTGAATGTCAACACATTCGCCTTTTTAGCTTCCAGCTATCTTTTTAATTTTTACAAAGCTGTGCAGCAACCCTTGCAAAAAATTGTCTATTTTACAGGCAGCCAAAGGCTATTTATGACCGAGGAAGCCATATTACACGGATGTTTAAAAAATGATGCTACCGCCCAACGGGAACTGTACAACCGGTACAGCCCCAAAATGCTGGCGGTATGTTATCGTTTTGCCCACAACCGGGAAGATGCAGAAGATATGCTGCAGGAGGGTTTTATCAAGGTCTTTACACAGATTCACACATTTGAAAACAGGGGCGCTTTCGAAGGATGGATCAGGAGAATAATTGTACATACCTGTATCAATATCCTGAAGAAGAATAAAAAATTCAATGAAAGTGTTGACCTGATTCATGCAACGGGTGTACAGGTAAGAGAAGACAGTGTACCGGCCATTATTCAGGCCAAACAGGTAGTGGAATGTATCCGGCTCTTACCAATGGGTTACCGGACCGTACTCAACCTCTACGCAGTGGAAGGGTATAGTCACCGGGAAATCGCCCAGATGCTGGATATCGAAGAAAGTACAAGCCGGAGTCAGTATACCAGGGCCAAGTCCATGCTGGAAGATATCCTGATCCGGAAAAAAATATTACAAAAACACAGACCGGAAGCCGATCAGATCGGATGGCTGGCCGCTGTGGGAAGAAGATAAATCAACCGTATCCTAAACGACCAACTGACGATGGAACACAATTTTGACAACAGGGATTTTGAAAGGTTTGTGAGGCAGAATGCCGATCAGTACCGCATGTTCCCCTCCGAAAAAGTATGGGGTGAAATCCATGCTACCCTGCATACCCGCAAACGCCGCTGGTATGTAATCGGGTTGTCACTGCTTTTCATCACAACTATTTCCGTTACCGCTATCATGCTCCTGCAGAACAATCGCAAGGGTTCTGGTATAGCCGCCCTTCAGCAGCTGAGCTCTTACCAGCAAAAAGCGGATCCTCTGGCTGAAGAAGCAAAGCCTAACGCTATTACAGCAGTAGGTCCAGTTCAGACAAAAAATACCGTGAACCCTTTTATACAGGTTCCGGTGAATACCAATTCAGCACCTGATGTGGTTGACAACAATGAACCAACCGACCTGGCACCAATTACCGCATTTTTCCCAATTAATAATAAGTCAGATCTGGTAACGGCTCCTCCGGCAACTAATAACAACGCAACAATAGCCGTTCAGTCATCAAGCGTCATCCAGCCCGATGAAACGGTGAAACTGACCAAAAGAAAAGGCATTCAGCAACCGGCTGCTACCGCAGCTTTAACTGCACCTGCTACAGATCCGGTTAACAGTAGCCAATCAGCAATTCCTGCAGCAATAGCATCAACCACTGAAATGGCAAGCGCTACTGCTCCTGCAGAAAAAACTGAACTGGATCAGCTTCCCCTGATTCCATCCAGAGAAGTTTCAAAAGCCGTAGTAAAACTGAAAGCCCCACGCAAACCCGTTTGGCAGTTGTACTTTACTCCTACCGTCAGTTACCGTACGCTTTCGGAAAACATGGAATATCTTTCTGCAGCACGTTATAATAGTATTGTAAACGGAGGAAATGCTGTGATTTATCCTACCGATGTCAATACCATGGTGAATCACCGCCCCGATCTGGGTTTCCAGTTGGGTCTCCGGTCCGCCATTCCGATATCTCTCTGGTTTAAGTTTACCGCAGGACTTCAGTTGAGTGTAAGCAAATATGATATCAAGGCTTATCAGCACCCCGCTGAAATGGCCACCATTGCCCTGACTGACCGCAGCGTTTCTGCCGTCAGCAATTACCGGAACACCAATGGGTATAAAGAAAACTGGCTGCGCAATTTTTATTTTTCGGCTTCTATACCTGTCGGACTGGAGCTCAAATTGTCTGATGGTAACAAAAATTATTTTGGCATCGCAGGTACCTTACAGCCAACCTATGTGTTGGACAACCGGGCCTACCTGATCACTTCTGATTATAAGAATTATGCAGAAATGCCTTCGCTCACCCGTCGCTGGAATATGAACACCAGCTTTGAGGTTTTCACTCAGCAAAGAACCGGTAAACTCAATTGGAGGGTGGGTCCCCAGGTTCGCTACCAGCTGATGTCGAGCTTTTCAAAAGATTATCCGATTAAAGAACACCTTTTTGATTTTGGTCTGAAGTTGGGTATCCAGCTCTGATCGCCTGTACTAACTGCCTGCAAAAAGCCGTTCTGCCACAACTGAACGGCTTTCTCTTTTATCAACTTCGCTATTTCAGCCCGCTTTCAATTAATTTTAGGCCATGAAAAAACTGGTTTATTCCGGATGGATACTCTCCATCAGTTTGCTGGCCTGCCAGTCCAAAAAGGCAGAACCCTCAAAGAACTTTATCTCCGTGCTTTCCCTGATCCAGAAAGAAGTGGCCCATGTTGATACTTCACTTTTTCTGATCGTCAAAACCATTACTTACGACAGCACCCGTATCGATACCAGCTATATTGCCCGGGAAGATTTTAAAAATGAAGCAAAGGATTTTCTGGAAATACCGGATCTCGCCGATCCGAAAGTGGCCAAGCGGTACAAGGACGATTCCCCATTATATGACCAGTCATTAGGCCGGGTGATTTTTAAATATATTCCGGTTGACCCCGAAAAAGAAGAAGTAAAAAGTCAGGAATTCCTGGCAACCCCGTTCCCGGTGCCGATGCCAAAATCAATAATGTGATCATCATCCGGGAAATCAGCAACCGCGACAGCTTCCTGCAAAAGAAAATGCTCTGGCAAACGAACCGGAGCTTCCAGATCGTGACCACCAGCCAGAAACCAGGCAAACCCGAAGTAACCACGGTGACCAAGGTAGCCTGGAATGAAGACCCTTATCAATGACAGCAGCCGAATTTCAGCAGATTGCTGGCACCATTCCTGTTAATCCGGGTATCTATAAATATTTTGATAGCCGGAATGAACTGCTCTATGTAGGCAAGGCCAAACACCTGCGCAAAAGAGTCAGCAGCTATTTCAGCAAAACCTTTACCAGTTATAAAACCCATGAACTGGTACAAAGAATTGACCGGATCGAATTCACCATTGTAAATTCCGAACAGGATGCCTTCCTTTTAGAGAACACCCTGATCAAACAATTCCAGCCGCGTTTCAATATCAATCTCAAGGATGATAAGACCTATCCCTATATCGTGATCCGGAATGAACCCTTTCCCAGGGTATTCCTGACCCGGCAGCGACTGGACGATAAATCTGTTTACCTGGGACCCTATACCTCGGTTAAAAAAGTAAGAGAGTTACTGGAATTCATCAAACAAACCATCCCGCTCCGCACCTGTTCCCTGCTACTGACCAATGCCAATATCCGGAAAGGCAAATTCAAGGTTTGCCTGGAATACCATCTCGGTAACTGCAAAGGCCCCTGCGAGGGATTGCAATCCATGGAGGATTATGAAGATGGGATTGCGCAGATCAAAAACCTCCTGAAAGGAAATCTGTCTCCGGTGATCCGCCATTTCAAAGAAGAAATGAAAACACATGCGGCCGGACTGGCCTTTGAAAAAGCCGAACTCACCAAAAAGAAAATTGAATTTCTTGAAAATTACGAGTCGCGTTCGGTGGTGGCCAATGCCAATACCGGTGACCTGGATGTATTCACTATTCAGAAAGAAAAAGAACTGGCCTGGATCAATTACCTGATGGTTCGCAACGGCGCCATCATTCAAACCCATACCAGCAAGGCTGAAATACACCTGGATGAAAGTCCGGAAGAAATCCTCTCTTTCAGTATTGCACAATTAAGAACCTCCTTTCAAAGTGATGCCACGGAGATCCTGGTGCCCTTTCCGATTGAATATCCCGATGAAACAGTTACGATTACCGTACCCAAAGGAGGCGACCGGAAAAAACTGCTGGAGCTATCGGAAAAGAATGTGGCCTATTTCCGCGAAGAAGAAAAAAACCGGGCCCGTTTACAACTGGGTGCCGGCCGGCCCGACCAGGTGAAACTGCTCGAGCAATTACAGGAAGACCTGCAGTTACAGGAACTGCCCGTTCATATTGAGTGTTTCGATAACTCCAATTTCCAGGGCAGCTATCCGGTATCGGCCATGGTTTGTTTTAAAAATGCGGTACCCAGTAAAAAAGATTACCGGCATTTCAATGTAAAGACGGTGGAAGGGATCAACGATTTTGCCACGATGAAAGAAGCAGTTTACAGGCGATATAAGCGCCTCAGAGATGAAGAGCAGCCCTTTCCTCAACTGGTCATCATTGATGGCGGAAAAGGTCAATTAAGCGCCGCTATGGAAGCCATAACCGAACTGGGATTACATGGGCATACCACCCTGGTGGGCCTGGCCAAAAATGAAGAAGAAATCTTTTTTACCGGAGATACAGAGTCACTCAAACTACCCTACAACAGCGAAAGCCTGAAACTGATCCGCCGGATCCGGGATGAAGTACATCGCTTTGGCATCACTTTTCACCGCCAGAAAAGAAGCAAGGGTACCTTCAAAAATGAACTGGATGATATCAAAGGCATCGGCCGGTCCACCATTGAAACCTTGCTGAAAGAATACAAATCCGTCAAAAAAATCCGGGAACTCATCCTGCAGGAAGAAGGCGAAATAGCCATCGGCAAACTCATCGGCATCAGCCGGGCGAAAATGCTGAAACGGCATTTTATTCCAAGAGAATATTGAGAGAGAAGTTTAGAAGTTGAGTGGTTGAGAAGTTGAGCAGCGCCTCTTGCCTCTCGACTCTTGACTGTCGACTGCCTACTGTCTTCTCCCCTTTAGGGGATGGGGGGCGGGGATGGGGGTAACCCGCCTTCGCTAAAGCTCGGCTTCTTTCTCCCCTTTAGGGGATGGGGGTAAAAAAAAATGGGGCCCGGATAGAAATCCAGCCCCGTTTTTAAAATCCAATATCCTATGAAAAACCGAGGCTAAATTACAACTATTATTCAACTTTCCTATAGGAGTTTTACGATTTTTGAAAGTTTTTTTTGAATTATTTCTCCAATAAAAAGACAAAAAAAGTCCCGCTTTTAGCGGGACTTTTATAATGTTTAAACAATGAAGTAAAACTTAGTAAGACCAGAGGTCCTGTTCGAAATTGAACATTTTTTCTTTGATATTGTCGCCTTCCAGCAGGGCCAGGATCGGGTCTTTGATATACATCCTGATATTCTTGTTAGATGGGTTATCCATGGTGGATTTTACCACATAACTGCTGAACATCCGGCTTTCAAAAAGCTCTTCCCAGGTCATCCGGCTTTGGCCCATGTTCTTGGGATTATATACCTCGTAGCGTGTCAGGACTGACCGGATATCCGGATAATAGATCCAGAACATTGGTGTTACCCCTCTTTCCTTACCATTCGGCGCAAACTGCGTTTTTAAAGGACAGATTCCAAGAATCCGGCAGAACATACGGCTTGATTCCCTGTCAAAAACCCACTCTTCTTTAAGCCTCAGCTTCATAACGGTTTTAGAATCAAAGCTGGTTCTTGATACAATATAGCCTGTAATAAGACTGGGATCATTCACATCTCTTTTCTCAGTTGTATCCAGTGTGCCGGATGTCATTATTTGTACTTCAGCAGGAGTCAAGGGTGTAGTAAACCTTTCATCAGCAAAGGCGGTTATTTCGCCTGAATTCACTGCTTTTAACAGTATATCCATGAAAACCTGACTGCCATTATCATCACTTGCTTCGTACTGGAATACTTTATTCATTTTTTCCCGGAGGTCCAGCTCACGCCAAACCTTCTCGGCAAAAAGCGCATCATCCCATCTCAGGTGCTCATACGGTAAAGGTGTACGCTGAGTCAGGCTTGATTTATCAAACGCATTCTCATTACGCAACGACTTTTTGATATCAGTCTGTGCGGATGCTGTGTCATAAATCAGCGGAATATTGGCTGTAGGGTTATAATTAACCGGTGGCAGGTTATTATTCTGCTGCACATTGGGTTTGGTAGTATCTGCCGGGTTGTTAGCCGGTGTGGTACCTCCCCTCTTCTTCCGGTACGTTGGGCATCAACACTAACAGCCAGAAGGGCAGTCAGCGATAATGACAAACAAATTTTTACAAGGATATGCTTCATTTTCAACAATTTGCTTATTTGATATAATACACAAGACCCGGAATCTTCCTGCTTTTTCCATCAGGACCTACCGCCCTGATATTATCGATTGTGATCATGCGACCGGGTGCTGCACCACGTATAATACTTAACGCTGCAGGGCACCAAGTATTGCCCTGGCAGGCTGCTTCCCGAATATCACCATTCTCGTCATCCATGGTGATACTGTAACTTGTAACAGCGTACTTGATATCCAGCGGGAAATCCTTAACCCAGGCAGATACACCGCCTGAATTGCGGATCACGGCAGCCGGAACGTTATCGTTACTGGCATAGTTGGCTACAGTTGCCACCGGATCAGGAATATTTCTTACCCTGTATTTAAAGCTGGAGGTTTTACCCTCAACAGTAACATTAATATTGCAATCACCTGGAGTTGTTACTGTAGCAATATAAGAGCCGGCACCTGTCTTTTGAAGATTTCCGCCTCCGCCACTGATCGTTACATTTGTTTTTTCATCACCTGCATTGGAAGCAACTTTAATCACGTTATTCCAACCAATATATAAAACGTTCATCTCAGGCAGACCTACTGTTGCACCGCTGGGAGAACCAATGGTATATTTAACAGACACTTCTTTTACTTCCTGCCTGTTTTTCAATTGATCAAAATAGCTGATCCTGACTGGTACAGTATGTTCACCAACTCCACCGTTCACGGTAAACTTGGATGAAGCAAAACCCTCAGCTCCGATCGGAACACTGCTTCCATTGATGGAGATCTGGGGAGCCGATTGTTTACTATAAGCTCCGATACCGGCAGTAACCTCGAGTTCCTGCCCGGGGAAGAGATATCCGGTGCTTTGACCAACGATTGGAGCGTAAGAATCAAAGATGATTTTTACTTCTCCGACCTTGGTATGGCAGTATGTAACAACTTTATTCTCCGCTGTTTTAATATCGTTCTGGAATTTACTGAGGATGGTGATCCCGGCAACAGTAGGGACCATGTGGAAATAAGATAAATCCCATTCCTTTGTTTTACCATCACGACCGGGAGGATTGGTTACATCAATGAAGGGAGTGTTTTTAAATTCATTGGCAATGGAAGAATCCACAGCCATGATATCGGCCTGGTATTTTGTCATTTCAGCCAACAATTTTCTACCCTCTCCATCTTTACCGGTCATCAATTTGGTAACTATATCAAGATTATCTTCCTTGAAACTAACGGTAGGATCATTAGGATTACCTCCTGCCAGTTCAAGAATTCTCCTTTTTAAGGATTCAATCCTAGCAAATAAAGATTTTGAAGTTCCTGTAACCTGCTTTGCTTTGTTCAACCAGATGGTAGCCCGTTCTGCTGTAGAAGGATCTGCGGCTTTTTCTTCCAACGATTTCATGATTGTTTCCGTTGAAAGATTCACCTGGCCATTTGAACTTTCCAGGCTCCGGTTTACGGTTTTAAAGGCATTGAGGATCTCAGATGATACGTTGAGTGCCAGCAGGGCTGTCAGCACCAGGTACATAATGTTGATCATCTTTTGCCGTGGTTCCTTTGGTAAAGACATGAACTATGTGCGTTTATTGGATTTAGAAATGATGACTGTTCTTCTTTCTAGTTAGTTAAGGCATCTGGCACCCTTGCAGGTGCCGGACACTTAGCTGCGACCCTGCATAGCGGTAAGCATATTGCCATAAATATTGTTCAGACGGCCCAGGTTATTAGCCAGGTCTCCGATCTGTGCCTGTACTTTCTTGGCATCATCTGCACTGGCCAGCATGGATTTGGAGGTCTCAGACAATTGTCCGTAGAAAGCGTTCAGCGCCTTCAGGTGGTTATTGCTTTCCTGCAGTTCCAGTTCATAAATCGTATTGAGAGAAGAAAGATTCTTTGTCAGTACCTGTACCTGCTCATGGAATTGCTTGGCTCCTTCAGTGGCATTGTTAAATGCACCTACAGAAGCGGCAGCATTGGTATAAGCATCTTTTACTTTATCGAGCTGACCGGTTACTTCCCTTGTTTTAGTAGTGAAGTCGCTGGTAGCGGCAATAGTATCACCCAGGCTGTTCATGCCACCTACAGTGGTATTCAGTTGCTTAAAGCCATCACCCAGACGTTTCATCGTATCAGGTGTAATATCTGCTTCAGACAGCATTTTATCCATTGAACCAAAGGCAGCTCTTGTCTTAGCGCCGGCGATGGAGAACTGCTCTTCATCATGCGTTGCGTCTTTTACCGGGGGATAGATGATATAAAGGATACCATATATTGTAAAGATGATCGCCTCGGTGGTCAGACCGATCCAGAGCCATAAATCTGCATCTCCTGCGTGTGTGATTTTACGAAGGGCTCCCCAGATAACAAGTGCTGCACCGAATGATACGCCTACATCTACCCATTTACTAACCTTAGATGGAATTGCTGCTGCCATAATTGGATTTTTTTAAGAGGTTTTGTTTGATAAGATAATGTGAGAAAAGGAGAGGACAGATTAGTTAACTGTCCTCTCAGTACTTTTATTTTATAAGCTGGTCAATTTCTTATTTGCGGCCTTTAGTGGGAGCTGCCGGTAAGTCGATCACACAACGGAATCCTACATAAGATTTGGCAGAATCCTGGTACTCGTAAGTGCTGGTACCGGTCTGCAGGTAGTAACCCACATCTTTCCAGCTACCGCCACGGATAATCTTACGCTTCATCAGCGGAGGATCATCATCTTTGGCATTCCAGCGAACATCAGGGTTCATATCATGCTGGAAATTGTTACGGCCTTCGTAATAGATAGAAGAAGTCCACTCGGCTACATTACCGCTCATGCAATACAGACCATAGTCATTCGGCCAGTAAGCATCGGCACGAACTGTATAGAATCCACCATCTTCAGGATAGTTACCGCGGCCGGGTTTGAAGTTGGCCATCAGACATCCTTTCTTGTTACGGAGATAATAATTACCCCAGGGGAACATTGATTGTGAACGGCCACCACGGGAAGCATATTCCCATTGTGCCTCAGTCGGGAGACGGAAATCAGATTCCTGCGCTCTTTTCTTTGAATCGAGGAAAGCATTCAGATAATGTGTTCTCCACTCGCAGAAGGCAGTTGCCTGCTTCCAGCTTACACCCACCACCGGATAATTACCGAAGGAAGGATGAGAGAAATATCTTTTTGTCATGGGCTCATTGTAAGAGTAGGAGAAGTCACGGATCCAGCACAATGTGTCAGGATAAACAGGAACATCTTTCTTTACAATGAATTTGGAACGTGCTTTACCCGCGTTTTCCCTTTTTGCAGCTTCCTTCAGGTCGAAGGTTTCTGAATGGAAAACTATTTTAGAAGCGTCAATTTCTTTTTTACCAAAGATCCTGTCATCAGGAGGCAGGATGATATCTGTGCTGCTGAGCTGCTCCATGACCTTGGGATCACTCCACTTCATGGTCTTCATCTTGGCCCAGTCAACATACTCATTACCATCAGCCCCGGCTTTTACATACCCCATCTTGCGGGCGACAACGGAGTCACGGACCCATTGTACAAACTGACGATACTCGTTGTTGGTAATTTCGGTGGCATCCATCCAGAATCCACTGATGGAGACAGACCTGTTCCGCGCACTAAACGCGTATGCAGGATCCTCATCACTGGGTCCCATATGGAATGTACCCTGGGGTACATACACCATTCCAGGAGGCTTGGGCAGGGAGTACTTGCCACCCGGCGCAATGCCATGAACCTGGCCATCATTAGGAAGGCTGCCGCCTTTCCCTTTTCCGTTTTTCTTACCCAGGATTCCGCAACTGGCAAACAGAGCCATGCATGCCACGGCGGTCAGGGTGTAATAAAGGTTTTTCATTTTCATACACTTAAGGGGTATTGGGCAAATATAATGTTTTGGGTTATTTGCTATCACAAGGTTATCATTTATTTTTTTCGGTCAAAGCGTAATTTTCAGGGTAAATTTTCTAACGGAGGCCAACCCTGTTTTATTGTATTAACTAAAAATTAATTATGCTTTTTTGTCCCTGTCTATCAGCGATATAAGCTCTTTTGCAGAAAATACGGGGAGCTGACAAGTGTAATTACTACAGCGGTACAAAGAAACCCTGCTAACACTTGTTCTTGCGGCCAGTAGCGGATATTCTGCTACTTCCTGCTCTGAAGCCATCAATACCCGGTGCGGGATATATTCTTTTAAAACATCATGTAATACTTTTTCAACTCCCTCCCCCACCATCGCCAGTTCATTGGTGCCGCTGATCTGTTCCTGTAGCAAACAGGCCCAACACCCAAAGGAAGTCGGGTAACGGGTAATGGCATTCCCTAAAGCCGCCAGCATATTGGCCGATTGCTCCTTCCATTCCGGCAAATTAAAAAGGATCCCCAAACGGTAGAGATTCAAGGCCATCACGGCATTTCCCGAAGGCGTTGCCCCGTCATAGACTTCCTTCTTCCGCACAATCACATCTTCCTGCCAGACCGGGGTATAAAAAAAGAAGCCCGTGCCCTCTTCCCTGAAATGTTCCTGTACAAATTCAGCCAGCTCCCTGGCTTTAACCAGCCAATCCCGGTTCCCGGTGATTTCCTGCAACTGAATCAAGGCCTCAATCAGGTAGGCATAGTCATCCAGAAAAGCCGGATACTTTGCCTGGCCAGCTTTCCAGGTATGATGATATCCCTTTTCCGCTTTGAAATGTTCCAACAAGAAATTCATATTGCGGATAGCCAGCTCCCGGTATGCCAGGTTTCCCGTTGCGGCAAAAGCTTTTGAAATGGCTGTATTCATCAGGGCATTCCATCCCAGAATTATTTTATCATCCAGTTGCGGTCTTACTCTCTTTGCCCTTTCTGCTAATAAAAGTTGACGGCCTAGTTCCAGTCTTTTTTTAATGGCAGTTTCTTCTGCTTTGAGCTCAGCAGCAAATGCGGCCAAAGGTTTTTTCACCCGGAGAATATTGGTTGACCCATGCCCGGGCTCCGACCAGTTGCCTTTTTCCGTCACATCATAATAGCCACAAAACAGTTCAGCTTCTGCTCCCAAAACCGCCTGCACTTCTTCCGGTTGCCATACATAAAATTTCCCCTCCACCCCTTCACTATCTGCATCCAGGGCTGCATAAAAAGCTCCCTGCTCCTGCAACATTTCTCTTTGGATAAACGCAAGGGTTTCGTCGATTACTTCCCGGTAACGCAGCTTCCCTGTTAACTGGTAAGCCTCCGTCAGGACCATGATCAAAAGGGCATTGTCATAAAGCATTTTTTCAAAATGGGGGGCCAGCCATTCGGTATCGGTGGAATAACGGGCAAAGCCTCCTCCCAGTTGATCATAAATGCCCCCTTCAATCATTTTATCAAGAGATAACAAGGCCTGTTCCAGCGCCGGTCCATCCCCGCTGAGGTAATGAAAGCGCAACAGATAGAGGATGGAAAAAGTCTGCGGAAACTTGGGCGCCCTTCCAAATCCACCCCATTCCCGATCGGCCTGTTTCATGAGCTGTTCACAGGTATCCCGGATCTTTATCCGGTCAAATATTTCAGATCCCGGCACCGTCTGTATTCCAAATGAACTGGCACTAATCAGGTGTTCAGTGAGGTTGCTGGCCTGTGCTTCAATTTCGTTTCTCCGGTCCCGAAAAGCCTGGGTCACCCCCAACAGGGTCTCCTGCCAGGATGCACGGTTATAAGCCCGGGTTGGAGGGAAATAAGTGCCACCATAAAATGGTCTGGCTTCCGGAGTAAGAAAAACATTAAGTGGCCAGCCTCCGCTACCGGTCATGGCCTGTACGGCATCCATGTAGATATGATCGAGATCCGGTCTTTCTTCCCGATCAATGTTTATATTGATAAAATCACGGATCATGATGGCCGCCGTGGTTTCATCTTCAAAACTTTCCCTTTCCATCACATGACACCAATGACAGGCCGCATACCCGATACTTACCAGGATCGGCTTATCTTCCTGTTTTGCTTTTTGCAAAGCCTCTTCTCCCCAGGGATACCAGTTCACCGGGTTATGGGCATGCTGCAAAAGATAGGGACTGGTTTCATTAACTAACCGGTTGCTGTGCATGGGGGTTGAGTAGTTGAGAAGTTGAGATGTTGAGTAGTTGAGATGTTCAACAGTTGAGAGGTTGAGAAGTTGAGTATACCCGATTGACGGACTGCTTCTATTCACCCTTCGACAAGCTCAGGGTGACAACAAGGGGCCTGGGCGTTACCGACTGTCGACTGCTGACTGCCGACTGACTCACTTCATCTTCCCTGACAAAAACTGCTCCAGCGCCGCCACCATACTCGTAGTTTGTGGCTGGGGTGCCTTGATCTCCAGTTTTAATCCGGCTTCTTCAATGGCCCTGGAAGTGTTGCTGCCAAAAGCACCAAACACGGTTCCGTTCTGTTTGAATTTGGGGACATTGTCGAACAGACTTTTCACGCCGCTGGGAGTAAAAAGGCAAATGACATCATAGTAGTTCGCGGTGAGAATTTCTTTTACATCGGCACTCTGGGTGCGGTACATAAAGGCCAGCACAAATTCACAATTGTTATTCTTGAGCCAGTTCACGATTTCGTTATCCTGCTGGTTCTCGGAACAGACATAAAGGAATTTCTCATTGCCCTTATGTTTGTTGATCGCATCAAACATGCTCTTATTGGTGCCATCGGCCCCGTAAAACACTTTTCTTTTGCGGTAAAGAATAAACTTCTGGAGGTAAAGGGCAACGGCTTCTGTGATACAGAAGTATTTTGTATCCTGAGATACGCTCACTTTCATTTCCTCACACATCCGGAAGAAATGATCAATGGCGTTCCGGCTGGTAAAGACCACTCCGGTATATTGCTGAATCTCGATCTTTTGTTTGCGGAACTCCCTGGCCGGTATCCCTTCCAGCCGGATAAAGGGGTGAAAAGCAAGCTCTACACTGTACTTTCTTGCCAGCTCAAAGTACGGCGACTTCTCACTTTCGGGTCTGGGCTGTGTAATCAGGATCTTTTGCACTGCTTTGGCCTGCGCACCGGCCTTATTAACCCCTGTCTTAGTCATATTCGGTTCGGCTAAAGTTGTCTGCAAAGTTAAGCAGTAATACGGAAAAACAGTAATAATGCCTTGTATATCAGCAAAAGGGGCGCAATTTCGAAGGCCAGGATGTACAAAATAAAATGAAAAGGGTTGACCCTGACCAGATTACGAACGGCAGAATAAGTAAGTATAAACCTGTATAAAAGCAGTCCGCCCACCAGGCACCAGGAAAGTGTTAGTCCGGCCGAATACACCCCGCCGACCGTAAAAGCAATCAGGACCAGGAAGGGAAGGAGCAGGATACCCAGCATTTTGTTGACCACAAATACAATAAAGACATAGGCATCAGCCGCCTCCTCCATATTGAATAGCCAGCCAGCAATTTTGAGTCCGGCAAATTTGACAAAATACATCAGGGAGAGCCCCACGCAGCAGTAAAGCAGGAGCAACCAGAAATTGCCAATTGTATTCAGTTCGAAATACTGCATCATAAAGCTCACATACAATCCGGTACTCAATACAAAAAATGCATTCAGCAAAAGGGAGGGTAAGGGTGTTTGCATCAATTGCTCCTTGATCTGTCTTTGCTTGATCGTGGTCCGGAAGAACAAGCGGAATAAATCGCTGAAGTACTTGGGAAAAAGCATTTTTAAAAACCCGAACACCATCAACAGGAGCACCAGGATATAGAAGATCCATTCTTTGCCACCGGCCTTTCTCCATTGTCCGCCCGGCGGCAGGGCTTGCAAAGCAGATCCAAATCCAAAATAAGGATGATGCTGCAGGATGGCCCCTGTGATGATTCCTGAATGACCGGAACCGTTTACCGGCATCTGCCAGGCAGTAGTATCAGAAATGATGGCCGGTCTTTTGGAAACTGAATCAGCCATTGTGTTTACCGGAATAGTATCTGCAGCAAGCAGCGTGTCGGCTACTACCAGCGTGTCTTCAGCAGCTCCCAGGCTATCCGGCTGCTGGGCATAGAGGGAACCAGTAAAGAGAAAACAGGAAAGGAATAAAACCAGCAGGTACTTCAAAAGAAAAATTTATGCAGCAAAAATATTGATTGGCCTTGCCAATTCATGCAGGGATCAGAAATAATTCACAAAGCCGAAGTGAATTTTTGATTGACGCAGGTTGAATTCCGTGTCATTTCGCTTACCCACAGCCCAGGCCAGGTTAAAGATGCCGGCTTTTGTTTCCAGTGCCAGACCCAATCCCGTACCAATAAATGTATAATTGAGCTGGATACCCGGTGTATTGTTCCGGCCCCAACCCCCATCGAGCAGGGCATAGAAATAAGAATTTTGTCCGACCAGGTACCTGAACTCCGCCGTACCCAATGCAAAATGCGAGAGGTACTGGCTTTCCTCATCAAATCCTCTCAGCAGTTTATAACCACCGATCTGAAAAAGTTCATTCCGGAAGATATTCCCGCTTTGAAACATGCCTCCGTTAAAAGCAGTCTTAATCGTACTCCTTCCTCCGGCCAATGGAAAATATTTAGCCGCAGTAAGCCGGGCCCTGAACTGATAAGTGCTGAGTTTAACGGTATCGTATAACTTATCAAAATCATAAGCCGGATCATTGGGATCCTTTAAGGCAATCACTTCATTGTTCTTCTTGAGTTTTTTGGAACCGATAGCGGTGATCAGTTTCAATTCATAACCCTTCCGGGGATTGAGCCGGTAATCGGTCTTGTTCAGTTCATATTCCACTCCCACGTTCAATGAACTCACATCTCCAAGATCAGGTAAACGACGCTGCTGAATCACCTGGATGGTATTGATTCCACCCGCATTGACAATGGTCTGCATCCGTTGCACAAAGAGCTTACCCGTTTGTGTAGCACTGAGGGAATAAGAGCCTCCCAGTTGCAGATTGATATTGACAAAACTGCTGTCCTTGCGCAGAATATCGAAATTAAAATCCACCCCCACCGGTGATTTAAATAGATAAGGATAATTAAACAAGAGGTTCAGTCGCGGCGAACGTACCTGTATCTGTTGCCAGTTCAACCCGATGGTTTCTCCTGAACCCAGTGCATTCTTCAATAAAATATTGGCCTCACCAGTCAGCAATAATTTTTTGGAAGAAAGCTGGTCATTATTCGGCAGGAATCCCACAAGCAGGTTAACCTGACTGCTTTTCTTTTGTTTGAGATACATGTTCAGGATGGACCCGGTCGCCAGCATAGTAAGGTCAAAAGGTTTCTCTTCCTCAATATAGGTCAGCTCCCTCATTTTCTGATTCACCCTGAGCAGTTTTTCGCGGCTGTACACCGATCCATTGGGAAGATCAAGGTATCGCTGCAAATAGTAATTGGAAATTTTGGCATTGCCATAGATGCGGATGCTGTCGATCAGGTAGGCCGGTCCCTTATCTACTTTCAACAGCGCATCCACCCGATCCTGATCAATCCGGATACTATCTAACCAGATCTTTGCAAAGGGATAACCGGTATTCTCCAGTTGGTTTAAAAATTTTTCCTGCCAGTCTTTCAACTGGGTAAAGTTCATCGGCTTTTCCCGGAACTGCTGCGCCCGCCATCCCACGGCGTCCAGCAGGGAGGGATCCACTTTGCCGGCATCCAGACTGGCCCATTTGTATTGTTCACCCACAAAGAGAACAACCGAGGCAGATAAAGAATCAAAGCGCACACTATCCAGCGATGCCGTAACATAGCCTTTTGTTTGCAACAGTCCCTGCAACTGATTCACATATTCGTTACAGGTAAAGCGGGAGGAAAAACTGGTTTGCAAACCTGTCTGTGCAATAAAAGGTGCTGCTTCGCGATCAGGACAACGAATCTGTAATTGATAATTAGATTGTCCGAATCCTGGTAAGGCCAGCAGGATAAAAAACAGCAGCAATATTTGTACTTGGAATTTTTGCATGGCTTACAACGGACACTGCTAAAATACTGAATATAAGAAACAAGAAACAAGATACAAGAAACAATAAAATTAAAACCGATCGCCTAATCAGTGGTGTTTTAATTTGCTGCTTCTTATTTATTTGTTTCTTGTATCTTGGTTCTTTTTTTGTTTCTTGTATCTTGTTTCTTTCTTTTTTTAAACTCATGCCCTCCATTTATCTCCACATACCCTTCTGCAAACAAGCTTGCCATTACTGCAATTTCCATTTCACAACATCCCTTCGTTACCAGGATGATGTTGTATCTGCGATATGCAAAGAAGCGGTTTTGCAAAAAGACTATACTGGTAAGGGCATCATTGAAACCATTTATTTCGGCGGGGGCACTCCTTCCCTGCTGGACCTGGATGATCTCCGGCAAATCCTGCAAACTATCCGCGATCATTTTCCGGTGGATGCCAAAGCAGAAATTACACTGGAAGCCAATCCGGATGATATCACATCCAAAAAACTGCAGGACTGGAAAACAGCCGGCATCAACCGGCTCAGTATGGGAGTACAAAGTTTTTTTGAGGAAGATCTGCAATGGATGAACCGGGCCCATCATGCTACGGAAGCCCTGAGCAGTATAAAACTGGCACTGGATTATTTTGATAATATCACGATCGATCTGATCTATGGCAGTCCGGGACTTAGCAATGAAAAATGGAAACAAAATGTGCAAACGGCCATTGACCTGGGTATTCCGCATTTATCCTGTTATGCCCTGACCGTAGAACCTAAAACTCCGCTGGATAAACTAATCAGACTGCAGGAAAAACAGGATGTGGATCCTGATTTGCAATCTGCCCAGTTTCTATTGCTGATGGAATGGATGGCGGCGGCCGGGTATGAGCATTACGAAATTTCCAATTTTGCCAAACCCGGCTGGAGAAGTAAACATAATTCTGCTTACTGGCAGGGCAAGACCTACCTCGGACTCGGCCCCTCCGCCCATTCCTTTAATGGCAGCGAAAGGCAATGGAATCTTTCCAATAATAATTTATATGTAGCCGCCATACAAAAAGGAGAACTGCCTGCGGAAAAGGAAATCCTCAGCCCTGTTCAGCAACTGAACGAATACATCATGACCGCCCTGCGAACGATAGAAGGTATTCAAAAAAGTATTTTACAAGAGAAACATAGTGTAGACATCCCTGCATTCCGTAAAAAAGCCGAAGGCTATATCCGCACAGGACATATCATCGAGCAAAACGGATCGTTCATACTGACCAATGAAGGAAAATTACTAGCCGATGGAATCGCGGCGAGTTTATTTGTTTAGAAAGAAGCGAGTAGCTAGTGGCTAGTAGGAATAAAAAAGTTGACTGACGACTGTCTACTGTTGACTAACGACTACCGACTAAAGACTATCGACTTCTCTTACCCTTTCCTGATCCACGCCACAATAATATTCAGCACACAACCCAGGGCTACAATGGAAGTGAGTACAAAATTGAACCATTTAATCGGGTGGGGCTTGGTGCTGCCTTCTTTTCTTCCTTCCTGCCACTTGTTATAATCAAGCACATTCAGAACGATCAGCACCACGGCTGCAATCAAAAAAAGGACCTGGAAAAACTGGATCATGGTTGCGGGCTTTTACCGGCTAAAGTTAATTCTTTACCGCAAACAGAAAAAGAGACTTAAAAAATAGTCATTAGCCTACAGCTTGTATTAAATAACGAGGGGAAAAATGGAATCATCAAACTGATGTAACTGGCGCCGTAATATTATCAATCCTTTTTTTTCACCACATACTTCGACAAGCTCAGTATGACATACCCGTGGCCCCGGCCAAATCTCCACTCCCCACTAGCCTTTCTCCACTCGCCATTCCCCACTAGCCACTCTCCACTAGCCACTAGCCCTCCCTACACCATCACCTCCTCAATCCTTTTAAACCCATCCGCCGCTTTTACATTCTCCCATAGAATTTTATAGATCGTTTCTGCAATTGGAATCGTCGCTTCCACATTTTCATTGATCACATGGATACAACGGGCGGCATTCAAGCCTTCTGCCACCATATTCATTTCAAGCTGGGCTGTTTTTACTGCATATCCCTTACCGATCATATTTCCGAACATCCTATTACGGCTGTAGAGAGAATAACAGGTTACCAGCAGGTCGCCGAGGTAAACCGAGGCCGCATAATTGGGTGTCTTCCGGTGGGTCATCGGGTCCTCTGCCCCATGCTCTCCGACTGTAATATCGCGGGCGCCGAATTTTCTAAGAAAAGCTGCCATCTCATCTGCTGCATTGGCGATATAGACACTTAAAAAATTATCACCATAGTCCAAACCATGTGCTATACCCGCCCCTAATGCATAAATGTTTTTAAGCACGGCTGCATACTGCACCCCGAGTATATCATGGTTGACAATGGTATTGATATAGCTGGTTGAAAAATGAGCCGAGATATCGGAAGCCATTTTAGAATCAGTACCGGAAAATGTGAGATAGGATAATTTTTCAGCAGCTACTTCCTCGGCATGACAGGGTCCCAGCACGGCAAAATAATCCTCCAATGGAAAACCGTAGGCCTGCTCCAGGTATTCGTTCAGCAGGATATTTTTTTCAGGGAGTAATCCCTTGATGGCAGACACCACTTTTTCCGGTCAGGTCGCCTGCCTGTAAACCTTCCAGACTGGCAGCAGCATAGGCAGATGGCACCGCTATAACCAGAACGTCTGAAGCCTGTACCACTTCCCGGATATTAGATGACATCTGCAGTAAGGAAACATCAAAGCTGGCAGAAGAGAGATAACGGGGATTATGATGCCGTTCCTGGATATGCCGGATCATGGCTTCATCCCGGATCCACCATTGTATAGGATGCTTTTTATCTGTCAGGATCTTCGCCAGAGCCGTAGCCCAGCTTCCGCTGCCGATGATACCAAAGCGCATGTAAAAAGTTTATGAGCGAAACTACAGAGATTGAGGGAACTAAAATCAAATGAGAGGATTATGAAAAGAGTCCATTTAATAAGATGCCGGATCAAGTCCGGCATGACTTACTGGTGGCCTGTTGCAAACACAATTTTATTAGCGTATCAATACGGGCCTCCACTTTGCCAGTCTAGACCTATTTACCCTGCTGGATCCTGGAGCCGGCATGATGTTATTTAAGTCTGTTATAAGCTTCCTTCTGTATGAGACTTGCCACACCCTTGCAGTATGTCACCCCGGGCCTGACCCGGGGTCTTTTGAAAGAAGACTGTCTTGCTTACTGCTAAAAAAGATACCGGTCCATAGGACTCCTTTGGAGCTCAAGGCCGGTATGACGTTCAGAGAGGCCCGTTGCAAGATCAAAATACCCAGCGACTCATAATAGATTTTCAGTTTGCTTCCACGACTTTTAATGTTGGAGATATTTTGTCAAAACAATTAATCTCAAACATTTACTTCTCAAACAACTTATCCTTCGCCACTACTTTTACCTTGGTACCTGTCTTGAGGGTTTTACTGATCGCATTATACGGACCGATCACCACTTCTTCTCCGGCATTCAGACCGCTGAGGATTTCGATATAGTTGATATCCTGGATACCTGATTTCACCACCACTTTTTTCACCGAGCCATCTGCCTGCATCACAAAAACCACTTCTTCCAGTTCATCTTCATAACCACTGCTGGTATTACTGTTCAATGCATCAGCTTCTTCTTTACCCGCATTGTTTTCTTTCTTTTTATCCTCCATGCTCTTGTCACTGCCTTTGACCCTGGCATTCACAGCCGTGATCGGCACAGCCAGTACATTCTCCACTCTTTTTGTTTTGATATCGGCACTGGCATTCATACCCGGACGAAAAGGAAATGTATTGCCCGCCAGATCTTCATAACTGGAACGGAGCAAACGGATCCGCACTTCATAATTGGTCACATCATTGGAAACAGCCAGCCCGTTGGAGGACTTGATACTGCTCGCAATCTTGGTCACCACCCCTTTGAACTTGCGGTTATTATAGGCATCCACTTCCACATCAGCTGAATCCCCGATATTGATTTTCACGATATCATTTTCCCCCACATCCACCCTGATCTCCAGCACACTCATATCTGCCACCGTCATCATTTCAGTACCTACATTAAAACTATTACCGGCCACTCTTTCTCCTTTTTTAACCTTGAGCGATGAGATCACCCCATCCATCGGTGCCACGAGGGTGGTTCTTCCCAGGTCTTTATTGGCTTTGTTCAATCCCACCTGAGAGGCCTGCACATTCGCCTGCAGGCTACGGATATTTTGTTTGGCCGCATTGTAATTCGCCTGGGCTGTTTTCAATGTGGTTTCATATTGCTCCAGCTCGGCCTTGGAAATTACCTTATCCTCATATAATTTTTTATTCCGGTCAAAGCTTTGCTGGGCCTGGGTAAGGGATGATTGCAAGGCTTCCAGTGCCGCACTGCCATTGTCAACCGTAGCCGAAGTCTGGTTCACTCTGGCTGCCGCTTCATCTCTTTGCAGGGCATAGATATCGGCATAGATACGGGCCAGTATCTGACCGCGTTTGACGCTATCACCTTCTTCCACGGTGAGTTCGGTGACTTCACCCGAAATATCCGGACTGATCTTTACTTCCACTTCAGGATAAACTTTTCCGCTGGCATTCACTGATTCAATGATCGTGCGCTTTACCGCTTTTTCCACGGCTACTTTTTCTGCACTGTCTTTTTTCCCGGCCAGTTTCATCACCAGGAGCAAACCCAGCACAACCGCAACGGAGATATACAGCCATTTCCTGTTCTTTTTCTTCATGGCACTTGATTTATAGTTTTAATCCCTGTCCTTTATAAAATTCCAGCAATTTCATCTTGAACACATAATCATATTGAGAATACAGGGCCTGTATTTTGGAACGTAACACATTGTTCTGACTGTTCAGCAGATCATAAGTGGACAACAAACCCAGATCATACCTTTTTTTAGCATAATCGTATGCTTTCTCCGAGGTTTGCACGGCTTTTCTTTCTGCATTGAATTTTTGCAGGGCCGCCGTGGCATCGGTGTACGCCTTGTAGATATCCTGTTTCAACTGCATATCGCCCGATTCTTTCTGCAATTCAAACTGCTGTACGGTTAGTTTATTTCTTTCCCAGTTGGATCTTGCATTGCGGCCATTTAAAATGGGAACACTGATCCCGATCCCGATATTCTGTGCAAAGTTGTTCCGGAACTGAGTACCCATGGGAATGGACCTCTCCCCTGCCTGCACAAATGAAGGAGCCTGAACTACATAATCGGTGCCACTCACATTCACGATGGCACCAGTGGGTTTAAATGGACCCGGATTAAAATTGGGAACTTTAATATTGACATAACTGGTACCCAATCCGCCAAATGCTGAGAAGGTCGGGTACATCATACCACGGGCGGCTTCCACTGATTTTTTAGCAGATTGAATACGGAGACTGTTTATTTTTTGCTGGGGCAGACTGGCAATCGCCAATGCATACACCGATTCAGGTTGTAAATCTGCCAGGGCTTCTACCGGAATTTTATCTACCGGTGGTGTTTCAATTTCAAATGCCTCACCCGCATCAAGATTGAGCAGGGCCTTCATTTGCAGTAAAAATTGTTGTACTGATGCCTGAGCCGTGACAAATGAAGAACTGTCACGGGCCAGTTGCGCTTCCAGTTCGGCGGCATTGAGTTCGGGGAGGGCACCTGCATCCACTCTTTTACGGGTGCTGGTCAGCTGGTCAATGGTTTGTTGTACCTGTACTCCGGCCAGGTTTACCTGTTCTTTAGCCAGTAATATTTGCAGATAGGCAACGGCCACATTGAGGGCTACATCGTCCTTGGCTTTTTGCACCTGGGCCTTATCGGCTTCCCAGCTCAGGCGACTGGCTTCGATGGTATTCTTTTTAGAGAACCAGTTAAAGATGGTCACACCGGTTTGTAACTGCATACTCAGGTTAAAGAAATTATTATCCTCGAGTACTCCGGTGGTAGGGTTTTCAGAACGTCCCAGGCGATAACCGGCACTGGTGCTGTAATTCAGGGTGGGGAGCTGACTGGCTTTGTTCTGGGTCAGATTCAGTGCTGAAAACCGGGTTTGCAGATCGGCCTGTCTGACCGATATATTATTCTTCATTGCATGATCCACGCAACGAACGATATTCCATTTGGAAGCCGGCTGACCCGAAGCCGCTGCACAAAGGAACAAGCCCATGGCCAGCTTGATTACCTTTTTCATAGAGTGCAAAAATAGATGAAATGAGCGGCCTGAAACCTGAATTTTTACAGGCCCTGCTTATATCTTTCCCAGCGCCCCCTCCAGGTCTTTGATCAGATAAGCCGCATCCTCCAGTCCGGTATAGACCCGGATATATTTATGTTCCTTGTTCGTAGCGTCAAAATCTTTGACAGGAATGCCGGCACATTTGGGAATCACCAGACTTTCATGCCCGCCCCAGCTCACGGCCATCATGAAATGTTGGAGGGATTCACAGAAAAGGACGATATCCTCTCTTTTATCTGATTTCAAGGTAAAAGTGAATAAACCACAGGCCCCCTTCATCTGCTCTTTGGCGAGGGCATATTGCGGGAAACTTTCATCATGAGGAAATAAGATGCTTTCCACTTTGGGATGCTGCTTCATAAAAGCAACAACTTCCGCTGTGGTCTTTGTAATTCGCTCAAGCCTTGCCGGCAGGGTCCGCAATCCACGGATCATCAGCCAGGCATTAAAGGGCTGGATACCGCTGCCGATATTCAGGTACTCGCTGTTGAAGATTTTTTCCATCATGGCATGGGTACCACTTAACACTCCGCCCAGGGTATCACTGTGACCGCCGATGTACTTGGTGGCGGTTTGCATGGCCATATCAATGCCCATTTCAATAGGCTTTTGATAGAGCGGTGTACAATAACTATTATCAATTAAAGTAGTGATGCCCCTGCTGCGTGCAAAAGCCGCCACATGCCGGATAGGCTGCAGGGCAAAGTCCCAGCTATTCGGTGATTCGAGATAATAAAAACTGGTATTGTCATTTGTAGCATTGATCCAGTTTTCGATTTGTGTACCATCAATATAAGTAACCGTTACATTGAACCGGGGCAGGATCACATCAAACATCCTTTGCACCCAGGTATAGGGTTTGGCTACCGATACAATATGATCACCGGATTTGATATTGGCAAAGATCCCGGCAAAGATGGCCGCTGCTCCGTTATTAAACACCAGACAATCCTCTGCCCCATCAAGTGCGGCCAGTTTTTTGCGGAGGATGTCCACGGTAGGATTTAATCCGCGGCTATACAAATAACCGCCCATCTCATCTTCAAATGCCTTGGTGAGATCTGCTACTTTCTTAAAAGTGAAATTACTGGTCTGCAAAATGGGAGGCGCCACTGCATTAAAATAATGCTCACGATCCTCTCCCAGTTCATTAATGATTTGTGATATGTCCATCAGTTCTTCCGCTTATGATAAAATACATAATAAATAGCCAGGAAAATCGCCAGCAGCCCGGTTCCGATCAGTGCCGCATTTACATCCTTGATCACCACGCCCACGGCGATCATAAAATAACTAAACACAAAGAATGAGGCCAGAATGGGAGTGAATTTATTCCAGGTGCCGGTGATCATCGACTGGTTTTGCTTTCTTTTTCTTAATACAAATAAGGTAGCGGCCGATGTACTCATGCCGATACTGTCCAGGAACATGGTAAAGTTGAGGATATTGTCAACCCCCTTACCAAAAAAAGTAACAATGATCGTGATGATTGAAAATGTAGCGAGTCCGGCCACCAGGGCTTCCGTCTTCGGATGACGATAAGAAAATATTTTCGGAAACACCCGGTCCTGGCTCATGGCAAACATAACCCTTGGATTACTCATCAGCAATATATTCACATAGGCCAGCACCGATAAAAACATCAGGGCATCAAATACTTTACCACCGGCCTTGCCAAACCAGGCTTCACAGAGCAGGGCCCCGATGGCAGAGGCATTCTTCATTTTATCATATCCGATCACCTGTGTATAAGCTACATTGATCAGCAGGTATAAAAGGATCACAATAATGATCCCGATGATGATGCCTTTGGGAATAATGCGTGTATCCTTTACCTCTCCCCCGAAATTGATGGTTTGCTGGTAACCGCCATAGGCAAAACAAACCGGTATCAATGAAATAAGAAATAAAGTAATGGCGCTGTTATTATCCAGCGTGAAAAAGGGTGAATTTTCCTCATAGCCATGTGGCTCAATCACCACTCCTTTGAAAAGCGCGGCAATCAATACCACCATCAATCCCACTTTAATAATGATGAGTACATTCTGGGTGCGACTGCTGGTCTTGAGTCCGAAGAGGTTCACCACAAAGAACATGGCCACGGCAGTAATGGCCACCATGGTATTAAAAACGATGCCGCTGGGTTTTCCATAGAGCAGATCGCTTACATAATCGGCTCCGATCAGGGCCACCACAGCCAATGAAGCAGCATTGCTGATGAGAATAATGGCATTCACTGAAAAACCAACAGAGGGATGATAACATTCGGCAAATACTTTGTAATAACCTCCCATGGCTGGCAACCTTTGCCCGATCTCGGCATAGGTCAGGGCACCCGCTAAAGCAATGACCCCGCCGGCGACCCACAATAGAAAAAAGATATTGCTGTTACCTGAAGTAGCAGCGACAGAGGCAGGATTGCGAAAGATACCCATGCCGATCACCAGACTAACCACGATCAGGCTGATATCAAGCAGGTTCAGTTTGTTCTTACCACTCATGGTGGGAAGATACAAATAAAAGATTCTACCTTTAAAGTCTGTATTACATGAAAAACAAAGTTTTATTCCTGCCTTTCCTCCTGCTTCATTACGCAGTTTCTGCCCAGCAACCAATACTGAGCGATAGTTCCGCGACCCTGGAAGAAGTACAGGTCCGTTCCTTTGAACAAAACCGCAAACAATCGCAGACCGCTGTCAATGCTATCGCCATTGAATTCAACAACGGCGACCGCAATAATAAGACTGCATTGGTCAGTGGCTTCAATACCATTGCCGGTGTGCGGATGGAAGAGCGTTCTCCCGGCAGTTACCGGATCAATATCCGGGGCAGTTCGCTTCGGTCTCCTTTTGGCGTAAGGAATGTAAAAGTTTATTGGAATGATATTCCCATGACCGATCCCGGGGGCAATACTTATTTCAACCAGTTTGCTTATAATAATTTTTCCTGGATTGAAATATTCAAAGGCCCGGCTGGCAGTATGTATGGAGCCGGTACAGGCGGATTGATACAAATGTATAATCTGGGTAAATGGCAACCGGGTGCAACGGCAGAATATAATATTGGAAGTTTTAACCGGCATACATTACTGGCCACGGTCAACTTCGGACAAAAAGAAAATAAGAACCAAATAACCTATGCGCATGATGAAGCTGCCGGATACAGGGAGCAATCGGCCATGCGGAGGGATAATTTTTCATGGATCAGTCAGTTGAAAATAAGTGAACGACAAAAAATCACCGCCTCTGTTTTATACAGCAATCTCTATTACCAGACACCCGGCGCACTGACCGAAACAGAATACAGGAATAACCCAAAGGCAGCCCGGCCTGCAGCCGGAGGTTTCCCTTCCGCTATCAATGCAAGAGCAGCTATTTACCAGCAAAACCTGACAGCCGGATTCACGAACCAATATACATTCAGTAAACAATGGAGCAATCTGACAACGCTTTATGCCAGTTTCAACCAGGTGAAGAATGCAGCCATCCGTAATTATGAAAGAAGGCTCGAACCCTCCACCGGCGGCAGAACGGTATTCAGTTATGAAAAGAAAATAAATACGGAAAGCCAGATTAAATATAGTGCGGGTGCTGAAGTACAGGCTGGCTGGTTCAATACCAGGGTGAGCAATAACCGGAATGGCCAACCTGATACCGTGCAGACCAATGATGATATCCTTTTTTTAGTCTCCAACTTCTTTATACAGGGTGATTGGATCATTAAAGAAAAGTGGTTTTTCAATACGGGTATCAGTCTGAATCGTTCCAGTGTTGAGTTTTCTCGTTTATCGCAGTACCCGGTCAGTAACCAAAAAAGAATCTACCGCAACGAACTGGCTCCCCGTATTTCATTCAGAAGGAATTTCGACAAGGGATTTGCCATAAAGGCCACGGTATCCAGGGGATTTTCTCCCCCTACCATCGCAGAGTTATTACCTTCCACCGGGGTTATCAGCACAGAACTGGAAGCCGAGTATGGCTGGAATTATGAATTGACGCTGATCCAATCATTGCTGAAAAACAAATTAAGACTGGAAGCCACCGGTTTTTATTTCAAACTGAATAAGGCCCTGGTACAACGTCGTGATATTTCAGGCGCTGATTTTTTTACTAATGCCGGAAATACAAAACAAAAAGGCCTGGAACTCACGGCAGATTTTTTTACCAGTTTTCCCGGTAAATGGGTGTACTACTGTAATATCAATGCGGCCTTAACAATGAATCATTTCCGTTATGGAGATTTTGTAAGAGGCACGGTGGATTTTTCGGGCAAGACCCTTCCTTCTGTACCGGCCCGTAGTTTTAGTTTATTGGCCGATGTACAATTCAAAAACGGGCTATACTCCAATGCCACCTGGTATGCCGCTTCATCCATCATGCTGAATGATGCCAATACAGCGAAGGCAGATGCTTATCAGTTACTGGGATGGCGGATTGGCTGGAGAAAGACGATTAATAAAAAATACAAATGGAATTTCTTTGCGGGGGCAGACAACCTGCTGGATGAAAAATATAGTTTGGGCAATGATATCAATGCTGCAGCGGGCCGTTACTTCAATGCAGCCCCAGGGAGGAATTATTACGCGGGCATTTCCTTTCAATGGATCAAACCGTCAGCACCGGCTGCTCCACCACTAAAATAAGCGCTTCATAACTCAGGGCTTCGATATCTATCGGCGAGGTTTCGTAAAGGGCCAGTCCGTCCCGGGCATGCAACAAACGACCAGCTACTTCAAAAGCACCATCCAGGACCAGCAGGAATACACCGGCATCGGCAGTAGATGGATAAAAATCAGCTTCCCCCCTGCCACTGAATTTACCAATGGAAATACTGAAGGGCAGGCGATGATCTCCCAGCCATTGCGGAGAAATTTTCATCAGACTGTTCTGAAAAATATTCACATCAAAATCAGATGATACCGACACTGTATTTGCAGGCAGATCATTTCTAATCCATATTTGCAGGAAATTGATCAGGTCATCTTTAAAAGGATTGATCAGTTCCAGTTGATCTCCCTTTGATAACATCAGCAACTGTACCTGACCGGCAGCCAGGGTTCCTTCATGACCAACCGAAGTTTTGAAATGCAGTGCACCGATAACAGGCAACAGGATAATACTACTGGGTTCCTCCACTTGCATAGTCATGGCACGTCCCCCTTCCAGGGCATCATCATTCAGCACATACATCCGGCCAAAAGGCTGTTTCTGTTCCAGCTGGTACTGACCAAAATTGAAAGTATTGAAACTGCGGAACCAGGGGGTTTCATTCAGACCCCTGTCTTCGGCCAGAAATATTTTTGCTTTTGCGGCTACCATATCAGTTGATTTTAAGGGAGTAAACGCTGAGGTATGGCAGTAATTGTACCAGTTTTGTTAATATGCCTTCCTCGTTTTCCACAGGGGTTGCATCAGACACTATCGGTTGTTCGATACCGATAGATCAGCCGGATGATTGTACTGGCTAAGGATTTGTAAAAGGGGTCCTGTGGAAACAGGACCCGTCTTAACCTCTAACTGCCCGACAAATAAATTTCTTACACTGCCTTCAGGCGGTGTAAACTTGTCGCCTTTGATTGACCGGTAAAATTGTTTAAGGTTAAAAATGTACCGGGAAAAGCTTAACCGCAGAGAACAAGAGAGGCAGAGGTTTCGCAGAGTTTAAAAAACGAGTCAGGCCAGAAGTTTAACCGCCCGCAGGGCCCTGTGGGCTAAGACGCAAGGACGCGAAGAGACGCAATGTCTTTTGACTTCCCCCATCTTTCGCCAAAAAAAAAGACGAACGAACCTTATAAAGCAATCTACCGGGGTCATAGCCCCCACTAGCCATTCTCCACTAGCCACTCGCCACTAGCCACTCGCCTTCTCTAATATTTCACCTTCGGACACTTCAACATATCCTTCTTCCCCGCCCTGTAAATAATCCCAACAGTATAACCCATGTACTTATCCTTTTTGTCAGGGTTCGCTGCTTCACTAAACCCATCGAGATAATCGGTACTGACCAATCGGTAAGTCGCTTCCGCATTGACACCCCAGTTGCGGCCGAAAAAATAACGTACCCCTCCACCCATCGGAATCACGGGTATCATTCGTGGTGTATTGTGTGCTGTATCTGCTGCCAGTCCGGCCCAGACTTCACTGGTAGCGGGCTGAAAATACTCTGTATTCAGTGCGGACCAATCACGCCGTACTTTGATCAGCGACAAACCCGCACCGGCAAATACATAGGGAGAAAAGCCTTTGTCTTTGTAATTGCTACCCGTGAGGTTCCAGACCAGCTGCCCACTGAGTTCTGTTACAGGGGAAGTGAAATTGAAATTTCTTTGCTTCCGGTATTCGGGGTTATCATATGCCGCATCATCGCCCTTTAGCTTACCAAATGCCAGCTGGCCACGCAGGGACAGTACCGGACTGATGATTTTACTGGCATGAAGCCCTACTGTAAATTTTTGTGTTTCAAAAGACCCGATCCTTCGCGGGGTCAGATCTCCCTGGTAGACGAGCATCCCCAGGTTGATTCCAAATTCATACTTGTGCAGGTTGGTTTGGCTGTGTACCATTTCCTTTTTTGCTGCGAATAACAATACTAACAAAGCCGTTGGTTTGAATGACCAGTTCATCGGACAAATTTTTAGGCATTAAAAAAAATCCCGGGCAGAAGAGTACCGCATGGAGCGGCAGAGGTGGCTTGTATAGCGACAGAGGTTAAATGCCTAACGCATGAAAGGGTCTTTTCATTTTCAGTCAAATGTTAAAAAAACCCTGCAAAAAAAGATGATGAACTAATGACAAATCTGCATTAAACTTCAAGGAATAAAAACTGTCACAAGGAGTTTTGCATCAGAAAAATTCCGGATATTTTATCTGGCTAACCAGTGTCCTGATCTGTTTTTCGTTGACTCATACAAGAGTTTCCTGGTCATAGGAGGCAGTGCCTTGATGAAAGGCTGTTGATAACTTATCCGCTCACATTTCATGAGCCGCTTACATTTGCAGTGATTTGGTTCCCGCCCATCAATGGTCGGGATGAAAAGGGAAACCGGTGCAAATCCGGTGCTATCCCCGTAGCTGTAAAGCCGGAGAATGGGGTTTGGCAAGTGGTAAATAGGAAAAAATCCACTGACCAATACATTCTCTCAGTTGAATCTGCAACCACTGTTCTGTTAAAACGAGAACGGGAAGGTGTCAACAAAAAGGCTAAGCCAGAAGACCTGCCAGATCAAGCAAACATTATTCAGCTTTCGGGTGAAAGGCGGAGAATGTAAAGTCGGAAGACCTTACGATCTCATCTTTTAATTCATTTCGGAAGCAGTCACACAAAAATTTCATGCAAATGAAAAAAACATTTTTTGTGCTGGCTGCCGCAATTATCTGCTCGCAGCTCAACGCACAACAACCAACAGACAGCAGTTTACTCAACGAAGTAGTGGTTACAGCCAACAAGTATCCCAACAAAACATCGCTGACCGGCAAGGTAGTGACCGTGATCAGCCGGGAACAAATTGAACAAAGCGGTGGCCGTGATCTCACCCGGTTATTATCAGAGCAGTCAGGCATTTTTATTGCCGGCGCCAACAGCAATCCCGGAAAAGATAAAAGCCTCTATGTGCGCGGTGCCAGAATTGAACATACCCTGATCACGATAGATGGGGTACCGGTTTATGATCCCTCCGGTATCGGCGGTAATTTTGATTTGCGCAACCTGCCATTGAATAATATTGAAAGAATTGAGATTCTCAAAGGAAGTCAATCTACCCTCTATGGCAGTGATGCCCTCGCGGCCGTGATCAATATCATCACCAGAAAAAATCCGGCCAAAGCCATCGCAGGACAGGTCATGGCTACCTATGGCAGTTTTAATTCCATCAAAACCAATGCGGGCATCAGTGGCCGGAAGGGGAAACTGGAATACCAGGCGGGCTGGACCCTGCATGATACCAAGGGCATCAATGAAACAGTGAACAGTAATAATAATCCGGCAACAGATCGGGATGGATTCCGTCAGCAAGGTTTACAGGCCGGATTTGGTTACCGCCCCAATGAAAAATTACTGATCCAGCCTTTTATCCGGATCAGTTCGATCAAAGGAGATATTGACCAGGGTGCTTTCACGGATGAACTGGACTATACCTATACACAAAAAAGTATGCAGGCGGGTATCCGTAATGAATGGTTAATGGGTAAAAACAAACTGACGATATTGTATAGCTATAACCGAATAAGCAGACAGTATACCGATGATTCGGTAAAAAGCAGAAATGGTTTTGATACCTGGAGTCAGGGTGATTATAAAGGATCGGAACATTTTGCCGATGCTTATATCACGGTCAAATCCGGTTCAACCATTACCCTGACCGGTGGATTGGATTACCGCAGTTCCCTTTCTGATCAAAATTATTCTTCCATTGGATTTTTTGGTCCGTATAAAACAACTTATAGCCGCGACAGCTTAACTCAAAATCAGCTGGGTATCTATGCAGCCCTCAACTGGAACCATCCTTCAGGATTCAATACTGAATTCGGAGGGAGGCTGAACCTTCATTCAGAATATGGGAGTCATGCGGTATTTAATGTAAATCCTTCTTATTTGCTAAGCAAGAAGTTTAAACTCTTTGCCAATCTCTCTTCTGCTTATCGCACGCCCTCTTTGTATCAGTTGTTTTCCGAGTATGGTAACCGCGAATTACAACCGGAAGCGGCAATCAGTCTCGAGGGAGGATTACATTACTATGCTGCCAACAATCAATTCAGCAGCCGCGTAGTGTTCTATAGTCGCAATGTAAAAGATGTAGTTTTCTTTTCTTATAACCCCGTTACGTTTGTATCGCAGTATATCAATCAGGACCGGCAGAAAGACCATGGGTTGGAATGGGAAGCCAGCTACCTGTTGAAGAAGGGAATTACAGTAAAGGCTTTCTATAATTATGTAACCGGTACGATCCATACCAAGACCGGTAATAAGGATACCAGTTATAATAACCTGCTTCGTCGCCCGCAATCGGCCGGGGGGATCATCCTGAGTGCTGTTATCAATCCGCGATTCTTTGTGAGTAGTAACCTCGCGATTACCGGAGAGAGAAAAGATGCTTATTTCGATAACAATAGTTTCAGTACGGTCTATACCACTTTAGGCGCTTATGCCCTATGGGATATTTATGCCGAATATAATTTTTGTAAAAAGAGGCTGAAGCTATTTGCTGATATCCGGAACATCACGGGCAGTCGTTACACGGAGATCAGCGGGTTTAGCACTCCGGGCACTAATGGTTTTGGCGGTATCAGTTACAATTTTTAATGGAGACCTATGTGCCAGCATGAAACCAGGGAATGTCCCCGTTGCCGTCAGGCATTTGAATGCAAACCGGGCAATATTACGCAGTGCCAGTGTTATGGAATTGTAGTAACAGCGGAGCAGCGGGCATTTATGGATCAGCGCTACCAGGATTGTTTGTGCCGGGATTGCTTGCAGTACTTATCGGTTGAGTTGAACTACTTTAAGGAGCGATATCTTTTCCGTTAAGTACTTTTGCAAAAACCAACGCCATGCAGTTCAACCTACAGGAATTCCTCACCCTGACCTTTACCTTATTTGCGGTGATTGATGTGGTGGGATCGGTCCCCATGCTGATTTCCATCAAACAGAAAATGGGAGGCATCAATGCCTGGAAGGTCACTTTGATTTCCGGTGGACTGATGGTCTTGTTTTTCTTTATTGGCAAGCCTTTTCTCAACATCCTGGGGGTGGATATCCGTTCCTTTGCCGTGGCGGGTTCGATTGTGATCTTTATCCTGGGACTGGAAATGGTATTGGGGATTGAATTCTTCAAGCCGGAGAAGGGCACGCCATCAGGAACGGTGGTACCGATTGCCTTTCCATTAATAGCCGGAAGTGGTACCCTCACGACCATTATGTCGCTCAAAGCCACATTTGAAAGGGCCGATAAAAATGAGTTCATGATCCTGCTGGCCATCCTGGTCAATCTGATAGTGATATACATTGTGTTACGCTCCCTCAATCTCATCGAAAGAGTACTGGGAAAATCAGGTTTATTAGCGGTGGGAAAGTGTTTTGGCGTACGTTTGCTGGCCATTGCCGTAAAGGTCTTTGCGACCAACGCGAGTGGACTGATTAAGTAGTCGATGGTCATTAGTCAATAGTCATTAGCCAGTTCCATAGCCTACTAACGACTATCGACTCAGGACTAAAGACTTCTCTCTGGCCTCGTAGTACAATGGATAGTATAAGAGTTTCCGAAGCTCCAGATACAGGTTCGATTCCTGTCGAGGCTACATCGCCCGCCATAGCTTAAGTTATGGTGGGTTTTTTATTGTGCTTTAAATTTAATCAAGTGGATAGTATAATCCCCACAAAACTGTGGGGACGAAGCTCCAGATGCTAAACAATTCTAGTCGAGGCTACTGCAACCCTGGTTATTTTGACCGGGGTTTTTTTTATTTACTTGTCATTTTGCAGAGAACTAACAACTGATGAATTGGGCTGACAATGGATAGTATAATCCCCACAATACTGTGGGGACGAAGCTCCAGATACAGGTCCCGACGCGGCATAGCCGGTCGGGATGCTGACAGGCATTGCCTCGTCAGCATTCGATTCCTGTCGAGGCTACATCGCCCGCCATAGCTTTAGCGAAGGCGGGCTTTTTATTGCAATTGATATTTGAATCAAACGAAATCCCCAAAAAATTTCAATTGCTACCGATTACAAATTGGGCTGACAATGGATAGTATAATCCCCACAATACTGTGGGGACGAAGCTCCAGATACAGGTCCCGACGCGGCATAGCCGGTCGGGATGCTGACAGGCATTGCCTCGTCAGCATTCGATTCCTGTCGAGGCTACATCGCCCGCCATAGCTTTAGCGAAGGCGGGCTTTTTATTGCAATTGATATTTGAATCAAACGAAATCCCCAAAAAATTTCAATTGCTACCGATTACAAACTGGTCTGTCAATGGATAGTATAATCCCCACAATACTTTGGGGGCAATACTCCAGATACAGGTTCTATCTGGCATTGCCAATCGGGATGCTGACTGGCTTTGCCTTGTCAGCATTCGATTCCTGTTCTTGAATTCAGAATTATCACTTGTAAAAATGTTGTACCGAAGGAAGAATTTGTCTCAAAAAAGCAAACAAGTGCAACAAGTCAAGCTAAAACAATTTTTTAACCAATCTTCCCATGGATAAACCCTGTACGATGATAGAAAAGAGTACCAGCACATACACCATGAACACGAATTGATTTTTTGGAAAAGGATCTGTCAGTGATAAGGCCATGGCGATTGAAAGTCCGCCTCTCAGACCACCCCATGTCATCAGTTGGATGGTTTTATGGTCTGTACCGATAAATTTCTTCAGCAGTACAGAAGGAACCAACAATGATAAATACCTCGCCAGTAAAGTAATTGGGATGGCGATTACCCCCGCGATCAGGTACCAGCTATCAATCTGCAGTACCAGTAATTCCAGGCCAATCAAAACAAAAAGTATGGCATTCAGCAGAATATCAGCCAGCTCCCAGAATTTATCAACATATACTTCCGTGATATCACTCATCGCTTTTTCCTTAGAACGGCTACCTGTAAAAAGACCGGCCACCACCATTGCCAGCGGACCAGAAAAATGCAGCTGACTAGCCAGCTCATATCCTCCCATGACCATGGCCAGCGTGATAAAAATTTCAGTCTGGTAATTATCAACCTTTCGCATCATCCTGTATCCCAGATATCCCAATAAATATCCCAGGAGTACACCACCTCCGATTTCCTTGATCAACAACCATATTACCTGGAATCCCGAGACTGATCCGGTACCTGTTTGAATGATCTCAACCAGGAAAAGAAATAAAACAACCCCTATGCCATCGTTGAACAGAGATTCTCCGACAATTTTAATTTCCACATCTTTTGGTGCTCCTGCCTTGGTCAGAATACCTAATACTGCTATCGGATCGGTGGGAGCTACCAGGGCTCCAAATAAAAAACAATACATAAAATTAACCGGGTGCCCGAACAGCATGAACAAACCATACAACATACCCGCTGTTAGTAAGGCAGATATGCAAACCCCGATCACAGCGAAGACAGAGATCGCCCGGTAATTTTTCTTCAATAGAGAAATATCAGTATGCAGGGCACCTGCAAAAAGCAGGAAGCTCAGCATGATTTCAAGCAAAACCGCACCAAAATCTATCTGAGCAATAAATCCCTGTGCAATCCTGAATATGCTCGGAAACAAAGTTCCAAAGGAAATCAGCAAAACAGAAAAAACCAGTGACGCAAGCATCATGCCGATTGAATCTGGCAATTTCAGAAACCGGGAATTAAAATAAGCAAACCCTGCCGTGATACAGACCAGGATAGTGATAATCAGAAAAAGATTCATATTATCTTTCGTTGTTTTCGTAGATATCCGACTGGGCCCCCAGAATCTCCCGGTATCGGTTAAATAATTTTGTCTTGGAGATAAAGCTGATAAATTTTTTATCACGGTTGACTACAGGCAGATACCAGGACTGGGCATTATCCAATTTTTCCATTACGGCAGTAACAGGTTCATCAATATAGATCATCGCCCGGGGCTTTTTCATAATTTGCCGGATTAAAACCTGGTCGTGGTTCGATTTGTCAAACAATAAAATTTTGATGTCATTCAGTTCAATGATCCCGCAAAAAATTCCTTTATCATCCTCTACTGCAAATATATTTTTATCACTGGTCATTATTACTTCAATCAGGTCTGTCAGTTTTTTCTGACTACTGATGCTGCTGTATTCATCAGACAAAATAGTATCAATTGTGATTGTGGTCAGGATGTTTTTCTCTTTCTGATGCGTAAATATTTCTCCTTCCTCTGCCAGTTTTTTAGTCTCCATTGAGTAGGGCTCAAAATGTTTTACGATAAAAAAAGAAAGCGCGGAAACTATCATAAGCGGAATGAACAATCCGTATCCATTAGTTATTTCTGCAATCAGAAAAATGGCAGTCAGGGGGCAATACATCACTCCGCTCAGCAATCCTGCCATCGCCACGAGACTAAAGTTCCCCTCCGGAATCTTTCCTATTCCGGTAACATTGACCAGTCTTGAAAAAAAGAAACCCAGGAAAGCCCCGGAAAACAGGGATGGGGCAAAATTGCCCCCGTTCCCCCCGGATCCGAGTGTGATCGCTACTGCCACGGGTTTCAGCAGTATGATACATCCAAGAAAAAAAAGTAGCACCACATTATTATTGCCTAGATTAAAAATATTATTTGTGATCAGGTTAGCCGTATTTGCATTAGCCAGATGTGAAACGCTCTTGTATCCTTCTCCGAATAAAGGGGGGAAAAAATAAACCATGATAATCAGCAATACTCCGGCTAACAAAGCTTTTGCATAGGCATTCAATTGGTAGAAATGGACTTTTCTTTCTACAAATTTGAAAATTTTTGCATAGTACAGGGATATAAATCCGGCCAGAATCCCGAGAAAAATATAATAAGGTACATTCAGGTAATTGAAATCCTGTTCCAATAAAAAATTAAAAAGCGCACTTTCATTCAGCAAAATTTTAGAACAAAGTACACCGGTAACAGATGCTATCATCAAAGGGATAAAATAACTCACCAGCGTTTCAGCCAGCAGAATTTCAATGGCAAAAATTACGCCTGCGATTGGCGCATTAAAAACGGCAGCTATACCAGCTGCTGCCCCGCAGGCAAGCATCAATGTTCTTTCCTGATAATTCAGATCTGTAATCCTGCCAAACATAGAACCAAAAGAGGATCCGGTTGCCACAATCGGGGCTTCAAGACCGGCAGATCCTCCAAACCCCACTGTGAGTGAACTCGTAACAACATGTTTGTAGGTATTACTGGTGGGGATATAAGAAGCTTTTTTGGCAATTGCCTTTAAAGCCATTGCAATGCCTTTTTCATATGAATTTTTCCAGAATAGCTGCACCAGCCATACCGTCAGCAGCAACCCTAAAACCGGGAACAAAATATAATACCAACCCAGTTCATGCAGGAATTGTTGCAGATAATGAACCATCGTTTTAAGCAAAACTGCCATCAATCCGCTTGAAAAACCAGTGATAACAGCCACCAGGATAATATACTGCGGACGGGTCAGTCTTGTCCTGACATTTATAAAAAGCCTGCTGAGAAAGGAGCTTAAAACGTTCACTTATTTTGTGTAAAGATATTAAAGGGCAATCACGCCTCTTCTGCTGTTTGCAACTGGTCGGACAATAGTAACCCGGATAACCTGTATTTCCTCTGTTTTTTCATTTTCATTTTTCTTAACCGCTTCCGCATCCCTTCAAATGCCCCCGTAACAGCTTTTTCAGCATTGCCTGCTTTTGCAATGGTAAACAAATTATTGTCTTTTTTGGACAAAATCAGTTCACAATGATATCCCTTCTTCTTATCCTGGCTGTCCTTTCTGATAAGTACCCCTGTTTGAATGATCCTGGTGAAATATTTGTTGAACTTGATAAACCGGGATTTGACCTTCTTTTTCAGCTCGTCCGTTATTGAACAATTTATTGTCTGGATAATCACGCGCATATTTTCCATGTTTAGGGTTTATTATTTTCTTCAGGCTCGGTATTGCTTCCGTTATCTATCCATTTTTGCAGTACCCCTGCATATTTCTGAGCATCGCTGTTCTCGGGATCAAGCATAAGCAGTTTTTCAAAATAGACTAGTGAAGCTGGATAATCTTTCCGGATATTTGCTTCATATGCGCCCAGATAGCCATATGCTTTGATGACAGTAGCCTTGTTCTTCTCCAAATCAGGCCCGATAACATCAAGCAATTTTGTATAAAATGGGACTGCCAGCCCTTTCTCCATCGTAGAATCCATGATCGCATTGCAACGGGCCTGCCACAAATACCCGTAAATCTGGTCAGGATATTTTTCCGAATAGATTCCGAATACACTATCAGCCCTTTGATAATTTGCAGCCATATAGAGCGATACTCCCCAATGATAGACATCCAGATTTGTTGGACGCTCCCTGGAATGATAAATACCCTCCCGCCAAAATGCTTCCTGATCCCTGTTTCCCAATTCCTTTTCGATTTCTGCCAGATATTGCATGTAGCCGAGGCGTGCTTCCTGGTCACTTTCCGTTTGCAGAGCCTCTTTATACCACTTCAGTGATCTGGATTTATCAGCATAATTGGCCTCTGAGAGTTTTGCCATCAGCTCATAGTCCTTTGAAATACATTCCGCGGGATCCTGGTATTTAAAATATTTATTCATACTCTCCTCCGCCTGCATGCTGTCACCCAATGCCGCTTTGCTGTAAGCCAGTAGCTTGTACAATCTTGGTTTACTTTCAATTCCGGTCATTGAAATTATCCGGTTAGCCTTTTCTATAGCTTCCGGATATTTCCTGGTAATGTAGAGGTAATCGGTTTGCATATACTCATTCTCAATGGATGGATCAGCATTCCTGAGATAACGTGCCAGCAATTCACCAGCCTTGTCTAAATCCTTGTAGAAATAATAGGAATACAATTCATACAAAGCTGGCGCATAGAGCGAATCCGCTTTTACAGCCTCCGTAAACCGTTCAACAAATACTTCGGTATTATTTTGTGATTTATAAATCAGTCCTTTCTTATAATAGGCTTCAGCAAGAGACGGATTCAACGCCAAAGCCTGATTATAACTCACTACCGCTTTTGATCCGTTGATTTGTTTCCTGTATGCATCACCCATAGCCAGATAAATATCCGGGTTTTTCCTATCCTTATCTGCTGCCCTGTCCAGCATTTCCAAAGCCCAAACAATATCCCCATTTTTGCTATTAATATGACTCCTGGCAGCTGCAAGCAATGCCACCGGATCCTTGTACTTTCTTAACTGCAGCATTTCCTCCATCTGCTTTCTTGCGTTTTCTTTATCGCCCTTTTCCAGCAGCAAATGGGCTTCACCGATAAAAACTAGCGGATACTCCTTTTTCGACAGATGATTAACCTCACAGAAACGGGCTCCCTCCTGAAAATAAAAGCAGCACTATCAAGATATCCCAGCTTTAAGTAAGACTCTCCCAGCCAATAATACACATTTGGTGAATGATCACCTTTTTGAAGAAGGTTTTTGAGCGTAGCAACGGCCGATTGTTGCCGGTGGTAATACACATGCGTACTGGCCTCATCCAAAGTCTGGGATGAAACTGACAACATTGCAAACATCATGGAAAAAGCAATTAATATTCTTTTCATTGTTTGGTCCATTTTTAAAGTGGGGTAATCGTCAATACCGGCGCCTGAATATACTTTTGGATGACACGTCCGAACAGGGAAGACCAAACTCCGGGCATCCTGGTCTGGGTTCCGGGGTTCAATATCATCAGGTCTGCCTGGTTCCTGCTCAAATACTGGCTAACACCAACTGCCGTATTGTTGCTCTCGATACACTCCATTTCAATCTGGGCATCACAATTATCATTGATGAGCCTATATGATTTTTTAAGATAAAAATCACTGAGTTCCTCACTCTTCTTTGTACGAACCGATAAAAGTTTTATGGTTGCATTGTTCAATCTTGCCATATATATCCCATACATTAGTTTTCTGACCGGAAGAAAATCAGTGACCGGGATCAATACCGAAAGCAGCTTCACCAGTTTTTTGTTCACCGGTGCTGTCATTACCGGCATTTGAGTACGCATAGCAATTCTGTCCGGATTTAAAAACATTCTTCTTTTTCCCGGGAAAACGGATTTTTGCCCGATCAGCACCAGGTCGATCCTGTTGTTAAGCACATAACTGATGACACATTCATCCCAGCTTCCCAAAACTATTTCCGACCGTATATCCGGCCGTTTCATCGAAGAGGATGTATTACTGATGATCTTATCCAGCTTGAATTGCAATTCACTCCTGTTTTCAATTGCGATATAAGGGATAGATAAATGCCCGTTTGACACCGCCATCGCCATATAAGGATTAATTGATATGACATGTAATAGTGTAATGCTGCAATCGTATTCATTTGCCAGATCAACAGCTTTTTCAACTGCTTTGGCGGATCGCCTGGAGAAATCAACCGGCACCAGAATTCTGTTAAACAGCTTTTGCATCTCTCGTACTTTTTGTAATATTAGCTTCAGGTATTAAAACCATAATTAAGTCTTCATTAAAATCTGATTAAAATACAGCTGCTGACCGGGTGCGAGTAAATTTTGGGATAGTTTTGTCTCAACAGTTAAAACAATTACAGCTATGTCATTGCGCCAGTTTATTTTATCAAGGAAGCTGTTGCGCTCTATCAACGTGGTGGCAAATGGAATCCAGGGAAGATGGAAGGATGTAGCGGAATTATTTGGGCTTCGTGAAGATGTTTTTGAGAACCCAAGTCATATCCCCTTTAAAAGACCTGTTTCTGTAATCCTGATCGGTGCCGGTCATCGTGGTAATATTTATGCTGATTATGCGCTGCAACATCCAGATGAAATGACCATTATTGCAGTTGCGGAAATCAGCGAGACACGCTTGAATAAATTTCAGAAAAAACACCGGTTGAATAATGAATCATGTTTCACTTTCTGGAATGAGGTTTTTAATACCCCGAAATTCGCGGATGCAGTAATCATCGCCACCCCCGATCATCTGCACACCGAACCGGCCTTAGCAGCTCTGGAAGCCGGCTATGATATCCTGCTTGAAAACCCATGGCCCCAACAGAAAGGGAATGCCGATTGATCCTGGAGAAAGTGAAACAAACCGGCAGGATCGCCGGCGTGTGTCATGTGCTGCGCTATTCCCCTTATTTTCGTGAGCTGAAAGAAATTGTCAACAAGGGTTTGCTGGGCGATATCATCAGTATCCAGCACATGGAACCGATAGAACAAATCCATATGAGCCATTCCTATGTGCGTGGCAAATGGCGTAGCAGTCAGACAGCAACTCCCATTGTGCTTGCCAAATCCTGCCATGATACGGATATTATCCGCTGGCTGGTAAACAGCCAGGTGAAAGATGTTCATTGTTTTGGAAACCTTAAATGGTTCACCACCAAAAATGCACCGGAAGGCAGCACAGAAAGATGTACGGATAATTGCAAAGCAGAGCCAACATGCGCCTATTCAGCTTTACAGATTTATTTAAGGGATAAAAAGAGGCTTTATGTTTTTGATATGCCTGATGACCGGGATTACTGGGATGATTATATTCTATCGCAACTAAAAACAACCGATTATGGCCGATGTGTGTACCGGATGGATAATGACCAGCCTGATCACCTGACCGTAAATCTGTTATTCCGGAACGGAGCAACAGCTGCCTTTTCAATGGAAGCACATGTGTCCTACGAAGGAAGAAGAACCAGAATCATGGGATCTGCAGGCGATATTTACGGTAATATGGAAAACTTCACTATGACCAATTTCAAAACCAGGAAGCAAACCACCTGGAAAATGAAAACTGATGCTCATGGAGGTGGTGATCACCGCCTGATCAAAGACTGGCTGCAGGCAATTTATCAGCAGGACGGTTCCTTGCTCAGTTCTTCCATCGAAGTATCGGTGGAAAGCCATCTGGTAGCACTGGCAGCCGAAAAGAGCAGGCTGACCCGAAGTATTGAAGAAATCATACTACCTGAATCCGAAAGTCCAAAGCCAGAATAACAGGTAGCCCGTTAACTGACTTAAGACTTTCAAGATGCATCGGTCAGTGGTAAAAGTGCTGTGAATGAAAAAGCGCTGATGAACAAGTCGGCTTTCTGCTTCAATAGCGCACTAGCTGTACAAAACGCAACGCCCATACCTGCCGTTTCAATCATACAAAGGTCGTTTTCGCGATCCCCAACTGTAATACAGTTGTTCAGACTGATTTGATACCGATGCGCAATATGCATAAGTGTATTTGTTTTGCAAATGGAATGACCACATTTGCTTTCCAGGTTATTGTAAAATAAAGAAGGGATAATCACCTCCCCGGTTGCTTTACCTTCAAAATATTCAAGCCGGTTTCCAATTGCAAAATCAGCACCCAGCTTATTTTTGACCATTTCCACCACAAGCTGATAACTATCACTGATGATCCCTACAATATTTCCCTGCCCTCTCAGTAAAGCCACAACATCGGCTGCATCGTCTACCAGCGGGATACCGGAGGCCACCTGAAGAATTTCTCCCATGGACAGCCCCTTTAACAATTTGGCAATTCTTTTGGTTCTTACGGCGGATTCCTGCTCCGTTTCCCGTAATTTTTCCAACTCTGCCTGGAACTGGTATTTCATTGCCAGTGTATCAATGAATCTTCCCCTGAGCAGGGTATTATCCATATCAAAAACAAACATCTTTCGCAAAGATTGTAATTCCTCTTTCAACACGTTCTCCATCTGACTTGTTATCATATTTACCGTACCCAGTTCCTCCAGGCTTACAAAATTTGTCTGACGCATTGAAGCCTTCCTTACGATCGCTTTAGCCACTTCACCACTCATTTTTCCCAGCGCCTGCCAGGGCTTGCTTTTGTTTTCAATATAACCTATGTTTACTTCCTTTACTCTTGCCTGCATCAGAAACATATCAATTAATATCCCTACATCCACTCCATAATCGGTAAAAAAATCTACCTTATTCAGAAAGGACTTCTTTCCAGCGATCATTCCACTCAGGGGTTGCTGAAAAGCCGATAGTTCAGGAAAAAATATTTTAAGGAGTGGCTTCGCTACCAGCTCAGTCACACGACCGGCATTTCGTGCAAAAGCTCCTTTTGTAAAATCACAATCATTTTCGAGGATGGGATTCACCAGCTTGCGGATTGCGTGTTCGGGATAAGGCTGAATGTCTGCATCGAGGAAAACCAGTACCTGGTTCTCTGAGTGGTTAATCCCATCCCGCATGGATACACCCTTACCCCGTACATCACTGATAATCACATTTGCCCCTGCTGCTTCTGCCACCTGAACAGTTCGGTCTGTGCTTTTATCATCTACAACAATAATCTCTGAAACTAAAGATTCTCTCTGACAAAACTGGATGACGCTCTCAATTGTATCCTGTTCGTTCAAAGCGGGAATAATTACACTAACCATGTTATGCTTACTTTTTTTGTGTTAGACTATCTATTTTTTTGGATAAGTAAGTGACCAATTCCCTCGATTCCAGCAATTGGATATGCAGGGAGTCGCTTTTTAGTATCAGCGTGATTTTTTCCTGTGCAAGTTTTCTTTTTTCATTCAGGGTCATGACAAGGGTCACCACCAATAAAACAATGGATGTCGCCATTACTGAGGAAATCAACATTCTTTGCATTAACCTGTAAAATGCAGATGAAGGATTAAAAACTGGTTAAAACAGCATTAAATTCTATCCTGAGGATAAAAACCGCAATGGGGAATCGTAATGGTGAAAGTAGTGCCCTCGTATGGGTTACTGGATACCTCTATCGTGGATTTATGCAAGGCCAGGACCCGTTTTGAAAGGGTGAGACCAAGACCGAAACCAGGCTTATGACTAACCGTTTCCGTCCTGAAAAATGGATGAAATATATTCCGGATATCCGCCTCGGAAATAATATCGCCCAAACTCTTAACAAGTACGAATACTGAAGTATTGCTAAAAGAAACAAGCACCCTGGCTGAATGATTGTCTGAATATTTACATCCATTCTCAAACAAATTTCTGAAAGCGATATATAACAGGTCGCTATTTCCAAAGGCTGTCAGCATTTGCTCATCATTTGGAAATGTTTCAAAGTCGACCTGCACAACGTATTCTTCTTTCAATTTTTGTACATCCGAAGCTGCTTTCATAAGAACCTCATCAATTCGAACCATTTTCAGTTCCAGGCTGCCCTGCGATCCGGATCTGGCTATTTCCAACAAACTGCGGGTAAGCTGTTGCAGGCTCTTCACATCCTCCTGAACACTTTTCATCACCTGCCTGTATTCTTCTTCACTCCTGTCCTTTTGCAATGTTACTTCCAACTGGCTGGAAACAGCAGTAAGAGGAGTGGAGAGTTCATGAGAAGCATTTGATATGAAGCGTCGCTGTATGATGAATGACTCCTGCATCTTATTCAGCAATTCGTTAAAAGTCTTGCTCAGTTCCTGCAATTCATCTTTATTATCCGGCACCCTGATTCGCTGCGATGGGTTATTTAAGCTCACCAGTTTTACTTCACTGATAATCCTTGCAAGCGGACTTAAAATAGCCCTGGCGAAAACTACCCCTGTTATAAATGAAAGCAGAACAGCTATGATAAACGACCAGGTCAGGAGTTTGCGGAGATTTTCCAAATATGCAGCCCCATCGATGTCCTCTGCAGCTATAGCCACGATAAAATTGTTATCTGAATTGACCAGGTGAATGGCAATTGCCTCCCTGTTATCCGTTTTAAAATAGTATTCACCCCTGATCTTTGTTTGTTCAACTACTTGTGGCGACATGTTAAAAGCCAGGCCGGGATTATCAGAATAACGATAAACGAGGCTGCCATGAAAATTGAGTACCATGATGGTTTTATGCTGCAGGGAAGCCACAGAAGAGGTGTCAAGCATTCCCAGGATACCGAAATTCCCGTCCTTACTATGTGCCACCGTATTTGCTGTACCGGTAGCCCGGTTCTTCAGCCTGGTATGAAACAAATTACTTCTTTCCCTGGCACTGAGCATATAAACGGCTGTACAAAGGCAAAGAAGGATGAAACAAACCAGTCCTGCAAACAAAAATGCTATTTTATACCTGATACTCATTTTAATGATCCTTCATAATATAACCCATACCCACCTGGGTATGGATCAGCTTTTCATTGAAATCCTTATCAAGTTTTTTTCTTAGAAAAGTCACGTAAACATCAATGACATTGGTTTTGGTATCGAAATCCAGATCCCATACTTTTTCGGCAATATCACCCCTGGACAATACCCTGTTCCGGTTCCTCATGAAGTACTCAAGCAGCTGGAATTCCTTGGCCGTAAGGCTGATAGGCTTCCCTGAACGGGTCACTTCCTTACTGTCTACATTCAATTCAAGATCAGCTACTTTTAAAACATTACCTGTAGGAAGCTGCTGGTTCAGGGCTCTTTTCAACAAAGCCCGGATCCGGACAATCAGTTCCTTGAATTCGAATGGTTTCACCAGGTAATCATCCGCCCCTGCATCAAACCCTTCAATCTTATCATCTGTTGTGCTCAAGGCAGTCAGCATAATGATCGGGATTTGCTGATTCCGGCTCCGTATGATCCGGCAGAGTTCATATCCGTTGATACCGGGAAGATTGATATCTGTTATCACCAGATTAAAGTCCCCGTTTTCATATACCCTGAGCCCTATTTTTCCGTCGTATGCCGTTTCCACATGATAATCCAGTTCCTTCAGTCCTTTGGCAATACTGTCGGCAATTTTTTTCTCATCCTCAACAAGCAGCACTTTGATTTCTTCCATATCTAATTTTCATTTATCGGTATTTCATCGTTAATAGTTTCCACTTCAGGTTTGCCATAAGCGATTGAGCCAATCATCATGATCACACTGGTTGCCAGAATCGTAAAAAACAATATCCCTTCATTGAAGCGGGAAAGCTGATTTTTTAAAGGTATGCTGTAAAACAGAAGGATAGTGATTAACCCCTGGGCAGGTAAAACAATTCCGGAATGATATGCGACCGCAAAAGAACCGAAGGTAGATATAACGGATACCCAGGAGGATCAATACAATGACGGATCCGGCTAGTACCACTTCCAGGTCAGCGATCAGCCGGATATTAATGGTAAGACCGAATATGAAGAAAAAAAAGGTCCGGATCAGAAAACTGCTTTCCGCTGTCAAAGAGTGAAGCAAATGTGTCAGGTCGGTCACCTTATCAGCAGGAATCTTTCCATGGAGACGTTGGAAAAAGGGGAGTTGCCAGTTACTGACAATCACACCAAACAACAGGATGATGAACAGTGCAGGTAAATGCAGTTCCTTTCCTCCCGCATATAAAAAAATCAAAATAGCAAATACGAGGAAGAACCTCACTTTGGTATTAATCTGAGTCAGCAGAAACAGGATCAGCAGAGATAAAAGTATACTGATTACCAGAGACAGGACAATAGACCCGAAAAACCACGCAATATTCATCCCATGCAACAGATTTCCCGCTATCATATAATTGAAAAGCAATATCCCTACGATATCTGAAAACGATGTTTCGTATACCAGGAACTCCTTTTTGGTTTCATTCAGGTGTGATATACTAGGAATAACGATGGCACTGGAAACTACAGAAAGCGGAATGGCATAAATCAGACAGTTTATAAAGTCTTCCCTGAGATAAAAATAGAGAAACGCTGATAAGGCCGCGGAAGAAAGCACCAGGATCGCAGTAGCAGAGAAAAAAGCATTCCTGACCAGTTTAAGCTTGTTTTTACTGATATTCAGGTCAAGACCAGCCTCCAGGATAATCATTATCAGACCCAATATCCCAAAGAGCTCAACCATCCTTGAAGGCACAGTAAATGTTTTTCCGGCTCCTGCCAGTATTTCCCTTACGGCTATGCCCAGTATCAGCAGCATCAGAACAGACGGAATGCCGGTTTTCCTGGACAAGAGATTAAACAAATAAGACAGGATGACCAGTAAACAGGCTGCAATAATCAAGGTATAAGAACTGATATCTGGCATTCCCAAAAATACCACGAAATGCCGCTTTAAAACAATTTGCACCTCCTTTTAATTCCCTTTTAATTTGAATTTAAACCGGGTTTAATCCGTGTATTGAATATTTGTCTACTTTCCATATCTCCATGACCAGATTCGAAATTTTTAAAAGGCACAACCTGCGTTTTTATTACCGTGTTATTGCGGAAACGGGTCACAATATACTTTCCAGTGAAGGCTATGAAAATAAAACCGGATGCCAGGAAGCCATCCTGTCAGTAAAAAATAAGATTTCAAAAAAGGAAGAGCTCCTGATTGAAAAAACAGATTCCGAAACCTGGAAGTTCATTGTTAAGGGAGATCAAAACTGGCTGGATGGCTACAGTATGAGTTTTCAATCCGTGAAACAATGAAGGAACTAAATCAAAATCATGCAAAACTATTTACCGGATTCACGGACTATTGACTTGTCGTGAATAATTAGGAAACCTTAAATGATCCCATTTAATAACGTCTAAACAAGACCCATGATGCACTTTGAAGTTTATAAGGATTCGTCAGCGGATTATTATTTCCGGCTGGTTGGCGATTTTCACCGCTTTATCCTGATGGGCGGACCCTACATTGAGAAAGATTCGGCTATCGCAGATATAGAAATCGCCAAAACAGCATTATGCGGTACTTACCAACCAGAGATCAGGAAAACCGAAACCGGTGAATTCTTTTTTGAGCTGAGAGATAATTACAAAAGGTTCATCGGCAACAGTTGCCTGTTTAAAACAGTACAGGCGCTGCATGAAAAAATTCAATATATCAAACCAAGGATCAGCGGAGTTCCCCTTTTTGAAAAATTGCTCCCTTAACATACAGGGCAGCTGTTGCCCTTACACAAATTTTGAGTAATTATTTGCACAGAACTAAAATGCTATACCACTTCATTGAAAAAATATATGCGCATTCAATTAATGCAGTACACCCAGTAACATTACTACCAAGATGGATCAGGGTTTCAGGAAATAATCTTTACATTTCAGGCAGGTGTTTTGATACTACTTCGCTCGAAAAGCTGGTTCTGATTGCATGTGGAAAAGCCGCAGGAGCGATGGCTGCAGCTGCGGAATTCATACTGAAAGACCTGGTAACAGACGGACTCTGTGTCACCAAATACCGACATGCCCTACCCTTGCAGAGAATTACTGTTTTGGAGTCCGGGCATCCTTATCCGGATCGCAACAGCTTCATTGCCGGAAAGATGTTAATTCAAAAGATCAGCTCTCTCAGTAAAAATGACCTCGTTTTATTATTGCTCAGTGGTGGCGCATCCTCTCTGATCGCAGATGTTCCGGCAGGTTGCACTGAGGATGAGATAACCACGATTAACAAATTGCTGGTAAACTCAGGTGCCGGTATACATGAAATAAATATTGTCAGAAAGCATTTAAGCCATCTTAAGGGAGGCCAGCTTGTAAAATTAATTTACCCCACCCCGCTGATCAGCCTTATCATCAGCGATGTTCCCGGAAACAACCCGGAAAATATTGCCAGCGGTATGACTACCGGAGACTCTTCCTGTTTCCAAGACGCTTTATCAGTAATCGACAGATATGGAATTCGTGAAAATACCCCAGCTGCCATTCTTGAGCGATTGGAGGATGGCGTTGCCGGCAGGTTGGATGAAACACCTAAACCCGGAAGTCATTTTTTTACCGCAACAACCAATGAAGTGATAGCCGGCAATCAAACAGCACTGGAAGAAGCCGCTTTTTTTATTACACAGGCAGGAATGGCTGTCATAAAATCAGACCAGCCACTGACCGGAAGCCTTACAACAGCTGTACAACTGATTTCAGCAACCTTAATAGGATACAAGGGAAGACTTCCTTGTTGTTTTCTTTGGGGCGGTGAAACAACAGTAAAAGTAAAAGGTGCGGGGTATGGCGGAAGAAACCAGCATCTGGCATTAAGTATCCTCCATGAATTAAAACCCCAATGGGGCAACAGGGCAAAACTTACTGTTCTATGTGCAGGTACAGATGGCACAGACGGACCTACAGACGCAGCCGGAGCCTTTATCGACTCTGATATGTTTTTGAATAAAGAGATCAGCAACGAATCAATTAATTCGGCCCTTTCCACATTTAACTCGTATGATTTTTTTTCCAGACACGGTCGATTGCTGAAGTCGGGAGCCACACAAACAAATGTAATGGATATAGTTGTGGCCATTATAGCATAAACATTCATTGGATAAAGCTGTTATTCCCATTATCAGTTACAGGCGGATAAACTGATTTAAATAGATTCAGGGTACTTTTCCTTTATCTGCATGCTGCAATAGAACAGAATCTGTTCTCAGTCTTGCTTTCAGAAAGCGCTCTAAAGTAGTATTTGCTTCTTTTCTTTTTTCCCCTGTCATTACAGTATCCCATTGCAGATAGGCTGCCCAAATAGTATCAGTACGTAAGCCCCCCTTTATCTCCATCTGCGACACTCCCAGCGCATGAATACCGGGGTATAAAGCCTTTACTTCCTGGTAAAGCAGGCCTTGGTCAATTTCATCACGTAATGCCTGAACGGAATCCCTCATTCGTGCATTCTGTACTTCGATATTTTTCACAACAGCTTCTGTCATTTCGCGGGTCATCTTATCCATTTCACTTTTAGTGAGGTTGATACGGAAAAAACGGGCCTTGTAACGCTTCAATCCCAACTCCTGCAGCCTGCTGTTATAAAAACGCTTTACCGAATCCGAAACAGGCTGGCCGGAAAAAAATGTTTTTACTAAGATCACAGTATCCAGGTCCTCGATCTCCCACTTCAGAATTTCATTTCCTTTATAATGGAAATCGCTGATGAGATTATTCTGAATAATGTGTTTTGTTCTGTTTTTCTGATACACCGTATAAAGGAACCAGAAACTGGGTATACTGGCCAGAATCACTACCAGAAATGCCAGTCTGGCCACCCGTTTCTGTTTAGCCTTGTCGACATAATTTTTTAAAGGAAACTGAAGCAGTTTAACAATCAGGTACGTGGAAAATGCTATAAAGACGGCATTGATGAAGAATAAATAAAAAGCACCGCCAAAAACCTCCCATCTTCCGGTTGCCAGCCCAAAACCTGCCGCGCAAAGCGGGGGCATCAGCGCAGTGGCAATGGCTACCCCTGGAATAGCATTGATCTTCTCTTTCCGGCTCGTTGAAATTATGCCCGCAATGCCCCCAAAAAAAGCAACTCCGATATCCAGAACTGTTGGTTGCGTCCTGGCCATGATCTCTGCGGTAGGATCACCCAGTGGGGTAATCAGGAAATAAACCACGGAAGTGAGAAGACTGAAGAAAGTGATGTAAAAAAGATTTGCCACTGAACGTATAAACAGTTCTTTATCCTGGACACCCACTGAAAATCCGGCTCCCAGGATGGAGGACATCAAAGGGGATATAAGCATGGCACCGATGATCACGGCAGTGGAATTGGTGTCCAGTCCGATAGATGCCAGCAGCGCGCTGGATATCATGAGCCATACGTTCAATCCCTTAACCCGGATACCATCAGATATCGCAATGGCCGTATGATTATAATCTGTATCGTCCTTGATATAAAAAACGCTATGCAGCCAATTCATAACTTTATTGAAAATTACTGGGTTAATGCAACAGCGTATTCTCCGGGAATCCTTTTTTTTCTATCAGCTGGTTGAGGGTATATAAATCAACCCTCCTGTCATTCAGTGTTTGAACACTGCCATGATTATGTAATTCGGTAAGCAGGGACAAATCCACGTCACTCACTACAATCATTTCCGTGTTAGGTGTAGCTTCCGCTTTAATACCGTTCACAGGAAATGCAAAATCGGAAGGGGTCAGTACAGCTGATTGTGCAAATTGCAGATCCATATTAGTAACTTTTGGAAGGTTGCCGACATTCCCGGCAATAGCTACGAAACATTCATTTTCAATCGCACGGGCTTGTGCACAAAAGCGGACACGGTTATAGGCGTTCTGGGTATCTGTCAGAAAGGGCACAAATAACAGCTGCATCCCTTTTTCCGCAAGAATGCGGCTCATTTCAGGAAACTCCACGTCATAGCATATTTGTATCCCAATCCTGGCCACGTCAGTTTCAATCACTTCTATCTCATTTCCTCCCTGAATATGCCAATCATATTCTTCAGAGGGGGTGATATGAATCTTATCCACCTTGTCAGTTTTACCGTTCCGCTGAAGCACGTAACAGACATTATACATTTTATCATCCCTCAACTCGGGCATGCTGCCGGCTATGATATTGACATTATACGATACTGCCATTTTACCCATCGCCTCCACCAGCTGAGGGGTGAAATGCGCGAGTTCTTTGATAGCATGATGACTGTCAAGATTATTAAAAAGGCCCATCAAGGGTGCGTTGAAAAATTCAGGAAACAGGATAAAATCTGATTCATAATCACTAACGGCATCAACAAAATATTCCACCTGTTGCAACAGGTCCTCGGGCTTAAAGTATGGCCGCATCTGCCATTGCACTAATCCAATCCTGATGATATCCTTTTTCCTCAGTATGATACTCTTTTCCGAATCATAATATACATTGTGCCAAACGAGCAAAGTGGCATGGCCTCTGCTCTCATTATCTTCCGGAAGGTAATTCCGCATGATTTTCTTGACCTGAAAATCATTGGACAGCTGAAAGGTGAGCGTTGGATCCAGGATCTCCCTGTTCCGCACTTTGTCAATGTATTGCCTTGGTGTAAGCTCATTGGCGTACATATCATATTTGGGAATACGCCCGCCGGCAATGATCATTCTTAAATTCATTCGCTCACAGAGCAATTTCCTGGAATCATATAAACGCCTGGCCAGCCGTAAACCCCTGTAATCAGGATGAACAAACACTTCGATACCATACAGGGTGTCGCCATCCGGGTCATGTGTATCAAAACTGAAATTTCCTGTAATATCCAGGTAAGTATGATTGTCTCCAAACTTGTCATAATCAACAATTATTGACAATGCACAACCTACCACATCTCCGTTATGAGTGATCACTATCTGTCCATCCGGAAATTTCTGAATCAATCTTTTCAGCGTCTCTTCTTTCCAATACTGTCCACCCAGGCTTGCATAGGCCTTTTGCATTGATTCCTTTAGTGCATTATAATCATCCAACGTCAGGTTCCTTACTTCGATAATAGCTGTATCCATATTATTGCTTTTACAGGTTTTGTGATCAACCTGCTGAGGCAATATAGCCTGCCAGCTAAAAGAGGGGGTTAAAAGGGAATTAAAAAGGGATTAAATCAGGAAATCTTTCCAGTTTTACATGTCAGATTCCCTATTTCCATTCTTTCTTCACTTCCCTGCTCACCGGCTGCCAGTTAATATACTGCACCAGTCTGGGTTTTGAAGTGCGATTAGGACGACTGCCATGGGGTAAGGCCTGATGCCAGATGATAAAATCACCGGCCTTGCCGGCGAGGGCCTTTGAGCCGAGGGCATGCAGGTCTTCGTTACGGGGATTTTTGCCCGGTGGTAATTGATGAATCCAGTTGTCGATGCGGTGATGAAAACCGGGCACGAGGGTGAAGGCACCCTGCTCTGCTTCGGTATCGGTAATATATAAGATACCCTGCAATCCGAACGGAATAGGCAATGCCAAACTAACATCCCAATGCATACCCGGTCCGGGGAAATGCCAGCGCTCGGTTTCAGGGGGATTGAATCCCACCCTGTCTGTATTCACCCATAGATCCGTATGTCCCCAGAGTTCTTCAAAGGCCTTGCGGATACGGGGAGATTGGCGGTTGGCTTCTAAAACGGGATGCTGAAATAATTGTAACATGATTCCCTGCCTGTCTTTATGCTCTTTGTACCAGGTGGAGGGATCATTTTTTTCCATACCCATATGTTCCCATATCAAAGCTTCCGTGGCCATACATTGTTCCTGAGTAATGGAATTGGGAATAATAATATACCCATGCTCCTCCCAAAACAACCAGTCATCGCTGCTTAAAACAGGATCCATTGGCGGCAATGGGGCAATCGTATCCCGGCCTTCTTCAAATAAGGAATGAAATCGTTTAATTCTTTCCAGCGGAATCGATCCCTGGTTGATTTGCAATACCCAATCTTCAAAAGAAGCAAAATCCGGGGTTTGCTGATAGAGATATACCAGGGTTTGTTCAATACCTAATCCCAATGCGTCCATCAACGCCGTATCCAGTTTCCATTCATCGAGCTGTGCATCAGGTGCGAGCTGGCCATTTCTGCGGAGCAGTTGCTTGGACCAGAAACGTTTGAGGAAATAAACACCGGTCTTACCGGTTTCAAATGTATCGGCCAGGGTGATGATACTCATGAGGAGAATGATTGTAAGACAAATTAATGAATTTACGGGAGGGATGATATTTCACCGCAGAGAATAAGTGGACAGGGAGGCTGCGCAGAGGTTTGCTTAACCGCAAAGAAAGCGTGGAAATATACAATTCGGACATTAACCTATTGGGCAGCGTCAACAAACCCAAATATGAGGCAATACATTGAAAGTCCCGGAATGAGAGGTATAATTGATTACTATTCAGAAGAGGCCCCTTCCGATGGATCACTAAAACGGAAACTCAATTTCCAATATAAATCCTTTGCCCGGAGCCGTAAGGATACTGGCATTTCCTTTTAAAACACTCAGCCGGCTATTGATATTCCTGAGCCCGATACCTTGTGTGGTCTTATTGGCTTCCATTCCCAAACCGTCATCAGCAATCGTCATTTTAAATTGCTGGTGGGTGTTACTGAGCGAGATATTCACTGCTGATGCTGCTGCATATTTAACAATATTAGTGCATTGCTCCTGTGCAATCCGGTAAATGGCAATCTTTATCTCCTGGCTCAATACCATCTCATCATACTGGCTGGTATCAATAATCACTTTTACTCCGGCAATTTCCAGCATACTTTTACAAAGCCATTTTATTTGTTCAACCAAAGACTCCGTTTCCAGATCAGGTGTAACCAGGATATGTGCCAATTTCCTGTTTTCATCAATGGCATCCTGTAAATTATCGATACAGGATCTGACTAATAAAATTTCCCTCTCCGGAACGTTTTTTACTGAAGCTAACAGAAGTTTTGTCCCTACCAGTATCTGGTTCACATTGTCATGTAGTTCGGTACCTATTGCATGCCTTTCCCTTTCCTGTGCCTCTAAAGCTGTTGCCGTGATTTTTACCTGCTCTTCCTTCTGGTGCTCACGTAATTTTAATTCCAGTTTTCTTTTTTCTGTAATATCATTAGCGATAACCATCCTGGCACTCTTGCCGTTAAATTCAATCGGATGGGAATTGGTTTCCACGATGATCAGTGTGCCGTTTTTCTTCCGGTGCTGCCAGATGCCAGATTGAGCGTCTATTCCGGTATTAAGCACAACGATATCTTTTAACAGGTTTTCGGTTTCTTCTTCAGGCCTGATATCCTTAATCGTCATATTAAGGAATTCCTCCCTTGAATACCCATAATGCCTGACCGCAGCCTCATTGACTTCAAGAAACTGAAGAGAGTCAGTATCATATATCCATTTTGACAGTGGGCTGTTCTGGAAAATGGTACGGTAGATTTTTTCGCTCTCAATTATTTTTTTTTCACTTTTCTTCCTTTCGGTAATATCCCGGATAAAGGCACAGAAAAACTCATTTCCATCTTCCTGTATCGGGATGATCAGGATTTCAATTGGAAATTCTTCCCCGGACTTTTTAAGCGCACTTAACTCAACCACTTTACCCATCATCCGGGACTCCCCTGATTGGAGGTAGTTCTTAAAGCCGGCAAGATGCTTTTCCCTCAGCTGCACGGGTATGATCGTTTCGTCCAGATTCCTGTCCAGCATTTCCTCCTCTGACCATCCAAACATTTTTTCCGCCTGTGGCGTCCAGACAATGATACTCCCGTTCGTATTAATACAAACAATGGCATCCAAAGCTGAATTCATGATCAGCCTCCTGATCGCTTCACTATGCCTGATGCTGTTTTCAGATTTCTTTTTTTGCAGCGTAGTACCAATGGCAGCCGGTAATCGCCTGATCCTGTCTTTTAAAATATAATCATCCGCTCCCTGTTTAATGATATTTACAGCATACTCTTCCGATACGGTACCAGTTACCAGTATAAAAGGAACATTGGGCATTTTGCTTCGGGCAGCTTTCAAAGCATCTTCTGAATCGAACTGCGGTAATGAATGATCAGATAATATAATATCCGGTTTAAAATCATCGATAGCATCCAAAAAACTCCTTTTATCTTTCGCCAGCAGAACCCTGCAACCAGGAATTTCTTTATGCAAAAATCTCTCGAGCAGTTCGGCATCAGACCCGGAGTCTTCCAATAATAATATCTTTAATGTATTTGCCATCCGACTATCAGACCGGAGTTTGGTTCAGGAGCAGCCAGTAAAATCCCAGGTTCCTGATTGCCTCCGCAAACCCTTCAAAATTTACTGGTTTAACTATATAACTATTCGCTCCCAGTTCATAACATTTCTGAATATCCGGATTTTCTTTTGATGAGGTCAGGATCACAACTGGCGTTTGCCGGGTCCGGCTGTCCGATTTTAAAGTAGATAACACTTCAATTCCATTTACTTTTGGCATCTGGATATCAAGCAAAATCACTTTGGGGGTATAAAGCATATTTCTGGTATCCGCATACTTACCCGTAGCAAAAATAAAATCAAGTGCCTCTTCGCCATTCCTGACATGGAAAAGGTTATTGGCCATATTATGCTTCTTCAGCTCCCGTATAGCCAGTTCAGCATCCGCTGGATTATCTTCTACCAGTAAAATTTCAACTGAATTAGGATCCATAAAAAGTATTTTATTTACAACAACCTGTTTAAACCGGAATGGTGAAATAAAAGCCCGCCCCTTCATTCATTTTTCCTTCTGCCCAAACTTTCCCTTTATGCCTGGAAATAATTTTCTCAACAACAGCAAGACCAACCCCTGTTCCTTCAAATTCATCCGCATCATGTAACCTTTGAAATACCCTGAAGAGTTTATCCTTATACTGCTCATCAAATCCAACGCCATTGTCTTTAACATAAAAAACAGCAAACCCATTATCCAGCCAGGATCCAATTTCAATAACGGGACGAGGTTTGTTCCTGCTGTATTTAACAGCATTTGAAATCAGGTTCACCCATACCTGCCGGATGGTACTGATATCACCCCTGGCTGGTAAAAGCTCCCGGATATCCCATTCAATCCCTTCGATCTCGTATTGACCGGTTATCTCGTTTATTACTTCATGTACCATTGCTTTTGTACTGAAATCAGCCTTGACTATTTCCTGCTTACCGGTTCTTGAAAAATTAAGCAGGTCATCTATCAGCCGGCCCATCCTGATGGTATTTGCCTTAATGATTGAAGTGATTCTTTTAGCCTCATTATCCAGTTTACTGCTATATTCCTCTTCCAGCACATTGGTAAACCCAATAATGCCTCTCAAAGGCGCCCGCAGGTCATGCGAAACTGAATAAGTAAACGCTTCCAGCTCGGTATTGATTTTTTTTAGTTCAGTTTCCAGTTCCTTCCGATGGGTAATATCTCTGATGGCGGCAGAGATCAGCATCCCTTCTTCTGTTTGAATCGGCGACAGGCTGATTTCCACCGGAAACATGGAGCCATCTTTTTTAACCGCATTCAGTTCAATACCCACACCCATTGCTCTCACTTTTGAAGATCTGGCAAAATCTGCACGGTGATGTATATGCCTGCTCCTTAATTCAATTGGAATAAAAACTTCCACCGGTTTCCCAATGATTTCATGGCGTGAATACCCAAATAGTTTTTCCGTCTGCGTATTGGCCATCTGGATAACTCCTTCTTCATTTACAATCACAGTGGCATCCGGGGCAGAATCAAGCAAGGCATAAAATTTCTCCTCCACCTTCCGCTTTTCCGTAATATCACGGGTTACTTTAGTAAACCCGTTTATAACACCATTTGCATCATATAAGGCAGTAATAACAATACTTCCCCAAAAAGCACTGCCATCTTTTCTTATGCGCAGGCCTTCACAAACAGCCTTACCTTTCTGTCTTGCCTCTGACAATATCTTTTCCGGTATTCCATTTTGCCGGTCCTGACTCGTATAGAATACACTGAAATTTTTGCCAATAATTTCTTTCGCTTCGTATCCCTTAATCTTCAAAGCACCTTTGTTCCAGTTCTTAATGATACCTGACTCGTCCAATAAAATAATTGCGTAGTCTTCGATCTCAGCAATCATCCTGTGGTATTCGTTTGTATTTACCGGGTCCTGATCAGAGAGCGCCTGATTATCCATCTGGCTGCCTATGATTGGGGGCCTGAATCTATCAATTTTGGAAAGTGCAAAAACGGAAGTAGCGATCATGAAAAAGAGAATAGTCAGAACACTTATTCCGGAAATTTCAATTCTTTTATTGGAAGATATGATAGTTCCGGAAGTCAGGATTTTTGCATTGGAAAGTTCCCGGAGAATGAACATTACCAGGACAGCTGCTACAGCAGCAAAAGCAATAAGCGCATACAGCAATTTATTGATAGCGAACTTCATAGCTTACCCCTTTTATATATGATCCGCTAATCAAAGCTATCACAGAGAATAAATTTCCCTGTTTCTTATCCGGGGAATACTTTTTATCTAGTATGTTCCGCTTTGGATACGAATAAAAAAATTGTCAAAAAAAGCTGAAGCCTGATAACCAGGATAAAGCTAATACAATTGTTGTGATTTAAGTCAACTCAATTAAATTTATATTTGACCCTTTATCATATCATTCGAAAGGCCTGACACGTTGATAACTGTCAGATTCTCATATGATAATTGTCATATAAGACAATTTTCTGAAGCCACATTTTGCAGACACAAACAAACTGCAAAAATGACCGACGCAAAATTTTTAAACACCCTCGGAAGAAGAATAAAAGAAATCCGCACCAAAAAGGGGTTGAGCCAGACTGTATTGGCTATCAAATGCAACTTTGAAAAAGCCAGTATGTCCCGAATAGAATCGGGCAAAACCAATGTCACTGTTCTAACACTGAAAAAAATATGCAGCGCGCTGGATATTAAAATGATTGACCTTTTCAAAAACCATGTCCTTTCTTTGTATAATTCTAATCCGGCTGCCAGATTTACAAAAAGGGCCAGAATCCTGGATTAAATTCAATGCAATTCAGATGCCCTAAAATAATCAAATCCCGGATTATGATGAGGAGTTAAAATCAGTCGGGCACTTTTTTCACCGCAGAGGTGCAGAGAACGCAGAGAAATACACGCAAAGAGATTTATTCGACCTACAAACTTCTGCTGTACCTGATTTCAGGTTCCGATTGCTCCACTCCTATTGGTAGGCAGGGCGATTTCAACCGTTCACCTAAATCATGTTTCGACAAGCTCAACATGACAAACCATCGACAAGCTCAACATGACAAACCTGAGGCCCGTTATCCCACTAGCCACTAGCCAAATGCCTTCTTTCTTCTACAAAAATTACCTAACTTCCCTCCATAAAATCATCACCATGCCAACCCAACCTACCAAACCTTCTACGTTCCTGCTCTTCCCCTGGGGATTGATGTCTATTGTGATCATCCTCGTTTTAAACCTGACCCTGCGCGATGAGTGGTTCAGCAAGAACTGGAGCTGGATTGCCCTCGTACTGATCATTCCCGCAGCGATACTGGAGAATTTCAAAGTCGGCTATTCCACCATGCGGATCATGTTCCTCAAAGTGGTGTTCTCGCTTTTGTCCTTCCTGCTTGTAGGAATGGCATTTGGCTCCGCGCTGACCCAATATTATAATAAGAAATTTGTAGCCGATGGCGGTATGATCAAAGCGATCAATCTGCCCTGGTATGTATTACTGGCACTGGTGGTGCTCCTGATGATTCAGGTAGCCCAGTTATTCAGTATGCTGAAAGCTGTGAAGAGAGAGTTCATGCAAATGGACCCCGACCAGTAATTACCATTGCCGGAAAGCGGCTTTCAGAAAAGGCCAGCTGGGCAGGGAAGAAATAATCTTCAGCTCATCCCCCAAAGAACTTTCATTATCCAGAAACCTCAGCACCCGCTGGGGTTTATTTTTTTTGAAGAGGTCAGTAAATACTTTATCGCCGGGAACAAGTCCGTTTTTTAATACATGTAATAATACGCTATCATAAAAACGGTAACGGGCGGGTCCGCCGGGGCGCGATACAAAGGGGTTCCCTTTTTTAATCAGGCTATTCACCAACCGGGCTGAATGCTTTTGTATATACTGAAAGGTATACCCACTGGATGCCTTGGTTTGTCCGCCGGCTGTTCCCAGAAAAATAATCCGGCCATCCACTGCCGGGAAACGGTAATTGGTCATGGGGATGATCCCGTTCTCAATTTCAGTGATGGCATATTCGTTTGTACCAAGATGCTGGCGGATATAGTTTTTCAATCCTTCATCATATGCGGCCGACTCCAGCAGCTGCTATGTAAACAAAGTATATTCTACCAGGGCCCTGGTTGCTGAAAAAGGTTTGACATAAACAAAAGTGGTTCCTGCTTCCTGTCCGGTTCTGAAATCCATCAGGGTAGCTTCAGCGGGATTAAACAGCGGTTCTTTGGTATCAATGATCCAGCCCCTGAAATGTTGTTGCAGGTAATGATCTTTTTTCCCCATCACCGGTTGCCCGAACAGAATACTGCTGAATACAAAATCAGCGGTGTATTTATTCTCCCCGCAATACAAAACACCCTTCCCTTCTTCATTGCTGATCTTACTGATATCACCATGAATGAAAGTAAAATTCGGATGCTGGCGGATCAGGTCAAGGCAGTATGCATAGAAATCTATCCCGCGGATCATTTTATAAGAGTAGGGAGAAATATCCAGTAGTCTGGAGAATTGCTGGCTGTGAAACCAGGTCTTGCTCCACCTGCGGTAAACAATGGGCTCAAAGATTCCAGCCTTTGTTTCCCAGAATGACCAGGTGCGATCATTTTTTTCTTTACGGTCACGGTCGGCAATCAGGATTTTTTTATCGCTGAATTTACCGGAGTGGATCAGGTGGACAGCCAGACTGAGCCCGGCACAACCGGCCCCGGCAATAATATAATCGTATTGTAGGGATGAATTCAGAAACTGTATTTGAACACTAACAAAGAAGATCAGTTCGTAGTGGCCGTATCTTTTTCCGGCGCATATTCCACCCGGGCATTACCGGCCATCAGTTTTTTATCACGGCGCACTTTGTCCCAGTATTTTTTACTTACCAGCAGGAAGCCAAAACTCTCTCCGGGAAATTTACCCAGGTGTTTATGGTGCATTTTATGTGCCCAGCGAATGGCACGTACATAGGTGTGATTACTCCGGGAGAACCATTTGAAGCGCTGGTGAATGATCACATCGTGAACCATGAAATAGGCAAATCCATATAACATGATGCCGAAACCGATTGATTGCAGCCACCAGATATGATCATAAGTGCCAAAGTAAATCATCAGAAAACTGGGAACGGCAAAAATGAAGGCAAAGAGATCATTTTTTTCAAAGACACCCGGTCTGACCTGGTGGTGATCTTTGTGCAGTATCCATAAAAATCCATGCATCACAAAACGATGAGTGAGCCAGGTGATCCCTTCCATGACCAGGAAGGTGCCCAATAAAATCAGTATGTAATAAACGACCATCATGATTGCAAAATTAGTCCGCTTTTGAATTGAAATTCATTTTATACCATTCTTCGATACGGGGAAAAGCGATCCGGAACCAGGCGGTAAAGATTTCCGGCTCCTTTTCCATGGATTCTCTCAATGACTCCACGGATAGATACCTGATTGCCATGACTTCATCCGGGTTAAATTCAACAGGGCCATCCCAGCTACCGGTAAAAACATGATCAAACTCATGTTCAGTCAGTCCATTATCGAATTCAGCACGGTAAACAAAATCAAAGACTTTGTCTACTTCCAGATCAAGCCCCAGTTCTTCTCCCAGTCTTCTTCTGGCAGCAGTTGCTGTTTCCTCGCCGGGGGCAGGGTGACTGCAACAGGCATTGGTCCATAAACCGCCACTATGGTATTTTGTGAGTGCTCTTTGCTGTAACAGCATTTCTCCTTTTAAGTTGAATAGAAAAACACTAAAAGCACGGTGCAATACCGCTTTTTCATGTGCTTCCATTTTTTCCATCGTTCCGGTGACCCTGTCCCGGGTATCCACCAGTATAACCTTCGAATAATCCATATTAAATCAACCGTAACTGGTTTTTTACCCCCGCCCTGATAATGATCATGGCTTTGTGGTAATTGGGGATCCTGATCCTTTGTTCAAGCACCCTGGCAGGTTGCAGTTTCCGGATCTTTTTAAATAAAGAGAGATAGTATTTATAGGCAACGTAAACGCCAAATCTTGCTTTGAAAGGCAATCCGCAGATACCTTCATAGGCGTGCTGAAAATCAGCTTCGATATCCGCTTCGATCTTCAGCTTGTCTTCCTTGGTGAAATTATTGAAATCGCATCCGGGAAAGTACACTCTGGACATGCCATTATAATCCGCCTTGATATCCCGCAGAAAATTGACTTTCTGAAAAGCAGCACCCAATGAGCGGGCCGGTGCTTCGAGTTTATCAAAGAGTTCTTTTTTGCCTTCACAAAAAACATAGAGACACATCAGGCCTACTACTTCAGCAGAACCATAGATATATTCTTTATACCCGGCACAGTCGTAATTTTTTTTCTCCAGATCCATTTCCATGCTATGGAAAAAAGCATTGACCAGTTTCAGATCAATATTAAATTCATTGACCGTTAGCTGGAAACTATTCAGGACCGGATTCAAACTGATACCACGTTGAATGGCATCATAGGTTTCCTTTTTGAATTGTGCCAATAAAGTAACCTTATCATGATCATGAAAGGTATCCACGATCTCATCGGCAAAGCGTACAAAACCATAAATATTGAAAATAGGTGTACGCAGGTCTTTGTGCAGCATCTTAATTGCAGAAGAAAAAGAAGTGCTGTAACGCTGGGTAATAATGCGACTGCAACTTTCGCTGGTGGTATGGAACAGTTCTACCATTGTCTCAATATAGATAAATTATCTCATTTTTCTGATTAAATATTGGGCGGCCACTTCCCCGCTGATTAAGCTGGGCGGAACACCCGGTCCCGGAACCGTTAACTGTCCGGTATAAAAAAGATTTTTAACTTTTTTACTTTGGATGGCCGGCCTGAAAATCGCGGTTTGCATCAGGGTATTGGCCAATCCATAGGCATTCCCCCTGAACGAATGGTAGTCTGTTATAAAATCAGACACCGCATAGGTCTTTTTATAAATCACTGCATCCAGGATGGACTCCCCGGTATGTTGTTCCATTCTTTTAGCAATGATCTGAAAATATTTTTCTCTCAGTTCTTCCGTATCGTTTTCCAACCCGGAAGCGATCGGAATCAGAAAAACGATTCCCTCACATCCTTCCGGTGCTGTACCCGGTTCTGTTAATGATGAAACACTGACATAAAACAAAGGACTGGTTGGCCATTTCGGATCGCTGTAAATTTCTTTGCCATGTTGTTCAAACGGCACATCAAAAAACAGAGAATGATGCTGGAGATTTTTCAGTTTCTTATTTAATCCCACATAGTACAAAAGGCAGGATGGCGCCATTACTTTCTTCTTCCAGTAACGATCAGAATAGCTGCGGCATTCTTCCGGCAATAAACGTGTTTCAGTAAAATGATAATCTGCTCCGCTGATCACGGCATCGGAGCGGTAATAATCTTTATCAGTGGCAACGGTCTTGGCTCTGTCACCTTTGATCATCAGGCTATTGACGCTTTCGCCAAATTTAAATTCAACTCCCAGTTCCACGGCCAGTTTATACATAGCCTGTACCACAGCATACATACCTCCTTCCGGATACCAGGTACCGCCTTTGATATCGGCGTAATTCATCAGACTGTACAATGCAGGCGTATCCTGTGGCAGGGCTCCCAGAAAGAGCACGGGGAATTCCATGATCTGCCTGAGTTTGGGATGCTTAAAATATTTGGAAATATGTTTACTGATGGAAGAAAAAACCTGGAGCTTAAAAACGCCACTCATTGTTGGCCAGTCCATGAATTCGGTAATAGAGCGACTGGGTTTGTACACCAGTTTATTCACGCCTACTTCATATTTATAAGCGGCTCCTTCCAGGTATTTATCCAGTTTGGCAGCACTGCCTGGCTCAATGGATTCAAAAACCTGTTGTAAGGCTTCGTAATTGGCCGGCATATCGGTAAATCCCTGGTCCCAGTAAATACGATAGGAAGGATCGAGGCGGTGCAGCGTATAATAATCGGATACTTTTTTTCCGAACTGATTGAAGTAACGTTCGAAGACATCAGGCATCCAGTAAAAACTGGGGCCCATATCAAAAGTGAAACCGTTTTCTTTGAGTTGCCGGGCGCGGCCGCCGGGGCTGTCATTTTTTTCGATCACAGTAACTTTCCAACCTTCCTTTGCCATAAAGGAAGCCGCGGACAATCCGGCAAATCCGCTGCCGATCACAATAACTGAACGTTGTTCCAACAGGTGTGTTTTAAAAACGGCTGATCTGTTCTTTCAGGAGTTTACGGGCAAAATGAATCCTGCTTTTGATGGTTCCCAGTGGCTCATGGAGTGCATCAGCTATTTCGTTATACTTATACCCGTCAAAATACAATAAAAAAGGGGTTTTAAATATTTCAGGGAGATCATTAATCGCTTTTTTTATTTCCTTGATCCTGATGCCTGATTCAGCAGCATTACTCACCGTTACCTGCTTATTGTCGAGCAGGAAGTCTGTTCCGCTATTATCAAAGATGGTTTTCTGCTTTGCTTTGCGGCGGTAATTATTGATGAAAATATTCCGCATGATGGTGAACAACCATGCTTTGATATTGGTCCCGGTATTGTACTTCTCCTGATTAGCCAGCGCTTTGTACAGGGTTTCCTGGTACAAATCATTGGCTGCTTCCGTATCTCTGGTAAGGTTGATGGCAAAAGGCTTTAAAAAATCGGCCTGACTAACCAAAAGCTGATTGAATTCCGGATTTGACATATTGTTTAATTTTTGACATAGTAAAGTTAAACAATAAAATAATGCAGAAAGTCATTTCTGTTTAAATTTTACAATTAAATGATTAAACAAAAATTTAGACCCTAACTCTATGATTTACAGTAATTAAAGCATAGATAAGAATTCCATTACTTCGGAAAGTGAGCGTTTAAACTGTACATTGGGGGGGATGGACTTCCGGTAGCTGAGGGTAATATGTCCGGAAATGACCAGGTTGATGCCCTGGAGTTTAGCACTTGCATTGTGCAGGAATTTCTCAAAATTAAAGTTGGTAGCGGTGCTGGTCAGGTGTATATAGGCCAGGTCTGGCTTTTTAAGATTCGCTACAAAAGCCATATCGGATAAAGGAACATTTGTTCCCAGATAGATGATCTTGATCCCCCTGCTTTTCAGCATGAAGTACATATACAACAAGCCAAGTTCATGGTGTTCGCCTTCGGGAAGGAAGAGGAGGAAGGTTTTATTAATTCCAATAGAAGGAGAACAGTTCTCAATCCCTGCAATCAGCTTTTGCCGGATGGCATTGGTGACCAGGTGTTCCTGTGCAGGATTGATATGACCGGTTTGCCAGAGGATACCGATCTTTTCAAGGAAGGGAAAAATGATGAGACTGATCGTTCTCTCCATCCCTTTTGTTGTAATATATCCGGTCAGAATTTTTTCAAACCGCTCCATATCCATATCCACCATCACCTGCACCAGTTCATTGATCACTCTTTCCTGTACGGCACGGGGATCGGTAAGGGACAAAATCCGGTTGCTGATTTCTTCAGGTGGCATCCGGTCGATATGAGAAATCTTATACCCGTATTTATTCAAGAGGGCAATATTGAGCACCGCTTTCAGCTCATCATTACTGTAATAGCGGATATTGGTAGAAGTCCGTTGTGGTTTCAGAAAACCATAGCGCTGCTCCCAGATTCGGATGGTGTGTGCCTTGATGCCCGACAGGTTTTCCAGGTCCTTGATAGTAAAAGCGTTCATATAGTATAGCTACAACTTAAAATAAAAAAAGTTTGGCAGTATTGCCAAACTTTTCCAGTTAAAGGGGCGGACGCTCAAAGTCCGCCGTTCCGGAACCTGCCGCTTTCCAACAGTTTTTTCACTTGCTGCAGAAGAGACTGCTGACGCAAAGCCTCCAGGTGACCGCTATGATGCAGGTCCGTACCCAGCAGATCGTAAAAATCCTTCTTGAGCAGGTATTGCGCCAACTCGAGTACGGTTTTTCCATACCCACCTCCCAGCGACAAAATATTCAACTGAAAAAGACAACCAATATCCTTTAATTCATCATAAAATCCCTTGTTCTGTATCAGGTAGGAATAACGCTCCGGGTGAGCAATCACCGGCTGGTAGCCCTGCATCTGCATATCGAATATTATCTCCTTGATACCATGTGGCTGATAAGCCATCGAGAATTCCGTTAGCACCATATTACCACTGATCTTCAGCAGCGGCTGATTCGTACTGAGTAGCTCCGCCACATGATCATCCAGAAAATATTCTGCCCCAGACTGTATCTCCACCGGAATACCTTCCTGCTGAACAGCTTCCCTGAGTATGTCCAGTTTGCCAAGGATTTTCTCCGCACTGTTTTTATAAATATCCCACATGATATGCGGGGTAGTAATCAATTTGGTATACCCTAATTCATGCAGCCCCCTGATCAGTTTCAATGAACTGGCCAAATCAGGCGAACCGTCATCCACTCCCGGAATCAGGTGGGAATGCATATCGGTTTTCAACAGACCATATACTTCCGCAGCCTCCACCTTTTTTGATTTGGAAAAAATACTCAACATCACTGTTTGGTTTAACTGATAGAAACTACCTCATTATCCACCCCTCTTTGCGGTAAACCCGGAAACACTTTATATACCAGTTTGCTGGATGGAAAAAAAACATACCAGGCCGTCAGAAACAGGATCATAAAATCCGTATAAAAATGCTGGTGCTGCTGGTACCATACTTCCAGGGCGCCTTTATAGGGCAGAATCACATCCCGGTAACATTCTTCCGGTGTCAGTTTACTCTGCGTAATGATCAGTTCTTCATCCCTGAAAACAATGGATCCGATTCCTGTTAGCCCCGGCTGCACATTGTATACTTTGGCCTTCATCTCGTCTGAATACCGGTCGAAACCGCTTTTCATCAATGGCCTGGGTCCGGTGAAAGACATATCCCCGGTTAATATATTAATCAGCTGAGGCAATTCATTGATCTTAGATTTCCGCAAAAATCTTCCCACACTGGTCACCCTTGGATCATTGCGCATGGTCAGGTCCTTTGAACCCATGTTCGGACTGTTCTTGAGCATGGTGGCAAATTTCAAAATACCGAAAATGCGGTTTTTGTATCCTACCCGGTCCTGCCTGTAAAACACTTCATGCTCTCCGGTCAGCAATAACAGAATTATGATCGGAATGAAAACCGGTGAAAGCAGTAAAAGTGCAATCAGCGAGAAAAGGATATCAAAAAAACGTTTGATGAAAGGATACATGCAACTATATTGTTGATGAATGGATTTATTGAAAAACAATCTGATGAGGCACGGTTTTACCGGCATCGAAATAAGCATTGTACCATTCCACCGTTTCTTTCAGCCCATCTTTCCAGTTTACTTTAGCCGTAAAGTTCAAATCCTTTTTTGATTTAGTAATATCCGGACTTCTTCTGGACACAGAACCGGGATAAGTCGGGGCATTGGTATATTCCCCGGCAAAGCCCATCATTTCACCGGTAGCTCTGGTCAGTTCTTCAATGGTAATCTCAACTCCGGTACCCAGGTGATAGATTTGGCCGTTGGTACCTGCTGTTTCCATTGACAGCACGGTTCCTTCCACGGCATCAGTGATATAACAGAAATCGCGGGTCTGATCGTGACCATATATTTTATAGGGATTCTCTCCATTCCGGAAACGGATTACCAGGTGCGGGATCACATGATTAAAGCCCATCCGCGGGCCAAACACATTATGATAACGGATGATAGTGGTTTCGAATCCCAGCATTTTGGCATAATTGAGGAATCCTGATTCACCGAGGATTTTTGTAACGGCATAGGTAAAGCGCGGATGAGCAATATCCTTGATAGTCAGCGGCACTTCTTCGGGAGTGGGAATGGCATAGCCGAAAGTATCAACAGTACCTGCGTAATTCTCACTGGTAGAGGCAAAGACTACTTTTCCGATTTTGGACCGGCGGATCCATTCCAATGTAAACAAGGTAAGGGCCGTGTTAATCCGGATTACTTCATGCGGCATACTGTTGGCGTTATCCACGCCAACCAGGGCAGCCATCATGTAAACCTGGTCATAGGCATTATCCAGCAGATCGTATGCTTCCGCTTGTGAAAAATCAGCTTCGATCAAGTGGATATTATAATCCTTCACCAGGGAATCAAATTCAGCATCCCTGTTTTTTTTCATGAAATTATCGGCAATAGTGAGTTGGTAATCCCTGTTTTTCGCCAGGTATTTAGCCACATTAAAACCGATGAAGCCGGCACCGCCCAGTATCAACACTTTTTTTGACATACTTGTAAAATTATAATCCCTTTAAAGGGCAAATTAATTTAATATGGGAACAAATGATGAATGATATGTTTTGCCCCGCTGGGGCAATGCTTTTTCTGTTGCCCACTATGGGGCAAAAAGGCGGGGTAATTATTATGCTACCGAGCTGTGGCCCCGATGGGGCCGCTTATTAAGCATCGTTCCGGAAAATAACAATCGAAAAAGGAACTGATAAAAGGTCTGCATTATACCCTTTTATGATAAAAGCTGACCCATACCAGGGAATCGCCTCTATTGATCCGAATACACCGAATCATACATGCCCCAGAGGGGCTACAGCCCGGTAACCACCAAGGCCCAATTGTGTATTTGCCCCATAGGGGCAAGGCTTTTTATCTGTTGCCCTCTACGGGGCAGATAACAGCGGTAAATTATCTATGCTAACGAGCTGTGGCCCCGATGGGGCCGATTAATAATTATCGTTCCGGAATAATACAGGCGTGGGGGAACAGATAAGAGGTCTGCATTAAACAATTTTATGATAAAAGCTGACCCATATTGCCTATTCGCTTCAATAGAACCGGACACATTGAATCATACATGCCCCAGAGGGGCTACAGCCCGGTAACCACCAAGGCCCAATTGTGTATTTGCCCCATAGGGGCAACACTTTTAACTATGCAGGTTCTTTGAAAATATAACCGGTATTATACTCAATCTCAAATTCATTCAGCAACGTCTCATACTCATCCAGAAATCCGACTTTAGCATGATGCTGTTTTTGATTTTCGATATACTTACAAATTGCAGGTAAATCGTCCTTGCTATACGAAAAAGCTCCATACCCTTCCTGCCACCTGAAAACCCCTTTTGTAAACTTCATCTTATTAATCCACTCCGACGATTCCCCCTTTACTATTCTCATCAAATCAGAAAGGGCCTGATCAGGTTTTAATCCAACAAGGAGGTGCAGATGATCAGGCATACCATTTATGACCAGTAATTTATGTCCCAGTTTTCTGACAACCCCGGTAACATATTGATATAATCGATTCTCCCACTCTGAACTGATCAGCGCAAGTCTGTACTTTACTGCAAATACAACCTGAAGATGAATTTGTGTATATGTATTCGGCATTTTTAATTCTCCATTAAGAGAACAAATATGCCATGCAATAAAAAAATATCCCGGAGAAAAACAACCTGATTTTACGCTTTTTTAACGGGCGGTTGCCGTTTTATTCTACCCCTGCAAATCTCCCCTGCCCAACACTCTGACCATATGTTTATCTGAGAGCGTTTTGATTTCTTCGTTTGTGAGTACACCGATAGTATCATATATAACAGCGGGAGTTTTTTCCTGGAGTTTGGCCATTAAGGCAGGATTAGAACGATATTCTTTATGTCCGGTTGTGATCGTGATGATGTCATAATCCTGCTCCAGTAGTTTATTTAAATCCTGAGTCACCCAGGTATCTTTCTCTTCCCAGTACAGTACATGCGGATCGTGAAGCGATATTTCTGCGCCAGCTTCCTGCAGCTGGTTATAAAAACCTTCTACCGGTGTATAACGGGTATCACCCACATCATTGAGGTAACTTACACCAAGCAAAAGCACTTTCTTTCCACTGAGAGAGTCTTTGTATTGCGATTGCAGGTATTCAAAAGCATAGAGCGGCATCTTATCATTAATCCTCACTCCTTTTTCACTTTGCAAGAGAGGATCATTGCTGTTAAACAGATTCATCCTTGCCCAGCTGGCCAGCAAGGGATCTTTGGTGAGACAATAACCACCCACTCCCAAACCTGGCAACATGATGTTTTTATGCGTGGGCCGCATCCGTATTGCATTCACCACTTCATAGATATCTACTGATGCTTCTTCTGCAAACCGGCTCCATTCCACCATAAAGGCAATATTCATGGCCCGGAAAGAATTCTCCAGCACTTTGGCCATTTCAGTGGCATTGGTATGTCCTAGACGGGTCAGGGGAAATTCATCAGTTCTTATAACTGTACGCAGGAATTTTTCCACGGCTTCCGTACTCATTGCATCAGTACCGGCAAAGACCCGGTAAAAATTCTGGATAGAGTCTATGTATTTAGGACCAGGCATCACTCTTTCATATGAGTGACCCACTTTCAGCTGATCTACAGGCAAACCTCTTTTTTGCAAACACTCCTGCAATAGCGGCTTCACCACTTTTTCGGTGGTCCCGGGAGGTACGGTTGTTTCCACCAACACCAATACATCCTGCCGGCAATTGTTACCTATACTTTCCACCGCCTTTTTGAATGGCGTCAGGTCTACCGTATAATCAAGCAATTCATGACCCGGACCTGTTTGTTTTTTAACATCAAGATTGATATCCACGATTACCACATCGGCCTTACTGTATGCATAAGGATCGCAGGTAGCATAGTAATTCTTTTTCTCCCGGCTTTTGGCATAGTACTCGCTGATTTTGGGATCGCTGGCCAACACCGGAAATACTCCTTCATTGATCGAACATATTTTCCACCAGGAAGCAGGGGTTGGAAGATCAATACCAATCACAGCATATTCTTCTGTTATTGCATTGGCTACTACCAAACCCATGACCGAACCAACAAAACCCATTCCCTGCACAACCACCACTTTTTTTCCGGGGTGGACTGACAAAAACTGATCAATCCCGGCCTGATCATTGACGGTTGCCGGTATCGGATAATCCTTATTGGTGATCGGACTGCGGGAGACAGTCTTTAAAATGGTTTCCATTGTACTCAATTAATAGTTGAGAAAGCTTTGTTCAAAGTTATTTTGAGGCTTTAATGATCCTGCCGGGATTGCCAACAATGGTTACCCCATCAGGAACATCACGGATGATGACGGTACCAGCACCGATGATTACATTCTTTCCAACGACAACACCTTGTTTGATCACGGAATTAGCACCAACAAAAGTATTATCCCCGATTGTCACATCTCCGTTCAGCACTGCGCCCGGGGCGATAAAGGTATGATCACCGATGATACAGCCATGTTCAATCACGGAACCGGTATTGCATACGGCTGTTTTTCCGAGCCGGGTCAGGGCATTGATAGATACATTGGCAGAAATAAAATGTCCGCAGGTCAGCACAACCGAGGGCGACACTGCTGCGGTACGATGAATGGCATTAACAGGTTCACCCAATACTTTGGAGACCTGTTCGTATACTTTCCTTCGCAGCAGATTATTATTACCGATGCCGATGAAATAATCGTACTGTTTCATTTTCTCCAGTACCGCTTCATCCATTTCTGATCCGAGGTATTCCAGTCCGAAAGGGTTTTGTTCCTTAGGCTGGTTATCACAATAAGCTGTTACCTGGAATCCACTTTCATGCAACAGATCAATGGCCGTATGCGCATGCCCCGAATAACCGATGATGACAACTGGTTTTTTCATGTGATTCTCATTTACTATACCGCCTTTGGTGGTGATTAATTTTGCCGCATAGTATAACCATTATTCATCGGCAGCTGATTTAGCAGCATTATCCTAATAGTTATTTCATGCCCTGTTTTTTTTCAGTAATAACAGGTATTGCTGCCGGATACATTCATGAAGGTACTGCTGACTGAAATTATCTTCCACTTTTTTACGCAGATTCCGGCTGTATTGCTTCATTTGATCCGGATGCTTCAGTGCATCACGCAGTTTTTCCTCCAGATCAGCGGCTTGCCCTGGCTGAAAAATCAATCCGGTTTCACCGTGGGTAACAATATCCACGCTTCCCTCAATATTGGTGCACACAATCGGACAACCCATGGCACCGGATTGCAGGAGGGTGTTGGGGAAACCTTCCCGGTAAGAAGCGTGTAAGAGTAATTCAGCAATATGCATAAAGTATTCCACCCGGTCGCTCCAGTCGATATGGATGATGGCCGGATTTGTTTCCAGTATATTTTTGGCTGCTGCTGAAATCGGATCCAGGTCATCTTCAAAAGCACCCAGTACGATCAGTCTTAGTTGCGGATCTTCTTTACTGAGCCGATCAAATACCGTCAACACTTCTTCCACTCCTTTGTCTTTAACAATTCTTCCCATGTTCAGGATGTAGCGGTACTGATGATCATAACTGACCAGTTTTTTGATTTCATCCAGTATCTCCATCTTTAATACTTCAGTAGAATAACGGGAAAGGTCCACTCCATTGCTGGAACCCTTTCCCATGACCTGCAACTTGGAAGGCTTGACCAATTTGTTGGTCTTGATATATTCCAACAAAGAAAAACTGTTTGGCCAAACATGATGGGCTGCCTTGGCTGTTAGTTTTCCATGAACACGAGGATGCGCTTCTTGAAACCGGTTGCCGTCATGAACCGGAGTCCGGCAATCGTATGTATCCTGATTTTCACACCAGCCAGTTTCGCTGCCAGCATGGCCAGTAATCCGGCCTTTGGTGTATGCGAGTGTACGATATCCGGTTTCTCTTTTCTGAATAAACGATAGAGCCGCCAGAGTGAAACCAGGTCTTTAAAAGGTGTGATTTGCCTCGTCATCGGAATGATGCGGTTTGGGCATTTTTCATTGGCCAGCAAATCAGGCCATTCTTTTCCATCACTGCTTACCATCAGCACCTCAAAACCATTTTCATGCATATAGCGCATCTGGTTCGAGAGCAGGTATTTCAGGGAAAGAGGCGCCGTTGTAATCCGGATCAGTTTGGGCATAGGATCAGAATCTTCTTCGTTGCTGTGGTACCGCAAAATTTAATACTTTATGAAACCATCCCGGATAGTTCAGCCCTGCTTTCTGATAAATCAGGACTACCATGATCAGGTAAAAAGGCATACAAGGAATTTTATAACGGGATAAGGCACCAAAGTTGGCAGATGAAATTCCCACTGCAACTGCGAATACAAAGGCAAATACAAAACACATCAGTGTACGCGGGTCTGAGAAAGCCGTGGTAAAAAATGATTTCACCCCTTTTTTATACATGAAGAACAGGGTCAGAAAAAGGAATAGGGAGGATTCAGCACAGGATAACAGGGCGATGGGTGAGTTAACTTCCCACAGGAAGGGCCGGAAGAAGGTAGCAGTGACCCCTCCAAAGACCATCAGTATAGGATTAGATGTATTAATGGTGAAATGGGAATCACTTCCTCCTGTTTGCTGGTTAATGACGGCATACATCTGCCGCTGGTACTCTGCATTCCCCTGGAATTTATCAAACTGGTATTGCTGTGCCGCCTCAAAGGAGGTGAGGTATTGCAGCAGGAAAAAAGTGACCCCGACACTGGCAGCAAAGGTCATTCCAGCGAATATGCCCCGCAGTGTTTTGTTTTCGATCATTTTGTTGACCTCGGCAAATTGCCAGATCAGCAGGGCCATCACCAATACCAGCAGGATATAAACTTTGATGGAGAAGAGCAGGAAGCCACAGGCAGCCACGATGAGCAGGGAGGATATGATCTTTGTCTTTTTTACAAACATATTGAGAAATGCATAACATATATATCCTACACAACCAAAAGTGACGGGATCCTTCAATAATCCGGAGCCCCAGTAAATCACACTTGGCAGGAACAAACAGGCCAAGGCAATTTCACGGTACTGACCCGGATAAAAATGATAAAATGTCTTGAACAACCGGATGGCACCCCCCAATGCAAAAAAGGCAAAACACATACTGATACAGAGGTAACTGTTGAAAAAGATATAGGAAGGAATCAGGGCCAGTTTGGGAGGAAAAAAATTCGCTTCCGAAAACATATAGTTGTAGGTGAGATCCCCTTCATATCCGTCGTAATAAAAATAATCAAAGAGCGGACTTTTATAGGTCAGTTTCGGACTCAGTAAGGCCAGTTGAAAATTATCCGGATTGTCCTTGATGGCTGCGCGCAAATCCTGTGTACCCTGGTAAAACAAACCGGTATCACCACCCTTAAAATAAAATTCTGTGAGGAATGCGAAGGCAAAAACACAGATGATTTTAAAATAAAAAGCTCTGAAATACAACGCCGTGATGCGTGTATCCCTGTACTTTTTGGCTTTTGCCCTGATGATAAAAAAGAATATCAGGAAGCAAAGCGGGAAAATCGCCAGGTCAGAAACGGAAAAAATCTGATTAATAGCTACATTTAACTAACCGGGCACTTTAACCCGGTGACGGTTCTTTTATCTCACTGAATACGACAAGAAAGGTCTGATTGGTCGCTTTGACTGAATAATGATCCTCAATTTGCTGTCTGGCTGCCGCCCCCATTTTGTCCCGCAGGGATGCATCAGTCAATAAAGTTGTCAATGCCTGCTCCCATTCCGGTTCCTGATCACAGACAAACCCATTGACAGCATGATTAACAATAATACTGTTCACTCCAACCGGAGAAACAACAGCCGGAATACCCAGGGCCATATACTGAATCGCTTTAAACCCGCATTTGCCCCGGGATATTTCATCATCATGCAAGGGCATCAGTCCGATATGAAAATGAAGCAGGTCTGCAGTTTCATTCTCCCGGCTCCATTTTATAAACCGGTAATGTTTCAAAGGCAGTTCCGGATCCTTATCTGCGATTACGTAGAACGTAAAAGGAATTTTTTCCTGTAACCGCTGTAAAACCGGAAGCACCAGATTGAGGTAGGGCAATGTGCTGAATGTGCCGGTCCAGCCAATTGAAGGACTGGCTGTTTCCTGATCCTGCATCCGGTTATGTCCGTTTTCTGTATCCACCACCGTGGGGATCAGTTCCACCCGCGCATTATGTTTTGAAGCAAAGCTGGCCAGGAACTCATTTCCAACGGATACCTTATAAGACCAGCTGCATATCTTTTCCACTTTACCAAAATTCCGCAATCCGGATGCCGCTTTATTATATTCCGAACTCACCGGAATCCAGATAGCATCATCAAAATCGTATATCACTTTTTTCCGCAGCAATTTGCAGATGACCCACTCAAAGAAAGGAGGACCGATAGGTGCAGCTTCGCGGTAGAGATAAACATAATCGTAAAACGGAATCCTGAACAGATCGATCAGTCTGCGGAATTGGCCGGCCAGTACAGCCCTGACTTTACGGAATTTATTTCCCGATTTATACAATGACTTCCATCCATTGAGAGAATAGAAACTGCTGATCCGGATTTTATAACCCTTTTCTCTGAGCAGACCCAGGTAATGTTCAAACCGGAATCTTTGTCCGGGTGAAATACCAGGTGCAGAAGGTGCCAGGAAATAAATGGCCGGCTTTTTCTCAGCGTTTTTTCCCGACGGCATGCCAAAAAGGGGATTGATTGGAGAAAACGATATCGCCAAGCCCGGCTTTTTCCATCATCTGCTGAATCTCTGCTTTTGAGAAACGCTGTTCCAGCGGAGTTCCAAAACGGTCCAAAGCATCATTGCGGATGATGTAAAAGGAATTATTCTCATACACATGGAGCGGGATTTTGGAACGGATTTTTTTAGAAACACCGAATACCTTCAGCAAACGGCTCAATAAAATAAATGGCATATAAAAAAATACGGCCATTACATTACAGGTAAATTTCTTGAGCCAGGCCGGCATCTTACTCACCACTCTTCTCACCAGATCGGAGAGAGAAAAAAGGAACCTGTATAATTTACCCCTGTTATCCAGTTTATAATATAAATAGACCAGGAAATGACCGCCCGGCTTTATTTTCTCCACACAGGCTTCCATGGCTTTGGCCGTGTCCGGTATATGATGCAACACACCCAGACTGAATCCGAAGTCAAAGTAATTATTCTCAAAGGGAAGATTATCGATGGAGGCTTTATAGAGATGCACATTGGGAATATCCTGTAATAAATGTCCCGCTGCCAACACTGCATCGCTGGGATCAATGGCCGCCACTGCCCCAACCTTATCATGCATGTACTTAGACCAGCGGCCTGTTCCGCAACCAAAATCGGCTGCGATTTTATCCTGACCCAGCATTGCAGGGGTTACAATATCAAAGTAAGTATCTCCGATTTTCTTTATTTCCGCATCATCAAATTGGTGAAAAGCATTCCATTCTTCGCCAAAAGATTCCACGGTAGTCAGGTCAATATTCTGACCCAGATCATCATAACGTTTTACCGGTTTGTTTTTTACACTGATGGTGCCAACCGGTGCTTTACTTTCCTGAATCATCGTTTCTTGCTTTATTTCAGTAGTTGCTGGTAAACTTCTTCATAGGTGTTCGCGCCCTGTTGCAGATCAAATATTTCAATCGCCTTCTTCCGGATCTGTTCTCTGCTGCCCGGCAATCCGTGTTTCAGCTGCTTGGCAATGGCATCAAATGTTTTTTCATCCAGCTGAGGTACCAGTATGCCGCTGCTGGTTTCAGCAACGATCTGACCCGTATCGCCAATATCATTACAGATCACCGGAATACCCATGGCCATTACTTCTCCCTGCTTGGTTGGAGAGGAAGCTTTTTTGGAATAGGCGTCTTTAATAAAAAATATATTCCAGTCGCTCACGGACAACCAGGCCGGCACTTCTTCCCGGGAAGCAGGTTGTATACGGATATGGTTTGCCGGAATTCCCAGTCGCTCTGCAGTTGCCGTAATGACGCGGGGATCATCATGCGTGATGAATAAAAACACCGCGTCCGGAAACTGTTTCAAGAGCGAGCGAAAGAAGAGCAGCATTTCATCACTCAAGTACCAGCCGCCCAGTGAACCAAGATAGCTCAACACTTTTGCGGACGGAGGGATTCCCAGTTTTTGCTTATAAGAAGCAGTAAAGTCTGGCAATACCCGCTGAAAATCGAAATGTTGCATATCCGCACAACATGGAATCACGGATATTTTTCCCGCAGGCACCTGGTAACGGGTGATTAATTCCTGCCTTCCTTTATGGGTCAGTGAAATAATATGGGAGGCCGCATTGAAATAACCCTGTTCCTTTTTCTTGTAGATCCTGTATAAGAGCCGGTACAAGGGATTGCTCAGTTTCCATAATCCGCTGTCCACCCTTTCATCCACCCAAAAACCACGCATATCAAACAGGAAAGGAATACCGGTGCGCTTTGCTATTTTTTTCCCAGCCGCTGCGGGTACATAGCTCCGGCAATGCAGGAGGGAAATTTTTTCTTCCCGGCAGATGGCCGCAGCGGTACGGTTCAGCTTCCACTGATCATATATTTTGGACAGTATCGGCGGGCGGGTTGAAAATAATAATGTGGTCCAGCCGATACCGGCTTCCTGTAAAATACCGCGGATCAGATCACCCCTTTCTTCCAGCCGCTTTTTTTTCTCTACACTCAGGATATGAAAAGAATAACCCTGCTTTGTTAATGCTTTCAGATAAGGGATTACCTGGCTTTGGCCCAGCTGGTCCGTCATTCCGTCGTAGGAAATAAATAAGACCTTTTTGTTTTTTACATCCATTGCTTATACCAGAGCTGAAACATCAGGTAATACCAGACTTTCGTGTACAATTGTTCTTTACCTCCGTAAAACTGTTTTTTCAACTGATCCAGTTCTGCCTGGCGGAAAATACCCTGCTGCTGCACAAAGGCGGGATCAAATGCCTCATCTACAAAATGACGAAGCTCTTCTTTTAACCAGGCGGCAATCGGAATACCGAATCCCATTTTGGGTCGCTCCATCATGGACTGGGGAACATATTGATGCACAATCTGCCGGAGAATATATTTTTTGATGCCATTATGCATCTTATAAGCGGAAGGCAGTTTCGCTGCAAATTCAATGATATGCTGATCGAGGAAAGGTTCTCGACCTTCCAGACTAACAGACATGGAAGCCCGATCCACTTTTTGCAGGATATCATCCAGCATATAGGTTTTATAATCGATGGCCATCATATAACTCAGGTCATCGCTGTAAGCAGGGTCCAGTTGTTCATCAAAATAAGAAGGAAGTGATCCGGGTGCCTGCAGGAATAAGCGATTCAGTTCATCCGGCAGGTACAAACAACTCATGTTGAACAAAAGTTCTTTGGCACTATTGTCCTTCAGCAGGTGCATGATCTTTTTATACCGTGTGGTAAAGAGAGGTTTCCTGTTCAGGATGGGTACACGGTGAGCAGGTACATGCGCCATGATCTTTGCCATTCCTCTCCGGATAGGCCCTGGTACTTTATTCAATTTTCTTTTTACCCTTGCGATATAGTCATACTTATTATAACCGGCAAACACTTCATCTCCTGCATCGGCGCTCAGGGCCACGGTAACAGATTGCCTGGCCAGTTTGCTCACCAGGGTTGTGGGGATGGCACTGCTGTCGGCAAAGGGTTCATCATAAAAGAATGGAAGCGTGGGCACAATCTCCAATGCTTCTTTGCTGGTGCAGTAATACTCGGTATGATTGGTACCCAAATGGGCAGCGGTGGCCTTGGCGAAGGGGGCTTCATTGAGACCCTTATCATGTACCCCGATGGTGAAGGTATTGATCTTTGTTCCGCTGTTCTTTTGCAATAAGGCGGTCACGCAGGTACTGTCGTATCCGCCACTGAGAAAAACACCAACCGGCACATCGGCCACCATCCGGTATTGGAATGCTTTCTCCAGAATTTTTTCAGACTCACTGATGGCTTCGGGCAGACTGATATCCAGTTTAGGCTGGTTATAGGCATCCATCACATCCCAATATTTACCGATCTTAATTTCTCTGGACCGCAGGTTCAAAGTGAGATGATGACCTGGTTGCAGTTTATGGGTATTCCGGAAAATACAATGAGGTGTGGGCACATAGCCGAACTGCATAAAAGAAGCAATAGCATCTGTATTCAGCTCTTTTTTAAAACCCGGATGCTGGTGAAAAGATTTCAGTTCGGAACCAAATAAAAATAAACCATCTGCAAAATACCAGAAGAAAGGTTTCACCCCTGCCCGGTCTCTGACACAGAACAAACAGTTTTTTTCTTTATCGTACACGACGAAAGTGTACATCCCGATAAAGCGGCTTAAACAATTCTGTCCCCATTCTTCATAGGCATGCAGGATCACTTCAGTATCGGAATGGGTGATAAAGGAATGTCCTTTCCCCTGCAGCTCTTCCCTTATTTCAGCGTAGTTATAAATTTCACCATTAAAAATCAGCACGAGCTGTTTGTAATACATGGGCTGGGCAGCTGCATTGCTCAGATCAATGATCGAGAGCCTTCTGTGGCCCAGTCCGACGAAACCATTTTCGGCCTGATCAAACAGATGACCATCCCCATCCGGTCCACGGTGACTGATTACACTGGTCATTGACCGGAGTACGGGCTCTTCCGTTTTTTTATTGAAATCGGCAAATCCTGCGATTCCGCACATAATGTTAGAGGTTAAAATTCATGTAATCCCTTTTTGAAAACGAACCGTTTTCAAAGTTGATCACGAATAAAATAGAAGGTTACAGATCAGCAACTGCCTGCTGGCAGGTTCAGGCCGCTGTTAATCCCATGGGGATGGGGGCGGTTTGCAGGCTGGGTCTCCTGGACATCTTTTTACCCTGTGTAGCTGCCGCCAGTTTTTTATATTTCTTTCTGGCAAGTATAAATGCTGCAAGGAAGAAAATCCAGATAGTATAAGAAAGAATTTTAGCACCCTGTTGAAAGAGCAAGGCTCTTGGCGCCGGGAATGCGCTTACCGGACCATAACTAAATTTTGTAAACACATCCAGCACATAGTCTTTTGAATATTGCGGATAGGCAGCCACCAACACATCTTTATGCTGGTTCAGCCAGTCAATACTGGGCCGGTTATAACTGGCGAGCAGGGCCGCATCCGGTTCCTTATCCGGATCAAAATAATGCCAGCCATTATCATAATAAGCTTCGAAACAAAAATGCCCGGTGGCATTTCCGGTAAAGCCGACTTTTCTTGTTTTGATTCCTTTCTTTTCCAGCAACTGCATCATCACAATGGATTGCTGACTACAGGCGGCATAGGGATATTTCAGGATATCATCAGGAACAACAATGGCACTTAATCCACCACCCAGCATCTGGGCCATCATCATCGCCATATAATTATTACTGAATCCGTAGAGTGAATAGCCGTGATAGAATCTTTTTCTCACTACCGCTGCCGCCATTTCTGTAAAATTCTTTTCGGAACTAAGGGCCGGTTTGGCGGGATTTGAAAGACTGACACTATCGCAGTATTTCAATAAAGATTGTAAGGAATTAAGATTGGATAAAGCCGGGTCGAATTCTTCGCGCTGATCATAAACAGGTGTATCATAGGTCAACCGCTGCATGTTCGACTGGTTTCCCATGAACTGGTACACCGACAACAACAGAAAGAAGTTGAATACTATAAAAAGGGAAAGCTGTAATATGAAGAACAAACGCTTCAACGGGTGGCTTTTTTTTGGTATTGGATGATAATGACATCTCAAAAATATTAATTCCCTGACGCTGGCAAAGCAATGGATATCAAAGCTTTTAAAAACAGGGTTAAAGCACTCAAATGCTGATCGTAAATGTCCGATCAGTGACTCGAAAAACTACGATAACCTTGTTTATTCAACAGGGCCTTCACCCAGCCGGTATAGGTAGCCAGATCAATGGTCAGGGTGATAAGGGCCACGAGAAATAATAATACCGGATTCGATAAGCCCCGTGTTCCAAATTCATACCGGTGCATCCAGGCCCTTTTGGCTGTTCGTGCGCCGAGCCAGGCGGGGATAGCCAGTAGCCAGAGCCAGCAATGAAATATACCCAGCAATATGAATGGAATTAATAACAGGTATTGGCGGGCGATTCCATAATGCCAGAAAGCCTGCCGGCCTGCCCATACATTATAAGCAGAGTAGAGTGTGAATTTTTTAAAAGTTGAGACCAGTCCGGGTCTTAGTTTCCAGGATACCATGGCCGCAACTGCTGTCGTGATTTTTGCTGCAGCCTTATCTGCCCTTTCTATAAAGACCAGGTCTTCGGTAGCCCGCCAATCCGGAAACCCTCCGGCTTTTTCCCAGATTGATTTACGCAGCAAACAGGAGGCGATTGATTTTGTTCTGATTTGCCCGGGTTGTAAAGCCGGCACATAAGCGATGGCGGCAGCTTTTTCAAACAGACTGTTTACCTGAGGCGAGAAATTGCCATATATAATATCTGCTCCGGTTTCTTCTCTAGCTTTCACCAGCTGCATCATCCAGTGCGGATCCAGTGTGATCCCTGCATCTGTATAGGCAATCCAATCATGACCCGCAGCCGCTGTGCCGATATTTCTTCCTTTTCCCGGCATGGCTCTTCCGGCTTCAATCAGTTTAAACCGGGAATCATTTTTTGTTTCGCTTCTAATCAGCAAAACTGTTTGATCGGTGGAGCCACCGTCAACAAAGATCACTTCATCTGGTTGCAGGCTTTGTTCCCGGATAGACTGAATCAGTGAAAGGATTGTTTCACTTTCATTAAATACAGGTATCACCAGTGACACCTGCTTAGTCATAAAGCTTCCTGATTATTATTACGCATGCGGATGATCCTGGCCGGGTTGCCCGCCACCACGGCATAGGCAGGTACGGGCTTTGTAACAACAGCCCCTGCTCCTACAATGGCATGGTCGCCGATATCTGCCATGATGATGGCAGCTGCTCCGATCCAGCAACCATTGCCGAGATGAATGGGTTCTTTCGGATTATTTCCCTGGAGTTTGATTGGAACATCCAGTTTTTCGGTCCGGTGATGATTTCCACCTGACAGGATCACGGCATTCGGTCCTACCAACACATGATCCCCAAAAATTACAAAATCAATATAGGAACCGCTGCTGACCCAGACATCTTCTCCAAAACTGGTTCTTCGATCTTCCACTTTTACTCCATAATGAAGTGTTACATCCGGGGGTATGGCTGGCAACAACTGGTGATACACAGCCCGACGGAATTTCCAGCCGATGGAGAATGGGGCACGGGAAATAAATTCACCTATAAAGGGGAAATAAAAAATTCTTAGTTTCAATCCGAGCCGGAAAAAACTTCCCCATAGCCATCCGAAGAAATAAATAATACCGTTTGGTATTGCTGCCAGTACTTTGCGCATAGCTGGTTTAATGAGTCATTAATTTTTCATACTCCGAAATATAGGCAGCAGCCACCCTTGGTGCGGCCATATATTCCAGTAAATAGGTTTTTCCTGCTTTTTCTTTTTCCAGCGCCAGCGGCCTGTTAGCGAGAATTCGCCGAATACCTTCCTCCAGTGCTTTGGCATCGGCCGGTGGTACAATTTCACCGTATTTACCATTCCCGAGTGAATCCTTTACGCCACTGATATCACTGGCAACGATGGGCTTTTCCATCATTACCGCTTCAATAACAGCGGAGGATAATGCATCTTCCAGGGAAGGGTGAACAATCATGTCGGCAGCTCCCATAATGGAAAGCGCATCATTTCTCCATCCCAGGAATTGTACATGATTAGCAATCCCCTCCTCTTTCGCCATTTGTTCCAGTAGTTCCCGATGCGGGCCGGTCCCTACCAGGCAGAGTTCCAGCTGCGGGAAATCGTTTATTAGTACGGCCATTGCTTTAAAGAGATAGGTATGACCTTTCCGGTTGAATAACCTGGCCACAAAGACCATGGTTATTTTCCCTTCCATGTTAAGTTCAGTTCTTGTGGCCCGGATCATATCAGGCGTAACTGCATCAAATCTTTCAGTGGTTTGTCCGTAAGGAATTAACGAAACCCTTGATGCAGGCACCTGCTCTTTTTGTACCAGGATATCATACACCATCTGGGAAGGCGCAATGATATGATTTGCTTTGCGGTTCACATATTTTTCAAGGCTCAACCAAAATTTTCTTTTGAGCCAGGAGGATAAATTATACAAGGCATCCGAATGGTGCCGGGTGGTGATTGTTTTGATACCTGCTTTTTGTCCGGCTCGTACCCCGATCAGACTGGGTATAAAGAGATGGGTGTGCACAATATCTGCCCGGGTTTGTTGGAGGATTTGCCTGATCTGCCGAACCGCTTTAAATTTTTGTTTCAATGAATCCGCAGGCACTATAAACACTTCCAGTCCCCTGGCACGCATTTCCTGTGTAAACACAGACTCTTCTCCAAAGGTTATCATAATATATTTGACTTTATCCGGATCGGAGAAGTCAATCAGGTTATTCAGGTAATAATTGCTGGACTCCACGTCTATCACATGGGCCACCCTTATTAATTTTTTATTCAAAGACTGATTCATTGACTGTTTCTAAGCAGGAACACATCAAAAAGGTCATCCTGTCTCACAAAAAAATCCCGGTCTACTTCATCAGACCTGTAGATCACTTTATAACCGTGTTGCTGAACAAAATCCCAAATCGCACCCAGTGAATCACCAAAATTCGCAATGGATGCCGGGTGCAGGGCCAAAATCATTTTTGGCTTGCACCGGTCAATTGTTTGCACCAACCCTTTCAGCACGGAGAACTCGGCTCCTTCAGCATCTATTTTGATGAAATCTATTTTATCTATGGTTTGTTCCTGTACAAATTCATCCACCGAAATCAACGGCACTTCAATTGAATGCTCATTGCCATAATTTCTTTTGTTATTGGCCAGGCTGTTAGAATTATGTGCCGCGATATCTGTTACATAAAAATGTGTCACCCCTTTTTTATCAGATACTGCCTGTGTTTGTGGCTGAATAATAGCCTCCAGTCCATTGATAGCAATGGTCTGCTTTAATAAAGCATGTGTAGACGGGGTGGGTTCAAAAGAATAAACTTTTCCTGCAGGGCCGGTCTTGCGGGCAATGACCACTGACAACAACCCGATATGAGCACCAATATCAATCACTTTCATCCCGGGTGATATATAATTATTGATGAAGTTGATATTATTCAGTTCATAGTCGGGCTCAAAATAATTGTGATAACCGGCTGGTATACGCAATTCAAAGCCGCTGATTTTTCTTTTGATCCCTTTTCCAAAAGTGAAAAGCCCAAGCAGGGTATTAAATAGTTTTCTCATAAACGGGAATAAATATTTTAGCCATTTGATTGGTAATAGTCGGCGAGTTTTTTGATTCCGTCTTCCAGGCTGGTCAGTTCCCTGCCCAGAATTTGTTTCATTTTGCTGTTATCAGGGCAACGTCTGGTCATATCGCCTTCCTGTAATGCCGGGAAATGCTGAATGACAGAAGCAGAACCGGTTAAGTGGATGATCAGTTTGGCCAGTTCCAGGATCGTTATTTCTTTCTCATGTCCGATATTGATGACTTCATTCATACACAGTTCATCTCCCAGAATCCTTGCGGTGGTTTCAAGGTTATCATCGATATAGCAAAAGGTTCTGGTTTGTGAGCCATCTCCATAAATAGAAATGGGTTCATTTTTCAAAGCGGCCCGTATGAAACGCGGCAATACAAAATCCTCGCTTTGCAATTTTCCATATGTATTGAAAAAACGGAAGATGGTATAATTCAATCCATACTCGCGGTGGAAGGCTTTCACCATACTTTCGGCCAGGTTCTTTACAATGGCGTAAGGAAGTTTAGAATTCAACGGGGTGGTGATTTCGTGTTGCGGAAATTCCACCGGTTCACCGTACACTTCAGATGATGAGGAGAAAAAGACTCTTTTTACATCTGTATTCTTTGCCAGTGACAACACATTCCTGATCCCATCGATATCATCAAATACCATGAGCGGGTTCTCCAGGGTTCTTTTCACTCCCACAACAGCAGCATAATGAAAAACATAATCGAAGTGATATTTCCCAAATACCGGCGCGATGTCACGGTATTGGTTTACATCCGCTTTGATAAACTTCCAGTTTGTCAGTTTTTCATCGGGAAGTTTTTCCTTATCCCCGGTGAGGAGGTTATCTACAATAACCACGAAATAGTCATTATTTTCCGCCAGTTTCCTTGCCAGGCTTCCGCCTACGTTTCCGGCGCCTCCGGTGATGAGAACCTTTTTTTGAGCCATGAAGAATGAGTTGAAATATGAAAGGATAGGTGATGAAATTATTTAAGCGGAAGGGCTCCCGAATTTTTTAAGCCCTTCTCTTACTCCTGAAAAAACATTGAGTCCGGCCAGCAGTCGGTAAAAAGGAATGAGGATCCCGTAAATTGGAATAATTCTTTCCATTCCTTTTACAAAGGACAGCAAGGCAGATCGTATCCATGCTTTTGCAAGCAGGGATTTGACCCCTTTTTTTAATTTCAGCGAAAACCGGTCCCCGGATTGTACCGGGCAGTTCTCGTAATACAATTTTTTAAGATTCTCATGTGACAATGCATAAGGCACTTTTACCCCAACTTCCGCCACTCCCACCCCATACTTAAATTCCTGTTTGCATTTATCTTCAATAGTGGCAGGTTGCAGGTGCCATCCCCTGATAGAAGGATTGAAATAAATTTTGACCTGCTGATCTCTTAACCGGGCCATCAGCTCAAATTCTTCTGCCGCCGGTGTCCGTAGTGAGCTCTTGTAAAATTCACCGTCGGGGAACATTTTCTTTTCCACGGAAATATTACCACTGGCAATGGCCGAAGTAGGTATATAGTCACTGGTATTGCCCGGGTCTGTAAGTTTTGTCAAAAACCGATAGGCGGGTGTTTCTTTTTCAGGAATCACATATGGACAATACCCATAAATTACGCTATCGGGGAAATGTTGATGCCCTTCCAGGTGCTTTCTGATCATATCCGGAAATACCAGGATATCATCATCGATAAACAACACGACTTCATATGCGGCATTTTTCAGTCCGGTGTTTCTTGCCACTGAAGGGCCGGCATTTTCCTGCCAAACATATTTTAACTGAAAGGGTGCAGGAACAGTTATCTTTTCAATCACATCGCGACAGGGAGAAGGGGATCCGTCTTCAACGACTATGATTTGAATATCATTAATTCCGGAAACCTGACTTTGCAATAACGTTTGAACAACTGCTACTACCTGATTAGGGCGATTATATGTAGGGATAACAATACTGATTTCAAGCATTGAGTTCGAGATTTCAGAATAGTTAATGGATTATTCTAATTACACTATCCTCTGAGTAACCTCAAAAGCTCCTAATTGCTTTTGAGTATAAGCATAAAACCATTCAATAGCTTCTGAAATAGTGGAAGCCTGGCTTGCCTTTAAAATATGTTTATGTGGAACAATTTTCCTAAATATTCTTGACACAAAAGGGAGTTTCGTTTGTAAAAAAGTTGTAACCCTTCCTCTTTTGGTCCTTTTTTTCGAGACATCATTTTTTTTTGCGTAGCTAGATAAAAATCTTTCAAACCCACCATTCCCACCTGCATACTTCGCTGCTTTCTCGACACATAAATCGTAAACCTCGGGTATTTCAATTGCAATGTTCGCATACAACTCTGGCAAATCAATGAATTCAAGCAGTTGCTCTTGACCCGTATTTTTGCAAGCAATAATAACAGATTCAGCTGCAGTCGTATAAAATCCAGCACAGGATGGAAGAATATCAGGTAAAGACAAATTTTTATACTCCTTAAAATGATTCGCAAATTGGCCTGTTTTAAACCTGTCCGAATTACTACCCTTGCTTGCTCCTCTAAACGTAAAAGGGTAGTCTATTATGGCATAAGAACTGATATACTTTCCGATCACAATTACAGAGTAGATATCCACCGAAGTGGCATCAACAAATTTTCCGGTGTCAACATAAATTTTCTTTAGAATATCATTTCGTATTAAACAATGATACAATTCCGGAAGATCCAAATACCCATTTGGGTTTCTTAGTGTACAATAATCTTGAATCCTTTCGGCTAAAGTATTAACTACTACTATTTCACCTGAAAAAGATCTTTCAACTGCAATTGTGCCATTATAAATCTGAGCACTAAAACCAGGCCACTGATAATAAACCGGGGATGTATGGGCAACCGCTGCCACATTATTAGCCTTTGCCCATTTAGCTATCGTATAAATCTCTTTAAGTACAGCGTCATCATCCCCGATACCACAGACATATTCTCCAGTGGCTTTTGCAAACGCCATATTCCAATTCTCTGCCATTGAAGGCTTTGAATCAATAAAGAAGTACTTTACTCTAACATCCGATTTGAAATTAATTTCAATATCATGCCTCAAAGAATCAACATCACTACAGTCATGTACAATTACTTCAATATCAATATTTGGAATTGCCAGAGCTGATCGAATTGCAAATATGGCTGTAAGCTGCCTGTTTTTTGTTGGTATTACAATAGATAGAAACATAAAGATATTTACTTCTTCTTTTTCCGTTTTAAATATCCTTCCGGACAAACACTAATCAGCAATTTATTATCAATAAAATGATCAACTTCAAAATCATCATTGCCCTTCAAAAATTCCCAAACTGCAGTCTTAGGGTTGTCACCAACATTCCAAGGACGATCATACATATCTTTAGGCATATCCTCTACAATCGTATCGAATACAACCAAATATGCTCCTTCCGTTACAAACGGGCTATACAATTGAAGTTCTCTTAGAACATGTTCATGTGTATGATTTGAATCGAGACAAACCATAACCGTTTTTTTGTCCTTAGCATATTCTTTCACTCTTTCTATAATATTTAAGTCCAACGCACTCCCCTCAATCATATCTATCCTTTTAAAAAAAGGATGCTTCTCAATTTCTTCCCGGTTATGCGATCTTATATCAATATCAATTCCCAATACTTTGCCTGCAGAACCGATTAGTTCTAACATAGAAGCATAAAAAATCAATGAACCCCCATGTGCAATACCTGTTTCAATAATCAAATCAGGTTTAATATCCCAAATAATTTCTTGCATAGCCACCATATCTTGAGGATATTGGATAATTGGCCTTCCAAGCCATGAAAAATTATACGAGTATTTTTCCCGGTTCGAAACAACATTAAATACCCTGGCAGCATCCCGAATTTCGGAATTTGTAGCATAGCCGAGTACTCTTTCTTCCCTTTCTTGTTTAAATTCTTCAATTTGATTTCCCATAACTGAGTATTGATTTAAGTTTTGAATTATCACCCCAAAATTCCATAGGCTCATAATCCGGATATGGATAATATCCAAAATTCAAGTCTATATTGAAATTATTATCGTTTAAAAAATTTTTTACAAAATCCTTTAATTTCACAGGTCTGTTGCTAGAGCAGTTAAATATCCCGGTTACTTCTGATTGCAAAGCAATATCAGCGATCCCTTTGGCAACCTCTTGAACCGGAAAATAGTCTCTTACCTGTTCCCCACCGCTCATATTAAATATTCTCTCGCTTCTTTCAACAGCTTTCTTGAGTTGTACTAACAAAGATTTTTCATTTTGGCCTTCTCCGTACATATAAAAAAGGCGTATCCATTTGAATACAAACTCATGAGCCCCTTTAAGCCCCTCCAAATATAGTCTTAGGGAATTTTTTGCAATAGCATAAGGAACTACAGGCTCTACAGAAATATTCTCATCAAGGCATCCGTTTTTTATCCCATACTCAAAACAGGTTCCAATAATTGAAATATCTTTTAATCCGCTCAGGATTAAATTTCGAATAAATAAACAATGCTGATTCAGAAACACATCTGAATGTCGTGCATTTTTATAATCAGGCAACCCCTGCCACGCCAAATGAATTAATAGATCAGGACAGTGAAATTTAGCCCAAAGATCCTCTGAAATTATTTCTTCCCCAATCCTGTGCTCAACAAATACAACATCATTTAGCCAGTCTGCATTCTGCACTTTTTGCCTGGAAGTTGAAGTTGCAATCACATGATGGCCCCTCTTTAAAAGTTCCCTTATTAAATGCTGCCCAATAAACCCTGAAGCACCCGTAACTAAAACTTTCATAAAGTTATGCCTAGAAAATTATCTTTGTCAATTAATGGAATTGCCAAGTCCTTATCAGAAATTTTAGATCGTTGCAGAGGCCATTCAATTTTAACAGATTTATCATCGTATCTTATCCCGTTCTCATGTTCCTTGCTATAATAATTAGACACCAGATATACTATTTCCGACTCCTCCTCTAAAGTTTGAAAACCATGTGCAAATCCTTTTGGGATATACAACATATTCTTAGTTTGAGCACTAAGTTTCACACCATACCAGTTAAGGTACGTCGCTGAATCTTTTCGCACATCAATTATCACGTCATAAATACTACCAACAATACACTTAACCAATTTTACTTCTGCAAATGGTGGCATTTGAAAATGCATGCCACGTATAGCTCCTAGTCCAAATGTACCGGATTGATTACATTGAACAAATGACGTTTCCAAACCGTAATTCTTAAACTCCTTCTCACAAAACCATCTTGTAAAAAAGCCCCTATTATCTTCAAATGGCTCAGTAGTAATATGAAAAGCACCTTTTAAACTGGTTTCTTCAAAAATCATTGTACTATATTATTTTACTTAAAAACTATAATACCCGGATATTTGCTCTTTGACAAAATCCCTATTGCCTTTTTCAATTTGCTGATACCCTTTCACAGTCAAATCAATACACTCATATACATTGTACTTAGGGCTCCAGTCTAATTTCTTAACAGCTTTATCAATATTCAGCATAAGGAACCCTGCTTCATGAGGATCATTTCCCTGAACATTTACTTCAAACTTACCCTGCCCGAATTTTTCAATAAATATCTCAGTCATCTCCTTAACACTCAACGTTTCACCCGGATTTGGTCCAAAATTCCATCCTGACGAAAAACCAACTGCGTTAGAATTTAATTTAGCTCCGAGCATAAGATAGCCGCTAAGTGGCTCAAGTACATACTGCCAAGGCCTGACAGAAAATGGCTTTCGCAATTCAATTACCTGATTTTTTCTAATCCCCCTGACAATATCCGGTATTATCCTATCACTAGACATATCTCCGCCGCCAATTACGTTTCCTGCCCTTACTGATGCAATCGCTTTCTTGTGTATATTATACGAATCTTTAGAAAAAAAACTATCCCTGAATGAAGAAACCGCAATTTCAGCCATCGCCTTACTAGCACTATAAGGATCGAAACCACCTAACTTATCCTCCTCAATAAATGGTTTACCGGCTTCAGAATTCTCATACACTTTGTCAGTTGTAACAATTACAACAGTACAACGATTATTTACTTTTCGTAAAGCCTGTAAAACATTTATCGTCCCATTCACATTTACCTCAAAAGTATAAACAGGATGATTATATGACTTTCTTACCAATGGCTGAGCGGCTAAATGAAAAATAAAATCAGGCTCAAAGTCCAATATCTCTTGTTCAAGTTTGTTGTAGTCTCTAATATCTGCAATAACAGAATTACAAAGTGTGTCACCATTTACAAAATGATACAAGTCATTTTCATGTTCAGGACTCAATGCATAGCCTTTAACATTTGCGCCTAAATCGCTTAACCAACTTAATAACCAAGTCCCTTTGAATCCGGTATGACCAGTCAAAAAACATTTTTCCCTTTATACGTTTCCTCAAATAATTTTCTCAAGTCCATAATTACCAGTTTTTCCAGGGAGCATTCCCTTTTCCCACAAGTCTTCCAATTCGATTTTGTCACGCAGAGCATCCATACACTTCCAAAACCCTGATGCCGGTAAGCAGTGAGCTGCTGATCAGCTGCTATATCAGTCAATGGTTGCTTTTCCCACTGCACAGAATCAGCCTCTTCTGATAAATAATTGAAAATTCCGGGCTCAAGTACAAAGAAGCCTCCATTTATCCAAAGACCATCACCCTCTGGCTTTTCCTGAAAATGCTTGACTACCCCTGCTGAATCAGTTTCCAAATTTCCAAATCTGCCTGGCATTTGTATTGATGTGAGAGTGGCCAATTTCCCATGGTTTTTATGAAATTTTATTAAATCGTCGATATTAATATCACTTAGGCCATCTCCATAAGTGAGCATAAAAGTTTCATTATTGACATACTGCCTAATTCTACGAATTCTTCCCGCAGTATTTGTATGCAATCCAGTATCAATTAGTGTAACTTTAAAAGACTCGCTACTAGTATAATGTACAACCATTTGATTGCTTCCAAGCTCTACAGTAATATCAGAATTATACAAGTAATAGTTAATAAAATACTCTTTTATGAAATATCCTTTGTATCCAAGACACACTATAAAATCATTGAACCCATAATGAGCATAGATTTTCATGATATGCCACAATATTGGTTTTCCGCCAATCTCAATCATAGGCTTTGGCCTTATTGTGGTTTCCTCAGTAAGTCGGGTGCCCAGGCCCCCAGCCAAAATAACAACTTTCATGAGAACTAACTTTAAATGTAAATGATGGAATGAAACTATGGTTTAATTAATATTCCCTGCCCGGTTGGAAGTGACAAAATTGTGACCAATTTTCTTTTGGCAAAATCATCAAATGCAGTCTTTTGCGGTAAATGCTCAGCCCATCCATAATCGTCGATTACCATGACTGCTCCACTGACCAGCTTATCCCAAAAAAATTCAGCAGCTGCAATTTCAGGTTCGACACAATTCATATCAATAGATAAATATGAAATTTTATCAGAAGTAACATACGGTAACGTATCTGGCACAGGGCCCTTTATTATGATTGCGTTTTTAAATTCCGCAAATGTGTTCTTTACAATTTCATAACTATCCTCATATCCACCGAAACTTTTCCCTCTTGCCTTTTCCTGCTCAGAAAGATACTTTTCAGAAAATCCCTCATAAGTATCCAATAGAAAAAACTTTCTATCCCCAAATGTTTTCATATCCAGGTACTCAAATATCGCCCTAGAATATCCGCCCCTGTTTACACCACATTCAACAAAATCACCTCCAAGCTTCAATCCGCATTCTGCAGCCCAGAGAATTACATGAACTCTCCAGTGTATTTCCCCGCCCTGCCATGAATCCGTTGCTTTTCCAGCATTATAAGCCCTTACAAAATCTTCGTTTCTGATGAAATCGCAATTGGTACAAGCCATCAACCCATCTTGATTATAACTAATTTCATCCTGGGGTATATAGACTACAGTAGTTCTGTTGCTACGAACTACCCTCCAAATATTTACTAACCGGTTATATAAATTTCGGCGAAACCATGTTGAAGAACTCATTAATAATAGCTTATTATTTTAATATTAAATTTTTGAAACTTTAAACATCAGATTAGGCCTAATATAACCCGGCATTGGTCCGACATAGTTATACCTCAATGGATTATCGTGCAATTTGTCAATAATTTCAAAAGCCATCGCATTTTTCAACACAAAATTATGCTCATAATTTGTTGAATAATAAGTAATAAATGCAATTACTACAAAATGTAACCCATCATTTAAGAAGTTTTGCGGAAAAGTACACTTAGCAGCATATTCACCTTCGGGCAAACTTTGCACATCCTGACCATTACAAACAAATAAACATTCGCCTTGCGCATTGAGTATTTGTATATTAGGTACGACACTGGCAGAAATGCTCTTTTTGATCTTGTACTTCAATGTAAGATTGAATTCCTCATCAATCTTATAAGTCCCTTTTGCATTGCCAGCACTATCATGGAGTTGACCTGAAAGTAGTTCTACAATATCGTCACCGTGCTTTACTGCAGAGTGCTTCAAATCAAAAGAATAAGCGCTATTAGAAGAACTCGAAAAATAACTTTTAATTATTGAGCTAGCCGGCCCAAAACCTTCCACTTCACCTCTATTAAGCAAAATGGCATTATTACACAATGAAGCAACTGCTCCCATATTATGACTAACAAACAATACCGTCCTTCCTTCCTTTTTACTGACATCCTCCATTTTCCCAAGGCATTTCTTCTGAAATTCCGCATCCCCTACAGCCAAAACCTCATCCACAACTAAAATCTCTGGCTCCAGATGTGCGGCAACTGCAAAAGCCAATCGCACATACATTCCACTACTATATCTCTTTACAGGCGTATCTAAGAACTTCTCAACTCCACTAAACTCAACAATCTCATCAAATTTTCTCCTTATTTCAAGTCTACTCATCCCCAAAATAGCTCCGTTCAAAAAAATATTCTCCCGTCCGGTTAACTCAGGATGAAAGCCTGTACCAACTTCCAAAAGCGATGCAACTCTGCCGTTTATTTCAATGCGTCCTTTTGTAGGTTCGGTTATTCTGCTTAATATTTTCAACAAAGTACTCTTCCCAGCTCCATTTCTCCCAATGATTCCAACGGCATCGCCCTTACGAATTTCAAAACTAACATCGCGTAAAGCCCAAAACTCCTCTTTAGGAAGCTGTTTTGACCCTCTTTTTAGAATTGATTTTGCCTTGTTCGAAATTACATCCCGCAACGCTGTATATGAGCCAGCATGGTTTTCATGGGAAATAATATACTTCTTTCCTACTCCTTCAACTTTTAAAACTATTTCATCCATGATTTGACTATCTAATATTTTTAAATACCATTTTAAATTAAATCAGCAAAATTTTTCTCCATTCTCCTGAATTGCCAGATTGAAAGCCATAAAAAAAAGATTGTGACACCAAGTGAAATATAGAATGGATATTTTAACATTGGATTTGGCGCGTCAGTTACTATACACCAACGAAATCCATCAATCACTCCTACCATTGGATTTAAAGAGTATAACCATTGCCATTTTTCAGGAATTTGCGTACTAGAATATCCAACCGGAGAAATAAACAATCCGAATTGTACGATGAACGGAATTACATAGCGAAAATCTCTATATTTCACATTAAGAGCCGTTAAATACAATCCAGGTCCAAACGAAGCAAGAAATGCAAAAATCCAAAATAGCGGCATTGCGAAAATTTCTGCTGGAGGAGTATACCCATAAACCAAAAACAAGCCAAGCAAAATAACGAATGAAATAAAAAAGTCAATAAAACTAGTAAAAATAGAACTTACAGGAATTATCATTCTCGGAAAATAAACCTTTGTTATAAGATTTGTGTTTCCGATCAAACTATTACTACATTCTGTCAATGCATTAGAAAAAAATTGCCAGGGCAATAAACCTGCAAAAACTATTATTGAATATGGTACTGCACTTTGTTGTTGCATATTTGCAACCCTTCAAAAAACAACATTAAAAACGAGCATCGTTAGCAAAGGCCTGATTACTGCCCATAATACACCTAGAATAGTTTGCTTATACTTAACTTTTATATCTCTCCAGGTCAAGATATAAAAGAGCTCTTTAAAATGCCAAAGGTCCTTCCAGTAATTCTTCTCTGACCGTCCTGGCTCAATAACTATACGCTGACTCATTGTGTAACTAATTTTTCAAGATAATTCCCATACCCGCTTTTCCCTAATTCCTTGGCAATTTGTTGTACAATCTCTTTTGTTATAAATCCATTTTTATATGCGACCTCTTCTATACATCCAATCTTTGTACCCTGCCTCTTTTCTATCACTCTGACAAATTCACTGGCATCACTCAAAGAATCAAATGTACCGGTATCCAACCATGCTGTACCTTTATCGAGTACAGCAACATGTAATCTGCCTTTTTCCAAGTAAATCCGGTTGACATCTGTTATCTCATATTCCCCCCGGGCAGATGGCGCCAAATCGCGTGCAATCTGCACAACCTCATTATCATAAAAATAAAGTCCGGGCACTGCATAATTGGATTTAGGCTGAACCGGCTTCTCTTCAATACTGATGGCTTTCATCTGCGAATCAAATTCCACTACCCCATATCGCTCCGGGTCACTGACATGATAGGCAAATACATATCCGCCTTCCACATCTTTTAGTGTTTGCAGCTGACGGTCCAGCCCGGAACCATAAAAAATATTATCGCCCAGGATCAGGGCTACTTTGTCATTCCCGATAAAGGGGGCTCCGATCACAAATGCCTGAGCCAAACCATTCGGTACTTCCTGGATCGCATATTCAAAGCGACAACCTATTTTTTCTCCGGTACCCAGCAGCCTTTGGAACTGTGCATTATCTTCCGGAGTGGTAATAATCAGAATCTCCCTGATCCCCGCCATCATCAGCACGGAAAGCGGGTAATAGATCATGGGCTTATCATAGATCGGCATCAGTTGTTTACTGATGGCTTTGGTAATGGGGTATAACCGGGTACCGCTTCCGCCGGCGAGGATGATTCCCTTCATAAGAATAATATTTTACAGATACTGATTGCGAGCATATATCATCGTGAACTTTTTACCCTGGCATATTTTTCCTTAAGCTCTAAAAAGGGTTTTTCAAAAAATTTGTATGATAAATGTGCAATGGCAATTGTCGAAAACATGACAAGAAAATAGATCACAACGTACTGATAATCTTTTTCAAGAAGCGAAACATAAGCCCCCAGCCATTTAGCTGACAAATAAATCACCAGCGGATGATACACATAGATTCCAAATGATATCTTACCAATATAATTCAGGTAAGAATTATTCATCTTGATCAGTGTACGGGGATTGAGCGAAACGTTTAAAATCAACATTACTGAAATCAGCGCTATCAACTCGTCATTGATCAGGTGTGCCACAAAAAATTTATTCACGGCACAAATACCCACACATATCCATACAATTATCTGTGTTACAATATGAAAACTGAACTTCAGGAACAACTGATTTCTCTCAAAATGAAGCAAGGCAGCCAGCGCCCCTAGCGCCATACAGTGAAATCTTGTAAAATGCACTATGTTAAGGGGAATCGCATTACCTGTTCTGGAAAAGTAGTACCAGGCCCCCAATTTATAAATCAACAAGGCCGAAATAAAAACAATCAGCCATGTTTTGAGTTGCTTTGTATGCTTTACTACCCAGGGCCAGAATAAATAAAACTGTTCTTCCACACCCAGGGACCAGAAATGATGCAGCACAGGTAACTGCGCACCTAATATCAGCGGCACATTCGCCAGCAGTAAAATGTAAAAGAAAATATTTCCATTAAGAAATTGCGGATCATAAACTAATAAGGCAACTACAGCAAGAATCAAATACAAATAATACAGCGGCCAGATCCGCAGTATCCTTCTCAGATAAAACTGCCTGATATTGATAGCTCCATACTTTTCTTTTTTCCAGTAAAAGAAGGTAGGTGATCAAAAAACCGCTCAATGTAAAAAACAGAGTTACACCATATCCGGCCATATCCAATCCATACATCCGGGGCAGGCCAAAGTATTCCAGCCCCTGAACAATATGTGTGATTACTACCGAAAGCGCCGCAATAGCTCTTAGTCCATTTAAGCCATTGAGGTGAAATGTTTCACTCGTAGCCTTTGTATCCATTCTCACTGCATGTTAGCTGTCATAGCCCTGAAACAAAGACTGCAACATTTGTACTCAATAAAAAAATCCGATTCTCCTGTACTTTTCCCAAGCTCCGGGGCACGGGAGACATTCTCTCATATTCACAAAGCCGTTACCGAAGGCTTTTGAACCCATTTCCCGGCTAATTTCTTGCCAATTTTATCATCGGCTTCTCCACCCATTGATAACCTCCATGCGAAAGCAACAGCACCAAACCTAAAAACAGAAGATAAACTCCGGCTACAATATAGAGTGGTTGACCGGCTAAAGATTTGAACTGCTCAGGATAAACCCTCCAGGCTATAAATAATAGTAGTTGGTGAATCAGGTACAGACTGTAGCAGATTTTACCAATATATACCAGGGGTCCAACACTCAGCATCTTTTGTACTTTCCCGGAGGATAAAAGCACGACAAATGCCAAAATACAACCTGCTCCCACTACCAACCGGTCCAACCGGGCATTCAGCAACTCGATATCGGTTGTAAACAAACTGGGAAATACAAAGAGACCGGTGTATCCAAGTATAGCTCCTGCTGCAATCAGAAATTTAACAAGTATATGCAGCCTGGCCCAAACTGACCTGATCTTTTCCATCACCAGAAACAAACCCACTCCTGCTCCAAACTCCAGTATATAAGTGGTTAATACCGTACTCCACTTGAGCAAAACCAGTAACAATACAAAGAGCAATAAATGCTTGCGGCCCGCATATGCCAGTAATGGAATGGCCGCACCAGCCAGCAATTCAACAGTAAGGGTCCAGTCCTGCGGTATCAGGCGATAATTGGCTGATTCAGGAATTCGCCATACCAGCAGGGATTGATTGAGCAGGTCCTGCCCGTTAAATGCAGTGAACCAAAAACGGCTGATATAATCATACTCGCCGCCGGACTGATAAGCTGGTGTCAGGCGGACGGCTGCAAAACTCAGAATCAGTATAAAAAGAAATAAAGGATAAATCCTGAATACACGTTCCAGCAGGTAGCTGCTGTAGTTCCGGATTCCTATCGTCCCCTTCCGCAGGGTAAATGTATAAGCAAGGATAAACCCGCTATGAATAAAGAAAAAAATAACATCTGCTTCTCCGTACCAGAAAACCCTGGCGGGTGTATTAAAATGATCACCCGTAATATCCAGCCCATACACAGAAAGCAGGAAATGCCAGGTCATCACACTGAGTGCCGCCAGCCCCCTGGCTGAATCCAGATATAAAAGCCTTGAGACGGTGGAGGTTGGGGTCATTCAATCGGACTGCTTGAATCAATTTTTTTTTACCCGTAAACTTTCTTATAGTAATCCATGTATGCTCCGCTGGTTACATTTTTTAACCAGTCTGTATTTTGCAGGTACCAGTCAATCGTAATGGACAATCCCTCTTCAAAAGTCACCGATGGTTTCCAGCCCAGTTCTGTATTGATTTTGGTGGCATCAATGGCATAGCGCCGGTCGTGCCCGGGTCTGTCTTTTACATAAGTGATCAGTTGCTCACTTTCACCGGCGGTCCTTCCAAGCTTCTCATCCATCAGCCGGCAGAGCAGTTTTACCAGGTCAATATTGGTCCATTCATTAAAACCACCCACCGCATAGGTAGCTCCGGTTTTACCCTGGTGCAATACTGTATCAATAGCTACGGCATGATCAATCACATAGAGCCAGTCGCGGGTGTATAAACCATCCCCATAAACCGGGAGCGGTTTGCGGTTGATAATATTATTGATGAAAAGCGGAATGAGTTTTTCAGGAAAATGATTGGGACCATAATTGTTTGAACAATTTGTGATTGTAACCGGCAGTCCGTATGTATCATGATAAGCCCTTACAAAATGATCGCTGGATGCTTTGGATGCACTGTATGGTGAATGCGGATCGTAGCTGGTGGTTTCGGTAAATAAACCGGTATTGCCGAGGGCACCAAATACTTCATCGGTTGATACATGGTGGAATCTTTTGCCTTCATAGTTGCCATTCCATAATTTTTTAGCGGCGTTGAGCAGGTTTACTGTACCGATTACATTGGTGTAAACGAAATCAAGTGGCGAAAGAATGGAACGGTCCACATGGCTTTCCGCAGCCAGGTGGATGATGGCATCCGGTTGGTGATCCGAAAATATTTTATCGAGCGCAGCCGCATCAAGAATATCGGCTTTGCAAAAAGTATAATTTGGAAGCTGGTCTATATCGCGAAGGTTCTCAAGATTGCCAGCATAGGTGAGGGCGTCGAGATTGACAATATGATAGTCGGGATATTTAGTGACGAATAGGCGCACGACGTGGGAGCCGATGAATCCGGCGCCACCAGTGATAAGAATAGTTTTTTTTCGTGTTCATAAAATTAATTTATACAACAGCGGACACAAATCCTTACTTTATTTTTTTTAACCACAGCGGGCACAGAGATACACGGCGGTAAAAACTTACGTTGCTTAGAACGGCGCAGTGCTTCGCTGTGTGCGCAGTAGTTTAATTGTATTAATTTTTTTTAACCACAGAGGGCACGGAGAAACACGGCGGTAAAAACTTACGTTGCTTAGAACGGCGCAGTGCTTCGCTGTGTGCGCAGTGGTTTAATTGTATTTATTTTTTTTAACCACAGCGGGCACAGAGATACACGGCGGTAAAAACTTACGTTGCTTAGAACGGCGCAGTGCTTCGCTGTGTGCGCCGTTTTTTAATTGTATTAAATATTTTTTAACCACAGCGAACACAGATAAACACGGCGGCTTCGCGATATCAATACTACGTCCTGCGGACGGCGAACACGGCGGCGGAGCTTAAGCATCATTTACAAATTACCAAGGACAACTCGTTTAATACCTTCTTTTAGCTGTTTAACATTAAAGTTAATGAGGTAACCCAGCTTACATCCTGATAATTTCAAGTATGTTAAAAGTTGAGCCATGTGCACATCATTTATGGCTTCAACTGATTTGATTTCAACAATTACTTTCTTTTCAGCCAGAATATCTAAACGATATCCGCATTCTAACTTTACTTCATTATAAATAACAGGCAAGGCTACTTGTGTTTCAATTTGTAATCCACGCTGTAATGCATCATATGTCAAACAAGCTTGATAAGTGCTTTCCAGCAGCCCAGGCCCGAGCTGCTTATGAACGGCAAAAGCTGCATCCAGTAAAATTGTCCCGATTTCATTTTCACTTTTCATCACTCAATTACATTTGACTTTCGCTGTGTCCGCAGTGTTCGCAGTGGTTAATCTACACGCTGTATTCCGCTGTGCTTCGCTGTGTTCGCCGTGGTTATAAATTTTCTCAACCCTTCCTATACCATTCCAGCGTCTTCTTCAACCCTTCCTGTACATTAATCTTTACTTCATAACCCAAAAGGCTTTTTGCTTTTGAGATATCAGCAAGGCTATGGCGCACATCTCCTTTTCTTTCCGGCCCGTGTGTGGGTTGCAGATCGGTTCCTGCCGCTTCTCGGAGATATTGAAATAATTGCAGCAGACTGGTTTGTTCGCCGCAGGCAATATTATAAACCTGATTCAGTGCTGCGGGGTTATCTGTAAATAAAGCCAGCAGGTTGGCCTGCACGGCATTGTCGATATAGGTAAAGTCACGGCTATGAGAACCATCTCCATTGATCACCGGTGATTTGCCCTGTAATAATGCATCTGCAAAAAGAGGGATTACGGCGGCATAGGGTCCGCCCGGACTTTGTTTAGGTCCGAAAATATTAAAGTACCGAAGGCCGATCATGTTCATGCCATAAACAGTAGCATAAACACCGGCATATAATTCGTTGACGAATTTGGTTACTGCATAGGGAGATAGCGGTTTCCCGATTTTATCTTCCAGCTTGGGTAATCCGGGATGATCACCATAAGTGGAAGAGCTGGCTGCATATACCAGTCTTTTTACTTTTTGCTCATAAGCAGCCTGAAAAACATGGAGTGTACCGGTGATATTTACTTCATTGGTAGTAAGCGGATCGTTGATGGATCTTGGCACGGATCCGAGTGCAGCCTGATGACTTACGAGATCAATTCCCTGCATGGCCCTGCTGCAAGCCGCGAAATCACGGATATCAGCTTCCATGAATTCAAAGCGGGGTTGCTCAGATAGGGCTCTATATTATTTTTGGAACCGGTGGACAGGTTATCCAATACCCGCACCATGGAAACTGTTTCCAGTTTCAACAGGGCTTCCACCAGGTTGGAACCGATAAAACCGGCCCCTCCTGTAATGAGAATACGCATGAATTACTTAGTTATTTTTTTCCAAACCAGTTCCGCGGATCGGCTTTTTCAATCACTTTTTCAGCAAAGTTCTTGGGCGGATGTTCTTCTTCGTAGTAGCTGCCATAGCCGTAACCATAACCATAGCCATAGCGGCCATAGCCATAATAACCGTAACCAGGTTTCATCTTCACATCATTGATGATGATGGAAACGGAAGGAAGTTTATTGTCTTTATAAAATTCGTCGATTAATGTAACCTGCTTTTTGAAAGTATGACCCTGGCGTACGAGGTAAAGGGTACAATCCACATACTTGCTTAAGGTTTGCGCATCACTGACCATCCCTACCGGGGCTGTATCCACCATCACCACATCAAAGTTTTCTTTGACCCAGGCAAACATTTCATCCACTTTGGGACTTAATAATAATTCAGAAGGATTGGGTGGTACCGGACCACAACCCAATACAAACAAATTTTCGTGATCGGGAACTGGCCGGACCAGGTCCTTTAAATCTCCCTTCCCAATCAGGAAATTGGTGATACCAGGTCCTTTTTGCATATCAAGACCGGATAAAACTTTTGGCTTCCGGATATCCAGCTCAAGGATGATTGTTTTTTTACCGGCCAATGCCATGACAGCACCCACATTGGTACTGATAAATGATTTTCCCTCCCCACTGAAAGAGGAGGTAACGAGGATGGCTGTTTTGTCACTTTTACCAACAATATATTGCAGATTGGAACGGATGATCCGGAACTGTTCCGCCACCATACTACGGGTGGTTTTATTCACCACCAGGGTATGATCGGAATAAGAGTGACCCACTTCTCCAAGGATCGGGGCACTGGTGATTTTCTCCACATCAAACCGGGTGCTGACTTTATCATTGAGTACTTCGCCGGCGAAGACAAAGAGTGCCGGTACGGCCAGCCCAATCAGGATGGCCATGATTTGTATGGAGCGTTTTCTTGGTTTAATAGGTGTTGATGATGGCAGGGCTCTTTCAATGATCTGTGAGTTTTCGATGGTAGAAGCTCTTGACAGGGCTGTTTCTTCCCTTTTTTGTAACATGATATTGTAGAGAATCTGCTTATTATCCACCTGCCGTTTAATATCCATGAACCCCTTTTCTTTATAGGGAAGGCTTTGTAATTGCCCTTGTGACTGACCACTATTATCCCTAAGACTGCTGATGGTTTTCAGGTAGGATTTTTTGATATTGATCAGGTTCTCCATCAGGCTCACCCTGAGTTTCTCCACCTGTTGATTCAGTTCGATAATCACCGGATTTCCGGGGGGAATACTCCCATCCAGCATACTTTGTCTTTCAATCTGCAGGCGATTATACTCATTCACCAATCCGTTCAGCGTGGCATCATTCAATCCCAAAGAGGATGGAACCAAAACAGGACTGTATGTGTTTTTTTTATCCCGCAGATAACTTTCAATAAAATCAGCAGTATTCAATTGCAGCTGTTGTTCATTAATGGCTTTATCGGCAGAACTTATATTATCGAAATAAACAGAAGACTGTTTGGAGATATCAATTACATTATTTTGCTGTGAATAACGAAGCAACTGATCCTGTACACTATCCAGTTCACGGCCATAGGTAGCCAGACGATCTTCAATAAAAGCCAGAGAGGAATCCTGGGTTCTTTTTTTCAGTTCCCTGGTATAACCGGCGTATTCATCCATCAGCTGGTTGATGATATCAGCTGCCAGCATGGGATTGGGACTTTGCATGGCAATATTCAGGATACCGGTACCTACAGATTTTGGGGCTACCTGAATAGATCCCGCAAAAACAGCGGCGGCGGTACCCAATGGCTGATAAACGATACTGTAATCTTTGGACAGTCCAATCCTTAATTACGCATCAGCCTGAATGACCCGAACTGGTTCACGAAAACCTGATTCAAATGGAAATATCCGTGTATCACTGTTGAGCCTGAACCCGCTTTCATCCACCACTTTTATTTTAAGGGTGAAGGCCCGTTCCGGATCTTTTAATGAAGAAACTTCCAGGTAAAAGGGACTGGCTTTATAAATATTCGCCGTTTTGATTTTCCCTTTTACAAAATAACTGAATTGCAGGTTTTTCTTTTGTACAACCCTTGCCATTAAGGAACGGGAACGGAGTACTTCAATTTCACTCTGGATATTCTGGGATTTTCCACCTCCGAAAATATCATCGTATTTATCACCCCTTCCGCCCTGCTGTTCCGTCTTGATCACCAGGGTACCACCGGTGGCATAAATGGGTGTGGCATAGCGCAAATAGGCATAGGCCCCAAACAAAGCCAGGGCTACCGAAAGTACAAACCAGGGTAAGAACCTGATATACTTGTAAAAGAGATCCCGGAGGCTCAGGCTCCAGAGTTCGCTTTTATTAAAACTGTTATGATTATTTTCCTGCATTATGAAGGATAAAGGTGCTGAATCAGTTCCTGATAAAAATATTGGTCAGTGTGGCAGCAATGGTGACTAAGCTGAATGCAAATGAAATCTTCTGCATAGTCTTGGCTTGTTCCTCATCTTTTATCTTCCTGTTAGATGCTTCCACAATCAATACATCATTTTGCATCAGGTGATAGTAAGGAGAATCAAATATATCTTTTGAAGTCAGATCAATCAGGCCGGTCTCTCTTTGCCCATTGACTTCGCGTATAATTTTGAGGTTATTCTTTTTGCCATATTCCGAAATCCCTCCGGCGAGTCCCACTGCTTCCAGGATCGTCAATCTTTCTCCAGGGGCGGCAATAGGTCCTTCCCTTCCCACCTGACCTAATACAGTTACTTTAAAATTTGTTAAGCGGATGATTACTGTCGGGTCTGATAATAATTCTACGGGTGTGGTCAGTCGCTTTTTGATTTCAGCTGCCAGTTCATTCTTGGTCAGGCCTTCTGCATGTATCAGTCCGAGGCGATGATGAATGATATTGCCATCATTATCCACCAGGTAGCCAGCCTGTACACCACCTCCGGTTGCGGAGCCGGATGGCTGGTTATAGGGGACGTCTGATTTCTCCGGCTGCAAACTCAAACTCACGATCTGTATGGTCAGCAGGTCGTTTTTCTGAATCTTCCAATCAGGTACTTTCACAGCACCTTTTCCGGTACTATCAGTCACTCCTTCCAGGTACTGCGGCAATTGCTGGGCAGGTTTACAGGAAAAAAAATAAAGGGGAAAGACAAGCAGGAAAAGAATCCGGTTGAATTTCATGGATGTGTCTTTTATAAAAAATGGCACAGACCAAAGTGCTTCCTCCTTGTCAGGACTGGCTCTTAATTGTCTGTGCCGAAGTTAGTTTAGTTCTTTCAATATAGGCGACTAAAATATATCCCAGGCTATCGATAGCAACTTTGGCCGTTTTATGCCGGAGTGCCAATACTTTTCCTTCATGATCCATCAATGTACCGTTGGTGATTCGTACCCGGTCATTTAATTTCAGGTTAGCTGGTCTGGCTTCCACCTGTTCATGCTCATCCAGGAATCGGCGGATGGCACTGATCTCTCTCTCTTTCACGATAGCTGGTTTGCCATCCCAGTACACAAAATTGATGGCCCCATTAGTCATCCGGACTGCCGAACGTTCCTGTTCTGTCACTTTTACAAAAACATAGGACTTGAAAAGTGGCTCTTCCACCAACTTCATCCGGTCGCTCCATTTTCTTCGAACTTTATTCAGGGGGCAATAGCTTTCAAATCCCTTTTCGGTAAGCAGCTGGTTCACCTTCTTTTCCCACCTTGGACGGGTATAGATTGCGAGCCATTTTCGAGTGGGGACTGAATTCTTCATTATAGAGCTTCGCCACTTCAGTCACATATTTTAATATTATATGACTGATTATCAATGAGATAGATAACCAATCTGGTTTAACCCAGGCTGGATGTGGCAACTGGCAGCAAATATAGGTGAAGAATGGGAGTGGGTCTAAGATAAAATACGCTAATTATGAGGGAATTATTCCCATAAGTTGATAACTATTCCCCGGTTTCGATCCGATCTGTTTTTAACTTGTAGGTTCCTCCTGAATCGGGGCAAGTGGCGACCCCGTTTTCATCAAAATGAAGGGTATTTCCAGCCTTACTGACCCATCCGGTCTGACGGGCCGGGTTGCCGGTCATCAGGGCAAAGTCGGGTACTGATTTAGTAACCATGGCTCCGGCGCCAATCATAGCATAAGTACCGATTTCAATACCACAAAGGATGGTGGCATTGGCCCCGATAGTAGCCCCTTTTCTGATCAGGGTCTTTCTGAATTCCTGTTTTCTTTCAATAAAACTTCTGGGATTGATGACATTGGTGAAAACCATGGATGGCCCAAGGAAAACATCATCTTCCAGCACTACGCCATTGTAAACAGATACATTATTCTGAATTTTTACACCGTTCCCGATCAGGGTATTATTGTCTACAAATACATTTTGCCCAAGGATACAGCGCTCGCCCACCCTGCTGTCCCGCATCAGGTGACAGAAATGCCAGATACGGGTTCCGGCGCCGATTTGTGCCCCTTCATCGATGATGGCGGTGGAGTGGATGAATATTTGCGGATTGGACATAGATTAAAAGTATTGATTATGTTGAATTTTGGCCCCCGTCCCCTAAAGGGGAGAAAATACCCCAACAAATATAGAATGACTAAACGATCTGCCACTCGGCATTCCCTTTCGCTGAACCCCACCCGCCTTCGCAGATGCTTCGGCGGGCAAGCTAGCTACTCGCCACTAGCCACTCGCCGAAATAAGAAAAGACGAACAAATGAAATCAGAATGTTGAAGTTTCAGGCACCCCGCCCCCTAAAGGGGAGAAAGTATTACAACTAAATATCGAATGACTAAAAGACCAGCCTCTCCTTTCCCTACTCGCCGAACCCCACCCACCTTCGCAGATGCTTCGGCGGGCAAGCTAGCCACTTGCCACTAGCCTCTCGCCGAAATAAGAACAGATGAACAAATGAAATCAGAATGTTGAAGTTTCAGGCACCCCGCCCCCTAAAGGGGAGAAAGTATTACAACTAAATATCGAATGACTAAAAGACCAGCCTCTCCTTTCCCTACTCGCCGAACCCCATTCACCGAACCCCACTCGCTACTCGCCATTAGCCACTAGCCAATTCCCCAAACTTTTCTACCTTCAACCAAAGCCTGCCAATTGAACCAACGATTTTATTCGCTCGATGTTTTTCGCGGAGCCACGGTTTGTCTGATGATTTTAGTAAATAACCCGGGTAGCTGGGGATCCATTTATGATCCGCTGGAACATGCTCCCTGGCATGGACTGACCCCCACCGACCTTGTGTTTCCGTTTTTTTTATTTGCAGTAGGTAATGCAATGGCTTTTGTAATGCCCCGGCTGGAACAGGGAGGAGATGCGATATTCTGGAAAAAAGTCGCCACCCGTAGTCTGATCATATTTGCTGTTGGGCTCTTTCTAACCTGGTGGCCTTTTGTAAAATGGAGCGGAGATCATTTAGTATTGAAGCCCTGGGAGTTTACGGATGACAAAGGCCAACCGCAGGGAATCAGGATACTCGGTGTATTACCAAGGATTGCCCTTTGCTATTTTTTTGCAGCAATAATCGTTTACTACCTGAAACTGCGCAAGGCTTTTTATCTCGGATTATTAATCCTGATTCTTTACTGGATGCTCAGCTATTTTTTAGGCGACCCGGCTGACCCTTATAGTATGAAGGGCTGGTTTGGAAACGCGGTTGACAAAGCGATCCTTGGAGAAGCACATATGTACAAAGGAGAAGGTATGCCTTTTGACCCGGAAGGTATTATGAGTACCCTGCCGGCTATTGTGCAAGTGATTTTTGGATATATGGTAGGTAATTATATACAGCAAAAAGGAAAGACCTATGAAATGGTGACCGGGCTTTTTGCAGCCGGTGTTGGATTGTTGCTGGCCGGTTTCTGCTGGGACATGGTCTTCCCTATCAACAAAAAAATATGGACCAGTTCTTATGTGGTGTATACTTCCGGTCTGGCCATGATCACCATTGCCACCATGATCTATATGATCGAATTCAAAAATATCAAGGGCGGACTGGCCCGGTTTTTTGATGTGTTTGGCAAGAACGCTTTATTTGTATTTGCCCTGAGTGCTTTTCTTCCCAAGGGATTTGCATTGATACGTTTGGGAGATGGAGTGAATCCCTGGAACTGGTTGTATAAAAAAGTGTTGATTCATGTACCCGGTGCCAAAGAAAATGGTTCACTACTTTATGCGATCGCCGTGATCATTTTTATGTGGGCGATTTGTTACTGGATGGATAAGAAGAAGATATATGTGAAGGTGTAAGTACTGAGAACGTTAATTATGCTTTTTACATCCGGCATGACATATATTAAACAGAAATGAATATTGAGCATTCTCTCTTCAGGAAAATGCTCAATATTCAATGTTCAATGCTCAATGTTCAGATTGTCAGCCGTGATTGATAGATGGACTGCTCAACAAAAAAAAATCCTTTCTCACTCTCCTTCCACTTCATCTCCGGTTAATTTTTCCCTTTGATTTTTTTTGGACCAGGACCTGTGTTTGGCGCCATCCATCTTCACAATTTTCGGAGTGAATTTACCCACCACATCAACCAATGCCTTTTGTGACTGCATCACTACTTCAATATCCTTGTAAGCAAAAGGCGACTCATCCTTTCCACCACCCAGGAGTTTAACCCCGTGTTTTTCCACTTCCTCTTTAAACTGCTTATCACTTACTGCTTCCATGGCTTTGGTCCGGCTCATTTTTCTTCCGGCACCATGAGAAGCAGAATTCACAGCAGCCATCTCTCCTTTTCCTTTCACAATAAAACCTGGGGCAGTCATTGATCCCGGGATTATTCCCAATACATTTTTACCGGCCGGTGTGGCTCCTTTCCGGTGAACGATCACTGGCTGTCCTTCCCATTCTTCTTTCCAGGCAAAATTGTGGTGGTTCTCCACCATCTTCACCGGACGCCTTCCCAGTTGTTTGGCAATTTTGGCGTGAATGATATGGTGACAGGCAGAGGCATAATCTCCGGCCAGGTTCATGGCATTCCAGTACTCGATTCCTTCTTCTTCATCCAATTGAAGCCAGGCCAGGTTCTTTGCTTCCTGTGGTAACCGTCTTTTGCTGATCGCTAATTTGGTATAGTGATTGGCAATTGTGGCACCCAATGCTCTTGAACCGGAATGAGATAATAGTCCCACATATTTTCCGGCCTCTACACCCAGTACCGCATCTTTCTCTCCGATTTCCACCACCCCAAATTCTACAAAGTGGTTACCGGATCCGGAAGTACCGAGTTGTTTCCAGGCACGTCCATGCAGGTGTTTCAGCAAAGGAAGTTCCCTGAAAAGGTCGTTTTCCATCACTTCATGATCAGCTGCGCGGTCTAACTGTGCCCCGCTTCCAAAGACAGTAGCCTCCAGCAATTCGCGGGTGAAAAAATTCTCCTTCTGTACCAGTTCCTTTGGATCAATATCATAAATGCTCAGGCACATCCGGCAACCAATATCCACTCCGACTCCATAAGGAATCACGGCATTTTTTGTTGCCAGCACTCCGCCAATCGGCAATCCATAACCACTGTGTGCATCGGGCATTAAAGCCCCGGCCACACTGATGGGCAATTTAGCAGCCTGGTACATCTGGTGCATGGCTCCTTCTTCAATATGCTCCTGTCCGAACACATTGAATTGTATTCCCTGCTGGTTCAATGAAAGTTCCGCGTTTTCCGAAACCGGCTTCGGCATTAATTTCTCTGCGATCAATGCCAAAACCGCATCATCCTTATATTCTACCGGGTTGGCCAGTACTTTCTTCAATAATTCCATTACATCCTCCTTTGACTGGTGTTTATATTCTTTTTGCACCAGGTTCATGACAACGCTGATCACCGGTCCTTCCGGATATCCGATTGCCCTGAGTTCTTTTCCTTCGATTTTTAATTTTTTCATATCAATTTTTTGTTTTAAATCGGCCATCACCAATGAAGCTGTTTTCCGGGGCCAAATGGCTGACGATCAGCAGCCAGACCGGCTTTATTCCATTTTATTTCAGGCACAAAGATCTGTTTCAACTGACTCACCAGGTCACCATTGCCGCTTACGCTGATATTACTGATTTTGTCTGCGATCTTTTCCACGTATTCCATTTCCTTCAGTTTCCACAACATCGCATTTTCTTCCATCAGTTTTGCCGTATTCAACAAGCTTCGGGTACTGGCTGTTTCTTCCCGGCGCATGATACTGTTGGCCTGTGCCTTTTTCTCTGCCACCAGTACCTGGTTCATGATCTCCTTGATATCTCCCGGCAGGATAATATCCCGGATACCAAAGCCATTCAGTTCCACACCCAATACTGCAGCTTTTTCCTGCATCTGCTGCAGAACAAAAGGAGCCAGGCTTTCTTTTTTCTCCAAAAGTTCATCAAAGCTATACGCTGCAATGTACTCCCGCAGGCCAGCTGGACGGCAACATATAACTGCTTTTCGTACTCTTTATTCTGTACCAGGGCTTTCTCAATATCAGTTACCTGGTACTGCAGCCAGGCATTCAACCGCAATGCGGCTTTATCCCTGGTCAGGATTTCCTGTCCATTTACTTCCAGCTGCAGCTTTCGCATATCAGCCTTTGCTACCTGGATGGAAACCGGGTTCTTCCACCAGTAATAGATACCCGGGTCCAGCAATCCAACCATTTTAGCATCCATGAACAAAACAGCTTTCTCATTGCTCTGTACTTCGGTGTTCCGTACCCAGTTATTCAATGGTGCTTTGGTCAGGAGTGACCGGTCGATGGACAAATCAATTTCCACCTGACTGATATCAGCCCGGATGAATTCATTTTTAACCACAGATTTCCAGAAAGCGTACCGGCCAGGACTCAGGACCTGCTTCAACAGGCCATTCTCGTACTGCAACACGATCTCGTTCTCTTTTACTTCGACTACCTGCAGGATATCTGCCAATGACTGATCCTGCAAGAGGATGTTCAGTTCAACAGGGGCTACAAACTGCTTAGTGATATCATACACAAATACCTCTTCATTTTTCCAGAACCAGTAGTTACCGGCCAGGAGCATTTTTTTGTAGGCTCCGTTTTTGAAAACAAGGGCCACCTGCCATTCGTTTACATTTACTTTTTTCATATTCTTTGTTTTGGGCTGTAGCATGCTCAGAACATGGTCTGAATACTACAGCAGTTGATTTAATTAAAAAAGCCGTTGCGATCTGCCATCCTTTCCTTACGGAGGCTGGTCTCCACCCTGTTGGCTCAATCAGTTTGATTACAGATCCTGATAGCCGGGGCCATCATTCACCTGTAACAAAGTGAGTGTACGTTCATAGGCGCTATACCGGCCTGCAGGTAATGAATGGACTGTATTGGTCTGGTTTATTTTTCAATTCCTGGCCAATACCGGCAGACAGCAGCGGCTTTTCGTTGGTCACCATTTGAGAAGTGGTGTACTTCTTTGCTTGTTAGCAGGATCTTCAGTCCTGTGCGTTTACCATTTCGCCATACTTCAATTAAGAAGCAGCGGGATTCGAACCCGCAGTTTGTCTGTTGCTCTTCCACTGAGCTACCGGGCCGGACCCGGATGGGATTTGAACCCATGACACACAGATGATGGAGGGTCAACCATACTGTAACAACAGCATACAGCCGGTTACTACCGCTGCACTTCAGTGCTTTGAAAACACTGATCCGGTTTGCATTCAATATGAATTGATCCTTCTTGCCGTGAAGCAAGCTTTTGAACTGTCCGAAAACAGTTTCTAATCATTTTCAATTACAGATATGGGCCCATCAGCAGTTCTTCTTTACCTGCCCAGATCGTCAGGTAGTTTTTAGCCTCATCTGAAATCGGTTTGTTCATTTTTGCTTTGGCCTGTACAATTTTTCTTTGGCTCAGGTTGATTTCGATGGTGGCCAGTTTTTCAACCAACAATCCATCCACATATTTCCGCATCGAGAAAATTGTTGACCGTCCTGCCGCACAATAAAAGGAGTAAGATGCCACACAATGTTTCATCGTCCGGCCTTCTTCCATCAACTCTCTTTGCGAGTGAAGCTCTTCTAACAGCACCAGTTCCTGCTTTTTTCTGATTTGCAGGCCTTCAATTCCGCTTGGATCCCAGAAACGATCAATTTTATCTACAGATAAATGCCGGTGCCAGTGATCACTTTGCCGGAACAGCGACTGAACCGTTCTACCTTTCAGACTATATCCCGTATTCAATCTTTTTTGTTCCCTTACGTAATCGATCAATTCACCCGTATGATTATGATCAAATTCCTTATCCCTTGCCAATAATGAAATAAAGCTGTCCCAAAAATCTTCCTTCCCTTTTGGCTTAACGGATAACCAGGAATAAGCAATCCGCTCAGCCAATTGTACCGTGCTTCCATGTCCCCGGGCCTGCGACCATCTCAGTGCTTCGGGTATTGAGAATTTAGCAGGTGCTTTCAGAAAAAAATGAGCCGCCCGTCTGGTTAGTATCAACGGTAAATTCTGAAAATCTCTCATCGATTCTCCTCTCCCGAGACGGATAAACCATTCCATGAACATTGAATGCTGGTTATTCAGGAAAGCTTTATACAGGAACTCCGGCATTGGATACCTGCAAAACAAAAATTCAGCCAGCTCTTTTACTTGTTCCTGTGTAACCTTTGAAACAGGTTTCCATTCATTGACGTTTCTGATCCAATCATGATGAAAACTCACCATGTTAAAAACCGCCAGGATTTGTTCATCTCCTTTCATAAGTCGCGAATTCCCGTTCAGGTAAAGAAATGAATCGCGAAGCATCTCTTTTGATGGACACCCGGAGTTTTCGGCCATTTGGTATGACTGAAACACCCTGCTGATTCTTACATCAGAAAAATAATCGCTAAGGTCTGCGCCTTCATAAAGTGCAATAATTATATCTGAAAATCTTTTGAACCGCATTTTTGAAAAGCGCAAAACCCTTTCGGCTGCTTCAAACTTTTGGGCTGAAAGCAGGGCAAGTCTTTTCCTTTCCATTTTGCTGATCTTTTTCATTTTTACATTTTTTTTCACTGTACCACTTTATTGGCGCACCTGGAGCTGGCAAAAGCTTCCGGTTTGGCCCGAAAGGCAAAACCCATTCCCAGTATATAGCCCATGGCCTCCTTCAAGGCGTCATTACTTTTAAAAGCCGGATTGGTATTGATATCGGCGTGTAATTCCATATCCACCTGGTAGCGACTGAAAATATTGCAAAGGCCATAGGCTGTTTCAAAACTTTTCTGCACTTCCATCAACATCCTTTCTTTGATAGTCATCCGTTGGCGGGAGATTTCTTTATTCACATACATAAAACCTCCTTTTCCTTTCCGGATAAAAACGATCACGGTGGCGAATTCGGTCATTCTTCCTTTTACCTGGCTATCGGTTCCGATGCAGACCTTCAGTTCATATCCGGCGGCTCTTTCCTGCATCAATACCCGGTTCACTTCTTCGGCAATTGGTACATTGACCGGTTGACCGTTCCATCTTTTCCATTGCTGTTCCTGTTCCATTTTACTACCATTTAAATATTTTCTTCCTTGTGGTGCCCCGTGGAATTGAACCACGATATCCGGTGTTTCACTCCGGTGCATATATCCATTCTGCCAAAGCACCTTTTGTTGGTGACAAATACTGGCTGATCCTCATTTTCTCATCACCGAATTGTATTTGTCACAATTATATTAGCCTTCTATCTGTGGCCAGATTCCTCATTTTCTTTTTCCCTACCCCTTGAAGAAGTGCATTGTTTATACACCTGATTTTCCAAAGACGCTATTCTCTTGCTTCTTGTCTTATTATTAACACTACAAATCAGAACAGTACGGCTTCCGGAGTTGAACCGGATACATTCAGCTGCTATTTTCCTTTCAGAAAGAAAGGGAGCCGAATATGTTTCCACCACACCCAGCCGTATTGGTTGACTCCGGGGCTCGAACCCTGTTCTTCCGTTGCACAGACGGATGCATTACCAATTATGCTAAAGCCAACATTTGTCATTGGGAATGGACTCGAACCATTACCACCAGGGTCAGCACCTGGTATGCTGCCATTGCACCTCCCAATTATTACAAATCGTATAGGAGACAGGATTCGAATGCTGATGCGATGATCAGCATGCTGACATTCATCGTCAGCACCTGCAGCCTCTTCATTCCAGGTGAAGTATCCGGCCTCCCGAAAGCTTTCGGGACGGAATGCTCCTATTTTTAACTTTTTAAAAGTGCCCCTGCTGCATCTCACAGGGGACACTTTATTCCTCCTTCTGCATCTATTCGTTTATCGCAGTTCATATTCTGCCGGGTGACGAATTTTATCATTCATCATTCCATTATCCTGAACATTGATTTTATTTGTTTTACCGGTTATCCATTCAACAATCAGCCGAATGACCAGTACGATGATTATAAATTTCATACTTACTTCCTTTTATCAGCCGAAGCCTTAGCGAAGGCTGATCGCTGCAGGCTTGAACTTTTTCATCAGCCGTAGCTTTAGCGAAGGCTGATCGCTGCAGGCTTGAACTTTTTCATCAGCCGAAGCTTTAGCGAAGGCTGATCACTCCGGCTTCAATTTTTTTCATCAGCCCTGATTTCTTTTTTTCTAACCGCCGTCAGCTCCTTCGGAGGCTGACGGGGTCAGCAATAAAAAACCCGGTCGTTTCAGCGACCGGGTCTATTATCACCTGCCAAATGCAGGTTAGATAAAAATTTCTCCTGGTCGCTCGTATTTCAGATCAATCGTATTCCCAATGGGCATAGCATTTCCTGCTACCAGCACAGTGGCATAATAATGACCTGATGGTTTACAGTCATTCATTATTTTACTAAATCGTTTATGTCGTAGTTGTTTCAACATTCTTTTTTTGTTACCGCTTTAGATTCAATTCTCAGGTTTTTACACAAGAGAAAAATATTTTTTTCTTTTCACCTGAACATATGCCTTCACAAATGCTATGGCATAAGAAGCTGTCTTAGCTAAAGCTATGTTTCAGACACCCGCCTTCGCTAAGGCTATTTTATATTACCCGCCTTCGCTAAAGCTATGGCGGACAATGAAAAACCCCGGCATTTGCCGGGGTTTGTATGATCGAATTCGTTTTTTATCACTTATTCTGCAGCAGTACATGCCCGGCAACTGGTATGATCTCCCTTGGGACTAAACCAATTTGATGTTTCAATATGTATCAGTTGCAGGCGCATTTTTTATTTTTTGCTTTGCAAAGATGAAACTATTTTTTTGATGTTGCCAAATTTTTGGAAAAGAATTTCAAAAATATTTTTCAGCCGCAAGTGTTATGGCCTTTTGGTTTAAAGGTTCACGGTATCATATACGATCACTTTACTCCAGAGCATCGAACACTGTTTAACAAAGTTCAGATGGATGGGATCCTCCTGGTAACTGGCCTGATCTGCTTCATTATCAAAATAAGTAAGCCAGGAAACCGCATAGCCCCTTTCGATCACTTCCCGGTTGGTATTGGCCGGTTTTCCGATATGAAAACTTCGGATTGTTTTAACCCTGGCAAGCGCCCGCAATCCCTCCACGAGTTTATCACGGTCAGTATTATTGTCCGGATCTTTCAGCCAGAAAAAAACATGATGTATAAAGCCGGGTTTCTTTATGTCCGATGAAGGCTGATCCGTAAAAGCGGATAACCCGGTAATGGCAGCGGCGGCAATACCCATCTGGCTGATAAACTGGCGTCGGTTTTTTTTCATGCAGTAATTTTATTGGCTACAATTTAACTCAGCTTGCCCGGTATACAAAAAATCAAAACAGTTTCCCCTGCTGGCCAGGTACCTGGAATTTAGTCCGATCCAAACTCCATTCCTCCGCATTCATCCCGTATAATTTTCCATACTTTTTATATTGCTGCGCCACCATTTCTGCAATACTTCCTTCGCCCCGCATCCTGACTCCCCATCTGGAATCATTGACTTTGCCATCATGACTCTGTTCGATCAGGTGCCAGACCTTATCTGCCCGGTCAGGAAAATTTTTATAGAGCCAGTCGTGGAAAAGCAGTTTGATCGCACCATTTAAACGGATAAATGTGTAGGCGGTAAAACTGGCACCATGATCACGTGCCGCTTTCATGATACGCTGCATTTCATGTTCGTTGAGTCCCGGAATCATCGGCCCCATCATGATTCCCATTCTCACACCGGCAAGACTGAGTTCCTGAATCACTTTCAGTTTTTGTTTTGCCGTGGTGGTGCGTGGTTCCATCACGCGGCGCAGATCTTCATTGAATGAAGTGATCGATACCATGGCCGATACAATTTTCTTTTTTGCCATTTCCTGTAAAACATCTTTATCCCTGAGTATCCAGGAATTTTTGGTCAGTATCCCCACCGGCTGATTGAATTCATTGCAGACTTCCAGCAGTCCCCTGGTGAGCCGGTACTGTTGCTCGGCAGGCTGGTAACAATCCGTATTGCCACTGAGCATGATGGGTGTGGCATCCCAGTTTTTATTCATCAGGAATTTGCGGAGCAGCTTTGGCGCATTTTTTTTGACGATGATCTTTCTTTCAAAATCCAATCCGGCACTATAGCCCCAGTACTCATGTACATTGCGGGCATAGCAGTAAATACAACCATGCTCACAACCTGCATAGGGATTCATGCTGTAACTCATTCCCACATCCGGGCTTTCCACTTTATTGACAATGGTCTTGCTTTCCTGTTCCAGGTAACTGGTGGATACATTGCTTTCTTCCCAGTCATCAATTCCCTCGATATGCTCGCGGGAGTTTTCGTTTTTAAAAACCTGTTTTTGGTGTTGATCTGGGCGCCACGGCCACTGAGATAGGCTGGCTGATCTTCCTTTTTTCCTGTGGCCACTTTGAAGTGGTCTTGTTTTAAGGGCTGCTGCACTGTTTTTATTTTTTTTCCACTAAATGAAATTTCGCCACGATTGCACGAATGAATGGGTCAGATCAGTTTTGTTTTCCTTTTTGATTTAAAAAAATGATACTGCCACGAATTCACGAATGAATAAAACAGGCTCTGCTTTATTTTCGAATTTCTTTGACAATGACACAAATGTTTGGGTTTGCCACGAATGCACGAATGAATGAATTGAAATAGATCTTTCTTCGTTTTGTGCAGGAATTGAGCTGGATACAAAATTTGGATTAGCCATGAATACCCGGATGAATCTTTCGTTCGCCACAATTCCTGTCAATCATCCGTGTATTCAATGGCTAAAAGAGTTCACCCTGTTTTGTTGATACCGGCAGGTTTTCGAATGAAAAGCCCGCCGCCAGCTGGTATTTTTTTTCGCCGGCCGGTCTTTTCAGGAGTTGCATTCCGGATGCAATAAAATGACCGGTGAAATGTTTTTGACTATACTCCAGCCAACCTTTTTCATATTGCCAGGGTTTGAGTTTGCGGGCTATATTGAAATGCGGTTCCATGATAAAATAAGGCTTGTTCTCCTCATTCATTTTCATCAATCGCTGCGCTTCGGTTCGAACGGATTTCACCAGCTGCTGTACGGGTAGTTTACTCGTTACATTGACATAAATGGTGTGCGCCGGAAAACTTCCGAAATCTTTCAGTGTAACTTTAAATGGCGGGAAACCCATGGATAGTTTCCGAAGAACATGGATGATCCGTTCCTCCAACATGGCCAGCTGGTTAAAACTGGCCAGTGCCAGGTAGGGCTTTCCACCGGTGGCCTGACCGGTCCTGAATTTTTCAGCAAACTCTTCCTTTAGTTTAATGATCCGGCCGGATAAATCTTCATGCGGCCGCAGCACCAGCAGGTACTCATACACCCGGTAACCCGGAATCGTGTTCACAATGCTTTCCATATCGCCACTTTTTAGGTGTCAAAAATATTTACCCATTTTTCTTAGCACTAATTTACTAAATTATTTAGCTTTACAAAATATAACCCCATTAAATTTTTGAAATATTTTTTTCACCTCCCTTCCCGCCTGCGGGCAGGGGCAAATTGTTATCTATGGACGGAGAGGACCTGTTTTATGGGGCAGCTTACAAAGGATCGAAGCAATTCACACAGCAGCAGGTAAAGACAGCCAATGCCACCGGTTTCGGGGCTGCCGCAGATGATTATATGGAGCGGGGCATTGACCTGAACGAGCAGCTGATACGCAACAAACCTGCTACATTCTTTTTCAGAATGAAAGGCGATGCCATGAAGGAAGCCGGCATCTTCGATGGCGATATCCTGATCGTGGACCGATCGGTGAAGCTGGTCAACGGAAAAGTGATTGTGGCCATCCTGAACGGCGAACTGCTGGTGCGCCGCTTTCACAAAAATTTTTCTTCGGCATTCCTGATTGCCGAAAACGAACGGTACAAGAATATCAACCTGGCGGAGTTCAGCAATTTTTCGGTATGGGGTGTGGTGACGTATGTGATACATCCGATGTCACCTTAACCCCGTCAGCGGTCGAAGACCCCGTCAGCGGTCAAAGACCCTGACGGCGGTCAATTAAATTAAAAAACTATGACTATCCAACCCATCACCGAAGGCTGCTATTACCACATTTACAACCGTGGCGTGAACGGTATGACTATTTTCCGGGAGAAAAAAAACTATCGCCGATTCCTTGAAAACTATGTTTTCTATTGCAGCAAAGCGATAAAGACACTTTCGTACTGCCTGTTAAAAAACCATTTTCACCTGCTGGTTTATATCAACGAAAATGTGCAGGAACCCCGCAGAGATGGCAAAGAGGGAATGTTCCGGTTAAATGCCTCCACCCAACTGGGCCATTGTTTTAACTCCTATGCGCAATATTTCAACAAAAATTATCAGCGCACCCGACCGGTTTTCGAATCGCCGTTTGAAAGAAAATTACTGGATGATGAACAGTATATCAAATCTCTCATTAGTTATTGTACCCGTAATGCAGTGCATCATGGTTTTGTAAATGATGTCAGGGAATGGGAATATTCTTCATACAGTGCTATTGTGAAAGGCGATAAATCACTTGTTGCTGCAGACGAAGTAATCAGCCGTTATGAAAGTGTCGATCAATTTACAGCAGCTCATCAAGTATTTATCCCAGATGAGTTGGCAGAAAAATATATCATAGAGTTTTAAAATTATTGCCATTCGCCGACGGGGCTTTGGCCGCCGTCGGGAATGGCAGGGGGTATGAAAGCAATAGTCGACTGTAATAATTTCTACTGCGCCTGCGAAAGGCTGTTTGAGCCATCGCTCGTGAATCAACCCGTTGTTGTGCTGAGCAATAACGATGGCTGTATTATTTCCCGCAGTGATGAAGCCAAAAAACTCGGTGTGGGGATGGCCGCTCCCTATTACCAGAACCGGGATATCATTGAAAAAAATAAGGTCGCTGTTTTTTCCAGCAACTACAATCTCTATGGTGATCTCAGCATGCGCGTAATGGATACCCTCCGTAAACTGGTGGGAGCTGATAAACTGGAAGTCTATTCCGTAGATGAATCCTTTCTCGATCTCAGTCACCTGCCACCCGCTGAACTCAGCCAGATATCCCTTGATCTTAAACATACCGTAGAACAATGGACCGGTATCGCCGTATCCATTGGTGTGGCACCCAGTAAACTCTTATCCAAAACAGCAAACCGGCTGGCTAAAAAAGATAAACAGGGAACCGGGGGTGTAATGGTTTTACAAACAGCCGATGAAATCAGGGAAGCCCTTGAAAAAACCCGCGTGGATGATCTTTGGGGCGTGGGCCGGCAGTTTGCCTTCAAGCTGCACCAGATGGGAATTGATAATGGATGGCAACTCAGCAAGATGCCGGAAGAATGGGCCCGCAAAAATATGGGCGGTGTAGTAGGTGTTCGCCTGATCCGGGAACTGAACGGGATCCCCTGTATCCCGATGAAAGATCCGCTGGAAGTAAAAAAAATGATCGCCACCACCCGCATGTTTGGCAAACCTGTTTTCTCCCTCGATGAAATCCGCGAAGCGGTGGCCACTTATACATCGAGGGCCGCTGAGAAATTGCGCCGCCAGTCCTGCGCCGCCGGCATGATCCAGGTATTTGTGGTGACCAATGGCAACCGCGGTGCTGCCTATGAATACAATCCGCAATCACGTTACCAGTATTGTATCCTTCCCCATGCCAGTTCCGATACCAGTGAACTGATCCGTCACGCCCTGCCCCTGACCGAACTCCTCTATCAGCCCGGAGTCAAATACCTGAAAGCAGGCGTGATCCTGAGTCAGCTGGTACCCGATCATTCCATACAGGCCAACCTGTTCAGCAACGGACAGGAAAACCGCCGCCGCATCCTGATGGAAGCGATGGACAATATCAATTTCAGTCAGCGGGATGATATCGTGAAATATGTTGCCTCCGGCTTAACAAGAAACTGGAAAATGCGGCAGGAAATGCGGAGCAAAAGATTCACCACCCGTTGGGATGAACTCTATGAAGTACCATAATATGTATAACCCCTTTACTATACTCAACCCTGAACTCCTGGCAGCCATGCTGCGGCAACCTATGTATTTTGTCCGCCAGCATTACCCCCGCGGAAAGGATATACTCAGCGAAAACGATCTTCCCTTACTGCTCACTCATTATGCGCATCATGAAATTGAACAGGAGCGAGCCGAAAGACATATGCGCTTATTATTTAAAGATCCTTATCGTTGTCTGTACGACAGTACCAAACCCGAAGACCTCGAAAAACTGCAGATTGCGGCTGCTCAACCCGAAGGATACCGGGTCTATATCAACCTGCTGCCCAAAGAATGGAAGGCCAATACTATGCTGAAACTGAAAATCGGAAACTATGTCCGGCACCGGATGCCCTGGTGGAATTATTCTCCCAAAGACAAACTGCAGGTAACCCTGAAAGAAAGATATGGGGAATTATTCATCGCCCTGTTATGGAGGGGACAGCAAACTGAAGTACATTTGAATGACATCGAAAACTTCAGTGCATGTGCTACGACATGAGTTTCTTCAGTAATATCCGGCTGATCGCCGATTACATGAATATTCCCTATAATGAAAGCCTGCAATTTGAACCCACTTATCATAAAGTAGCACAATCATTCAGTCCCTGGCCCGTATTGATCAAAGAAAATGAAACTTACAAAATCCACCTGTTTGAATGGGGACTGATCGCCGATTACATGAACAGTCCGGAGAAGATCAAAGAATACCGCAACAGCATGGCCAATGCACGCAGTGAAAAACTGCTGGATGATAAGCCCTCCGTTTGGCACCGGCTCAGGGATCAGCGTTGTGTTGTTTTCAGCACCGGCTTTTTTGAACACCGGGATATCGGCACAAAGAAGAAACTACCTTATTTTATCAAACCCGCGCAAGAACCCCTGTTCTGTTTTGCCGGTCTGTATAATTACTCTCCGCTGCCTGATCCCGAAACCGGTGAACTGAAAGGAACTTTCACCATCATTACCCAGCCGGCCAATTCACTGATGGCCGCTATTCATAATGCAGGTCCCAACAGCCAGCGCATGCCGGTGATCCTGAAAAAAGAACAAGTGATGGAATGGTTGAATGAAGAGCTGAGCGATGCAGCCATCAGAGCAATGCTGGAAGCAGGTTATCCCGCCAGTGAAATGATGGCATGGCCCGTCCATACCATCCGCACCAGAAAGAATGATGACGATTCCGTTATTGCAACGCTTGAAGGCGAATTCCCCCATTAGAACAAGGATGAAAAAACCGGTACGGGAATCCTGATTCCGGTTTGCTGTAATAATTCTCCTGCAAAATAAGCAGCCAGATCCGGCTCATGGCCTCCTTCTCCCAAATGCAATATGAACCAGGCCTGTTCCAGTCCGCCTGCATACCATTCCTTCAGACGATGAATCCAGGCATTACATCTGGACTTATCAGTTGCATGGAAATTATACCCCACAAAGCGGATAAAAATTTCAGGGACCGTAAGACGCATATGGGCACAATCCCTCCTGCCGGCAGTATCTGTGAGTACAAAACCAATCCGCAACTCACTGAGTGTTGCCACCAGTTGATCCAGCACCGGTTGCCGAAACCAGACCGGATGTCTCAATTCTAAAAAGAAACGGATATCACGTGGGAGTGATGAAAGAAAAGTATACAATTCCTTTTCCCTGGCCGGAGAAAAATGATCGCTTAACTGAATAAATACAGGACCGAGTTGTTCGCCAAAAGCCATCATCCCTTTTAAGAATTCATCGGTCAGAGTTTCTTTACCGGTCAGACTGCCACGATGCGTAATTCCCTGATACATTTTCGGGCAATAGCGGAATTCTCTTCCCGCTGTTTTGGCTGCCCATTTCGACACATGCTCTTCTCCCCAAATGCGGTAATGCGTGGCATTCAGTTCTACCGTATTGAAATGCTGCGGATAGAGTGATAAGAAATTACTGTCCTTTGTTTTCGGAGGATAAAGCCTGCCTACCCAACCGGGCTGGCCCCAGCTGGAACAACCCAGCCAGCATTGTTTTGGACCCGGTAACCCTGTTTTTAAAACAGCCTCGTTCGAAGCGGCTGATGCCGGTAAACTAAAATCAATGGTACCAAGCAATTCTTCATTTACCCTCCCAAATTCCATACTGCTGTATTATGTATTCAAAACTATATAACTTACTGCGAAATAAAAGGCATGAGATCAATCCTCTTTATCCTGTTGTTCAGCAGTACCTGCCTGGCACAGCAGCGCCCCAATATCATTTATATCATGAGTGATGATCATGATGCCGATGCGATCAGTGCCTATAACAAACAATTGATTCAAACACCCAATATTGACAGACTGGCCAAAGAGGGCATTTTATTCAAAAAGAATTTTGTCTCCAATTCCATTTGCGGACCGGTGCGGGCCACCTTGTTGACCGGACAGTTTTCCCATTTAAATGGCGTAAAAGATAACCGGACCCGTTTCGATTCTTCCCGGCAAACCATGCCTAAAATATTTCAGCAACATGGCTACCAGACAGCCCTGATTGGCAAATGGCACCTGCATTCCTACCCCACCGGTTTTGATTTCTGGAAAATTCTTCCCGGCCAGGGATTCTATGTTGAACCCCGGTTTATCAATATGCAGGGTGATACCAGTACCTATCATGGTTATGCTACAGATGTAATTACTGATGAAGCCATTCAATGGATGAACCAGCGTGACCGCAACAAACCCTTTGTGCTGCATCTCCATCACAAAGCACCGCATCGTTATTTCCTGGCCCCTTTGAAATATATCCAGCAGTATCATGATAAAACATTTCCGGAGCCAGCTACTTTATATAATGATACCGTTGGAAAAGGAACTGCCTGGCGACTGCAAACCATGAGCATCCTGCATGATATGAAACTATGCAGTGATCTGAAAGTGGATCCGGCCTACCTGATGGATAATCCTTTATTGAAACCTGATGCGGCAGAAATCAATTATTACAATGCCATATTCAACCGGATACCTGAACCGGAAAGAAGCAGCATCAAAAAAATCTATGCAGAAAGGGGTAAGCTTCTGCAAGAGCAGAAACCATCCGGTAAAGAATTACTGAAACATAAATATCAATGGTATCTGCAGGATTACCTGGCCTGTGTGGCATCTGTGGATGAAAATGTGGGTCGTGTACTTGACTATCTTGATCAGCAGGGTTTATCTGAAAACACATTGGTCATCTACACCGGAGACCAGGGTATGTACCTGGGTGAGAATGGCTGGTTTGATAAGAGATGGATGTATGATGTATCCATGAATGCGCCGCTACTGATGAAATGGCCCGGAAAAATAAAAGCCGGGACCACGACCAACCAACTCACACAGAGCATTGACTATGCCCCGACCATGCTGGATGCTGCAGGTATTCCAGTCCCTGGTTTTATGCAGGGAATCAGTCTGGTTCCCCTGATAAAAGGCCAATTAAAAAATCTATCCCGTAAAAATTTATATTACCATTATTACGAAGACAAAGCAGATCATACGGTGCTGAAACATCTCGGGGTGCGGGGAGAAAGATACAAGCTGATCTATTTCTACACAGTGAATGAATGGGAATTGTATGACCTGCAAAAAGACCCGGCTGAACAAAAAAATCTGATCCAATCTCAACAACACAAAGCGTTGCTCCTGCAAATGAAGAATGAACTGCTTCGTTTAAGGGATCTTTATAGTGATAAAGAACCGGCGGGTGAATTGCATTAAAAAAAGAATACTTCTCCTGTTGCCAGTTTCTATTGGTATTTCCGGAGCAGGTCAAAAATGATTTTCCGGTCTGATTCATTCAATACCCGGCTTGTATCTTTTGGCACAAAATGTATTTTATACGACTGAATGGCAATTTCCGGCTTAGCGGTATTGTACCCTATCATTTTTAATGCATGTACCGCATTGAAATCTGCCGGTACGGTTATTCCTGTTGTATCATACCAGTGACCAAATCCCTTTGCCGCCAGCATCTGCCAGTTAAAATAACGGCTGGGATCCACTTTGCGACCCACGGCCCAGTCGAGATGACCAATAAAATTAGAGGCCGGAATATTATAGGCTTTCTTCAATCTTTCCAGTAACTGAACCAAACTGTTCATCAAAGCATCGGAAAAAGGTTCGCTTCCGTTATTATCCAGCTCAATCCCGATACTGCAACTGTTCATATCTGTAATACTTCCCCATCTCCCCACACCGGCGTGATGGGCACGGAGCAGATCATTCAGCATATGGTGCACGGTTCCATCGCGGCTTACCACATAATGGGCACTCACCTGGGTACGGGGAAGAGTGAATGTGCGGATGGTTTCATCTTCTCCGTTTTGAGCAGTATGATGAATGATGACGTAATTCGGTTTGCGCATGGAAAAATTGGTCGTGCCTGCCCAATCAATTCCATAGTTCAGTCCTGCTGAATCCCGCACCGGGTACTCGCGGAGGATCTTTGCATATTCCTTTACCTGTTGTTTATACACTTTGTTAGTGGCAGCATGCTTAGACTCCTTACAGCTATGCAATAAACAGGCTACAATAAATAACAAAAAGAGGGAGACATACTTTTTCATCCGGTAAAGTTACCAGAATCAGGCACAATTGGTGAAGGGCTTATTCAAATTTGCGGTAGAGCACATAGATGATCTTGCGAACGGCAGCATTCATGTTGCCATTATTCTCACCCATGAAATGCCTCTTGAAAGCAGTAACGGCCGAGGCAGGATAAGAAATATCGTAGCCGATAATACGTAATCCCATCAGGTAGTCGAAATTATCAGGAACCTGCACGCCGGTGGTATCATCCCACCAGTGTCCATACCCTTTTTCACTCATGAGTTTCCAGGGGAATTTGGAGCTGGGGTCTCCTTTACGGGTTGGAGCAATATCACCATGACCGATAAAATTAGCTGCGGGGATTTTATAGGCGGTTTTGAGTCTTTCGAGTAATACGGCCAGGCTACTGATCTGTTCATCGGTAAATGCCTCGAATCCATTGTTGACGATTTCGATACCAATACTGCTTGAATTCAGATCGGTATTATTTCCCCATTTGCTTTCACCGGCATGGTGTGAGCGGAGCAGGTCATTCAGCATATGGTGAACGGTGCCGTCTTTACAAATCACATAATGGGCACTGGCCTCTCTTCCACCTGTACGGGTAAACTCCCGCAAGGTTTCATCACAACTGTTATTGGCCGTATGATGGATGATGACATAATTGGGTCTTCTTAAACCCATATTGGGAGTACCCACCCATTCTTCTGCATAGGTTAATCCGGCAGAATCAACGAGGGGATAACGGAACAACACTTTAGAAAGAGAATCCACCATATTGGCGTATAACTGATTTGACCGGCCGTATTTGGCCATTACTGAACCAGCACCGCCGCTAACCGGTTTTTCTTCGGTGGCATCAAGTGAATCTTTAGCCGGAACGGAATTAGACTTCAGCAGGTAGTCCTTATTATTACTATTATTTCCTCCATTATCCTTGGGCTGTGCCTGTACTGCCAGTATTGCGCCCTGGATCAGGATGGACAGAACAATGGTTTTCAATACCTGATGAGTGGTGGTCACCTGCATTCCTAAAATTAAATATTTTATTTTTTCCGACTGTTAGAAGAACGATAAAATCGTCCTTTTGGTCTGTTTCCGCTGCTTTTTTGACGGGGATGGTAGGCAGGTGCAGGGCCTAATTCAGCCGGAATCACTGCTTTATCAATTTCTTTTTCTATCAGCCTTTCAATGGCCGCAAATTTATTTTGTTCTTTTTCACTCACCAGGGTAAAAGCCACTCCATCCGCTTCAGCCCTTGCCGTACGGCCAATCCGGTGCACATAATCTTCACCATCACCGGGTACATCATAATTAATTACGAGGTCAATGGTATCAATATCAATACCCCGGCTCAGGATATCAGTGGCCACCAACAGGGGAATTCGTCCGCTGGTGAAAGCACTTAGTACAGATTCTCTTTGTGACTGTTCCAGATCGCTATGAATTTCTTCCAGGGTAAAGCCGGCCTGTTTCAGTTCGCGGCGAAGTTGTTTAACGGTTTGCTTCTTACTGCAAAAAACCAATGCGTTTTTATAAGGCGTGTTTTTCAGAATCCACTTCATCAAGGGCAGTTTCTGCGGCTCGTAGATCACAAAGGCTTTCTGCACCACTTTCTCAGGCGGCTTGGAGATTGCAATATTTATTTCTGCGGGATGGTGGAGTATTTTTTTGGCCAGCTGCCTGATTTTATCGGGCATGGTGGCGGAGAAGAGCAGGTTCTGTCTTTTTTCAGGAAGTGCCTTGATGATTTTGCTGATATCATCCTGAAAGCCCATGTCCAGCATACGGTCGGCCTCATCAAGCACCAGGAATTGCAAACCCTTCATATTGACATATCCCATATTCAAATGGGCAATCATCCTGCCGGGTGTGCAGACAATGATATCGGCTCCGTTCTGAAGTGCTTTTTTCTCAGCCACAAAATTGTCTCCACCACTTCCTCCATAAATCGCGATGGAACTGAGATGGGTAAAGTAGGAAAGTCCTTCAATATGCTGTGAGATCTGAATAGCCAGTTCGCGGGTGGGTACTACGATCAGTGCACCGGTATGTCCGTCTACATGATTTTTCAAGAGGCGGTTCATCACGGGCAACAAAAAAGCGGCTGTTTTACCGGTTCCGGTCTGTGCAGAAGCAATCACATCCCTTCCTTCCAGAATGGGTGGAATCACCTGTTCCTGAACGGGGGTGGCGGTTTCATAGTTGGACGCTTCAATGCCTTCTAAGACTTCGGGTAAAAAATTGAATTCGGTAAATCTCAAGTCGGGTTGTTTTTTGGAAAGTAGCGAAGGTAGCACTTGAAAAAGGAATACTTACATATTCCTCCGGTACTGCCCTCCCACTTCATATAATGCATGGGTAATCTGCCCTAATGAGCAATACTTCACTGTTTCCATCAGGGTGGCAAAAAGATTACCATTCTGAATGGCTACCTGTCTGAGTTGCTGCAAAGCGGCCTCGCTTTTTCCTTCATTTCGCTTCCAGAATAATTCAAGGTTGGTGATCTGCAGCGCTTTTTCCTCCCCTGTACTGCGGATGACTTCAGCAGGTACAATGGTTGGAGAACCTTGTTTGTTCAGGAATGTATTCACCCCTACAATCGGGTATTCACCCGTATGTTTCTGGTGTTCATAATAGAGACTTTCTTCCTGTATCTTATTCCGCTGGTACATTCTTTCCATAGCACCCAATACTCCACCTCTTTCAGTGAGCCGGTCAAATTCGGTTAATACCGCTTCTTCCACCAGGTTGGTGAGTTCTTCGATGGCAAATGATCCCTGTATAAAATTTTCCGATCGTGCAGATCCCAGCTCCCGGTTGATGATCAGCTGAATGGCCATAGCTCTTCTTACACTCTCTTCAGTAGGTGTGGTGATCGCTTCATCATAGGCATTGGTGTGAAGAGAATTGCAGTTGTCATAGATGGCATATAAGGCCTGCAAAGTGGTCCGGATATCATTGAAATCAATTTCCTGCGCATGCAAACTCCGGCCTGATGTCTGAATATGGTATTTCAGCATCTGACTGCGCTTATTGGCTTTGTATTTATATTTCATGGCCTTGGCCCAGATCCGGCGGGCCACTCTTCCGATCACACTGTATTCAGGATCCATCCCATTGCTGAAGAAGAAAGAAAGATTGGGTGCAAAATCATCAATATTCATTCCCCGGCTCAGGTAATACTCCACATAAGTAAAGCCATTGGCCAGTGTAAAAGCCAGCTGGGTAATGGGGTTGGCACCTGCTTCCGCAATATGATAACCACTGATGGAGACGGAATAAAAATTGCGGACTTTGTTCTGTATAAAATACTCCTGCACATCTCCCATCAGTTTCAAGGCAAATTCAGTGGAGAAAATACAGGTGTTTTGCGCCTGGTCCTCTTTCAGAATATCCGCCTGAACGGTTCCCCTTACCTGTTGAAGGGCTGCTTCCTTACATTGCTGATAGATCTCTGCTGGCAATACTTCATCACCACTCAAACCAAGCAGTTTTAAACCGAGACCGTTATTCCCCACCGGCAGTGAATCCGGAGAAGAAGTATTATTATATACCGGTCTTTTCCCATCCGGAAATTTTTTATGCAGTGCCGCTTCTACCAGGGACCATTGATTATTGGCTTCGATCCATTTTTCACATTGCTGATCAATGGCTGCATTCATAAAAAAAGCAAGGAGCATCGGGGCAGGACCATTGATAGTCATTGAGACCGAGGTTCTCGGATCACAAAGATCAAAACCACTGTATAATTTCTTGGCATCATCCACCGTGGCGATACTGACTCCACTGTTACCTACTTTCCCAAAAATATCAGGACGATGACCCGGATCCTCTCCGTATAAAGTCACACTGTCAAAGGCCGTTGATAATCTTTTGGCTGGCTGATCCACACTTACATAATGGAAACGTTTATTGGTTCTTTCGGGGCCGCCTTCTCCGGCAAACATCCGGGTAGGATCCTCCCCTTCTCTTTTCAGCGGGAATACACCTGCTGTAAAAGGGAAATGACCGGGCACATTTTCCTGGGCCTGCCATTGGAGCAAATCACCCCAGTCGCGGTATTTTGGCAACACCACTTTGGGAATCCGGCTGCCGCTTAGACTTTTACTCGTCATCGGTTGCCTGATCACTTTATCTCTTACCGTGTATTCATAAAAATCTTTCTGGTATTCAGCCAGCTTTCCGGGCCAGTTGCTGATCAGTTTCCGGCTGACCGGTGTTAATTGTTCCTGGTAGGAAAGGATTTTTTTATCGAGTTCTTCCAGCAGAGATGCATCAGCTTTTGCTTCCTGCATTAGTTCCTTTACGCCATGTAATTTGTATAATATTGATGCAATAGCAGCCTGATCTTTTACCAGTTGATCATAATTCCGGTTATTCTCTGAAATCTCTGATAAATAGCGCACCCTTCCCGGAAGGATGACAGCCTGTGAGACTTTAGCCGTTTCCGCAAAATGAAATTCCCCGAAGCTGGAACCGGTCTTTACTTTAATTTTTTGCAGCATGCATTCAAACAAATGATTCACTCCATCATCGTTGAATTTGCTGGCCATGGTACCGATGATGGGAAGGTCTTCATCTTTGGCGGCAAACAGCTGGTGGTTCCTTTTATATTGTTTGCGCACATCGGCAAGCGCATCCAGAGCACCGGCTTTATCAAATTTATTGATGCAAACCAGGTCGGCATAATCGAGCATATTGATCTTTTCCAGCTGTGAAGCCGCCCCATACTCAGGGGTCATCACATACATGCTTACATCACAATAATCGAGGATGCTGGCATCGCTTTGTCCGACCCCGGCCGATTCAAGAATCACAAAATCATAGCCGGCCAATTTACAGATATCGATTGCTTCCTGTACGGCAGCGCTCAGGGCGGTATTATCATCCCGGGTAGCCAGGCTGCGCATATAAGCCCTGGGGTGGTTGATCGAATTCATCCGGATTCTGTCTCCCAGCAGCGCCCCACCGGTTTTCTTTTTGGATGGATCCACAGAAATCACCGCAATGGTCTTTTCTGTAAAATTGTTCAGGAAGCGGCGAACAATTTCATCGGTAACCGAAGATTTACCGGCTCCACCGGTTCCGGTTATGCCCAGTACAGGTATCCGGGTATCATTTTTTGCAGGTCCTTTATTGGAAGTTTTGCCTGTATTATTCTCCGCATTGGTAATCAGCCGGGCGATTTTCCGTACATCTTTTACTTCTCCGAGTTTCAAAGGAGTCGTATACACTGCTTCCCCGTTCAGGGCTATATCACATTGCCTGATCAAATCTTCAATCATGCCTTCCAGTCCCATTTTGCGGCCATCATCCGGAGAATAGATCCTGGAAATCCCATATTGGTGTAATTCTTCAATTTCTTCGGGGAGGATGGTACCACCGCCGCCGCCGAAAATTTTAATATAGCCGCAACCATTCTCCTCCAGCAGGTCCTTCATGTATTTGAAGAACTCTACGTGTCCGCCCTGGTAGCTGGTGATGGCGATTCCCTGCACATCCTCCTCAATGGCTGTCTCCACGATATCTTTCACAGAACGGTTATGACCGAGGTGGATGATCTCGGCCCCCTTGCTTTGCATGATCCGGCGCATGATATTGATGGCCGCATCATGTCCGTCGAAAAGGCTGGCCGCCGTAACAATCCGCACTTTGTTGGTAGGAGAATAACTCATAGTTGTTGGTAAAATGCAAATTTAAAGGAAAAGCTAATGCCTGTTAGTGCTTCCAATAACCGCAATTGCAGGCTCTTACCTACATTTGCCGCATGCAGCACCTGATCGGGGAAATATCAGCATTGTATAAAAAATGGGCGGGCCGGGATCCGGTGTCCGTGGATGTACTGCCACAAAGCGGGAGTGAGCGTCGTTATTTCCGTTTACATGGCGAAAAACAAACCCTGATCGGCACTTATGGAGCCAATATCAAAGAGAATGAAACCTTTATTTATTTCTCTGAAAATTTCAGCAGTAAAAAACTCGCTGTACCAGCCATTCATATCGTAAGCGAGGATAAACTTTTTTATATCCAGGAAGATCTCGGAGATGTTTCCCTGTTGAACCAATTGGAATCAAAAGGGCTGACCGATGAAGTGTATGAACAATTCCGGAAAAGCCTGCAGGCATTGGCGCAATTACAGGTAAAGGGTGATGATAAACTGGATTATAATAAATGCCTGACCAATAAAGAATTTGGCAAACAGGCCATCATGGCCGACCTGCTTTATTTCAAATATTATTTTCTGGATGCCCTTCGTAAACCCTACGACAAACAAAAACTGATTGATGATTTTGAAGCCCTGAGTAATTATCTCACCCATACAGAATATAAATATTTTATGTTCCGGGATTTCCAGAGCCGGAATATCATGATCAGGGATGATCAGCCTTATTTCATCGATTACCAGGGAGGAATGAAGGGAGCCCCGCAATATGATGTGGCTTCCATGCTCTGGCAGGCCCGGGCCAATTTACCGGAAGAATGGAAGAATGATTTGCTGGAAGACTATATGAACTCTTTTGAAAAAACTATTGGTAAAAAACTGGATCGTTCCATTTTCCGCAGCCAGTTCAATGGTTATGTGCTGATCAGACTTTTGCAGGTACTGGGGGCCTATGGATTCCGGGGTTTATTTGAAAGAAAAGCACAGTTCCTCACCAGCATCCCACTTGCCCTGCGAAACCTGAAAGAATTTTTTGGTAAACAAAGTATGGGTATTTCCGTTCCTGAATTCAGAAAAGTGCTGGATATCTGTGTAGCCGATGAAGTCATTCAGCAGTTTACTCCCACTCAGGCAACTGATGAGACGCCGCTGGTGGTCAGGATATCCAGTTTCTCTTATCGTAATGGCGGAATACCGGAAGATAATTCGGAGAACGGCGGGGGATTTGTATTCGATTGCCGGGGGATATTGAATCCGGGAAGAGTGGATCGAATGAAAACCCAGACCGGAAGGGATAAAGAAGTAAAGGATTTCCTGGAACAGCAGTCCAAAATGCCTGAATTCCTGAACAGTGTATTTGATATTGTGGATACCACAGTGGAAGAATATATCAAAAGGGGATTTGAAAGTCTGATGGTAAGTTTTGGCTGTACCGGTGGACAGCACCGCAGTGTATATGCTGCGGATGCAATGGCCCGGCATCTGAAAAATAAATTCAAAGTAAAAATTGAACTCAGGCATATTGTACAGGAATCCAAAAACTGGCAGAACCCTTTACCAGATAAAAAATAATTTTCAAGGCCGGGCAATAGCCGCAAAGGTTATCGCCCGATATCACAACCCATCAGCCAAATCAGTTTTTAAGTTGTTACCATGCAGGCAATGATATTTTCAGCCGGACTCGGCACCCGCTTTAAACCCTGGACGGATACACATCCCAAGGCCCTGGCCCTGGTGAATGGCAAACCTTTGCTGCAAAGAAATATTGAATACCTTCGGCAATATGGCATTAACGAAGTGATCGTGAATGTGCACCATTTTGCTGATCAGGTAGATCAGGCCATCGTGGAAAATGACGGATGGGGCAGTGATTTACTGGTGAGCGATGAAAGAGATGAGGTATTGGAAACCGGTGGCGGATTATTAAAAGCAAAGGACTTTTTCAGCCCGGGGAAAGATTTGTCACTTGTAATGCGGATTTTCTGACCGATTTAAACATCAATGAGCTCCTGGCCTTTCATCTGGAGCAAGAGTCGTTGATCAGTTTTGGTGTAACCAGCCGCACATCTTCACGCAACCTTCTTTTCAATAAAGATTACCGGCTCGTAGGCTGGAAGAACAATAAAACCGGAGAAGTCAGGATTGCCATTCCTGATGAAACCGTGGTATATGAATTAGCATACAGTTGTGTGGTCATTTTTGAATATGATATTTTCCGGCTGATGGAGGAAGCAGGTTTTACCGGAAAATTCTCCCTGATTGATGTGTACCTGACCCTGGCACCTCAGCACCGGATCATGGGATATAATCATACCGGTGATAAACTGGTGGATGTAGGCAAACCGGAGAGTGTGGCCATTGCAGAAGCCCTGTTTAAATAATCAGGCATCTCCCCTTCTATTCCAAGCCGTATTGATTTGGCTTAAAAAATTGCAAATACCCTGCGAACGGTAGCAACCATCCTTTCATTTCAGTTATCTTTCGGGCAATAAAACGATAGTAGTATATGAAGAAATTAGTGTTCGGGCTCATCGCATGGTGCTTTTTCATAGTTGCCCATGCCCAGGATCAACCGGTAACCACATCGGTTTACGATAACCGGGAAGCTTTTCATCCGCAATTTTATCCTTATCCGGGTAATGATTATCGCAGCGCCAGCGGGGAACCCGGACCCAAATACTGGCAGAACCGGGCTGATTACAAAGTGAATTGCAGTCTCGATACCGCCAAACACAGTGTAAGTGGAACGGTGGAGATCACCTATTCCAATAATAGTCCGGATAACCTGAAATTCCTCTGGCTTCAGCTGGATCAGAATATTTACCGGAAGGATTCCCGTGGATCTGCAACAACTACTGAATCGGGTGGTCGTTGGGCCAATGCCAAATTCACTGAGGGATATGTAATCAAATCCATTTCCGGAGAAAGCAATGGGAAAACATTTACACCCAAATACAATGTAACAGATACGCGCCTGCAGGCCTGGTTACCGGAGGCTTTAAAAACAGGCGGTAAAACAAAACTGGTTATCCAGTTTGAGTTTGCTGTTCCTGAATATGGTACCGACCGGATGGGCAGACTAAGTACAAAGAACGGTTGGGTGTATGAAATTGCCCAGTGGTTCCCCCGCCTTTGTGTGTACGATGATATACAGGGATGGAATACCCTGCCTTATATCGGACAAGGTGAGTTTTACCTTGAATACGGAGACATTGATTTTAGTATCACCACGCCATCCGACATGATCGTGGTAGGTTCCGGGGAGCTTACGAATCCACAGGAATGTTATACGGCTGAACAGGTGAAAAGATGGGATGCGGCTAAGGCCAGTGATAAAACGGTTGCCATCCGCAGTGAAACCGAAGTAAAGGATCCCGGTTCCAGACCAAAACAAAACAATATTACCTGGAAGTTTAAAATCAGTAATACACGTGATGTAGCCTGGGCTGCCAGTAAAGCTTTTGTAATTGATGCCGCAAGGATCAACCTGCCCAGCGGTAAACACAGTCTGGCCATCAGTGCCTATCCTGTTGAGAGCATTAAGAAAAATGGCTGGCAGCGATCTACTGAATTCACCAAGGCCAGTATCGAATTCTATTCTAAAAAATGGTTTGAATATCCTTATCCAGCCGCCACCAATGTGGCAGGCATCGTTGGGGGCATGGAATATCCCGGTATTGTTTTCTGCGGATATGGTGCATCGGGTTCTGGATTATGGGGAGTTACCGATCATGAATTCGGACATACCTGGTTCCCCATGATCGTGGGCAGCAATGAAAGGAAATACGCCTGGATGGATGAAGGCTTTAATACATTCATCAATGATGGATCCACTGATGCTTTCAATAACGGTGAATTCAAAGAAGGTGGATTTTTCGGAGATCCCAATTCTGCTTTTATGGTGAAGTACACTTTCAATGATGGCATGGATGGTTTATATAATGCCCCGGATGTAATCAATCAGGACAATCTGGGGGTTGCCGCCTATATGAAACCCGGCCAGATGCTGACCGTGTTGCGTGACCAGGTGCTGGGCAAGGAAAGATTTGAAGCCGCTTTCAGGGAATATGTTAGCCGCTGGGCATTTAAACATCCAACACCATGGGACTTTTTTCATACCATGGAAAACGTATCGGGCGAAGACCTCGGCTGGTTCTGGCGTTCCTGGGTACTCAATAACTGGAAACTGGATATAACGGTGCAGGGAGTGAAATACCCTAAAGATAATATAGCAAATGGGGCAGAGATCTCTCTGATGAATCTTGAAAAAATGCCCATGCCGGTTACGGTACTGGTGAAAGAAGCCAATGGAAAAGAATACCGGATGAATTTCCCGGTTGAAATCTGGCAGCGCGGTGCAGAGTACATTTTTTCTGTACCCAGCAGCAGTGAAATCAGAGAAGTGATTATTGATCCTGACAAAAAACTACCGGAGTGGAACCGGGAAAATAATACCTGGAAGAAGAAAGCATTTTAAGACGAACAAACTAAATCAATAGCAATCATTTTTGCCACAAAGGCACAAGGTCACTAAGCAAAGAAATTAAAGATTCTGATCTTTGTGTCTTCGTGTCTTTGTGGCAATTATTCAAAACTTTCATACGGAGTCCGACTCTTATCTATCGCCCACACATAGTTGCCGCACCAGTTCTTCCAGTTGCATTTCTTCCAAAACCTCCCTTCCTTTTTGCGCCGACCATTTGACTAAACGGATAGCGCCATCAGCAATTTCGATTCCGGTAATATCCCCATCCGCATAACGACAGCATCCCGTATTGAAATAAGTGGGGCGCATCTGCATATACTGAACGGCAACGGATGTAAAATCTTTTTCATAGCGGGCAATGCCTGCTTTTGCTGCTTCTATGGCTTTTTCGTCTTTTGCCTGTAAGGCAAGTTCCATATTCTTGTATAATCTTTCCAGATGTGTCAGTGAGGCAAACACTGGCTGGTGTGTATGCCCTGTAATAAGGATACTGTTAGCGCGATCGGCCGACCATTCATACATGAGATGATTGTGCAGGGTTTTCTTTTCAGCATTGTATGCAGGAGTATTTGGATTGATCCGCAGATAAGCCTGCAGGGGTGCCCATATTCTGGCAACAAAAAATTTACTGAACCAATTGCCATCACTGCTGGCATCACCCTGGTGACCATGAGTAAGGAAAATCGTCAACGGGGAGTCGGGATGATCGATTGAGGTTTTTAAAACCAACCCTTCATACACTTTTACTTTTTCACCATAAATACTCTTTAGTTGCCAAGCCGCCAGCGGATCATTGTCCCAGAATAAATCATGATTCCCAAACATTTTAATATACCGGTTGTGGTCCAGGAATTTTTTTTCTGCTTCAAAACACTGTTGGTTGGGCTTTTTGATTTGCCAGAGATAGTTCTCCCATAATTCTTCGCTGTCACCCAGGTTGATATAATAGTAATCAGCCGCATGATAATAACCAAGTGCTGCCAGGTAATTTGATTCAGCTGCAGTAAAATCATCTGCCCCGTTTCGTCTTCCTTTATGATGATCGGAAAAGATGATGAACTTTCCGGCAGTAGCGGCAAAAGGAATCACCAGTCCTTTTTTACCAGGTTCCTTTTCTACTGACTCCTGTAAAAGGGAAAGCGCTTTGAAAATTCTGTCACGCTCAGGCCGGGAAGAAAATCTGGCTGCCGCCCATAAAATGGGTTTTAACAGTAATATGCGCAACAGCCTTCGCATGGTTGAGTGGAAAATGCCGTTTATAATTTCACGGCAATCATGCTGATCTCCACGTTTACAAATTTGGGAAGTGCTGATACCTGTACGGTTTCTCTGGCCGGAAATCCGGGCTGACGATCGGATAGCCTGTTTTCAAAATACTTGCCGTACACTTCATTGACTGCGCCGAACTGGTGCATATCGGTAATAAAAATGGTTGTCTTTACCACATCGCTGAAATCCATTCCGGCTTCCTGCAATATATTCTTCAGATTATGCATCACCTGGTGCGTTTCCTCCTGAATATCTTTATTCCGGAGTTCCCCGTTAACGGGATCCAGACAGATTTGTCCGGAAATATAAAGGGTATTGCCTGCAAAAATGGCCTGGTTATAGGGGCCGATGGGGGCCGGGGCATTGGTGGTTTTAATAATCGTCTTACTCATGGTTTCATTCTGGTTATGCAACGAATTTAGTGGATTCCGGCAAGTATTGGAGGAAAAGAAAGCGGCAGACCCTTCCGTCTTTTCTATTGTTTATTGCATTTTCTTTGTAAAAAAAAGGGATGCGGATTGCAGTGATCACGAATGAAGATTTAAAAGCTGAATTACTGGCCCGGGGCCTTCAGGAAGGGATTGATATTGAATGGATGAGCACGCCGGCTGCCAGTGGTTCCTTTGATGCCTGTATTGATCTTTTATTTGATGCCTCACCTGACCATGTGGCAGCACTTGCACAAATGCAAACTGCTTTGTACCTGCTGAATGATGTCTGTAAAAGCGATATCAGTCTGCCCGGAACAATCCTCCGGTTCAACGGCTGGAAAACATGTTTAGGCCGTTCTGTCATGGAACTGGCTGCAGAAGATGAAGAGACGATGTCAATCACAGAAAAATTACTGGCTTATTTTAACCGCAAAGCTGAATGGGTACCTGATCAGCCGGGATTTGTAACGGCAAGGGTAATCAGCATGATCATCAATGAAGCCTACCTGGCATTGGAAGCAGGAGTGAGTACAAAAGAAGATATAGATATTGCTATGCAATCAGGCACCAGTTATCCCTATGGTCCCTTTGCCTGGAGTCAATTGATTGGGACAGGTCAGATTGAAAAACTATTATTGAAACTTTCAGCAACATCCAACCGTTATCAGCCATCCCGGTTATTGCAGCAGGAGGCTGCCATCCAATGAGCCTGATTCTGAATATAGATACCGCATTGGAAACAGCCAGTATCAGTCTGGCCCTGGATGGCCGTATCATTGAGCAGACAAGCAATGATAAACAGAAAGATCATGCCGCCTGGTTACATCCTGCTGTGAATGAATTGCTTCAAAAAACAGATATCCTGTTACAGCAAGTGGAAGCAGTGGCTGTTAGCAATGGCCCGGGGTCATATACCGGACTAAGAGTTGGACTTTCAGCTGCCAAGGGCTATTGTTTTGCACTGGATATACCCCTGATTGCAGTTGGTACACTTGAAATACTGGCAGATTCGGTAAAGGAAAAAGCAACGGATCTTATTTGTCCCATGATTGATGCAAGAAGGATGGAAGTATTCACCGCTGTTTATGACAAAAACATGACAGAACAAATGGCAGCCCAGGCAATGATCCTAGATACTGACTCATTTTCGCAGTTACTGGACTCACATTCAATCCTTTTCTGTGGTAATGGTTGCAAAAAACTGCAAAATATCATTCAAAACCCTCATGCCGTTTTTACCGCTGATAGTTCTTCCACCGTCTCATTAGCCCGCTTATCCCAAAAACAATTGTTAGAAAATAAGATTGCAGACCTTGCTTATTGTGAGCCTTTATATATAAAGGAATTTTATAGTCCGGTGCGAAAGGATTGACATATTATTCCGTCTTAACAAGAGTTAAAAGCTTAGAGACAGGCCGGAATAATCTCTTTTTTTTGATAAACTGAACCAGCAATGACCACATACTCCCTTACCTTCAATACGGGCAGCGACCAGCCTGGGGTGCTGACTATTAATCTGCTCAACATTAAAAAAGCAGCATTGGTGCTACGGGCTATTAATCACAAGCTGCGTCAGCAAATGCTCAAGCAAATTGATGAGCAGGGAAGAATCACGGTGACAGAATTATATGTCAAACTCCGCCTGGAGCAATCGGTCGCTTCCCAGCACCTGGCCATTTTACGGAAAGCAGGATTTGTAAAAACAGAAAGGGATGGAAAATTCATCTATTATTCTGTCAATACAGACCGCTTACAGGAAGTCAATGAACTGGTAGGCAATCTTTTGGACTAGATCCTCTTTCACAATATATTACCGATTCCGAAAATCCTCCGTTTCCTCCTCATCAAATAAAGCGGTATTTTTACGGCTTAATTATTTGCGCATGTTTATTCAGCAATTGTATACAGGTTGCCTGAGCGAGGCTGCTTATTATATTGAAAGCGATGGGGAAGCTGCCATCATTGATCCGCTCCGGGATATCGACCCTTATCTTCAACTGGCCAATGACCGGAAAGCCAGGATCAAGTATATTTTTGAAACTCATTTCCACGCCGATTTTGTGAGTGGCCATATTGACCTGGGCCAGGCAACAGGTTCACCAATCGTGTATGGCCCCGGTACGGTGACTAAATTCCCTGTGCATGTTGCCAAAGACGGAGAAGAATTTTCAATTGGCCAGTTACGGATCAAGGTCATGCATACACCTGGTCATACCCTTGAATCTTCCTGTTATCTGTTAATAGATCCTGCCGGAAATAACCATTGTGTTTTTACCGGTGACACTTTATTTGTGGGTGATGTGGGTCGTCCGGATTTGGCCCAGAAAGGAGAAGAGCTGAGTATGAATGAGCTGGCGGGAATGATGTACGATAGTATTCAGCGTCAGTTATTGCCCCTGGGTGATGAGGTGATTATTTATCCGGCACATGGAGCCGGAAGCAGTTGCGGAAAAACCTGGGAAGGAAACCTATAGCACAATCGGAGAACAGAAAAATATAACTACGCGTTGCAGGCAGAATCAAAAGCAGCATTCATCAAAGTAGTTACTGAAGGAATCGCTGCTCCTCCGCAATATTTCCCGGTCAATGCCCGTATCAATAAAGAAGGGTATGATCAGCTGGAACAGGTGCTTTCAAAAGGGTTAACTGCTTTATCAGTAGCGGCATTCAAAAAAGAAAAAGAAGCCAATTGTATCATCCTGGATACCCGGCATGCGGATCAATTTACTCAGGGATTTGTTCCGGGTTCGATTTTCATCGGGCTGGAAGGTCGATTTGCGGAGTGGGCTGGTAGTTTATTATCATTCTCTACGCCGATTATACTGGTCACCGAAGCCGGGAAAGAAAAAGAGACCATCATCCGTTTAGCGCGGGTGGGGCTTGATAAAATCAATGGTTACCTGGAAGGAGGATTTGAGCAATGGCAGCAAAGCGGGGAGCCTATTGACATGATCATTGATGTGGAAGCGGATGAACTGATGATGGATATTCCTCATGATCCCAACCTGGTGGTGATGGATGTAAGAAGGGAAACTGAATTTGCGGACGGGCATTTAAAAGATGCCATCAATCTTCCCTTGACTGAGATGACTGATCCCGGTACCATGGCCAATATTGAAGAAACCCAGAATCTTTATGTGCATTGTGCCGGCGGATACCGGAGCGTGATTGCGGTGTCAATGCTGAAGCGGCAGGGTATCCATAACCTCCGAAATGTGGTAGGGGATGGGGTAAAATCAAGGAGCAGGAGCGGGCCGAGATTGTAAAAGAAACAAATGTGTTGAATTGAAGAGCTGAAAGGGGCGATCCGGAATTCTGGTGATTATCATACTCCGTTGACTGAATTAACACAAAGGCCGCTATACAAAACTGTCACATTGAGCTTGTCGAAATGTAACAGTTTTGTAATCGCGACAACAACTTCCTATCTCCTTAAATTTTTGCTTTTATCCATGCATCCAGTTCAGGTGTACTTTCACAGCTGATGATGGCGGCATATCTGGGTTTGGTTCCGTTATGAACGCCTACATGCCATAATCTTTGCGAGTCCACCACAAAATGCGCACCCTTTGGCATGGGTACATGGGTTTCTGATTCCCGGATCGGGAGATTATTTTTATCACTATCGTAGAGCAGCATATAGCTGTCCGGGTTATCGGTCAGTTCGATCCACATCCGTACCACCCAGCCTTCTCCTTCAGGATTGAGCCGGTTATTATCATCCCGGTGAACGGACCGCAGGGCCTGTTCATGGTTCTGTGGTTCCAGTTTGATAATCCTGACCCTTCCAAAATTGGCCGGGATGGATTTGATATAGGCCATCAGGGTCGGACACTTATCAATATTGGGAGTAAAGAGGGCATGTTTATCGGGTTTCCCATTTTCCCAGAAGCCTTTGCATTCCAGGGTGCCATCGCAGGAAGCCAATGGTGCGAAATTGGTATCGCCGCCGCTCTTCCAGTCCATATACACCAGGTCATGCCATTCAGATTCCGGGATATGAGAGATATCCAGGGTTTTCATGATTACGTAACCTTTATCGGCCATCACGGGCATACGATAGTGGTCGGATTGCGCGGGAATTTTCACGCTCCAGTGTTCGCTATGGGGCCAGAAAACGGCGGGGGCAGATGACATAGTTGTAAAGTTTATGGGGGGCAAATTAAGGAATCCCGGGAAAACGGGGAGCTGAGATTTCTCAGCGTTGCATAACCGTGAAAACACCTTTTGAAAATGGGTTTATAAACTTTTAGAAGCAGAGGTCCCTGCTCTTAAGTTTGTACTGTTAACCCCCGTGATTCAACCCGGAAACGAAAAGGGTTTGGAAATATGGGGAAATATTAATAGGTTAGTTAAAAAACCAACTATGAGTGAAGTTACCGCCGTTTATGCAATCCGGGAATACAAAACAACCGGAATTAATGAGTTAGATGCCCAGCATCTAGAAGATTTAAAAAAAGATTTCCCCAATGCGCCTTACGTGTGTATCATGGTTTTTCAAACTAAAACAGGGGACATTGAAGAAGCAGAAAGAATTGCAAGAAACAACAATTACGAAATCAAGGGCATTGCAACTGGTATTGTCTATGCTTTTGGTCCTGGAAAGGGCCAGCCTCCCGGATCCGGGAGCAATTTGAAAGATGATAAATAAGATCTACTTCTTCCGGAATTTATTCAAGTTTCTTATTAAGTATTTGAATAAATTCCGGCCAAAAGGATTTAACTGCAAACTCGTTCTGGAATAACGAGTAAAAAGAATAGCTATGCTCAATCTCTTTTTTCTTATTATGCTCTTCAAATAATTGTGCCTTTACGAAGCATACAAAACATGACAGTCCACTAAACTGATCTTTTTCTACCTCATCTCCATAATAATTCGATATAATTGAGGATCTAACCAGATCAAGGACTGTCTTTACTTTGTGACTGTATGGCCTATGAGCAGTCAATTTATAGATGTCCTGAAAAAAAGAAAAAAAGTCAATACAAAAAGTATACTTCTCATCGTCTTTCAACCTCGGCTCCCGATTATAATAAATCGAAAAGCAATCTTTCCAAAATTTACTAGTCAATCGTAACGATTTAACAAATTCCGCAATGAAATCAATATCAGCAATCAAGTCTAAAAGCAGTGCATTAAACGCATTACTAAATCTACTTTTAAAATCGTATGATAATGAAAAAGCAGTAATCAAAGTCCTCTTATAATCATCATGACCGGCATGATGACTTAACTCCTCAAAATCATCTCTAAATGAGTAAATAGTCGACTTTAGAACATTTTCCATGCTATTACCTTCATATATCCGCTCTAAAATTCTAGAAATATTAAATGAGTTGTAATTTATTATGCCTTCTGAAGCTACAATGTGTTTACACGATTCGGCATATAAATACAAATTATCAATAGCAGCTGTATAACAACTATCTACAAACAGAGCTTCAATCCGATTATCCTCATCATTTGTTTGTTGTTCCGTATTGTTTTCATTTAATACAAACGCTACCCTTATTGCATTAGAAAGCTCCGCATTAGTCAGCATATCATAAACTTCTGGATTTCTAAAATCCGGCAATTCTGGCAAAATGAAATTAGTTATTGCAGTCCGACCACCCTCTTCGGTATTCATGAGCGAATTGATATTGACATTTAAGTTGGCAGAAATGTAAGTCTTCAAAAACTGTTTGATTTGTGCTTCTACTACTATTCTGCTTCTTAAATGACCTGAAAAATTGCTATGGTTATGCGTAAACAAAACATATTTTTTTGCAGGAAAATTCTTTTTCAATAGAAGAAAAATTCCTGCTAAAGAATCACCATTTCCTATATTTCGTACTCCAAAATTCGCCCAAGTATTGGAAATTTTATTTCCACCACCCCCCTTATTTTCAATAAGCTTGATTTTGGTATTTCGATAAGGCTGGTTTGTTCCAGGTGCATTTTCGTTTTTTGTGTCTATCAAGATGTAATTATTATTATCTCTCAAGGGCATTGATAGTAACAAATCCGCCATTTCATTGTATCGCTGCAACTCGGAAGTAACCCCAATAGAATTAATCGGATCCAAATAGTAAAGCATGAAAATAAAAGTATAATCTTTCATATGCATTATCTTTAATCCCAATGTTAAGAATACTTTTGGTATTTTTCTTATTCCCTCCTCCTTTTATTCTGAATTGCCGCGCTCAGGATATGACATACCATGGCGTCTTTTATTCACTAAAAAGCGGGCTGTCATCTTACAATGTTAGCTCTATTGTCCAGGACAAATATGGCTTTAGCTGGATTGCCACTCAGGACGGACTAAATTTCTTTGACGGGCTTACATTTAAAGTTTTTAACAAAAATTCAAATAATGGATTAGCAGGATCAGATATAAGAAATATTGTTTATGATCGTCAAAGAAATCTGCTATGGATTGTATTTTCTTATGGAGGGATAAACGCGATTAATTGCCAAACACATGAGATAGTACTCCATTTGCCACAAAGTAAGTTTCTAAATTTCACAGGCTCAACCAATCTAACCTCAGTTTCACTAACATCAGAAAACAAACTTCTGGTATTAGGAAATAAAACTTGCCATTTATATGACCCTGACAAAAACAAAATTTCAACCCTTTTTAACGGCCTCGAAATCCTCAAAAACGATCAAATAATTACCACTATATCAGATTCCAGAGAATACTATTTCCTTTTCATTGAAAAAAAGGGAATCATTTGTATTTCCAAAAAGAGTAACAAGCTATCATTATTAACGCAAGATGCAACCACAAATAGCAACGCGAAGTATCCATTTTTTTCAAAGTGTACTTTTATAAAAAATGATACTATTTATTATGCAACTCATGAAGGGATATTTTATATCACAAAAGATTTAAAAACAATTCTTAAACTGAAAACTGAAAGCCATCCTGACATCTTTACTTTTGATCACCAAAATTCTATTTGGTATTGCTCTGCAAACAAACTTTGGAAGTCACAGGGCTTATCTCAATATAATATCAAATTTGAACCCGAAGACAATCTTCCTTCCACGCAATATTACTTGTCCTTAACTTTTGACAAAAAAAACAACTTGTGGATAGGAGGAAGCGAAGGTGCAATTTTTTCAAATCTTACGCCCCCTGGCTTTACAAGATTTTCCTCTACACAGGAAAAAAGAAAAATGATATCGCATCTATATGATGTATTACCCACTGACTCATTAATTTACTTAAACGACCTCAAAGGCTTAATCGCTCTTAAACCAAATACACACGAATACCATGCTATTGACACAAGTGGTTTTCCATTTTTTCTAATGAATTTGCCTGATAACGGTGTTCTTTTTAACAATCAGAAGGGATTCTTTCTAATAAAAGAAAAATCAGCAAGCCAAACAGCTATTTATCAAAAATTCCCTGAACTCAAAAAAATACATGGGCGCCTAATCGCCTGCCATGTAAACTTTAATGATTCAGTAATTATTTTGGGCGGCGAGGATTTTAAAGGTATAATTTATTGGGATATCAAAAATCATCGAATATTTGAAATACCCCCGATATAAAAAACGGCTGGATTGATAACGCCGTTAACGCTTTATTTAAAAAAAATGAAACCACAATTCTGATTTGCCAAGATAAATGTATCTCCGAATATAACTTTTCCACGCAAAAACTGACCAATCATTACATTCTAGAGAATAAAGAGAAAGACACAGTACAACTATTCTTTGATATTGTAAAAAACAATGACTCATACTTTTTAGCAACTTATGGAAGGGGTATACTAATTTCAGACACCAGCTTAAAAATTAGTCACCAATTAAACACTTCTAATGGCTTAAGTAACAATAGTGTTTACCGTTTACTTAAAGACAATTTTGGAAGTATTTGGGCTAGCACAAACTATGGCCTAAACAGAATTAATACTAATAGCCTTTCATGCTCGAAGTATTTTATAAATGACGGTATCCACTCCGAATCATTCGAGGAAGCTAGCGCATCAATTTTTAAGAACCAATTATATTTTGGCGGTTTAGGTGGTTTTACTATTATCAAACCCGAAAACTTGCTAAGTAATATCGATGTTCACGATATATTATTCCTTAAATACAACCTAAAAACTTCCAAAACTGATTCTACTTTTACTGATATTGAAGCGGATAAATTATCATTGCCTTCAAACATAATTCAAACCAACATTTTTTTTGGTGCCAATGACTATCAGAATATTCATAAGATTAAATTTAAATATCGAATACTTGGATTTAATTCTGAATGGATAAATACAAATACCCAAAATTTCATCACCCTCATCGGCCTCTCCCCCGGCACCTACCACCTCCAGGTCCAGGCCTTCAACGAAGACGGTGTCGGCAGCGAAATCAAAGAACTCACCCTGGTCTTCCTCCCTAAATGGTACCAGACCTGGTGGTTTAAATCCCTGATTGCCTTAGCACTGATCGCTATTGCCTATGGATTATACCGCATGCGGATCAACCAGCTGCGGAAAGAAGAAAAAATCCGCAACCAGCTTGCCAGCGATTTGCATGATGACCTGGGCAGTACCCTCAACAGCATCAAAGTACACAGCAACCTGGCCCAGATGGAAAAAGAGAATTCCAACCACCTGGTGATGGTGAAACAGGGCGCCCAGGATGCCATCAACGGGGTAAGGGATATCATCTGGGTATTGGATGATAAAAAAGACCAGCTCGGGGATACTTTTACCCGTGTAGGACAGTTTGCCGAACCCCTTTGTCTGGCCAGTAAGATCCAATACAAAGCGGTGTTGGAGGATGAAACACAGTCATTCAAACTGGGAAAAGAAGAAAAAAGAAACCTGTACATGATCTTCAAGGAATCAATCAATAACAGCCTGAAATACGCCGGTAGCAGTCAAATTACACTCCATGCCAGCCGGCCCGATAAAAAACTCCGGATTGAAATCATTGATAACGGAAAAGGATTTGATTTAGCGGCCACGGGAAATGGGTATGGGCTCCGTAATATCATGAACCGCGCCAAAACAGTGGGATATGCCGCTGAAATAATCAGTTCGCCGGGGGCGGGAACCAGGATTCTACTCCAAAAAATGTAGGTATGAAGCCACTAAAGAAAGTTAGCTCACAGAAGAATAGCTACAAAAAACTCTAAAAATAAAGCCACGAATTCACGAATTACTTATTGAGCAATTCACAAATCCCTGATTACACATTATCTGTTACAGTCATTTAATTCTTAATTGCTCTTTAATATGCATCAATTCGTGAATTCGTGGCAAGAAATACTTGACTTTGTGCAGCTATACCTGATAAATCCCGTTTTTGATCGCATAAACGACCAACCCTGTCCTTGTCTTCAATTCGAGTTTTTCAAACAACGCATCCCGGTAACCATCAATGGTTCGTGGACTCAAATGCATTTCGGCAGCGATTTCTTTATAACTCATCTCCGTACAAGCCAGTTTCAAAAAAGTGGTTTCTCTGTCTGTCAGGCTTAACAGTTTTGAACTTCCTTTCGCATCATCCTCCTTTCCGGCAATCGAGTGCACCAGGCGGCCTGTCACCATTTCAGAATAATAAAAGCCCTTCTCCACCACCGCATCCAGGGCAGCCCGCAGTTCTGAAGGTTCCGCATCTTTCAATATATAACCCCGGGCTCCGTTTTTGAGCATCCGGATAATCGCAGATTCATCATCATACATACTCAGCGCCAGTACTTTCACCAGTGGTTTATGCTCCCGGATCCATTTTGCCGTATCATATCCATCCATCAAAGGCATATTGATATCCAGCAAAACCAGGTCGGGCTCGGCACCCGCTTCCATTTTGCCAATCAGTTCCTGCCCGTTATCGGCTTCAAACAGTACGGTATATCCAAGATTCTGTACCAGACTGGCCAGCCCTTTTCGAAGTAAAACATGATCATCCGCCAAAGCAATAGTAGCCATACAGGAAATAATTAGGGTTGAAAAGAATTGAGTTGCCTGGCCAAATTACGTAAATCTTTTACAGCTTTTCCCAGGAGTAAACAGGCTTCCCCGATCCTGGCCATGGCTTCATCTTTCTTATGAATTTCCATTTGGGCGATCTGCAATTTAGCCAGGCAAACGCACTGACTGATATTTCCAAAAATTTCCTGCTCCGCCTGCTCCAATAGCAGCTTCGCTTTTTCACATGGCGTATGATCTTCCGGTTTCACCCTTCCTCTGCTTTTCATAGCATCAATATTAATTACAGCATTTGCTGCCTTGCAAGATTAGTTAATCGATATACCTGCAAAAAGGGGGAAAACACCCTTTCTCGTCCACCCCCGTTTTTTCACCCTTCCAATTTCCGCTTTAATACGGGAGGGCAGACAGGCCAGGAAATAGAGTTTTACACTTATCCGGTAACCGGGAAAGCCACTATCAAACAAGATCATTTTACTATCATTTAAACCACTGTTTATGAACCTCAGGCAAACTTTACTCATGTTTATCACTGTATTGATCGCTTGCTTTCTTTGTTTCTCCGTATGGGGGCAAACCACTGCAGGAATGATCGCCCATTTTAAATTCAGCGGCAATACCAGCAATACCGGGCCCGCAAATGTTTCGGCCAGTGCTGTTAGTACGAGTTACAGCACCAATAATGCCGGCGCGCCTAATTCCGCAGTACAATTTGGCGGCAACCTGAATTCATACGTCGAGTTTGTTGACAATGGCAATCTCGATTTTATAGGAACCAACAATTTCACGATTTCCTTTGGATTTTATTTTAATGGCACCAGCACTTCAGGCCTGATTGATAACTGTCTGAATTATGGTGGCTGGGGTGTCTGGCTCTGGTCAACAGTTGCCGGAGTCTGGAATCTGCAATTCAATTATAAAAACAACTCGGTTGGCAGTGCCACCACCACCAATTTCACACCAGGCCGATGGAATCATGTGGCTGCAGTTAGAAATAACGGCACCATCTCACTTTATATTAACGGCGCATTACGGGCATCCGCAAACGAAGGAACTACCGCACCAAACTATCCGATCAACATGATTGCCGGGGCAATGGCGTATGGTTCCTTTAGCCCTCCCCGGTACAATCCATTTGGAGGTAAATTAGATGAAATGAGGCTGTATAACAGGGCGCTCAGCCTGTCGGAAATCCAGGGACTGATGCCTTATGCATTACCACTAACAATGGGAGATTTTAATGGCAACAAGCGCCAAAACACTGTTCAACTCACCTGGAATACATTAACCGAAACCAATACCTCTCATTTCGATATTGAGAGAAGCATTGACGGCAACCATTTTACTAAAGTCGGACAAGTATCTGCAGCAGGAGATGCTACGGATATAAGGTATTACCAATTCACCGACCTGGCACTACCATTGGCCAAAACCGTTTTTTACCGGCTAAAAATGACCGATAAAGATCAAAGCTTCCGGTACAGCAGGATCATCGCTGTTACCACCGATAACAGCCTCATCAGCCTGCGCCTCTTCCCCAACCCGGTTAGCGAAATTGTACAGGTACAGGTGTACTCTGGTCGTAAAGAAAATGCACTTCTCAGGATAACAGATGCGGCCGGCAGCGAGGTATTACAAAAATATATAACCCTTCAGGAAGGAAATAACGGAAGCAGTTTATCGGTGGGCCACCTGCCTCCGGGATACTATTTATTATCTGTAATAGCTGAAAGCTTTACCTATACTGAAAAAATGATCAAACAATAGTAAAAACCAACCACCTGTGATAAAAGGGCTGACATACATGTCAGCCCTTTTCATTTCTAAACAAAACGTTAACGACCCCCTTTTTTCACCATTCGTCAGGAATTTGTCACCGGTCAGATAAATAAAATATTTCCGCATCCTTTCACGACTATTTTTGAATTACGAAAGACTTAGTATTTCTGTTCTTTTTTGTAACAAAATGCAGAGTTTTTCGTCATAAACTGTTAGTCAGTTTAGTATAGCCCTAACCGCTGTTAAAGTATAGTCATGAAAATCAAAACCATTGTCACCAATGGGTTACTGTTATTATTAAGCAGCAGCTCCATTGCCCAGTCCCCCAAACCGCTTGAACTGCCGGCCAAAAGGACCAAACAGCCCGTAAAAGTAGACGGATTGCTCAATGAAGATGCCTGGAAAGATGCTGCGATCATGTCTGATCTGGTTGAATTCAGACCCACCGTTGGCAAAAAAGAAGCACCTGAAAACAGAACCGTCGCCTACCTGATGTACAGTGATGATGGTATTTATTTTGGCGGCTATTGTTACGAAAGAACCAAAGACAGTATCGCTACAGAATTATCCGGAAGAGATGGTTTTGGGACCAATGACTATATCGGAATCATTTTCGATACCTACTACGATAAAATAAACGGTTTCGAATACTTTATCACCCCCCTTGGTGAACAATGGGATGCAAAGATGTCCCCCAGTGAAAACGGAAACGATGAAGACTTTTCCTGGAATGCCGTTTGGGAAAGTGGCGCCGTGATCCATAAAGACGGATGGAGTTTTGAAATGTTCCTGCCCTATTCTGCCATCCGTTTTGGTAAAAAAGAAGTGCAGAACTGGGGAGTCAATATCACCAGAAGAAGGAGGAAAACAGAACAGCAGTATACCTGGAATCCGATCAACCCCAACGTCAACGGATTTCTGACACAGGAAGGTATCTGGACGGGCATCGCCAATATCAAACCACCGATCCGTTTGCAATTCTCTCCCTATTTTTCCACCTATGTCAATCATTTCCCTGCAAATCAGCCCGGTGAAAAAAACTGGACTTCTTCTGTCAACGGAGGAATGGATGTAAAATATGGAATCAATCAGGCTTTCACACTGGATGCCACCCTGATCCCCGACTTTGGCCAGGTGGTGAGCGATAACCGGGTATTAAACCTGACCCCATTTGAAGTCAAATACACAGAGAACCGGCCTTTCTTTACAGAAGGCACCGAACTCTTTAGCAAGGGTAATCTGTTTTACGCCCGTCGTATTGGTATCGATCCGGTATTGCTGCACTCTGCAGATGAGTATATCAATGGTGGTAACGAAATCCCTGTTAAAACACCTTCTGAATCCAAACTGATCAATGCCACCAAGATATCGGGGCGTACTCAAAAAGGACTGGGCATCGGGGTACTGAATGCAATCACCAATACCCGCTACGCTATTCTGGAAGATCCGAACACCAAACAACAGCGGGAAGTAATGATTGATCCACTGACCAATTACAGTGTAATTGTGCTCGATCAGACCATGAAGAATAACTCCAGTGTTTCGCTGGTCAATACGAATGTATGGCGCAGCGGAGGAGATTATGATGCCAATGTTACGGCAGGATTATTCAGCCTGAATGATAAAAAGAATACCTGGAATGTAAGTGGCAAACTGGCGGTCAGTCAGCTGATTGGCTTCCTCCCCGGAGGAAAAAACCAGAGTGGCTACAGTCACTCCTTTTCATTTGGCAAAACCAGCGGCCGTTTTAATTTCAATGTTGGCCAGGAGCTGGTGAACAGTAAATTCAACAGCAATGATCTGGGTTATTTTACTTATACCAACTACGTTGACCACAATGCATGGGTCGGATATCGCTGGATCAAACCCACTAACTGGTACAATAATATCTTTATGAATTTTAACCTTACTTATTCCCGGCGACTTAACCCTGGCTCCTTTCAGGCGGCCAATTTAAATTTCAATGTAAACGGACAGCTCAAGAATCTCTGGTATGCCGGTCTCTTTACCGGTTATGAACCAAAGGGCAATAACTACTACGAACCCAGGGTCCCAGGAAAAGTATTCAGAGGATGGTCCAATTATTTTATTGGTATCTGGTTTGAAACCAATAATGCTAAAAAATACTCGCTTTCATTAGAAACCATGTTTGTCGACAGAAGTCTGTTCAACAGTTTGCGTTATAGTGTGAGCCTGGGCAACCGTTACCGCTTTAATAACAAACTAACCATCAGCCATAACCTGAATGTTTCACCTCAAAAAAACAACGCTGGTTTTGCAGCCATCAGCGGAAACGATGTAATCTTTGGTCGCAGGGATGTAGAAAGTGTGGAAAATATCCTGAATATCAAATACAGTTTCAGCAGTAAAATGAGCATCAATACCCGTGTACGCCACTACTGGAGTGAAGTGCATTATAAAAGCTTTTACACCCTGCAACAGGACGGAGGTCTGGCCGCAAACAATAGCTTTAATCAGGATGTGGACCAGAATTACAATGCTTTCAATGTAGATGCGGTGTTTACCTGGCAGTATGCCCCGGGCAGCTTTATCAATATCGTGTGGAAAAATGCGGCTTATGATTTTAACCGTACCACCGATCATGGCTATTTCAAGAACTTCGACAAAACCATGCAGGCAGACGATAACAATAACCTCTCCCTGAAAGTTATTTACTTCCTGGATTACCTGCAGATAAAAAAGTGGAAGAAGAAAAATAAATAACCTGGCCTGTTTGTAAAAACCAGCGGCTTCAGGAATAAATTTATAGCCACGAAGACTCAAAGGCACGAAGAAAAAAAAGACAGTCAGTTCTTAGTGTCTTTGAGTCTTCGTGGCTATAACTAAACCTGATTAAGGTGATCATTAATTTTCAAATGAAAAGATTTCACCGTACTCCGGCTTCCACTGGTGTTTCCAGCGCCGGTGACTCCAGAGATAATTGGAAGGATCCTCTCTGATGACTTCTTCCAGTCTGCATTTATACATATAAGTAAGTTCTTCATGACTAAACCGAGATCCTTCTTCCGTAATCATACGGACTGAAAAATGATACTTCCCTCTTTTCAGCTTTTTAAAAGCAACCATCAGTACGGCTGTATTATTTTTCACAGCCCCTTTGCAGGTCCGGTTACAAATGGTGCCGGCTTTCCCATAAAATCCATCCAGTAGGCATTGGAAGGATCGCCAGGATTCTGATCAGCAGCTAACCCCAGGGTGTATTGTTTGGCGAATACCTCATGCCGTTTATCTTTAAAGTCCTGCGCTGAAATCAGTACAGTCCCATACCGTTTCCGGATATTATAAAATACCCGATCAAGAATTTTATTGCTGATCGGCATATAGACTCCCACGAATGGCACTTTGAGATGCTTCGCAAAAATCAGATTGCCAAATTCCCAGTTAAACTGGTGACCAGCCATAACATGTATATTTTTACCCTGGTCTGCAAGTTTGTTGATTAAATCAAACTCGCCGCTGCTGTGCTTTTCAATCTGCCGGTCGCTCATGGTGATGAGTTTGACCGACTCAATAAAAGTATCTATAAAGTTTCTGTAAAAACTTTTAGCAATCCGTATCCGCTCTTTTGCTGATTTTTCAGGAAAAGCGATCTGCAAATTACTCAATACCACTTTCCTGCGGTATTTAAAAACATAAAAAGCCAGTCCGTAAAATAATTCGGAAAACAGATACAGAACCCTCAGGGGCAGCAGGGAGCACAACCATAAAAAACCGTAAACAACATAATACATGATGGGCAAAGATAATCCCTACAGTACAATGTTCTGCACCAGGTGGCTCTTACCAGGATAATCAGTATTATAATGTAAACCGCGGCTTTCTTTTCGGAAGGAAGCCCCTTTCACAATCAGGTAGCCAACCGTGATCATATTCCGCAATTCAAGTAACTGCGGTGACAGCGTGGAGCTTTGGTACAGTAATTCCGTTTCTTCCCATAGCAGATCAAGTCTGCGCATGGCTCTTTGCAAACGAACATCATTCCTGACAATCCCCACATAATCACTCATCACCTGTTGCAGTTCTTTCAAACTCTGGGTAATGAGGATCATTTCCCGCGGCTCGGATGTACCTTTCGCATTCCAGTCTGGGATATCCGGTATAATGGAAATCTGTTCCAGTTTTTCAGTGATATCCAGGTAGCAGCGGTGGGCAAATACCATGGCTTCCAGCAATGAATTAGAAGCGAGACGGTTGGCGCCATGCAAACCGGTAGATGCACATTCACCGCATGCATAGAGATTATGAATGCTGCTTCTCCCCCACTCATCCGTTTGAATCCCGCCACAACTGTAATGAGCCGCCGGCGAAACCGGGATCATGTGTTTGGTGATATCAATCCCAATACTCAGGCATTTCTCATAAATATTGGGGAAATGTTCAATAAATTTTCCCTTCCCAAAATGTCTGCAATCGAGCCATACATGCTCGGTACCGGTTTTTTTCATCTCACTGTCTATCGCTCTTGCCACGATATCACGGGGAGCCAGATCTTTTCTTTCATCATACTTTTCCATAAAGGCTTCCCCGTTTTTATTGCGGAGAATGCCCCCATCGCCCCGAACTGCTTCTGTAATCAGGAAGGCCTGACCTTTTACGCCGGGCTCATAAAGTGCGGTAGGATGAAATTGAATGAACTCCATATTCTCCACCCTTCCCTTTGCCCTGTAAACCATGGCCACACCATCACCGGTAGCGATCGAAGGATTAGTGGTGGTCCGGTAAACCTGTCCGTTCCCACCCGTGGCCAGCAAGGTTACCCTGGCCAGTATCTTTTCAATTTTATTGGTCTGCAGATTTAATACATATACGCCATAACATTCTGTATCCGGAGTAGCTTTATTAATAAGATAGCCAAGATGGTGCTGGGTGAGTATATCAATGACAAAACAATGCTTAATAAATTCTATATTTTTTTGACCAGCCACTGCTTCAATCAGGGCTCTTTCCATTTCTTTTCCGGTTACATCTTTATGGTGCAGGATGCGTGACTCGGAATGCCCTCCTTCCTTACCCCGTTTATAGTCACCATCTTTTTCCTTGTCAAACCGGGCTCCCCAGTCAATGATCTCCTGTACCCGGTCAGGTCCCTCTTTTACTACAATTTCCACCACTCTTTCCCTGCACAATCCGTCACCGGCAATAAGCGTATCTTCAATATGCTTTTCAAAACTGTCATTCTCCAGGTCATTCACCACCGCAATGCCACCCTGGGCATACTTGGTATTGGTTTCATCAGCGGTTGCCTTGGTCATGACCAATACTTTCCGGTCAGGAAAATGAGCGGCCACTTTCAACGCATAGGTCAATCCCGCAATTCCCGAACCGATCACTAAAAAATCTGTTTGCTGCATAGCATAATAAATAAGAAGTAGAAATAGACTTTAATTATTTTTTTCCGGAAACAATATATTTCACAGCTCCCTGTACAATCAGGTACTGAGCGAATCCGTAGGTCAGCATGATCAGGGTACCTGCCAGCTGAAATGGCATGTAAAATTTATTGATAGCCAGGAAGGAATCAGAAAGTACAAATAGCAGGGCTCCTGCCACCATTAAAGGAGCTGCTTTCTTATTCCGGATATAAAGAATATGCAAAGCCAGCATCAGCATAAAACTGATGATCAGTCCGTAAATCCTGACCGGCATGGCCATCTCCCCAAGATAAGGCGATAACCAGAACATCAGCCCTGCATAGTAAATGGTTACCGGAAGCAATAACAGGGGTTTTGCCTTGATACCTTCCTTCACCCGGATAGCGTGAAAGAAAACAATGTAAAAAACATGAGCCAGCAAAAATGCTGAAAGGCCAAAAAGGAAAAAATCGGGAATTTTTTCCTGGAACATCAGCAACACATCACCGGCCAGGGAAAAGAACAGTGCCAGCAGGATCCATTTACTCAGCGGGCTGGACTGATTGGCTGTACGGTAAAAAAAATAAATCATCAGCAAGGGCATGAGTGCCGGCTTGGAAACATATTGCATCCATTGATTTCCGGTTTCCATACCGGCAATATGTAATGCCAGTGCACCGAAGAAAATGAATATAACAGGCTGTGGCTTCATTCGCTTGTTGATGGGTTAATCCAGGCGCCATTCTCCCTGAGTAATTCGATCAGCTCATTCACGGCGATATCACTGCTTACATTTTTTTAATAACTTCCTTTCCTTTGTACAGTGTAATTTTTCCGGGGCCACTACCTACATAACCAAAATCAGCATCTGCCATTTCACCCGGGCCATTGACAATACAACCCATGATGGCAATTTTTACTCCCTTGAGATGATGCGTAACGGCCCGGATCTTTGCAGTTGTTTCCTGCAAATCAAATAATGTTCTTCCGCAACTCGGGCAACTGATATACTCTGTTTTGGAAATCCTGGTCCGGGTGGCCTGCAGTATACTAAAGGCGGTATTATTGGTAAACTGGTATATATCATTCACCGGCAGATAGGTGCGACCCTTAGCTTTCACCGTATCCATCGCTGCTTTGCTGCTGTACCCCAGACAAATTCCATCACCCATTCCATCCAGTAACAGGGCACCGGTCTCCGTTGCAAAATGAATCAGGTGCTCATCCGGTGTATGCCAGCTGCTGTCTGTCATCAAAACAACCGGGTTCATGAATTCCCGGTTCATGAATTCGATCAGCATCCGTCTGACGGATTGCATGGCATTCCTGTTTGTGGAACTCAGACAAATCACCACTGTTTCATCCTTACCCAATAATTCCGGTATGGAGTAATCACAGGTGGCTGGCCATCATTATAGCAATCCACCATCACAAAATTCAGCTGATCACTTTTTTGTTCAGCTTCCAGATAACCCTTCTCACTATAGATGGGATAATATTTTTTTGAATCAGCCGCTTCTTCCCAGGTGGCCGGATATACAATCACTTTCAGGGTACCTGGAAGGGGAAAAGTAAGCAACTGGTGACCAGTGAAAATATAATCAGCCGCTCCGTCACTGATATTCCATTTGTCGGTGCTGTCGTTGTACTCATAGCCAACACTACGCAAATGCTCAGGACCAATTGTTTCAATCCTGCTAAGGTCGGCAATTACAACCGGCACCTGTTTCCCGCCGATATTATCCACCGGAAAGCTTTCTCTTCTTTTATACTCAAAAGGATTATAGGAGATTTTAGTCAACGGTTCCAGACTGACATTTTTTGACTGGCCATTGCCGCCATCTTCTCCATCTCCGGCTTCTGTTACACCCAGGTGCAGTGGATAAATTTCGCCAAACTCATCCTGCATGGTTTTGATCAGTAAGCGGTAAGCCTGTACCATTACCTGCGGATTACTGCTTTTCATGCTCAGCATGATATTGTGATAAGATTCACCCCTGGCAATACGCAGAAATTCCATGGCACTTTCCACCATACCCATGGGCGAATCACCATAACGGCTCATGATCCGGTCACTGAGTGATCCATGATTGGTACCAATCCGCATAGCCGTACCGTTTTCTTTACAAATTTTAACCAGCGGTGTAAATCGTTCCCGGATCCGGTCAATCTCCCCGGCATACTCGGCATCCGTATATTCCAGTTGCTCGAATTTCTTTTTATCTACATAATTCCCGGGATTCACCCTTACTTTTTCAATGATCCTGGCAGCGATTTCTGCCGCATTGGGGGTGAAATGAATATCGGCAATGATGGGAGTCTGGAATCCACGTTCCCTGATCCCGTTTTTGATCGCCAGCAGGTTTTCTGCTTCTTTTTTGGATGGAGCTGTAATCCGGATCAACTCGGCCCCGGCTTCAATACAACGGATACTTTGTTCGATGGTGGCCAGGGTGTCCATGGTATCGGTGGTGGTCATGGTTTGCACCCGGATAGGATGCAGATTTCCCAGCAGGAGTCCGCCGATATTTACTTCCCTTGTTCTGAGCCTTTGATAAGCTGTAAGTGCAGCACAATAGGATTGCATAACGCAAATCTAACAACAATGAAGCAGCATTGTTTACCAATCTTTTGGACGGGATCCGCCCTCCCCGGCCTTGTCGCGCTGCAGGCGTTGCTGTACTTCCTTTTCTTTTTGTTGTAGTAATTTGAGGCGCTGTTCTGTTTCCTTCTGACTCATGCGGGACTGAGGTTGTTTTTGCTGTTTGGGGTCCTGCTTTTTCTTATCCTGCTTATTATCTTTTTTGGGGGCTGCATTTTTTTTCCTGAGCTCCAGCAGGGCTTTCTGCAGGTTTTCCCTTGCCTGTTTGTCGGCGGGATCTAACCGGATCGCATTTTTGTAGGCTTCAATACTCTCTTCCAGATTTTTCTGCTGGCTCAGGATTACCCCTTTATTGTAAAATGACTTTGCACGGATATCCTTTTCACTTGCCTCCCTGGCCAGGGCTGTAAACTGTTGTACCGCTTCTACTTTTTGATCCAGTTTATATTGTGTGTTGGCCAGGTTGAATTTTGCAATTTTACCGGAAGGGTCTGCGGTCATGGCTTTCTGGTAGGAATCGGCCGCCCTGCTGTATTCCTTATTTTTATAATACCCATTTCCTTCTTCAATATCATTCACAGCCTGCTGAGAAAAGAGAGAACAGGAAGACATAAAAGCATTAGTCCGGCCAGCCAGATAAATAGTCCCCGGAACTGAAGTTGTGACAGGTCACTGAAAGCCTTCTTTTCAATCTGGCTTAACTGTGATTGTACCGCATTCACGGCCGGGTCTGTTCCCTGTAAATTCACATACAGGCCATTGGTGGTGCCGGCCAGTTCCTTCAACAGGTCTTCATTCAATTTTGAAATGATCGTATTACCGGATGCATCTTTTTTATCCAGTCCGGTGAGCGGGTCAGGAATCACTGAACCACCCGCAGAACCCACTCCGATCGTAATGAGCATGACACCCTGTTTGGCCAGTTCTTTGGCTGTTTTTCCCGCATCCGGATCATGGTCTTCTCCATCTGAAATCAACAAAATGGATTTCAATCTTTTTTCCCCGCCGCTGAAAGCCCGGCTGGCCATGTCCATGGCTTCGCTGATTACGGTACCCTGCCCGGGGATGGCTTCCGGACCGGCTGCGCTTACAAATAATTTGGCCGCACCATGATCGGTGGTGAGTGGCATCTGCATATATGCTTTTCCTGCAAAAAGTACCAGGGCTATCCTGTCATCGGGCATGGCATCAATCAGTTTACTGATAAACTGTTTGGCTCTTTCCAGGCGGCTGGGACTGATATCGGTCGCCAGCATACTTTTACTAACATCCAGTGCAATGGTCAGGTCGATCCCTTTTCGTTGTTGTGATTGTTGTCCGCTGATTTTTCCTGGATTCATGGCCGCGAGTATACCGGTGGTGATAGCCAGGAATAATAGGGCATATTTACCATAAAAGCGGGCGGGAGAATAGCTTGCAGTCAGCAACTGCAATAAACGGGGTTCACCTGCTTTTCGCAGGGTTCTTTTCTTCCAGATAATATAAATACCGAATAAGAGGAGTAAGCCCAGCAATATCAGCCAGGACCAGAGCAGGTGTTTATATTGAAAACTAAGGTCCAATCGGTCTTATCTATCAAGTTTTGAACCAAAAGAGCCGGTTTACATTTTTCCTTCGAAAAAAGCCAAGTTGTTTCAGAATATCGGTGAGGATTTTCATACGTATTTTAAACATATCAAAGTCCCGGTCCGGTGATTCCACGTTGAGCACAAAAAAATACGGGTGCTTGTTTTCTTCGATCCAGCCCAGCACCCAACCCAGTGCATGACCATTTTCGGTAAATCCCCAGCCGGTTTTATATCCCATGCGGTAGTTGGCATTGTCTTCAAAAAGCATGGCACGCTTAACAGTTTCCTGATAAGTTTTAAAAAAAGGCAGCTGATCAAAATACAGGCGTTTCATCAATCCCAGTTGCTGATCGGGCGTTACTTTTAATGAATTATCGAGCCAGAAACTGTCTACGGCGCTGCGGATTTTCAGCTTTTCAGAGGCTTCCTTCACCCCATACTTCAAACTGTCGAGCCAGAACTGCATGGTATCTTTTCCGATTCTTCTGGCCACTTCCTGGTAGTAGTTGACAGCGGAAACCCGGAAGGCTTCGTACATGGTCAGGTCCTTGTTCCATTCATCCCGGAATCTTTTGACACCATCCCATGGAATCACCATACTGTCGTTTACGATTTTACCCGTTTGCAGACCGATCAGGGAGTTCACAATTTTGAAAGTGGAAGCCGGGAGATAGCTGCTGTCGCGGTAACGGCCCAGGTTATAGACTGTAAATTTCCCGGTGGCATTATTCATCAGGGCAAAACAGCCCTCTGCTTTGTGTTCATCAAAATATTTCTTCAGGCTTTTGTCCTGCTTTACATTATTCTGACTGCAGGAAAAAAGAATAATAGCTAATAGGAAATAAGGTACCCGTCTCATCTTTTCAATTTGCGCAAAATACGTTACCTGATCTCAGTTCTCCTTCTTAATTCAGCTTTTGATAACTGGTGACTTTATAGCTGTTTACAGCGGGACTCTCTTCAGTTCCCTTGCCCGAGCTGTGAATTGGTTTTGCCCCTATACTACAAAACTCAATCATCAGCCTGTCCCCTTCCATCCAGTACTGATTAATAATCGTTGATTGCTGTACGGTAAAAGCTCCACATAGTCTGTTTCCAATCAGGAATTGATCCAGCAGGATCCCGTTTTTCTCATCCACGACCCAATGGCCTTTGGCAGGATCCACCGGTTTGAGCAGGTAGGGCCGGTTATCTTCACCCGCTGCACCATAAATTATCTGCCAGGTATAGGTGTTGATACTGTCGGCAGGATGTATCCGCAGTTGAACAGTCACACGGGTTGTATCTGTTTTTCCGCTCCGGATCCAGATCAGCTCTCCTTTCCAGTTACCCACCCAGTCTTTTGGAAAGGCTGTTTGTTGTGCATATGACCATTCGCAACATAGAAGGGCCAGGAGAATCAGGATGGATAACTTCATACGGTTTTCCCAAATGTAAAAAAACCACCTCAAATGAATGAGATGGCTTTTTACCGTCCAGAACTGAAAATATGTTTATTGTTTGATGATTCTTTGCTGGGCCACCTGTTCACCGCAGATTACGCGGGCAACGTACATTCCGGGTGCGAGCGTGGCTATTGAAATCACTTCTGTCTGATTGCTGCTATTCGCCTGAATTCTTTTTACGATCTGTCCGGAGAGGTTGATCAGTTCGTACTGAACTTTTTTACTCTGCCAGTCTGCCGGAATACTGATCCGGAGTTCTGTGGTAGCCGGGTTGGGGAAGGACTGAATGGTCAGGCTCTTCTCGGTTATTTTACCGATCCGGATAATGCGGGTATCGGAGTATTCAGTCATCCCGTCAATATCCACTGTTCTCAACCGGTACCAGATCACGGCTGCAGAAACTGTTTGCAGGTTATCTGAAAAACTGTATTGGAGGGTTTCGGTTGAATTACCGGCAGCGAATACCATTCCTGCATCTGAGAAATTGATACCATCCAGGCTTCTTTCCACTACAAAATGGCTGGCATTGATCTCGGTGGCGGTGGACCACCTGAGATCTGTTTTGTTGTTGTTCAATGTGGCTGTAAAAGAGGATAACTTAACGGGTACGGGTAATGCGGAGGAAGAACCAACAGATACACCAATCATCCAGAGGTCGCCAGGGTGCATGGAACTGCTGCTCCATCTTGTGTTTCCTCCATCTCCGCGAACATATATTTTGAATTTGATCTGAGAAACAAAACCAGTGGCTTTTACTGAGCCGGTGGCCGCACCTGAACCCGTTGTTGAATTCGGGGTGGGGGCATTATTCAGGATTTTATTTGAAGAAACCTGCAGCTCAGACGAACCCGAGATTTTCTGCAATGTTACTCCGGCACTGGCCAATTCCAGTTCAGTTGTAAAACCAAGTGTATTTCCGGATGATGTAAAATATCCGCCAAGACCAACCAGCTGAAGAACCGGGTTGATCACCGGTACATTAAAAGTAATGGTGAGATCGCCATAGTAAAAACGGTTGCTGGTAGAAGCAGCATCATGATAAAGCGGACGAACAGAACTAAAAATCGTGATTGCTCTGTTGGTATTGATATCAATGCCTGTACCTGCTGAACCATTAGCAACGGATGTAAAATTTCCGTTGGCAGGCGTAGAAATCAGATTCATCTTTTCAAATAAAGCAGTACTCGCTGCCTCAGTACCTGAATTATTAATATTCGCACCAAAGCTAAGTCCGGTACCGGTCGCGATTTCTGAAGTGGGTACACTATACTGCTGATTGCTGAGTGAAAAAGTTGTGGTTACTACAGGCAGAAAGGGAATGAAAGAGGTACCGACAGGGTTATTGATATTTGCCTGGAAGCTGATCGCCTGACTGGCGACTGTTGCACCGCTTCCGGTAGGGTTACCTGCGCCGGCCGTAAACTCCAGTGAAGACAATTGTGCATTTGTTATGGTGGGGATCATTACAAAGAGCAGCGCTGTCAGTAAATTGTTCAGTCGGAGTAAAGTTGTTTTCATCGTTTTCTGATTAGGGTACAAAATGTTAGCTGAGATGCTGAACTTCACCACGATTACAATGAAACCGACTTGACAGTTGTAAACCGGGCAGGAGTAAATTCCCGGGGAGAGATAGTTGTTTTACAGGTCGGATTGCGTTGTTTTCGTAGGATTCGTTCGATTCTGAGACAAACATAATACTTGGTTTTTTTACTTGCAAGTATTTCGCGGAATTTTTCTTGATATTTTCCGTATTTTCTGCAGTAAATCTACGATACCTTTTATTAGAAATTTGTAACCGCCTGTTTATCATACAATCAAAAAAAAACCACTTCAATTAATGAAGTGGCTTTTAACCGTCCTCTCTGAAATTTCTTTATTGCTTGACAATCTTTTGCTGGATCATTTGTCCTTCACAAGCTACCCGTACATAGTAAATACCCGGTGCCAGTGATTGTACATTTAATGTTTCGGTCTGGCCGCTGTTCGCTGACTGCATCCTGCTCACTACCTGTCCGGAAATCGCAATCATTTCGTAGACCAGTTTCTTATTCTGCCAGGTGGCCGGGATCGTTACTCTCAGGTCCTGCTTAACCGGATTGGGATACACGGTAAGGCTGAGTGTTGTTTCATTCTTTGTACTGATGCGGATCATTTTTGTAGCAGACAGTTCGGTCTTTTCATCCATGTCCACTGAACGAAGCCTGTACCAGATTACAGTAGCACCAACTGCAGAAAGATTGTCGGTAAAACTGTAATTCATATTACCGGTAGTATTCCCGGCGGCAAAAACGATACCGGCATCAGAAAAATTGATCCCATCAATGCTGCGCTCGATCACAAAATGGCTGACATTAATTTCAGATGCGGTGGTCCATTTCAGATCGGCTTTGTTGTTGTTGTTCAGGGTGGCTGTAAAAGAGGCGAGTTTTACCGGCAGTGTATTCATCGGTGCACTGTAGGCAAAATTCTTAAACCAAACACTGTACATCCGGTTGGTGTTACTGACGGACCCGGTGGTGGTACCGCCAAAGCGTACAGTTATTGTATTTGTATTGATGTATTTGTTTGTAGCCATCAGTTGTGTAGCGGCTGTATCGATACCGGAGAAATCAGACAATGAACCGGTGAATTGCTTACCACCCAATAATAACTGGTTCAGGATACCGGTAACACTTATCACCTGCAGCTGTGTGGTTGATTCCAGGGTATAAGAGGCTGCACCATAAAAAGCATCCCACTCTCTCAGTCTGGAACCATTTCCGTCAATATCAAGAGCCGTTGCATAGGCTTCAGCAATACTGGCGGCATCTTCAGTGTTTTTATTGACAAATTTGATTTCAAATTCCATCCACCAGGAGGTACTACCGCTAACACTTCCTCTGCTGATCTGCGGCTGAAATGCTTTACTGAAACCGGTACTGGTTACATCAATACTGGAGAGTGATACTGATGTTGTGGAGCGTCCCTTGATTTTTACATGTGCATCCATGGTCGCATTTACATCAGGAAACAGATAAACCGCATTGTCCTCACCAGGATTTCCGGAGTACAAAGAACTGTTTTCAAAATTCAGTTCATTTGACTGTTGTGCTGTTGCTGGCAGAGAAATGGCAACAACTGCGGTAAAGATGGCAAGTTTAAGAGCTTGCTTTGTTAATTGTAAAGTTGACTTCATCGTTTTCAGGATTAGGGTATGAATAAGGTTACGTTGATGAACTCCTCTTTAGATCCCAATGAAAGCCGACATGTAGTTGCTGAAACAGGCAGGGAGGTAAAATCCCTTGTTGCGGATAGTTTGTTTCACGGTCGGATTACGTTGTTTTCTTAGGATTCGTTCGATTCTGACACAAACATAATACGCAGTTTTTTTACTTGCAAGCTTTACGGGTAATTTTTCTCGATTATTACCGTATTTTATGTAGTAAAATTACTATTTATATTGAAAATCAATTATTTAAAAATAAAAATAAATGAAAGGCCTTTACGTATAAATACAAAAATCCCGCTGTTACTAGCGGGATTCCCTTTCATTGATCTGAAATTTTATTTGTATTGCGGAATCAGCCCGTTGGCCATTTCCACCATTTTCTTCAGTCCATCTTCCGGCAGGTTTCCTTTTTTGAATTCTGCCAGCAGTTCCGGCATTTTGTTTTCCATTTCCATCAGGAAGTGGTCTTCAAAAGCCCTTACATGTTTAACGGCCACATCTTTCAGTAATCCCTGTGTACCCAGGTAAATGATCGCAACCTGCTTTTCCACCGCGAACGGCGTGTACTGAGGCTGTTTCAGGATTTCCACGTTACGTGCACCCTTATCAATTACGTTCTTGGTAGCCGCATCCAGGTCGCCCCCGAATTTAGAGAAGGCTTCCAGCTCACGGTAAAGGGCCTGATCCAGTTTCAGGGTACCCGCTACCTTCTTCATTGATTTGATCTGGGCATTACCACCCACACGGCTTACCGAAATACCTACGTTAATCGCCGGACGAATACCGGAGTTAAACAGGTTTGATTCCAGGAAGATCTGTCCATCCGTAATGGAGATTACGTTGGTAGGGATATAAGCAGATACGTCACCTGCCTGTGTTTCGATGATGGGCAGGGCGGTCAATGATCCACCACCCTTGATGAGGTGACGGATACTATCAGGAACATCATTCATGTTCTTGGCCACATTATCATCGCTGATCACTTTCGCCGCTCTTTCCAGCAAACGACTGTGCAGGTAGAATACGTCACCAGGATAAGCTTCCCGTCCCGGAGGGCGGCGAAGCAGCAGGGATACCTCACGGTAAGCTACCGCCTGTTTGGAAAGATCATCATAGATGATCAGTGCCGGACGACCGGTATCGCGGAAAAATTCTCCGATGGCTGCACCGGCAAAAGGAGCATAGAACTGCAACGGAGCAGGATCAGAAGCAGAGGCTGCTACTATAATAGTATACTCCATGGCACCTGCATCCTGCAAAGTTTTCATCACACCGGCAATGGTAGATGCTTTCTGACCGATGGCCACGTAAATACAATAAACCGGTTTACCAGCCTGATAAAATTCTTTCTGATTAATAATCGTATCAAGACAGATCGCTGTTTTACCGGTTTGACGGTCACCGATCACCAGCTCACGCTGGCCGCGACCAATCGGAATCATGGCATCGATCGCCTTGATACCGGTTTGCAGTGGTTCTTTTACCGGCTCACGGAAAATAACACCAGGGGCCTTACGCTCCAGGGGCATTTCATAACGTTCTCCGGTGATAGGGCCACGACCATCAATGGGCTCTCCCAATGTGTTTACTACACGGCCAACCATTCCTTCACCCACTTTAATAGAGGCGATCTGACCGGTACGGCGCACTTTGGAACCTTCCTGGATTCCTCCGGTCTCACCCATCAATACCACACCCACATTATCTTCTTCCAGGTTCAGGGCAATGGCCCTTACTCCACTTTCAAACTCCACCAGTTCACCGTAACGCACATTTCCCAAACCATATACACGGGCAATACCATCACCCACCTGCAGTACAGTTCCTACTTCTTCCAGATCGGCATTGGCGTTAAAATTGCTCAACTGCTGGCGCAGTATCGCTGATATCTCATCTGGTTTAATTTCTGGCATATTATCCAATTTATCGTTTATGAATACTTATCTCACTTTGTAAACAAAATCATTGTTTTCGAACTGACGGGCAATCTGCCGTAAATCATAGGCAATACTGGCATCGATCAGTAAATCACCTGCCTGTAACACAAACCCGCCAATCAGTTTATCATCTACATTCGTAACCATCTCGATATTCTGCATATCGCTGGTCTTTTTAACCTGGGCAATAATCTCTTCCTTTACCTGTTCACTTACCGGGGTGGCCGTAGTCAGTTTTAAAGTGTGAATCTTTTTATGCACTTTATACTGTGCAATAAAAGCAGTGGCAATTTCCGGCAGGTTACTTTCCCGGTGTTTGGAAATAAGCAGTTTGTTGAAAGCCGTAGTCAGTACCCCGATATTACCATTGGTAACTGCTTCAGTGATTTTAATTTTTTTATCGCTGCTGATCACCGGACTCCGGAGCATATTCACAAAATCCCTGCTGGCTTTGCAAACCGCCTGGAGCCATTGCATATCAGCATATACCTGTTCCAGCTGATCCTTCTCCAGGGAAAGATCCAGCAGCGACTTGGCGTAACGGGCAGCTAAACGCGGATTTGGCATAAGTTATTTAATTAGGAAATGTGGGAATGTGGGAATGTGAAAATGGAATACAGTATCTCATGCTCACATTTTCACATATACACATTTACACATTTTATTAATTCAGTTTTACAGAGTCAACCATTCCTTTGATATGAGCTTCCTGGGCCTCTTTATTAGCCAGCTCTCTTCTCAATACTTTCTCACTTACTTCAATCACCAGTTTACCTACCTGGTTTTTCACTTCAGTCAATGCAGCCATTTTTTGAGTATTGATGGCAGCCTGGGCTTCCGTGATGATTTTATTCGCCTCGGTCTTGGCCTGCTCTTTGGCTTCGTTGATGATGCGGTCCTTGGTTTCCCTGGCTTCTTTCAGCATCGCCGCTCTTTCCTCACGGGCCTTGGCCAGCAGGGCTTCATTTTCACTCTTCATCAGTGCCATTTCCTCTTTTACTTTCTGGGCAGTAGCCAGTGCTTCGGAAATAGTATTCTCCCGGTCACGCAGCCCTTTGATGATCGCAGGCCATGCCAGTTTACGGAGAATAAAGAATACAATCAGGAATGCCAGCAGCGTCCAGGCCAGTAATCCAATTTTAGGAAGCAATAATTCCATGGTAGTTCATTTACCCCCATCCCCTATAGGGGGGTTAATAGCTTTTGATCGCATAAATGGTTTCAGGGGATAAACCATCTGTATGTTCAAGATCAATTGAAGTTCTTAAGAACCAGCCCAAAGCCCATTAAGGGGTTTGGGGTGAAAGAACTGCACCCTCCGCCCTGTGCATCGGATGCAGTAATTTTTTTTCCTGCCGGTATTACATTACCATGGCCAGGAAGCCAACGATGATCGCAAACAGCGCAGCACCTTCAACGAGGGCCGCAGTCAGGATCATGTTCGCACGGATGTCGTTAGACGCTTCCGGCTGACGGGCAATCGCTTCTACAGCGCCTTTACCGATCTGACCGATACCGATACCGGCACCAATCGCAGCAAGACCTGCACCGATTGCACCACCTGCATTAGCTGTTTCTGCTAAGAGAAATAAATCCATGTTACAATTATTGATAGTTAAAAAATACTTGTTTAGTGATGAGCCGCCTGCGCCTCATCATGATGATGTTCCCCTTCAAATGCCTGTCCGATAAACACCGCTGTTAACATTGTAAAAATGAAAGCCTGTAAAAAGGCCACCAGTACTTCAATCATGTAAATAAACACAGTAAAGCCGATTGAAAAAGGTGAAGCGGACCAACCAGCCGTTGTATTCAGCTGACCGGCAATAAATATCAGAGATACCAGACAAATAATGATAATATGACCCGCCACCATATTGGCAAAAAGACGAATGATCAGGGCGAAGGGCTTAATAAACACACTCAGGAACTCCACCGGTACCAGGATAAATTTCACACCCAGCGGTACGCCCGGCGGATTGAAAATATGACCCCAGTAATGACTGTTGGAACTGAACATGATCACAATAAATGAAATCACACCGAGTACAACCGTAAAGGCAATATTGCCCGTTACGTTGGCCGATCCGGGGATCAGTCCAAACAGGTTGTTGATCAGGATAAAAAAGAAAACAGTCAAGAGGTAAGGCAGGTATTTTTCCTGCTTATGACCCAGGTTCGGCTTGGCCACTTCATCTCTTACAAAAGTGATTACCGGCTCCAGCAGACTTTGTGAACCCTTTGGTGCAGAAGTTACACCAGTACCCTGCTTGTATCTTTTGGCAATCCGCAGCATGATGACCACAAAAAGGGTCAGGGCCAGGATCATCTGGATCACGTTTCTGGTCAGAGAGAGATCATAAACCGTAACCGAAGGATCAATTACCCCATCCTTTACCGCCACAATGGTTTCAGGTTTGAATTTTTTAGGATCCAGACCCATTTTCTCAATATTATGAGCCGTAAGGATCATGTAGCCTTCATGCTCATGCTCTCCATGATGGAAGGCGGAAGACATAAAACTGGTAAATCCTTTCTGGGGAGAGTATAAGATAACTGGCAGGGGAATGGACTTACCGAAAAAATGGAACTCATGTCCATCCAGGACGTGTTCAAAAATCACTTCCCCGATATTCAATTCTTTCTTTTTCGCATCTCCATGACCTTCTTCCTGGTGCCCGGCTTGTTGTTGCGTTTGCTCACCATCTCCATGCTGGGCTTGTGCCGGCACAGAAAAAATCAGTGAAAAAACGCTGAAAACCGCTACAGTAAAGGATTTGATAAGCCTTGATCTCATACCTGCCCTGAAATTTGCCGCAAAGATAAGGGTGTACCCCTGAATATGGGCCGGCGATCCAAGGAATTTGTCAATTTTTCGGGGTAAGTACCTATTCTTCTGAACTGCAAAAAGAATAGCAAGCAAACCCGCTGAAAGTCAGCGTACTACAACTTAACTAATGCTCCAGCGTTCCCGGCTTTTTTTCAAATTGCATGGCATGGAGCTGACTATAATATCCCCCTTTTTGCAAGAGCTCATCATGGGTGCCGATTTCCCTGATTTCACCTTTATCCAGCACAATGATCCTGCTCGCTTTGCGGATCGTGGACAAGCGGTGGGCAATCACGATGGAAGTCCGGCCACTGATCAGCGTATCAATGGCATTCTGAATCATGATTTCACTCTCCGTATCCACCGATGAAGTGGCTTCGTCCAGAATCAGGATCGAAGGATTGTATAAAATGGCCCGGATAAAGGAGAGCAATTGTCTTTGTCCAAGCGAAAGCGTGGCCCCTCTTTCCATCACATTATAATCATAGCCACCGGGCAAACGCATGATGAATTCATGCATGCCGATCAGTTTCGCCGCTTCAATGACCTGCTCCTTGCTGATCTCGGGATTCCGCAGGGTGATATTATCAATTACTGAACCGGAGAACAAAAACACATCCTGCAAAACAACCCCGATATTCCTGCGCAAACTGTCCAGCTTGTATTCTTCAATATTTACATCATCAATTTTAATAACTCCCTGCTGAATATGATATAAGCGGTTCAGCAGACTGATAATGGTTGTCTTGCCACTGCCGGTATGCCCCACAATGGCAATGGTTTCACCGGGTGCTGCCTTGAATGAAATATCCTTCAGTACGGGACGGCCCTCTTCGTAAGAAAACCAGACATTTTCCAATGAAATACTCCCCTTTACAAAGGCCGGAGCATGGGTCCCCTTATCATCTGCCACATCCGGATTGTCCAACACTTTGAATACCCTTTCACTGGCAATAATGCCCATCTGCAGCACATTGAATTTATCGGCAATTACCCGGAGCGGACGAAAAAGCAGGTTCAGACAAAGAATAAATGCAATCACCGTTCCCTGCTGGCTTTCCTGCAATTGCAATGCTTCTTTGGATGACCACCATACAATGAGACCGATGGCCAGGGCCAAAACAATTTCCACCACCGGAAAGAAAACCGAGTAAGCAAAAATGGCTTTGACATTGGCATTCCGGTGTTCCCGGTTAATCTTTTTGAATTTTTCGTACTCGCGGTCTTCTGCAGCAAAAGCCTGCACAATGGCCATCCCGGTCAGGTGCTCCTGTACAAATGCATTCAGCGAGGCCACCGCATTCCGGACTTTAAAAAAGGATTTATTGATACTCTCTTTAAAATAATAAGTTGCGATGATAATGATCGGAAAAGGGATCAGCGCAATCAGGGTCAGTTCCCAGTCGGCCCAGAACATATAACCCAGTACACATACAATAGATAAAAGATCCGCAATGATCGGCACTAAGCCATCAGAAAAAATATCATTGATGGATTCAATATCATTGATCGTCCGGGTCGTCAGGGTTCCGATCGGTGTCCGGTCAAACTGACTCAGGTTGAGGCCCATGACCTTCCGGTAGGTTTCCACCCGCAAATCTTTCACCACAGACTGCCCCAGGGAAGCCGTTGTAAATGAAAAAAGAAAACGCATGGCTGTTTCGACTAAAATCAATCCCACCTGAAACAATGTAATATTGATCAGCATGGCCACGGCCTCATTGGCGATGTACTTGTTTACAGTCAGCTGAATCAGAAAGGGGCGAACCGGTGTAATGATAGCCAGCAGGATGGCCAGGGTAACGGAGATATAAAATTTCTTTTTATAGGGAGATGCATAGCGGAACACCCTCCGCAACAATCCCACATCAAAAAAAGTCTTTTTAGGCGCCGCCAAAATAATGATTTAGAAAAGGCACAAAACTAAGCTTTCCATCGCTTTCACATCAGCCCTGTCATTCCATTTCGAACTTCGTACTTCGAATTTTCAATTTTCCATCGCTTTCTTATACGCTTTGATAAACAAGGCACCCAGGTTTTTGTGCGGGGGAACATAGTCTGCAAAAATAGGATCAGTGGCCATTTTACTCAGCTCGACCCAGAATGGAATCCAGTCGATATTGCTACCTGTCCGCAGTTTTTCCATGATCAAACGCAGAAATGGATTATTCACCGGCGCATCCGCTATCTGCTTGGTGCCGATGATATGTGCATCCGGTGCTTTTTCCAGGATATCATGGATCATCCGGTAACCTCCGCAAGATCCCATGAATACTATTTTAGAGGCAACAGACATCTGCTCGATAGTATACGGTGCATTATAACTATGGCCCCTGTTTATAGTGACTGTTGGTACTATATTATTTTTATCCAGAAAGGAACAAAGTGCTTTCTGTGCTTCAGCATCTTCATTGCTTTCCTCCGGGAGGGGGCGGTTCATATAAAGTGTAACCGGTTTTCCCTTCGCAGAGTTAATGGCCACCCATTGTTTGTTACTGCCATCAATTTTCCAGTTGGCATTATTGAACATATTCACCAGTCCGGGGAAAACACCCATTCCATCGCGGTCTCCATAGATAAACAATTGGACAATCACCCTGCCGCTGTCATTGGCCAGTGCCTGAAAGGGCACTTCATATACCGGTGGAATACCGAGTTCTTTGGTGAGGTCTATATGCTGGGTGGTATCGGCAGAAAGAAAGAGTTTATTGAGGATATTGTAGATCGCCATCCCGCGTTTATTCCCGGCAGATTCATTCCGCTGGTAGTTACGTTGAATATTCTTAAGCATTTCTGCGGCCAGTGGTTTCATAGATTCAGCAACGCTTGCATAGGAATCGGCCACATCCACTCCGTCTTCAGTACCAGTGCCTGCCTCCAATCTGCCTACAAAGGCCTTCATCAGTTTTTCCGCATCGCTTTCATCATCCGGATTTTTACGGGCAGGGAAGCTGGATAAAAAATCATCGAGGGTATTAAAGCCTGCGCACATTTTGATAAACTTCCGGTAGCGGTCAAAATGCAATGAAAGGAGCAGGGAATCACCCTTGTTATTGATCTTTTTCATCATCAGGGGATAGACCCCTTTCACAAAACTCGAGGTATAAATAGATCCATCTGTCGTTACGGCGAGGTAATAAAGTTCCTCGGCAGTTAAAGACTGGATATTCCTGAAACGGATATCATGATTACGTTCATCATGTAATCCATTGATGATATTGACAAAATTCTCCCGGGCCTTTCTTTCCAGGCGCTGGGTGAGGGTTTCATATTCATAGGCTGTATCCTTATCCAGCAGCCTTTGGGCATAATCCATGCGGGTCCGAACCAGCAGTTTATAATAAATCACCGAATCTCCTTTTGCCGCATCAATTTCTTCAAAAGTCAATCTTCCCTTCATAATATTATCCAGGAAGCAGAAATACTGTTGTCCGTCACGGCTCCTGGACATCTTCACCACATTTTTAATAAAAATATCATCATTGATTCCCCTGATGAGGGCACCCAGTTTATTGCCGGCCTGGGAATAATCATAGAGTTGTTTGGGGTATTGTTTGGACACAATCCGGATCAGGCTGTCCGCAAAAGGTACATCAGGACTTTGGGTAAGGGTGCTGAAGGTTTTTTCGGGATGGAGGATACAGTATTTGAGTACCAGGTCATTTTTAGCATCCTGGAAACCCGGGTTCTTGCTGAAGATACCTGCATTGATCAGGACCATCCCTGCATCATAGGGCAATTTGCCAATGGCAGCCCGGACTGACTGATTACCTCTATCCAGAACAACACATGTCTCATAGGTATTAATGATAGCTGGAAGATTGACAGGATTGACACCCTGATCTGTCTTGTTTTTCCAGTTCTGTCTGAAATATTTCAGCAGGTTCTCCAGTCCCGAGAGGTAATTCACCTTTAAACGGTGTTCCAGTGCTTTATCAGTTTCATAGAGGAATTGCAGGGCATCTGTTTTTTTAACCAGAGAACGGGTGAGCAGGTAGTTGACATCATCATCTTTGGAAGGCGTGAAACTATTATCAGCAGCTCCATCTGCCGACAAAATGGTTTTTTGCTCCAGGTCAATGCGGTCATGCCATAACTGGCGGTTCTGTGCCGGCTTATAAGTGCCCGGGATCGTCAGTGTATCGGCCAAACTGACGCCCTGTGCTCCTGTTTTGCCTGCAAGACTGAGGAAAACACAAATAATAAGGATGCTAACGCTGCTTTGCATAAGGATAGAAAGGTCAAAGTTAGGAAGCCCTGGTTAAATGGCCCCGGATGAATCCATATTGATCCAGACGCTGTTACGCCGTTAATAGCTGTATCTTCAGAGAATTAAACCAAAAAATTGCCAGATGAGGGGATAATGGTTTATTAACTTTTTATTAAGTCTGTGTAAAGGGCAGCCCTTCATTTTACACCCCAGTATTTTCCCTTTAGGTTTGCGCAAACATTTGAATACATGGAAACAAGGGTACGGAAAGTTTTAATTGCCGATGATGAGCCGGATATCCTCGAGATCCTGAAATACAACCTTTCCAATGAAGGCTATGAGGTTTTTACCGCCAAAGACGGGGATGAAGCATTGGAAAAAGCCAGACGCACCCAGCCCGACCTGATTGTGCTGGATGTGATGATGCCGAAAAAAACAGGGGTGGAAGTTTGTCAGCTGCTGCGGGCCCAATCCACTTTTAAAGATACTCTGATCATTTTCCTGACTGCTGTGAATGATGAAGGCACTCAAATAAAGGGACTTGAAACGGGTGCGGACGATTATATCAGCAAACCGATCAGTCCGAAGGTATTCCTGAGCCGGGTGAATGCGCTTTTCCGCCGCCTCAATAAAACAGAAGTGCGGGTATTGACTATCGAGAATATGACCATTGACCCCGAGCGGTTTATTGTAAAGGTTGGGGAAGAGGAAATCATTTTAGCGAAAAAAGAATTTGAATTACTATACCTCCTGGCGCTAAAACCCGGACGGGTTTTCCTTCGGAACGAGATCCTGAACCAGGTCTGGGGCAATGATGTAATTGTGGGTGACCGCACCATTGATGTCCATATCCGGAAGATCCGGCAAAAGCTGGGGATCGACTGTATCACTACCGTGAAAGGAGTTGGCTATAAGTTTGAGCTCTGACGTCACCCTTTTGACGTCTCCCGTCACCCGTCTCCCGTCCGGTGTCTCACTTCCCCTTCTCCCATTACCTTCGCAGTATGTTTTCCGTAAAAAATCTCTCCCCCAAACAAATCGCCTTTTTTACGTCATTGGTGCTGGCCATCCCTGAAAGTACCCTGGTTTATATTGCCGAGAAGAGCTGGATTTGGGCCATTGGATCCTTTGTGATCATTTTTACCGGCAGTTATTTCCTGATTTTTTTTATGCTCGAACGGTTTATCTACCGGAAGATCAAACTCATTTATAAATTCATCAATAAAACCAAGGCCACGAGGCGGGAAGAAACATTTTATAAATACGTTTTACCGCAGAAGGGGATCGATGAAGTGAGGGAAGATGTGGAAGCCTGGGCAGAAGCGAATGAGCAGGAACTTGAATTGCTGCGTCAGAATGAACAGTTCCGCAGAGAATTCCTGCAGAATCTTTCGCATGAATTCAAGACCCCCGTATTTGCCATTCAGGGTTATGTGGATACTTTATTGGCCGGTGCATTGGCTAACCCGGATGTAAATAAAAAATTTCTTGAAAAAACAGCGAAGAATGTAGACCGGCTCACGCATCTGCTGAATGATCTTGATGAGATTTCCAGGCTTGAAAGAGGGGAACTGGTGCTGAACCGTGAAAACTTTATCATCCAGGACCTGGTCAGAGATGTATTTGAGAGTCTTGCCGTAAAAGCTGATGTAATGGGTATTCAATGTCTGATCAAAAAAGGCTGCGAAGCGCCATTGAGTGTTTATGCAGACAAAGAAAAAATCAGACAGGTGCTGAATAATCTGGTCGGCAACTCCATTAAATATGGCAAGATCAACGGAGTGATTACATCCAGTATGTACAATACGGACGGAAAACATATCCTGATTGAAATAACAGATGATGGTATAGGTATTGGCGAGAAACACCTGCCCCGTTTATTTGAACGATTTTACCGTACAGAAGAAGGGCGGAGTATTGATGTAAGTGGCAGTGGTCTGGGCCTGGCCATCTGTAAACACATCATTGAAGCGCATGGACAAACGATTCATGTACGTAGTACGGCCGGACTGGGCACTACTGTGGGATTTACCCTGGACACCCGGAGAGATTGATTTTTATTTTTAACTTTCCCCCATGACAAAAAGAACTGATTATATTTCCTGGGATGAATATTTCATGGGTGTTGCCCTGCTTTCAGCCAGGCGAAGTAAGGACCCCGGTACGCAGGTGGGCGCCTGTATAGTGAACCCAAGAAACAAAATCGTGGGAGCAGGATATAACGGACTACCGGCAGGTTGTAATGATGACGAATTTCCGTGGGATAAACAGGGCACTTTTCTGGAGACCAAATATCCCTATGTATGTCATGCCGAGTTGAATGCCATTTTAAATAATATTGGCATGGACCTGCATGGGTGCAGGATATACACCGCCCTCTTTCCCTGTAACGAATGTGCCAAAGCGATCATACAGGCAGGAATTTCAGAAGTGATTTATCTCTCTGATAAATATGCCGGCAATGAAATATTTATTGCTTCCAGGAACATGTTGGACAAAGCCGGCGTCCGTTGCCGTAAAGTAGAATCAGGAATCAGCAGGATTGAGTTATCCTTTAATGAACAGGATGTTTAAGAGACATTAGTACCAGTTCTTCCCCTCCAGCAGGCTTTTCAGAAAACTCACGGCTTCATTTCCCATCGAACTGCTGACTGTTTTATTATCCAGATCGTAGACAAAGGTCTGACAACCCTCTTCCCGGAATTTGAATACTACCGGCATCACTTGTATGCCTCCTTTGAAGAAAAGCATATTCCCATCATATCCGCATTTGTAAAATTCAGTCTCCTTTCCTTTCAGGAAACCGGCCATTTTTTGAATTGCCTTTGTTTCAGTCGTACTGATCTGATGGATGATGGAATCTTTATTGGATGCATTAAAAGTGATTACCAGGCTATCGCAACCTGCCAGTTTTTTACTGAGGCCGGAACGGTTGCAGGAAGCAAGAACCACTATTATAATCAGGAGATATGTTTTCAAGGAAGTCATTTTAAGCCCCAAGTTATAAAATCTACAGTCAGCTAACAGTAAATAACCTGCAGCAACCCGCCAAAAACTTAATATTACTTTATTGTTACCATTTTGTAACTTTCATGTTAAGGATCGGCCTTTGAAAACCAGGTACATCATATTACCCCTGCTCGCTTTCTTGTGTTTACAGGCTCCCCGTGCACAGGAACCGAAGCTGGATTTTGATTTTTTTGGAGAAAAAATCCAGTTGCCGGCACTGTCTGTAATCGGCACAGCGGAAAACAACCTGATTTCACCGGGGGCTATCACTGATTTTGTCAACCATCTCAATCTTCAGGACCACGGCGCCCTCATTAAAAGCCTGCTCGAGCTAAAGGAAAAATACCAGTTGGATAACTGGCTTTATTACCAGCTGATCCGGAAAACTGCCGGTACCATCAGCCCAAAATCTGCGAATTACGCCCGCTACACGCTTTATAAATGGTTTTTATTGACCCGTAGCGGTTTTGACGCCACGATCAAAATTTCTGATGAAAAGATCCTTTTTTATATAAGAACGGATGACCAGGTGTACAATATCCCGGCCTACTACAAAGATGGCCGGCAGTATGTTTGCCTGAATTATCATGACTATGGCAATCATATTGATTTTAATACCGAGGCTTTCAGTGAAATGAATTTGCCTTTGCCGGATAACAGGCAAGCCTTTTCATACAGAATAACAAAATTGCCAGAGTTTAAAACGGCAGTGTATGAAGAGAAGGACATCCAGTTCAATTACTACCAAAACGATTATCATTTTACCATTAAACTGAACCCGGCAGTTAAAACCATCTTTGCCAATTACCCGGTACTTGATTATGCCTCTTATTTTAATATCCCCCTAAGCCAGGAAACCTACCGCTCCCTGATACCCCTGCTCAAAAAAAACACCAGTGGGATGTCGGTGAAAGGAGGCGTGGATTATCTCATGCGCTTTACCAGATATGCATTCATGTTCAAACCGGATGCTGAAAACTTTGGGGCAGAAAAAAGGTTAAGCCCGGAACAAACACTATTGTATGGAGAAAGCGACTGTGAAGACAGGGCGGCTTTGTTCTTTTTCCTGGTCAGGGAAATCTATAACCTGCCGATGATTGTACTTGCTTATCCACAACATGTAACTATCGCCATCAAATTTGAAAAACCCATCGGCAAATCTATTCTTTACAACGGGGAAAAATATTCTGTATGTGACCCCACTCCTCAAAAAGAAGATCTTGCGCTGGGACAGTTGCTCCCTTCCCTGGCCAAAACGGGCTTTGAAGTAGTGTACGCTTATCAGCCCAACCGGTAATTTAAAAATACTCCCAGGCTATTTGTTCAGCAATTCCAATGATTACAGGTGCAGCAGGCTATTGCAGCTGACAAAAAAAACGTTCCGGTAAAAGCCGGAACGTTGCTGATAATAATATTTGTCAGTTTTAATAAACTGTATTCTGCGGATCCCAGTTACACCAGCCGCTGGTCCAGTTTGTGGTACCAAAAGCTCCGCGGTAAGCGGTGCTGGTGAAGAATGCATTCATACCGGTAAAGCTGGCGCCGGTCAATGCAGGTGAACCAGTAGCCGGGAGGAAATTTGGAGTGATTGAAAAGAATGGACTGGTTAATTGTGCTGCAGCTGTATTGGCCAGGGTTACACAACCATCAGCTTCTGCCTTTGTCTGGATCTGTGTCGCATTAGCAATGGCACCGTTTCCTGACCGGTACGTATTGGCCGTTGCAAAAATCAGGTTGTTCTTAAACTCTGAAATATTGTGTACATAGTAATCATTCAAAGTAGCGTCAGATTCCATTGAAAATCCGGCATCAGGATGACCGATGATCACTGAATTACGCATCACAAACTGGGTAGCTCTTCTCCAGCGGAGTGAATAGTTATGATTGGCAGCAGTACCCACTGCATCATTGGGGCCTACAATAGTAAAGTTGCTCAGCTGTGGTCTGGTTCTTGGTGTGGCCGTTGTACCGGCAGCGTCATTATCACACTCAACTCCATTTCCTGCATCTCCGGCATCCACAAAATCTGGTTTGCGGCAGGAAACAGCAAACTGGATTTTTCCGGTATATCCAAAGTCAAAATCAAAATCATCATCCGCAGTGGCAAAAGCCACCAGGTTTTTAGCATTCACGGTGCCACCGAAAAACTCATAGGCATCATCATTACCATAAGAAACCTGTACGTTCTCAATGATCGTACCGGAGCCCACACCACCCATTGTTAATCCATTGATTTCAGATCCGGGTTCGGCAGCAATACCGGCAAACTCAATACGTACATAACGGAGAATACCACTTTCATCCAATGGATCGGTACCGCCATACTGACGACCTACACCACCTTCAATCGTTGGAGCCGGATCGAGTGGTCTGTTAGTGGGTGCTTTACCCAGCAGGATAATACCACCCCAGTCACCAGGTGCTCTTGAACCAACAGGTTTACCACTGGTGAATACAATCGGATTACCCGCATTACCCTGTGCGATCAACTTAGCTCCTCTTTCAATAATCAGGGCGCCTTTCTCGGTCACATCACTCTGTATAATACATCCCGCCTCGAAAGTAATAGTCGCACCGTTGGTCACATACACATATCCTTTGAGAATCCATTTTCCTTTTGCATAGAACTTACTGGAAGAAATCACCCCAGTGATCACGTTGCTGGTCGGATCAATGGTACCAGTACCTCCGGTATCATCGCCATCATCAAAATTCACTTTTACACAGGAAACTGCACCCAAAACCAATACCAGGGAGAGTGCGAGAAACAACTTTTTCATACTTGCGTTTTTTATTTTAAAATTTTTATACTCCTTATTTTTTTCCGAGAGAGAAATCATAAGTAAATCCAACCGTAATTGTAGAGCCAGGTTTAAAGCTGTTGAACAACCTGTCGTTACTTCCACTGAAGGCTTTTTTCGTATCTATATTTTCATAGAAATAATAAGCAGGATTCAGGATATCGGCCCATGTTAATTTGAGCTCCCCTTTTTCTTTCATGATCTTTTTGCTCAACTGAAAGTCAACCTGGTCACGTGGACGCTCGTACACATCCGCAAAACCAAGATCACTGATACCTACAAGGGCCAGACGTTGACCAATCCTGTTATATAATAAGGAGCCTGCCCAGTTGCCCTTTTTGCTGTTGTATTGCAATCCAAGATTCACGAGATAAGGCGACTGCCCCTGTAAGGGTCTTGTTGCGGGTGCAGAGCCCTGTAATGATACTTTAGAGTAGATGTAGGTAAGATTGGCAAACATGCTGAAATTGGTGAAGTTGCTGTGAATAAAATCGAGGTTCTTTCTAACCTCCAGCTCTGCTCCAAGTGTATAAGCTTTATCCGCGTTGGAATAACCATAGTTTCTGCGATCCAATACACTGGAGGGATCCAGCCTTAATTCAATCGGATCATCAAATGATTTATAGAATACACCTGCCGTAATCGCTTCTCCGCCTTTGGGATAAAATTCATAACGGATATCACCATTCAGGATGGAGCTTCTTTTCAGGTTAGTATTACCATTCACCCCAAAATTGGCTTCATAATCATAAAAAGAGAAGGGTGCAATTTCCCTGAATTCAGGACGGGCCACGGTGCGACTACCGGATACACGGAAACTATGCTTAGTACCGGGAGAAAAAGTAAAATTGAAAGAAGGCAACAGATCCCATTTATCGGTATCCACCACTACCCTTTTGGAGGTTACATCTTTTGTCGTCAGGAACTGCTGGAAATTCTCTACCCTCACTCCCCATACCAACCGGATATTTGTTCCGAATTTATTGTCGAACATTCCAAACATTCCGTTCAGCACGGATACACCAAAATACTTATCCTGGTTATTGGTGAACTCATTCAGTGCAAATCCGTCGTTCGCAATATTGGCTTGTGCAAAAATCTGGTCAAAGGGGAGGAGCTCTTTGTTGTTATTGAATGAAGTAGCTGAAGCAGGGACATACTGGAATATCCGGCTTCTGAAATCCCGGATACGGATGAGTGTTGATCCGCCCGCTTTAAATGTCTGTTTGTTTTTAGCGAAAGTGAAAGGAATCGTGATAGCTCCATTGGCGCCATAACTATAATCTTTCAGATCACTGAAAAAGCGCCTGCTGTCATCATCATTATACTCGTAGGGATTATTAGTACCGGATTCTCTGTTATAGGAAATGGTCCTTAAATCAGGTTGTGATTTTCCGTTATAGGCAAAATTTCCATTCCACCTGAGTTTGATGCCTCCCTTGGTGATCTGATGATCTCCTTCCAGCTGTCCGCTATACAATGAACGCTGGTTCAATACAGAAGAGCGAAAGCTGATATCCTGAATACGATCCCGGTTGATACCACTGCGGACATAGTAATTATCTTCAAAGAGTTGATTGAAAAGATTTTTGAAGGATACTTTATGTGCGCCTTTCACATAAGTAATATTGGCGATGGCTCCTGCATTCACGCTGTATTTATTCTGGCGGTCTTCCAACTCTACCAGCGTATTACCATCCTGCTCATGCAATCTTCTTTGCACATTGTATTGCAGCATGCTGTTCCGGTATTGTACCGACAGAATGGTTCCCAGTGTTGCTCCGTTTTTAAACCGGGTGCTTTTACCCCAGGTGATATTGTAGGATTGGGTGGGAAGGGCGGTACTGTTTTGCTCTGCATAGGCTTCACTGTTCAGGAGGCGGCTCCATTCCAGTCTTTGTGCCTGACTCCCTTTACGGAATGTTTGCGCCTTATCCGGAAATGCTCCGGGAAGGCTGCGGTCACCGTTATCAAAACCCAGAAAATCAGTTCCGTTTCTTCTATTACTGGTAAAATCATTGAAAACAGACTGTGTATTGAACCCAAGGCTTACACCCACACTCAACATATCCCGTGTAGGCACATCCTTGGTATTAATCTGCACCAAACCACCGGCGAATTCACCAGGCAATTCAGGGGTAGCTGTCTTATTGATGATGATATTATCAATCAGGGAAGAAGGAATTACATCAAATGAAAATGCTTTTTTATCAGGCTCGGTACTGGGGAGCTGGGCGTTATTAATCACTGCAGCATTGTACCGGTCACTCAGACCACGTACCACCACGAATTTATTATCCTGTATAGAAGCTCCGCTGACCCTTTTCAACACTTCACCGGTATTACGATCGGGGGTACGGCGGATAAAGTCGGCTGCCAGGCCACTGGATAATGCAGTATTGCTACGCTGGAAACTGAGAAGGGCAGCTGTATTTTCCTGACGACGGGTGGTGGTTTTAAGGACCACTCCTTCCAGGTTCGTTTTTGAACTTTCGGCAAGTACGATCTCGATATAGTTTTCCTGATTCAGGGTTACATCCACTTCTGATACCAATTTTGCTTCATAACCTGTATTGGAAACCCGGAGTGTATATTTTTTTCCTGGTTCCAGACTGATATAAAATTTCCCTTCCACATCCGCTACCACTTGCCGGCTGGTTCCTTCCAATAAAATGGTGGCTCCGGGAAGGGGCTCATTTTTAGTGTTCATTACCTTACCGGTAAGGCGGATGCCCTGGGCAGCCGCAAAAACAGAAATCAGTGAAAAAACGCTTACCAAAAAAAGAAATCTCGCCCTCGGATACATAGTCTGTTTATTTGCCGCAAAGGTGGGCTGGCTGCATTAACGGCATGTTACCCCATTGTTAAGCAATTATGATGTTGAGCTTTTATTGATATTTTCCTTAATTAATCAAATACTGGTAATGATTTGATAACCTTGAATTAACCTCTGGTTCATGTACTGGTAACAATGAACCCTGATTTTTGCCTCTGATTAAAATCAGGCCCTAAGATTAGGCAATAAATAATCTTTTAATTGCAAAACCCTGTCATTCCTGACGGGGTTTTATTTTGTGACTTAACAATTTGGTAATATTGGTTTGTGAGGTATGACTGAAAATCTATCCACTTTTGCCGTGCAATTAAAAGATTATCGCCATGCGGCAATACTACCTGACTATTTTGTTAGTCTTCTTCTCCTATTATTACACAATGGCACAGGATTCTATTAAAAATGAAGTAATCACAACTCCTGTGAAAGGTGAAAAAAAAGACTGGTTTCAGAATTTCTCTATCCGGGGCTATATGCAAATCCGCTATAACCGGTTACTGGAAACCAATGAGAACCTGAAATGTGAACAGTGTGACAGGTCTATTGGCAAAGGAGGAGGGTTTATAATCCGCCGTGGAAGGATTATTTTCAGCGGCTATATTCATAACAGGGTATTTTTTTATATCCAACCTGATTTTGGCAGTAGCACTGGTACCACACAAAACATTCTTCAGTTAAGAGATGCATATATTGATCTTTCACTGGATAAAAAAAATGAGTTCCGTTTGCGGGTTGGACAAAGCAAGGTCCCTTTTGGCTTTGAAAATATGCAAAGCAGTCAAAACAGACTGCCACTGGATCGCAACGACGGGCTAAACAGTGCTTTATCCAATGAACGCGATTTAGGCGTTTTCTTTTATTGGGCACCTGCCAAAACAAGAGAGGTTTTTACCGCCATGGTCAGGGACAATCTGAAAGGGTCTGGAGATTATGGTGTTTTTGGTGTTGGTGTTTACAATGGACAGACCGCTAACCGGGCTGAACAAAATGATAACCTTCATGTAGCAGCAAGACTGAGTTATCCGTTTCATATTGGAAAACAAATTATAGAACCGGGAATACAGGCATATGCTGGTAAATATGTACTCCCGCCAGATATTAGGTCTGCAGGTGTCAAGGCCGTTCAATCTTTTGAATTCATTGACAGAAGAATGGCAGCCAGCTTTGTATTATATCCCAAACCTATCGGTATCCAGGCTGAATATAACTGGGGGAAAGGTCCTGAATACAATCCTGCCCGTGATTCTATAGAAACAAAAAACCTGTCCGGAGGATATATTACACTATCCGGCAAGTTTCATGGGAAAAAGAACTGGGTTTTTCTGCCTTTCTCAAGATTTCAGAAATACAATGGCGGTAAAAAACATGAATTAGACGCCAGAAGCTATCGGGTCAGAGAAGTTGAAACTGGTCTGGAGTGGCAGTTAAATAAATATTTTGAATTAACCACATCTTACGTAATTTCAAACAGAAGATTTGAAGATTCAAAAAACAGAAACAACCAACAAAAAGGAAACTTTTTAAGAATACAGGCACAACTTAACTTTTAACTTCATCTCAACCTCAAACCAATGGCAGCATTGCAATCCTTCCTGAAGATCTTCATGCCGAAGAACAAAGTATTTTATGAATTATTTGAAAATGTAGCGGAAAATGTCGCCAAAATGGGATCCATGCTCCGTGATGTGGTGGCAGAACCTGATTTCGATAAAAGAGCACAACTGATTACCCAGTTGGAAGACCTGGAACATGCCAATGATGAATTTACCCATAACCTGTTTACCGAGTTGGGCCGCAACTTTATTACTCCATTTGACCGGGAGGATATCCACTACCTCGCCACTTCGCTGGATGATATCGCAGATTATATTTATGCTTCTGCCAAAAAGATCAATTTCTATAAAGTCAACCCGAATGATATCGGGTTACAGAAATTTTCTGAACTGATTGAACAGGGCGCCCACCAGGTAAAAATAGCGGTGACAGAACTCCGGGACATGAAGAATATGCGCAATATTACCGAAGCCCTGGTGAAGATCAACAGTATTGAGAACCAGGCAGATGATGTATTCGATTTCAGTATCGAGCGCCTTTTTGAAACTGAACCTGATGCCAAGGAAGTGATCAAAAAAAGAGAGATCTACCAGGTAATGGAAATCGTGACCGACAAATGTGAGGATGCCAGCAATGTGATTGAATCCATCATCATCAAGTATGCTTAACCTTTTTTGTTAACGATCACATCCTGTTATGACTACTTTCCTGATCTCGATTATCGTACTGGCATTGTTGTTTGATTACATCAATGGTTTTCATGATGCCGCCAATTCAATTGCCACTGTAGTGTCTACCAAGGTACTGACGCCATTTCAGGCTGTACTTTGGGCAGCCCTTTTTAATTCGGTGGCCTTTTTTATATTCAAAGACCACGGAGTTGCCGATACGGTTGCCAAAACCGTAAAACCAACTATGATTGACCCGGTTGGCACCGATCCAGCCAATGCCAAAATGATGGTGGTCATTTTTGCCGGTCTGATCGCCGCCATTGCCTGGAACCTGTTAACCTGGTGGCTCGGTATCCCATCTTCCTCTTCCCATACCCTGATTGGCGGTTTTGCCGGTGCGGCGATTGCTGCAGGCGGTTTTGGAGCTGTTAATTCTTCAGTCATTATCAAAACAGCCTCCTTCATTTTTATTGCTCCGCTGATCGGGATGCTGATGGCTTTTATCATGTCTCGGAAATGATGCACAAAAAGTAATGGGGATCATCACGGCCGCCCTGATCGCCGGCGGGGAGATCAGCAGTATCAAGGAAATGCCCAATTGGGTACCCATCTCCTGCTACCTGGCTATCGGTCTTGGTACGATGAGTGGTGGATGGAAAATTGTAAAGACCATGGGAACCAAGATCACCAAAGTGACCCCTTTTGAAGGGGTGGCAGCAGAAACAGCCGGCGCTCTTACCCTGTTTGTTACAGAGGCACTTAGAATTCCGGTCAGTACCACACATACCATCACCGGTGCCATCATGGGTGTGGGTGCCACCAAAAGACTCTCCGCTGTTCGCTGGGGTGTTACCGTTAACCTGCTCTGGGCATGGATCCTGACCATTCCAATCAGTGCCCTGCTGGCGGCCGGTGTATACACGATTGCCCGGATCTTCTTTTAACAGCATCAATAGTATTATCATAAAAAATCCTGACTTTTGTCGGCCCACAGGGCTCCAGAAGGAGGATTTTTTATGAGTAAAATACTTGTTACAGGCGGCTGCGGATTCATTGGATCGCACACAATCGTTGACCTCGTTGAAAACGGGTTCGAAGTGATTTCTATTGATAATAACTCCCGATCCAATGAAGTGATCATGAAAGGAGTGGAACAAATCACCCATCAGAAGATCAAGAACTACAAAGTTGATCTCTGTAATTTCGACGACACTTTTGCTGTTTTCCAGGAAAATACAGATATCAGCGGCATCATTCATTTTGCGGCTTTCAAAGCGGTAGGGGAATCCGTAGAGAAGCCATTGCTCTATTTTGAGAACAATCTGGTTTCGCTGATTAACCTCCTGAAATGTGTGCAGGAATTCAAAGTGCCCCATTTTGTTTTTTCTTCCTCCTGTACCGTTTACGGCGAACCCGATCAGGTTCCTGTTACCGAGGAAACCCCTCCCAAACCAGCGCAATCACCCTATGGTTACACCAAGCAAATGGGTGAACAGATCCTCAATGAGTTTTGCAAAAGTTCAGACCTGCAATGTATCCTGCTTCGTTATTTCAACCCGGCCGGTGCTCACCCTTCCATCGCCATCGGTGAAATGCCATTGGGTAAACCCCAGAACCTGGTCCCGGCCATTACTCAAACTGCCATCGGACGGATCCCCAAAATGTTTGTACATGGAACTGATTACCCAACCAGGGATGGTTCCAATGTAAGAGACTATATCCATATCTGTGACCTGGCAAGTGCCCATACACTTGCCTTACAATATCTGGAGCAGTCCAGAAATAAAAAACCCTGCGAAGTATTTAACCTGGGCAGTGGTGAAGGTGTGACTGTACTGGAAGCTATCCAGGCTTTTGAAAAAGTGAGCGGTCAAAAACTGAACTATGTAACAGGTCCCCGGCGCCCGGGCGATGTGGTAGCCGTTTATGCCAATAACCAGCTGGCTAAAGATGTGCTGGGATGGAACCCGAAGTACAGCATTGAAGATATTATGGACTCCGCCTGGAAATGGGAGGTTCGGTTGAAGGCAGATGCCACGGTTTTTGGCAGTATCCCGGGAGAATTGAACTGATTTATTCCCCTACTTTTGCGGCACAAATCGTTTATCATGGCTTTAAAAGATATTCAGTCTTCCGGCAACAAAGATACCCGCAGCGGCTTCGGAGATGGTATTGTGGAAGCGGCCCGCAGCAATCCCAATATCGTTGCATTGACAGCCGACTTGCTGGGTTCGTTGAAACTGAACCAGTTTATCAAAGAATTTCCGGAACGTTTTATTCAGGTTGGTATTGCCGAAGCTAATATGATTGGTATAGCAGCCGGTCTCACCATTGGCGGCAAGATTCCCTATACTACCACATTCGCAAATTTCTCCACCGGCAGAGTCTATGACCAGATCCGCCAGTCTGTTGCTTACAGTGGAAAAAACGTAAAAATCTGCGCTTCCCATGCCGGCTTAACCCTTGGCGAAGATGGTGCCACCCACCAGATACTGGAAGATATAGGATTGATGAAAATGCTTCCTGGTATGACCGTGATCGTTCCCTGTGATTATGCCCAGACAAAAGCAGCCACGATGGCTATTGCCGATTACCAGGGACCTGTGTACCTGCGTTTCGGCCGCCCTTCATGGCCCATTTTTACAACGGATCGCCCTTTTGAAATCGGTAAGGCCCAGCAATTCTCCGAAGGAACTGATGTAACCATTTTCGCCTGCGGTCACCTCGTATGGAATGCCATTCAGGCCGGCGCTGCCCTGGAAGAAAAAGGAATCAGTGTGGAAGTGATCAATATTCATACAATCAAACCCCTGGATGAAACAGCTGTAATCAACTCCCTCCGCAAAACCCGCTGTGCTGTTACTGCAGAAGAACATAATGTGATCGGTGGCCTGGGAGATGCAATTGCCCAGACAGCAGCCAAACATTTTCCGGTACCCATCGAATATGTAGGCACCAAGGATACTTTTGGAGAAAGCGGTACCCCTGCCCAATTGCTGAAGAAGTACGGACTGGATGTTCCGGATATCATCGCGGCAACTGAAAAAGTAATGGCCAGGAAAAACGCCTAAAAATCACAAAAACAAACTTATTTAAGCAGGTTCTTTTAAAAATGAACCTGCTTTTTTACTTTTAAGTAAGTTTACGATTTAAACATATCCGGTTTCCAATATTCTAACCTACTCAAAGCCCCTGACGAATGTCCTTAACCCAAACCAGCGATAGCGAATTGCTTGTTCAATTCCGTAACCCCGTTACGAAGGAAAAAGCATATACCAGCCTGATCCGCAAGTACCAGGAAAAACTGTATTGGCATATCCGCCGGATGGTGGTGGATCACGACGATGCCAATGATGTACTGCAAAATGTACTGATCAGGGTATGGAATGGACTGGAGAATTTCCGGGAAGACAGCCAGCTTTATACCTGGTTATACCGGGTGGCCACCAATGAGTGCCTGACCTACCTGGAACAAATGAAGAAAAGAGCTTCCGTGAGCCTGAGCGATGTGGAAAGCGGACTGAGCAATAAAATCAAGGCCGACAAGCATTTTGATGCCAACAAGCTGGAATGGAAATTGCAAATAGCAATTCAGCAACTACCTGATAAACAAAGAGTTGTGTTTAGTCTGAGGTATTATGATGAGATGCCTTACGAAGAAATGAGCCGGGTGCTGGAAACCAGTGAGGGAGCTTTAAAAGCGAGTTATCATCATGCTGTTAAAAAAATTGAGGATTACATGCTGAATCATTAAACTTTGAATATTGAAAACCATCTTACTAATGCAGGAAACTGCGAAAACAGTAAGAAATCCCGGGATTCCGGGTTCAGATCATGACAGAAAGAGACAACATATTACAGGAATTGAAGGAGCTGAACAGCCAACTGGCCGGTTACCAGCCTGGTCAAACCTATACAGTACCCGCCGGGTATTTTGATGGGTTGATCGCTCAGGTTATGCTGCGGATCAGGGCCCTGGAAGCTGCCAATGCTGCGGAAGAGCTTAAACTGCTCTCCCCTGTATTAAGCGGGTTGTCCAAATCAATGCCTTATACTGTACCTGCCGGTTATTTTGAACAATTGGAAGAGCGGCTGGAGAAAGTGACCGGATCAGCGGAGAACAGTTCGTCCATCCTGAATGGCCTTGATAAACAAATGCCTTACCAGGTACCTTCCGGTTACTTTGATGGGCTGGCTGAACGGATGTTACAGGCCGTACGTACTACTGAATACAAAACCGTGCAGGATGAAACAAATTCTATTTCTCCCCTGCTGGGTAATCTGAAAAAGGAAATGCCTTTTGAGGTACCAGCTGGTTATTTCGATAGTCTGGCCAGTACGATTGCCGCCAAAGAAACAGCTACTGAAGCCAAAGTCATTGCCATTGCCAGTCGCAGCTGGTTCCGTTATGCGGCGGCTGCAGTAGTAACAGGAGTAGTTTTTCTGGCTGGCTTATTCATTAGGAACAAGTCAGAGAATTCATCAGTAGAAGGTATCATAGAAGTGCTCTCTGATGTTTCACAAGATATCAAACCATTGAACGATACAGAACAGGATGACCTGGTTGATTTTCTTGATGCCGGTTTAACCGGTTCTGAAACCGCCCAGGTGAATCCTGAAACCAAGTCCAAAGAAATTCAACAACTGCTGCAGGATGTTTCAGAGGAAGAACTGAAAGACTTCCGGGAACAGACCGAAGACGTAGGAGAAGTGTTAATGACCAATTAAAGCAGAAATGACCATGAAAAAAATTTTACTCATCTTAACCGTTTTTATAGGCTCACTGGCCACCGGTATGGCTCAAACTGAACCGGATGATGCCAATCCGCAGGAAAGCAAGATCCGCGAAAGGATGCAGGAGTATATTCAAAACCGCCTGAACCTGAGCCGCAATGAAGCTGAAAAATTCACGCCGATTTTCGTGCGTTACTTCAGGGAATTTGCACAGACACATCGCAGTTATAAAAGCGACAGGCTGGTATTACAGCAAAAGATCATTGACCTGCGGATTCGCTACCGTACAGAATTCCGTCAGATCATGGATGAACAGCGGGCCAACCGGGTATTCAAACATGAAGATGAATTCAGACAGGAAGTGGTGCGTATGATCCGTGAAAATAAAAGGGAGAGACTGGAAGGCCGGCCGCTTCGCCGGAACCGATCCATCGTAGAATAATTGAAATATTTCAACCGGCATTGCCGGTTTTTTTATGCCAGTACAGGCTGTTATTTAGATGATCCGAAATCCCAAACCGGGTGCTTCACATCATGGTAAAACAGGAAGGTCCATTTTTCTTTTTCCCCCTGCTGCCACCATTGCTGCCTTAGTTCCATGGCTTTCTTTCCGTCATAATCGTATTTGGCTGCAAAGCGGTGTTTCATTTGCTGCAGTTGCGGCGCTTCATCACCACCAAAAAAGATGGTCTTGCCATCTTCCCTGATCCAGAAAACCTGGTGATGTGGAGCATGCGCTCCTGAAACAGCATACTCAATATAGCTGTCAATCATACCCGATCCATCCAATAACTCCACCTGGTTATTATTACGCAGGCATTCCAGTTCCTCCGTAATATAAGAGGGAAATCCTTTTTCAAAAGCATAAGCCAGTTCAGTGCGCTGCAGATAGTAACGGGCATTGGGAAGTGAGAGTCTTTCACCAAGACCTGCTCTTTCAATACCGGCAGCACCGGCATGGTCTTTATGCAAATGGGTGAGCAAGACCTTGGTCACTTCTGATGGATTAATCCCGGCATTCATCAGGTTCTGGTGTAATTGCAGGGTGCCATTGATTTCAAAACCAAGGCCCATATCCAGCAAGAGGATATCCTGGCTGCTGATTATTACAAATGGCTGAATTTCCACCAGCAGGCTGCCGGCCGGCCTTGCTTTCAAATCCTCTGCTGAATCATCAAAGGGGACAAACTTTTTGGTTTGATCAATGGTGAATGTGCCTTCTGATAGTGGAATAATTTTCATACGAATTATAAAGGTCAAAGATGACAAGAACCCAAGAGATAATAAAATAAATGAGGAGATGAATGACGGAATTGAATCAGAAGCTATCTCAAAAGTCGTTTTACGTCATACCGGGCTTGACCTCCAAAGGAGTCCTATGGACCGGTATCTTCTTTGGATTCGTCTTTTCAATAGATGCCATGTCGGTGCGCCCCGGACCAGATCCGGGGCCCGGCAGCAGCACCTGAATCAACGATTTTTGAGATAGCTTCCAGACTTTGTAAATGCAAAGACCTGAACTCATCAACGCAATACCATTTGCCGGTCCGCATCCAGCCTGATCAGTATAAAAAGCATAATGGTAAACGTAAGCAGGGAAGTTCCTCCATAGGAGATAAAGGGTAATGGGATACCAATCACAGGAGCCAGTCCGATCGTCATTGCAATATTAATGGCAATATGAAAGAAAAATACCGCGGCCACTCCATACGCATAACAACGGCTGAAAGTACTTCTTTGTCTTTCAGCAATTGTAACGATCCGGAATAAGAGGATCAGGTACAAACTCAGTAATACCATACTACCTGTAAATCCAAATCCTTCTCCAACGGTACAAAAAATAAAATCGGTGCGTTGCTCGGGCACAAAATCATAGCGGGTTTGGGTGGCATTCAGCAGGCCTTTTCCAAAAAAGCGGCCACTGCCAATGGCTATTTTGGATTGGCGGACATTATAACTGGTACCACTTTCTTTTTTCTTTTTGAGATCCTCTGCTTTGATCCCTTCTTTTACCTGTTCATAGGGATTATCTTTTCCAAAGAGGTCATAGATTCTTTCCACCTGGTGCTTTTGCAACACATTTTTAAAGATATAGGGAACCGCAAATCGCTGGACCCCTACACAAAGCGCCCAAATCAGGAGGATCATGAATAAAAGCCCGCGGTTTCTTTTGATCTGCCTTCTTAAAGCATAGATCACCAGGGCTGCGATACTGGTGAGCACAAGCGCCAGAATATTCGGTTCGATCACAATCGTGGCTACGATCAGCGCGGCAACGGCAAATCCGATGAGCAGGATGATGGAAGGAAGTCCTTCCCGGTACATCACAAGAAAAAAAGAAAAGTAAACCAGGGCCAGTCCGGTTTCACTTTGCAGGATTGTTATGGCCGCCGGAAACAAAGCGATGGCGGCTGCAAGAAACTGAGATTTTGTTTTCGTGAAATCAGTCTCCGGGCGGGACAAGTATTTGGCAAGCGCCAGGGCTACAAATATTTTACAGAACTCTGCCGGCTGGAAATTGAATGCACCCAGTTTGATAATCGACTCCGTTCCTTTTACATTGGAATGGAAGGGAAAAACCAGCATCAGCATAAAAATACCGAAGGCATAACCCAGGTTAGCGGTGGCAGCAAAGAACTTGGAATCGGTCAATAATATAAAGAGGGCAATGCCCCCGCCAATCAGGAAAAAGAAAAACTGCTTGCTGTAATCTGTTTTGAATCGCAGGAAACTCTGGAGCACCGGATCCCCTTCTTTGTAGGTAGCAGCAAAAATGGCCGTCAGGCCAATCGCTACCAATAAGAGGTAAATACCTACCAGGCTCCAGTCAATTCCCTTTGATATGGCCGGATTCCGCTGGTTCATTGATTGATATCAGTTTTAGCGGTATCCCTGCCCATGGCCATTTTCTTTTTGGAACTGTCGGGCAGGATCATGTCTTTGGGACTCGGTTTTTGTTTGCTGGTATCCTTGGCCGGCTTGCCATCTTTTTTCATAGACACCCTTGCTTCGGCTTCTGACAGATTATCCTCGGTTTGTAAGGTATCGCTGATATTCTTTAGTTCTGTCTTCAGTCCTTTTTCTTCTTCTTTGGCTTTGCGGATCGAATCCTGCTGCCGCATTTTATCCACCATCATTTTAGGAATCAGGTTGGTCTTGATGATGCTTTCCATCCTGGGCTTCCAGCGATTGTCGATGGAGTCATTGATATATTGCTGAATCATCAGGCTCACAATCGGTGCGGCATAAGTGCCCCCAAAACGACCCGAATTTTCCACCACACACATGATGGCGATTCTCGGGTTTTCCCTGGGTGCGAAAGCGGCAAAGAAAGAGTGATTGGGTTGTTTAACGCCCCTGTAATAGTTTTCAACTGTTCCTGTTTTTCCACAGATATTGATTCCCTCAACCCTGGAACCACGTCCGGTACCGCTTTCCATAACACCCAGCATACCCTGGTGTACGACTTCAAAAATACTATCGGCCAGATTGATGGGTCTTATCTTTTCCCGGTATTTCTCCAACAGGCCAAATTTGTCGCCCCCTTCAATAGAATCCACAACATGTGGAATGTAGTACCAACCCTTGTTGGCGATATAGGCCATTTCATTTGCCACCTGTATTGGTGTGGCCGTAACCTCGCCCTGTCCGATACTTACTGAACGAAAGGTGCAGAAACCCCATTTACCCGAGCCGTATTGTTTATTGAAAAACTCCGGTGTGGGTATCATCCCTTTCCTTTCAGAGGGAACATCCACGCCGAGGCGGTGACCAAGTCCGAATGCAGACATATAATTATTCCAGGCGCGCAGACTGCTATCGATAGAAGGATACTTGGGATTGTTGATTACCCTTTGCATGACATTGGCAAAATAAGTATTGCAGGAATGGGTGATACCTGATGAAAGATAATAGGTACCAGGATCCAGACAACCCATGGGCTTAGCACTTCCACATCCGTAAAATGCACCGCCGCAACTAAAAGTGGTGCGGGTGTTGATCACTCCTTCTGCCAGTCCGACCAGGGCCTGTAAGGTTTTAAAAGTAGACCCCGGTGCATAACTCGCATTCACCGCCCTGTTCAGCAGAGGTAAACGCGCATCGCGATAGAGTTCATTGAAATGTCTTCTTCTTTCGGGCCCGGTGAGGTAACCCGGGTTATAAGTAGGACTGCTGACCATCGCAATGATACCACCTGTTCTGGGATCTATCGCCACAATGGAACCTACTTTATTGGTCATAAGTTTTTCACCGAGCTCCTGCAGTTCAATATCCAGGCTGGTATACAGGTTACTTCCGGCCACGGCTTCCATATCCATGGCACCTCCTTCATAAGAACCCTGGATGCGACTGAAATTATCTTTGATCAGGTATTGCACACCTCGTTCCCCCATCAGTGCTTTTTCATAACTGGCTTCCAGACCGGTCATACCGGCATAATCGCCACTTACATAGCCTTCATCATCATGTTTTTTCAGGTAATTCGTATCCACTTCTCCCAGGTATCCGAAAATATTGGCCCCTGCCTCAAATGGATAAGAGCGGATCGGTCTTTCCTGAACGTAAAAAGCTTTTTGGAAACGCCAGAGGTTTTCCTGTATCCGCGCATACTTCTGCGGCGAAAGGGAAGCTTCGAAAATGGAAGGTTTTTGAGATGAATTTTTGATAATCCCGGTAATCACCCGGGTTCTGAATTCAGCGGTATCGATCTCCAGCAAGCGGCAAAGGAAAAGTGTATCGATCCCTTTCAGCTGGGCCGGGGTCACCATCAGGTCGTGGGTCAGTGTATTGTTAACAATGGCTTTGCGGTAACGGTCGAATACAATTCCACGGGGAGGATAAATGGTTTTTTTGAGAATGGCATTATCGTCTGCCATCTGTCTGAATTTTCCAGAGACCACCTGCAGGTAAAATAACTGCCCGGCAATAACCAGGAATACGAGCAGGAAGATCAGTCGTATAATACGGCTCCTCGATTGGTTGAACACAGGCATAGACCGCTAAGAAAAGTTGAAATGTTTGCTGGGGAATGAAAAAGATAATGCAGTTGCAATGTACGAATTCGAAAAGCGGGTTTCCAAATCTATTTGTAAAATAAAATGAGAAAACGAAAAATTGCTATGCAAAAATTTTGATCAGGCCGTATTTGTCCTGAACCGGAGCTTTCTTGGAAAGAGCAACTCTACTGTGAAAATCAGCAACAGACTGATCCCGGTAGTTGCTACTACTTTGATCAGGAAATCGAGGAAGCTGCCAAAGCTTAACCATTCCAGTAATACCAGATAGCCATGGTGCAGGAGGGTCAGGATAAAAACATAGACTGCATAAGGTGTCCATTGCATGGCCAGCGGAGAAGGTTCTTTATAGTTGAACTCGCTACTGTCACGGGGAGTCAGGATATTGATGATAAAGGGACGCACATAGGCCACCAGGGTACAGGCTGCTGCATGTAAACCGGGTGTCATGGAAAAATAATCAAGGGTCAATCCGGTGAAGAAGCCGGTAATCAGTAACCATTGCCTTGAAATAGAAAAAGGAAGCCAGAGAATAAAGAGGTAATAGATATAAGGGGTAATAAATTTATGCAGGTGCGGGATCTTGTCCAGCACATAGACCTGTACAAAAATGAACAGGGCAAAACGGATCGTATTTTTTAGAAAGTCGTTCACTTTGGGTTTTTGGGAGCTGTCTCGATTTTCTTCTTTGTTTCCTGATTCAGTGTCGTTTGTTCCGCATAATCAAGGTTCTCCAGAATATGCACCTGCTGCAGGTTAGTAAAATTGGCCGCGGTCCGGATCCGGAGTTGGTACATCCCTGTGGTATTATCCAGTTTTACTTCGGCCACGGTTCCAATCAGGTATCCCGGAGGATAGTTAAATGATACCGGGCTGCTGAGTACAGAATCGCCATTTTTCACTTCCACCGTTTTAGGAATTTTCTTCAGTACGAGGAAGCGGGGATCCTTTCCATCCCATTCCGCTGTTCCGAAATCACCGCTTCTTTTGAGGGAGGCGCTGACAGAATTCTGTACATGCAGCAGGCTCATCACCTGTGCAAAATTGGGACTGGTGTTGACGACCACTCCTACTACGGCCCCATCCGAACTGATCACGGCCATATTATCCTTTATACCCTGGCTGCTGCCCCGGTTGACCTGGATGAAATTCTTTTGTGAGTTGACGGTATTGTACACCACAGTGGCGGGCCGGGCATAATAACGGCGGTAATGACCGAGGGTATCAAAGGGGACCGAGTCCTGTAAGAACTGTCCCGTCGTATCGTGTTTGGCAAAATTGTTTTTCAGCAGGTTCAGCAGGGAGTCATTGTATCGATGAATCCTTCTGTTTTCTTCTTTCAGGGTAAAATAATCTTCTACCCGATTATATTGTGAATTCACTCTTCCGGTGACTTCATTGGCGATGCCGAGGAATTTGGCGCGGTGAAACCGGTTATAGCTCACCAAAAACCAGAGTGCCACCACCTGTAAAAGGAGGAATGTAAAAAAGGTCCGGTACCTGCTGAGGAATAGAAAAACGTTACGCATACCGATAACCCCTGATGGTGAATTTTATAAGGATCCTGATAATTTGAATTTCCAAATTGCTGAGGATTGACAAACCGGCTTTTCTCAAACCCTTACCCGGAGGGGTTTGAACCGGTTTAACGCATTACAAATGGATACCTGTCGTAATTCTTCAATGCAATTCCCGTGCCTCTTACCACACTCTTCAGCGGATCATCTGCTACATGAACCGGCAATTTGATTTTATTGCTGAGTCGTTTATCCAATCCGCGTAAAAGGGCACCACCTCCGGTGATATAGAGACCCCGGCGATAAATATCGGCTGCCAGTTCGGGCGGTGTTTGCTCCAGGGCTTTGAGTATGGCTTCTTCAATTTTGAAGATGCTTTTATCCAGTGCTTCAGCAATTTCCTGGTAGCTGACCATGATCTGTTTGGGGATACCGGTCACAAGGTCACGTCCGTTCACCGGAAAATCATCCGGTGGATTATCAATTTCTTTCATGGCGGCACCTACCTGAATCTTGATTTGCTCTGCTGTTCTTTCACCAATCAATAAACTATGATAGCGACGAAGTGCTTCCATGATATCGGCAGTGAATTCATCACCAGCAATACGAATGGACTGATCACATACGATACCGGCGAGTGCAATCACCGTGATACCCGTGGTACCACCTCCGATATCAATGATCATATTCCCAACGGGTTCTTCCACATCTATTCCAATACCCAGTGCCGCAGCCATGGGTTCATGAATCAGGTATACTTCTTTGGCACCAGCCTGTTCTGCACTGTCACGTACTGCTCTTTTCTCTACCTCTGTAATAGAAGAGGGAATACAGATCATCATTCTCCAGCTGGGAGGAAAAAGTGGTTTTTTGGGATATACCAGTTTGATCAGTTCGCGGATCATTAATTCCGCAGCATTGAAATCTGCAATCACACCATCCTTCAATGGCCTGAAACGGCCAGTACTTCCTTTGGATTATTCCGGTTAAGGGCCACAATACTTGGCTCGTTCACCACTACTTCATCGTTATGTATAATGAGGGTATTGGCTGTACCCAAATCAATTGCTATTTCCTGTGTAAACCAGTTAAAAAGTCCCATTAAATTTTTCTTGGATTATAGAGGGCAAAGGTGGAGGAAATAATCTGAATTATCAAAGGGAAACTCCTAAGTAAGCCGTTTTTTTTGTTAATCCTCTTTGGGGAAAACTGCGCTGTCATGCCAATGTCTTTTTTGCGTACTGTCCACTACTACTGTCATTATCCATTTTCAATTAACTTCATCCCATGCGTATCATCAGTCGCACTGTGATCATCCTTTCGTTGGTCAGTCTGCTGGCAGATATTGCCAGTGAAATGCTGTATCCGGTTATACCTGTGTACCTGCAGGAAATCGGCTTTAGTGTTTTGCTGATTGGCTTGCTGGAGGGGGTGGTGAGTTTTACCGCAGGTCTGAGTAAAGGATATTTTGGCAAACTGAGTGATGAAAAAGGATTGCGTTTGCCCTTTGTGAAATTGGGTTACCTGTTGGGGGCCCTTTCCAAGCCCCTGATGGCTGTTTTTACCAGTCCAATCTGGGTTTTCCTGGTCAGAACGACCGACCGCTTAGGCAAGGGGATACGATCCGGTGCCAGAGATGCCCTTTTGGCCGGTGAAGCCACCCCTGCAACCAAGGCCCGGGTTTTTGGTTTTCACCGGGGAATGGACACAGTAGGAGCCGCTGTGGGGCCGGTTATTGCGCTGATTTTCCTGTTTTATTACCCGGGTTCCTATACCACACTGTTTTATCTCGCTTTTATACCCGGTATCCTTTCGGTATTACTGATCTACCTGCTCAAAGAAAAAAGAAAACCGGTCTCCACCCTCGGGCGTGGTCATTTTTCTCCTTTTTCGGTTATTGGAAAATTGCCAGTCCTGAATACAGGAAGCTGATTCCGGCTTTATTGGTTTTTGCCCTTTTCAATAGTTCAGATGTTTTTCTCCTCCTGCTGACCAAATCCAGTATCGGGACAGATACGGTGACAATTGCCGGAACTGTATTTAATGCCGATAGTATTACCATCGCTGCCTATATTTTTTACAACCTCGTATATGCTTTGGCTGCTTATCCGATGGGTTCAATGGCCGACAAACTGGGGTTCAAAAAAACAGTCCTGCTCGGCTTTTTCCTATTTGCCATCGTTTATGGCGGTTTCGCAGCAAGCCCTTCCATTAGCCTGATTTTTGGTCTTTTTGCCGTGTATGGCGTTTATGCCGCAGCCACTGAGGGGGTCATAAAGGCCTGGATCACCAATTTATCCGGCAAGGAAAATACTGCTACCGCCATCGGATTCTATTCCAGTTGTGAAAGCATTGCTGCACTTTTTGCCAGCCTGATTGCCGGAGCCATCTGGACCGGCTGGGGCAGCAGTGCCAGCTTTCTGATTTCTTCACTCACAGCCATTGTTATTTGCATCTATATCCTCTTGTATCTCAGGGATCCAAAGTCCTGATCCGGATTATTCATTCTTTACCTGCATTTTGGCACAGTAATGGCACGAGGAGGTTTTATTCAATGAATATTTCACTAAAACTTCTTTATGAAAAAAGTTATTGTGGCAAGCCTTTGTTTATTGTTGTCGGGTATTAGTTATGGACAAAGCAAAAGCAGTTCCGGTTCTTCCTACAGAACGGCCCTGGGTGTGAAAGTCTGGGATGGCGGAGGCATCAGCTTTAAACATTTTATAAAGGATAAAGCGGCACTGGAACTGATTGGTTATTTCTGGAGTCAGGGAACCCGGATCACCGGTTTGTATGAAATTCATGGACCCATTAACGGGGCTACCGGATTGCAATGGTATATCGGACCCGGCGCCCATATCGGATTCTACAATAACAAGTATGGCGATGGTGCTTTTATTGGTGTGGATGGAGTGATCGGTCTTGATTACAAATTCCGGGGAGCGCCGATTAATATCTCGCTCGACTGGCAGCCCTCTTTTGAATTTGGTGATAACCGTGGATTTGCGAGCAGCTGGGGCGGACTGGGTATCCGTTATACATTCTGATAAAAGAATAAATACTGTTAAAAGCAACCGGCAATGGAGGCCGGTTGCTTTTTTATTGATTACATTGATTTCAAATCAACACTGATGAGAAAACTTTACCTCCTCCTGCTTTCCTGTCTCTTTTATGTTGGCGCCAGCTCTCAGGATATTGAAAAAATACAGAAGCAACTGGAAAAAGACGCTACGGATACTGTGAACTTCCCCTATGGTAACAATCAAAAAAACGGGTCTTACCATACCATCCGTGGCATAAAAATGTATGTGGAAGTATATGGTGAAGGAGAGCCCCTGCTCTTTATTCACGGCAACGGCGGGTCTATCAATAATTTTCTGTACCAGATTCCTTATTTCAGTAAAAAATACAAAGTGATTGTGGCCGACAGCCGTTCGCAGGGTCGTACGGAAGACCGGCAGGATTCCCTGACTTATGAAATGATGGCGGATGATTATGCAGCTTTGCTGGAAGCCATGCAAATCAAGTCTGCCTATGTGGTGGGTTGGAGTGATGGTGGCATCAACAGCATCCTCTTAGCATTAAGACATCCGGATAAAGTAAAGAAAATGGCGATTACCGGTGCCAACCTGGTTCCTGATACAACAGCGGTCCCAAAGGAAGTTTGGAACCTGGTCAAGCCGGGTTATTTTATGGTAAAAAACAAAAAGAACAAAAGCTACCAGGATTCCATGCAGTTAAAATTGCTGAGATTGCTGATTGAACAGCCGCATATCAGTCCGGCTGAACTGCAACAGATCAAGGCACCCACACTGGTGATTGGTGGAGATAATGATGTGATCAAACCTGAACACAGTTTACTGATCTGGAAAAATATTCCCGGGGCGAATCTTTGGATATTACCCAATTCAGGACATAGCACTCCACTGGTTTATAAAGATGATTTCAACCGGATTGTCGATCAGTTTTTCCAAACGCCACCCAGAAAATTTTCGGCCAGCGACCGGTTTTTTTAAGCGGCTACAAAACCCAGCATTTTTTCAAGCGCGGGAGAGAGTTGAGGCAGTTTTCTTCTCTCGGCCAGGAAACTGTTCAGTTGGGCAATTTCTTTAAAAATATAATGTTTGTCTGCCGCGGCTTTCAGGTAATCCTTTCCCGTGCTGCCGCCGGTACCGATCCTTGTTCCGATCATCCGGTGCACCATATTCATGTGCCGGTAGCGCCAGGAACTGAGTTGTTCGTCGATCTCCAGTAATACATTCAGTAATTGAAAAGGTAATTGCAGGAGCGGGTAACCCCGGTAGAGCAGGATAAAGAGGGCGGCCCTGCAGGCAACAGGCGACAAATGACGGCCGGGCATTTCCCCTGCGTCTTCAAAGATATTATCGAAGACCTGACTATTCCCTTTTTCTGCGGCTGCCAATCCTTCACTGTACACTTTTTTATAGTGATCCCAGAATGATTTATCGGCCCCTTCTTTTAAAAAGGGCATTCTTTCCAGCCATTTATTCAGCAGTTGTAATAAGGATTGTTCTGATTCTGCTTTTTTAATAATGTCTACATGATCGGGCTTCAGTTGAGAGGTATAATATTCCCTTCCATGCCGCTCTTCAAAACCCAAACCCAGTTTGGCTTCCAGTTCCTTGAACTGCCAGCTTTGAAAACCGGAAGCAGGCCGGAGCATATCCCTGAAATCCAGAAAATCCATGGGGGTCATGGTTTCCATGATATCGATCTGCTGAACCAGTACCCGAAGGATAGTTACACATCTTTGAAGGCGGTGTACGACGGTTTGCAGTTCAGGAGAATTATCATTGAGGGCTGGACGGGCCATGATCTTTACCACGGAATCCACTTCATGATGCAGTTGTTTGAACCAGAGTTCATAGGCCTGATGAATGATGATAAACAGCATTTCATCATGCGCCGGCAACTGCTGTTTGTCGCTTTCGGGAGATTGCGCCTGCAGGATCTTATCCAGTTGCAGGTAATCGTGGTATTGAACGGCACCGGGCATAGCTTCGTTTTTTGCAAATGTAACCGACCTGCCGCAGATAGCCTTTATTCAAATTCGTAGCCAATATCCCGCCGGTATTCCATGCCGGTAAAGGATATCTTCTCCAGTTCTTCTTTGGAAATCTCTACCGCATCAAAGATGGAACGACCGTAGGATGTGAGGCAGAATACCCTGCCTCCATTAGTGAGCACTTTGCCATTTTCGCTGCTGGTACCCATGTGAAATACCATGCTATCTGCAGGGTTCACATCTTCAAGTCCGTGAATGGGGATTCCTTTTTATATTCACCGGGATAACCACCGCTCACAGCTACTACCGTGCAGGCGGTGCGGGGATCTGTTTCGATGGTAATGGTATCCAGTTGCTGATTGGCCGCCGCTGCGAGTAATTGTACGAGGTCATTCTTTAAGCGGGGATCACCACTTCCGTTTCAGGGTCACCCATCCGGCAATTATATTCAATCATGTAGGGTTCTTCATTGGCAATCATCAGCCCCAGAAAAAGAAAACCCCTGTATTCCAGTCCTTCTTTTTAATCCTTCTACGGTGGGGCGGATTACTTTCTCTTCAATTTTTTTCATCAGGGCTGCATTGGCAAACGGAACCGGACTAACGGCACCCATGCCACCGGTATTGGGTCCGGTATCGCCCTCCCCTACTCTTTTATAATCTTTGGCTTCCGGCAGGATCACATAATTCTTACCATCGGTGAGTACAAAAACAGAGATCTCAATTCCTTTTAAGAATTCTTCCACCACTACTTTTTTACCGGCATCCCCGAATTTGGCGCGCTGGATCATCAGTTCAAATTCGGCAAAGGCTTCGAGGGGGTTTTCGCAGATCACCACTCCTTTACCTGCAGCCAGTCCATCGGCCTTGAGCACAATCGGCAAAGGGTGTTTTTTAATATACTCTACTCCATCCTGGTAATTGTCGAGTGTAAATTCCTGATAAGCGGCGGTCGGGATCTTGTGCCGCATCATGAATGCTTTGGCAAAGGCCTTGCTGCCTTCGAGTTGGGCGCCCTGCTGATCGGGACCAATCACATCGATCTCTTTTAAAGCCGGATCGCTGATTAAAAAGTCGGTGATTCCTTTAACGAGGGGTTCTTCCGGGCCTACTACTACTAATTGGATCGCATGTTCGATACAGGCTTTCCGGATGCCATCAAAATCGGTAAGTGAAACGGGTAGATTGGTGCCGCATTGTGCCGTTCCTGCATTTCCAGGGGCAATAAAAAGCTTTTCACAATTTGGGCTTTGGGATATTTTCCAGGCAAGGGCATGTTCCCTTCCCCCAGCGCCTAAGAGCAGGATTCGCATATTGGGTTAATCTTGAATTTTAAAGCTTTGCGAATATCGGGTACATCTTTGAAAGTTAATGATAAAAAATGACCGGGTAAGTAAATTTCTGTATTTTGAGCCTTAACAATTAGGACACTCTGATTAGTCATTCAAAAACATTTGTATGAATCAACCTGCACAAACCGGCAAGCATCCAAAGGGTCTGTATGTATTGTTCTTTACAGAAATGTGGGAACGGTTTGGATACTACCTCATGGTAGGTATCCTTTTTCTTTTTATGACCAACAGTAGCGGAAAAGGACTGCCTAAGGCCATGGGTGCCGATGTAGTTGGAACTTTTATTGCCCTGGTTTACCTGACCCCATTTATCGGCGGATTACTGGCCGACCGTTACCTGGGTTATATCAAATCGATTTTCATTGGTGGTGCTTTGATGGCAGCAGGTTACCTGACCATTGCCTTGCCGGGTGAATACACGGCATATATTGCCATGGGACTGATTATCGTTGGTAATGGTTTTTTCAAACCCAATATTTCTACACTGCTGGGAAATATGTATAACCGGGAAGATCTCCGCCCACTGAAGGATAATGCCTACAATATCTTTTACATGGGTATTAATATCGGCGCCTTCTTCTGCAATTTCGTGGCGGCCATCCTCCGGAACAGGATTGGCTGGCAGGCGGCTTTCTCCGCAGCCGGTGTAGGTTTAATCATTGGTTTGATTGCCCTGGCGATCAACCTCAAACATATTAAGTCGTATGATGTTAAAAAGCCGATGCAGCCCGAAGACATGCCCACTTCCAAAATTCTGGGTACGGTATTTATTCCTATGATTGTCTTTGCCGCATTGGGATGGTTCATCCCCTCTAATATTTTTGGAAGTGATTCTGCTGACGCCTTCATCTTTGCCTGTATTCCTGTCATTGCGTTTTATGTGAACTTATGGAGAAAAGAAAAAGGAGAGGATAAGAAAGGAATTGGTGCTCTGTTATTCGTATTCGCTGTATCAGTTATTTTCTGGACCATCTACAACCAGAATTCAACCGGGTTAACCATCTGGGCAGAATCGCATACTGACCGTTCGATCCCTCAATTCATGGAAGCTCCTTCTGAGGCTGTTTATGCCCTGCAAAGTCTGGAGACTGCGCCTCAGGCGGTAGACAGTCTGGACAGCTATATGCGGGTAGTAACCGATGATTCGGGAAATGCCATCAAGACGATGGGCCCTGATCCATACTTTGCCAATATGCCAAAAGACAACTGGCCACCAAATGGTGTGGCCAAAGTAGGAAACACAGAATTATTTCAGTCTATTAACCCCTTCTTCATTGTCGCCTTTACCCCCTTGCTGATTATCTTCTTTGCCTGGCGGGCCAAGAAAGGTAAACCGGTGAGTACGGCCAGTAAATTTGCCTGGGCATTGGTGATTTCCGGATTGAGTGCTTTGGTGATGGTATTGGCAGTGATGTCAGTTCCCAGTATCTATACCCATAAGACAAGTTCTTTCTGGCTCTTCTTTACCTATGGTGTGTTTACCGTCAGTGAAATTTGCCTGAGTCCGATCGGACTTTCCTTTGTATCCAAGCTGGCACCGCCCCGATTAACAGCCCTGATGATGGGAGGCTGGTTTATTTCTACTTCATTGGGTGGCAAGGTAGCCGGTGTAATGGCCACTTTCTGGGATAAGATGCCGGATAAAAGAATCTTCTTTGGCATTATTGCAATTGCAGCCATCCTGGGTGGACTGCTCATCTTTGCCAAAGTAAAATCACTGGATAAAATTGTAAGGGATAAAACAGGATCTGCATAAACTGTTCAACCTTTTATCAAAAGGCGGCTTTTCGGAGCCGCCTTTTTGTTTACGCTAATCCCAATTTCTTTATCTTACCTGTTCAAAAATTGCAGCTATGTGGAAGAAACATCCTAAGGCCCTGCCCTTTCTATTTTTTTCTGAGATGTGGGAACGATTTGGGTATTACCTGATGATCGGGATATTCTTATTATACCTTAAAAATGTTGAATACGGGTTTGCTATGACCAATAGCGAAGCTTCTGATCTTTATGGAACCTTCATTGCACTCGTTTTTCTAACTCCTTTTATCGGCGGACTTTTAGCTGATCGTTATTTTGGATACCGCAAATCGATCATCGCAGGAGGATTAATGATGGGTGCCGGCTATTGCCTGATGGCGGTACATAGTCTGCCCATGCTTTATCTTTCTATGACACTGGTTATTTTGGGAAATGGTTTTTTTAAACCGAATATCAGCACCCTGCTGGGAAATTTGTATTCAACCCCGGAATATTCACAACGCAAAGATGAAGGATACAATATATTTTATATGGGGATTAATATTGGCGCATTCATCTGCAATTTCTTCAGTGCAGCCATTATCCTTATATGGGGATGGAAATATGCCTTTGTAGCAGCCGGGCTTGGTATGTTTCTCGGAGTCATTATTTTCATCTCCGGTACAAGACATTATGCCAACGGGGATATCCGAAAACCCATGGCAAAAGAGGATATGCCTTTCGGAAAGATTGTTCTCACCATTCTTTTCCCCTCTGTCATCGCAGGCATCATCGGCTGGATCATACCGGGTAATATTTTCCAGAGCGACAGTAATGATGCCTTCATTTTCGCCTGTATTCCGGTTATCTATTTTTACACTTCCTTATATGTCCGTGCAAGTGCCGAAGATAAACGGCCGATTGCAGCACTTTTGGCCATCTTTGCCGCCGTGGTGATGTTCTGGGCCGTATTCAAGCAAAACGGAACGGCGCTGACGATCTGGGCAGACAACTATACCAACAGGCAGGTAAGCGGAAACGCTGGTGAGGTTTTCAGGAAAGTGAAACTGGCAGAGGAACTGCCTTATATAAAAGATACTGTCAATGCTTACGACGCCCAGTTCAGAATACAAAAAGATGCTTCGGGTAAGGTGATAAAAGAATACAATTATCCTGCTTATTTTAAGAATGTCGAACCCTCAAAATTACCTGCTGAAGGAGGGAAAGTTACTTTATGGAGCACTCCGCTTAGCCAATCCATTAACCCCGGATGGGTAATTTTCCTGACACCGTTGGTGGTTGCATTCTTTGCATTCCTGCGGAGAAAAAAACAGGAACCTTCCACCGCTACCAAGATAGCTTTCGGCTTGCTGATCTCAGCTTTGTCCGTTCTTGTAATGGTAGCTGCAGTATATGCTTCAAAAAACGGTGCAGAGAAAGCCAGTGTGATGTGGCTCATATGCACCTATGGCGTTATTACCATCGGCGAATTGCTGTTAAGTCCAATGGGCCTGTCACTGGTATCAAAATTGAGTCCTGTCCGTATTACTTCACTGATGATGGGAGGATGGTTCCTGTCGACCTCGATTGGAAATAAATTGTCTGGCTTGCTTGCTACTTTGTGGGATGGCTATGAGCACAAAGCCAATTTCTTTTGGGTGAACTTTGGGTTGTTGATCCTGGCAACGGTCATCATTTTTGCGATGCTGCGCTGGCTGAACAGGATCATGAAGGAGAAGGGCGTTAGTTAGTCGGGAGTCTTGAGTCAAGAGTCGAGAGTGGGCGTTCTATAAAAGTGATGCGCCAGTCTTTTCTACTTACTTTTTTACGGACTTTCCGACTTCCGGTCCCGATAGCTATCGGGATCCCGAATTTTCTCCAATTTCCTTATCTTACCAATACAAAACCTAACTGCTATGGCAGAACAAAAAGAGTTTAAGCCCTTTGTAGCTCCGGAGACAAAAATGAAGGAGCTGACCGTAAAATCAATCCTGCTCGGTTGCCTGTTCGGTGTCATCTTCGGCGCTGCCACTGTTTACCTGGCCCTTAAGGCAGGACTTACCGTTTCTGCTTCCATTCCAATTGCCGTTATTGCTATTACACTCGGAAGGCGGTTTTTCAAGACAACCATTCTTGAGAACAATATTATTCAAACAGCGGGGTCTGCCGGGGAAAGTATTGCAGCAGGTGTTTCCTTTACCCTGCCGGGCTTCCTTTTCCTGACTTCCAAGGACAGTGCAGAATATTTTAATTATATGACGATCCTGATCCTGGCGATTGTGGGTGGTCTGCTGGGTACCTTACTCATGATTCCGCTCCGAAAAGCACTGATCGTTAACGAGCATGATAATCTTCCCTATCCAGAAGGAACCGCCTGTGCCGATGTATTGAAAGCCGGTGAGAAAGGGGGTGACTTTGCCAAAACTGCATTCTGGGGATTGGGTATCGCTTTATTATATGCCACCCTTCAAAAAGTTTTCCATTTTATAGCCGAGGTTCCTTATAAAATTTCAGCACAAACCAATAAATTTTTTCCCTCCGCAAAAATCAGCGGCGAAATCACACCGGAATACCTGGGCGTGGGATATATTATCGGTCCCCGTATTGCCGGTGTACTGGTAGCCGGTGGTGTATTGAGCTGGTTTGTATTGATACCTCTGCTGGCTACGATTATTGATCCCAATCTTATTGCTTCCCAATTACACAAGCTGGGATACCTTGCTGATGTAACCCAGGCAGGTGGTAAGGGGGGATGGGATCCGGTCGCAAAGAGTTTCAATGATTATTCTGCCGCCATTTACTATGCTTATATCCGGCAAATCGGAGCCGGGGCTGTTACTGCAGGTGGTATTATTACCCTGATCAAAACCCTGCCCACCATTGTGAAATCGGTGAAGTCCAGTATCAAAACACTCAGACTATCAAAAGAAAATGCAGGTGCAGTTTTAAGAACCGAAAAAGATTTAAACCTGAAAGTGGTGGGTTTTGGCAGCATTGGACTGGTTGCATTAGTCGCATTACTTCCACAAGTACCGGGTGACGGCTTTGGACAAAAATTACTGATCGGTATCCTGGTCGTTTTATTCGGCGCCTTATTCGTAACAGTTTCTTCCAGGATTGTGGGACTGATCGGTTCATCAAACAATCCGATCAGTGGTATGACCATTGCCACGATCATGGGTACCAGTCTGATCTTTTTGAGTGTGGGATGGTCGGGCCCTTCTTATGAACCACTGGTGTTAGTGGTTGGCGGCATGATTTGTATCGCAGCAGCAAATGCCGGAGCCACTTCGCAGGATTTAAAGACCGGTTACCTGGTAGGAGCTACTCCACGTAACCAGCAAATTGCCTTATTTGTAGGAGCAATTGTATCCTCGATCGTGATCGGATTAACCATCCAGGTATTGAACAATCCCAGCACTGAAATGGTACAGCAGGGAATTACCAATGCTATTGGAACAGAAAAATTCCCAGCCCCCCAGGCTACCCTGTTGGCAACGCTTGATAAAGGCATACAGGCCAAAGACCTCGACTGGCAATTCATTTTTGTAGGTGTTTTTCTGGCCATCGTGATGGAACTCTGTAATATCAAATCCTTGAGTTTTGCAGTGGGTACCTACCTGCCCCTTTCCACTACTTTACCCATTTTTATTGGTGGTATGGTAAAAGCAGTGGTAGACAGAAGAGAGAAAAAACTCAATATTCACAAAACACCTGAAGAAGAAGAACTGGGCAAGGGTAATCTGTTTGCCACCGGATTGGTGGCAGGAGGTGCACTGGCAGGAGTCATTATTGCATTCATCGGGGCCTCATCCGGCGGAGAAAAATTCCTGGCTAATGTCAGTCTGGAGCATTCTCTTTCCGGCAGCAGCGGACTTGGCGAAGGTGGTTATTTCCTCCTGGGTACTCTGTTCTTTGTTGCTCTGGCATTTATCTTGTATAGAATTGCAGCCAGTAAAAAGTAAAATTCCTGATGAAGCAAAGACTCAGTCTCATTTTCATATTGCTCCTGATTCCTGGCCTGCTTTTCCCCTGTGGCAACAGTTATCTCAGCAATGCCCATACTACCGAGTACCTGAAAGACAATCAGCTTGAATCTTTCCGCTTCCGGAAAGGAGTCGATCAGTCGGTTCTTTTGCAGGAATTTTACAGACTCAGTGATGCCATCAGCAACGAACTGAACCTGTTTGAAAATAAAAACGACAAGGCCCTTGCCTGGCTGCGGATGGGCAAAACAGCGGATGCGATCGCCATACTGGAGCAACTGGAAAAAGAGAAACCCAGGGAATACAAAGTGATTGCCAACCTGGGCACTGCTTACGAACTGGCCGGCCGCAACAAAGAAGCCTTGCAGTATATCCGTCGTTCGATGCAGCTGAACAGCCAGTCGCACCAGGGCAGCGAATGGTTCCATATTCAGGTGCTGGAAGCCAAACTACAAAATAAGCCTGCAGACTGGTGGATCAACCACCCGGTGCTTCATTTCAATCACCTGCAAAAAGATGCGGAAACCATTATCAGCGATATGGTGTACCAGCTCAAGGAAAGATTGCCCTTTACGGCAAGACCCGATTTGATAATGGCAGCCATATTGCGGGATGCAGCAGGTTATATCAGGGAACAAGAAAAATGGCAACAGGAATGGGTACTACTTCGCATCGCAGCAGAATATGATACCGATAAAAAACTTTCACTGGATGCCCTTATCCAGGCGGCTGAAAGCAAAATGAAAGCAGCAAATCTGTCCATCCCCGACCTGGCCACGCATTACAGCAATGCAGATGACTTACTTAAAAAAGGAAAAGACCTGCTCGAAAAAGGGATTGAATATATCAATGGCGAAAAAGAAAAACCTGTGACAAAGGAAGTTGAATCCGGCAATGGACAAAACCTGCTGTGGATTGTAATCCTTGCAGGTGCATTGCTGGCCGGAGCCGGACTCTATTTTGGCTTCAGGAAAAAAAGCTGATCAGGATCAGATAAAATTCAGATAATCGTATTGCTTCGTCAGGATCGACCGGTCATCTGCATTCAGCCATTTCTTTAATACCGTGGCATAGGCATTCTTGAAATCCACTTTGAATTTCAAATCACCCTCCTCCAGGTTGGCCAGGTCAGGCATTTCATTAATCAGCCCCTTCTGCTTTAACCCACCACTGATGAAGAACATATTATTAGCTGTTCCGTGATCGGTACCGTTACTTGCATTCTGTGCCACCCTTCTTCCAAATTCAGAAAAAGTAAAGAAGAGCACATCATTGAAACGGTTATTCTGCTTCAGGTCCTTTACAAAGGCCTTGACCGCATCATTCATTTCCGTAAACAGCCGCTGTTGCTGATTATCCTGATTGATATGGGTATCAAAACTTCCCAGTGACACATAATATACCTTGGTATTGATCTCTGAATAAATCAGGGAAGCCACTGTTTTCAGGCTGTTTCCCAAACCGGTACTGGGATAACTGGCATTGGTCGGGTGCATTTTACTTTGCTGGAAAATATAATCGGCGCTTGACAATGTTTCCGCCATTGTTTTATACAGGTAATCAACGGGCTGGTCACCTGCAGGATGTATTATTTGACTTGTGATTCTTCATCACATCCCGGAAGAATTTTTCATTCGCGGTACCATATAATCTTCTGGGGTCTTTTACGGCAATCCCTTTGAGCTGTTCTCCTTTGAGGGAAAGACTCAGGATATCATCCAGCTCAATGGCCTGGGTGGGTTTGTCACAACCTTTGCACTGTGCATCGAGATAGCGGCCTAACCAGCCGGTGGTCCAGTAATCGGTAGACTGACTCGCAGTATGCCAGATATCCATACTGCGGAAATACGAACGCTCGGCATTGGGATAACCCACATTATTTAAAATAGACAGACTACCATCATCAAAAAGTTCTTTGAAACCGGATAAAGAAGGATGCAAGCCAACTTCATCTGTCAATGTCAGCGCTTTTGATTTTTCAATCCCCAGTTTGGGCCGGGCTTTATAATACAAATCATTGCGAACGGGAATCACGGTATTCAATCCATCATTCCCTCCGCTTAACTGAAGTATCACTACTACTTTATTACCCGGAGGAACCATGGCTTTTCCTTCAAATGCCTTCAGAAACTTGGGCACCATCAGTGAAGCGGTGGCCAGTGATCCTACCTGGATGAATTCTTTACGCCTGATATACATTTACAATGAATTTTATTAATTTAAGCTACTGTCACTTTCCATATTCAACTTTCCCCCGACCTGCCTGCCGGTAGGCAGGTAGCTATCGGGATTCAGCAAAGCTGATACTCCGGTGTACTCATGATCTGCAGGGTAGCCGTCCGGATAAAATTTTCCCTGCCGGTCTGATCAGCATGTTGTTTGATTACTTCCATGCTCACCCGGCTTTTTACCTGCAACAGATTAGTTGAAATAGTTTCACCCAGGTTTTCCCTCGGAACAGATTCGTAATACTTCACATAAGGCTTCCAGTCTACATCTGCATTGATCTGCTGGCGCTTTCCGCCATTCCCCATCGCATTTTGTTTGCTTCCCTGCTTTTTGGTCATCTCCATTGCAGGGTCTCCGTCTTTTCGCCCCATCATGGCATCGTCATCATCTTTAGGACTGACATTCATCTGATCGGTATCATTGATCAGCAGAGGTATCCTCATGCGCATCATCAGGCTGCTGCTGTCGATCCAGTTCCGGCCACCGGGCCAGCCGGCCACATTGGGTGGATAAAAGAGCTGTTGCCCCAGTACCCGTTGCAACAGAATCAGCGAATCTTCGCTTTCCAGTTTCATCGGCAGCATCCGCTGGATACCCACCATCAGTTCCACCGGTGATTTGATCAGGGCGCCGATATTTTTATCCTCATAGAACCAGTCGCTGGTAAAAATATCTTCCATCAGTGGTGCGATCTCATAATTGTTGTTGAAAAAGCGATCGGCCAGCCAGTTGATTTTTTCTGTATCCGGTTTTTCATTCACAAAAAAGCGGTAGATCTTTTGAGTGATGTAACGGGCGGTTTGTTTTTCCTGGAGTAAAATATCCAGTACTTCTCCTCCGTCGAAATTCCCCGTACGGCCCAATACGGTCTTGCTGCCAAAGTCGTGCTGGAATCTGCGAAATACAAATTCACCTTTCATATTGGCACTCCAGCCGGTAAATGCCCGGGCAGCTTCCTTGATATCCTGTTCGGTATAATGGCCACGGCCAAGGGTAAAGAGTTCCATCACTTCCCTGGCAAAATTTTCGTTGGGATGGTCTTTGCGGTTCTGCTGGTTATTCAGAAAATTCAGCATGGCGGCAGTCTGGGACACTTCTTTGAGCATGGTGCCAAAATTGCCCAATGCATTTCTTCTCAACACATCCAGCAATCCCTGCTGGTAGAAAATATTGATATTCCGGCAGGCAAAATGTCCATGCCAGAAAAAAGCCATTTTCTCTCTTAACTGGGAGGCGCTGTTCACCATATTGTGCATCCAGAACAAATTCAGGTTGCGTACCCCTTCCCTGTTCTTTTGCTGCACCTTCTTACGGTCCTCAACGGCCATTTCCTTTTTCTGCAGCCGTCCGGTTTCCTCGATTCCCATCAGGAGTCCTTTGAGATAATCATCCGCCACATCGATAAATTCAGGTTTTTTATCCGAAGCTTTCACCAGGGCTTTATAAAACTGTTTGGGTGTGAATTTGGATAAATCCGGAAGTTGTTCCACGGCAGGGCCGAAACCGGCACGCCACATTAAATGCTGGTTCTTCAACTGGTTACTCAATGACATGGGCTTCGTTTAAAGGTTAAGACTGATAAAGAAGGAATTAGTTTAAAAACCGGGCCATATTACAGACGTAAAACGTTAAAAAACCCTGCTTTATTTTCTACATTTGAAAGCGATTCAGCATGCAGATCAGGACTTTTAAATATATCATTCCTTTTATCTTCTTTGCGGGAGCGATACACTCCTTTAAGAGTAGTGGCTGGACTGTTTGGATTCCCATGATGATTGCCTGGATCTTCATCCCCTTACTGGAGCTCTTACTTAGACCTGATCCTGCGAATATGGGTGCGGCAGAAGAGGAATTGGCCAGGAAGAATCCCGTATATGATTTATTTCTATACATCATCGTAGCCCTTCAGTATACGGCCCTGTATTTCTACCTGAGTGGTATGAAAGCGGATATACTCAGCTGGCAGGATGCCCTGGGAAGAACGGCCGTCATGGGTTTATTGTGCGGAACCTTTGGTATCAATGTTGGGCATGAACTGGGTCACCGGGTCAATCCATGGGAGCAATCCTTAGCCAAGGCCCTTTTATTGACCTCACTGTACATGCATTTTTTTACCGAGCATAATAAGGGCCATCATAAAAGAGTAGCCACTCCCGATGACCCCAGCAGTGCCCGGTATAATGAACCTCTGTATCTTTTTTTCTTCCGTACCATCATATTCAGTTATACCAGTGCCTGGCATATTGCCAATGCTGAAACCAGGAAAAAAGGCAAACCGGCCATTTCATTGTACAATGAAATGATACAGTTTACACTGATCCAGACTGGCTTCCTGCTGTTGATTTATTTCTTTTTTGGCCCCATGGTACTGCTTTATTTCATGGCTGCTGCCCTGATTGGTATCCTTCTGCTGGAAACCGTGAACTATATCGAACATTACGGATTGCAGCGCAGGCTAACCGGAGATGGAAAATATGAAAGGGCAATGCCATCCCATAGCTGGAACAGTGATCATATCCTGGGCAGGATATTCTTATTTGAGCTCAGCCGGCATAGTGATCATCATTATATGGCCAGCCGCAAATACCAGGTGCTTCGCCATCATGATGATGCACCGCAAATGCCAACCGGTTATCCGGGGATGATGCTGCTTTCTCTGGTACCACCTGCCTGGTTCTATGTAATGAACAGAAGGATCAAAAAAATGCAGGACACTACTTCACTGCATTAGCCAATACATAGGCGCGTACATGCAGGGCTTCTTCATTATTGAAACGGGAACGGGGAAACATCAGGGGAAGAATCGTTTCCCATTTTTCTTTTGAAAACTGTTTGGGCTCTGGCAACCCATGGCATCGGCCACATCTGGTTGTAAACAAACGATTACCCATCAAAGTATCAACAGGTACTGTTGCCTTCGGAGGATAGATGGATGCAATTTTCTCCGGCAAATCAGCCTGCCTGTCTGTGATAACCGGCACGGCTTTTTTCTGACAGGAAAATAATAAAAGGATCAACCAGCATTTTTTCATGCTATTGAGACTATTGTAATCGCCTTTCGTTTATTTAATTAATTTTTGACCCTCCAAAATAAGGATGTAATACCGCCGGCAGCCTGACGCCATCGGCTGTCTGATTATTCTCCAGCAAACAAGCCACGATCCTTGGCAGGGCCAGGAACTGCCATTGAGAGAATGAACCAATTTGGTTTTTCCATCACTGTCTTTGAAACGGATCTTCATCCGGTTGGTCTGGTAGGCTTCAAAATTGGATACGGAACTTACTTCCAGCCATTTTTGCTGAGCGGCACTGTACACTTCAAAATCATAAGTGAGTGCGGAAGCAAAACTCATATCACCGCCACATAAAGCCAGGATGCGGTAAGGCAGTTCCAGTGTTTGCAGGAGTTGCTCCACATGGGCCACCATGGCATCATGTGTTTCTTCACTTTTATCAGGACGGGTCAGTTGTACGATTTCTACTTTATCAAATTGATGAACACGGTTCAGTCCGCGAACATCAGCCCCAAAACTGCCAGCTTCCCGTCGGAAACAGGGTGAGAAGGCAGTCATCTTAATGGGCAGTTCTGCCTCTTTCAGCATGGTATCCCGGTAAATATTGGTCACCGGTACTTCGGATGTAGGGATCATGTAAAAATTATCCGCCGGCATATAATACATCTGTCCTTCCTTATCCGGCAACTGGCCCGTACCATAAGCACTGGCTTCATTCACCATCAGCGGGGGCAGGTATTCCGTATAACCGGCTGCCGTATTAAAATCGAGGAAATACTGTACCAATGCTCTTTGCAGCTTGGCACCTTTCCCTTTGTAAAGCGGAAAACCACTCCCTGTTATCTTGGCACCGGTTTCAAAATCCACGATATCATATTTTTTAATCAGATCCCAATGGGGAACAGATCCTTCGGGTAGTACTGGTATGGTACCCCCTTCCCGAACCACCACATTATCGGCCGGAGTTTTACCGGGAGGGACTTTGGCAGAAGGCAGGTTGGGCAGGAGCACCAGTTTGTCCTGCAATTGTTTTTCAGTTGCCGCCAGTTGATCGGCGATGGGCTGTAAGGCTGTTTTTAAACCTGCCACTTCCAGCTTTCTTTTCTCCGCATCGTCCTTTTGTCCTTTGGCCATCAGCATACCGATTTCCTTGGAGGCGCTGTTGACCTTTGCAAGGGTATTATCTGATTCCAGCTGAAGTTTCTTTCTTTCTTCATCCAGGCTTACGATTTCATCCACCAGTCCGGTTGCTGTAAAATGCTTTACCGCCAGTCTTTCTTTGATCAGGTTGGGGTCCTGTTTGATTACCTGTAACTGCAACATCTTATTTCCATTTATCCGGAGTTTTTAAATATGGAGAGGCATAGCCTCCGGAGCCGCAAAGATAATGGAGATGCCGGTTGTGCCGTCAGCACTATCTTTGCCGCTATGTTTGTACATGATGACCTGCAACAGCGATGGTGGAACCTGGAAGCCAGTCTGGCCGAGCGTTTTGGTAAAAAACCTGATCTGGAAGCCATTCTTTTCCTGATCGGCGTGCAGGAATTGGGTGAGTTCCGGGAGAAATTTACAAAAGAAGAAAAACAGGACCTGATGCATATAGCGGTTTGTCATTTGCTCAGCCCCAGTGGTTACTATGAACTGGAGCTTGTGGATGAGGATGGCTGGCCCCATTACCGGCAATTAAAACCCATGCCCGAACTGAACCCTACTGAACAGGAGAATTTCATCAAAGACCATGTGTTACTCTATTTCGAAAAAAAATAAATGATGATATGAAGAAAATTGTATTGGCCGTTACCGGTTTATTCTTTTCGATGGCTTCATTAATGGCTCAGTCCGATTCAACCGTAAAAAAGAAAGACCGGAAAAGAGATGTCTTGCTGCAAACCAGTATGGGTGATATCCGGATCCGGTTATCTGATTCTACTCCCCTGCACCGCGACAATTTTCTGAAGCTGGTTAAAATGCATTATTACGATGGGCTGCTTTTTCACCGGGTCATTAAAGATTTTATGGTTCAGGGAGGAGATCCGGAAAGCCGTACAGCCCAGCCCGGACAACAACTGGGCAATGGCGGACCTGCTTATACAATTCCTGCCGAATTCCGGCCAACCCTATTTCATAAAAAAGGGGTGATTGCAGCAGCAAGAATGGGAGATCAGGTAAACCCCCAGAAAGCCAGCAGCGGCAGTCAGTTTTATCTGGCACAGGGAAAAAAGTTTACCGATGAGGAACTGGACATGATGGAAAAAAACAGACTGGGTGGAAGGAAGATACCTGAAAACCAGCGGGAAGTGTACAAAACACTGGGAGGCATTCCTCATCTGGACCAGGGATATACCGTTTTTGGAGAAATCGTCAGTGGTCTGGAAGTAGTAGACAAAATTGCTGCCGTCAGCACGAATCGCGGTACCAACCGGCCCAGGGAAGATGTAAAGATTATTACAGCCAAACTCATTAAAAGAAAGAAAATAAAATAAAGAGGTAAAGCATTCATTAAAAAAGGCCGGAAACATTTCCGGCCTTTTTTAATCTTCATATTTTTTTACTGCAGCAGTTCGGTCAGCTTTTTATCCAGGTCTGCTCCACGCAATGATTCAGCAATGACTTTCCCCTGTGGATCTACCAGCACATTATAAGGAATCCCTTCTATTTTATACAGTGGTACCACGGCACTGCTCCACCATTTCAGGTCACTTACCTGGGTCCAGGTGAGATTATCTTTCATCACTGCTTTCATCCAGGCATCTTTTCCTCCGGGTTGATCGAGAGAGACACCGAGAATTGTAAAATTTTTATCCTTGAATTTCTGGTAAGCGCTGACCACATTGGGGTTTTCTGCGCGACAGGGTCCGCACCAGCTGGCCCAGAAATCAACTAATACATATTTTCCCTTGAATGAACTGAGAGAAATCGCTTTTCCATTCGGATCCGGAAGGGTAAAATCCGGAGCAGGCTGACCAATCAATCCCTGCGGCGATGTACTGAGGGAGGATTTAATAGCAATCAATCCCTGGTGTTCAGGGAATTTAGCATTGGCTTCTGTTACAATTTGAATCACTTCATCATTACTGAGACCCGTGAGTCCGGATCCCTGCATATTGGATGTACTTTGGTAATAACCCAGGATAAACATAGACAGTGCAGGGTTCTTGCTTTTTTTTCAAAGCATCCATGGTGATGGTCTTTATGTCGGTAGCTATTCCTTCCACTGTATTGCGGATCGCCAGCAAGCTGCTGTCTTCACTGGTGGCACCCGTACGGCCCAGGCTATCGTAGATACGTGCCTGGGACATGATCAGTTGAAATTTATTATTGAAACCGGTTACATAGTCTTTCAATTCCTGGCTGACCGGTGAATTTTTCACCTCATAGCTCTCCGGGAACTGTGTATTCTCTTTGCTGAATTTGACATTGACTGTAATCTTTTTGGCATCATTGATCACGGCAGCCAGAGGATAACTGCTCTGGTCCAGTCGCAGGTTATATACCCTGGCCTCCCCGGTGGTGGTTTTCAGTTTGAATTTACCATCAGCACCCAATGCCGCTGAATCCATGATGACCCTTTGCATGGTGGTCATGGGCACTTCTTCCAGGTAGATCATTTTGGCTGTGTTGTTGGTGATCACACCATTCAGCTCCAGTTTTTCTTCCCCGGACTTTTCTTTACAGGAATAAAGAAATAACAGTGGCAATACTGCCAGTAATAATCGTTTCATATTGTATGATTGTTTCAGGCTTTTAATTTTTCGAGCAGCAGCTCGTTGGTAATTTTTGGATCGGCCTTTCCTTTGGACTGTTTCATTACTTCTCCAACAAAAAGTGCCAGCAAACCCTTCTTTCCTTTTTTATATTCAGCTACTTTATCTGCAAATTTCAGCAATACCTGGTCAATAATCGGTCCGATAGCTGACCCATCAGATTGCTGGAGCAGGTTATGGGTCCGGGCAAGATGGGCAGGATCCGCTTGCTGATCCTTCAGCATCAGGGGGAATAACCTGGATGCTGCCACGGTAAAACTCAATTCCCCGCTCTCCACCATTGCAATCAGGCTGGCCAGTTTAGGGGCGGCCAATGGGAAACTACTGATATCGGTACTGTTCTCATTGAGCCAGTTTTTCACGGGTCCCAGTATCCAGTTGGCGGCGGCTTTGTAATTACCGGTATGACTGATTACGGCTTCAAAATAATCGGACAATTCTCTTTCCTCGGTCAGCAAACCGGCATCATAGGCCGACAGCTGGTAGTCGCCTGAATATTTTTTTATCCTTTCTTCCTGTAAAGCAGGAATGCTTTCCCGGATTTTCTCAATAAAGGAATCGCTGAGTGAAAAGGGAGCAAGATCAGGTTCCGGGAAATAGCGATAATCATCTGCGTCTTCTTTTTCCCTGGTAGCAAAACTGGTTCCGGTATTGGCATCAAAACTCCGGGTTTGCTGGATGATGGGTTCTCCGGCTTCCAGGAGGTCAATCAGTCTTTTTGATTCCATTTCAATCGCTCTTTTCACATTGCGGATAGAATTCAGGTTTTTGATTTCCACCCGGGTACCCAGCCTTGTTTCTCCTTTTATGCGGACAGAGATATTGGCGTCACAACGCATACTGCCTTCTTCCATATTGCCATCACAGATACCAAGGTAACGAACCAGTCTTCTTACTACCGTGAGATAAGCATAGGCTTCATCTCCGCTGCGGATATCCGGTTCAGTCACCATTTCTATCAGGGGCGTTCCGGCCCTGTTATAATCCACGAGCGTATAATCATCATCCGCATCGTGAATACTTTTACCGGCATCTTCTTCCATATGAATACGGTTCAGCCGGATCTTTTTACTGGATCCATCCGCTGTACTGATTTCCACATAACCTGCTTCACAGATCGGGGTTGTATGCTGGGTCACCTGGTATCCTTTGGGCAGATCAGGATAGAAATAATTCTTTCTGGCAAACCAGTTTTCCTTTGCAATGGTACAATGACAGGCCAGACCCATTTTTACCGCAAGTTCAATGGCTTTGCGGTTCATTACGGGTAAGGTACCCGGATGAGCGAGCGTAACCGGACTGATATGGGTATTGGGGGCAGCACCAAAAGCAATGCTATCACCGCAAAACAGCTTACTGGCTGTTTGCAGTTGGGCATGCACTTCCAGTCCTACGATTGTTTCATATTTATTGTAATCTGTCATTTATAATCCACTTACGTGGGTAAGAATTTGAATGTCCTGCCTACGCTAAAGCTTCGGCAGGCAAGCCTGCCTTCGCCAACTTATAACTTTTTTTACCGGGCAGCCCGCCTTCGCCAAGGCTTCGGCGGGCAAGCAAAATTAGCGGATTTGGGGGAGGGGATTGGTAAGGTTTGTATAAAGAAAATGCCCCGGTATGACCGGGGGCATTTTTAAGAGATGCTCTGGAATCAGAGATTGGTCGTCTTTATTTTTCTTGGCATTTTTACTTCTATATTCTGCGTTTTTCCATCACGGAGGAGTTTAAACCTCACGGTCAGGTTATCTTTCTTTTCTTTCAGCAGATTGGCAATTTCATCCGTGCTGTTCACCGCTTTGTCATCCACCTGAGTGATAATATCATCTTCTTTGATACCTGCTTTTTCAGCATTACTTTCATCCATTACATTCACCACTTTAACTCCTTTTCCATCATCTGTATCCTGTACGGAAATACCCAATTTAGGGGCTCCTCCGGCGAAAGTATATGTCCTGTATCCATCAGACGGAACCGTACTGAAAGGCTGTACTTTTGGAGCAATCTTATCAAAATTGAACTGATCCATATTCAATTTGAAATTCTGTCCCATCCCATCAAATCCAAATAATTCTGAGCCTTTCCATTTGGTCAGTTCTGCTGTTGTCTTTTGTTCTTTTTTATTCCGGAGATAGGTAATGGATACTTTATCACCCGGCTTATGTTTTTTAACGGCAGCAGACAAATCATCGGGACTGCTGATTGCAGCATCACCCACTTTAGTGATGATATCATTTTCTTTCAGTCCGGCTTTATCTGCCGCACTTTCTTTATTAACACTCTGGATTTGGGCGCCCTCTTCTACTTTTGCAGTGGTTCCACCCAGTATAGCCCTGTTTTCATTCGCACCAAAAACGGAGACTCCATCATTGCCATTAAAACTCCATACTCACCTTTTCGCGGTACGGAAATAACTCAGCGATTCGTGTCCCCTGAGTTTATTGACATTGACGGTGATATTCCCGTCCTGGTCTTTAAATTCTTCAATTGGTTTACCATTGACTGTTACTTTTTCGCCATTGATCTCCACGGTGATTTTTTCGTTTTGATCACCTCTCGTAGTGATGGTAATATGCCTTCCTTCTTTTTTGTCCTTACTGGTTTTTTCGGTCTTATCCTTATCGGTTTTACCATCTTCCTGCGCCAACAAGGTTACAGGTACAGCCAATGCAAAAGCTGCTAATACGAAAATGTTTTTGATCCGGTACTGCTTCATGACTTTCACTTTTTGGTTTGAACTACGTTAAGTTTCGTAGTCAAATATAAAGACATTTTCTGAAATACGAAATGTTTCGGAAATGTTAAAAGCCGGTTCTTCCTTTCAACGGGTTTAAGACCGGATAAGCGGGTTCAGGGACTCATAAGTCCGGTGCAGGTGCCCTTCCACCACCTGTTCTCCGATAAAATTCATCCCACATTTTTCCAGCACCCGGATAGAAGCCCCGTTCCCGGTAAGGGCCCTGCCGACAATCCGGTCGAGTCCAAGATTACTGAACCCATGCTGCAGACTGGCTTTTGCCGCTTCGGTAGCATAGCCTTTTCCCCAGGCTGGTTTCATGAACCGGTAGCCCAGGTCCACTTCTGCCAATTCAGGTCTGGTTTTTAATCCGCACCAGCCAATAAAAGAAAGGGTGGGTTTGAGCAGCACGGCCCACCTTCCATGCTGATATAATGTATACTGAGGCAGGATGGTATTGAGCAGGATTTCTTTAGCGTGATCCAGGTCTCTGACCGGATCAAGGGTATAACGGGTAATCTCAGGATCCAGGTTCAATTCATAGATCAATGGGGCATCTGCTGCGGTAAACTCCCGGAAAACCAGCCTTTCTGTTTCCAGTATAACGTGTATGCTCATACGAAGTCGAGTAGTTTTACTTACCACAAAGTGGTATTGGCCAGGAATATTAAAACCAGACTTTTGGGTATCTGATTAATTTTTAGATCACTGTGTTATGGCTTATATCGTTTTCGGCGCATGTGCCGCTCTTTTTATAGGGGTGGTGATTCTGGCAGTAAAGGTTTACAGGGAAAACAGGAAAATGACTCCCCGGTTAAAAGACGAGGATGAAGAAGATATCTGGTCCTGATCAATTATCCCAATAGTTGTTTTACTGCATTAATCACTTCTTGCAGTTTTCCGGGTTCCTGCCCGCCTGCTGTTGCCAATGTTTTTTGTCCGCCCCCGCCCCCTTTAATCAGCGGTGCTACCTGTTCCTTGATAATTTTACCGGCATCCAGTCCCCTGGCAGCAACCACGGTTTCAGAAATACCAATGGCTACATAGGGTTTACCACCCAGGTTTACTGCCAGCACAGCAACATGATCACGCAGATGATTCTTCAGATCAAAACAAAGTTTCTTGAGGGCATCCGCATTACTCACTTCAACAATATCTCCGATAAAATTGATGCCGTTAATGATTTCATCTTTTTCCAGCAATTCATTCCGGATCCCCACCAACTGACGGGCTTCCATGGCTTCCAGGTGTTTTTTCAAACTGGCATTTTCCTCCTGCAAATTCTCAACAGCTTTCTGCAGGTCTTTTGGATTTTTTAAAGTCTCTTTCAGCAAACTGATCTGACCCAACTGCTGATTGATATAGGCTTCTGCCTGACTGCCACAAACAGCTTCCACCCGGCGAACACCTGCCGCCACGGCAGATTCACTGGTTAATTTGAATAAGCCCAGTTCACCTGTTGCTCCTACATGGGTTCCCCCGCAAAGTTCAACGGAATAGGCAGTATCCATAATCACCACTCTTACCACATCCCCGTATTTCTCGCCAAACAGGGCCATGGCTCCCAGTTTCATTGCCTCCTCTTTGGACATTGATTTAATCACTACCGGAATATTCTCCCTGATTTTTTCATTGACCAGGGTTTCGATTTGCGCGATTTCCTCATCCGTTACTTTGGCAAAATGAGAAAAGTCGAAGCGTAAATGCGCTTCATTCACCAAAGATCCCTTTTGTGCCACATGATTACCCAGCACTTTTCGCAGAGCAGCATGGAGCAAATGGGTAGCGGAATGATGCAGTTCTGTTTTTTTCCGGGTGCCGGCATCTACCCTGGCCATCAGTTCACCACTCAGGTCAGCAGGAATGCTTTCCGTAAAATGGATGATCAGGTCATTGTCTTTTTTGGTATCAACAACAGCAATTGATTTTTGGTTAAAGGTCAACACACCTCTGTCGCCTACCTGTCCGCCGCTTTCCGCATAAAACGGAGTTTGATCGAGTACCAGTTGGTAAAGTTCCTTCCCTTTTGCTTTTACTTTCCTGTATTTGACAATGGCCGCTTTCGCTTCCAGTGATTCATAACCCACAAACTTATTGGATCCTTCTTTCAGGATCACCCAGTCCTCCGCATCCACGGCTGTGGCAGCCCGGCTGCGGTCTTTTTGCTTTTTCATTTCCTCATGAAACCCGGCCTCATCCACTTTCAGTTTATTTTCTGCAGCAATTAACTGGGTAAGGTCGAATGGGAAACCATAGGTATCATATAATTCAAAAGAATCCTTTCCGGATATCTCGCCTTTTCCTACCAGGTCATCAACTCTTTTAAGCCCTTTATCCAGGGTACGTAAAAAAGCTTCTTCTTCCTCTTTCACCACTTTGGCAACAAAGTCTGACTGTTGCAGTAATTCCGGAAATACCCCATCAAATTGTTTGGCCAATACCGGTACCAATTGGGTGAGCAGGGGTTGTTTATAATCCAGATAAGAGAAATAATACCGTACTGCCCTTCTCAGAATTCTCCTGATCACATATCCCGCTCCGGTATTGGAAGGAAGTTGCCCGTCTGCAATGGTGAATGAAATCGCCCGGATATGATCGGCAATCACGCGAAAAGCGATGGCTTCCTTTGTATCTGACCCATCATATTTTTTCCCGCTGATTTTTTCCGTAACCAAAATGGTTCCGGTGAAAATATCGGTATCGTAATTGGAGGCTTTACCCTGTAATACCCTGACCAGTCTTTCCAGTCCCATTCCCGTATCCACATGGGTGGCAGGAAGCGGCTCCAGGGACCCATCTTTTTTCCGGTTGAACTGGATGAATACATTATTCCAGATTTCAATTACCTGCGGATGATCTTGATTCACCAACAGATGACCGGGTGTTACTTTTCTTTCCTCATCCGGACGGCAGTCTACATGAATTTCACTGCAGGGGCCACAGGGACCCGTATCTCCCATCTCCCAGAAATTATCTTTCTTATTGCCATACACAATATGGTCTGCCGGTAATAATTCCTGCCACTTGGCAAGCGCAATGGCGGATGCCGGAAGTCCCTCTTTTGTATCTCCTTCAAAAACCGTGGCATACAAGCGGTCCCTGGGAATTTTATAAATTTCAGTCAGCAGTTCCCAGCTCCAGGTGATGGCTTCTCTTTTGAAATAATCCCCGAAACTCCAGTTACCCAGCATTTCAAACATGGTATGATGATAAGTATCCACACCTACCTCTTCCAGGTCGTTGTGTTTACCGCTAACCCGCAGACATTTCTGGGTATCGGCCACCCGTCCATACGGAGGGAATTTATTCCCGAGGAAATAATCCTTAAACTGGTTCATCCCGGCATTGGTGAACATCAGGGTAGGGTCATCTTTGACCACAATGGGGGCCGAAGGCACGATCGTATGACCTTTTTCTTTAAAAAAGTCCAGAAAAGCCTGTCTTATTTCGTTCGCTGTCATCGTTTTCGGTTTTATTCCTGAGAAAGGCAAGCAGCAGGGGTATCGTGGATATTTACCGCATTTTTACGTAAGCCCTCAACAGAAACCGGGTTGATTTTTGCTATTTATGAGTCTATATTTGCCTGCCTGCCTCAGGGCAGTTCAGACCCGGTTCAAAAAAACAACCCTTACAGGGTCTTTGGCCGGGGACGCAAAGGTAAATTATTCAGGCCGCATTTAAGAAGCCTGTAACCGGTTAAGGCATCCATGAAGAAGATCAAGTATTACTATAATACCAATACGCTCCGTTACGAGAAACTGGAAACACCATTGCGGGTAAAGCTGCTGCGTGTATTTGGCTTTGTGGCAGCCGCCCTGGTTACCGCTGCCCTGATCTCCTACCTGGCATTCCGTTTTGTAGGTTCGCCGCAGGAAAGAATTTTACAGCAACAGAACCGGGCTTTACGGGATAATTACAAAGAACTTGAAGATACCCTTGAATCCATCCAGCGACAGATGCGGGAACTGGAAAAGCGGGATAATGATGTTTACCGGGCCATTTTTGAAGCTAATCCGATACCCGATAGTGCCCGGGCCAGGGAACTGGAAGTAAAACAGGAAATCGCCAAGGTGGAAAAGATCAAAGATTACCAACTCGTTGGTTCTATTACCACAACCATCTTCAATCTCAATAGCCGGATAGCTGCCCAACGCAAATCCTATGATGAAGTAGAAGAACTCGTAAAAAATAAAGAAGAACTGCTGGCAAGAACGCCAGCCATACAACCCGTAAGTAATAAAGACCTGAACCGGATAGCGTCCGGATATGGATACCGGATCGACCCGGTTTATAAAACAACAAAATTCCATGCCGGTCTGGATTTCTCCGCTCCCCAGGGCACCCCGATCTATGCCACGGCTGATGGCACCGTTTCAACTTCAGGCAACACGGGTAATGGATATGGTAACCATGTTATCATTAACCATGGTTATGGATACGAAACATTATATGGACATATGGTGCGGGTGAAATCGAGGGTCGGACAAGCAGTAAAAAGAGGGGAAGTGATCGGATGGGTAGGTAGTACCGGTAAGTCAACCGGACCACATTGCCATTATGAAGTGCATAAAAACGGAGAAAAGATTGATCCGATCTATTATTTCTATAACGACCTCACACCTGAACAATTTGACCAGATCCTGAAAAAAGCGGCCGCCAGCAATCAAAGTCTGGATTAATAGGTATTATCACAGTTCCCTCCCCTGTCATTTTTCCACAGCAGCCCCTGGGCTGGCCTATTTGCCGGCTGTCATGTTACCTTTACTTTTTATGGCCAAGTCGCTTACACAAATCACTTTTGACTTTTCTGCAGCAGAACCAGCTGCTGAAACGGCTATTCCTGTTCCGGTACCAGTGGCAACAACAGAACCGGTGGTTAATGAACCCGTTGCTGTATTCAGGGTGAAGAAGAAGGAAAGCCCGGTACAAAAAAACAGTACCGGAAAAAGAGGCCGGAAATCACTGAAAGAAATTGCCCTGAGTGCCGACCTCATCCAGGTTCCTGAAGATGAGATCCTGTTCAAAAAACAGTATTATGCCATCGGTGAGGTAGCGGGTATGTTTCGTGAAAATCAATCCCTGATCCGTTATTGGGAATCAGAGTTTGATATTCTGGAACCGCGGAAAAACAGGAAGGGTGATCGTTTTTTCCGCCCGGTGGATATCAAGAACCTGGTATTGATTTATGACCTGCTCCGCCGGAGAAAATTTACCATTGAAGGTGCCAAGGATTACCTGAAGAAAAATAAAAAAGCCGAAGAGAAATTTGCGGCCATCCGGTCCTTACAGAAAATCAGGAGTTTCCTGCTGGAATTAAAGGCGAATCTCTGAACCGGATTTGCAACTTTAACTTTCTCTGCCTCATCTATTGCCTGCCTGCTTTTACATTTGTTACACCAAGTGAATGTTCAACCATGAGAAAAATTGTTCAAAAAATTGCGCCCGTTTTTATCCTTACCCTTCTTGGCTGCCAATTGCTGAATGCCCAAACTCCCACGGATGTGCAGTATCAGACCCTGATAGAAAAGCCCAATGAAAAAACACTCAAGGGGATTCTTTCCCGGCAACTCCTGACCAGTGACACTTCCTTCCGATGGTATGCAGATGCACAGAAGATTTACACGCCTCCCCCCGCGGCAGTGCAAGCCTTTCAGTTAAAAAAAGATTCAGTGCAGCTATTGGTATTCATGGGTACCTGGTGTGAAGACTCTCATTTTATCATTCCCCGCCTGTTTAAACTGACAGATGCAGCTGGTTTTTCCGATGAGCGGATCACCCTGATCGGGGTGGACCGTGATAAAAAAACGATCAGCCATCTCTGTGATGCGCTGGGAGTCACCAATGTACCCACCATCATTGTAATGAAAAAAGGAAAAGAGATTGGAAGAGTAGTGGAATACGGCAGTTCAGGCTCATTCGACAAGGAACTGGGTGAACTATTGATGAAATAGAATTTTTTAGTCCCCTTTCATCAAGCGGATATCCGTATTGGCCCCGGCCAGTTCGACTTTCAAATCCTCCAGCAGGCGCAGGCTTTGCAGATTGACTTCCTGTTTAATCGTATTGAACTCCTGAATGGTGAGCGGAGCCGTATAATAATCCGATAGGATGATAATGGCCTGTCCGGTAATATCTGCCACATGAACATGGAAAGATTCAATCTCTTTCCGGCTCAGGATCCCCCGGATACCTGATACTGTTTCTTCCAGCCGGGCAGCCGGTGTTTGTAACCCTAATTCCAGTTTCAGGTCGGCCCGGCGCTGGCTGCGAAGCGAAAGATTATCCAGCACACTGTCCACCATTTGTTTATTGGGTACCGTTACCAGGGTTTTCTGATCAGTTCGTATCCGGGTACTTCTCAACCCGATCTTTTCGACTGTACCGGTTATGTTCAGCACTTTCACAAGGTCGCCGGTGATGAAAGGTTTGTCGAAAAAGATGATAAAAGAAGCAATGAGATTCTCCAGACTTTCCCGCAGGGCAAGGGCAATAGCAGCTCCCACGATGCTCAGTCCGGTTAATAACCCTCCCACATTCAATCCAAAAGCATAACGGAGCACCATCATGATACCAATGATCACCAGGATCACTTAAAAAAATCTCGGAAGAAAACGATCAGCTGGTTATCACTCTGGTCTGGCGTGAGGTTGGCCCTTTTCTCGAGGATGAGTGCGATGAAATCAATAATACGGATCAGCAGACTGGTAAAAGAAACAATGAGGATGATATTACCTGCACAATGAATGATTTCCTTTACTGTATACTTGTAAACATCTACGTTAAATTCCTGCGGGAATTTTAGTTTAAAAAGAGCAACAATCGTTACCAGGATGGCCAGGAACCTGCCCAGTGGTTTCACCACCAGACGGATAAAGGATTGCTTGTCTACATCTTTCCAAACCTGGTGCACCAGCCTGTAAAGTAATCCGGCTAAATAACGGGAGATGAATTTTTTCAGGAACCAAACAAAGAGAATGACCCCGCCGATGATCAGGTAATCCCTTACCATATTTTCATACCATATCCTGTTCATGAATTCATTCATGCGTCTGCAATTGAAACGTAAAAATATTGAATCTGAAGGAGCTGTCCTCAGCGGATGGTATAAATGTAAAGACAGCTGTTCTGACCTTCACAGTTCTTTTTCAGGGCGTAGACCCGGGTGGAGCTGAAATTAAAAGACTGGCTTTCTTTTACGGCCTCCGGCAGGGACCATTCATCGTATAAGGATGATTTGATCTCATAGCGGTAGAGTTTACCGGCCATGGTACCATAAATGTATTTTCCACTGACTTTAAAATTCTGCCATTGCTGGATCAGGATGGCATTTTTTGGGCCCGAAATAATCAAACACATAGACCCCTCTGGCCGGATCATACAGGTATACATATTTATTTTCATCTGCAATTTTTACAGGACTCACTGATTCTGTGAGCAGCAACCTGAAATCCGGTGTTTCCTGCAGGAGTTTTCCATCCTCATCCACTTTTTTCAGTTTGGCTTCCAGTTCATCATAGACCCAGATCTTATTATCATATGATTGCCCGATCGCCCGGGCCTGTAATATCCCCTGTTTACGCAGATCCGTTGTATTCACCACATTCAGGAAACGGTCCAGCATCACTACGGTTGCAAAATCACGGTAATACAATAATACTTTCAGCGGGTTGGATACATCAATCAGGGTAGCCTGCCCGAATTTGCGAACGTCATTATACAATCCTACCGAATCTCCGTTACTGTTATATTTTTTTACCTGGTTCCTGCTGGTCAATACATACATATTATCCAGGTTATCGACAGCAAAATCTATAAAATCACCCTGCATTATTTTTAAGAGCCGGAAGCTGGTATCAGTCTGCGCTGACAGCATCAGTGGCCCAAATAAAATAATCAGTATGGATAATTTTTTCTTCATATCAACTACGAATGATCTTTTGATCCTGGCCGGTATATGAGCACAAACTGATCTGATCTCCTTCCATTACCGCATAAGTAAAATACCGGATCCAATCCCCCAGGTTGATATACCTGGAACCAGTCTTTTCTTCAGCAGTTGCGGGGGAAAGACGATAATCAATCGCCAGGTGTCTATGCCCGAAGATGAAAAAATCGATATTTTTTTCCTTTAGTTTTTCCCGGCAATAAATAATCAGCCATTCTTTGTCTTCCCCGAGGAATATCTCTTCTTTACCCCCCGTTTGTGCCCGGCTTCTCCGGCTCATATAATGTGCAATGCCCATGCCAACCACGGGTGGCAAGATACCAAACAGCCATTTACTCACCGGATTGCGGAATACTTTTTTCAGTCTTTTATACCCATGATCGCCCGGGCCCAGTCCATCACCATGACCCACCAGTAATACTTTCCCATTTCTTTCAAATTCTTTGGGCTCAAAATAAACCGGGATATTCAGCTCCAGTTGAAAATAATCCCGCATCCACATGTCATGATTGCCTACAAAAAATGAATGGGAATTCCTGCATCAGACAATTCAGCCAGCTTACCCAACAATCGTACTGATCCTTTGGGCACTACTTTTTTGTACTCATACCAGAAATCAAACATATCACCTACCAGGAATAGTTCGGCGGCGTCATTTTTGATTTCATCCAGGAAGCGCACAATGATCTTTTCCCTTTCGAGGCTGGCTGCATGGTCAGGAGCTCCCAGGTGAAAATCAGAAAGGAAGTAAATTTTTTTTGACACAGTTAGCGGGTATATAGCTTATAGGAACCTTCCAGGGACGCTTCTCCCTTCTGGTCGCTGATTTTGAAACTCACATGATAGGTATCCGGCCTGGCCGTATTTTCTCCTTTGAAATAAACGGATAAACCAATGATTTTTGCATCGGCTGCAGAAAGTCCCTCCTCTCCGTATTTGGCGAACATATTCTCTTTTTCCAGAACGGTTTCACCGCTGCTGTTTGTCACCAGCAGACTGGCATCCAGCCAAACCCTGTCGTTAATTTCTTTCCATCCTTCTTTGATCAGCAGTATCAGCTTTACCCCTTTTTCCAGATCTACCACATTATCATCATCAATTCGCTCTGCCTGGCCGTCATTCGTAACGAGATAAGCTTTACCCACCCGCATGTTGCGGGTAGTCAGTTCTATCCCGTTATACAACAACATCTCGTCTTTTACCCTGGGTTTTGTTTTCTCTTCAGCAGTATCGTTGCCAATCTGACAATTAAAAGAACAGGATGACAATATCAGGGTCAGGCACAGCAATACCAGGGAGGATGAAACCGGCTTCATCATATCGATCAGTTTATTTGTGCTGTTTTAAATATTCCAGCATATCGCCTGATTCGATCACCCGTTTTCCGCTTACATCAGCATTGTACCAGTAAATCCAGGCTGCCGTGGTTTCCCCACTGATCATAACTTCGGTGACTTCACGGCGATACAAAGGAACTTCACCCACTTCAACTGTCACCCCTTCATAATCATCCAGTTGCCCCATGGCCCAGGAGAATTCATTTTCATTGGTGACCCGGTATAATTCCCCAATAATAAATGCATCAGCTGTATCCGGGATACCGGCAGGAAAAGCGCCCATATCATAGAGTCTGCCCCTCACACGGGCATCGCCTTCATAAGTAAAGAAGCGGCTGATATATTCATAAACAGGACTGTGAAATCCTTTACGCAGTGAGCCGTACACAAATATTTTTTTGACAGGATGGTTGTTCATACCCGTAAAGATACAAGATGCCCTGAAATGATGAGATGACGGAAATTATGCTTCTACCAGAAACAGGTACACTTCTTTGGGACCGTGCACACCCACTACCAGTGTTTTTTCAATATCGGCCGTGCGACTGGGTCCGGTGGCCAGGGTAATGAGGGAAGGTAGTTGCTGTCCATATTTTTCTTTTGCAGCCTGTAAAGCATCCCGGATATCATAAACCAGTTGATTGGTATAGGCAATACAAATATGGATGGGCGCATACACACTGGCAGCACGACCTCCCGGGTCGGCTGCACTCATTACAATACTTCCGGTGCGGGCCACGAGGTATTCGCAACCGGTGATGGATACATCACAATGGGCCAGATCGGTTTTGACCAGCCGGTCAGAGAGCTGTCCCGCCACACTAGCCACCAGTTTGTCTTCCAGACAATATACTTTATGCCAGTCCTGCTTTTTAATCAGACTGGCCAGTTGAAAAGCAAGTTCCTGCTGGTTGATACAATAAATAAATTTTCCCTGGAGCTTTGTAAACTGTTCCGCAAATTCCACTTCGGGCTCCTGTTCCAGGGGATGAAATACAGGCTGGTTTCCCTCACTTTGCGGAAAAGGCAAAGGCGTTGATTGACTCAACGCCTTGCGAATCCTCTTCAATATATTTTCCTTGGAAGGAGATACGTTCATGCCGCTTGGTTAACTTACACCGTAGGTGAGAAATCAATCCCGCCCACTGTTCCATCAGGTTTAGCTTCATTCTCGTTCCGGATAGCAGGAATCGTTTCATCCACCGCCGGAGCTGCTGCTTCATCCACACCCAGGCTTTTCTTTTCCTCAAAAGGCCTTTTACCGATCAGGGCTTCCACATCACTCTGGAACAGGACTTCCTTTTCCAACAGGGCATGGGCCAGTTTCACCACATCTTCTCTTTTCTCCGTCAGCAGCTGTTTTGTTTTTTCATACGCCTCATCAATCAGCTTTCTCACTTCTTCATCAATCAGCTTGGCTGTTTCGTCGGAATAAGGTTTAGTGAAAGTATTTTCCTGCTGCGGATCATAGTAACTGATATTACCGATCTTTTCATTCATTCCATATACTGTGACCATGGAATAAGCAATCCGGGTGATCTGCTGCAGGTCATTCTGGGCACCGGTGGAGATTTTCTTGAAGAATATCTCCTCACTGGCCCTTCCACCGAGGGTCATACAGATCTGATCATTCAACTGGTCGGTATTGTAGAGGTATTGTTCTCTTGGCGTGTATTGCGCATACCCAAGGGCCGCTGTACCTCTCGGTACAATCGTCACTTTCAGTAACGGATAAGCATGTTCCAGGAACCAGCCGCATACGGCGTGACCGGCTTCATGGTAGGCAATGATCTTTTTCTCTTCGGGAGAAATGATCTTGTTTTTCTTTTCCAGTCCGCCGATGACCCTGTCCACTGCATCCTGAAAATCCTGCATATCCACAGCTTCTTTATTCTTACGGGCAGCGATCAGGGCAGCTTCATTACATACATTGGCAATATCAGCCCCGGCAAATCCCGGCGTTTGTTCAGCCAGTTTATGAATATCCAGTGTTTTGGAAATTTTAATTGGCTTCAGGTGTACTTTAAAAATTGCTTCTCTTCCCACCAGATCGGGTTTGTCGATCGTGATCTGACGGTCGAAACGACCCGGGCGCAATAGGGCTGTATCCAGTACATCAGGTCTGTTGGTAGCGGCCAGGACGATGATACCTGAATCAGTACCAAATCCATCCATTTCCACGAGCAGTTGGTTCAGAGTGCTTTCTCTTTCATCATTGCTCATCATCACATTCTTACCCCTGGCACGGCCAATGGCATCAATCTCGTCAATGAATATAATACAAGGGGCTTTTTCCCTGGCTTGCTTGAACAAATCACGAACCCGGCTGGCTCCAACTCCCACAAACATCTCCACAAAATCAGAACCACTCAGACTAAAGAAAGGCACTTGTGCTTCTCCTGCCACGGCTTTCGCCAGCAGGGTTTTACCGGTACCCGGAGGACCGATCAGCAGGGCGCCTTTGGGAATCTTACCCCCGAGGTTGGTATATTTTTTTGGACTTTTTAAAAGTCAACGATTTCCATTACTTCCACTTTGGCTTCGTCCAGACCGGCCACATCGGCAAAAGTGATATTCACCCGGGTGCCTTTATCAAACAGAGTGGCTTTGGACTTACCAATATTGAAAATGCCACCTGGACCACCACCGCCGCCGGAGCCGCCACTCATTTTCCGCATGAGCAGGATCCAGAGACCGATAAAGATCAGTACAGGAAAGAGGAATTGAAGAATGCCACCGAAAATATCGCGCTCATTGTCCACTTCAAAAGGAACTTTGACCACCGTGGGATTGTCTTTGTAAAAATCATCAATTCCCTTTTTAAAATTATCACCGCTGGTGATGGCGAAATACATGTGCGGGCCTTCCTCACTGATTTTACCGCTGACTCCTTTCTTGAGTTTATCAGCATATTTCACCAGCCCTGCCTTGGTCAGAAATATTTTGACCTTTTCTTGTTATCAATAATGGTGTACTTGCTCACTTCCCCTGAGGCGATCATGTTCTTAAAATCAAGTTCATTGATTTTAGCCATATTCCGGGAGAAGGGGCCAAACCATGAAAAACCGATCAGTACGGCAAATATGATGGCATAGATCCAGTAAATGCTGAAGCGGGGGCCTTTCCGCGGTGCCTGGTTAGGATCTTCTCCTCCCGGACCGGGACGCCTGTCATACCTGGGCCTGTTTCCTGAGTCTTGTGACATAAATGAATGTAGTATTCTGCTATTTAATGATAAAAACGATAAAAAGTTGGGGCCGGTATCAGATTTAACAAAGCTTAGTCTTCGTGGTTCTCCACGGAAGCATCACTCCACATTTCTTCCAACCTGTAAAATTTGCGGTTTTCCGGCAGCATCACATGTACCACCACGTTTACATAATCAATCAGCACCCACTGGAGATTACTATAACCCTCGTGCCGGTAGGGATTTTCTCCGCAACTTTCTTTAACGCGGTCTTCCACATGCTCAGCAATAGCCCTCACCTGAGGCTGGCTTGATGCTTCGCAAATGATAAAAAAATCGGAAACCGCTTCATTGATTTTACGGAGGTCCAGGGATACAATATGTTCCCCTTTTTTTTCCTGAATCGCAGCAAGAATGGTTTTGATGATTTTTGAGTTCCTCGTTAACCGGACTGCACTTTTCTTCTTACGGTTGGTCAAGACTGCCAATTGTTCCAAATATTGAACGTGTTAGGTTTTTAGTTTATGTTTACTGGTTCAAAAATAGCGATTAATTGTCAGAAGCCCCTCAATCAAACCGGGAAGGAATGCCTTCCTCCAGCATCGGGACGCCATTCGTTGAACTGCAATCGGTTGACAGCACCAATAACTATGCCCGGGAGCAGATTCATGCAGGAATGGCACAGCATGGTCAGGCCATATTCGCCCATGAGCAATGGGCAGGAAAAGGGCAAAGAGGCCGGCATTGGGTCAGTGAAAAGGGGCAAAACATGGCAGTCAGCATCCTGCTGCAGCCAAAATCACTACCAATCAGCCGTCAATTTGAACTCAGTGCAGCAATTGCACTTACGGTTCATCAAACCCTGGCGGTTTATTTACCAGAGGATCTGACTATTAAATGGCCAAATGACCTGTACTGGCAGGACAGAAAGGCAGGCGGGATCCTGATAGAAAACCTGTTGAGTAGTCATGATCAGACTGGCAGCAGTTGGAACTGGGCCATTGCCGGGATCGGGATCAACATCAACCAGACCCAATTCCTCCGATCTGCCGAACCCGGTATCCCTGAAGCAAATCACCGGAAAAGACCGGGATCCTGTTCAACTGGCTAAAGAACTTTGTATACAGGTTGATAAATACTATCAGGAACTATTGGAAAGTGGACCTGGAAATATATTCAGTCAATATAACCGTTACTTATACAAACAGGGACAAAAAGTAAAACTCAAAAAAGACAACAGGGTTTTTGAGGCATTAATAAAAGGAGTCAATGTAAAGGGTCAGCTCGAAGTTGAACATGGCATCACTGAAACTTTTGATTTTGGAACGATAGAATGGATGGGATGAGTCGGGAGTCAAGAGCCATGAGTCGAGAGTCGGGAGTCCTTCCACTTCATTCAAAATTCACTATAATCTCCTCTTACTTCGCAGTCCACAACCTGAACTTCCTTGAAATGGTAAAGCCCCAGCGGAACTGACCCTTGCCCCATGATGTAATGGTTCTAGGAATAAACCGGTTTTCCAGCAACTCTGTTGCGTTGGTAAAATTCAACCGGAAAATATGTCCCGAAGTCAGGATCTCGAATCCCACTCCCAATGGATCACGGAATTTAATATTGTCGTTTGTCTTAAAGGCATTCTTGCTGGTCTCGCTCCGGAAGGGATGGAAATAATCCAATAAAAGATTAACCCGGCCACCCAGCGGCAGTTTCACCGCACCACCGAGGGCAAAGAAATTCTTCTGATCATAACTGATGGCATAGCCACGGGTCACAAAGGTTGGATTCAATTGCAGACTCACTTTCCCCATTTTTTTGGCAAGGATCAACTGGAGTACATTGCTCATTCTTTCGCCGAGGCCATCATAACTATTATCCTGGTTAGGGAAGGCACTTTGCGGACTGGCCGCAATCACCATATTCCCATAAAGCGCAATGGAAAGCGGATGGGAGGGATCATTTTCGCGTTGCTGCATGATCCGGTATTTGATCCCGGTCTCATATAATTGCTGTTGCGGACCGGCCCCTTTGGCACGGGCAATATTCAGATCAAGATTGTTACCCAGTCCCATGGTAAAAGCGATACGTATATCGGATGCATTATCCAATCCGAAAAACCTTTTGATACCGCCATTACTACCGCCAACATCCCCAAAATTGTGGGAGACATTGAAGTCCAGTTTTCCCTTCCCCACCAATTCGGTGGTACGGGCATTAATGGTTTTGGTAGAACTGAAAATTTCTATGGGTTTTGCTTCTTTTTTTTCCTGTGCGGAAACCTGGATTGTTACGAATACCAGGGCTGCTGCTAATGCCTTCTGCATACGAATTGAGTTTTATGTACTCCCCCTATCGTAACAGCAGGCTAACGGGTTGCTTAGTAATAAAAAAATGGAATGAAGGAATCGGGCTGTTATTTTTCCAGCGAAGCCAGCACTTCTTCTGCATGGGCTTTGTTCCGGGGTTTATGAAACACCCGGATAATTTTTCCTTTATCGTCAATCAGGAAACTGGTCCGAAGGATACCCATGTATTCACGACCGAATAGTTTTTTCATATCTCTGACACCATAGGCAGCGGTGATCTGATGCGCTTCATCGGCAATCAGCCGGAAGGGTAATTTATATTTTCCCTCAAACTTTTTCTGCCGGCTGATCGAATCCGGGCTCACCCCCAGCACTTCAATTCCTTTTGACAGCAGTCCTTTATAGTTGTCACGGAGATTACAGGACTCCAGTGTGCAGGTGGGTGTACCAGCTTCAGAATAAAAATAAAGCAGGAGCATTTTCCCTTTGTAATCTTTTAAAGAGACTTCCTTTCCATCCTGATCCATCCCTGAAAAAACCGGCGCAAGATCTCCTTCCTTTAACGTTACAGCCATAGTTTACTTTTTTGTTTTCTTCACCGTTTTCTTGACATCTTTTTTGGCTTTCTCGTTCGCTTTCTTGATCGTCTTGGTTCCCTTGCCTTTCTTGCTGCTGGTTTTTTTAGGAGGAGGGGCGGTGTACGGATAACGTTTGAACCACCATTCCCTGGTACTTGTATTTCCCACCAGGTCTTCGACGGTTACTTTCAGTTTGTGTACCCCGTAAGGACAGGTTTCATCGAAACGATAGATCGAGTTCCGGCCTTTATCGTTTGTAAAACGGAGCCATTGTCCGGCGCTGAGCGAGTCCCCGCTGCAATGATAACCCAATGTATCCGCAGTGCAGGAATAGAGAATGGCTTTAAATGATTTAATCCCATAATTATCCGTGGGTGTAAATACAATACGGCTGGCCGCACTGAGGTTCACAGTATCACCACTGCCCAGGCTGTTGATTTGCGGAGGCTGTACATCCGCAATCAGCTGATAAGATCCAAAATCACTGAATTTCGCAGAGAGCCATTGTTCCTGCCACACTGCTTTACGAACCGTACTGCCTTTTCTGTCGCCACGCAAAATGATTAGTTTATCCTGCCATTCTTCAGGCACTTTTCTTTTCAGCTTCAATCTTACTACCAGGTCATCATGTACCGGTACTGACCCTTCACCTACCTGATGAATATCAGAAAATACATAGGGCGAAGCTGAACCTGCCACAAAATAACTGGTGGCAACCGTATCATAAACCGCTTTATCTGAAATATACATTTCAAATCCGGGCTTTTCCACTACACTCACCATAGTGGGAGCTATCACCAATGGTTTGGAAATCACAGTGGAGGGTTTGGCCAGACTATCATAATAACGAATCATGAAGTTCAATGTGGAGCGGTTGCCATGGGCATCGGATACATCAATACTCACGGCATGCAGCAGGGTGTCATTGAATTCAATCACGCCGTCATTTTTTATGGGATGATAAGCGGCACCCAGGTCACCGGGCATGCGGGACAGATGCTGGATAAAACCGCCGCCATTGTACCGCATTTTAAAATCCACATGGGCATTCATGTAAGCCGTTTCATCATAACTGATGCTATCCAGGATAAAAGCCAGCTGTGGCTCCTCATCCAGATATAATTTGGCCGAATAGATTCCGTTGGGATTATTGGATCCGCTGAGCCGGTCGGTTGCAGCTAGGGCGAAGCTGATTTTTTTAAGTCCGGTATTGATCACAGGTATTTTTGGAATGATATAACCACTATCTGTGTTCTTCAGGGTATAAAAAAACGGGCTTTGATCATACACCGATTTGCTGCGGTCATAAATGGCCAGTTTACTGAGCGTAGGTGGCACATCATCTTTTAATCCGAAATCAAAGAGCAGGGGGTTCAGTCTTTTTTCGGTCCTGGTATCCATGATCTCAAAGTGCAGGTGCGGGCCCTGCGATCCGCCGGTATTGCCACTATAAGCAATAAAAGCACCCTTGCTTACCGGAAACTGTTCTTTGGTAAAATCCAATTCGATGGGCCAGCTTTCTTTTTCTTTCTGTTTGGCCCTGACAAATTCTTCCAGTGCCGGAAAAAAATCATTCAGGTGGGCATACAAAGTGGAAAGTCCGTTCGGATGCCGGATAATGATAAAACGGCCGAAGCTGGAAGCGCGGACACCGATATGGGCGATATAGCCTTCAGCAGCGGCGTAAACCGGATAATTTTCCTGGGCATTGGTGCGGATATCCAGTCCCATATGCCAGTGATTGGGCCTTAGTTCTCCGAAATTGGCGGAGAGCTGAAGGGGTATACCCATTGGGTTACGGAAATAGTTCCGGGGATAGGGCGGGGTCTGGGCTTGTATGGATAATGAACAGCTGCAAATGAGCAGGCAGACAAAAAATCGAAGTGGCATACACAAAAATAGGGGCAATAGGGTAAGAAAGAACAGGTTGATGCCTCGTGTAGGACCTCTGAAATGTTAAACGCTTTACAAAGACCGGCCAACTCCCTGAAATTGACAGCATATCTGCCACAATAGCGAACATTCATTGAACGCTATGCATCCTTTCCCAACAAGTTTGTATCTTTTCAGCTTGTTATGGTGAAGAAATCATTCCTCTGGCTCCTGCCGCTTTGCATGTTGCTGGCTGCATGTCCCTTTGAGTCAACAGTGCCGATGGAAGCCCGACCGGTGGAAGCGGTGGACAGCAACCTGCTGGGCTACTGGTATGGTATTGTAAAAGACGGCAGTGATTTCTTCGGAATCGAAGCCCTGGAGATCAGTCCACAATCCGATTCACTTTATTCCATCATCCGGTATGGCAAAGCAATAAAAGGTGATATGATTTTACCGGATACCTCCACATTTATTGGTTATACCTCTTATATCGGCGATCAGCGATTCATGAATGTGGAAGGCTGGATCAATATCGAAGAGATCGAAAAAAAGAAAAGGGTCTGGCGAAAACAGAAGGTTTTCTACGTATCTGCCTTTGATAAAAGAAATGATACCCTGGATGTAAAAGCGGTGACCGAAAGCTTCTCAACTAAAAAATTCTTCACCCAGCCGGCCGATTTCAAGCAACTGCTGTCAGAAATTCTCAACCGGAAACACAATGTGTACGACGACCAATATTCCCTGAAATACCGGAAAATCACCAAGCCGCTGCAGATCTTCCCAAGCCGGTAAAATGTGAGCAAAAAAAGCAGGTTCCACCTGTCAATACCCCCGCTTTCCCCTACTTTTGCGCAATTTGTCCAACGGACAAGGATGTTTTACCGCAGGATTGCTGCCAGCCACAACTTAAAAACAAAAAATGCCAAAAGACAATTCGATCCATTCGGTACTCATTATCGGCTCCGGCCCCATCATTATCGGCCAGGCCTGTGAATTCGATTATTCCGGCACCCAGGCTGCCCGGAGTTTAAGGGAAGAAGGAGTGAAAGTGATCCTGATCAACAGCAACCCGGCCACCATTATGACAGACCCCATGATGGCAGACCGGGTTTATCTTTTGCCCCTGACCGTAGAGAGTATTGAACAAATTCTACAGGAAAATGAAATTGATGCCGTGCTGCCTACCATGGGCGGACAAACCGCATTGAACCTGGCCAAGGAAGCAGAAGATCTTGGCTTGTGGAAACAATACAATGTGCGGCTGATCGGGGTGGATATTAAAGCCATTGACAAAGCCGAGGACCGCGAAAAGTTCAGGCAATGGATGATACAACTGGGGTAAAAGTGGCCCAGGCCAAAACAGCCAATTCCTTTCTGGAAGGAAAGGAGTTTGCACAGGAAATCGGTTTCCCCCTGGTGATCCGTCCATCTTTTACCCTGGGTGGTACCGGTGGTGGTTTTGTACATGATAAAGAAGAATTGGATGAAGCCCTTAACCGCGGGCTCCAGGCCTCTCCTATTCATGAAGTGCTGGTGGAAAAAGCGGTACTGGGCTGGAAGGAGTTTGAGCTGGAATTATTACGTGATGCCGCCGATAATGTGTGTATTATCTGTACTGTAGAGAACTTCGATCCAATGGGAGTGCATACTGGTGACTCCATCACCGTGGCACCGGCCATGACGCTTAGTGATACTGCCATGCAGCTGATGCGGAATACCGCGATCATGATGATGCGTGACCTGGGCAATTTTGCAGGCGGCTGTAATGTACAGTTTGCACTGAATCCCGATAATGAAGAAATCATTGCGATTGAAATTAATCCAAGAGTAAGCCGTTCATCCGCGCTGGCAAGTAAGGCTACCGGTTATCCCATTGCGAAGATCGCTGCGAAGCTGGCCATCGGTTATCATCTTGACGAACTGGAGAACCAGATCACCAAAACCACTTCCGCTTATTTTGAACCCGCACTGGATTATGTGATTGTCAAAATCCCCCGCTGGAATTTTGATAAGTTCAAAGGGGCCAATGATACCCTCGGTTTACAGATGAAAAGCGTGGGCGAAGTAATGGCCATCGGCAGAAGTTTTACCGAAGCCGTACAGAAAGCCTGTCAAAGCCTGGAAAATAATGCGGTTGGATTGGGCTATTATGGCAAGAGCCTGATGCATGCTGATGAATTGCTGGAATATATCAAGACTCCGAAATGGGACCGGATTTTCAGAATCAAGGATGCCCTGATGGCAGGTATTTCCGTCAGCACCATTTCAAAAGCCACCAATGGGATTGACCGCTGGTTCCTCTATGAAATCCAGAAGATCTGTAACCTGGAAAAAGAAATCGCCAAGTATGACCTGGCCGACATGCCGCTTGACCTGCTGCGCGAAGCCAAGGTTAACGGATTCAGTGATGAACAGATCAGCCGGATCCTGGAGCATGGCGACGAAGAAGATATTTATAACAAGAGAAAGGCTGCCGGTATTACCCGGGTCTATAAAATGGTGGATACCTGCAGTGCAGAATTTGAAGCGAAGACGCCTTATTTCTATTCCACTTTTGAAGAAGGAAATTTCAACGAAAGCAAAGTATCGGACCGGAAAAAAATTATTGTACTCGGCAGCGGCCCCAACCGCATTGGCCAGGGTATTGAGTTCGATTATTGCTGCGTACACGGCTTACTGGCGATTAAGGAATGCGGGTATGAAGCCATCATGGTGAACTGCAATCCGGAAACCGTGTCTACTGATTTCGATATGGCCGATAAGCTTTATTTCGAACCGGTATACTGGGAACATCTTTGGGAACTGATTGAACATGAAAAGCCCTATGGTGTCATTGTGCAGCTGGGCGGACAAACAGCCCTCAAACTGGCAGAGAAACTGCATGCCAAAGGCATCAAGATCATTGGCACTTCTTATGACAGCCTGGATATTGCGGAAGACCGCGGCCGTTTCAGCGATATGCTCAAATCACTGGATATACCCTATCCGGATTATGGTACGGCTTACTCGGTGGATGATGCGATTACCGTAGCTAATAAAGTAGGCTATCCGGTGCTGGTGCGTCCTTCTTATGTACTGGGCGGACAAAGAATGCGGATCGTGATTAATGACGAAGAAGTGGAAAAAGCAGTGGTAAGTCTGCTCAAACATATACCCGGAAATAAAATCCTGATTGATCATTTCCTGGATCGTTGCCAGGAAGCCGAGATTGATGCGATCTGTGACGGGGAAAAATTCCATGTAATGGGTATCATGGAGCATATTGAACCGGCAGGTATCCATTCGGGCGACAGCAATGCAGTACTGCCTGCATTTAATCTCTCGCCGCTGGAAATTCAGGACATGGTGGACTATGCCAAAAAAATTGCCCTTGCCCTCCAGGTAAAGGGATTGATCAATATCCAGTTTGCCATTAAAGAAGGCAGGGTATTCGTGATCGAGGCCAATCCCAGGGGCATCCCGTACCACTCCCTTTATTGCCAAAGCCTATGGCAAACCCTACCTGAACTATGCCACCAAGGTCATGCTGGGCGAAATTGGTGTGGGTGATATTCCGGAAGAAAAATTCCTGGATGGATTTGCCATCAAGGAACCGGTATTTAGTTTTAATAAGTTCCCGGGCGTGAATAAGGAGTTGGGTCCGGAAATGAAATCCACCGGCGAAGCCATCCGTTTTATCAAAAACCTGAGAGATCCCTACTTCAGGCAATTGTATAAAGACAGGAGCATGTACCTGAGTAAATAATCAATACCGGAATAGCATAAATGGAAAACCCCTTACAGTTAGCACTGTAAGGGGTTTCAGGTTTAATGGTTAATGGTCGCTGAGAACAGCAGTTGGTTTTGGTTGTGATAATGCTGTTACTGGTGGCTTGTATTCAATAATTTGATACCATAAAGCTAACATGTGTCAGGTGCGGACCGATTACAATTTTTGAAAAATATTTGGTTCATTTTTAGAAAAATATTTCATTTTTAAAAAATTGTATACTGTTTATCAATTAGTTACACCATAAACAGAATAATCCTATTGGGTCTACCTATTCCAATTTTCTGTAATTTACACGACTAAATGACCTGCTGAAAAATGGCTTCCGATTTACTATGGCGTTTTATTCACGCGATGAGCAGCGGCGAAAAACTCTTTTTTAAAAGGAATTTTTCCGGCACTGCTACGGATAAAGTGCCGTTGCACCTGCAGTTATTTGATACAATTTCCGCTCAAAAAAAATACAATGAGGACGCCATTCTGAAAAAATGTGCGCCAGCCCTGCATGTAAAGAATATTGCTTACCAGAAACATTATCTGCACCAGCAGCTTTGTGAAGCCTTACTGACCTATGATAGCCGGAAGAATTCAGGCGATGATTTATACCGGATGATTCAGCTGGTAAGACTATACCGGAAGAAAGGATTACTAGAGGAAGCACATGCCACCTGGAAAAAAGCGGTACCACTGGCCCGCAGCCTGGAATCCTTTGCCATGCTGAACCTGTTAAAAACAGAGTTTGAAAAAATGGTATTGTTCAGCAGTCTGCATACCAGTTACGACGAATTATTTTCCATTTTTAGTGAGAAGGTCATCAGCTATGAAACCTATGCGGAGATGATTACCCTTCGGGATATTTATACAGAAACATTGCTCCTGAAGCGTAAAGCACACTATGATCTGGATGAGGCACTCCGGGAAAAGATCTATTCCCTGCTGGAAAAAATCGGACGATGTACTCCACCCACCGCCAATCAGTCATTCTGGTATGGCCACTATTACCGGATGAGCCGGGCCGTGCTGCTCTACCTGTTGGGTGAAATCAAAGCCTCGCTTCAGTTATTACAGGAAGTACTGAGCGACTGGAAAAAAAACAACCGTTTCCTGAGCTCACATGGTGAATATTATATCGAAGTCCTTTACATGATCAACTATGCGGGTATTCTGCAGGGAGCCTATGATTATGTCCGAACCGTATTCAATGACCCGTTGAACAAATTGCTCGATGAACCGATCCAACGGGCCAATTTCGAAGCCATCAAATACCTGGCCCTGAACAAGATTCTCAATAAGACCGCCCGGTATGATGAAGTAAAAAAACTGGTGACCCAGATGAAGAACCGTTATCTCAGCTGGGAACCATTGCTGAATGCTGATCTGAACCGGACCGTCAATCTTTCCCTTGGCATTGGCTTTTTTGTACTGGAACAATACAATGATGCCCTCTATTTTCCCAAAAGGGGAATACAGTGGTTTCGGGATGGCGTACGGGATGAGCATACACCGGTAGCCCATATCCTCTTATTGCTGATCAGCTATTCTATGAATGACAGCCGGCTCTTTGATTCGGAATACCGTTCCACCCATGCTTATTTTTCAAAAAGAAAAAAGAAACAACCTTTTGAAACCGCGCTGGTTCAGTGTCTGCACCGGACTTTCTACCTGAAAGACAGCAAGAAAAAAGCAGAAGAATACAGAAAGGCCCTGCAGGTTTTTGAAGCAAATGATACCAATGCCGTGCAGCAGATGAGTGTAAATATTTTTAATTATCCGGGCTGGCTCAGAAGCCGGGTGGAAAGAATTTCTTACCGGCAACTGGTGGAAAGAAATGTACGGTCATCAGGCCTGGAAAAAACAGCAGACTTATCATCAATGGTTCCGGTGCTATAAAGCTCTCATATTTCCACAAGGGCATTCCGGATAGCATAGAGAACAAGGCCTACCCGGCTATGCACTTTCAGTTTGGTAAATAGTGTATGCCGGTAATCATCCACAGTCCGGGGACTCAGGTTCATTTTTTCAGCAATATCCTTATAGGACAATTCTGAACAAACCCAGCGCAGGAATTCTTTTCCCTTTCATTCAGGAAAACAGGCTTCTCATCCAGTTCAGCATACTTATTCAGTCCGCTCACCAGTTTACCCGACACATACTCGGACAGATACACGTTCTTCGCCACAATGGCATCGAGGGCTTTTTTCAACTCATCCGGGTCCGTATTTTTCAAGAGGTATCCTTTGGCACCCAGGCGGAACATTTTGATAATGGTTCTTTCATCACTCAGCATGGACAGTACGAGTACCCGGATATGCGGATAATTTTTATGCAGCCATTCTGTGGTCTGAAAACCGTCCATTTCAGGCATGTTCACATCCAGCAACACAATATCGGGCACCAGGTGTTGCAGGATTTTATTCTTCAGATCCCGGCCATTATCTGCTTCTGCCAGTACTTCATAACCTTCCAGGGTTCCCACCAGTCTGGATAATGCATTCCGCATCAGCACATGATCATCCGCAATAATCACTTTGATTTTCCTGCGTGTTTTATTCATACTAGGTTTTAGATAAAAATTTCACTTCCAGTCTGGTGCCTTTATTAAAATTACTGACAACTTTCAGTTCTGCCCCCATTAGTTTAGCCCGGTTGAACATACTTTTCAATCCCACCCCCTTACCGGATGACATGGAAGCACGTACTTTCTCCACATCAAAACCTTTCCCGTTATCTTCTACAGTCAGTACAAAAATACCATCCGTACCGTAAGTCAGGCCGACAGTTATATGAGTGGCTGCAGAATGTTTGATAATATTATTCAGCATTTCCTGGAACATTCTGAAAAGGAAAATTTCCGTCTTCTCCGGCAACCTGAATTCATCACCGGTTACTTCAAATTTCGTTTCATACATGCCCGTATTTTTCACCGCCAGTAACTCATAACTGATCGACTCTGCCAGTCCTGCATCAGTGATCCGGTCAGTATATAAGCTCTTGGTGATATTGGACAGATCAATGATGGCTTTGTTCAGCACTTTCTGGGAATGACTGACAAGGGGGACTGCCTTATGTTCTTTCTCCAAAGGCAGGGTTGATAAAGAGAGTTTAACCACAGAAAGCAGCTGCCCGATATTATCATGCAGTTCCTGTGAAATAGACCGTAATGTATTTTCCTGGATCTCCAGCTGTGAATGCAAGACTTCTCTTTCATACATATCTTTTACCCTGGCCAATTCCTGATCCTGTTTTTGTTGCCGGCGCCTGTATAAGATAAGCGTACCGATAATAAAACTGACCAGCAAAAGCCCCAGTAAAATACCTATGATGATGACAAAGTAGAGTTCCTGGTTCTGCTGCATAAATAGGCTATGGTGAACAAAGAGTAAAGAAAACTATTAAGGATATCGGTGATCATGGCGATATTATTGATTAAATACATGAGTTTGTCACTCCAGATATTCATCAATCCCCATAATGGAAACCCGCAACAATAAAAGAATAGTAATCCGGTACAAATCCAAAAAGCAGGGTTCCGCTCCAGTTTTCCTGCCCCCGGATACTTGAATAATTCATAAAAATAATAAATGCAAAAAGCAACAAGCACAAGACATCCCGCTGCATAACTTGTTGTATGAAAGGCCCTGATTCCCTGGATGAAAAGAATATTTATTACTGCAGCACAACCATAGATTACAGAAGAAATCAGTGCGAGTTTCTTTGCCTTAAGGTTTCGGAATAAATTCGAAATCCAAAAAAGATAAAAACTGAACTCAAAGGCTGAAAAGAAATTATAGATTACAATATTGGGCTTATTGATTGTGGACAGGTAGCTTGCATAAACTTCAACGAGTAAAGTAAGCAGAAGAAACGGCGAGAATATTTTCAAATAATAAAGTGATTTCCTGTTTAGCATAATAATGCTGACAAGAAAACTTAAGGCAATAAAATAAGTATACCCTGGCAGAAAATTCATGGCACTTCTATGCCACTAATGTAGCATATAAAACAAGACCTCCCTTGTGGGGAGGTCTTGGGGGTTAACAGGCTTTAAAATTCAGACAATGATTAACCCATCATCGCCTTTATCCACTATTGTAATGCCGAGATCATCCATTCCATCTCCGGTAGTACAGATTGGTGGGCAAGGGCGACCAACATTATAAGCAAGGATGCTTGTGCCTTCTCTTGTACTGATGTACATGTCTTTGCTGATTTCCCCGTTTGCCGTTTCTTTCTGCCGGGTACCCACCATTACAATGGTCTGACGGCCGGCATACAATGGTTTTTCTGCATATTCGGTGTCATAAGCGCCAAAGTAGAAACGAACGCCATCTCCCCCATGGTTCTTCAGCTTCTCCAGAAATCCTTCCACATCCTCCAGGCTGAACCATACACTCAGCGAATCAGGCTTACCAATCCGCTTTGAATTCTGTATCCAACGCTGTTCCCTGTAATTCCGGCGAACGGTTTCAACATGTTCAGTACCAACAAATTTTCCAACTTTCCCTGATTTCTTTTCTACTGTTGTCATAGCTTTAATTTTTAAGGTTTCCTCAAGTTTGATTAACCCCGTAAAGCTATTGGCCAATATTTCTCAAAACATCAGTTAAAGCAATGAAAACGAATCAATTACAAATTATAATTATTTATAAATAGAAGACAATCAAATCTATACGGGGAAAAAAGGGAATAAAATACCGGAAGAATACCGGAAAAAAACCGTGAAAATATCACCCGATTGACCCGGTAAAATAACGGCCCTGAATTTCAAAAAAGAAGCCAATGAACAAAGAAATACAATCCATTACAAAAAGAATCGCCAATGTGATCAGCGGAACACCCTGGTTTGGCGAATCCCTGCTTTCGCTCTTGCAGGATATTGACCCATCCAAAACAAACATGAAACCCGCAGGTGCTGCTCATAGTATGACCGCCCTGCTCTGGCATATGAATACCTGGGCCTCATTTATTGCAGACCGGATTGAAAAAAAACCCTTCGACCCCGATGCCCTGGCCCGTGACAACTGGCGCACCCTTCAACCCCGTACCCATACCTGGGAAAAAGGATTGATCAGATTCGAAAAAATCCATCAAAAAATAATCAAGCAGCTGCAAAAAATAAATGATGATCAGTGGCTGCAGGAAAAAGTAGAAGGCCGGAACTATGATTTTGCTTTCCTGCTGAACGGATTAATCGAACATGATATTTACCATACCGGACAAATTGTCCTCCTGAATAAAATCCTCCGCTAACTGTGCGATTATTGGGACAAAGCAGTCCCTGGTTGTAGTTTCCATGATGGAACAGCCCGGCACATTCTTCTGGAGAAAATCACCTTTTATCAAACTACTGCTGGCCTTTGCCACCGGCACCTGGTTACAATGGCAATTCCAGCCTCCGCCGCTTATCTGGATCATTTTTTTTAGTGCCGGTTTATTTTTATTGGGAGTAGCTTCTTTTTACCCCTCTTCAAACTTTACCGCTTCCGGCTTGTCACCGGTCTATCCATCCTGATTATCTTCCTCGCAGCAGGAGGCCTGCTTACCCGGTTGAGAGATATCCGCTACCATCCCGCCATGGCTGGAGATCCATTGCAGAAAACCAATTGCTTACTGGTTACAGTGGATGAGAACCCTGTCACTAAAACCAACTCATTAAAAGCAGAATCAATCGTCAAAGCCGGATTCCGGCAAGGAAAACAAATTCCACTACAGGGAAGAATCATCCTTTATTTCAGGAAAGACAGTTCAGGAATGTTACAAAGTCCATCCCTCTCCTATGGCAGCTGCTTACTGATTAAAAATAATTTACAACCGATTCAGGCATCCGGTAACCCCGGGGGATTTGATTATGCGAGGCACCAGTTATTCCGCGGTATCAGTCAGCAGTGTTTTCTTCGTTCCGGTGATTATATCATGCTCCCGGGAAAAAACACAAAGCCCCTTCAGCTATGGCTGATCAGCAGCAGCAAAAAATTAGTTCAACTGCTCAGGAAATATATTCCCGGAGAAAAAGAAAAAGGACTGGCCGAAGCCCTGCTGATCGGCTATAAAAATGACCTGGATAAAGAACTGGTACAATCCTATAGCAATACCGGAGTAGTTCACATCATTGCCATTTCCGGACTACACCTCGGTATCATTTACTGGCTGCTGGAATTATTGTTCCAACCGCTTTTGAAAAAAAGAAAAACCAAATGGCTCCGCCCCCTGCTGATCATCAGTGGCCTCTGGACTTTCAGTCTGCTCGCCGGTGCCCAACCCTCCGTGCTTCGATCTGCATTGATGTTTTCAATGATCGTGATCGGGGAAAGTCTGGGCCGGAAAAACACCGCATTCAACAGCCTGGCCTGTTCCGCACTTATTCTTTTGCTGATCAATCCCTATTGGCTCTGGGACCTGGGATTCCAACTCTCCTATGCAGCCGTGGCCAGCATCCTGATTTTTATGCGTCCTGTTTATAACCTGCTTTATTTCCCCAACAAGCTGATTGATTTTATCTGGAAGATGAATGCAGTGACCCTGGCCGCACAAATACTCACCCTTCCCCTGAGTATTTATCATTTCCACCAGTTTCCCACACTATTCTTCCTGAGTAATTTACTGGCCGTTCCTCTCTCCAGTATCATTCTCCTCGCTGCCATCCTGCTATGCGTGATCGCATGGCTACCTGGCCCTGCCTTTCTATTAGGACAATTGATCAGTTGGCTGATCCGGCTGATGAACAAGTCTGTGAGTTCCATTGAACAATTGCCCGGGGCGGTCTGGGACGGACTCTATATCAACCAGCTCCAGGTACTCTTCCTGCTTGTCAGTATTGCAGCTTTCAGTTACTGGCTCATGGAAAAAAGAAAAAGCGGTTTATTGACAGGATTATCCGCCGCACTATGTTTCCTGCTGATCCGTGCTGAATCCTTTATACAATGCGAAAAACAAAACCGCATTATCATTTACAATATACCCGGCAAAACCGCTATTGATTTTATCGCAGGAAGAAAACTATTTTACTCAGGAAATACAAACGGACCCGCTGATGCATTTATCCGGCAATTCCACCTCCGGCCATCCAGAATCCTGCAAAGGGCCAAACCCGTAACAGTGCTGCCAGGACTTCATCAGAAACAAAATCAATTTTCATTTTATGATAAACAAATTCTGTTGCTCAGCCCCGGTTATCAATACAAAGCCGCCAGCAACAGGCAAAAAATCGACTTGCTGATTATCAGCGGAAACCCACGACTATATATGAGCCAACTGACTAAAGCCCTGGATATCCGCCAGGTGGTAAGCGATGGATCCGCCCCTGTCTGGAAAAAAAATTACTGGCTAAAAGACTGCGATTCCCTCCAAATTCCCTTCCATGATGTAAGCACAAAAGGGGCTTTTGTGATGAACCTGAATTAGGTTAGTTTTGCGGCCTTGTCTGAGATGTGGAAATATCAAAGACAGTCCTGACCATTGCCTGCCCCCAACCCCTCTTAATTTTTATGAATAAAAAGATTCAATCAGCGCTTATTTCTGTTTTCTACAAAGACGGACTGGATAATATTGTAAAAGAACTGTCTGCACTCGGTATTACGATTTATTCCACCGGTGGCACACAAAGTTTTATTGAAGGACTGGGAATCGCTGTAACCCCTGTGGAATCACTCACTTCCTATCCCAGTATTCTGGGCGGCCGGGTAAAAACCTTACACCCTTCTGTATTTGGCGGTATCCTTGGCAAAAGAAGTGATGCCACCCACCTGCAGGAAATGAAGGAATTTAATATTCCTGAAATTGATTTAGTGATCGTGGATCTCTATCCCTTTGAAGAAACCGTGGCCAGCACCAGTGATGAGAAAGCAATTATTGAAAAGATTGATATTGGTGGCCCCTCCATGATCCGGGCAGCTGCCAAAAATTTCAGCGATGTGGTTGTGGTAGCTGCTAAAAAAGATTATGCCAGTCTGGAAAACCTGCTGAAAGAACAAAAAGGAACAACCACGCTCGAACAAAGAAAACATTTTGCGTTTAAAGCCTTTGAAGTGGTGGGGCATTATGATGTGGCCATCGCAAAATATTTCAGTCAAAGCCAGGAGGTATCTGAATACTTCCTTGAATCTGCCACCCCCTCTCATTCCCTCCGCTATGCAGAAAATCCACATCAGGCCGGTCGTTTTTACGGACCATTGGAAAAACTGTTCAGCCAGTTAAACGGAAAAGAACTTTCCTATAATAATTTAGTGGATGTGGATGCCGCCCTTCAACTGATCAGTGACCTGAACGGTTTGAACGAAACGGTTTCCTTTGCCATCATCAAACACAGTAATGTTTGCGGCACGGCACAAAGAGCTACCGTTGATCAGGCCTGGGAAGCGGCACTCGCCGGTGATCCGGAAAGTGCTTTGGCGGCGTACTCGTGACCAATGGTACCATCAATGAAGCCACTGCAAAAGCCATCAACGAAATTTTCTTTGAAGTATTGATCGCTCCTGCTTTTGATGAAGCGGCGCTGCAATTGCTGAAATCCAAAAAGAACCGGATCTTACTGCAAAGTCTGGCCCTTCCTGAAAACAGGGTACAATTTAAATCCATCCTCAACGGTATACTGATTCAACAACCCGATGCAGGAAATTATACTGAATGGAAAGAATCCGGCGGAAGAGATACCAGTGCCACCGAAAAAGATGACCTGGTATTTGCCAACCTGATCTGCAAACACCTGAAATCAAATGCTATTGCCCTTGTAAAAAACAGGCAACTGATTGGCAAAGGCTGCGGACAAACCAGCCGGATTGATTCGCTTCGTCAGGCGATTGAAAAAGCAAGACAGTTTGGGGTTGGACTGGAAGGAGCCGTGATGGCCAGTGATGCTTTTTTTCCCTTTGACGATTGTGTGAAGATGGGACATGAAGCCGGTATCGCTGCTTATATTCAACCTGGAGGTTCTATCAGGGACAATGATTCGATTAACTACTGTAAAGCAAATAACCTGGCGATGGTGATCACGGGGATGCGCCATTTCAGGCATTAAACATTAAATCGGCCGCCGGGGGCGGAAGGGACATGAATATCTTTGATTTTCACAGGACCATTCTGAATACGTCTGCTGATTACTTAAAAAAATTAGCGGTCTTTAATCCCCTGACCATTCACAAGAAAGGAACCCGCTCCAAAGCCATTTTTGCCCTCGCCCTGGTTTGCTTTTTATGGGGTACTACCTGGATCGCCTCCAAAGAAGGAGTAAAACATATGCCGGCCCTGCAGCTGGCCAGCATCCGGCAACTGATAGCAGGTGTTTTATATGTAGGCTTCTTCCTTTATAAAAAAATTCCACTTCCCAAAGGCAAAGAATGGAGACCGGTTTTAGTACTCAGCTTCCTGAATTTTATCATGAGTAATGGGTTGAGCACACTCGCCTTGCGTTATGAAATCACGGCCGGACTGGGCGCCATCATTGGTGCCATCTTCCCTTTATGGATTGTAGTGATCGGGCTATTTGTCTCAAAAGAAAAAATGCCAACCAAGGCCGTGATCGGAATGATGCTGGGCTTTGCCGGTGTTTGTGTTATTTTCTACGATCACCTGACAGATTTTCTCGACCCAAAATTCCAGTTGGGAATCATTTTCTCTATTATCGCTACCTGGACCTGGGCTATTGCTACACTCTATACCAAACAACAGGCTGCCAGTTATAATCCTTATTTCAGTCTGGGTTTACAAATGCTGATATCCGGTATTTGTCTCAGTGGTTTTAACGCAGCCACCGGTACCGCTGTTCCCTTATCGGCCATCCCCTGGCAATCATGGGCAGCAATAGCTTACCTGATCATCTTTGGTTCATTGATTGCCTTTGTTTGTTATTTATATGCCTTGCAGAATCTGCCTACAGAACAAGCCTCTCTTTACGCCTATGTGAATCCCATTGTAGCCGTGCTTTGCGGCTGGGTGATATTTGGAGAAAAAGTCAACGGCTTTATCATCATTGGCGGATTAGTAACATTATTGGGTGTGTACCTGGTGAACAGGGCTTTCAAGACCGTTCCCACACCGGAACAACCCGAGGCAGAGGGTGTTTAAGTGGCGGCTTCCCTCGTGAATTGTGCATAGACTTCCCTCCAGCCGGCAAATAGCGGAGCTGTCCCTAAAAATGTATTGTGCCAGATCGTGATCAGGGTCCCCTCCACCCTTTTCAATTCATTGAAGTAGTAATGCATTTCGTCCAGGGCCTGTAAAGCGGTATATTTTTGTTCGAAGAAGGAATTCGCTTCCATATAACAAAACGGATGCAAGAGCAAGGGCGTCTGTTCTTCCTTTTCCAGATCATACCAGTAACAGGCATTACTGTAAGAAGCCCTAAAACCATTCACAGATCCATAACCCATGGAATAATCTTCACGGATACCGGCTTCCAGTAAATGCCGGTAAGTGATGGGGAGCTTCATCCGGATATAATGCTGACGTGAGTTTGTAATTTTCAGCCCCGAAATTTTTTCCAGTCTTTCTTTCTCCTCTTGCAGCATGGCTTTTTCATCTCCGCTCTGCCAGGAGGGATGTAAACCGATTTTATATTTCACGGCATGCTTATGGATCAGGGTCTGCATGGCCGTCTGCGAAGGCAGGATCTGCTTATCATACCGGCCATTCTTTTTCCCCACCAGAAAAAAATACAGCGGAGATAATTGATAGGGCCGGTGCAGGTCATCTATCCAGCTATACGAATCAAAAGGATCTACCTGTTTTCCATCCAGTACTTTTCTTCGCTGAGCATAATGGGCAAATTTACCTGTGAAAAGATCACGCAGGGCGGCCCCGGCGCTTCTTGTCCAGCTTTTATATTTAAAAGAATAAGCCTCATCAATATCATAGGTTGGCACCCATTGAAAATGTTTTATCGCCAGCATGGCGGAAGGAAATATTTTTTTCAGCAGCATTTTAAATTGCTGCATCCAACCATCCACAACCGGCCGGTTCAGAAATCCTTCCCGATAAGCCAGGGATTGGGTATGGTCATAACGGCCATAGATATCCACCTGATGCGACAGGTATTCTTCATAGCGGCTGATCAGGTAAAAGCTGGCGGCCAAAATATCAAAGGGAATATCCCCTTCGGTTTGGAAAAAAACCGGCAGCATTTGCCAATCGCTGCAAACAATTGTCTGCTCTCTGATGCCAGTTTCGAATAATAATGTATGTGGCTTGATCCAGCATTCATCCGGGGTTAGTCGCTCTTCACTATAGTTAATCCGGATGGTATCGGCTGCGATAAATTCATCCCGGTCATGGGTCAGCCGTGCCGGTTCACCGGTCAGGAGCCTGCCGGTAAAATCGGCCATGTAGTGAAGCCGGTGACTATTAGTCGGACTATAAATAAGCATGATCCGTGAATTCTTGACAAACGAATATACTCCCTGTGCATGAAAACGGAGCGGATGCATCCTTTTTCTGTTTTTGTCCGACTTTATGGGCATACAACCAAAACCCGTCTGAAACAGTTTACTGCGATAGGATTGATCTGCATTTTTGCCATGGCGCAAATGGCCCGTTATCTCCCCTACCTGGAATGCCGGGCTATGAACCTGGTGCGGCCTGCCAGTCAGGTCTGCGATTGTGAAAAACTGGCCGACGAGAACCTGAGTAATCTCCCCAACCCCAATCATAGCCCTTCTCATCACCTGATACGGATGGATGAGTTTTTTGAAATTTCAACTACACTATTGCAGCGTTTAATAACCAGTAGTAGTGTTTTTATATTGAGAAACGAGGCTGCGTGGTTAGAGGGGTATTATGAGGATGTGTGGAAGCCGCCGGATTTTGATGCTCAAAAAAGAGAGATTTAACCGCAAAGACGCAAAGGCGCGAAGAAATGGGGGGGGGGGGGACTGGGGGGAATGGGGGCGGGTTTTTGGCCTTGGCGATCTTGGCGGGAAAATTTATTTGCGAGGAATTGAGGGTTTAAATGCGTAAAATAAAATAAGAACAACTTCCGGATGTTTAAAAAACAGCAGCTTCGAATTCTGTTCTCAAATTCGAATGATAAGCCGCGAAAATCCGCTCAATCCGCGTCATCCGCGTTCCCATTAATTTCTCGAAGAGAAAATTACTGCGGCCGCTCCATCATTCTCACTTATTTCTTTTCAACTTAAATCAAAACAATGAACAATATATTCAAATGGCTGGTCATGGCATTGCCATTGACGGCTATCAAACAAAATACATCTGCACAAACAACTTCAGAAAAACCAGTAATCATCATGGGCGCCTGCAACCGGGACAGTCTGCAAAAAGCGCCATTCAGCAGCTGGTTCAACCCGGGTTTTGACCAATACAATCCCGATAAAAAAATAACAGACCAATTACGAATTGAAAAAATGGAGAATATCCGGATCAAAGTATTCTTCGGAAGCTGGTGCGGCGACAGCAAGAGAGAAGTACCGAGGTTTTTAAAATTGCTGCAAAGCATTTCATTCCCTGAAAAAAGCTGGAAATGGTCGGACTGGGTGGCAGTGATTCACTTTACAAACAAAGTCCGGGTCATGAAGAAGCAGGCTTAGGTATATTCCGTGTACCTGTATTTATCATTTACCGGGATGGAAAAGAGATCAATCGAATCAATGAGTTTCCGGTTGTATCATTGGAAAGAGATTTGCTGGATATCATCCTCAACAAAAATTACCACCCCAATTATCAATCACATAGCCTTATCAGAGAATGGCTGCAGGAGGAAACACTGACAGATGATAATTCCAGTATCCGAGGACTGGCAGAACAATTAAGACATCGGCTGAGCGGAGAAAATGAGTTGAACAGTCTGGGTTATTTATTGCTGAAACAGGAGAAAAAGACAGCTGCCTTACAAATCTTCCGGATCAACCACCTGCTCTATCCCGAATCGGCAAATACAGCTTCCAGTCTGGGAGAAGGTTATCTGGAAACAGGAAATGATGCAAGAGCCAAAGATTTCCTTGAGAAATCTCTTCAACTGAACAAGGATCCACAAGCGATTAAACCGGTGCTGGAATTATTGTATAAGATTAAGGAGAAAGAGTGGACAAACGGGCAACGGAAGTGATCCTATTGAGTAAGTTGTTACAGACCATTAATCATCCTCCGGCTATAAACGGGGGATGATTAGAAACTATCTCAAAAGTCGTTTAACTAGGTGATGTCATGCCGGGCTTGACCCGGCATCTAATGGGAGGACGAATCCAAAGGAAGATACCGGGTCAAGCCCGGTACGACGTAAAGCGACTTTTGAGATAGTTTCTATTTCGAAGCCTTCTCTTTCCAAAGCTGATTAAAAGATTTTTGCGGGAACTCCATCTTTCCCCTGCTGGCCGACCAGCCTTTGACCAGGGTATTCACCACCCAGTTCTTTGTTTTTCCTCCGGCCATATTCATCCATTTACGGTGGAGCATTCCCTGCTTCCACATTTTCCAGGCCATTTTTTCAGCAAAAGGAGAATGCCCCTCCTGTACCGATTCATGGCGGTTTTCGAGCAGTAGTTCATGTAAATTGATTTTAACTGCGCAAACCTCGGTACAATTACCGCATAAGGAAGAAGCATAACTCAGGTGCTTCCAATCACCCATATTATTTAACTGCGGGGTGATGACGGATCCAATCGGTCCGCTATAAGGTGCTGCGTAAGTGTGACCACCAATATTTTTATAAACCGGACAAGCATTCAAACAGGCACCACAGCGGATACAATACAGACTTTCTCTTTGTTTTTCATTGGCGAGTATATGGGTACGGCCATTATCCAGCAGGATCACATACATTTCATCCGGTCCATCCAGTTCACCGGCTTGCCGGGGTCCGGTAATCACTGTGTTATAAACTGTAACTCTTTGCCCGGTACCAAATGTGGCCAGGAGCGGCCAGAAAAGTCCCAGATCATTTAATGTAGGAATTACTTTTTCAATCCCTGCTATCACAATATGGGTGCGGGGCATGGAACAGCTGAGCCGGGCATTGCCTTCATTTTCTGTTACGGCTATACCACCGATATCAGCTATGATAAAATTGGCACCGGTGACACCGATTTCTGCCTGCACATATTTTTCCCGCAAAAGTTTTCTGGCGGTAAGGGTTAATTCTTCCGGTGTGGCTTTGGGATCTGTACCCAGTTTTTCAGCAAAGAGTTTGGCCACATCTTCCTTGCTCTTGTGCATGGCCGGTGTTACAATATGATAGGGCGGCTCTCCATCCAGTTGCTGAATATATTCCCCCAGGTCGGTCTCCACACTTTCAATGCCGTTCTTTTCCAGAAAATCATTGAGATGAATTTCCTCGGTGACCATGCTCTTGCTCTTCACCAGGGTTTTACATTGCTTCTCTACGCATATTTTTTGAATGGCATCCAAGGCCTGTTGGGCATCTTCTGCCCAAATCACTTTGGCCCCACGCCGGGTAATCATGGCTTCAAAGGTTTCCAGTTGCTGGTCGAGAGTTTCAATAGCCTTCCATTTGATGTTCTTGGCTTTTTCACGGGCCAGGTGTACATCCAGAAATTGCTCCTTACCTTTTGGCACTACAGCATTGTATTTACCAATATTGAAATTGATTTTGCGGCGATGTTCTTTGTCCGCCGCCTTCACCGTGCTTTTCGCTATAAATGCCGCAGCTTTTTCCTTCATTTCTCCGTAGTTGCTTTTTTTCCGGCTTTCATTTTAGCTACCTTATCCAATGCTTCGTAAAAGGCTTCCCCGTATTTTCTGATCAGGGGTTCTTTTAAAAATTCGTAGGTGGTGACTTTGAGCTTTTTGCCCAGAGAACAGGCTGGTTTGCAAAGGGTGGGTCTTGCTTCATAATTCATACGATCGTAACCGCCTTTTTTTGCTTTTTCAATGATGATGGGAAAGAGATGACAGCTGATTGGTTTTTTCCAGGGAATGACACCGGCATAATAAGCCTGTTCATAAGCGCATTTGATCATCCCGGTCTGATCGCGGGTGGCATATACACAAAGTTCATTATCGGAGGGAAGGGTGGGTGTAACCCAGCCAAATTCCCGGTGAAATACATATTTCCCTTTTTTTTCCACCTCGGCAATACCGGCTGCAGATAAATAGGGTTTTACTTTCTCCACCATTTCCTCGATGATCTTTAATTCTCCATCTTCCAGCGGGGCGCCGGCATCACCGTCTTCACAGCATCCGCCCTTGCATTTATCCAGATCGCAAACAAATTGCTTCTCCACCACATCATCACTGATCAGTATATTATCAACTACAATCATATTCCGGTTTCGGGCAAAGTTAAGGGCTGGTTGAGTCAAACTCGTCTTTTGTACGCCGGAACAGTTTTTTCCGGAGATGCTGACCTGCGGCTGTCAGGCGGTTATGAGAAGTGAGATAATGCAATACCCGGTGTTCCAGCCAGTGGTGGAGTGGAACCAGCAGGGCAGCCAGGGCAATCATGAACAGCAGATCTTTCCAGGGCTCGCCATTTGTAATGGCATATATTTTCTTTTTAAAGACCAGGAAGATAAACTCAAACAACATCAGGAAAACAAAGAAACCAATGGCCCTGATCAAACCGGCAGACACTTTAAACATACCCAGGATCACAAGGGCTATAAATAATAATACAATACCGAGGGTAATACCCACGTACTGAATATTATTATTACGCCGCTTTAACTCTTCCTGCTCTTTTTCGAGTCTTTCTGTCCTCAGCTGTTCTGCTTCCGCTTCTTCCTGCGAGAGTTCCTGTACTTTTTTCTCTTTCTCTATACTGTCCTTGTACTGGTGATAAATACTATTGTACAAACTGGCCGACTTATAATCTCCTTTCTGCTGATAAATGGTATCCATCCGGCTCGCTGCTTCCCGTACCACTTCCAGAATGCCGTTTCTTTCTCCCAATTCTTTTGCCTTCTGATAATTTTCAATCGCTTTTGCTGATTCACCGGTTTTGGCAAATAATTTCCCCATTTGCAGGTAGATCAATACCCGGTTTGTTTCATTCATATTGCTTTCAAAAAAAGGAAGAGCCCGGTCAAAGTATTTCCGTGCAGAATCATACTTACCCAGCTCCGTATACACATAGGCATATGCCTGGTCCATGACCCCGGCCATCCGGAAAGTATCAAGAAATACTTTCAGGCTTTGTCCTTCTTTCGATTCAAGATAATTCAGTGCTTTTCCCGGCTGATCCATCCGGAGGTATTGGTTCAAAAGGCTGATATAACCGGGTAATTTTAAAGTGGCAAACTTCAGGGAATCCGCCATCCGGATAGAGCGTTCAAAATAACTGATCGCAATATCATAACTTTTCTTCATTGCGAAAAGGTTACCGATTGCATTGATATCAATGCACCGCTGGTAAGGCACTTTCCGGTCTGTCATATCATCAAGCATCTTATATGCAACCGAATATTTGTCGATGGCCTTATCATAATCTCCGATGCTGGAATAAAAGGTGGCCAGGTTCAGGTAGCAATTCCGCAACAACCCGCTCTTCATTCTTTTGGTTGCTTTGTCAACGGCTTTTATCTCTTCAGCAATATCCAATGCAATGAGGTGATGGCGAAGGGCCAGTATCCGGTCATTCCGGGCCAGGTACACTTTACCATATATATTATTGGCCTCCACTTTCAGACTATCATCCTTTAAAGTAGATATCCTGGAATTAGCTTCTGCGGCCAGGCGAAGGGCCTTGTCCTTGTCCGGAACAGCGAGATAGATATCAGCCAGCAGGAGCTGGGCAGCACCGGCCCGTTTATCCATCTTGTTTTGCCGGGCTACATCCAGGGCCTTTTCAAAATAATCAATCGCTCTTTCTACAAATTTCCGCTGCCCTCTGAAATAACCGCAGCGGATCCCGTTTGACACAAAGGCATCAAAAATCAGTTTGCGGTCACGGCTTTCTTCTGCCAGGAAAATATATTTTTCACCCAGTGAATCGGCAGCGGCGGGATTCACATTCATCATGGTACGGGAAAGATTATCGTACCAGTAAGCTTTTTGCTCCAATGTACCGGCATTGGCCAGTGCTCTCTTCATGGAATCAAGGGCAGCAGGGTCCTGCGCATGGCCACGAAGGCATACAAAGCATATTAAAAAACACTGTAAACAGCGGATCATCCGTATGGTCATGGGGAAAATTTTACCGGCCCCCCAATTTAAGCAATTGATTTCAGCCAGGTAGCATTCCTTTAACAAACTTGTAACAGCGCCGGTTTATGGACTGTTCCTGTCTCAGGCATCCTCCCTGTACACAACCGACTGTATGCACAATAGCAGAATCATCACCCTGCAGCGATCATCAAGGGTTTTCTTTCAGATGCTTTTCTGGGTTCCGGTAGCCGGGTTCAGCCTGCTGCTGATCTATAATACCATTCCCTATTTCAGTTTTGAACGGAATTTCTCTTTTATAGAAGAACGGAGCCTGCTTTTCGAAAGCAGTATGTACAACCTCTGCTTCTATATCCATATTGCCGCAGGTGCACTTTGTATCGGCACCGCCCTGATACAGTTCTCCCGTTACCTGATGAAAAAATCAACAGCCCTTCACCGCTTCTCCGGTAAAATTTATGTTTTTGTAGTCCTTTTTCTGGGAGCGCCTACCGGCTTGTATATGTCATTTTTTGCCAAGGGCAGTTTCCTGGAAAGGGCCTTGTTTATGTTTATGGCCGGATGGTGGTTTATTACCACCCTTTATGGGCTCAGTACTATTCATAAAAGAAATGTGATTGCCCATAAGGTCTGGATGATGCGCAGCTATGCCATGGCCATGACCGCCGTGAGTTTCAGGGTTTACCATATCATTTTTTACCTGCTCGACTGGGGACATCTTGAAAACTATGAACTCTCTCTCTGGATCAGTGTGGTAGGGAATATGCTGTTTGCGGAATGGATCATCTGGAAACAGAGCAGGAATTATTTGAAATCATTTTCTATCTAGATACCGGTCAGGCTTGCCCCGGACCCGATCCGGGGCCCGGTATGACATAACCCAGGCCTGATCGTTCACCTTTATTTTAAACGTTTAAAAATCATCGCCATGAAATCAATGTTGTACGTCGGCGCCACTTTAATGATCGGCGCCAGTATTTACGGGTTTGTAGATTACAAACAAACCCATCAGAAAAAAGCCTTCCAGGACATGTACAAAGAAGAAAAGAAAGCCGTTGTCGTTAGTCCTGCTGAAGAAAAACCGGTTATTGCCGAAGAGAAAATCAGTACCCCGGTGGTAAAAGAAAAGAAAGTCATCAGTAAAAAAGTAAAGACTGAACCCAAAGAAGAACTCACCCCCGTCATCGAACCGGTGAGTGAGGAAGAAAAAACAGTGTCTACGGTAAAAGCCATTGAAAATAATACCGACCGTCCCGAACCAGCCAGTGAAAACAAAGTGGTGAAGAAGAAAAAAATAAGAAAGGAATTTTTCAGTCGTGGCCGTATGCCTGAAGAAGAAGTGTTGATTGAAAGGGTTAAAACAGAACCAAAGAAATCCGCATCCAAAGAATAGTTTCAGACAGCCTTATCCAATCCAAACCCGCCCCGGCTCCGGCCGGGGTTTTTTATTGCGGACTTGCTTCTTTCCAGCGAAGGGTATTGATCAGGTGCAGGAGATCTTTTTTCAAAAAATCGTTCACAATACCTAATGAATCCGCATTGGGTGCCGCATCAAAATAAAGGGCCCCTCTTAAAAAATGCCGGGTGGAATCGGTAAGAAAGAACTGATTCGCCGTGGCCGTATTCCCGTCGAGAGAAAAATAAATCCCATCCACGCCGTTGGGAGTACTCATCAGACTATCATTGATTCCGGTGGCCATGTTCACGTGTTTTTTATAAGCCATTTTAAAGCCATCCCTTACCAATGAATCAAAGTTGTTTTGTGCATTCACCGGTTTATAACTCACATGGATTCTGCCTGCAAAACGAGGGATATCAATATTCACCCACCAGTCACCGGCCCTGTCATCGAAGAATGTTGAATCTTTTATGACATTGGCATATACCGGATACTCAAAAGTATAGGGATAACCCGGCCGGTCGAATAGCTGGTATTTTTTCTCCGGAAAATCAATTTTAAAATAGCCTTTCTTTTTGCCGGTTGAATAATCACTGTTGCAGGCCGCGAGCAGGGCCATCATTAAGAAAATAAATGCTGAATACCGGTAGGCTGCTTTCATACTGTAAGATTCGGTTTAATAGTCACTTTTACCAAACGGATGCGGTTATTATCTGCCTGGGTTACGGTAAAATCAAAATCACCGGCGCTTAATACCGTGTTCACTGCGGGAAATTCTCCCGCCAGTTCCAATAGCAGTCCGGCTAATGATTCACTTTCTCCCCTCACCCCGTCAAAAGTATCCATGGGCAGTTTCATTTGTTTGCACATATCATGGATCATGGTCTTGCCCTCGAAAAGGTAATTCAGGTCATCCAGTTTTTTATTCCCGCTTTCTTCTTCATCAAATTCATCGCGGATATCCCCGATCACTTCTTCCAGAATATCCTCCATGGTTACAATACCACTGGTGCCGCCAAACTCATCCACCACCACGGCAAAATGAATTCTTTTTTGCTGGAACTCTTTCAGCAGGTCTTCAATCAGTTTTGTTTCCGGTACAAAATAAGGCTGCCGCATCAACTGGTGCCAGTTGAAATCATCTCCTTCATGCAGAAAAGGAATCAGGTCCTTGGTATTGATGATACCGGCTACTTCATCCAGACTGTTGCGGTACATCACCGGTAAGCGCGAATAATGCAGTTCTTCTACCCGGCGGATCACGGCATTAAACCCAGATTGGTAATCAACCCCGCTTACATCCAGGCGACTTCTCATAATTTGTTTGACACTGATATTCCCGAATTTCACGATCCCCTTCATGATATTCTTTTCTTCGGGCGAAGCTTCCTCATCGGTTTTGATATCAATGGCTTCATCCAGTTCCTGCAGACTCATGGCATCGGAGCGATTGGCGCCGACTCTTTTGCCAATGCCATCGGCCAGTGAAACGATCCATCGGCTGATCCTCCTCAATAATAAATGCAGGGCTTCCACAGTAAAGGAAGCACCATAGGCAAAGCGGAGAATATTCTGGGTGGCCCATACCTTGGGCAATATCTTTCCGAAAAAAACCAGCACAAAGGCAATGCTCAGCACTTTGATCATCAATGAACCGATGCTGCCGATTTTATCCATGGGCAGAAACTGATTGATCAGGTAATTGGCCAGTACAATGATGCAGATATTGACAAATGTGCCGGCAATGAGCAGGGAAGCATATACTTCTTTGGGTTCTTCCAGTAAGCCAACAATTCTTTTAGCGGAGGCATGCTGTTTGGTCTTCAGCATATTCAGGTCCTTATGATTTAAGGAGAAGAGGGCCACTTCCGCACCCGAGATGGTAAAGATGAGGAGTAGCATGACCAGGAGGGCAACAGCCAGAAAAGTGGTAGCCTGCGGATTGGCTGCCAGAAAAAAATAAAGCAGGTGATCAGTTACAAAGCCTGGTAAGGGGCTGCTGTCCAAAGCTTGGTTTTTTGGTGAATAAAAAGGCAGGTCAAATGGCCCGCCTGCAATGCTGATGCAAAGTTATTGTATTTGTAACGGATGATTAAAAAGGATGGGATTCTGAAGGATCACCCATGGGCATTTCACCGCTCATCCCCTCCATTCCTCCTTCACCGGAAGGAGCCTGTCCGGGAGTATCTGCTCTTTTATCCAGCATAATCAGGTTATCACCCACCACTTCGGTGGCGAATTTCCGGTGCCCGTCTTTATCATCCCAGCTCCGGGTCCGGAGTCTTCCTTCAATATAGACCAGACTGCTTTTGTGGAGGTATTTCTGGGCCAGTTCTGCCAGTCCGCGCCAAAGCACTACGGTATGCCATTCGGTTTGGGATACCAATTTACCGGTTCGGTCTTTAAAGGTTTCAGTGGTGGCCAGTGGGAATTTTGCAACGGCTATATTCCCTTCCAGGTGCTGAACTTCCGGGTCCTTGCCCAGGTTGCCAATCAGCATCACTCGGTTTACGCCTCTCATATAATTGACTTTAAATGATTGTATTCCTCCGGGTTGGGCAGTTGCCTCTTAAAGTTAAAGCAATTTTAGGAGTGAAAACGGGAAAAAAGAACGGGGGGCTGTTGTTTTAACAATGTCATAAATCATGCCCCGGTCCAGTTGCCCTGTAAATGATCCCGGTTTTTAGAAATGCGGAGTGGCTTACAATTCTATATTGCGATCTTATAAGGTTTCCAGGTACTCCCGGAATAAGCGCGGGAAGGCATATTGCTCCAACTCTTTTCAGACAACCATAATAGGCCGGGTATCTCAGGCTTTTTTTGCAGACTGATCCTGATAAACTGTCCGTGGATCAGCTGGTGAGTGAGTTGTTGTTTGTACCAGGGAGAAATTGATGTTGATTCTTTTACTACTGAGGGCAGCCATTTTTTTTGCCGGGCCTCTTTTAGTAGTGCTCCTGTTGTAAGTGGCTTCCCGGATTCAAGATTAGGAAATTCATAGAGCTCCTGCCAGATATCCTTTTCCGTTCTTTGGCGGATGGCTATTTTTCCTTTGTATGTCAGTACCAGAAAATGAAACCATCTTTTTTTAACCCTGATCTTTTTTTCTTTTACGGGATAAGCCGCTATTTTATCCTGCCGGAATGCCTGACAATACTTTTTAAAAACACAGGAACCACAAAGGGGAGATACCGGCTTACAGATCGTGGCACCAAAATCCATAATGGCCTGGTTGTACTTCCTGCCTGCTCCTGATCCAGTAAATCATTGGCCAGTTTGGTAAAATATTTTTTCCTTCGGTACTATCGGAGGGCAGACTGATTCCAAATACCCTGGCCAGTACCCTGAATACATTGCCATCCACTACGGCATGGGGCAGGTTATAGGCAAAGGAGGAAATAGCCGCTGCAGTATAGGGGCCCACTCCTTTCAGTGAAAGAATGGTTTCATATTGATCAGGGAATTGCCCATTTAGTTCGTTGCAGATATAACGGGCAGTGGCCAGCAGGTTCCGGCAACGGGAATAATAGCCCAGTCCTTCCCAGCATTTCAACACTTTTTCATCCTTGGCCCCTGCCAGGTCCTGAATAGTGGGAAAATGACGGATAAAATCATGATAATACTGTAATCCCTGCTCTACCCGGGTTTGCTGCAGGATGATTTCACTGAGCCAGATTTTATAGGGATCCTTCTCCCCTTTCCAGGGCATTTCCCGCCGGTTTTGCTCCTGATTCCATTTCAACAGGAGCCGGGAAAAGGACTTTAAAGGGATGGTTGAACCGCTTTTTTTCATGTTTTCGGGTACTGGAACTGATGTTTTAGGGACCAAAAATCAGTACCGTTTAAAAAAATTATACCTATTTAGTTGAATATCATATTATTTTGCTATAAATTAGACCTTGTAAAACCACAAAAACCTGCAACATGAGAAAAGCCGACCTGGTCAATCAGATATCTGAAAAAACAGGCATACCGAAGGTAGATGTGCTTGTTACTCTTGAGACTATGTTCAAGGAAGTAAAGGACACCCTTGCCGCTGGCGAAAATATCTATATCCGCGGCTTTGGCAGTTTTATTACCAAAAAAAGAGCAGCCAAGATCGGTCGTAATATCAAAAAGAATATTGCGGTACATATCCCCGAACATTATATACCTGCATTCAAGCCTGCAAAGGAATTTGTAGCAGAAGTTAAAAAACTGAAAGAACCGAAGCCGGATGCCGGCCCCGGTGAAGATTCAGAAGATTAAGTCTATTCCCACTCATCTATTTTCAGTTTCCTGATTCCACTGGCAGTATAATCTGTGGAGGCCGCCCTTGTAATGGTTGATTCATACCAGCTATAGCTTTCTTTACCGGTATCTCCTATTAATACAAATGCCTGTGGTTTTCCATCATCATTATGCATGGTTCCTGCCAGTATAAAGCGGGTGCCATCCAGCCAAACCGCTTCTTCTATTCCTGCGGAAGGACCAAAAAAAGCAATTTGTTTTAGCTTCCCGGTTTTTAAATTACATAGGGTGACAGCCTGGTCCACATCTGACATAGCGACTAACTTTTTCCCTCTTCTTTCCAATGAGATACCGGCGCTGAATAAATCAAGGTACTGACTGCTGTCTGATGTAAACACCATTGATGGTCCAAAGAGACTCAGCAATTCCTTCATATCAGCCGTATCCTGTACTTCCTTTTCTTTGAAAGAAGTCCGCTGACTAAAGCGGAATGAATCGGGCTGAAATCCCTGAAAGGATTGTTTCCATTCGGCTAACTGGTTATCAATCGCTGCCCGGAAATATTGAGCAGAACTGTCGTCGGTAGCGGACTGTCCCTGACTATCAGTTATTGTAATTTCATTTATCACCACCGGCCCTTTTTCCTTGCCCTTGCAGGAAACAGCCAGAAACACCATTGTAAAGAGGAAGAGAGGAAGAAGAATGCGCATAAGTTGGTTTTTGAAAGATGATCAAATAGCGGATCGTATTTACGGGAGAAAGTTAAGTAATGTTCACAGGAGAAAAAGGGGCCTGGCTGAAAAATGAGTAAACGGTTGATTCCTCCTGAACCTTCTCTCATCCATGCGATTTAGTACTACCTTTGCCGCTCAATTACCCGGAGTGAAGCAACCTCAGATTATAACCATTGGTATTGCCCTGCTGCTGACAGCGGGCACTTATTTTTTTGTACGGACAACCCCGAAAAAGAAAGCCGCTCCGGTAGCGGAAGCTCATGGCCCCAATGACGGTCATGACCATGGCACGGAAACCACGATAACTGCCGACAGCATCCTGGCCATGGCCAAAAAACAACTGAGTCCGGATCAGGTGGTTCGGATCACTACCCTGGAAAATTCCATCTCCCGGGGAGATGTAAAGGACCAGCAGATTCATGTATACCACCAGCTGGCCAATTTCTGGTCAGATTCGGCCCGGATCTTCGAACCCTGGGCCTGGTACATGGCCGAAGCCGCAAGATTGGAAAATTCGGAAAAAAGCCTCACCTTTGCCGCCCGGCAATTTTTGGAGAACCTGCAAGCTGACGAGGTACCGGAAAGAAGAAAGTGGAAGGCGCTGCAGGCCAAGGACCTGTTCGAAAGATCTTTGCAAATCAATCCGGCCAATGATTCGGCTAAAATCGGACTCGGCGGCGCTTATTTGTTTGGCGGAATTTCCGCCACTCCGATGGAAGGCATATTGAAAATCAGGGAAGTAGCAGATAAAGACAGTACCAATATTTACGCCCAGATGATGCTTGGAAAGGGATCCCTTCTTTCCGGACAATATGACAAAGCGCTGGACCGTTTTTTAAAAGTGGCCCGGATGGAACCTGAAAACCTTGATGCCTCCCTGTTATTAGGAGAAGTGTATGAGCGAACCGGGGATAAGGCAAAGGCGATCAGCTGGTATACGAAAAGCCTGTCTTTGACCAAACAGCCGGAAGTAGCCGAAGCGATCAGGCAAAGAATTGCGGAACTGAAAAAATAAGGTTCCTGAAGTATTGGATAGTAAAACTTATTATAAACAAGATTAAAAAAAGATTTGATTATGCCTTGTGGTAAAAAAAGGAAGCGTCATAAAATTGCGACGCACAAGCGTAAAAAAAGACTGAGAAAGAACCGTCATAAAAAGAGGAATAAATAGTCGATAGTCTTTAGTCGTTAGTCATTAGTCAATACAGAAGGGCGCGATCCTTTTTTAACGGGCTAGAGACTAACGACTGAGGACTAATGACTGCTAGCCTCTCAGTCCACCGGTTGTTTGCCGTATAAGTATGCCCAAAGGTTTTTCTTTGGATCATTCCGCCGATTTACTCGCAATCTGCCCATTCCTGCAGCATTCCATACGGATGTAGTGCAACTGGTGTTTTACAGCATCAAGGTGTTTTTCATGTGTTAAGCTGTAATGAACAAAGAACTTATTATTAATGCAGCCCCGCAGGGTGTTGAGATAGCCCTGCTGGAAGACAAAAAGCTGGTAGAACTGCATAGCGAAAAAAGCGATGCCCGTTTTGCCGTGGGAGACCTGTACCTGGGAAAAGTGAAAAACTGATCCCCGGGCTGAATGCTGCCTTTGTGGATGTGGGTTTTGAGAAAGACGCTTTTCTCCATTATACAGATCTGAGTCCTTATGCCAGGTCCCTCCTCAAGTTCACCACCATGTGTATGAACGACAAAGGCGAACAGGGGCTTGATTTTTCCAAATTCACCGTGGAACCGGAGATTATCAAAACCGGTAAGATCAATGAGGTACTGAACGGGAAACCAAATATCCTGGTGCAGATCCTCAAAGAACCGATTGCTGCCAAGGGTCCCCGCCTGAGCTGCGAGATTTCGCTGCCCGGTCGTTTTGTGGTACTCACTCCCTTTAATGATATTGTAGCGGTATCCCGCAAGATTCATTCTTCTGAAGAAAGAAAGCGGCTCCAGAAGATTGTGGAGTCTATCAAGAGCAAGAATTTCGGGGTGATCGTACGTACTGCCGCCGAAGGAAAGAATACAGCTGAACTGCATGAGGATTTAACGGCATTGATGCAGATGTGGAAGACCATCATGCATAACCTGAAAGGGGCTGCGCCTCCGACCCGGGTGCTGAGTGAACAAACCAAGGCCACCAGTATTCTGCGCGACCTCCTCAATGAGGACTTCAATAAAATTGTGGTGAACGACCGGAATATTTTCGCGGACACCAAGAGTTATATCCAGCGGATTGCCCCTGAAAAGGCAGATATCGTATCCTTTTACCAGAATGGCTCCCCGATTTTTGATTCATTCGGAATTACAAAACAGGTCAAATCATCTTTTGGTAAAACCGTGAACCTGGACAGTGGCGCTTATGTAATTATTGAACATACCGAGGCCCTGCATGTGATTGATGTGAACAGCGGCTACAAGAGTGTGAGCAATAACCAGGAGCAGAATGCCCTGGAGACCAACCTGGAGGCAGCGGATGAAATTGCCCGTCAGCTTCGTTTGCGAGACCTGGGTGGTATCATTGTGGTGGACTTTATAGACATGAAACTCCCCGAGAATAAGCGCAAGCTGATGGAGAAGATGGAGGAGTTCATGAAACCCGACCGCGCCAAACATGCGGTACTCCCTATTTCCAAATTTGGCATCATGCAGATCACCCGGCAAAGAATGAAGCCGGAGGTGAATATCAATACCCAGGAACTTTGTCCCAGTTGCAATGGCACCGGTAAAATTTCTTCTACTCTTTTACTGGAGGATGAGATTGAAAAGAATGTTGGCTATCTGATTACGCATCAGCACAGCGGACTGAAACTGGTGGTACACCCGATACTGCATGCCTATCTCACCAAGGGCTGGTTCTGGAGCAATAAGGTCTCGAAGTGGAAGAAAAAATTCGGGCAGAAGATCAAAGTGGAAGCCAGCAGCAATTACCACCTGACCGAATACCGTTTCTTCGATCAGCATGAAGAAGAGATCAAACTCTGACCAGGCAGCATTCCGCGCACTGAGTTGGTCTTATTTCCATTGGTAGTAGTATGAAAAAATGGACTTTATTCCTTGGGGCCCTTCTGATTTTTTGTGTGGCCCGTGCCCAACCTGCAGGTCTCGCCAGCCGGATTGGTCCCCAGCCTGCTATTTCTCCCTCTTCCGGATTTTTTGTGGATTATACCGACGGGCGACCGATCATGGCCAATGCCGATAAGGATGCCGAGGGCAGTTTTTTCTGGGCTGAGGAATGGTGCAGTGGCAAAGTGCTGCTGCATAAAAACAGGATCGCCAGCGGGCTCAGTCTCAAATTCAATATTTACAACCAGGAATTATACTTCAACCGCAACAATGCGGAAATGGCTTTTGCCGACAGTGTAAAGGAATTTGAAATCACTTGTATGGTGGAGGGCCTGCCCCGTTATGGTTATTTCCGCAATGGTTATCCTGCGATTGATCGCTTTACTGCACAGACTTATTATGAAGTACTGACCGATTCATCTTTTCAATTGCTGCGTTCATACCGCAAAGAGCTGGTGGAAGTAGAAGAAATCAACCGCCCAAAAAAGAAAGTCATCCGCGATTTTTCTGAATACTATGTATACACCCCTTCGGGAAAAATGGTCAGGATCAAAGCCGATGCAAAAAAGATTATCGAGGCTTTACCCGAATATGCCACCCAGATCAATCGGCTGCTGGAGCAAAACAAGCTGAAGCTGAAAAAGGAGGAGGATCTGGTGAGGTTATTTAAGATGATGAGTGGGGATGTTAAATATTGAATCTAAATAACCACTGCCCTACCTTCATATTAGCTGTAATAGTTATTTTTTAATCGCTGATCAACCAAAGTCCTTTAATGTTTGTGCTATAAACCGGCAAATTATTATAACCATCCTCTTTTCTCCAAACAATTGTTGATTTAATTTTTGCTACATGACTATTGGTACTCACAGTCAGGAGTTTGCTTATTAAATCCTCATAAGAAAAATTATACACTTGCCCAACTCGAATTTTCTTAACTTTTGAAACAGGCCTAATACCCTTAATAGTAATAATATTTAAAGTATCAAATCTAACTGTATCAATTGCTTTTATTACAAACCCATCAATATACTCAGTAATACTATAGACTTCAAGCGTTCTACTTTCATTCTGACCGTATAAAGAAGTTCCCAAAATCATTACTATTGCAGTGATATAAAATTTATACTTCATCGTCTCCATTTAAAAAGTTGCACATGAGGATTTATTCGTTCAGGGATGTTCGAAATACTTGGATACCTGCTAATATAAACGCCAGCCGCATCTTGAGATACATTTGGCTCTCTATGCCGTGAATCTATATCCAGCCTGACCTTATCGTGTATCGCTTTATATGTTTGGTAGGCCGGTGTATTATTTTTTGCATCTTCTGAGGTTACCGGCACTGCTCCCGGACTATCTGTGGCACCAATGTACGCTTCTAATACTCCATGCAATGCGGCAACTCCATCACCAGTTTTATGGACTTCATCCATTATTTCTGTATGATTTGGATTTATAATTTGCTTTGCGAGTACTTTTCCATCAGCCGAGGTAGTACTTCCTTCAAATGAATCTCCGATATAAAAGTTCCCATCCTTATCATAGTTTTCAAAAGTTGCTGTAACTTCAACTGTTACTGACGGATCAGTTGTGGCTAATTGTAGTGTTTCATCGGCTATTGTTTTAGCTTCGCCAGTTGCAGTAACTTTTCCTGTTTTCTTGTCCAGGGTTAAATTTAAACTGGTTGACTTTTGTAATTGTTCAAATAGTTTGTCAACTTCTTTTTTCCCACCTTTTATTATTACATCATCCGGCGCCTTGCCATCTGCGTCAATAAATCTTATCGGACTATCAAAAGCAAAGGCATATGTGGAAAATCTACGCATTTTATCTGCTAGCGGATCAATCACACACCACCTGCCAATCTGATTATCGTACATTCTCGCCCCATAATCCAACCACTCCAACCCACTACCATCATTGAATTCCTTTCGCTCCTCTTCCTTGCCGTTGTATTTAAGTTTATTACCTGGCTCTCCAAACCCTAATGCTTTACTACTCAACCCCGCCATCGTTAACCCGAACGGGTATGAATGTTCGGTCAAAGAACTGGTATCAATTTACGGAATATTTTGGCCTAAGCGGCTAATGGCCAGCGGAAAATTTATAAGCAAGTTTTGAAAAAATCAAACCCTGGCGGGTTTGGTGCTGAGTCATAGACATCAGCACAACAATCCTATAATTTGAAGAGGTATAGAGGGTTTTGTGGTGCGTTTTGATTGGAGTAAAAATTAATCGAAAGCTGATTTAATTCTAAGGAGAACAGGGGGCTTTGTATTCTCAGCTATTTATTACTTCTTCATCTAGTCGGCCTGCTATGATGGCTTTCTCAAGATGACCGACCGTAAAAGGCTTTCTTTGCCGACCATTAATACCAATAACATCAAGAATACTTGGTTCATCATAGAAGTAGCTCCTAAACCTAAAATTGCTGATATCAACTTTATACTTTTTTGCCAACTCAAATATCAGCCCTTCTGCATCAAGACCGCTAATTCCTAAATCATTTTCTATTAATGTCTCTCTGGTGATGAGCATATCATGTTCACCAATCGTTTCTCGTATGAAAGAAATTAATTCAGCAAACCGATTTTCGGCTTCTACATTACTCATGCTTATTTTGTTTTGAGTTCTCAGTTTGGTTATCCTTTTTACCTTCTTTGATTTCAGTAATGTTCTTGTTATGTACAAGTATCGTGCTCCCTGTTACAAAATAGTTATGATTACCATCTACTTCCATATTGTAAACAACAACCGTTTCACTCACTTGTTTTATTGATGCGATTTGAACTGATACCTTACCATCAGAAGACTTCAGTTTATCGCCTTTCTTTAAATCCCTTGCTTTTACCCATCCTTTACCTGATACATAAAACGGATGTTCCGCTGTTACATGGATTAGTTCTTTACCTGCAGTGATTTTGTAAATGCCTTTTGTTTCTCTGTTGAGCGTATTGGTAACAGTATTCAATTCAACTTTATCGGCTTCAATGTTATACGAGTAAACGGTATCTCCAATTTTTAATTCTTCTATCGGTTTTAACCCGGCAGTACTATGTACCAAAGTGCCTTTTGTAAAACATACTACTGGTAACGGCCAACCATTTTCGTCAACTTCCCCACGCCTGGCCCTTTCATTATAATCGTAAAAATCCTTTGCACCTAATGTTAACGCTTCGCCTACTCTTTCATTTACAAACACATCATAAATCGTATAATAAACGGCAAGTCGTCCTAATATTTTAGAAGCGTATCGCCCTCGGTAAATTCCCCTAACATTAGTCTTTACAGCCCTACCATTTTTATAATGGGTGATTTTCCTAACTGGCATTTTTGTCTTATCCAGCTTGTTGCCTATTAGCGTTGGAAGTCTGGTATATTTTGAAGCATCACCAACCACTGGAAGTCCAAGCCATCTTTTAGGAAATGGAAGATTAGCTAAACCTCCCGCCCCCCAGATTGGCCCTCTTACCCACCATGAATTTGAAGAATTACTACTTGATGATCCTTTTTTTGCTGTAACGGTTACAGAACAATTATATTCACTGGTAGTAAGATTGACACCACTAATCGTTGTATCAAGACCGAAGGGGTCAATAAAATTAATGGGGTTATTCAATACATAAGCATAAGGACTCATGTTGTAATGTATCGCAGAGTTTTCAGGAGAAAGTCCTTTTGTGGTGTATGCCATTTCTCTTGTATCCTCTCCATCCAATGACATAAATTTCTGTTTCATTTCTTTTGCCAACCAGCCTGCATCTTCCAGTTCCTCCTCGCCCCAATATTCATCTTCTGTCAATGGGTCGGGCACATACCATCTTCCAATCTGTGCATCGTACATCCTCGCTCCATAATCCATCCACTCCAGACCACTTCCATCAGTGAATTCCTTACGCTGCTCTTCCTTACCGTTATATTTAAACCGGTTTTCGGAGCCGCCAAAAGCCAACGCTTTGCTGCTAATACCCGCCATTGTAAGCCCGAACGGGTAAGAGCAGGGGTCAAAGAACTGATGGGTTAATTTACGGAAAAATTTAATTCAATTTTACTTGCGGTTGCATGAGTGCACGGAAATAATTCGAACACAAACCCTGGCGGGCTTGGTGCTGAGTTAAAGACATCAGCACAACAACCTTATAATTTGGAGAGTTTTGGAGGGTTTTGCGATGCGTTTGGTTTCAGAAAAAAAATCACCCAACAACATGTATAAGACTACAGATAACAGGGGTTTAGTTCCATAATCATTAAGTTTTAGCCTGCCTGCCGGTAAACAGGACATAAAAAGGCCACTCATTTCTGGGTGGCTGTGGTTTGAAGTATTTATTTCAGGCAGATGACAATAGCCACTACCGGCTTACAAAAACTCCTTATCTATAATTATTTGCTTCATTTCCTCAAAATTTTTCGGTTGTTTTTTTAATATAACACTTTTCATTTGTGTTACCCTGCTACGATTAGTTCGGTAGTAGACAGCCCGACATTGTGAAGTAACACCTCTTATCTCATATAAAAAGAACCCTAAATTATCGCTGGTTGTCCCCAAAAACAACAGCATACCTATTGGCTCATTTTCATAAACTACGTCAGTTGTGTTATAATTAGCCCCCGGATTGGATAGATTTAAAGTGACATTAAAAGTCTCTTTATATTTCTTCTTCACTTTCTTAGGAATCGCCTTGACCGAAAAGCTTAATGTCGGTTGAGATGAAATGATTTCTTGCAGCAATTCATTTTTTTCATTGCCCTGAGCCGACAGGGTGTTGATGCAACCCAAAGAAATAATTAAAAACAGGGGTTTGAACCACATATTATTCCTTTTTTCTTCAATACTTGTAACCGAAATTGGTTTAAAATATTCCATTCCTACTCCCGGAGGATGATAGCTTGTCCGAATAAATTCATTGAGTCTTCTGGCAGCTGGAGCTTCAAAAAATCTTGTCACTGTAACCTCTTCCTCATGACGTGCTCTCATATCTTTTGGATTTATCCTGACACCATGAAATTCCTGCCGATAAAAATGAGCTATTTCATGAAATAAACTTAATGCTGCCGATTGACTTCCCAACACCTTGTCTGGATTTTTTTCGTCTACATACCTGTGAGCACGTTCATTATCAAAATTTATAGTGCTTGTTTTAGGATCAAAAAGCGAATTGTCTCCTTTAAATATATCAAGCGTTTTAGAACTTTTTATGATTTCTTTGACGATATTTTTACCATCCATGCTATTCTTGTCAGCATCATTAATTTGAACGTAATCAAGAGACGATTTCGTATCAAGTACAAATTTATTTGTGCCTCCATACTCATTGCCCTTACTATCGTAAAGCCTGCCATCTTCTCTATACTCTACAGATTTAGTGACCATTTTAGCTTCACCATTTTTTTTGTATTGTATCTCGCCATCTTTATTTCTTTTTTCCTCCTCGTAATAAATCCAAATTTCTCTACCATCCGGGTCAATATACTTTATAGGGCTATCATAAACATAGTTATAGGGGGACCAACTAACATATTTTCCAATAAGCGGGTCTGGTGTGTGCCACCTCCCAATCTGCCCATCATACATCCTCGCCCCATAATCCATCCACTCCAATCCACTACCGTCAGCAAACTCCTTCCGCTGCTCTTCCTTGCCATTGTATTTCAGGCGGTTTTCGGAGCCTCCAAAAGCCAGTGCTTTGCTACTAATTCCACTCATCGTTAACCCGAACGGGTAAGAGCGGGGGTCAAAGAACTGATGTGTTAATTTACGGAAAAATCTTATTCCAGTTGACCCGCAGTGGCATGCGTTTAGGGAAATAATTCGATCACAAACCCTGTCGGGTTTGGTGCTGAGTCAAAGACATCAGCACAACAATCCTATAATTGTAAGATATATTATTTCGCCTCGAGTTTAACTAAAACTTGAGAACGAAAACAACGGCTAGCTGTGCGACAACGTTCATTTAATACTTGATTTCAGATCATCAAATTCATTCTCTTCTATCAAAACTCTTCCACAGCCAATACAATATTTTCGATTGTTTGATTCAAGAATATAAAAAGCTTGGTTAAACTGTGGATAATAATCTCCACCATATTTTTCTATAAATATTTTTGACATTTCCTCATTTGCAGTATATAAATAAAAATCTTTAACTGTTGTTGGGATTTCTAAATAGAAAACGGATTCAAATACCAAATCAACATTTTTAGTTGATTCAACATGATCATTATTTCTTAGCAATAAAACTTTGTGCGAAATTGAATAATCCAAGAATTTAAACGATCCTTTAAAATATTTTTTCTCCATAATTAATGCGTTATTGGTTTATATATGCTACCAGATTTAATATAAAAAGTTGTCTTGTATTGAAACATTGCCATGATTACAGCATATTCAGCTGTTGTAATAGATCCTGCATAACTTGATAAATTTGTGGGAGTAGTTAATAGTCCTTTGGGAGTTGATAGGTTAAAGTGAAAATGCGTGTCAGGCCTTAGCCCTATTGCGATTATAGCTGACCGATAAGCAGCTGCTGTTGTTGAATTTGGCATAGCACTACCCCAATTATAATACGGAATAGACTTGGTTTTAGCCGCAAAGTCCGCTAAATATTCGTCAACCCCAAGAGCAAAATTAATCTTTTTTGATCCGGGGTTTGCAGGATCAGTTGTTGTTCCCGGAATCGGAATTGGCGGTGTGATAACTATTGGTGGTCTTCCCGTCAAATTATCTTGAAGTGGAAAACCGGGATATGGGATAGAGCCTGTAACGGGGCCTGAACCATCCTTTAAAGCATCCCATACATAATAAGCTCCTACGAGTGCCGTTAGCCCAACAGCCAATGGGTTGGCTCGTGTTGCAAATAATGTCGCAGCCCCTAATATTGTAGTGTTGCTTCCCGAACTATTTGAAGGTTTTCCACTAGGAGTTACTATTACCGGGCTTGGGGTAATACTATTATACGGAATTCTGGGTAGCAAATTGGGGTTGCTAACCGGTAATATTACATTACTATTATACTCATTTGTTGTGAGATGAATTCCATTAATAGTCGTATCCAATCCTAAAGGGTCAGCAAATAATATGGGATTATCATTACAATATCCATATGGTGTCCATCCATCTGTTACTTGACATAATGGATCAATTTGCCAGAACCTCCCAATCTGCGCATCATACCCTCTAAAAGGTGTTTCATATAATTCAAGTCCGCTTCCATCACTAAACTCTTTACTACTTAATTCTGTACCACTATTGAACTTATTTTTGTTATCCACTATGCCGCCCAAAGCCTTACTCGATATCCCACTCATCGTTAACCCGAACGGGTAAGAGCAGGAGGTCAAAGAACTGATGGGTTAATTTACGGAAAAATTTGGATTCGAGTTGACCCGCTGTGGCATGCATTCACGGAAATATCTCGACCACAAACCCTTACGGGTTTGGTGCTGAGTCAAAGACATCAGCACAACAACCCTAAAATTTGAAAATTTATTACTTCGGTTCAAGTTGTACAGAATATGGAGGAAGAAGACTACGGCCAACAGGGGAGAATACTAAAAATAACAAGGGGACTTGTTACTTTTAGTTTGATATTTAGTATTTTTTTGTTTAACTGCCGAAGGCATATTATTAAAAATCACTCCGAATAGTGGATGTGTTTTAAGTATTTGAATGTTGTTATTGGTCTTAGGAGATTTTCAGGCAGGTAACTTTTAGCTCATTGCCCTACCCGTTGCCTCACTTAATAAAGAAAAAATATACAAACAATAGAACGAAAGGTACAGATAGCAGCGCGTCTAAGTATTTTTGATTTGTTTGTTCCTTAAAAATCCTAATTACTGAGAAACCTGTAAAAACTACTCCTACAAAACATACCGTTAAAATAATATACCAGCTAACAGCTCGGTCTAATGGCGGACTAAACATTTACAAATAGTTAAACATCCAGAATTTGACCAAACAGAGAAAAAAACAAACTAAAGAAACAATTCCCGGTCGCATTTATAATTTATTTACTCCATTTGACCCAAGGATACCTTATTCCATTTGATAAAGCTCTTTGGTCAGCTTTAGTATCGGGTCCTTTGAACGTGATTATACTATTTGTATTTGCCCCCCCGAAAATTCTTTCTTCCGAAAGTCCAATCATCGAAAAAGCCTTACCAGTCATAAAATTGCCGGCATCATAAACATTATATAAGTCTTTTGTATTCTCAAATTTCACAAATCCTTGAGTACCGTCCTTGGCAAAGTTACCTTGAATCGGTGGGCCAATATTCACATTACCCCCATCTTTCGTTACAGAAGTCATGTCATCAGCGAAATCAAAATCATTATGACCTAGTTTAGCTAAGTAAAAGCCTACAGACAACAGAGGGTTGTGTTTGAAGTATTTGAAGAAAAACCCTTAATTGAAAGAAGTTATCAAGTAGGTGACGATCGGCCCACTACACACCCTACCTAATCTTTGGAGCTTTTAACTTCACAAAAGGGAGTAATAAGGTGGTAAATCTTAAGCTTAAATGGAATCTCCTTATTTGGTATTTTCGGGTCCCATTTATTCTTTGCGTTATACAAGTTTTTATTAGCATAACGAAGCTCCTTGAGATACAATCTGACATGCAGGTTTTCTGTAAAAGAAAAGACAATCGTTGTATAATAGTAGCCCTTTCGTTCTGCCATAAGGATTACTTTCTTATAGGTGCAATTAAATAATGAATCAAAAAATCCTATACTCCGATACCCCAAGAATTTCTCCACCGGAAGTTGTTTGATACACTCAATGATACACCTCTCGGTTGGGGTCAATAAGCTGTCAACCTCATTCATCTCGCAATCAAATCCTTTTTGTGCTAATAAGCGAGATGATATAACGACTAATACAAATGCGAATACAATCTTTCTCATATTGCCAATTTTATTGTGCTGCTGGAACTCTTGTCCACTTATTTTTATCACCTTCTGAGGTCTGATACAAAGCTATACCCGATTTACTGCCATCCCCAATTGTTGCCATTATGGCTTTAACTTGACCGTTATTACTTGAATCTGTCAGGTTGTTTTCATAGCTATTAATAATTCCATTAACATTAGCCAGAAAATCTTTTGCTAACCCAGCATCAGTAATTACAAATGCGTAACGAGTTGTTTCGTTTTCCGCCATAACAAAAGCACCATTAGTGCCAGCTTTGGCATAATCTTTCAATGCAAATATGTCGCCGGGAACTCTGTCAACAGAAACCGATACAGGCGAGCCCACTCCTGCTTGCTCCACATGAGTATGGTATAGTCCAATGCTTTTCTGGCCTGGTTGAATGTCTTTTTGCAATGTTTTCAAATCAATTGATATGCCTTGATTTGTGCCAGTAGATGCATCTGGTACTGTCTCGCCGCCATGAAGTGAATTTGCACTTATTGTAGTCTTCCCATCAACAGTACTCTCTACTACGTTAAATCCCCACTCTCGTGTGTTATAGAGAGGTTGAGTTTTACCAGCATATTCTATTGTCCGTGGATTGTTGTTTGCGTCATAGCTTTGAGTTCTACTTTGTTTCATTGCTGCACTTGCTTGTTTATCTATTGCTGTAGAAACATCACTAAGTTTTTTTGCAATCGGGTCTTCGGGGCCTTCTCCGTTTTTATCTACAAATCTTATTGGATTGTTCGCTGCATAAGCATAAGAAGTCATGGGATGAAACATATCCGCTTTCGGGTCAATTGTCATGAATCTCCCAACCTGATTATCATACATCCTTGCCCCATAATCCATCCACTCCAATCCACTACCATCAGCAAACTCCTTCCTTTGCTCTTCCTTGCCATTGTATTTTATCCGGTTTTCGGAGCCGCCAAAAGCCAGCGCTTTACTGCTGATCGCACTCATCGTTAACCCGAACGGGTAAGAGCGGGGGTCAAAGAACTGATGTGTTAATTTACGGAAAAATCTGATTCCAGTTGACACGCAGTGGCATGCATACACTGAAATAATTCGATCACAAACCCTGGCGGGTTTGGTGCTCAGTCAAAGACATCAGCACAACAACCCTATACTTTGGAAATTTATTACTCCGGTTCAAGTTGTGCAGGATTTGGAGGGAGAAGACTAAGGCCAACAGGGGAGCATGGAATAAAAAAACTACTCATTTCTGAGTGGTTGTGTTTTGAAGCATTTGAAGTTGTTTATTAGTCTAAGGAAATTTTCAAGCAGGTGACGATTGGCCCACTACCCCACTAATTAGGTTTAATTCTACACCCTTTAATACATTGATTGTTATAGTACAATCGAATAGAACCAGTTTTTTCCTTCTTTAATTTCTCAATAACCCATTTGTGCTTCACGTTATAAATACTCGTGTGTTCAAATGTTGAAGGCTCAATTTCAAGCCAAAGACTATCAGAGAAAACAAAGAAAATAAACTGCAAATAATGTGGTCGTGAAGTAGAATATAAATGTTCAGAATAAGAATAGCCTATATTAGTTAAGAAATCAACAATAGGTTTCTTTTCAATATACTGGGAGAAATCTATTTGATAGATTCTACTTTTGATACTAGAGTCATTAACTATGTTGTTTTTTGAGTTAGTCGTCTTATTCTGAGCATTACAGCCCATTACCTGAACGGAAAAAATCATCATAATATAAACGTATTTCATAGACTATTGATTTTATTTTTTCTCGGGAAGTTTAGGCAATTCCACCCTTATGAATTCCCCTTTATCATTTGTTTTGTACAATGAAATACCAGAATCGTTTTGACCTATTACTCCCATTACTGCTGCTATTTTTTGTTGTTCATCCGTTTCAAAATCTCCATTATTGGCTGCAGCGTTGTACTTCCTTGTAATTGACAGTTTGCCTTGACCCAAAGTTGCTTTAGCCTGTCCTTCATCAGTGACTACTAACGCATATGAAGCTCCTCCAGCTACCACTATTGACATAAAACCGCTTTGGTCTCCTTTTTGGTTAACAATTTCTGATAATTGAAAAATATCCCCGTCTGAAGGCCCGCTACCACTACCAGTTGCGTCTGGATGCGTATGTAATTGGGCCACGTGATTTTCACCTGCAACATCATTATAAGATAAGTTGATGGATGTGCCTTGCTTAGTGCCCGCTAAAGATGGGTCTTCTTGGGAGGTTATTGTTCTTTGTCCCCCTTCCTGTATTCCCTTTGCCGTATAACTTCCATCGCTATTTCCCACAATATTAAACCCATGTTCTTTAGTATCATATCTTTTCATCACTCCACCTGGCAAGTAACCGTTTTGCTGTTGGCTTTTACTCCATGCTTGAGTCGCTCTTTCCTTAACACTTTCAGATTGCATAACGCTGTTTAACTTTTTGGCTACTGGGTCTTCAGGCCCATCACCATTCTTATCAACAAATCTAATAGGGTCATTTGCTGCATAAGCATAAGGTGAATAAACATGAAACTTGTCAGCAAGTCGGTCAAGATTAAAGAACCTCCCAATCTGCCCATCATACATCCTAGCCCCATAATCCATCCACTCCAAACCACTACCATCATAGAATTCCTTTCGCTCCTCTTCCTTGCCGTTGTATTTAAGTTTATTACCTGGCTCTCCAAACCCTAATGCTTTACTACTCAACCCCGCCATCGTTAACCCGAACGGGTAAGAGCAGGGGTCAAAGAACTGATGGGTTAATTTACGGAAAAATCTGATTCCAGTTGACTCGAAGTGGCATGCGTTTAGCGAAATAATACGATCACAAACCCAGGCGGGTTTGGTGCTGAGTCAAAGACATCAGCACAACAACCCTATAATTTGGAAGGTTTTGAAGGGGTTTGCGATGCGTTTGGTTTCGAAAAAAAATCACCCAATAACATGTATAAGACTACTGAGAACAGGGAAGACTACGGACATCAGAGAAAGGAATTCTTACTAACGATAAAAAATTTTACTATGATCTACTAATTCGTTTAAATTGATGCCATTTGCTGTTTTTACTTCGTCTCCAGAGCTGTGAGAGATCAAAAATGACAGATACTCAATTTCCTTAGTTGTGTGTTTACTGGCCATATCAATAAATGCAAATTTCCCTTTGCTCCAGAAGGCGGAAGGATTGAATCCCACACCATACTTGCTAATATCAGTACCATCGCTTTCAAAAATCTTCGGCTTGACTGTAGTTCTATTGAATGTCTGCTCGTTGATATATCCAATACCGTTTGAATCAATATTTAGAATATTTGTATCCTGTGTTGACAACACTAAGTAGATTTTCCCTGTGAATCCCTTAGGCACGACTATTTTCATTTGTCCAGTGCCACAACTAATAAGTACTACTGTCAAAATAAAAAGGGAAACGATTTTAAATATTGAAATGAATTTAGTCGGTTTCATATTTCGATTGTTAATAACGTTTATGAAATGCCGGTTCTGGCGGCGGTAAAATTCTCGGGAATTTTGGATTGGTTTTGTCATATTTTTCCCCATGAGAGACTTGAAAAGAAGGTTGGTTATATTGGAATAATTGTTGGCCATTAAGTTTTAAAGTCGCAGACGGAAAAATATCTGTTGACGCTGTAATACTAATATTTCCACCTGAAAAATTAACTTGGAGTTGTTGAGCAACATTCACGATATTATAACCCATAATGCCTAACCCACATTCTTCGATTGGTGAAACACTTGCATGCTGCTCAAAATTCAAGTTTGCGGATTGAAGTATACCTTCAGTGCTTACTTTTCCATCTAAAGTAAACTTGTTTTGCTCATCGCCTAAACCGGGAAAGTAGTCTCTCGCTGTGCCTTGCGGAGTTTTGCCGATTTCCACGCTTTTCGTTGCAGAAATACTTGTTAACTCCCCATCGGCATTCTCAATTCCATTAATTTTGATTGTTGAAGTAAGTTTATCACCGGAGGGATCAACTATCCCGAACATAGTTGGACCATCCCATAATTTTTTATCAATATAACTATTGAACTTAAATTCCAACGTCTTACCTAAGTAAGTTTCACCGGCTTTGGTTGTTGCTTGAGAATTTGCATTCTTATCCCATTTGATGTTACCGTCTTTGTCCTTTACAAAATCATCAACACCCATGCCGTCCGGATCTGTAAACCTTATGGGATTATCAACTGCATAATTATACGGGCTCCATTTTCTATATTGATCAGCAAGTGGGTCATTCACATGCCACCTCCCAATCTGCCCATCATACATCCTCGCCCCATAATCCATCCACTCCAGGCCGCTACCATCCGCAAACTCCTTCCGTTGCTCTTCCTTGCCATTGTATTTGTAACTGTTTTCGGAGCCGCCAAAAGCCAGTGCTTTACTGCTGATTGCACTCATCGTTAACCCGAACGGTTAATAGCAAAAACGCCTCAAGCCGCCACCCCGCCTGCATTTCAAAGAAACTGACAGGCACTAAAATTAGCAAAATGATGCTGATTCCTGCAGTTTTTTGATACCATCATGCAGATATATCAGGACCGGCAATCAGCTTCTGGTGTGCCGATTTGACTGCTGTATCAAAGTAATCCTGCACCAGCGCCACATACCGGTAAAACTCACGGCTGCCCGCTGCATGCCCTGAAATTCGGCGTACCGATGTTTCATCCACTCCCATTAATAGTAAAGTGGTGATCGCAGTCCTTCTCATACTGTGTACCGTAATATGATCACAAAAACGATAGCCTTTTCCGTCCTTGGTTTTTATTTCAACAGGAACGCCGCGCCGGTGCCTGATTTTAGGCAGCGGTTCAGTCCAACCGGCAAGCCGGGCCAGCCGCTTGATCTGAATATTCAGATTACTGCCGCTTACTCTTGGCAATATATAGGTACGGGATTGAGCTGTATACTTTCTAATGATCTTTATGGCGTAGTCGGGTAAGGGCACTTTTATTTCTGCCCCTGTTTTTTGGGTGTGCAGCACAATGCACATACCGGAAGCAGTACGCTGAATATTTTTTTTCTTCAGACTCAAAAGGTCGTGACTGCGTAATCCTAGCGTACAGCCCAGTACGAAAATATCCTTTGCTCTTTTCATGATGGAGGGTAAACCCGATTCAAACTCCTGATCCATGATCAAGAAGCGAAGTTGTGCAGGTGTTAAAGTTACCGGTGTAAAACGTTCAGCCGGGACAACGAACTTCCGGTGAAACTCCCCGACCGGAAAAGATTTTTCTGCCTGTAAATAATTGAAAAAGGTTTTTACTATTTTAAATACCCCCGTGCAATAATTATCCAGGTACTGTTTTTCTACATAAAGGAAATGACTAAACCGCTTATAAGAATGTGTCCAGTACCTTTTTTCCTGATTCAGGAAGCGAAGCCCGGCTCTGTTGAGTAAACAAATTCTCAGTCGCTTCCCGGTTCTTTGTTCAAATTCAAGGATTAACTGATACACCATTTTATACTGCAACAGTGTACCCAGCCTGATTTTCTTACCATTGGGTAACAGCCTTTTCCCGGAAGCACTTTCCCGGATAAATCTTTCAAACCAGTCGGAAAAAGCCAGTACAATATTTTTGGGTTTCATTTTTTGCAGTAAAAATGACCCGATTAAAAGGTTGTAAAACCGGGAAATCACCTTACCAGACTGTCGCCCCTTCCCTAACTGAAAAAGGGTCCGGGTAACCAGTTTCAGCCCAATTGAACTCATTCATAAGCGATTTCGGGTCAGTTTAGTCAAATGACGGTTTAACACAGCAGTATGGCCCTTTAAAAAATACCACTAACTGGTAATTGTCTGGTATTGCCTTTTTCGGCAAATTTGGATACCCATGTTGCATTACCCTTAAGGCGCTAAGTTTCCAACTTCCTTTTATTTACTTAAAATATTTAGGAGGGATCAGTGCCTTGTGAGGCAGCATATGGGTATTGTTGAAAAAGCATTAAATGTCTTTTATTGTATGCAATTTATCCGGAGACTTTTAGATGCTAATCATCCGGTTTGTTCCCGGCATTTACATATCCATTCATAATGTAGTAAGCAAACTGACAACCCAAACCCATGCAGGCAAATACCGGAGAAATTAAGAAACCTATCAGGATCCTAATTGCAGATGACCATGATCTGATCCGGGAAGGGTATTCCGCCCTCCTCGGCGGACAACCGGAATATCATTTCGTCGGGGCTGCCAAAGATGGAAAAGAACTGCTGGAAATGATCCCTGTCCTCCGACCTGATATTATCATCACAGACATTAAGATGCCAGAGATGGACGGTATTGAAGCCACAAAAATTATCACTCAGAAATACCCTTCGATTCCAATCATCGCATTCACGGTATTCGGGGAAGAGAGCTTGGTGCTGAAGATGCTGCAAGCCGGCGCCAGGGGATATCTGCTTAAAAGTACACCCAAAGAAGAACTGATGGAGGCTATCCAGGCTTTGAAAGCGGGAAATCTGTATTTCAGCAATGAAACAACCGGAATGCTGGCAAAGCTGATCGCTAACAGTAACCTGATCATGAAAGATCAAGATTCAGAGATCGACTTCACACCAAATGATAAAGCAATCATCCGCTATATCTGTGAGGAGATGTTGAATAAAGAGATAGCTCAGCAATTAGGCATAAGCCTCAAATCGGTTGAAAACAGCCGAGATAAGATTTGCCGAAAGATCGGGGCGAAGAATACTGCAGGTATCGTGATCTATGCCATTCGTAATGGAATTTATAAGCTCTGTTTTCTCGGTATTTTATTTTCTATTGAAATCAGCCCTTATTAATCCATTCTATTTAAAGAATGCACTCAACAATATCTCTGGATGCTCTCAGAAAAATAATATAAGGGAATTCAGCCGAATCTCAAACCAGTGTTTCTACTGGTCGCCTACCAGTGTTTTCCGGTCTTTTTAGAAGCCGGAAAAATCTTTACTTCAATCAGCCATTCAATTTACAAAGCTGTTGGTTACAAAGCGTTTTAAGCTCCTTCATTTCAGTCAGTTTTAATACTGTCAGTGAAACACTTGTTTTTTCCCTGGGGAGCGAGCTATCAGATACTTAGTTTCACGATGGCAATTAAAAAACCAAGTCCAGGCTGCTTATGCGTACAACACTCCTGATATTGCTGATCACTCTGAGCAGCAAGGCCTATTGCCAGGCAGGTCCCCCGACAGTCAGCAGCGGACAACTTAACACGGATAAATACATTGAGACGGTATCAAAGAAAGCAGAGAAGGTGCAGGATCAGCTTTCTAAAAAATCTGAACAGGCACTTTCGTCACTGAAAAAGCAGGAAGAAAAAATTATCCGTAAACTCTCCAAGATCGATTCCAGCAAAGCCAAAGAATATGCCATCGCTGCAAAGGCAAAATGGGAGTCTTTGGAAGCAAGATTAAAAAACCCTGGTAAACTCTCCTCCTATATCCCCGGCCTCGACAGTCTGTCCACCACACTGAATTTCCTGAACGGGGAATCATCCGTTCTGCAACAGGCGGCTGTAGTCAAAGACAAACTCAAGGATGCCATCGGGAAAGTGGATGAATTAAAAGAATCCCTTGCCAAAGCAGAGGATATCAAAAAATTCCTGAAAGAGCGTAAAGAACAGATCAGAGAACAACTGGAAAAGCTGGGCTTTGTCAAAGAACTCAAGCAACTCAATAAACAGGTGTATTATTATGCCCAGCAAATCAAAGAGTATAAAGAGATACTGAATGATCCTAAAAAAATCGAGCAGAAAGCGCTGGAGCTATTGAGTAAGACCAAAATCTGGAAAGAGTTTTTCAGGAAGAATAGTATGCTGGCCAGATTGTTCCGTTTACCGGATCCCAATAACCCGGTAAGCATGACCAGTATTGCCGGTCTGCAAACCCGGGCACAGGTGGGGGCATTGATCCAGCAGCAGATAGCATCAGCAGGCCCGGGTGGTGCACAGGCATTTCAGCAACAGATGCAGTCCGCACAGGGACAGCTGCGATCCATACAAAATAATATCATCAACCGGGCAGGAGGAGGAAGCGCCAGCAGTAGTGATATTATGCCAGAAGGGTTCAAGCCTAACACGGAGAAAACAAAATCATTTTTAAAAAGACTGGAACTGGGTACCAACCTTCAAACTCAGAAGGGAAATAATTATTTCCCTAACAGCAGCGATATCGCTCTGAGCCTGGGTTATAAACTCAACGATAAAAGCATTATTGGGATTGGTGCCAGTTATAAGCTGGGCCTTGGAAGGGGATGGAATGCTATAAAAATTTCCAGTGAAGGAATGGGGCTGAGAAGTTTTGTGGACTGGAAAATAAAGGGTGGGTTCTGGATTACCGGCGGATATGAGATGAATTATCGACAGGCCTTTAACCGGGTTGATCAATTGAGAGGATTAGACAGCTGGCAGCATAGTGGGCTCCTGGGTCTGAGTAAGACAGTGCCGATAAAGAGTAAATTTTTAAACAGGACAAAAGTGCAGGTCCTGTGGGATATGCTGGCTGGGAGGCAGATGCCGAAGGGGCAGCCGGTGGTGTTTAGGGTAGGTTATAATTTTAAATAATATCGGTAATAAAAAGTGATAAACTATGGGATATATCATTAGCAATGTGGTAATGATGTTTTTTTTGTTAATCAATGCTTTGGCAAATGGGCAAAGCGGTGCACATAATCCTGATGATTTTCAAAAATGACGGATATATTGCCCCCTGCGCCCAATGCAGCTGCTATCATTAAATATGGCGGGATTGGTGTAAGTCATAATACAGGGGCCCCGAATATATCGATACCTCTTTACACGATTAATGGAAAACATATCAGTGCACCAGTTAGTCTCAACTATTCTTCAACCGGAATTAAAGTTGATGAGATTGCTTCCCGTGCCGGTATGGGTTGGGTACTCAAATCAGGTGGTGTGATTACAAGGACCGTAAGGGGTTGGGCAGATGAGACTCATACAAGAGAGATACCATGGGGTAGCTTCGGTACCAACTGGGAAACTTTTAAGTTTATGAAAGATGCATCGGATGCCTGGTTTTATAGTGGGGCAGATGTTGAACCTGACCTATTTAGCTTCAGCTTCCCTGGTGGCTCGGGAAATTTTGTTATTGATCACTTGGGGAATGCCGTCCAACAAACTTATAGTAATCAAAAAATTAGTTATAATTTTTCCGGAACAGACTGGAATTTTAAAATTATTGATGCAAGTGGGGTCGAATATCAGTTTGGAGGAACCGGCCGGGTTGAAAAGACAAAAAGAACCAGTACCTGCGCTAAAAACTTTGATGGTTTTACGCCGACGGCTTGGTATCTTAAAAAAATCATTCACCCATCGGGTGAGGAGATCAATTTTAATTATTCAGCTCTGACCTATACCTATGAAACAGGGGTATCCCAGTCTTATACCTATACATACGATAGTCCGCTTGGGCCAGGGGATTGTACCAATACAACTGCTATTATGGCCCCCTCCTGTGTCAATAAGTTAACGACGGAAGGTGTGTTGCTAGATGAAATTGTATGTAGTAATACTAGTCAGAAACTAAGTTTCGGTTATACCAGCAGGACAGATTGTACTTGTAAATCTTCAGCTTAAAGTGTACCACTAATTTAGTATCTTAAGAGAGTGTTTCCTAATTGTTTAACTTAAAAAAGAATAAAATGGAAACAAAATCTAAGAAGCAAACTCCTGAGAATTTTGTAAAGGATGTCCGCAGAAAGGCCAGGCGCCTGTTTACCTCTGAGCAAAAGATCCTGATAGTAATGGAAGCTATCCGCGGTGAGAACTCTGTATCTGAGATCTGCCGCAAGTACGGGATTCATCAAACCCAGTTTTACAAATGGAATAAACAGTTCCTGGAAGCAGGGAAAAAGCGGCTGGCCGGTGATACTACCCGTGAAGCCACCTCGGACGAAGTAGCGGATTTACGAAAAGAGAATCAGCGACTTAAGGAAATGGTTGCTGATCTGATGCTGCGCTATGATATTGTAAAAAAAGCTTAACCATTTTGGAATAAACGAAAAATGGAAGAAGTATATGCGATTATCAGCAGCAGAGAAATATGAAATCATTCAGCTTGTTGACCGCTCAGAACTTGGGGTCAACAGGACACTGAAGGAAATGGGCATCCACAAGAGCACATTTTACAAATGGTACCAGGCGTACCTTGCTAACGGACTAGATGGCCTTCAACCACATAAGAGAACTCGCAGGCAGTGGAACTCCATACCAGATGCTCAAAAGCAGCTGGTGGTGGAAGTGGCCCTGGATCACCCTGTTCTCTCTCCGAGGGAACTGTCAGTAAAATTAACGGATGAGCAAAAGGTATTCATCTCTGAAAGCAGCGTCTACCGGATTTTAAAGAGCAGAGGGCTGATCACAACACCCATGCACATTTTGCTGTCAGCATCCAATGAGTTTAAGGATAAGACTCATTTTGTACATGACATGTGGCAGACGGATTTTACCTATTTTAAAATCATTGGATGGGGATGGTATTACTTGAGCACGATCCTCGACGATTACAGCCGCTATATCGTCCACTGGGAGCTCTGCCGGGACATGAAAGCAAGCGATGTTGAAAGAACCGTGGATCGGGCTCTGGCAGCTGCAGGACTTAAAAATGGGCAACGACCAAAGTTGCTCTCCGACAATGGATCCTGTTACATATCTGCTGATCTGAAGAAGTACCTGTTCTCAAAAAGATCAAACCCATCCATGGGCGGGCGAATCATCCTCAAACTCAAGGGAAGATCGAACGCTACCACCGAAGTATGAAAAACATAGTTAAGCTGGATAACTATTACTGCCCGGAGGAACTAAATGAAGCACTGGAAAAATTTGTAAACTATTACAATCACCACCGGTATCATGAATCACTGGATAACGTTACTCCTGCAGATGTATACTTCGGTAAAAGGATCAAATCCTGAAACGGAGAGAAAAGATTAAGGCAAAAAATATGAGTTACAGAAGGGCACTATACTTTACTGATAAACTAAGTTTTATTAATCCAACCCTATAAAACTAAAAAATATTTAATAACTTAAATCCTGGAAATACTCTCTAACAGAAAGTACACTTTGTTTTGACGACATACAATATTAAATTATAGGGTTGTTGTGCTGATGTCTTTGAGTCAGCACCAAACCCGCCAGGGTTTGATTTCTGCAAAAACTTGCTCCTGAATTTTCCGCCGGCCATCAGGCGCTTAGGCCAGAATATTTCGTAAATTGATACCAGTTCTTTGAGCAGACATTCATACCCGTTCGGGTTAACAATGGCGGGGTTGAGTAGTAAGGCATTAGCATTTGGAGAGCCGGGGAGTAAGAAGGCATATGTAGGAAACGAGATACAAAATAATGAGTTTGCTGATGGTAGCGGGTTAGAGCTGTACGACTTTAATGCAAGAACATATGATCAACAAACTGGAAGATTTATTCAAATTGATCCGCTCAGTGATATAGGAGGCCAAGAAAGGTGGAATCCATACCATTATTCATATAATAATCCTAGTACGTTCAGTGATCCTTCTGGAAAAATTGTACCATTCATTATTGCGATTGCGGCAGTATATTTAACAATATCAAATACTCCGTATGGTCGGTATATACGAAGCGAATTAAAAAATTATGGATCAGGAAGACACAACTGTACATGTTCTGTGTCAAGATAAAAATATGGGAGGTAAAAGGTGCTTTATAGTTGGTATCACTGTAATGACCGTTTTAAACGGGCTAGATTTCCTTGTAACTTTGAAAACAATACCCAGCCTGGAATTTGAGGCGAACCCGATTTTAGATAAATTCGATCTAGGTTGGAATGGGCTTTTGATTTTTGGAATTATGTATCAACTTGTCCTGATAATTCCATTTTATTTTCACTGCCTCGTTTTTAACTATCCTGAGTACAAATATCGAAAGAGTTTCCCTTCAAATTTTATATGGGAGATCTATTTTTTTAGGAATGATCAAAGGCCATATGTTTCTTTTGGAAATGGAGTCTTTAATATTCTTTCCGTCTATTTGTTTTGGGATTATGTAATTGGGAAGATAATAGCTATACTTAACAATATATTACTCTATTTGGGAGATCATTTTTTTGGTCTTCCAGGGTATATTGAAGTCGATCCAGAAATGAAATCTCGTTTTGAGGGCGGCTGGATTTACAGTATTGTAGATGCATATTCGAAAATCTCACCCACTGGAAAGGCTGACTTACTCAAATATGTAGTTATTGTTAGTGTTTTAATACCATTTCTGATCTTCCTGTTTTCTATAAAACGGAAAGCGAGGCATAACGTTCTAAGAAAGAGGAGAACCCAAAAATTAAGCAAATATTTTATCGCCTTGTTTTGTGTTTTTCATATTGTTCTTTTATTCTTAAAAAGACCTGAGTCAAATACAGTAAAGTAAAAAAACTTGATTTGGTAAAAAAAACATTCAATTAGCTGTTATTTTTTCACTGATTTCACAATGGAATAGGAATCTTCAAGTTTACAAAAGGCCCTTGATAACAATGTGACTAATGCCGAAGCAGGTTGCCCCGGTATTTGTCTTTTCAATTATCCGCTGGTAAAGTTTACGTAGAAAGCCCTGTTTTTCGTAGTTTTCTCATTCCGAATCCTGCAAAAATCCAAGCACCGTAATAAAATTCCAAATTATTGTGTTTCTGTACTGATGTCTTTGACTCAGCACCAAACCCGCCAGGGTTTGATTTTTTCAAAATTTGCTTACAAATTTTCCACTGGCCATCAGCCGCTTAGGCCAGAATATTCCGTAAATTGATTCCAGTTCTTTGACCGGACACTCTTACCCGTTCGGGTTAACGATGGCGGGGTTGAGTAGTAAGGCGTTGGCGTTTGGGGGGCCAGGAAATAAAAAGGCATATGTAGGAAATGAGATCCAGAATAAAGAGTTTGCTGATGGTAGCGGGTTAGAGCTGTATGACTTTAATGCAAGAACCTATGACCAGCAAATGGGGCGATTCATCCAGATAGACCCATTGAGTGAAGAAGCTGACCAAGAAGGATGGAGCCCATACCATTATTCATATGATAACCCTGTTACATATAGCGATCCTGATGGTATGTGTCCATGTTTTATAATTCCAATTCTTCAGGGTCTTGTTGCGGCTGGGGGAGCTACTGTTGGCACATATGTCGTGGTTAAGTCTTATCAGAATTCTGACTTAGCAGACATGGATTTGAGCATAAATCTTCCTGCTGTGAAAAAAGGCAGTGCAGGCTCAGGTGAGGCGGTAATAACAGGCCCTTCTTATACAATGGGTACTACTGGTCGTCCGGCATACGTAAATGATATGTCCGCAAATACCCAGTCAGTTCAAGCAGGAGGATTAGGGAATAGCACTAGACTTCTGGCAAAGGCAAGAAGCAAAAGTGACGAAGCTCTTATCAAACAGGCAGCAGAGCAAAAGGCCAAGGAAGAAGCCGCAAAATTAAGAGCTCAGAAAAAACAACAACAAACACAGCAAGGAAATCAAAAGCAAGGGAAAAGCAATCAAGGTACGAAGGGTAGTCACGATTCCGGAAGCAAAAGCAAAACGGATAAGCAAACTCACGAGACTGCAGAAGCTAGGAGAGCTAGAGAGCAAGCGGCAGCAGAAAATAAGAAGAAGCAAAGTAAAGCGAACTGATATGAAAAAAGATAGATTTGATTTACTGCTTAACAAATATAGAGATATTGTTGCAATAGACTCTATAAAGGCAAGGGGTTATATCAAAAGACTGGATTATAAGAATAATTTTTACTTACTTAGTGCATTGCTCAAACCTACCTTGATGAATGCCGATTTGAGGAAAATAGTAATAAGTTGAGAAAGGAGATAGATTTTAGGAAATGGAGGATGGCCGAAAAGTACATCATTGCTTCATTTTCCCTAAATTCAAATCATGCAGAAGTTCTTTATACTATGGGAGAAATAAGAAAATTAAATTTTCAGAATGAAATTTCACTTTTCTGTTTTGAAAGAATAATAAAAATGAGTGCTAGAGAAATATCAAGTCAGGAATATTCAAGAGGAACTGTCTTTGCTAAAGAGTTAATTAACGATGCAAAATTCGAGTTATACAGGTTGCATTTTTACCAAAAGCCAAAGCTATCTGTTAAATATCTGAACTCTTACAAAAGGGGTCTCCGTGATGGTATACCTTCAATATTCAAACCGCTGAAGAGATACTTACTGTAAAGGTTGGGAAATCAATTCCATGTTGGCCTTAGTCTTCTCCCTCCAAATCCTGCAAAACTCCACCCGCAGTAATAAATCTTCAAATTATAGGGTTGTTGTGCTGATGTCTTTGACTCAGCACCAAACCCGCCAGGGTTTGTGTTCGAGTTATTTCAATGTACGCATCCCTGTTGGCCATAGTCTTCTTCCTCCAAATCCTGCATAAATCCCGCCGAAGTAATAAATTTCCTAATTATAAGGTTGTTGTGCTGATGTCTCTGACTCAGCACCAAACCCACCAGAGTTTGTGATCGAGTTGTTTCCACGAACCCCTGTTGTCCTTAGTTTTATATACCAAAAGCTTCAAACTCTGTAATAAATTATCAAATTATAGGGTTGTTATGCTTCGTTTGCAACGAAGCATCAGCTTCAAAGAAGCTGTGATAAATACTTCCTACAAAAAGACGACCTCTAATAGGCCGCATTTTTTCCCTTGTACATAGTCTTTTGCGTTACTATAAAGATAATGTTCTTGCCGTTCTACCAAACCGGCCTCTACCGGGTTACAATTCATTTTTCAATTTTAAAATTGATCAGTTTAGCCAAATCACGGAAATAACGGGCAGACCAGATATTCAGTTTTGTGTCATCCGCTACAAACGGTAACACATCTTCTTTTATACGGTCCATTGACACTCCTGAAATTTTATTTTCTACCAGTTCCAGAAATTCCGCCTTACTCATGGTATCTTTTTTCCAGTTACCGCTGTCACGGGAACGAACAGCCAGGTGAGCCAAATTCAGTGGAATATTTTTTTTGATATACCATTCCATATCATACCAATCCCTTCCTTTCACCCGGTTCTTCCATTTCCGGAACAACAAAGCATGCATCTTTCCGGCAAACAGATCCGGTAATACAAAGCATTTTGTGTAAAACGAAAAGGGCTTCACCAATAAATTTTCTTCGGTCCTGAAACCCATCGGTGGTTTTTTATCTACTTCCAGTTTAATGGTTACTCCCGGCAGCAGCCTGTCCATTTTCTCCTCCGGGATGATGGCTTTCAGCGTTAGCTCCTGCCAGGAAGTGTCCGGTTTCAGGAAGGCTGAATCTACATTGGTCTTTTCTGTCTTTTCCTTTTTTGATACGCTTACAGTCATACCCAATGCTTCGAACTCCCTTACCATACCATCCAGATAGGGCTGCATCAAAAAATCCGGGTTCACCTCCAGCAGTGAAAAATCGAGATCTTCGGAAAAACGGTCCAGCCCGTGAAAGATGCGGAGGGCGGTACCGCCATAAAAAGCCGCCACTTCAAAAAAGCCGCTCCTTTGCAATCCCGCCAGTGCGATCTCCTGCATGATTTCCCTGAGTGCCTGATTGGCTTCGGTTGTACGCTGAGGTTTATATTCGGCTAACCATTCTTTTATCATATTGTTTCCAATGCTTTTACCAACATTTTGATACTGCTTTTCTTTGGTGCCTGCAAGACCCAGGTTTTTATCATTGCCTTATCGAGTTCCCGGAGTACTGAGCGTTCTATCCGCAAATCTTCTATCAATAAATCAAGGGTCTGGTTCACGCTGCGCAGCAACAGGCCTGCACTGCTGATGATCTTATCACAAATTGCCTTTTCAGGCCCTGCCATCAGAACGCATTCTGTCCCGGATAGTTCGACCTTTCTGATACCGAAACTGTAATAAGGCAGTTTTACTTTTATATAACTAAAGCGTCCTGCCGTTGTACGAAAGGTTTTTGTCAACCCTGTTGTCATCGAAGCAATAACCGTTACCTTTTCAGGGATCATACCCCAATACGAAAGCGCAGCTTCCAGGGAGACATAGCTTGGCCCATAGATATGATTGGCTAATAAATAAGATGAAGGACCTGCGACTTTGATCAATGGCCCTGTGATATAGAGGCCTCTTTTAACGCCGGTCAACAACCCCCTATTTTCCAGATCACGTACTTTGTTATGCGGCCATTTATAGTCCTTCAGCAAATCGCCAAGAATACTTTGGGTAATCACCTGCCCCTTATATTTCCCAATAACCTGCTCCCATTGCATCTGTAATATTTTTAATAGATACTGGATTTGTTTTCCAGTATCTATGTCAAAAATAACAATACTATGCAACAAAAGCAACAGATACTGGAATTATTTTCCAGTATCTATCAATAAATTTACATAGCCGCTCAGCTTTTCCGAAATTTACAGTTATAATACTCCTTCCCCAAGGAGATTCTCCTGTTTGATCAGCCTCTGTCCTGAATCAGTAACATTCCTGCGGGGACTGGTTGGGTAAATAAATACCCAAACCCCTGCTCCAAAAGATACCGGGTCTCTATCAACCTGAATCGGTTTACATGTAAATGGCAATAAACATATTTGGAAAGCTGGCTTCATTATCAGCGGACCGGTATGACGGATGGTAAGCATTGGAAAAGGAAATACCCAATCCCCTGCTCCAAAAGATACCGGGTCTCCATAAACCTGAATCGGTTTACATGTAAATGGCAATAAACATATTTGGAAAGCTGACTTCATTATCAGCGGCCCGGTATGACGGATGGTAAGGATGGCGGCAGGCCCGCCTTCGCCAAGGCTTCGGCGGGCGAGGCAATATCCTAATATCCCAATATCTCATACAACTCCAAAAAAAAGAGGCCGCCTTTTCAGACAGCCTCCTTTGAAAAATCATTTATCGCTTAATAACCAGGATTCTGAACAATCACTCCAACAGAAGCATCCACTTCACGCTGAGGGATCGGGAATACCAGTTTATTATCGTTCCAGGCAAATGAACCAGTAGCGGTTTTCAGTCTTTTGATATCGTGGATCCGGAGACCTTCAAAAGCCAGTTCCCTTACTCTTTCATTCAGGATATCAGCCAGTACCGGCACAGCAATGCTGGATGCATTGGAACGGCTGCGGATCAGGTCCAGGTCATTGGCAGGTGTATCACCCACATTGGTGCTCAAACGCAGGTTGCACTCTGCACGGGTCAGGTACATTTCTGCAATCCGGATCACCGGCAGGTTCTGCTCAAATGCATTCCATTTAAAGCAATAGGTATTACCCGGACGTGCACCGGTTCCAACATAGTACCAATCCCTTCTTCTGAAATCAAATGACTCATAAAAAGAACTGATGAAACTGGTATTCATCCTTACATCCGCACGGCCAATACCAGGCTTGCTGGCAAAGAATGTAGCCATGCCATCATTGGCTTGTCCTGCATTATTCTGCTCGTTCTGCTGAATTTCCCAGATAGACTCGGCGGTGTTTTTATTGGTGAAAGGAATCAAAGGAATCGGCGCCAGTTCGTAAGCACCTGAAGCAATCACTTCATTGGCTGCATCACGGGCTGCTGCATAATTTCCCATTTGCAGGTACACACGGCTCAGGAAGGCCAGGGCTGTGTATTTGTCTGCACGGGTTCCATTATCATCAGGCAGTTTAGTAACCGCAGTGTTGAGATCAGTGAGCACACGGGCATACACCTGTGCCACGGTAGAACGGGCGATTTTTTCAGAAGCCGCTGCTTCATCAGTAGCGGCCGTGGTTTTGATCACCACTCCTAACTGACTGTTTGAAGTAGCCGGATCATAAGGCAGACCATATAATCTCACCAGTTCAAAATGAAGAATACCACGAATGAAAAGCGCTTCTCCTTCTAATTGGGTGCGGAGTGCCGCATCGTTTACCTTACCCAGATTCGCCAATACAATATTTGCATTGTTGATAGCCCGGTAAGCCGCAATCCAGGTACGGGATGCTTCCGCATTGTCCCTCGTCATGGTTTTGGAAGCCACCTGACGGAAACTCTGGAAAGTACCTCTCCAGCTGCAATAGCTTTCACTGCCTTGCAGATCCGGCAACATTAAGAAATTAGTACCATAGAGGGCGCCACCACCCATCAGGGCATAGCAGCCTACCACGGCAGAATTCACATCCTGGTCATTTTGAAGGGCCGTGGCCGCATCAATGCTTTGCTGCGGTTCTACTTCCAGCACCTTTTTACAGGAGGCGGTAGCAAGAAGGGCAGCCAGCGGTAATATTTTAAATATATTTTTCATCTTCTGTTTTTTAAAGGTTTAGAATCCAAGGTTAATACCCACCGTGATCGTACGGGCCTGTGGTGGTGTATAGAAATCATGACCCAGGTTCAGGTTGCCGATATAAGTGGCATTTACCTCGGGATCATAGCCTTTGTATTTAGTGAATGTAAACAGGTTCTGTGCCGCTACATACAATCTTGCATTATCAATTTTGACTTTCTGCAACATCTTGCGCGGGAAGTTATAACCCAGGTTCACACTCTTAATTCTGAAATAAGAACCATCCTGTACCCAACGACTGCTCTTACCGGCACCATTACCATCATAGAGACGGGGCTGGGGAATATCAGTTACATCACCTGGTTTTTTCCAGTAGTTCATCTGATCAACAGTCTGGTTATCGAAATAATCACCGTTTACACTCTGAAAGAAACCGGCAATATTATAGAGGTCGTTTCCACTAACAAACTGGCACTGGATATCCAGGTCAAATCCTTTGTAGCTGAATTTGTTGTTCCATCCACCATAAAAATCAGGATTGGGATCTCCCAGTACTGTATCAACCGCTGCACTGTAATCATTCGTAGTGCTGCCATCCGCCTTCATGTACAGAGCGTCTCCATTGGCAGGATCCACACCCATGTACTTTCTTCCATAGAACTCACCAAAGGGAGAACCTACAGCCAGACGACCGAGGGTACGGGCACCCGGAGGTACCGGTGATACCAGTCTGGTTACTTCATTTTTGTAAGTAGAGATATTGAAAGAAGTAGTCCAGTTAAAGGAAGAAGAACGGATGATATTCGCATTCAATGTAAACTCCCAACCGGAATTCGTCATGTCACCGATATTCTTGGTGATATTGGTATAACCGTTTGTAGCGGGCAGGGGCACATTCAGGAGAATGTCCTTGGTGTTCTTTTTGAAATAATCAATTTCACCGGAGATCCTGTTATTCCAGAATCCGAAATCAAGACCAATATCAAATTGATCTGTGTTTTCCCATGTTAATCCGGGAACACCGATTTGTGAAGTCACTAAACCGGCAATATTTGCATAAGCAGCACTGGTGTACAGACTCAGTGAACTGAAGTTTCCGATCTCGGCATTTCCGGTACGACCATAGCTGGTTCTCAGTTTCAGGAAACTGAGTATGCGATTGCTGTGCAGGAAACTCTCTTCAGAAATAATCCATCCTGCAGAAACAGCAGGGAACAGACCATATCGATTGTCGGCACCAAAACGGGAAGAACCATCGGCCCTTACACTGGCACCGAGCAGGTATTTGTTTTTGAATTTATAGTTTGCTCTGGCGAAATAAGACATAAAGCGGAACTGTGTTTCAGTAGAAGAACCACTGGAGATGATTGCTGCATTGGCAATACGCGTAAAGCGGTCGCTGGGGAAAGCACGGCCTTCCACGCTGGCACCATTGGCAATACCACGCTGATACTCGATACCCACGAGGGCGTCGATATTATGATTACCGGCAGCCTTGTTATTCCACTGCAAAGTATTCGTATTGGTGAATACGCTGCTGGTTACCTGGTTATCGTAGCTGTATCCTTCCGGGGCTCCATCGAGGGTACGACGGCCGAGGAACTGATTCTCCTGGAGATTATTCCAGTCAATACCAGCTTGTGTACGGAAACGCAGGTTCGGCATAATATTCCACTCTGCATAGATGCTGCTGATAGAACGATAGGTCTTGCTCAGGTTCCGGTTATTATCTTCCACCTCAATGAGGTTATTATAATACAGCGTAGCCTGGTTGTTCTTGCCATCTGCAGCCAGTAATGGATGCAAAGGAGGAAGGGCATTCAGCTGAATCGGATTGCTGAATGCATTATCACTGGGAACCCGGTAGTTATTACTTTGTACCAGTGAAAGATTTGCTCCTACTTTAAAATTTTTGTTGATGGTATGATCCACATTCACACGACCTGTTGCACGGGTCAGTCTGTTTCCGAGGATAATACCATTCTGATCGTTGAAGCTACCACTGAAAAGGAATTTGGTACGGGCATCACCACCATTGAGTGATACATTGTACTGACGGATATATCCTTCCTGGAAAGCCTGATCGGACCAGTTGGTATTGTTGGTGGAATTCCAATCGGTGGTTCCGGTTTCTGCTTCAAATTCATCAGCAGCTACATAACCCATGTTATCAGCAGCTGCAGTAAACAGTTCTTTATACTGTGTTGCATCCAGGAATTTTTGTTTTTTAGTAGGCTCACTCCATCCGGTGAAGAAACCAACATTCAGTTTGGTACGACCCTGCTTACCACTCTTGGTGGTTACCAGTAATACGCCATTGGAGGCACGGGCGCCATAGATCGCAGAAGAAGAGGCATCTTTCAGCACCTCGATACTTTCAATATCATCGGGGTTCAAAGTAGCGAGCGGATTATCAGGTTCGGTAGCACTACCGAGCGACTGACTCACCACGGGTACTCCATCAATAACCACAAAGGGCTGCTGATTGGCAGAGATAGAAGAAATACCCCTTACACGGATATTCAGTCCCTGACCCAGCTTACCACTTCCTGTATTAATATATACACCGGAAGCTCTTCCCTGCAGGGCCTGCTCAAAACTGGGCAGGGGCAGGTTCTGGAATTCTTTGGAGGTTACTTTGGCAACCGAAGACGTAATGTCTTTCTTGATCTTGGTACCGTAACCCACTACCACTACTTCATCCAGGTTCTGTGCTTCTGCCACTTTTAAAGAAAGCTGGTAACTGCTGCCAGATACTGCGATCTCCTGTGTAGCATAGCCCACGGCTGAAATAACCAGGGTTTTAGCATTGTCTGGAACGGTAAAAGAGAATGTACCATCCTGACCGGTAAAGGTTCCGGCTGTGGTTCCTTTTACCATAACGGATACCCCGGATATGGGCGCACCGTTATTGTCTGTCACTTTTCCTGTCAGCGTTTTGTTCTGTGCCCAGACCAGCTGGGTCATCAGTAACATCAACGCCAACATCACATTAATTTTTTTACTCATGTTTTGTTTTTTAAGAAGTCGCGAAAGTATTTAACGATTTCTTAAAGACAAAAAAAACCATGCAGAATGATGCATGGCTTTTTAAAATAGATTGTCTGCAATTTGTCAGGTCCTGTCCCTGCTGTTCATATAGATCATTATATATTGTATCAGCTGCACTACGGCTGCCAGGGCGGCCACCACATAAGTGGTTGCGGCCCATTTTAATGCATCTTTAGCCTTCGGGTATTCCTCTCCGTTAGTAATATTGGTCCGGTTCAGCCAGGCCAGAGCCCTTTTGCTGGCGTCAAATTCCACCGGCAGGGTGATCAGGGTAAATAAAACCGTGATACTCATGGCCACAATACCTACGAGAAGTATCGTAGGATTATTGGTCAGGGCAATCACCACCATTCCGGCCAGCAGAATCCAGTTCACGAGCATGGAGCTGAACTTAACGGCCGGGACCAGTTTACTTCGCAACATCAGGGGGCCATATTGGGTGGCGTGCTGTACGGCATGGCCACACTCGTGGGCGGCTACTGCCGCGGCAGATACACTGGTTCCGTTAAACACTTCGGGACTGAGACTCACGGTTTTAGTGACCGGATTATAGTGGTCGGTCAGGAAGCCCTCCCCGGGTACCACTTTTACATCATAAATGCCGTTTTCCCGCAGCATTTTTTCGGCTATTTCCCTGCCTGACAGGCCATTGGCCAGCCCGATCTTGCTGTACCGGGTGAACTTTTGTTTCAGGGTTGTGGACACCAAAAAACTGGTCCCCAGGAGGACCAGGGAAACGATAAAAATCTCGCTTGACATCATCATTTTTCACTCATTTTAGATGAATAATATCATCAAATTTGTGACCAATCGGCCTACCTGTTTTTTTTACGTCTTTTTGTCATTTCGAAAGCGGAAAAAGAAATTTAACATGCAGCTACAGGTCGGGGAGCAGTAAAAATTTAACCGACATAAACAATTGATTATCTTTTATTTACGAGCCTTTTCAAATCCCGTTTTTTACTGAAAAAAAACAATTTTCCGGGTGCAAAACTTATACACAGGACTAAAAAATTATTTTGAAATGTGGGTCATAATTGTAACTTAGCAATAGAATTTAATGGGTTAGTAAGTAAGAGGGCCAATCGAAAGATTGGCCCTTTTTACATTCAGACATTTTGATTGTTTTTTTTCAAAACAAGAACAGGCACTCCCTCATTTTTTTTGATTCATACCGATTCATTTTTTTGTTTTCATTTCAGATTTCTTCCAACAAACAAAGTTGGTTGCACAACAGCCGTTGCAATCATTTAATTTTAGCGCATGAGCAAGATCAAGTCAGCTTTTTTTTGTCAGAACTGCGGATATGAAAGTGTGAAATGGGTCGGACAATGTCCGTCATGCAGTCAGTGGAATAGATATGTGCAAGACCTGGTGCAAAAAGATAGCGGTAAAAAAAATAAAGAATGGAAAGATTATTCCGGTGATGAACGCACGGCAAAAACCATTTCACTGAAAGATGTAAAAAGCAGTGAAGAAAAAAGATTACTGACAGCAGACACAGAACTGAACCGAGTACTGGGCGGTGGTATTGTACCGGGCAGTCTCGTTCTGGTAGCCGGTGAACCTGGTATCGGAAAATCAACTTTGTTTTTGCAAAATGGTTTGTGGTTAAAAGCTGTGACCGTGCTTTATATCAGCGGAGAGGAAAGTGAACAGCAGATCAAGATGCGGGCTGACAGACTGGGATTGAAGAATGATAATTTTTTCCTGCTCACGGAAACATCCACGCAAGTCATTTTTCAGGAAATAAAAAAACTGAAACCGGCGTTGGTGATTGTGGATTCGGTACAAACCCTCCACACCAGTTTTATTGATTCTTCTCCGGGAAGTGTATCACAGATCAGGGAATGCACGGCAGAGTTTCAGCGTTTCGCCAAGGAAACCAATACGCCTGTATTCCTGATTGGTCATATTACCAAGGATGGCAGTATCGCAGGTCCCAAAATACTGGAACATATGGTGGATACCGTATTGCAGTTTGAAGGCGACCGGCATTATGCTTACCGGATCCTGCGTACACTCAAGAACCGTTTTGGCAGTACGGCTGAATTAGGTATTTATGAAATGACTGATCAGGGAATGCGTGCGGTACTGAACCCCAGTGAAATCCTGATTACCCAAAAGGAAGAACAACTGAGTGGGATCGCTATTGCCGCCAGCATTGAAGGATTGCGTCCGCTGCTGATTGAAGTACAGGCCCTGGTTACACAATCTGTATATGGCACCCCGCAAAGAACAGTATCCGGATTCGATCTGCGGAGACTGCAATTACTCCTTGCTGTTTTGGAAAAAAGAGGCGGCTTTCATTTTGGTGTGAAAGATGTATTCCTGAATATCGCCGGTGGTTTAAAAGTAGAAGACCCTTCGATTGATCTGGCCGTACTCTGTGCCCTGCTTTCTTCCTATGAAGATGTGCCGCTCTCGCAGAAAATATGTTTTGCCGGTGAAGTGGGATTAAGCGGTGAGATCCGTGCCGTGAACAGGATTGAACAACGCATTGCCGAAGCCGAGAAACTTGGATTTGAAAAAATCATTGTCTCCAAATACAACCTGCCTTCCGGCCGCGCCGGTAAAAAGGGATTCACCGGGAAGGACTACCAGATTGAAGTAATCACAATGGCCCGGGTAGAAGAATTGTATCAATACCTTTTTCTGCCGGAAAAAACCATTGATCAGTGGTGTTTCTCCCCTGATTAGCTCAGGCGGATTTTTTTCTTTAGGGATGCAAATATTCAATGAAGTAAAAGCCGCATTCCTGCATCTGTTCTTTCCGCATTGCTGTGCCGGTTGCGGCACAGACCGCTTACACAGTGATTCGCAAATTTGTTTTCGTTGCCTGGCTGCATTGCCGGAGACTGTTTTTGAAAGATTGCCCGGCAATCCGGTAGAAAAAACATTCTGGGGAAGATTACCCTTGCAGGCGGCCACGGCCCATTATTATTTTACCAAGCGTTCCATGGTACAACATATCCTTCATCAGTTAAAATACAAGGGGAACCGGGAACTGGGATGGCAGCTGGGCAGGATCATGGGATTACAATTATTGCAATCCGGCCGTTTTCATACCGATGGATTGGTACCACTCCCCCTCTTCCCCGACCGGGAACGAAAAAGAGGATATAACCAGGCCACCCTGCTTTGTGAAGGCATTGCAGAAATACTGCGGGTGCCGGTATTACAGGATGCTGTTACCAGACCACTTTTTACTTCCACGCAAACCCGCAAGGGCCGCATCGAAAGATGGAAAAACATGGAAGGGAAATTTCTATTGACGAATGAACATCGCCTGCGTCATCAGAAAATATTACTGGTAGATGATGTGATCACCACCGGCGCCACACTGGAAGCCTGCGGAACCGTGCTATTGCAGGCAGAAGCAGTTGAATTAAGTGTGGCCGCACTTTGTTATGCGGCCCGGTAATATCAAATAGTTGGACTATTTTTGAGGAACATGAGAATTGCCGGACTATTTGCCTTATCTGTCTTACTACTCTTCGTTTCCTGCCGGAAGGATTCCTATATCAGCTCCCCTGATGCCAGGGTGGAGGTTTCGGCTGATACATTGAAATTTGATACCCTCTTTGTTACGGCAGGATCTACCTACCGGACTTTAAAGATTGTCAATGACAATAACCAGAAACTGAAAATATCTTCCCTTCAACTGGCCGGTGGCAATGCTTCAGCTTTTAAAATGAATGTGGATGGAATCATCGGTACACAATTCAGCAACCTGGATATTGAAGCCAATGACAGTCTCTATGTATTTGTACAGGTAAATGTGAATCCCGGTACGGGCAATCTTCCTTTTATCATTCGTGATAGTATACAGTTTAATTATAATGGCCGCGACCGGAAAGTGCAGCTGGAAGCCTGGGGACAGAATGCTCATTTTTTACGTGATGCAGTGATCAGTACGAATACAACATGGTTGAATGATCGTCCTTATGTGATCCTGGGATCACTCCGGGTCAACAGTAACCAGACACTCAGCATTGATAAGGGCTGCAGAATTTATGTACATGCTGATGCGCCGATCCTCGTCAATGGTACCCTGCTGGTAAATGGATTAAAAGACACGGTTGACCGCGTTTATTTCCAGAGCGACCGGATCGATGAGCCTTACCGCGACTATCCTGCCGGATGGCCGGGGATTTTCTTCCTGACCAATTCAAAGGATAACGTGTTGAATTATGCGGTGATCCGGAATGCTTACCAGGGAATCGGATTAGCAGATCCCTCTCCCAATGCCAATCCAAAACTGACCCTCAATGAAACCGTGATTAATAATGTATATGATGCCGGAATCATTGCATTGAACTCCAGTCTGCGGGCACGGAACTGCCTGATCACAAATTGCGGCAAGAATTTACAACTGGCACAGGGTGGCGATTATCAGTTTACGCATTGCACGGTTGTTACCTATGCCAACCGCTTTATTGAACATAAAAATCCCGTACTCTTTTTAAGTAATTATGCCAATGGGGTCTCTTCCGGTTTAACGGCCCTGTTCCGCAATTGTATTTTCTGGGGAGAAAACGGGTTGGTGAATGATGAGGTAGTGGTAGAAAAAATCGGGAACACAGGCTTCACTGTCAACTTTGATTATAACCTTTGGAAAGTGCAGTCCAACCCTGCCAATGCGACCATGAACCAGATCATCAATAACCAGGCTCCGCAGTTCGACAGTATCAATACCAACCGGAATTATTTTGATTTCAGGCTGAAAACCGGATCGCCTGCTATTAACAAAGGGGTGAATACAGGTATTATTACCGACCTGGATGGTCGTCCAAGAGCCGTGGGCTTACCGGACTTGGGTTGTTTTGAGAAGCAATAAAGAATAGATAAATCTTTCCGGAGGCAACCCGGGGCAACTTTATTCGATTAGTTTTGTTAATCAGTTAAACAAATCAACAATGAAAACATTGATATTCACTTTACTCCTCGCTGCCGGAATGACGGCCGGTTCTATTTATGAATTCAAAGTGCCGGGTCTCGATGGTACAGATATTGATTTCTCTAAATACAAAGGAAAGAAGATATTAATTGTGAATACAGCCTCCCAATGTGGTTTAACCCCTCAGTATGAAGGGCTGGAGACGCTGTATAAAAAGTACCAGGATAAACTGGTGATCATTGGTTTCCCTGCGAATAATTTTGGCGGACAGGAGCCAGGATCCAACGGTGATATCAAGGCGTTTTGTAAACAGAGTTATGGGGTCAGTTTCCCGATGGCTGAGAAGATATCTGTGAAGGGTGATGATACACATGCGCTTTATCAATATTTGAAAGCACAGGCGCAGGCCAAGGGTTTTACAGATCCGGTGACCTGGAATTTTGGCAAGTTCCTGATCAATGAAAACGGGGAATTGATTGCTACATTCAGTCCGCGTACGACTCCCATGAGTGAGGATATTTTGAAATACCTGAATTAAGTTGTCGATAATATTTGAAAAGGCGGTTCTTTATGGACCGCCTTTTTCATTTTCAATAATCCGCATTAATAAAATATGGCTTTTGAAAGACTGATTACCCATTTATTGATGGTTTGTGATTTGTAAATTGAAGAAAGGAGTTTGTTCTCTGCCGGTTGTTTCACTGAACTTGTAGTTGTGTGACTAAAACATGCTACTCTTTAACACCCTTCCCTTCGTTTCCTCAGGATAAACTAAGCTCCTGCCTACGCTAGGGCTTCGGCAGGCAGGCAGGGTGACAAACTAATGGCCCGGGCGACTGCCCTTCTTTTTATTTAACCCTAATGGTTTACTTTCGCCATTCATGCAATTTTCTTCCATCATAGGTCAGCAGGAGGTGAAGGCGCAGCTCGCCGAACTGGTTCATCATAACCGGTTGAGCCATGCATTGCTTTTCCTGGGAAAGGAAGGAAGTGGTGCCCTGCCCTTGGCACTGGCCTTTGCCCAATACCTGCTTTGTGAAAAAGTGACGGGCAGAAATAATAGCGCAGCTGCGGGACCCTCTTTGTTCGGAGATCCTGAACCTGTACCGGTAGCAACATCATTGGTAACGGATGCCTGTGGGGTTTGTCCGGCCTGTCAGCGAGCTAACCAATTAATGCATCCGGATATTCATTTCTCCTATCCTACAGTTACAAAAAAGCCGGGTGAAAAACCGGTGGCAGCAGATTTTATCACTGAATGGCGGGAGTTTATTCGCCTGAATTCATATGGCAATCTTTTCGATTGGATCGAGATGATCAAGGAAAAAGAAAACAGCCAGGGAAAGATCACGGCAAAGGAATGTGATGAGATCATCAAAAAGCTTAGTCTGAAAAGTTTTGAAGGCGATTACAAAGTACTGGTGATGTGGATGCCGGAGGAACTTGATAAGGAAGGAAACAAACTGCTCAAAATTATCGAAGAACCGCCGGCCAATACCTTGTTTATACTGGTTGCTGAAAACGAAGAGTTGGTATTACCGACCATTGTCAGCCGTTGCCAGCTGATCAGGATCCCTGCATTGGAAATAAAAGATATTGAAGAAGCCCTGATCAGCAGGAATCATACCGACCCCGCCATTGCCAGGCAGGTAGCCAGTGTGAGTGATGGCAATTACCGGGAAGCCCTTCAACTGGTGCAGCATGCCGAGGAAGACTGGCAGGCATTATTGCGGGAATGGCTGAATGCCATTTTGAAAACCGGCCCGGTAGCCCAGACCAAGTGGGTAGAAGAAATCAGTCGTTTGGGCCGGGAGAAGCAAAAGCAGTTTCTCCGGTATTTTAATCACTTGCTCGAACAGGCCGTCCTGCTCCGGGCCATGGGTCATGCCCCGGGTGCTTTCGGCACCGAAAAGGATTTTGCCGAAAGATTGAATAAAATCGCAGGAATTGAACAGCAACAGGCCATTATTGAGGAGCTGGACCGGGCCAGTTATTATATAGAACGCAATGCAAATGGCAAAATGCTCTTTCATGCCCTGACCATTAAACTATACCATATTATTCAGGATAAGATTGTATTTTTGATGGATTGAGGGAGAGAAAGAGGACAACCGTGAGTATAGAAAAGGATCCCGGAATCAGAGAGCGCACAACAATGTATTCATTTTCAAATCTATATAGTATTGACAATCAAAGGTATACAAGCCTTTGTTCAGTCCTATAAAACAGGAGCTACCCCAATTGGCTCCGGAATTAATACAGAGTTATTATCCGCCATCTGAATCTGGATTCATCTTCCTCGTCAACAAATTTTACTAAAACAGCAGCATGGGTTGTTCCGGATGTGGAACCGCTACCGGCGGTAAGCCAAATGGTTGTAAAAGCAATGGCGGATGCAGTTCCGGCGGTTGTAACCGCATGAATGCATACGACTGGTTGCGCAACCTGCCTATTGCCGATCTGGACAGCGCCTGCAAAGTGATCGAAGTAAGCTTTAGCCAGGGTACCCGAAAAGATTTTTTCCGCAATACTACTTTACAGCATTTTGAAAAAGGTGAGCTGATTGCCGTGGAAGGGGTGAGTGGTTTTGATGTAGGGGAAGTATCCCTGACTGGTGAAATTGTTCGGCTGCAAATGAAGAAAAGAGGGGTGAAAGAAGATAACCCTGAAATGAAAAAAGTATTACGCCGGGCCACCGACCGCGATATTGAAGTCCGTAACCAGAACAAAGCCCGTGAACCAGAAGCCGTGATCCGGAGCCGGGCCATTGCCAAGCAACTGCGACTGGATATGAAGATCAGTCAGGTGGAAATGCAGGCCGATGGACGAAAAGCCACTTTCTTTTATATCGCTGATGGCCGGGTTGATTTCAGGGAACTGATTAAAGTATATGCTTCTGAATTCAAAGTAAAAGTGGAGATGCGCCAGATCGGTGCCCGCCAGGAAGCCGGTAAAGTAGGTGGCATCGGTAGTTGTGGCCGTGAATTATGCTGCAGTACCTGGTTAACAGATTTCAAATCGGTGAATACTGCTGCTGCGCGTTATCAGAATTTATCCATCAATCAGACCAAGCTGAGCGGACAGTGTGGAAGACTGAAGTGTTGTTTGAACTATGAACTGGATACCTATCTCGATGCCCTGCAACATTTCCCTGAAAATTGTGATGTACTGCAGGTTGCCAAGGGCAATGCCTTCCTGATCAAGAAAGATATTTTCAAGAACCTGATGTGGTACACATTGCCGGATAGTAATAAGCAGTACCCATTAAGTCTGGAAAGGGTCAGGAAAATAAAATCACTCAATCAACAGGGCACCCGTCCGGAAGACCTGGAGCCGGTTGACCTGGTTTCATCCAAGGCTGTAGAAAAAGAACCAGAGATGGTGGAGCTGGTTGGACAGATCAGTCTGCGTACACTGGAGAAAGCAGAAAAGAAAAAGAAACAACAACAAAGAGAAAAATCACAGCCCGGTCGTAATCAGGGACAAAGAGGACAAGGACAGCAAGGTCAGGGTCAACAAGGACAGGGCAATAAAGGTCAGCAGCAGGGCCAGCAAAATAAACAACAGGGCAATCAACCCAGGCCGCAACAAAGATCTCAGCAGAATAATCCCAACCGTAATCAGCAGGGTCAGCGGCCTAATCAGCCCGGGCGTCAGCAGGGTGGTAATCAGAACCGCAACCAGCAGGGTGGCAGTAATCAGCAGCGACCGGATAACCCGAATCAGGGTGAAGATAAAAAATAAATCAGGTCTTGATCAGATCCCTGATCACTACGGAAGCCGCCACGGCTCCAAATACAGCAGGTAAATAAGAAATGGTACCATAAGCCGAGCGCTTATAATTTTTTCCATCAGTTAACATCAGGCTTTCTTTGATTGGGTTTTCGGGAGAGAAAACGACTTTGATTCCTTTTCGGATCTGATGTTGTTTGAGGTATTTTCTTACCTGTTGGGCAAAGGGACAGTTCCAGGTTTTGGAGATGTCCACCACTTTTAATTGCGTGGGATCCAGTTTAGCACCGGCACCCATACTGCTGACAACTCTTAAACCCATTTCGTGTGCCATCCTGATGAATGTTACCTTGGGAGTAATGCTATCAATTGCATCAATGATATAATCCGGTTTTTCTTCCAGATGCTGCAGCACCATTTCCGGGTTGATAAATTCGCGGATTACTTTTATTTCCAGTTCAGGATTGATGGCTTTGAGTCTTTCTTCCATGATCAATGCCTTGGATTGACCATGATTAGTAGCGAGTGCCGGTAATTGCCGGTTGCGGTTAGTAGGATCTACCACATCTCCATCTATAATAGTCATTTTGCCAACCCCGCTGCGGGCGATGAATTCTGCTGCATAGGAACCCACCCCACCTAAACCTACTACCATCACATGGGAGCAGGCGAGATTCAACAGGGCGGCTTCACCGATTAGTAGTTTGGTACGCGATAACCAGGACAGATCTTTTGTCATAAAATAAAAGAAGGGCCAAATACAGCCTTTGCGTTTTGTTGAATTTGCAAATCAAGTGAAATCCGGTCAATTGATAAAGCAGCAGCCGCATAATCGTAAACTGTTCCGATATCAATAGCGGCGTCATCTGTTTCCAGAAAAAACTGATGAACTGGTATCGCATTCAACACCTGTTGCAGCCTTTCCTGCTCCAGTGCCTTGCCGAAAGAAAGATAATATCCCTTCTGGGTTATTTGCTGGGCCAGCTGCAAATTTTTAGAATAGCCATGAAAAATAACGGGCACCGACACTTTTTCTTTAGTCAGTGCCACGAATACTTCATCCCAGGCTTTCACGCAGTGAATGATCAAAGGCTTTTTTAGAAAAACAGCCCATTGAATATGGGCAGTAAAACTCAATTGTTGTAATGGCCATTCTGTACTACAAATTTTATCCAGTCCTGTTTCTCCAATCGCTACCACATTACTGAGACTGCTATGGTCCTTTATTTCTTTGAACTGCGCCAGCCAGGGTTTGCTGATATGACAGGGATGTACGCCTATTGAATAATAACCCGGCTCAGCCGCTTCACCGAAATTTTCATAAAGACTCCGGATGGACTTTTCCCCTGGTTCAGGCTGGCGATGGGTATGCAGGTTAATCAGCATGATTGAAAGATCTAAGTTAAAAAAAACCAGGGTCAACTGTATATAATACTGTTGGTGTTATTAAACAAGGCTCATTAGCTGTTAACATGACCAAATTGGATTCGGGGAAAATCTAAATTGAAATGAGTTTCAACTGTCTCAGTATTGATCACTCTTTAACTGTTTAGCATGAAAAAGTATAGCCTGTTTTTATTGATTGCATTATTTCTATCCGGTTCAGCCATGACACAGGATGCTGTCAGCATTCTGAAAAAAGCAGAAGCATTTTGCAAAACCATTCAATGGGGAAGCTATGAAATGGACGTCACTTTTAAAGGTCTGATGAGCACGGATACGACCATTACAAAATACAACTGTCAATACACAAAACTGGAAGTGGATAGCCTGAGTCCGGCCAGTTTTTTTGTTGAAAGATACTGGCAGCAAAAACTTTCGCACAGCTATATTTATTCAGGGGAAGACTTTATATACCTGTTTGCAAGAGATAGTACCGGAAATATCCTGAACAGGGAAAGCTGGCCAACCGAAATTAAAAAAGGGATAAAGGAGAGCGAACTTTTCCGGCCTTTGACAGCCAGGACCAAACCGGTATTTTTTTCGGGGGAAGATTTCAATGATGCATCAAATTTATTTATTACCGAAAAGATGAAAAAATAAACGGTCGGGATTGCTATCATATCAAAGTCACAAACAAAGAAAAATCAAACGCTTCCGGTTTTGCAGTAAACCTGGTGGTCTTCGATTTTTGGATTATTAAGGATAATTTCCTTCCCATTCAATATGCGACTACAATTGATATGATGAATGGGAATATGCCCATGCAGCAATTTGCCCAATACACACTCAAAACCTATTCCATCAACTGGCCGGACATTAAAAAGAAATACGATATTACCGATGCCCCACCTTATTACCGGTTAAAAAACTACGAACCTTATCAAAGAAAAGACCAATTACCAAATGGAACAGCAGCCCCTGCATTATCAGGCAAGAATATTGACGGTAAGAAAATATCACTGGATGACTATAAAGGGAAAGTCGTACTGATTGATTTCTTTTATATGGCCTGTGCTCCCTGTATTCTTTCCTTTCCGCATATCAAAGAAATCTACCACAAATATGCGGATAGCGGCGTAGTCGTACTCGGGGTGAATCCGGTGGATAAAAAAGAAGCGCAACTCAGGTCCTTTCTAAAAAAATATGAAATCTCCTATCCGGTCATTTTGCCGGATGAAGATATTACAACAAAGAACTATGTCGTACAGGGTTATCCCTGTTTTTACCTGGTAGACAAAAAGGGTAAAATCGCATTCTCCTTACCGGGATTCGGTCAGGGAGTTGAAGTGCTGATTGAAGAAAACATACGAAAACTGATTCGGGAAGAATAAAATACAAAAGACATGGCCTTATATGCGAATAAGAAGACAACGATAATTTGTTGAAAAAACTCGAAACCTCCGTGACATTCATTTCTAAATAAAACTGATCGGATCGGATTAAAATGAGTTAAGAGACAGCACAAACTAATACTGCCCCATTTAAAATCGGCTGTTAACAATCAAGCCCCACCTGTTAAGGGTGGGGCTCATTGCGTTGAACTACCCCGAAACAGATGAATAGCAAGGATACTTTTATGAAGGAATCCTGCCTTATTCAAAAGGCTATCATTTAATTAAAAATCTTCTCTATGAGAAAAATCTACCTTTTTATCCTTTTAATGACCAGCTTTGTTTATGCCTCTATGGCAGGTCATACAATTGATGAAAACAAATCTGCTGAAGATCGTTTTTCCCCTTTCAATGTGATACAACCAGATAATGTAACCGTATGCAGTGGTGCAACGACAAATACGATTGTCTTTTCCAGCACAGTTTCCGGAACCACTTTTACCTGGACAAACAATAATACGGCAATTGGACTGGGCGCAAGCGGAACAGGAAATATTGCCCCCTTTACAGCAATCAATCCTACTGCAGCTCCGGTAACAGCTACGATCACTGTAACACCATCTACCGGTTCGCCGGCAACATTTACCATCACTGTAACCCCGATACCGAATGTAAACAGCATCCCAGATGGTATTTTTTGTAATAATACTGCCACCCCTATTGTCACATTAAGCGGAACAATTAGTGGAGCTTTTTATACCTGGAGTCATACTGACCCTTCAATAGGTTTAGCAGAATCAGGTGTTGGGAACATCCCTTCTTTTACAACAGTCAATAGTACCAGTGCTCCAATAACCAGCACCTTTACCATTACTCCGGCTTTTGGAACATCTGCAAAACCTGAGCTTTTATACTATAAGTTTAATGGAACAGGAGCCAATGCTCCAAACTTAGCCATCAATCCACCATCAGGCACAACTACTGGAACGTTGAATGGAAATATGTTTCAGGGAGGTAATACCATATGTGGAGGATCTTTGCAAACCACCAGTACAACACCTAATACTACCGACTTTTTTAATACCGGATGGGCACCTTCCCTGAGCAATAGCTCCTGGTCGCTTTCGTTTCAGGCCGCAGGATTTCCTGCAACCGGTTCCGATGATTACAGGTTAATAGGTTCAGTGATCGGGACTTCGCCAATTGTGGTCAGCTATACTCCTTCCATCGGATTCTATTTAACATATACCGTTTCCACAACAGGGTTTCCCGCATCCATGATCATAGAAGGCTCGACAGGTCCGGCCCAAAAAACAATCACAATCGTCTACGATAGAAATGCCAATCAGTTGAAAGGATATGTGGACGGAATGCTGACCACCACACTTTCTACCTCCGGTCACTCAGTGAATATTGTTTCCAGCATTTTTTATATTGGAGGCGGATCGGCTCCCGGAGGAAACAGCTCAATTGTTAGCGGTTGTTTACTTGATGAAGTACGTCTGTATAACCGGGCTATTGCGCTGCCGGAAGTAAAAGGATTAGTGAATAGCTGTACGGCTGGTGGGGTTTGCATAGGACCCAGCCAGGGATTTGACAATATTGTCTATCCGAATTTAGTCGTTAACACTCCTGCAAGTCAAGTCCGTTGCAGTGGCACCAACACAAATGCAGTTAATTTTACAGGAACAGCAGGGGCCACATTTAGCTGGGTCAATGATAATACAGCAATTGGTCTAGCAGCCAGTGGCACTGGAAATATCCCTTCTTTTACTGCAACAAATACAGGAACCAGTCCATTAATAGCGACAATCACCGTTACACCAACCTTACCGGGAGGTCCGGTTTGCGCCTCTTCCTCCAAATCGTTTATCATCAGGGTCAATCCTATACCTACCGTCAATACCATTACAGACCAAACAGTTTGCAGAAATACCCCCGTATCAGCAATTAATTTTACAGGTGCTGTTAATGGTACCATCTATACCTGGACGAATTCAAATACTGCGATTGGTTTAGCCGCCAGCGGATCAGGCAATATTCCAGCATTTACAACTACAAATAGTACCAATGCTCCTATTTCCGGTACAATAACGGTGACCCCTTCTTTTGGAAATCCTGCATGTACAGGAACTCCGATAACTTTTATTATCACGGTTTATCCTGATGCTGTAGTGAATGATCCTGCGGATCAAACACTATGTGTCGGTTCTCCAACAGCTGCCATCAATTTTACAGGCACAAGCGGTGTGACTTTTAACTGGACCAATGACAATCCATCGATTGGGCTGGCGTCAAGCGGTACCGGAGATATCCCGGCTTTTACTACCTTAAATACAACGACCAGTACACAGGTGGGTACAATAACGGTAACTCCATCTGTTACAGGTGGTCCGGGTTGTACGGCATCAGCCCAGGTATTTACGATAACGGTAAACCCCATACCGAATGTAAATAATATAGCGAGTCAAACTGTGTGTAATAATGCAGCTGTTTCCGCCATTAATTTTAGCGGTAGTGTACCCGGCGCTAATTATACCTGGACCAATAGCGATCCTTCAATAGGAATACCAGCAAGTGGCAGTGGCAATATCCCCTCGTTTACTGCTGTAAATACGAGTGGCAACCCCGTTACCAGTACCATTACAGTTACACCTACATTTGGTTCCGCTGTTCCAGATATTTTATATTACAAATTTGATGGGGCTGGCACATCGGTTCCAAATTTGTCCAGCAATCCACCTGCAGGAACAGCTACTGCTACAATTGGAGGTGCCGCCTCACAAGGAAGCTCACCAATCTGCGGTGGATCTTTCATAGGAGGAGGCAGTAATGCCGATGTATTAAATACAAACTGGCAACCAAACCACACAGGCTCATGGTCAATATCATTCAGAAACGCCAACCCCTCTGCCACTTCACTATCCGGGATCTTTAATATCCCAACATCGGTTGGTGCGGTAAGAGTGAATGGTTTTATCAACGGTTCAAATAATATCATAAGACTTCTTGGACCAACTTTTCCCAATCTGGATATGCCCGGAGGTGTAAGCACATCATCTGTCCCTAAAACCGTTACCATCGTTTATAATAGCGCAACACTTGTAATAGATGGATATGTAGATGGAGTATTGGTTGGCAGTGTCACCGCTTTAAACCCTGTAGACCTGACAAATTCAAATAATCTTAGGATGAGAATTGGTTTTGGCGAATCTTCCCCGTTAACGGCAGGTGCGTTTCTAGACGAATTCAGATTATATGGCAGAATGCTTTCATTAACCGAGATCCAGGATCTTGCCACCAACTGTACACCCGGAGCTGCCTGTACCGGTTCACCGGAAATCTTTGCAATCACTGTTAATCCATCTCCGGTTGTCAATCCGGTTGGCAGTCAAAATGTTTGTACAGGTAATAACACTTCCGCCATCAACTTTACCGGTAATATTGCCGGCGCAACTTATGACTGGACCAACAGCAACCCATCCATTGGCCTGGCCGCAAGTGGTACTGGTAATATTCCATCATTTACTGCTATCAATGCCGGTAACAGCACTGAAACGGCTATCATCACTGTTACTCCGGTTTCGACAACACAACCTGCTTGTCCGGGTACCCCTGAAAGATTTACCATCTCAGTAAGTCCGGTACCAACCGGTACGGCCAATCCGGCATCACAAACCGTTTGTTCGGAGACGGCGATCAATCCCATTATATTTACAGGAAATGTACCCGGCATTAGTTTTGACTGGACCCGTGATAACCTGGCCACCGTGACCGGTATTCCGGGAGTCGGCAATGGAGATATCAGCGGGTCATTGACCAATACAACCAATGCGCCTGTTACTGTGACCTTTACGGTTACGCCGAGTATTGGTGGTTGCGTAGGCACGCCGTTTACCGTTACCGTTACGGTAAATGAAAACCTGCCAGTAGCAATTGCCACACCAGCAACACAAACCATATGTTCCGGAAACATTTCAGATATTCTGCTGTCATCCTCAATCATTGGTACAACATTTAACTGGACCAGAGATAACAATGCTTCGGTAACGGGTATTGCTGCCAGTGGCACGGGTGATATTACCGGGACATTATTCAATACCTCTACCACACCTGTCACAGTAACATTCACGATCATCCCGATATTTAACGGCTGTACCGGGGCACCTATTACCGCTACCGTACTGGTGAATGCCGTGCCAACTATTATTTGTCCTGCTAATATTGTTACGAATAATACAACCGGAGTTTGTGGCACAACTGTTACTTTCAACACTGCTGTAACCGGTGCACCGGCACCCAATCTTACATATACTTTGAGTGGTGCTACCTCCGGTAGTGGTTCCGGAAATGGCAGCGGCTCTTTGTTTAATGTGGGCACTACTACGGTTACTGTGACAGCTACCAATATTTGCGGAACCGCATCCTGCTCTTTTACCGTTACGGTAAACGATACGGAAAATCCAACTATTACCTGTCCGGCTTCAATTCAGGCAAATACCGATCCCGGTATCTGTGCTGCCACCGTGGTGACCCCAAATCCAACGATTGCAGATAATTGTGCGGCAACACTGTTAACCTGGACCTTATCCGGAGCTACCACAGGTGCTTCCGCTACCACCGGAATTAATTTTGCCGGTACCCGTTTATTCAACAAAGGGGTAACAACGGTTACATATACTGTGAAAGACGCTGCCGGAAACACAGCCACTTGTTCTTATACAGTAACAGTTAGGGATCTGGAAAATCCGGTGGTACTTTGCCCTTCTAATATTACCGTGACTACACCCATCGGATCCTGTACCACTATTGTTAATTATACCGTGAATGCCACTGATAATTGTCCGGGTGTAAGCACTCAACAGATCAGCGGTCCGGCCAGTGGTTCTGCCTTCCCAATTGGCAGTACAACCGTTAGCTGGAGAGCGATAGATGCTGCAGGCAATCTTTCTCCCATTTGCTCATTTAGTGTAACGGTACTGGACGGACAACTGCCCGTGATCAGTTCACAGCCTGCCACACAAACCGTTTGTTCGGGTAGTAATGTAACCTATGCTGTTACGGCCAGCAATGTGGTGACTTACCAATGGCAGCAATGGAATGGCAACACCTGGGTCAATATTTCAGGCGCTAACGCTTCCAGCTTTACTTTAAACAATGTTACAGTTGCTAATAACGCTTCTACCTACCGGGTAGTGCTCAATGGACTTTGCAGCGTTGTTAATTCCGCAGCTGCCAGTTTATTTGTCAATCCGCTACCTGTTGTGTCAATACGTTTCAGCCCGCTGAGCCAATTGCTTCCTTCGCAGAACACGACGATTGAATCAACGGTAAGTCCTGCGGGGGGCACTTTTGTATGGAGAAGAAATAACAATGTGGTTATTGGCGCCCAAAATGAAGTATTGGACGGACTCACAGTAGATCACCAGGGTACTTACCAGTTAACCTACACCGACCTCAATGGTTGTGTATCCAATTCTGGTACACTTGTACTCTCTGCGCTTGAATCACCGAAAATCTGGGTCTATCCCAGTCCGAATAACGGCAGGTTCCAGGTGAGGTACTATAATAGCTTTGGAGAACCGGTGACCGTGAGGGTCTTCAACAGTGCCGGTCAGTTGCTTTACAGCCGTTTATCTGTAACAGCTGATGCTTATAGCCGGATTGATGTGGATCTGGGCAACCCGCCAGCTGGTGTTTATATCGTTAAAGTCTACGATACTAAATCAAGAGAACTGGCTGCGAAGAAGATTGTGGTGTACCGGTAAATAGAGTGATCAAGACTAACTGCAGAGCCCCGATTTCGATCGGGGCTTTTTTAATGGGGGCCACGAAGGATGTATAGCCACGAATGCACGAATTAATGCTTGCCACCACGAATTCAATTGGCAAAGTAAAATTTAGGCGCTATTCTTTGTGCCTTAGTGCCTTTGTGGCAAAACCTTACCCACTGGATAGATCAAAGGCAATCACTTTTTCGCCGGCTTGGAATTATCTTTCTCTAAAGACTGCAGTACGATATCTTTTCTGCGTTGGCTGAGCGGTACGTTGTGTCCTGAGTCCAGGATGAGGGCACCGCCATCTGTTTTATCATACATTCTGATTCTGGCCGGGTTCACCACATAGGAATGATGGGTACGCAGAAAGCCCAGCGGGGTGAGCATTTCTTCAAACTCTTTCAGATTACGGGAGACCAGGATGGGATCTCCGCCACTGATAAAAAAACGGGTATAGGGCCCTTCGGCTTCACAAAAAAGGATGCTGGTAATGGGCACAAAATAAGTGGACTGCTTATCGTTGAGGACGATCTTTCTTTCGTGATCCACTTTCTGGTGAAGCTGCTGCATCATCACGGTCAGTTGTGCTGCTATATCATGCCGGCTGATATTGTCCATCGCCTTTGTGAGACTGCTGCGAAGCTCATCGGGGTTGATGGGTTTCAATAAATAATCCAGGGCACTGAACCGAAATGCCTGTATGGCATACTGGTTATGGGCGGTTGTGAAGATGAGTTGAAATTTGGGTGCGCTTACCTGCTGCAATAAATCGAAACCTGTTCCATCTTCCATTTCAATATCCAGGAAAACGATATCAGGTTCCAGTGTACGAATGGCCTCCAGACCGGATGCTACACCGTCCGCTTCATCAATCTGCTGATCTGCCCCTGCAATTTTGCTGATCATTGCCCGAAGACCAGCCCTTAGCTCTTCTTCATTATCAATGATCAGAATTTTGGTATTATTCATGGTTGTTATTTAAAAATAGCAAAGGGAGTTTAATTTTTACCTGTACCCCTTTTCCTTCAGTGTTTTGCGCTATACTAAAGCTGGCGTTGCATTTCAGTTTAAGGTTGAGCAAATAAATCCGGTCACGAATGATCTGACTGGCCCTGCTGATATGGTCGGCTTCCTGTTTAGGACCAGTGGGCAGCCCCTTTCCATTATCATCAATAGTCACCAGCAATTCATTACCCACCCCGGCAAAATGGATACTGATCCGCCCGGAATAATCTATATTACTAAAGCCGTGCTCAATACTGTTTTCGGTAAAAGGCTGGATGATCATTGCCGGGATCTGAACAAGGTCGGCTTCCAGTTCTTTATCCGCGGTAATGCTGTATTCAAATTTTTTGGGGAACCTTATTTTCTGCACATCGAGGTATTCTGACAAAAAAATCATTTCCTGCTCAACTGTAACATAATCTTTGTAAGTACTCTCGAGCGTCTCCCGCATAATATGACTGAATTTGGAAAGATTGGCGGCAATGGCTTCCCCGTCATTTTCACGTACTGCATAGCTCTGTAAGGTAGCAAGGGCATTGAAAAAGAAATGGGGATTCATTCTGGCACGGTTCAACCGCTGTTCGGTTTCCAGGATTTTTTGTTTATGCTTCAGGGATTGCTGCCTTAGAAAAAAGGCAATTACCAGTGCGGTGAGCAGGCCGGCGAGACCAAAAAGCAGGTAGATCTGTTTTTGCTGGGCCAGCTCCCGGATGGTCTTTTCATTCTTTGCCTGGTTATACTTTTTCTCCAGCTCAGTCACGGCCGCCAGTTTTTCTTCAGTGCCAATGCTGTCTGCGATCAATCTTTCCTTTTTATAGGCAGTTAGTGCCAGTGCATGATTGCCTGAAGCTTCTGCGATATCATGTATCAGCAGGTAAGTAGCTGCGATGGTGGCCGGTGATTTGAGCAACTGATCATAGCGCAGTGTGGAATCAGCAAACTGTGCTGCCAGATCAAACTGTTTCCTGCTGAAATATATCTTGGTTTTATCTTTAAAATTTGCCGACAGTTCAGGGAAATCAACCCGGCGGTCGAGGTGTTTCAGGTTCTGGTCAATATAAAAAAGTGCTTTATCATACTCTTTTTTCTCAGTTGCCACAGCAATCAAACGACTATTGACTGTAATAAAAGACTCTTTTTCAAAAGGAATTGTTCTGACAATGGAAAGCCCGGCCTCTGCATAAAATGCTGTGGTATCCAGATAAGCTGGCTGGTTGTTTTGTTTATAATAGGTGTAATAACGCTGGGCGGCTCTGGCCAAAAGGACCGCTTTTTCTGCGGAGCTTTTCAAACGGTTAATCATCCCAATGGCTTTTCTGCAATATTCAATGCCCTTCTCTGTTTGTTTAAACTCATTGAAAATATTGGAAATATTCAGCAGCCCTCTGCAATAGTTCAATGTATCCTTTCTCTTTTCAAAAATGGAGACTATTTTCAGCTCCATTTCAATAGCGCCCTTAAAATCCGAACGATTGGCGTACAAATTGTCCAGCATTTGGTAAAAAATAAGAAACTCATCTTCCGGGCATCCCTGCTTTTCAAGTAAATTGATCGCTTTGTTTAAAAAGATTTCGGCTGAGTCCAGTTCCCGCCGGATCAGCAAAGCCCTTCCTTTAATGCGATAACCCTGAATTACGCAGGCAGGCTGCTTTGTCTTTAACAGACTGTCTGCATCCAACGCATTCCTGTTAACATCAGTAATCCCGGCACAGGAACAGTTTTCCTGTGCCACAGCCAAAATGGCGCAATGAAGCATCAGCAGTAAAGCCACCACTCTTCTCATAAAATAAATTTATACATCTACCAGTGCCGGTACAGCTGTTCCATTGATGATTCCCAGCAGGCAGTTTACACAATGGACTGCATGTAAAATAAGTAAAGAACTGCATTCCAGCCTGTATTCCTCATTGATTTGAATGCGGTATTCATGTCCCCGGAATTTCCAGTTTATCAGGGGGTGAATGGTCAGTAGTTCTTCTTTTTTGCGGTTCACAAGATCAAAACGGCCATTGTATTTCCCGCTTTTCCGAACGGTATAATTCCGGCGCAGGGAGGATTGATTCAGGCTGATCGTTCCGCCTGGCCGAAGGGCCGCTAAAAACTGTTTATGGCCAGAACCTTGTGCCTTGACCATACTCACCCATCTGCCCGGTTGGCTGTACCTGATCTCTACCAGTTGTTCATCAGCCCTGATCTGCGCCATCTTCATATCTGCATGGGCATACATCAGCTCCCCGCACAGATGACCTTCGTGGTCCAGCAATAAATAATGATGAGCTGTTTTGATTTGTATCCGCACCCTTGCTTTTTTGTAAGCTATCCCTGCAGCAGGCCGGTAATATATCAGTTTCATAGATTGGAGCCCTGCGCTAACGGGTATCCATCAATTTTTAATAAGTGATTGGCTGAAAAAAGGGCAAAAAAAAGCCCGCTTTTGAAAAAGCAGGCTGACTTTCCACATCAATGGACTATTAACCAAAATGGGTTGTATAGAGATACCTCCCAACCTTAAGTACATACTTTTCGATCATCATCTTATTCAGGCATCAGGGCGTTGAATTGCCTCAAAAAAGGCTCCCGTTCCTGTCCCGGAATGGTATCCAGTATCTGCGCCATCTTCTGGTGAAGAAAGGTTCTGGCTTGTAATATCCGGTAATACAGGCCTCTTTCGTTTGGGTCCCTTTCCATGTTATACGACTTATTCATCAGGCGAAGCTGAGCAGCAGCGGCCAATACATCTTCCCTCGTTACTACAGCAGCCGTATCAATCAGCCATTCAAACTGCACTGCTACGGTTTTCTTTTTATTGTTCGTTCCGGTATTTACTTTACATGAAAACAGGAATAACATCAATAAAATCACTTTGCTGCTAACTGGCCGCATCGCCTTTATTTAAAACAAAGCTATAAGCTCAGGGCGGATGAAATAAGGCTAATTAACCAGTCAGCCTTTCATTTTAATATCTGTATCAGCCAGAGTGGAATCATTTTCAAACCGGTTGTTAAATCAATCGCCACGCTTACAAATACAAATCACCCTGTGATATATTAGCCCTAAAGGCGTCCTATCCATTCACTACTTTGTAGGAATGAAAAAAATCCGTTACTACCTGATCTTTTCTGCCCTGGCCCTGTTGATACTCCTTTTTGCTTTTCGCAGGGAAAAATCCAGCTATAAAAAAAATCCTTCCCAGTCAAAATTGCTTTCCGTTGCGGAGTGTATCAGACTCAGTGCTGATCCCGGTAATGCGCAGCTGAATTTTACCGTCAGGGGAATTTATACCGGCAGCGAACAAAAAGAAGGACAATCCCTTATTATTCTACAAAGTGATACCCCCGGAACCGATACCAGTCAGCTCTATTGCATCATCCGTCCGGAGCAGGCAAAAGCCTGTCAGCAATTACACAAGGGAAATGAATTAGTGGTTTCCGGAAAACTCCAATCAGGGAAAGGCCGGCCGTCGCTGCATGATGTGACCGTGGTCAGTGAAAATATAATCGACGAGGCCGGCACTTATTAAAAATCTGTTGTACCGGTTGATGCAGGATGGTAGATTATTGGTTTAGTCAAAAAGAACGATGAAAGCTGAATAGTTTTCCGTTTAAAAAAAACCATGAAAACTATCCCCCTCTCCCTTTTTGCGTTCCTGCTTTTCAGTTTTGCGGCCAGGGCCCAACCCTCGGGGTATACCCGTGGTGGCGCGGAAGCCACGATGAAGCAAATGAAATTGCTGTTTACCGAATCATTTCTTTTCTCCAAGGGTTCGCCGAATATACCTGGCGATCTGGCCAACAGTAAACCGGCTGTATTGGCAGCACTGGCAGAAAGTGATAAAGTTATTTCCGAGTTTGATCAAAAAGTGATTGAATTCATCCAGTCGAAACCCACTGCCGCTATTCTCAAAAGCAATTACACCAATGTTGTCAGCATTTCAAAACGCGCAGCCTTTGCTATCGAAAAAGCGGCCAGCGCCAAAGACGAATACCGGGTGATGAGTGCGGTGGTCTTCTTACAGGAACTCTATCTCTACAAAGCCTATATCAATGCAGCGATCAGGCTCTACCCCGAAGCCATCTCTTTACAGGAACAACTGGAAGGACTGGATGCCGCTATTACGAAACAAGGCAGCCGGGAAGATTATATCGCCAAAATGGAAAAGAATCAACTTGATTATGTGAAAAGCCTGCGGATGAAAAAAGCGGTAGCCAGCGATCCTGCCATTGAAAAAATGGTCAAGAACTCCTACGAATCCAGCTGGGCGGCCGATAAACTAACCGTCGTAAAAGTGCATATCGTCAGTAACTGGGTGATTGAAAAAAATGTACTGGATATCCCACTGAACAAAGAGCTGGAAGTCAATATGGCCATCAAAAAAGCGGATGGAAGCTGTGCCCTTGCAGCGGGAACGGTGCGATCTGTGTATGAAGGAGGTGGCAAATATGGCGCCCCTTACCTAACAATGCCCACTCCCCCAACTACCGTTCCCTGTGAAAACATTCCCAACACTTCAAAATAAATGATGATGAAAAAAAATATGCTCCTGATCAGTTTCATTACACTAACAGTCGCATCTTCCCATGCACAACCCGGAAGAGGAGAGAATCCTAAATTTGATCCGGCCTTCAACCCTTATGAAAAAGTACTGGATGATACGGCCCGGGGAAAAAGAACGGCCCGGTTCTTAAAGTATCTAACCACACCTGAGGTGCTTAGGGATTATTTTTACAGTTCCCCCTGTAATGATTTTGCGGTGCTGGCTGATACAAGGATCAGCCAGTTCAAAGCATTTGTAGAGAAATTCAAATCCATGCCAATGGATCCCAAACAAATGAAAATAGCAGAAGATAATTACAAAAAAAAAGGACTCGCAAAACTCAATGCCGATCTGGCCTATGAAATAGAACACCTGGAGAAACAGGGATCCTATACCGGAAATGCAAAAGAGCCTATTGAAAATATTATATGCCGTGCCAAGGGGAATATTCAGACTCTTAAAAACAACCTGGCTTATCTGGAAGCAGTAAAGGAATTCTTTCCTTCCACACCTGGACTGGAGGAGGCTATTCAAACCGCCCGCGACGGCATCAGCAAATATGGCAATAACAAAACCATCATCGCTTCCATCAAATCAAATAAAAATGAAGCCATTGCCAATGTGTACCTACCCAAAGCCGTTGCACAAAATGCCGAATGGGAAGGCTGGTTCAGCAAATGGTTTGCCAGGGAGTACCCGGGGTATACATTGGTGAGGCAGTCATTGTTATCTTCCAACTGGTATATCAAGAAAAATGAAATCAGCGGCAATCCGGAATACCGGCACCTTGGTACTGCCATCGGCGCCAAAGACACGGAGGGTAGATGCTGGATTATCAAAGTAGATCTGTTCCAGGATTATCTCGGAGGAAAATTTGATGCATCCCGGTTCAAACTGGGAGGTAAAGATGAAATGGTTTGTGAGAATCTGTAAATAAAAAAGACTGACTCCATAATTTGATTAAGCTTTTATGGAGTCAGTCTTTCTTCAAAAAATTATTTTGCAGCCTTCTCCAGCTTTTCCAACTCAATCCGCATCAAAGCCAGCATCAGATTACATTCACTATCCTTTCTTTTTTCAGGGATTCCACCATTTTCCGGGTTACTTCAACTTTATCTCCACCAATTGACTTATGCTTTTTGTCCATTTCCTCCAGGCATGTTTTCGCTTCCGTCCCGGGTTTAGCCACCTGCATTAATGCAGCGTTCATTTGAGTCAAAGTAGCTTCGGGTAATTGTTTGATACCGGCCATGTAAGTTTCCCCGGCATTTGCCGCCACTGCTGCATCGTTAAACAATTTAATCGCTTCTGCCGGCAGGCTGTCGTTGATTTTATTAAAGCAGCCGCACATTTCATTCGTCATCTCATCTGTTTTTCCGGAAGAAGAGGAAGAACAGGATACCAGGACGGCTGCTACCGCAGCAGACAAAAAGATTCTTTTCATTTTTATTGTAAATAAAAGGCAGGAAGGTCGAATCTGACAAGGGCTTTATTCCGAAGTGCTCAGCGATTAACAGCTCACCCTGATTAATTAACAATTGCAAAAAGGCGCTTCAATTATCAGCACCCAAGGCCTGGTAAATTGCATCCTGAATTTTACCACGGATGGAAAGTTGCCCCAGTTTATTATTATCCCGGGTGGGATATACACGGTTGGAAAGAAAAACGTAGACGATATTGTATTTGGGATCCACCCACACACAGGTGCCTGTAAAACCCGTATGCCCAAAGCCACTGGAAGAAATCATAGAAGAAGGATAGGGCTCTTTCCGGATGGCATTGTCCTTTTCAGGTTTATCAAATCCATACCCCCGGCGGCTGTTCTTACTATGATATGCAGTGAACAGATCAATGGTTTCTTTTTTCAGGTAACGATTTCCGTTGAACTCACCGCCATTGAGCAGCATCTGGTATAACATAGCCAGATCATACGCATTGGAGAACAATCCTGCATGTCCGGCTACGCCCCCAAACATAGAAGCGCCTTCATCATGCACATCTCCCTGGGTGGTTTGGCGGCGAAAATGTTTTTCTGTTTCTGTAGGTACCATTTTTTCTTTGCCAAAGCGTTCCCGGGGTTTAAATCCTGTACTAGCCATCCCCATCGGCCGATAAAAAGTTTTTTGAACGTATTCATCCAGTTTCATCCCGCTTATCTGCTCCACAATCTTTCCCAGAAAAATAAAATCATTATCACTGTACACATATTTGCCGGCTGCGGTCAATGGGCTTTTAAGGATGCGGGCAAACATGGTATCCTCCCAGTCGTTGCGCATGTAAATATTATCCGCCACCCGCACGGTAAATCCCGCTTCCGGTTTTTCGCGGTAGATGGCCGGATTTGGCACCCCGGTTTTTTCATCAATGGTTTCTTTGTAAAAAGGAATAAAAGGCACGAGCCCAGCCTGGTGCAGGAGGATATCATCTATTTCCAGGTTCTCTTTATTGGTACCCCTGACAATGGGGAGGTAGTCACCTAACTTTTTTTTTAAATCCAGCTTCCCTTGCTCATAGAGCTTCATCACAGATACAGTGGTAGCGGATATTTTGGTAACGGATGCCAGATCGAAAATACTTTCCAGACTTACAGGCTGTGCATTCTCATATTTATAATTGCCAAATGCTTTATGGTACACAATTTCTCCTTCATGTACTGCCAGCACAACGGAACCCGGAAATACTTTTTGTGCAATGGCATCTGAAACAATCGTGTCGGCTTTTGACAACTGATCAAGTCGGTGCCAGGATACATCTTTCTCATTTTTGACGATGCCCGCACCAAATTTGAAACGGCAGACTGAAACCGGCAGTTTGCCCTGCAGTTCAAATTTTCCGGACAAATAATCTGCAGCTGCCTGTTGTGTCAGCGCATCATCCTGGTAACAGGCGAGCAGGGTCCAGGCATCACAAAAATTCTTCGTGGCCAGTACATTGCCAAAAGTCATCGTGACGGTCTTGATAAAATTCAGTTGCTTATAAAGATTAATGGCTGTTGCACTGATGCCAAAATTATCTGCAGGTTTCAGGGAATAATTATGAATGCCTACAATGATCACATCATATTTACCATCCTTGGGAACGGCTTTGAGGATTTCATCGGCCTTGGCCTGCCCGTCTTTGTAGGAGAAGCTAAACACATCTGCCCCGAAATCTTTTTGCATTCTCTTTCCAAAATCGTTCAGTTCTGTTGAACCGATACCGATATAGGCAATCTTTCCGGGGCCGGTTTTTTCATTACCGAAATTCCGGGCAGCTGTCAGCGGCACTACGGCATAGTCCATTCTTGAAGCGGTTGTGCTGGCCTGGTTCAATAAAGTGATACTGTGCCGGGCTACTTCATAACGGATCGCATCTGTTTTCGCATTCAGGTCAGCCAGCAGATTATTGGTATCCACCCACTGCGTTTTATTCAGACCCAGACTATATTTGGCCGCCAGCACTTTCCGGGTTTTGACATAAATATCTTCCCAGCTTAACCTTTTATCGGCGATAGCCTTTTTAATGGCTTCAATAGATTCGGGCACACTGGCAGGCAGGCAAAGCATATCGTTACCTGCGATTAAAGCTTCTACTGAAATCACGCCATCCGGGAAATACTTGGCTACCCCTTTCATCTCCAGGGCATCGGTAAAAGTAAGTCCGTTATAATGCAGACTATTCCGCAGCAGATCGGTTACATTATTTTTTGAAATAGAAGTGGCGCGATTAGCGGTATTATCAATTGCCGGAATCGCCAGGTGGGCAATCATCACACTGCCGATACCGGCATCAAAGACAGCTTTAAATGGCACCAGTTCCATAGAATCGAGCTGGGCCATTGATTTTTTGATCACAGGCAGGTCAAAATGCGAATCCACATCCACATCGCCATGACCGGGAAAATGTTTGGCGCAGGCCATAATGCCTGCGTCCTGCATTCCCTTCATATAGGCAACCCCATAACGGGACACTTTGTCTTTGTCTTCCCCAAATGATCGATACCCAATCACCGGATTATTCGGATTATTATTGATATCAACCACCGGCGCATAGTTCACATGCACCCCGATTCTTTTACATTGTTCTCCCACGGCAATACCCATGGTGTATACCAGTCTCTCGTCATTGATGGAACCCAGTGTTAACTGAAAGGGGAATTTGGTCACACTATCCAGGCGCATCCCCAATCCCCATTCCCCGTCAATCGTCACCATCAGGGGTGTTTTGACAATACCCTGGTAGAAATTAGTGAGGTTGGCTTGTCTGACCGGCCCGCCCTGGAAAAAGCAAAGCGCTCCCACATTGTATTTCTGGATATCTGCCGTCACTTTGGCTACATGGTCAGCCCCCAGATTGGAATGGGCCCGGACCACCATCAATTGGGCAATTCTTTCCTCATTACTAAGGGAATTGAAGACACTGTCGACCCATTGTTCCTTTTTCAGGTCACTTTTATACTGGGCCAGCAAAATTTGCGGAAGAAAGACGATAAAAAAGAAGACCGGTTTAATCAGCTTCATGGCAGACAATTAAGTGATGGAATGAGTATTAAAAATACCCATTTTGGCCCAAAGGAATCCTTAAACTTCCTTAAAAATGAATTAGTTATTTTTGCCGGCTAAACCTGGATTTGTGACGGATAAGATAACCCTGCTCCCCGATAATATTGCCAACCAGATTGCGGCCGGTGAAGTGATTCAGCGACCGGCCAGTGCCGTTAAGGAATTGCTGGAAAATGCGGTTGATGCCGGATCCACACAAATCCAGCTCATCATCAATGATGCGGGTAAATCACTGGTGCAGGTAGTGGATAATGGCAGTGGAATGAGTGAAACTGATGCCCGGATGTGTTTTGAGCGGCATGCCACTTCCAAGATCAAAACGATTGATGATCTCTTTCATATCCGTACCATGGGTTTCAGGGGTGAGGCGCTGGCTTCCATTGCGGCTGTAGCCCAGGTGGAGCTAAAGAGTAAGAGGGCAACGGATGAGACAGGAACCTATATTGAAGTGCAGAACAGTCTGGTTCAGCAACAGGTACCGGTAGCCGCCCCCAATGGCACCAGCATAGCCATGAAGAACCTGTTTTTCAATGTACCTGCCAGGCGGAATTTCTTAAAAGCAATGCAGCTGAAATGCGGCATATCGTGGATGAGTTTACCCGGGTGGCTTTGGCTTTTCCGGAAATACAATTCACGCTTACGGCCAATAATCAGCAGTTGTTTTACCTGGAGGCAGGCAGCCTCAAACAAAGGATTGTGCAATTACTGGGTGCAACATATAATACCAAGCTGGTTGCGGTGAAGGAGGAAACGGATTATATGAATATCACCGGTTTTGTAGGGAAGCCGGAAACCGCCAAGAAGACAAGAGGTGATCAGTATTTTTTTGTCAATAACCGGTTTATTAAAAGTCCTTACCTGAACCATGCCCTGATGTCGGCCTACCAGCAAATGATTGCCCCCGACAGTTTTCCGATGTATGTATTATTCATTGATCTGGATCCCACCCAGGTGGACGTGAATGTGCATCCAACCAAACAGGAAATCAAGTTTGAAGATGAGAAAATCATTTATGCTTTTGTACAGGCGGCAGTAAAACATGCGCTGGCGCAGTTCAGTATTACACCTACATTAGATTTTGACCTGGATGCTTCCATCCAGCAATTGCCGGCCATTCAGCAACCTTTTACACAGGACAAACAATCGGCGGTTGCTTCAAGCTCCATATTCAGAGGTTTTACCCAGAAGAACCAGGCCCATTTTATTGAGCGCAGTGAATCAGGCGGATTAAAGAACTGGAAAGGTTTTTATGAGTCAGGTCCCGGACATCAAACCGTAGGAGATACAGCATCTGAAACGCCTGCCCCTGATCCGCTCCCTATGCAGGAAAAAGGTTTCAGTACTGAAATTTCCTGCAGCCAGGTTTTAGGCACCTATATCATCACGGCTTCCACCAAAGGATTTATACTGATACACCAGCAGGCAGCGCATGAGCGGGTTTTGTACGAAGGATTATTAAAAGCCAGCAAGGATAAACCCGTGGCCACCCAGCGCAGTATGTTTCCTTCTACATTAGAACTGGCACCTGCGGATGCGGCGGTAATGGAAGAGATCATGACTGACCTGCATTACCTCGGCTATATCATTGAACCTTTTGGAAAGAATACCTATGTGATCCAGGGTACACCGGCCGATGTGGGACAGGGCAATGAAAAACATGTGATTGATATTTTACTGGAACAATACAAACATTTCAATCCGGAAGTAAAATTTTCAAAAAGAGAAAAACTGATCCGTTCACTGGCCAGGCAGCAATCCATCAAAACAGGAACCTTACTGAGTGAAAAAGAAATGCGTCACCTGGTACAGGATCTGTTTGCCTGCGAGCAATCGAATATCTCACCGGATGGCAATCCCACCTACCTGGAATTTAAACAGGATCAGTTGGAAAGGATGTTTGGGAAGTAATCAACCAGCAAGGGCTGTTCAACTCCTGCATTATTTTTTTTGCCGCCATAATTCATACCGGATAAATAATTGAAAGGCATGGTTTCTTTCCTCCCTTCGTGGTTGTCCCGGTAAGGTAAATTGAATATAGGGCTGTAGTCCGAATGCATACCGGGCCCCGAAGGAAAAACGATTCCATTTGTATTGTGTTTCTACTAAGGCCTGCCAGTAGGTTTTCTTAAATACCGACCCTGCGGTATCTTCCTTAAAAATGGATCGGCTGACGATGGAATCTATTTGTGTGAAATTATTTTTCCGGTTAATTTCTCTTTCTGCTACAGCACTTTTAAAAAGGTTCCATTGCATGCCGGCACCAATGGACCAGCCCGGCCGGATAAAATAGTGAAAGGTCAAAGGTAACTGGTGATAAAATGTTTTTTTCAACCCGTAAGAAGTCAGTGTGGAGTATTGCGGATTGCTTCCTGTATCCGGCACCAATCGTTGCCGGTAAGTAAACTGTTTGGTATACTGCGGGGCTCCATAACGGAACTCTCCTTGCAGGAACCATTTTTTTTCTTTCTCCAGTCGCAGATATACCGAAGGAAGATAATCAGCCAGACTGGCTTTGCGGCCTTGTGAGCTATAGGGAGTAAAGGTTTGTCCGCTCAGGGGTATTTGCTGGTGCAGTCCTAATCCTGCTGAGAAAACTAAGGCTGTCTTCTCTTTTACCTCTTGCTCTTTCTTCTCCTTACCTGTATTTACTATCACAGCATCTTTCTTTTCCACGGGCTTTTGAATGGCAACGGTATCTTTTTGTATTCCCTGCACCGTATCTTTCTTTGTCTCCGCTGGCGATTCGGGTTTTTGAAGGAGCGGATTTTCATTCTTTTTGGCTGTATCAGTTACTTTGGAATCGGATTGATTCAATTCCTTTGTTTTCGGTTTAACTTTCTCCTTTCGGGCCCTGGTGATTGTGGCGGGCAACTCTACTCCTTTTGTTTTAGTTTTCTTTTGCTTTTTCCGATCACCCGATTGCAGCGCAATATCGCCGGTTTCTTTTGTCAATGGTTTTAATGCTGGAGCAGGGATCGGCTTCTCCTTATTTACAAGCTGCCCTTTTGATTTCTGCTGATCAGCTGAATCATTGGAAGGTTTTGTTCCGGTTGGCTGTTCTCCGTTAGGATTACTCATTACTGGCTGCTTTCCTTTTTCCTGTTGATTTGTATTAGTTGGAAGTTGTTCTTGTTTCGTGATGACAGATTCATTTTTTTGATTATTGCTGAACCATTGTTGTGGTTGCAGGAAATACCAGCCGGCGCCAACAGCCAGTACACCCAGCAGGGCCCAGCCCAGGCAGCCCCATCTCCACCAGGCAATGGGTCTTCTTTCTTCGTCTTCATCCAGTCTGCGGCGCATATCGGCCCAGGCCATGTTTTCATCCGGCAGGAGAAAATCGGCCCCGGCAGTGGTGGCTGACCATTGTTCTGCTAATTGTGTTTCATATGGTAACCTTTCATTCATGGTTCCCTGCTGTCTTTATCATGTTTTGTAATTTTTTTCTTGCCTCTGATAAATGCCATTTACTGGTACCCTCGCTGATATTCATGAGTCTGGCAATTTCCGGATGCGTAAAACCCTCGATCACATACAGGTTGAATACCGCCTGAGTAGCAGGAGGCAGTGCACGGGCCAGTTGCAGGATTTCTGCAGCGGAGAGGGCAGCAATAGCAGCAGGCGGCACATGTATATTGGCCGCCTGCTCCATTTCCCCTGTGCCCGATACGCTTTGGTTGCTTTGAACCATATCCAGGCAACTGTGTATGATGATGGTACGAATCCAGGTATACAGCGATGCTTTCCGGCTGTCGTAACGGCTGATATTTTTATACACTTTATAAAAACCGCTGTTCAGCGCTTCCATGGCATCGGATTCATTTTTGGTATAGCGAAGACAAAGCATCATCATGGCCCTGTAATAACTGCGGTACAGTTGTTCCTGGGCTTTGCGGTCGTCGTTCTTACAACCTTCAATGATGTGTAATATGTGCGCTTCTTCCTTGCTCAAATCATCTCCGCCTGTTATCTTATAGCTTTTGAAATATACTTCTGTTTACCCGATACCCTACGCATATTTCCACAAAATATTGTCCTTTTCCCAGTCGTTCTGTTGGAACGCTGATCAGGTTACTGCCTCTGAAACCAGACTGTATTGTCTTTAAAACCTGGTTACCATATAAATCAGTTACCGTCACTTTTATTTCTTCCTGTCTGCCGATATATAAACTAAAACGTACCGGTCCGTTGGACACAGGATTAGGAAAAGCCGGAATCCTTTCTGCAAAACGCCCCTGAACATTGCCCACATATACATATTCACAATAAGTACGTGTACAACCACTATTGGTCGTCAGCGTCAGGCAAACCAGATAAGCACCGGTATCGATGAACTGGTATGACGGATCCGGCGTATTGATAAATGCAGAGTCACCACCAGCATAACGGTAAATGGACCAGAATTGTGTGCTGATGGGTTGATTACTATGAGCAGTAAACTGTGCCAGTCCATAATTATTAAGCGAATAGCTGAACGAGGCAGTACAGCTGTCTTCCGGACCTGATTGCACAGTGATCTGCTGACGAATTGTATCCAGGCAATTGTTGATGGTATCCCTGACGGAAAGTTTCACCAGATAGGTTCCGGCCGTATAGTAAGTATGCACTGGCTGGCGATCTACGGAGGAATACCCATCGCCAAAATTCCAGAGGTACCTTAATGTATTTCCATTGGTAGAAGGCGAGAAACTGATTTGTTTTCTGTTAGCAGGATTCGCTGTATGTGTGAAAGTCGGGTTCAGGTTGCAGGAAGCCGGAACCTGGAATGTTTGGCAATAGGTGTCCGTACAGCCGGCCATCGATTCAATGGTCAGGCAAACGGTATTATTCCCGGGGGAAGGCTGGAAAAATAAATGACTTAAATTACCACCCACGACTACATTATTAACCCGCCAGGTATAATTTCTTATTTGTGTTGCTGAAGGATTTGAATTAGAGTAACAATAGATTCCATAACTGTAAGTCACCGAATCATATATTGTATAAAAAGATGCCTGACAAACAGGGGTAAAATTCAGGGTAATGCTCTGCACCGTGGAATCACGACAGGTATTCAGTGAATCATAAATGGTATGCTTTACCTGATAGGTACCCGGTAAGTCATAGATATGGGAAACAGTATTGCCTGTTGCGTTATAACCATCCCCGAATGTCCAGAAATGATAATACCCGGTGCTGGTAACGGCCGCAGTAAAACTTGCTCCTGCCCCGGAGATGCTGGTGTTAAATGCCGGATTACACTGGGCTTCAGCGTATTGCCGGGATAAAAGAAAAACCAGACTGATGACTAAATTCCATTTCCGCATAAAAGGCTTTTCTACATATACTGCTGGCGGGAGGAAAGGGTTGGGTGGGGTGGGGATTTTTTTCACCGCTGAGAAGTGAGATCGCTGAGTTTACGCAGAGAATATTTGAATTATCTCTCGTAAACTCATTTTCTCTTGTTCCCAGCCTAGCGGCAGGCAAGTCTGCTGGGGAATTTCTTCCATTCGTCCTTGCGTCCCCTCGCGTCATTGCGTCTTTGCGGTTAAATTATCAATATCGCTCCCTGATCCCCGTTAAAAACTGCTCTACCGCTCTTCTTACATCAGTAGCGGAAGCCTGGTGGTTATTGACGAGGGTAGAGAAGATAAGTAGCCTGCCTTTCTTAGTATATAAATAACCACTGAAAGCCACTACGCCGGAGAGGGTACCGGTTTTGCCAAAGATGGACCCGCTCATATTGCGGTAATAACTGCTGATCGTGCCTTCGCCGCCGGTGGGGAAGATGACTTTCAGTCTGTCCATCCCGAATTCATTTTTCATTTTATTAAGGATACTCACCAAATCCTGCGGGGTGAACAAATTATAACGACTGAGTCCGGAGCCATCTGCCCAGCGGGGTTTCTGCGGCAGGTCTTTCAAATCGGTTTTGAGCAGGGTATCAATTATTTTCTCATCATTCATCAATCCCAGTTTTTCATTGCTCACCATTAATAATGATTGCTCTGCAAAAAAATTATCGCTGCGATGCATCATGGGTTTGAGGAGGGAGTCGGTGGGTTGGGAGTGGATTTTGTACCAGTTTTTAATATGTATAACCTGAACATCACAATGAGGGCAGGAATAGCCATATTCAGTTTTATCAATACCTCCACCAGGGCCAACATCTATTCCGTAAAATTTGGTTTGCCGGAAAATACGATTCAGTATCTGAAAGGAGGTATAATAATCATGGGTAACAAAAGGAAGCGTGGCGCTTTTGAAAATGTACTTCGAGGAGTTGAATTCAAAAATATTTTCTGATATCTTTCTCGATACAGAATAATTGGAGTCCCCAGGAGAACCATGCCATCCTTTATTGACAAGCGTGTCAAAGTAAACGGGGTTAGTCTTAAAATAGGAATATTCGAATTTTCTGGGATGATACCCGTCCTCCTGAACCTTCTCATTCTCCCGGATAGTCACAACATTACCGTAAGCAGGAAATGGACTCCTTTCCGCCATGTAATCTGCATCATAATCCGTCCAACTCCAGCCCGAACCCCATCGTTTTGATTCCCATATTGTATCCATGAAAGCAAAAGTCTTTGCCTCTTTCGCAGCTAATTGAAGAAAATTAAAAACAGGCTGTTTGGAATAATCCTTATGCAAAAAAGTCGGATCCCCGTTCGCCTGAAATACGAGCAACTTGTTTTCATACATTTTTTCAGTCGGAGTCGCCCATTTCAACCCCACCAAACTATCCCCCAAATACTTCATCGCTGCATAACAGGTCGGTATCTTGGTATTACTGGCCGGAACAAAATATTTATCGCCCTGGTAATTGTAGAGGTATTGATTGGCAGCCGGATCAAAAATACTGATGCCGACATGTGCTGCCTGTAAGGCCTTATTGTCTAACACTTCTGTTTTGGCAGAACGGGCTATTTGTTTACTGACCGAGCAGGACAGAAACAGGCTGGAGGCTGTAAATAAAACTGTCGCAATATGCCAGCGCTGAAAACGGAACATGAAGAATTTTTATTTACTATTAACTTACTGTTATTGGCTCCTTATTAAGTCCCACTTCGATAAACTCAGTGTGACACTAACGTTTATTACTCACGACTCTTGACTCCCGACTCTCGACTCCCGACTCACTTCTCCCCTTTAGGGGACGGGTGCCGACTAACGACTATCGACTAACGACTTCCCTCATCCCCGCTCCTGCGCCCTCAACCATCGCTCCGGAATCTCATTACTACTCGCCATCAGGTAATCCTTATAGCTGCAGGCAATGAATTTTTTATCGGGTAATTGCATCCACCAGCGGCCGGTCTTCTTGCTTTGGATAAAAACGGTTTCCACTTCGGCAAAAGCCATATGGTATTCGTTGAAGGAATCTTTTTCGTCCATAGAGGCTTCTCTTCTGCCCCGGCTGCGGCCATCCAGGATATACCAGAGCATATGACTGATCTGTTTGGCCGTGAGTTCATCCTTATCATGCATGGCATTGTAGCCATAAATACCGATACTGCTCATATTCGGACTCATCCCCGCATACCGCATCAGCACACAGGCTTCTTCGCCGTTGAAACCATTGGGAGAAGCGCTTGTCGCAGGGGCATAGGCATAAGCGATGGCGGAAATATCAAAACTCAGCATACTGCTGTTCCTGATCACGGGTTCCATTTCATCAATATTCTCTTTCACACTGCCTACCCGGTAGCAATCGAAACGGAGTTTATCCAGGGTTTCGAGCATCCGCGGATGTACATAATAACTCTGGAAACCGATATGATTATAATGGCGGATAAAATTGGGTTCACCGGTGAGCATTTCCATCAGGAAATTTTCATGGCGGAAGGGAGAATCCAGGTTCAGGTCGATCATGGCATCCACACAACTGGCTTCAATCAGTTTTTTATGTTCGCCATAAGCATGGTATTGGGATAAGGTAAGGTCATGAGAACCTCCCAATATGATGACGGTTTTCCCGTCTCCGATCAGTTCCTGTACCACGGTTTTCAGGGCTGCGTATGAATCAGTAAATAGTGATCCGGCCCGGATATTTCCCAGATCTGCAATTTTAATATCCTGGTGCCAGTAATATAAATTATAAAAATGCCGGCGGATAATATCCGGGGCCTCGCTATGGCCATGGATTAATCCACTCCCTCTTTGTTCCCCGCAACCGATCAGCACAATCTGTGCCTCATCCAGATCCGGAAACTCCTCACTGTAAATGGCAATGGATTTACCTAATTGCCCCTCTTTGTACCCCTCATCATGCGAAATTTCATGGATATTAACGGGGTCGAGAAAATCAGCTATTTGTAAATGGTCTGACATAGGACGAAGATAGGAAATTGGGGAGAGAGGGATTGGGCTTGCCCGCCGAAGCTTTAGCGAAGGTGGGTGTTGGGATATTGAGATATTGGGATATTATGATATTGGCTTTTACCGCCTAACCGCATTAGCCGAAATAAGAGCAGACGAACAAATGATTTAAGAATGATGAAGTGACTGCCTACTTTCTTCCGGACTTTCCGACTTCCGGACTTTCGGACTAAAATTGCCGACCCCCACTCGCCACTTGTCACTAGCCACTAGCCAATTTCCTATCTTTGCGCCCTATGGAACAATTGCAGAACAAGATCGAAGCTTATAAACTGGAAGCCGGAACGGAAAACGTGGCTGATGCAAAGGCACTGGAAGATTTCAGGATCAAATGGCTGGGCACCAAGGGAATTGTAAAAGAGATCATGGGTGAAATGAAAAATGTGGCCCCTGAAAACAAAAAACAGGCCGGTCAGCTCCTGAATGAATTCAAAGTTTTTATTGAGCAAAAATATACAGATCTCAAAGCCAATGCCGGTGAAGCCGGTGATCAGGCTGGCCAAACCATTGACCTGAGTTTACCCGGAGATGATCTGCCCATCGGCTCCCGTCATCCGGTAACCCTGATGCGGAACAGGATTGTATCCATTTTTCAAAGACTGGGTTTTGCAGTGGCCGAGGGTCCGGAGATCGAGGACGACTGGCATAATTTCGGTGCGCTGAATTTACCGGAACACCATCCGGCACGTGATATGCAGGATACTTTTTATATCCAGCAAAACCCTGCTTTTTTATTACGCACCCATACCAGTAATGTGCAGATCCGGGAAATGGAAAAAGGGGTATTGCCCATCCGAGGTATTTATCCCGGCCGGGTGTACCGAAATGAAACCGTGAGCGCCCGCAGCCATTGCTTTTTTCATCAGGTGGAAGGATTATATATTGATGAAAATGTTTCCTTCGCCGATCTGAAGCAGACCCTTTACTTTTTTGTAAAGGAAATGTATGGTAAGGATGTAAAAGTGCGGTTCCGTCCTTCTTATTTCCCTTTTACCGAGCCCAGTGCCGAAATGGATGTGAGTTGTTTTATCTGTGGCGGTGAAGGCTGCAGCGTTTGTAAAAAAACAGGCTGGGTGGAAATTCTGGGATGTGGCATGGTACACCCGAATGTGTTAAGCAATTGTGGCATCGACCCCAATAAATATTCCGGCTTTGCATTTGGAATGGGGATCGAAAGACCGGCCATGCTCAAGTATGGCATCAATGATATCCGTCTGTTCAGTGAAAATGATGTGCGTTTCCTTAAACAGTTTACCTCTGCTATTTAAGTGATGGCGGGTTTCTTTTAAAGAAAAATCTGGCTCCCAGTTCGGCAGACGTGTATTTAAAATCATGAATCCCCTGCTGCAAACGGAAAAGTAATCCCGTTTGCTTGTAACGTTTCTCAACCTGTGCACGCACTACAATGGGTTTATCCCCGGTTCCTTTTAAATAACCCAGGTAGCCTGCACCATAGCCCTGTATTTGCCAGCCGTTTTTATTCCATTGCAGGCCGGAACCAAATAAGAAAGCATCATTCTGGCGATGGCTGTCCCCATTTAACTGCCAGCAGTAGAAACCCGCCATACCAATCCATTTGAGATGAGGATTCAGGGGCTTTGCAAATGAAAAATCAAAATAATAACCCATCCCATCCGTATACCTGGCAGAAGCCAAACCTGATGAAGCCGGATAGCGATACCCGATCCTCATTGCCATCTGCAGTTTATGTTCCCACTTCTTTAAGATTTTAAAATTTAAATTCAGGTGCAAATCACCCCGGGCCTTGCTGTCATAATATGTATCGAAATAAACATGTCTTTGCTTTTTAAGAAAATCACTTGTCTTGTACCATTCCACCGGTTCGTAAGAGAAATCAACGGAGACAAAGTTTTTGACGATACAATAATTGCCATACACCGAAAGATCCATTGAGCGATCACCCTTCATGGTATGAAAGCTAAGGAAGAACCCAAATAGGTAGTGCTGTCAATATTACCATTGCTGATAAAAGGAACGGGCAGGGCATTGGGTCCCATATTGGCCGCAGTAGCAACGATGTACTTTGACCAATGGCTGGCTCCATCCCAGTTAACATTTCTTGCCCACTCCTCCGCGGTTTGCGAAAGGGTTTTTGTTCCTGTTACAACTGATAGGAGGAAGATTATGGATATCCGAGCACGGATGATTTTCCTCATAGATGCGCAAAGCTAACAGAACGTCTGGAATAAAAAAAGGCTGCCTGATGAAGCCTTTTCAAATTAATAACTTTTCAAATTATCTCCTGGGCCAGTAAATAGCCAGCACCAGTGATGCCCCCAGGGCTACCCAAACACCGATACCATACATTTTCGTAATCAGTTTAAAAACATCTCCGATCGCAGCACCCTGCATCATGGGAATACCAATCAGCAGCATCAGCAGGGCCAGTAAAGGGAGCATGGCCCAGATCCCCCTTCCCAGGAAATAGGTTTCCTTGTTCAGGGCGCCAATCAATAACATGATCCCACTGAGTGGGATAGCCAGCCACAGGTATTTCATTAAAATGGCTTCGATACTGTTTCCAAATGAAGGGCCCTGAACCAGGTCAAAGGCACTGGTGCTTCCTCCGGCACCCATGGGCAGGAAGAAACTGGCAATCAGTACAACAGCCAGAATGATCGTTAGGATTTTTCGGTTCATATTTTCAGGTTTAGTGGTGAATGTGATCGCAAATTGTTTATGATCGCATCGAACTCATCCGTTTATAACAGAAAAAAGCAGCGGCTAAAAATGCAACTACAGCTACATAAAACCAGGGTGTGAAATCAACACTGATATTCATTTTTTCGGTGAGCTCTTTGCCAAAATCCTCCAGTCCGCCCCCGCTTCCGGATTTGTCAGCTCCGGAAGACATATCCATTTTGACTTTCTTTTTAATATCCAGCATCATCCCGATCAGGGAGCCGGCAGAAGCGATACCGGTTACCATGGCACCACCAATGGCCGCCTTGGCATTGGTAAAAGAAAGCAGGAGACCCAGTACACCGAGTCCGAGGGCAACCATGGCATAAAGATTAGGATCCTTATTATCTGTTTTGGTGGTGGTCTTGGTGATAGTCTCATCCACCTTATCCGTTTTTATATCATCCAGGAGAGAATTGCTGGAACTTCCGTTTTTCATTTTAAAACCAGTGGCCAGCTGGATACCGCTGACTGTCTGCAGCGACATATTATTACACTTGATATCAATAAAAGGCATGAAAAACAATAAGACGGCCACAACAAATGCTACAGAAGACGGAATCTTTGTTCCAAACATGCCGGGTGGTGGCGGACCTGGCTGATAAACCGGAGAAGCAGGTATTTGCTGATTATCCATGGTGGAAATTTTTGTTTAAGGTAAGTGAATCCGCTCAATTTATCATATTTAGAGGCTGCTGAAATGGATCCGTTCAACTGTAATATCTTTACGGCCAATCGATGATGATGACTATCAATAGTATTTGCGTTTGCGGTGCCGGCACCATGGGCAGCGGTATTGCACAGGCAGCTGCCCAGACCGGATTTCATACCATTTTGTATGAATTAAATGAATCCGTACTGGAAAAAGCAAAAAAAGGGATACATCAAAACCTGGAATCACTGGTTACCAAAGGCAAAAGCACGCCGGAAATAATGCAAGGGGTGATAGGAAGGATCCGGTTTACCAACGACCTGCAGGACTGCCTTGCTGATATTATCATTGAAGCGATCGTTGAAAAAACCGAACCCAAAATCGCTTTATTCAATCAGCTCGCTGAACTCAATCACAGTGAAGTGATTTTTGCCAGTAATACCTCATCCCTATCCATCAGCAGGATTGCAGAAGGCGTTCAAAACCCGAAAGAGTGATCGGGATGCATTTTTTCAATCCGGCCACGATCATGAAACTGGTGGAAGTCGTTAGTACCCCATTGACGAACAGCCACACAACAGATACAGTGGTGGAACTGACCCGGGCAATGGGCAAGGTACCCGTTCAATGCAGTGATGCGCCCGGATTTATTGTGAACCGGGTAGCGCGGCCTTTTTATATTGAATCCCTCCGGCTGGCAGAAGAAGGAAAGATTGATATTGATCAAATAGACCGATTGATGGAAGCAACCGGATTCAAACTCGGACCCTTCCGCCTGATGGACCTGATCGGCAATGATATCAATTATGCGGTGAGTTGTTCAGTCTACGAACAACTGGGTGCACCGGAAAGATTAAAACCATCCTTTCTCCAGGAACAAAAAGTAAAAGATGGTAAACTGGGAAAAAAAACCGGAGAAGGTTATTACCGATACCCGTAATTATTTATTTGCATAAAAGTCAACCAAGCTTTGAATCAACCGGCTCCGTCCTCCAATCCATCAACACTGAACCAGCAACCCGCCCGGGTATTGGTTACCGGCGGCACCGGGTTTCTGGGTGCTTATATCATCAAAGAATTAATCAGCAAAGGCTACCGGGTCCGGGCGATACGACGAAAAGCAGGTTTACCTGCATTCATTGATTCATCCATCCTGGAAAAAGCTGAATGGGTGGAAGGAGATGTGCTGGATGTAATCGCACTGGAAGATGCCATGAAGGGAATGGATATGGTGATTCATTCGGCAGCTGTGGTTTCTTTTTTGAAAAAGGAAAGAAAACAAATGTATCAGGTGAATGTGGATGGCACGGCCAATGTGGTCAATATGGCTCTGGAACAAAATATCAGAAAGCTGGTACATATCAGTTCGGTGGCGGCGCTGGGGCGGACCAGCAGTGGTGGTCATGTGGATGAAGAAAAAAAATGGGAAGACAGCCGGATCAATACCCATTATGCCCGCAGTAAGTTCAAGGCCGAACTGGAAGTATGGAGAGGAATCGGAGAAGGAATGGAAGCCGTGATCCTGAACCCCAGTACGATTCTGGGTTATGGCGACTGGAACAGCAGTAGTTGTGCGATCTTCAAAAATATTTACAAGGGCTTTCCCTGGTATACACCCGGTATCAACGGGTTTGTGGATGTGGAAGATGTAGCAAGGGCAGCTGTTTTAATGATGGAATCGGAACTATCTGCTCAACGTTTTATCGTGAATGGCGAGAACTGGCCTTTCAAACAGTTACAGGAAACCATTGCAGATGGCTTTGGCAAGAAAAGGCCTTCCAGAAAAGCAAGTCCCTTTTTGCTCGGTCTGGCCTGGCGGATGGAAAAAATAAAATCACTTTTTTCCGGGCGAAAACCCCTGTTGACCAAAGAGAGCGCAAAAGTGGCCTGCAGCCAGACTTTTTGATAACCAGAAATTACTGGCTGCTTTACCGGGATTCTCCTTTACCCCATTGCAAAAAACCATTCAAAAAGCCTGTGAAAAATACCAGAACCCGGCCCGGTAATTGCAACCATTCGGCTTTAGATATTATCTTTCCATCACGATCAGGTTATAACCTTATCCATTTATTATCCATCCTGCATTCAATAGTTGAGCAGGATAAAAAAGATGCCGGAATCCCGATCATGCAAAAAATAAAATACCTGCTGCTGTTGCTGGTCTCAGCAGCCTCTTTTTCCGCCCAGGCACAATTTGTTGTCAGCGGTACCGTACTTGATTCAACCACGAGGGAACCTTTGGGGGCTGCATCTGTTTTTTGTCAGAATACCACATTGGGTACGGCCACCAATAAACAGGGTGAGTTTACACTGAATCTGAAATCGGGCGGGTATGACCTGATATTCAGTTATACCGGTTACCAGACACAAACGATCCGGGTATCGGACAATAACAAGCTGGAAGTGTTGATGACCAAAGAAGAAAAAAGCATGGGAGAAGTGGTACTCCGCAACAGCTTTGAAGTAACAGATGGGCTGTCGAAATATGGCAGCTTCTTTATGGAAAATTTTATCGGTGCAACACCCAATGGTTCCCGCTGCACCCTGCTCAATCCCGAGGCCCTGAAGTTTTATTTTTACAAAAGAACCAACCGTCTGAAAGTGCTGGCCACCGAACCGGTGAAAATTGCTAACCAGGCATTGGGATATAATCTGCATTATCAGCTGGACTCCTTTGTGTATTATTATAACACTAACAGCAGTATTTACCGCGGCTATTGTCTCTATTCAGAAATGGAGGGAACCGATAGTCTGAAAAAAGTCTGGTCACAAGCCCGGAAAAAAGCATACGAGGGATCCCGTCTTCATTTTATGCGCAGTTTTTACGACAGTACCCTGACGGAAGAGGGCTGGATTGTGGACCTGCTGGATGAAAAAGATGATAAGAAATTCAATAAGATTCCAAATGTGTATGATTCTGCTTACTACAGCAGTTTTGTAAACACCAGGGATAGCCTGGGATTGGACAGTATCCTGTACCATGTTCCTGTGGGGCCAGTGGAAGTGGAAATCTATTTCCCCAGAAAAATAAGTGTGACCTATACCAAGAAAAGACCGGAAGCAGAATACACTAAAAAGATGGGGCTTTCCCGCAATGTCCCCTTACCTGATATCCTATATCGATATCCGAGAAGCCATCGCCATCATGGAAAACGGATATTATTATGATCAGAAGGACTGGGTGAATCAGGGTTACTGGAGCTGGAAAAACCTCGGGGACCAACTACCTTACGACTACACCCCTTAGCAACCTACTGATGGACTGACCGACTGTCGACTGAAGACTGTCGTCCCGATAGCTATCGGGAGCCGACTGCTGACTATCGACTCAAGACTCCCGACTTCTCTCTATTTCCCCATCACCTTCTCCCACAACAAAGGAATACGTTTAATCCATACAAACTCTTTCATTTTTTCCCGCGCATCTTCAACCGGTGAGCCGAAATACACTTTACCTCCCGGGATACTGTCTTTGACTCCGCTCTGCGCATAAATCACAGCATCTTTTCCAATCGTCAGTGTTTTACTGACCCCTACCTGTCCCCAGAGAATTACATTGTCTTCAATGGTGGTGGCCCCTGCAATACCCACCTGACCGGCAAAGAGACAGTTCTTGCCTACCACAGTATCATGTCCGATATGTACAAGGTTATCCATCTTGGTACCATCTCCGATGATCGTATCTGCACTCACACCACGATCAATGCTGCAATTGGCACCAATCTCCACCGCATTTCCAATCACCACCCTGCCGCAACTGGTCATTTTCCGGTAATGGATTTCCCGGTTGGTCTTTTTATTATAATAAAATGCATCGCTGCCAATAACGGTACCGGCCTGAATTACCACATCGTCGCCAATGATACAATAATCCAGTATGGTCACATGAGGATGGATAAGACAGTTTTTGCCAATACTTACATGATGTCCGACAAAGGCCCCGGGCATCAGCACCGTACCTTCTCCGATTGCAGCAGTATCGCTGATTAGCTTTGTAGAGGGTATAAAGGGCCTGTAAAACTGTACAATCTTCAGATAAGCTTCAAAAGGATCATCCACTACCAGCAGGGCCTTCCCTTCAGGCACATCAGCTGCCTTATTGATAATGATAAAACTGGCGGCAGACTTAATACAGGTATCATAGTATTTGGGGTGATCCACAAAAGCCAGGTCACCGGGCTCCACTTTATGGATTTCATTGATACCTGTTACCATCCCGTCTTTATTGCCGATCAGTGTTGCACCGATCATTTGTGCAATCGTTGTAACAGGAACCGGTTTTTCAAAATGCATACAGCAATATTTAACTTGTTAAATGAATCCCTTTACGCTCATTAATTGTACTACCCTGCAAAGTTAACAAGCCGGATGCAGGGCGGGCAAATTAACTCTGAATCATCCTGCAGAGTAAAAAAACAGCATTTTCCCTATGAAAATAATCAAATAAAAAGGTTTCCATCCTTGTATTGATCGTTTGATAAAACACACATGACCCTGCTCATATCGTCAGCATCAATGAATGCATCATTTAAAAAACTTATAAAATCAATTTACAATGATGAATCATGCAGTAATCAAACTCATCTCATGTAGTGCTTTTCATAGCTCAACATGAAAGAAATAAAGCGATAAACAGCTGCATTATCCACAACCTGTTTTAAAATGTTAATAAAATATTTTGGAAATATTTTTTTGTTCCTGAAAATTCTTTTTAATATTGTGTTGGGAAATTTATTTCCCAGTACTTACTAACCCATCCATATAAATGTCCCTCTCCGCAAAACGGAGGGGGATTTTTAATTTTACTCATCTCTGTTATAACTGCCTCACCCGGTACTGATAAGAACCACGATAACAAGAATCAATTCAACTACCTTTACAAGACCCGGTTTTTTAAACGGGATAAAAAAAATGCTATGCTGAAATCAATGACCGGATTTGGCCGGGCCGAAAGGAATGTAGGTGACAAAACATTCCTGGTAGATATTAAATCCCTGAACGGAAAACAGTTTGACCTGCAATTAAAGATGCCGAGCATCTTAAAACCTTCTGAGTTTGATATCCGCCGGTTATTATCTGAAAAACTGGGCAGGGGAACAGTCGATTGCACTATCAGTCTCAAGGATACCGGCAATGCCAAACCTGTTACGATTAATGTGGATCTTGCCAAAGCCTATTATCAGCCCCTGGCAGAATTATCAGCAGCCCTGAACCTTGACCCTTCGCATATCCTCAGCACCCTGGTCAAACTACCCGAAGTGATTACCCCCAGCGGCGACAGCCTGAGTGAAAAAGACTGGACCGATTTTCAACAGGTACTGATGGCTGCCATCGATGACCTGAACCACCACCGCCTGGAAGAAGGAAAAGTGCTGGAAGAAGACCTGCTGACCAGGATCAGGAATATCCAGATACAGCAGGATGAAGTTACCCGGCTTGAACCCCTTCGTCAGCAGAAGATCAGGGACAACCTCACCAAACTGCTGGAAGAAAAAGTGGGAAAGGATAATTATGACGGCAACCGCCTGGAGCAGGAACTGATCTATTATATTGAAAAGATCGATATCAGTGAAGAGCAGGTCCGGCTTAAAAATCACTGCGAATATTTCAAAACCCTGCTGGCAGAACCCGAAGAATCCAAGGGTAAGAAATTATCCTTTGTACTTCAGGAGATCGGCCGTGAAATCAATACCACCGGTTCTAAAGCCTATGATTCCACCATCCAGAAATCTGTAGTGATGATGAAGGATGAACTGGAGAAAGCAAAGGAACAGGTTTTAAATGTGCTGTAATGGATCACAAAGGCCCCGGCCAACTGAAAAGCCCGGGCGGGATACTTTAATTCCTGCATCCTGATTATTTTTGTAAAAAATATTCATTGAAAAGCATTCGGACCATTTTACCCGCCGCTTTTTTCATCCTGCTGGCCATTTCCTCCTGTCAGACGGTAGACCTGTATGAAAAAACAGTCAATATCCCGGGCCACCAGTGGAAGAGCAGTTTTAAACCCTCTTTTACATTTACCATTACTGATACCACTGCGCCCTATAAACTCTTTATCACCCTTCGTCACCGCGACAAATATCATTTCAATAATATTTATCTGAACCTGGCCACACTTCAACCGGGTCAGGACAGCGCGCAGAATGCCTCTTTTGACCTGAACCTTGGTACTGATGAAGAAGGCTGGAAAGGAACCGGGATGGATGATATTTTTGATCACCGGATCGCATTGACTCCCGACGGACCCGGTTATTATTTCAGAAAAAAGGGAACCTATACTTTCACCATTTCCCAGATCATGCGTGAAGACCCTTTAGAGCATGTGCTGAATATTGGTCTCCGTATTGAGAAAAAACAACCCTGATGTCGGGCAACAGCCACCAAAAAATAAAGCGTGTCACCATTATTTACTGGCTGCTGCTTTTTTATATCGTAGCCGCATTAGCCTGGTGGTTTATTTCCCTCGAAAACCAAAACCGGAAAATTCAACATTTACGGGAAGAACTGAGTATCCTGCAACATCAACAATCCGGCAAAGAAAACAAGACCACGATCGCCATCATTAAAGCAGAGGGCGATCGCAATAATGCCAAGTACCTGGGTGAAGGAGTAGCCTTTCTGATCCTGATCCTGGTGGGGGCCTTTTTTGTTTTCCGTTCGGTCAGGCGGCAGTTCCACCTGCAGCAGCAACAACAGAATTTCATGATGGCCGTAACCCATGAATTAAAAACGCCTATTTCTGTTGCCCGGCTGAACCTGGAAACCCTGAAAAAATACACCCTCGATCCTGAAAAACAGAAAAAACTGATCCTGAACGCACTTGACGAAACAGCCCGGCTGAATTTTCTGACCAATAATATCCTGATTGCTTCCCAGCTCGAAGGCGGGCGCTATGAATCTTCCAGGGAAGAACTGGATCTCTCCGGTCTGCTGAAAGATTGTATACAGGATTTCAGAAACCGGTTTCCGGATCGGAAATTCCTGGATGAAATCGAGCCGGACGCCGATATCAAAGGAGATCCGCTGCTTTTACAGATCCTGATTAATAATCTGATCGAAAATGCCATCAAGTATTCTCCCAAAGATGCCAGGGTAACCGCTTTTCTCCGTAAATACCGTTCCGGTATCGAATTGCAGATCCGTGATGAAGGACCGGGCATCGCTGATGAGGAAAAGAAAAAAATCTTTTCCCGGTTTTACCGGATCGGCAATGAGGCCACCCGGAAAAAGCAGGGAACAGGACTGGGACTCTACCTTTGCAGTATCATCGCCAAAGATCATAATGCGGACATTTCGGTGACAAATAATGAACCCACCGGCAGTAATTTTGTCGTTATTTTCAAGACATGAGCGAAGAAAGGAAAAAATCCATCCTGCTGGTGGAAGATGAAGAGAATCTCCACGAAGCCCTTAAACTGAATCTGGAGCTGGAAGGCTTTACAGTCACTTCAGCTTACGACGGAGTAGCTGCCCTGAATGCCGTTCAGGGAGAATACTTTGATCTGATTATCCTGGATGTCATGCTCCCGGAAATGGATGGTATCAATGTTACAGAAACCATCCGGATCAGTAATAATGAAGTGCCTATCCTGATCCTCAGTGCTAAAAACAGCAGTGCCGACAGGGTACTGGGTTTGAAAAAAGGAGCGGATGATTACCTCACTAAACCCTTCAACCTGGAAGAACTCCTGCTCCGGGTCAATAAACTGATTGATAAGAATAAAAAACTCCAGGACAAATCAAGCATCGGTGATAATTACCAGTTTGGAGGTCATTCTGTTGATTTCAGGGCCCAGGAAGCTACCCTGGCCAATGGTGAAAAAGTGGCCTTGAGTAAGAAAGAGACCATGTTACTCAAACTGCTGATTGAAAACAAAAATGAAGTGGTAGCCAGGGAAAAAATCCTGCAGTCTGTCTGGGGGTATAATGTATATCCCACCACCCGTACGATTGATAATTTTATCCTGAATTTCCGCAAGTATTTTGAAGAAGACAGCCGCAACCCCCGCTATTTTCATTCCGTAAGAGGTGTGGGTTATAAATACGCTGAATAATTAATTAAAGTGCTACTCCTATCTTTTTTAATAGTTCACCGGTTTCCTGCAGTAATGATTCCCTGTCCTCATCCAGACTGGCACTGGTATAAATACCGGCCTCGCAGGTTGACAGAATGGACAGCAGTGTTACCGAACTATCTCTTTCATTTAAACGGCTATTTATTTTTTCTGCCAGCTCCTGTTTATTCAGCTGACTGCCTGTAATTCCGAACTCCGCTGACATCAGATTCCAGATCAGACTATGCAGGGTTCTGTAAAAGGTCTGGTGATCGGATGCCTGTATATCTTTCAGGGGCTGCAACAGGTTGTTAGCTGCAGGAATAACAGGCGGAGCATCATCAGCAACAACCGCTGACTTTTTTTCTTTGCTTCCAAAAATCCAGTAACCCAATACCAGCAAAACCAGTACACCTGCAATGAGGCCTGCTGTTCGGGCCGCTTTTTCATTTCTTTCTTCTAATGAAAGTTCCTGTGAAATCTGTTGTTGCTCCTTTTTGGGAGCCGCTCCGGCTTCCAGTTGTAAGGACTCTGTCTGTATCGTCCGGTAGCGATTACTGTCAATATCATAAAATGAAAAACTGATAGATGGAATTTTGTATTGACCAGGCACTGCACAAACAAATGGAAACCGAAAGGTCCTGGTTCCCTGTAAAGGCGAAGCGGATTTATCCAGTTCATCATTTACGGTTGGTTCAAATCCATCTATTCCGGATGGCCAGTTAACAACAGGCGCATCCAATTGGGTAAAGTTTCCTTTCCCGCTGATTTGAATTTCAAGAAAGCCCTGTTCGTTCTTTGCCAGCTTAGCTTCAGGCAATACGGCTTTGATCCTGAACCGGCCAACGGCTCCTGAAAAACGACTGGGCTTTCCGGGTTCAGGTAATGGTTTCACTTCTACTGATACCGGATCGGTATGCATCGTTGTCTCATATACTTCGGCACCTTCTTCAGGCGCAGTTGTCTCTTCAGCGCCGAGCATACCTTCGGCGATTTGCTGTTCAGTCTTTTTGTTGACCCTGCTGCGGGAAAACTCCACCCTGTTCTTGAGTTCCATTTCATCTATGGAAAAAACACCGGCTTGCAGCGGATACAATTGCACTTTGCGGATCGTATGTACATCATAAATCCGTCCGTTGATTTTTTCGGTTGTGACCAATTTGTCAGACAATCCGGCCATATCATAAACCGTGAACCCGTAAAACCCCGGATTCTTTATAATATCTGATTTTGATTCGAGTCTTGAATAGAGTTTAAAGGTTGCCAATATCGCTTCACCCACAAGGCAGCGGCTTTTATCCAGCTGTACTTTTACAAAAAGGTTTTCCCGGATTTTACGGTAAGGATCTTCTCCTTGTCGCAGCAAATAGTCATACCGCAGCGATTCTCCGTTTCGATTCATCCGCATCGCGGCTTCTTCTTTACTGATCACTTCCACTGTAACCGGGTTGCTGTGGTAAACAGCATTTCCGCTGGTAATACTGGCACCTTGAATGACCAGCTTACCGGTCCGGATAGCTTCAAGGCTGTACACATAATTGTTTAATGACAGAAGTCCTTTTTTACCCGGGTAGATATTGGGACCACTGGTAACCCGGAAGCCGGTGAATACCGGAGCTTGTATAACGGCATTGGCCTCCCCCCCTTCCAGCACATATTGTATCTGGAATGCATCTCCTATCACCACTGTTGGAGGCGGTGCAAGTGTTTTAAATACCGGTTGGGTAAAAACCGTAGTACAAACAAAAAACAGGAGCAAAAAAAGGGTGATTCGCTTCATTTGAAGCAACTAATATAGAAGAACAAAACCTAATTCGGATCCAAATTACAGCGAAGGATAAAATCAGGCGATCAGCGGTTTACAAGTCTCCCAGCAGCGGTCTGATCAGGATATCTTCCACACAGGCCTGTGGCGAAAGTTGTGCAGCGGCATAGACCATTTTGGCAATATCGGCCGCTTCCATGATCCTTTTTTTGCTATTGTCAAATCCGCCCCAGGAATCCGTCATTACTGCTCCCGGATGGACAGCGGTAACTTTGATACCAAATGGTTTCAGTTCTTCCCGCAGGTTTTTACTAAACCCATGCAGGGCGAACTTACTGATGCTGTAAGCCCCGCCATTGGGGTAAGCATGCAGGGAGGCGATTGAACATATATTGAAAATATGCCCGGCCCTTTTCTCCATCATCCAGGGAAGAACGGTGCGGGTAACATGATAAGCACTGTAGAGATTGGCGGCAATCTGGCTTTCCAGCAGACCTTCCGGTTCATTATGAACCGCACCTGGTTCAAATACACCGGCATTGTTTATTAATACATCCGGAACGCCATATTCAAGGCACCAGGTACCAAAAGCTTTTGCTTCTGCCGGCCGGCTGAGGTCAAATGGTTTAGCCTTTATGATAGCAGCAGGATATTTTTTTTGCAGGGTTTCCATCGCTTGATACAAACTGGCTTCTTTTCTGGCACAAAGAAAAAGGTGGTGTCCTTCTGCAGCAAAAATTTCAGCAATGGCCCTTCCGATTCCTTTTGATGCACCTGTAATCGCTATGTTCATGAAAAAATGGTTATGGGTATTAAATATTTCCGGTTTCTTTGCCTCCTGAATAAATGTAACTGCCGAAATTACTAAAAGCAGGCAGTAAATAATTTATTCCTTTTTCTTCGCTAAGGATAAGAAAACGGATTGAACAAGCAGCAAACTAATGAAATACAAACATCTTTTTTTTGACCTTGATCATACCCTCTGGGATTTTGAAGCCAATAGCCGGCAAACTCTGCTGGAGCTCTACACCGATCTGCAACTGGATCAACGAGGCATCCATGATTTTGATCTTTTTCACCGGAATTACCTGGTACACAATGATAAACTCTGGGACCGCTACCGCAACGGATATATCAAGGTAGATGAACTTCGCTGGAAGAGGATGTGGCTGGCCCTGCTGGATTTTAAAATAGCCGATGAGCCCCTGGCCCGCGATATGGGACTGCGATTCCTGGACCTCTTACCTACCCGCAAGCTCTTATTTCCTTATACCATTGAAATACTGAATTACTTACAATCCAAATCCTATCAGCTCCATATGATCACCAATGGATTTGAAAAAACACAGTATGGCAAATTAAAAAGCAGCGGACTGGAACATTATTTCGGCGCAGTTATCACATCTGAAGGAAGTAACAGTCTCAAGCCGCATAAAGAAATTTTTGACTACGCTTTTCAGAAAACAGGCGCCTCCCCGGAAGAAAGCATTATGATCGGCGATAGTATTGATGTAGATATTTTAGGCGCGGTAAATGCCGGGATCGACCAGGTGCATGTCAATCATCTGAATAAAGAAATTGAACTGGTAAAAGGAGATAAACCTACTTATACCGTTTTTTCATTAAGGGAGCTGGAAGGGATTTTTTGATTTGTAATTCTCCTAATGAGGCAAACAATTGCAATTAATATTACCAGTTTAACCATTTACACATTCCGGAAAGAAGACTGGTCGTGAATTTTCAATTTTCTCCCGATAGCTATCGGGATTTCAATTACCAGGTAGCAATCACCGTAACCCCACCCTTTGGCTTATCACCAATCTTTACATTGATCTTTGCATCCAGTGGCAGGAGCAGGTCCACCCTGGAACCAAATTTGATAAAACCCATTTCTTCTCCCTGTTTTACATTTATGCCAGGTTTCAAATAATTGCAGATGCGTTTGGCCAGGGCGCCGGCAATCTGTTTGACCAGGATCTCTTTTCCATCTTTCCGATATACTACAGAATGACGTTCATTTTCAGTAGATGATTTGGGATGCCAGGCCACGAGGTATTTACCGGGATGATATTCACTGTACACCACATCTGCACTCACGGGGTTCCGGTTTACATGCACATTCAGCGGACTCATAAAGATCGAGACCTGTATCCGGCGATCTTTAAAATATTCATCAGCCTGCACTTCCTCCACAACCACCACTTTGCCATCTGCCGGAGCTATGATGCTGTTTTCAGCAATCGTATGAACTCTTTTGGGTATCCTGAAAAAGGAGACTACCAATACAAGCATCGCGGCTGTGATCAGAAAGATCAGCCAGCTCAGGATGGGCAGGGAATAACTCAGGAAATAAAAAGACAGGAGATTAATAATGCTGAATAGCAAAACCGCAATGGCAATTGACTTATAGCCTTCTTTGTGGATCGTCATGCGGCAAATATAGTAAATGGGAAAGGGTCATCCATCAATGGCCATCAATGCATAAAAATCCGGACATATACCCAGACCGCCGGGGTAGCCAGGAGCAGGGAATCGAAGCGGTCCAAAAATCCGCCATGACCTGGCATGAGGGTGCCACTGTCTTTTACACCGGCCATCCGTTTTAATTTTGATTCCAGCAGATCTCCGAAAGTTCCGGCAATGGCTGCAGTACCCGCAATGATATACCAATGTCGTGATGGTATTTCCAGTGCCCAGTCCGGAGTTTGAAAATTGACTGGTGCGAATTCATGGGTCAAAACCCGGTAACAAGTGTTGCGAGAAGAATACCCCCTACAGTACCCTCCCAGGTTTTTTTGGGAGAAACCGGTGAAAGTGGTGTTTTACCAATTAAAGAGCCTACTATATAGGCCATTGTATCATTGATCCAGATAGCAGCAATTAACACAACCGGGATAAGGACAAATGAAAATCCTCCGGAGACAAAATCACCGCTATCAAAAATATCAAAGGGGAAACCTGTCAAATCTATCATCATGGCCCAGCTTACTGAAATATACAGCAAGCCCAGTCCGGCCATCCCATATCCTTTTACATTCACTGCATCCCCTCTTAAAACCCCGATGATCATCAGGATAAATCCGGCAGCGGATACAGGCATGGAAAAATTATCTTTAAAACTGTATTGGCTGATATGATACACCGGTCCGCTAAGCCATAAAAGAATCCCGAATCCTGCCAGCATCATCCCCAGTTTGGTATAAATATGAAAAGAGGTACGGTGAATCTTTTCCGTGAGTTTGAAATACTCCCACCAGCATCCGAAATGAATGACTGAAAAGAGTACAAAAAAACTCCAGTGATTCCATAGCAATCCGGTGAGCATAATCAGCACAAATACCAGGGCAGTCAGGGATCTTGTCTTGAAGGTGGACCAGTTAAAAGCCATATTGATAACAGCAGTTGGCTGTGAATTTATTCAGGAGTGTTTTTATCAAAATCAAATGGATGGTTTTTCACCGGCACTTCATCATCTGCATAAACCGACGAATAAGTGGTGACTGATTTTTTTCGCATCCAGGTCAGTAACATAATCACGAACAGAAAACTGATACTGCCGGCGAGGACCAGGTTTTTCATGGGCATACTGCTTTCCTCTGCCAGCATGGAAGGATTATTATATGCCAGAATAATGAGCACGGCATCATAAACAAAATGGGCCAGCATGGCAATCCAGAGACTTCCGCTGTACCAGTAGATCAGTCCAAGCAGAATACCCAGGGCCAGTCTGGGAAAAAATCCATAAAACTGCATATGCATGGCAGAAAACAAGGCCGCCGAAACCAAAATCCCCACGATAGGGCTTTTAAACATTTTGATCAGCAGTCGCTGGGCCACGCCCCTGAACAATAGCTCTTCGCCAACCGCAGCAAATCCTGCCACACAAAGCAGGTTCAGCAACAGATCACTAAGAGTATGTCTGGATAATAATGCCTGAATGGTTCTGGCAGCATCCACTTCCTGTTCATGCATCCAACTGGCCATTCCTTTTGGAAATGGAATATTGCGGTTCAGTTCACCCAGCCATCCGGTGAAAGGAATAGCAATTAACAAAACCCCAACCCCTGCCATAATATAACCAGGGTGTGTAGGTGCTTTTAAACCGAGGTATTTTTTATGATTGCTGCTAAAAAGCCAGCTGCATATAAAGGTGGGGGCTATAAAAAGGCTAAAAAACTGAACGGCCTGCATCCCGCGAAGCATATTGATATAGACCGGCTTTGTTAGGTCCAGTTTTGAAGGATCAGCCATTTCACTTAATCCGATTCCAGTAACGGCGGACAGAATAATGGTACCCACTATTCCCAATAAAAAAAAACAAACCAGGACCACGCTGATCAGTATCAGAAACTGGTTAGATGCCGATTTGGTTTTCATTAAACCCCTCATTCGTTTTTGCCGTTTTTAGGTTGTAAATTTGCCAATTCATCCCTCCGGTAAAAAGAGGATGACTTTCTACATTTGGTAAAGATAGGCAACATACAACTTCCTGATTTTCCGCTTCTCCTGGCCCCCATGGAGGACGTAAGCGACCCCCCATTCCGGGCTGTTTGCAAGGATAAAGGAGCCGATTTGATGTACACGGAATTCATTTCCTCTGAAGGATTGATCCGGGATGCCATTAAGAGCCGAAAAAAACTGGACATTTTCGATTATGAACGCCCGGTAGGTATCCAGATTTTTGGCGGAGATGAGGAAAGCCTTTCCCTTGCTGCAAAAATTGTAGAAGTCACCAATCCCGATTTGCTGGATATCAATTTCGGCTGCCCGGTAAAAAAAGTGGCGCTCAAGGGTGCCGGTGCGGGCGTATTGAGAGATATTGATTTAATGGTCAGGCTCACGGCCGCCGTGGTGAAGTCAACTTCTTTACCGGTTACCGTTAAAACAAGACTGGGCTGGGATGATCAAACCAGGAATATTGAAGAGGTAGCTGAACGCCTGCAGGATGTGGGGATCAAAGCATTGGCGATCCATGGCAGAACCCGTACCCAAATGTATAAGGGAGAAGCAGACTGGACCCTGATCGGAAAAGTGAAGAATAATCCCCGGATGCAGATACCCATTTTTGGAAATGGCGATATCGACTCACCGGAAAAAGCAGTTGAATACAGGAACAGATACGGGGTGGATGGCATCATGATCGGAAGGGCTGCGATTGGTTATCCCTGGATTTTTAATGAGATCAAACATTATGTAAGCACCGGAATTCATTTACCTCCTCCAACGATTGAAGACAGGATAGCCGTTTGCCGGAAACATTTAGAAAAATCAGTTGACTGGAAAGGCCCTGTTGTTGGCATCAACGAAATGCGGAGACATTATGCCAACTACCTCAAAGGCTTACCCAACATCAAAGAATTCCGGAATAAACTCGTTACACTAAAAACGGAAGAAGAGATCAATGTGGTGCTGGATGAAATGGCAGTTATTTATGCAGGGCATCAGTTTGAAAAAACTCCTATAGAACTGATTAACTACCACGAAAACTGCCCGGTCAATTAATTTCGAAGCTCGTCCACCAACCTGAAAAAATTATCCGCTTACTTTTCCTGTATTATTTCGTGAATTAGTGGCTAAAATAATTTCTCGCCACGAATGCACTAATGAATATTACCAGCCATTTTTGATCTCACATTTATTCGTGAATTAGTGGCTAAAATAATCTCTCGCCACGAATGCACTAATGAGTATTACCAGCCATTTTTGATCTCACATTTATTCGTGAATTAGTGGCTAAAATAATTTCTCGCCACGAATGCACTAATGAATATTACCGGCCATTTTTGATCTCACATTTATTCGTGAATTAGTGGCTAAAAAAATTTCTCGCCACGAATGCACTAATGAGTATTACCAGCCATTTTTGATCTCACATTTATTCGTGAATTAGTGGCTAAAAAAATTTCTTGCCACGAATTCACGAAATTTTTCTCCTTTATTGCTTGTTTCATGCATTACTCCAAAGTTTATCAATACAATCTTTTACCGGTTTGACTTAGTATCAATTCAGGTCCTGCTGATTTTCATTGCCTTCATCAGTCCATATAATGAAACAAGTGTCCAGGTGGCTTCTAAAATCACAAAGGGCCAGTAACCAATCATCAGGGATGCAGTTGTGGCCAGTCCGGCCCCGATGATATTGAGGACAAAATAAATTTTACTGTCTGTCTTCATGAGCTTTTCTGTTCCCAGAAAATAGGCCAGCAGGATGATTGCCACCCCGACTGAGCCGATAATATCATTCATTGCCATAATAATTATATTGTTTTAGATTTGATTAAATTCATGCTATGGCAAAGGTGGTAAAAAAGAAGGCGGAAAAGCCTGATCAAAAATCAGGAAGCGGAAAAAAATCCTGGCAGGAAAAACTGCATCTGGACCGGGAGGTCGAAATTGAAGTCACCACCAAACGATTTGCAGATATTCCCCCTGGAGCCAGCATGCTGATTGCCACTCCTTTGATCGTGGACCAATACATCCGTCAGATTCCAAGAGGTCATTTTTCAGATATCCGGCAAATCCGCAAGGATCTGGCTGCTGAATACCATGCCCAGTATACCTGTCCTGTTACAACCGGTATTTTCGTCAGGATTGTGGCCGAAGCCGCTTTTGAAGAATATGAAAACGGTAAAGCCCTTGCCCAGATCACTCCCTTCTGGAGAGCCCTGAGTGCCAAGTCACCTTCCGCTAAGAAACTGAGTTTTGGGATGAATTTCCTGCTGGAGCAACAAAGAAAAGAAGGGATTATTCCTTAATCTGCGAACGGAGGCCTTCCAGGTATTTCTTTCCTCTTTTTTCTGCAAAATAATCGGCCACCAGTGCAATCAGTGACATGATAGCCAGTGCCAAACCAAATCCTCTCCAGAAATCATTGTTGAAATCACGGATAAAATACAGATAGAGTCCGGCTCCTGCCAGCAATAATATGATTTCTGTCCAGCGGTAGATTTTAAAATTGAACATCACCTGCTGCATTCTCGGCCATTCCTTTTCTTTCAGTTCCGCAGGATTCATATCTAATGCATACACATTCCTGATCCGGTCACTATCACTGCGGCGGTAAACGGTGTACCCCACTACACCCAGCAATGCACCTACTAATGCAAAAGGAATCGCCGCCCCCTTGTAAAACGAACCCGGGATCCCAAAGAGAAATACCAGGGAAATCAGCAGGGCTGATAATCCGACCCCGATAAAAAGAAGGCTTTCCTTTTTTTCGGCATTAAAATACTGTTCGATCGCCTGTTTACTAAACATGCTTTTATTGTTGAATGGCATCTTTTATATCCTTACTCATCGGGGAAACGGCAGGATCAAAATAGTGGGTCAGAATTCCTTCTTCATTCACCAGGTATTTTGAAAAATTCCAGGAGGGGGGCTTGCTGTTCCAGCCGTTTTTAGTCGAATCCGTCAGCCATTGATAAACCGGGTGCTGGCCGGATTGGGCAATCACAACCGATTTTTTCATTAACGGAAAACTCACCCCATAATTGATTTTACAAAAACTGGCTATCTCATCGTCAGATCCTTTTTCCTGTTCTTTGAAATCATTGGCAGGGAATCCAATCACCAGCAGTTTTTCCGGATAAGCCTCTGCCAGTTGCTGCAGGTCGGCATATTGATTGGTATACCCGCAATTGCTGGCTGTATTGACTACTAGTATTTTTTTGCCCCTGAATTTTTCAAATGAAACGGTATCTCCGTTATTAGCCTGGGCCGATAATTCATAAAAAGAAACAGGTGGTTTTACTTTCTCATGAGCCATTTGCTTTGAATTTTTTCCTGTGAGTTTAGTAATCCACATGAGGGCGGGATACACTGCTTTCAATACTTTCTGCCGGTAGGTCATATTTTTTGAGTTACGGTTCACAATTTCCACATATACTGCAAAGGCAGCAATGAGTATCAATAGAACAAGCAGGAATCGTTTTAGTTTCCTCATCGGATGACCCATTTGAAGATTTTAAGTTTCCCTTTCATCGGCGGGTATTTGATTTTAGGATCAAACCAGTAGGGGGTTTTCATTACCGCTTTGGCATGACTGAAAGTATCAAAGGAATATTTACCATGATAATTCCCCGTTCCGCTGAATCCCCTGCCCCCAAAAGGCAGGTGGTGATTGGTCAGGTGCCAGCTGCAATTGTTTACACATGCACCACCCGAAGGTACGGCCTGCAGCCATGCTGCTTCCTTTTTACGGCTGGATGTATAGATATAAAAAGAAAGCGGATTGGGATGGCGACTGATGATCTTTATGGCTTCTTCCATCGTACGGAAAGGGATGACCGGGAGTACCGGTCCGAAAATTTCCTCATTCATCACAGCAGCATCCGGAGAAACATCACGCAGTACAGTTGGTTCTATAAACAGGCGGGATTTATCTGTTCTGCCACCGCAAACCAGTTTTCCTTCTTTTAAATACTTCTCTATACGATCGAATTGTCTCTCATTGATGATCCGGCAATACCCATCATCCTCTTCGGGTTTGGCTGAATACATCACCGGTATAAAATCCCGGATCGCTTCCAGTGTGGATTCCAGTACCGACTCATGAACCAGCAGGTAATCCGGAGCTACACACATCTGACCGGCATTGGAGAATTTTGTTACCGCAATTCTGTTGGCGGCCACTTTGATATTGGCATCGGCTTCAATTACACAGGGACTTTTCCCGCCCAATTCCAGCGTTACGGGCACAAGTTTCTCTGCTGCCATTTTATAAATAATTCTTCCCACTTCGGTACTACCGGTATAAAAAACATGATCAAAAGCAAATTGCTGCATCATGGCAGGGATCACCCGCTGACCTTCTCCCTGCACATACAGTATATATTCCGGGGGATAGATTTGCTCAATCATTTTTTTCATCACTGCATCTGTGGCAGGCGCAAACTCACTGGGTTTCATCAGCACACAATTGCCTGCTGCAATCGCCCCTACCACCGGATTCATCAGCAGCATAAAGGGATAATTCCAGGGGCCGATGACCAGTACCACCCCCAGTGGTTCTTTCATCACCCGGCTGGAAGAAGGTAAATTGACCAGGTTGGTACCCTTTCGCTCGGGACGCATCCAGCGCTTCAGGTTCCGGAGGGCCGCGTTGATTTCTGCCATCACAAATCCAAGCTCAGTGACCCAGCTTTCCTCCCGGCTTTTTTTCAGATCCTGCCGCAGGGCTTCATACAATTCCTCCTCATATTCCAGAATAGCGGCTTTTAGTTTGCTGAGCTGTTCCTTCCTGAATTGATAAGACTGTGTATGACCCTGGTTGAAATACCCACGCAATTTTTCCAGACTGCTGCTCCCTTCCATTTTGGTAAATTTGTTACAAGTTATCAAAAACCCCATTACTACCCCTTGATATCCCTGCAGGAACTTGAAACAATGCATCCCGATGAAACAGGATTGAACCAACGGATTCATGCGTACTGGCAGGATTTCTTTACAGGAAATTTCAAATCCTGTCTGAATTATATTTACCCTCCTTTACTGGAAAAAATCCCAAGAAAAAAAATACTGGAGGGTTTTAACCGGACCTTTAAAAGAAAGTCAGTCACCATTACCACCGACCTGGCAACGATTGATTCTTTCAGTAAAATGGTGGAGACTGATGAAGGTGATTTTTGCCGGATTGATTATACGATGCTGATGGCCGTGCAATTCAGCGCCGATCAGAAAACTGGTTTACCTAAAACGGAGAAAAGAAAGAAAAAGCGACAGGAATTCATGCTTTCGATGTACCAGGCCCAGTATGGAAAAGATAATGCCTGGTTTGATGAGATTACCAAAAGCTTTTGCATTCATATCAGGAATAAATTACTGGCCATCCGGAAAGATGAAGTCTCCGATTGGTATTTTATGATGCTGACCGAACACCCATTGACTACCGAACTGATCCCCTCCTCTGTTTTACTGATATTAAACCATGACCATGACACATGAATATTTCATGATGCAAGCCCTGAAAGAAGCCCAGAAAGCTTTTGAACAAGAAGAAATACCCATTGGCGCTGTGGTGGTGATCAATGAAAGAATCATTGCCAGGGGCCATAATATGACCGAACGGCTGAATGACCCCACGGCCCATGCCGAAATGATTGCGCTGACCTCCGCATTCAATGCCCTGGGAGCCAAATATCTTCCGGATGCCACCCTTTATGTAACCATCGAACCCTGCCTGATGTGCGCAGGTGCATTATACTGGAGTAAACTGGGCAGAATTGTATATGGAGCAGCAGATGAAAAAAACGGATATAAAAAAACAGCAGGGACCAACTGGCCCTTTCATCCAAAAACAGAACTGATCCGGGGCGTGCTGGAAGATCAGTGCGCACAGCTGATGAAAGATTTTTTTCAGTCAAAAAGATAAGCAGGGAATCATACTGCATTTAAAAAAAAGTTCAGCCCATTAGTATCCTGAAATAGTAATAGTATCTGTTTTAACCTGTAAAAAGGGTCAGTTGATCGCTTTTTACTGGAAAAGTATGTACCAGAGCCGGTTAGCAGGTAAATAATGGCGGCTTTTCGAAAGCAGGAACAAATCAGTTAATACCGGGCTTATTCAACCAGTGTTGCTTACTTTTGTTATCCTTTCAGCTATTCACTAATTAAACTTTACAACTATGGCATTTACACTCGCTCCCCTCCCTTACGCACATGATGCACTGGAGCCGCATATTGATACACAAACCATGCAGATTCACCATGGCAAACACCACCAGGCCTATGTAGATAACCTGAATAAAGCCATTGCCGGAACCGAGCATGAAAATAAATCACTGGCTGAACTGGTAGCCAATGCCGGTAAAATTTCACCGGCCGTTCGTAATAATGGCGGTGGTCACTGGAACCATACTTTCTTCTGGGAAAGCCTCGACGAAAAAGGTGGTGGTATGCCTGCCGGTAAACTGGCTGAAGCCATTCACGAAACATTTGGATCATTTGAAACATTCAAAGAAAAATTTGCTCAGGCTGGTATGACCCGCTTTGGCAGCGGATGGGCATGGCTGCTGGTGAAAGACGGAAAACTGGAAATCAGTTCCACCCCTAATCAGGATAATCCATTGATGGATGTAGCCGATGTAAAAGGCACACCGATCCTTGGCGTAGATGTGTGGGAACATGCTTATTACCTGAAGTACCAGAATCGCAGGGCTGATTACCTGGCTGCATTCTGGAATGTAGTTGACTGGAAAAAAGTGGCTGACAGATTTGAAGCAGCTTAAGAAGAATTAAACTATCTATACAGACCCCGGTTAAGACCGGGGTTTTTTATGTCAGGGAACAGGGTCGTAACCACTGCCTCCCCAGGGATGACATTTGGAAATTCTTTTCAGCGATAACCAGAAACCTTTGAATAACCCATGCTTTTTCAAAGCCTCTACCGCATAATGGGAACAGGTGGGTGTAAAACGGCATTTGGGCCCCAGCCAGGGAGAAATTACCCACTGGTAGATTTTGATCAATGCTATAAAAGGAAGGCTAAGCAGCCGGAGGAATACTTTCATGCAATGTTTTGATCAGTTTCGCAATGATTTTCTGAACGGATGTCTGCAGCAGTTGATAGTCCTGTTTTTCCCGGCCGGTGTACATGAGAAAAAGATGCAGTCCTGTATGATGGGAAACAAGCCATTCTTTCAACGGCAATTTTTGTAAGCGATAAGCTTCTCTTGTTTGTCGCTTGATCCGGTTACGATCCACTGCCTTTTTAAAATTCCTGGCACTCACCCCAACGGTGAAAAGTAAACCGGTCTCCGCAGATTGATAAATGACGCGATAAGGAGCGATCACAAAACTCTTTCCTGAGCTGAATAATTGCTCCAGCGCCTTCCGGCTTTTCAGCCTTTCTTTTTTATGCAGTGTAAATTGTCCGCTCATAAAAAAAGCCCCGCCGCCGGCGGAGCTTCAATTTATTGAAACCTCAGCAGTAATGGCTTATTTCAGTTTCCTTTCGTCGGAAACAGTCAGTTTTTTACGACCTTTTCTTCTTCTGGCGGCCAGTACTTTACGGCCATTGGCTGTTTCCATACGCTGACGGAAACCATGTACGGCTTTACGACGCTTACGGTGAGGTTGGAATGTACGTTTCATAATTTTTTTGATATGCGGACCGGGAGAACGGTCCAGGTTTCATAATCACCACAGGTCACCACACCGGTGGTTTTGTGAAAGGACGGCAAAGGTAAGGATTGGAAGGCAGAACAGGGAAAGATCAGGCAAAAAAATTACTGGCCGATTGTTATTTACTGATTATCAGTCTAAATATGGCCCAATTCCGTATGGATTGATTCGATAGGCTGGCCATAAAATAAAGCCCCATGGCTGTCGAAATCGGAGGTATCGTCGGTAGTATAAAAAACCCGGCGGCCATTCCTGCTGCATTGCTTTTCAATTTCAGGATGCCGTTGTAAATAATCGGCCAGGCTTTGGGCCACAATCTCACCCTGTGCAAGGAGCTTAACACCTACGGGCAGGTGTTCTTCAATTTTTTCGCGAAGCAGGGGATAATGAGTGCATCCCAGCAGGATCACATCTATATTCTCTCCTTTTTCAAATAGCTGGTGCAGGTTCTTTTTGATGAAATAGTCGGCACCATGGCTTTCATGTTCGTTATTCTCAGCAAGGGGAACCCACATCGGACAGGCTTCCTGGTACACGTTTAGCTCCGGAAAAAATTTTCCGATTTCCATGGGATAAGAACCAGAAGCCACGGTTCCATTAGTGGCCAGCACGCCTACGCTACCTGTTTCTGAAAAGCGGCCGATGATCTCCGCAGTAGGCCTGATCACACCCAAAACTCTTTTGTCCGGAGCAATGCGGGGAAGATCATTTTGCTGAATCGTCCGCAGGGCCTTTGCAGAAGCTGTATTACAGGCTAAAATCACCAGGGAGCATCCCTGATCAAAAAACCATTGCACGGCTTCCAGGGTATAATGATACACGGTATCAAAGGACCGGTTACCGTAGGGAGCCCGGGCATTATCACCCAGGTAGAGATAATCGTATTGCGGTAAACGGCTGACGATTTCTTTCAGCACGGTTAATCCGCCGAAGCCGGAATCAAATACACCGATTGGTGAAGCCTGCGACATACTACAAATGTACTCCTGAAAACAGAATACCCCCATATCCGGGGGTATTCCTGTAATTATTTTATGATTGTCTTACTTGGCTTTGGGTAGGGTAACCTTTAGCTTAGCTGCGACTAATCCTATCATATCGTCCGCATCCGGGGCTATGAGCAAGGCTTCCTTGGTCATCACATGGGTGTACCCCTTTTCCTTGGCAACCACTCTGATCGCATCATATACTTTTCTGTAAATAGGAGCCAGCAGTTCATTTTGCCTGGCCTCGATGGCCTGATTCACAATCTGCTGCCAGTTTTGAATCTGGTAGATCAGTGAAGGCAGTTCTTCTTCGATTTGCTTTTTAACAGCCGGAGGAGCAGGTTTTACTGAATCCCTGTACACACTGTCTTTGTATTGATAAAGGGAAACAATCTGAGCATAACGTGGGTTGATGGAGTCCGCCTGATATTTCTCAAGAATAGAATCGATTTTGGCAGTTTCCGGCATAGAAGCAACCATATCATCAATACGGATATAGCCGATCTTTATCTGCGCCCCGGCTTCTGCGCTCATCAGCAGCACAGCTGCAAGGATAAATACTGAGAGTACTTTTTTCATGTTCTTTGTTTTTTTTATCACACCGGGTTTATTCCCTGGCAGTTCAAGTTTATGGATACTTTTTTGGTTGAAATAGTTGCCTGACCCGGGGAAGTGTTTCAATTTCTTTAACAGTTATCCGGAAGGGAAACATCAATTTTTAACCCCCAGTTCTTTCAATACATCTTCACTTTTGTCCAGTTTGGGGTCGGCAAAGATAATGGTAATTCCTTCACTTTTATCGAGCACAAAGTCATAGCCTCTTGCCACGGAAATCTTCTGGATGGCATTGTACACTTTGTCCTGAATGGGCTTCACCAGTTCCTGTCTTTTTTTGAACAGATCCCCTTCAAAACCAAAGCGTTTGCGCTGTAAATCCCGGAGTTCTTTTTCCTTATTAAAGAGCTGGTCCTCCCTTTTTTCTACAGGTCCTCACTCAGCATTACCTGTTCGGCATCGTAATCCTTGTACATCCTGTCCAGCTCGGCCTGTTTGCCGTCAATGTCTTTCTGCCAACCCGCTGCTATATCGTCCAGTTGTTTCTGGGCCTCTTTATAGTCAGGCATTTTATCCAGTATATAACGGGTATCAATTACTGCATATTTCTGAGCAACAGCAGCCAGGCTGAAACCGGTTAACATAAGTAAGAACAGCAGCTTTTTCATATCAGAAAGGTTTGAATGATTATATATTCCTGAATTTACGACGATTTATTCGGGTTCAAAACCGAGCATAAAGGTAAAGCGGGAGGCTGCTTTCAGGCCGGGATTCGAACTATTCATCCGGTCGAGACCCACCCCGTAATCAAATCCGAGCAGACCAAACATCGGGAGGTAGAAACGCATACCTACACCTACACTGCGCCTTAGGCGGAATGGATTATAGTCTTTGTAACTATACCATCCGTTAGCTGCCTCAAAGAAGGTAAGCGCATAAATCGTACTGCTGGGATTGGTCACCAGCGGGAAACGCAACTCTATCTGGTATTTATTAAAGATGGTGAAGAACTGGTTGGCATTCTGCTGGTCTTCAGGGTTGATTGACGGATTTGAATTCTGATAAACCGGATATCCCCTGTGGGCAATGATATCATAACCCAGCAAACCAAAGTTATTGGTCAAACCTGCATCACCCACCTGGAATCTTTCAAAAGGAGAGTAATCCAGTTCATTGTTATACCGGCCCATGAAACCATACTTGGCAGCCAGCTTAAGCACAAACTGCCTGTTCTTGTCTGCACCCATGGGTTTACCCAATGGCACATACCATTCTGCATTGAAGCGCCATTTGTGGTATTCCGGATTCTTGTATTTGTTATCGGATGTTACAATCTTTTTGTTCAGCAGGGAATAGGGTGGCGTGAACTGCACACTGGCCATAAAGCTGGAACCACTGCGCGGAAAGATCGGATCAAAAACTGACGAACGCTGGATGGCGATCTTGGCACTGATATTATTAGAGATACCACTTCTGAAATTCTCATCGAAGATGGGATAGTTCATCAGTTTGTACTGAGTGAAATTGAGTGTGTACACCAGATTGAAATAATCATCCGGCCATTTCAGCTGCTTACCCAGCGCGATGGAAAGACCGGTTGTTTTCAGGTAATTGGTATCGGACCTGGCCCGGTCAATCTGACCGAATTGGTTAAAAGCATTGGAGAACTTGCTACTGTTCACACCAATGGTAAAAGAGTTTCTTTTCTTGCCACCCAGCCAGGGTTCAGTAAATGAAAAGTTGAGGGAGCGGAAAGCCACCCCGTTCGATTGGTAACGCAGACTCAGTTTTTGTCCATCGCCGGTAGGCAATGGATCCCAGGATGCTTTTTTGAAAATATTCTTGATAGAGAAATTGTTGAAGGTAACACCCAGAGTACCGGTTAAACCAATACCACCACCCCATCCGGCAGATAATTCCAGTTGATCGGATGATTTTTCTTCCAGCTTCCAGTTAATATCCACGGTTCCGTCTTCTGCATTGGGTACTACACCAGGGTTAATGGTTTCCTGGTTAAAGAATTGCAGGTTGGCCAGTTCACGCTGGGAACGGATCAGGTCAGAACGACTGAACAATTCACCCGGAATGGTACGGAGTTCCCGGCGGATCACATGGTCTTTTGTTTTCTCATTACCGGCAATGGTCACATTCTTGATCCTTGCCTGCGGACCTTCCGTGATGCGGATCTCATAATCGATAGTATCGTTGTACACGGCCGTTTCCACTGGTTCTGCACGGAAAAACAGGTAACCGTCATCCATATAAAGACCGCTGATATCACCACCTTCCTGAGAAGCTTCCTTGCCCAGGCGTCTGTTCAATACAGAGAGGTTATAAACATCTCCTTTTGAAATACCGAGAATATTATTGAGGGTTGAGTCTGTGTATTTGGCATTGCCCTTCCAGGTAATATTGCCGAAATAATATTTTCTTCCTTCATCTACTTTGATATCAACATTAATGTTACCAGTCTTGGTAACTGTGAGCAGGGTATCTTCCAGAATCTGCACATCGCGGTAACCAAGGGAGTTGTAGTAATCCAGGAGTTTTTCCCTGTCTTCATCATACTTCTGCTGTTCAAATTTGGCACCGCTCAGTTTGAACCTGAACCAGGGATCCAGCAGTCGTTTAGTTTTGCTGAGTGAAAGGAATCCCCACTCTTTCAGCCACTGGCTGAATGAAAAAGGTTTATCGGTTCCATAAGGACTGGGCTGGTAAGCAGGATTCAGGGTCATCTTGCCCATTTCCTTGGTCCCCTTCAATTGCTTTTTTAAACGAAAATCATCCACATTGTCATTACCGTAGAAGCGGACATTGTCAATCTTTACCTTACCCCCCTTATCAACATAAATAATGATTTCATTAGAGTTCGCAAAAGCAGTATCTTCTTTTTCTTCAATCCGCACTGTTACATTACGATACGCTTTATCAGTATAAAACTTAGTCGTTTTTTCTACGATCTCCCGGCGGGTATTTTCAGTGATGATGGTTTGCTTTACCAGGTTGAGTTTGGTCTGCAGTTCTTCTGCTTCCGTTTTCTTTGGACCAACAAACCGGAAGTTACCCAGGCGGGGCCGCTCCTGTACATTCACTTCAATCCAAACCCGGTCATCATCCACACGCGTTACATAAATCTGCACATTGGAAAATAATTTTTGTCTCCAGAGATTAGCAATCGATTTTCCAAAAATATCAGATCCGGGATGCATGAACTTATCACCGGGGTTAATATTGGTGATGGAATAGACGATAGAAGTATCAAGGTGACGAATGCCGGTTATATTAATAGCGGCTACAGTATATTCTTTGGGAATGCGGGATGTTTTCCAGGCGGTCAGTTTGGGATCCGCCGATGTGGGTGTGGTAGTGTCTACCTGTGCCTGCATTTGAATTACGGAAATCACCGTCAGTATCAGGGCAGCACTAAACCTTAGTAAAATTTGTTGCATGTTTAAATGTTCTGGTTGATCACTCCAAACCCGGGAATTTATAAGCAGTTAATTTTCTTTTATTTACACATATACCTCTGCTGAAACAGGCGGCAAAATAACGGTAAAAAATTGAAGTCTTTGTTAAAGAAATCAGGAAAGAAGAATAAATTAGGTATTTCATGAATATGTAGACTAAAAAACATGGGTTTCGGGAGCTGTGATCAGGCATATTAGCTTACGACCTGTTCACTGGTCTTGCCAAAACGTCTTTCCCTGTTCTGGTAATCGAAGATGGCCTCATAGAGGTTTTCTTTCCGGAAATCGGGCCACCTGACCTGGGTAAAATAGAGCTCGGCATAGGCCAGCTGATAGAGGAGGAAATTGCTGATCCGGTATTCGCCGCTGGTGCGGATCATGAGTTCAGGATCCGGAAAACCGCTGGTACAGAGATAACGTTGTAACGTATCCTGGTCAATCGCTTCCACGCTAAGCCGGCCTTGTTTGACCTCATAAGCAATATTCTTCACGGCATTAAGGAGTTCCCAACGGCCGCTGTAGCTCAGGGCCATGATCAGGTTCAGACCGGTATTTTCACTGGTGATCTCCAGGGCTTCGTTGAGTTCGGCCCGGGCATAATCAGGGAGCATGCTCATGTCCCCGATTACATGAAGTCTGATATTGTTCTTATTGAGGCTCTCTACTTCTTTCCGGATGGTATTGACCAGGAGTTCCATGAGGCCGACCACTTCATATTCAGGCCGGTCCCAGTTTTCGGTTGAAAAGGCATAAAGGGTCAGGTATTCCACTCCCAGTTCCGCGCAACCCTCCACAATATTCCTCACACTTTCCACCCCATGAAAATGTCCGAAAAGCCGGTCCTCCCCCTTTTCCTTTGCCCATCTTCCGTTCCCATCCATAATGATGGCGATATGCCGGGGCAATCTGCTTTTGTCAATATGATCGATCATTGTGGACATGGTCATTAACGGCGCAAAGTTATCATTTTAAACCACCTTCCACAAAAGGACAAAAAACTACCGATAATCACAAAAAACATTCAGCAATCGAATCAATATGAACCGAGCCCCGGATTAATCAACTACTTATTAGTGAATTAGTGGCTAAAAAATCATTTGCCACGAATTCACGAATCTTTTCAAGACAACAACTCTAAACACTCCATTAGTGAATTAGTGGCTGAAATTCATTTGCCACGAATTCACGAATCTTACCAAGACAACAACTCTAAACACTCTATTAGTGAATTAGTGGCTGAAATTCATTTGCCACGAACACATGAAACATATTATTACAACCCGTCGGTAAACACACTATTAGTGAATTAGTGGCCAAAAATCATTTGCCACGAATTCACGAAACCTATTAATAACACGGCCCCTTCCCTTATGTAGTTAGTGAATTAGTGGCTAAATAAAAATCGCCGGGAAGACTGCTTCCCGGCGATGAAAGAAATTAATTCAGGTGAGGATTAGTTACGACCCCAAACAGCGATCCTGGATTTCCCCCGGGCAAAACCCCTGGTTTCATACCTGAAATCGATCTTAGTCAGGTGACGAAGTCCGCCATCCATATCAATAATACGGCTTTCTGTGCCAGCGTTGAACTTATTGCGTAGTTCAACATTCTGTGTTGTACCATTGTCAAAATGAATGACCATGTTGTACATACGGAGCGGACCATCAGTAACTCTTAATTTAATCTGGCGAACATCATCTTTCCAGTTGCCGAAGTGGATCACATCATGATCGACCCCAAAACCAACATTTTTGTCTTCGAGGAAAAACCAGTCACCATTTACTTTCTTAACTGGTGTAAAAGCAGTACCGGCAGTAAAAATGGTCAGGATAGCAAGGCTGAACAATACTTTAGTCAGGCGCATAGAATTCGGTGTTAGGTTAAAAATTTATGTTTATTTAGAGACAGCTACTTGATTCGTTCGTTTAACCGTCATGCTAAATAATTAAATTTTCTTAACATATGAATAGCACCGGGGGGTGAATCTTATTTAGCTGTAGGACACCTGTAAGACTGCAGATTGAAGGAAACATGGAACATGGCTGTCACAAACTGATCCTTTTGTTTGCTCATACCACGGGCAGTACCCTTGCGGTTTACATTGATGCCATATTCGTAGGAGCGGTCCTGCAATAAAAAGGCATCAGAGGGGCTGCCATCCGGATTGGGGACAAAAACGGCCGGGTCGGCGTAGGTCTTGCTCACATCATCCAGATAATCGGTGTTGGTGAAACGGTGTAATACTTCAAACCCAATATTGATCCTTTCGTTGAGTGCATATTTGAAACCGCCACCAAAAGGAATACTGATGGCCATGGAGCTATATGGATTGGTTCCCTGTCCTTCTGTACCCAATGGACGAAGATTGACCTTCCTGCCTTTCAGGTAAGCATAAGGATCGTAGCTGAATATACCGGCACCAAAAGTGATATAAGGGGTAAAACTAAATGCCGGATCTCCAGGCATAAACCGGAAAAATTGAAATCGCCCTGCAGGGTCAGTTCCCAAACCTTACTGTTAAAGCTCAGGTTTCTTTCTAGCATGTACTGGTTATGGGTGTTGTATTTGTCGGAGTAACCCAGTTGGGCAAAAGAAGCACCCACCCGAAGGGCAATATAATTACCCAGATTTTTACGGAAAAAGATGGAAGCCGCCACTTTGGCCCTGTTGAACTTGGCCCTGGTATTCAAATCTCCAAAGTAATGTCCGGCTCCAACGCCGATACCAAACTCCCCTTCCTGTACCACTGCATCCTGTGCCTGGAGGGTCTTATTGCCTGAAATACAGACTGTAACAAGGAATACGGCCGCTAATATCTTCTTCGTCATAACGTTTAAAATGGTTCGGGATCAATTAGAACGTTAAAAATAGCTATTTTCTTTTACCGGGCTAAGAATTTAGTTCCGTTTGTCCAGTCCCCAGGTCAGTTTATTCCGCAGGGTTTGCAGGAAATTATTCTCACTCAGCCTCACCAGGCTGATATCAAAATCCTCCTTTTTAACCGCCAGCTGGATATCCTTGCTCACTATTTCACGCCGGGAATCGAGGGCACAGATAAACTGGTCGGTTCTGCTCTCAATTTCAAAGGAAATAATATTATTATCCGGTACCACAATCGGACGCACATTCAGGTTATGGGGTGCCACCGGGGTAATCACAAAACTGCCTGAATCCGGGAAAACCACCGGTCCACCACAACTCAGGGAGTAACCTGTAGAACCGGTTGGGGTGGCCACAATTAATCCGTCCGCCCAATAAGTATTCAGGAATTCCCCGTTCAAATAAGTATGGATCTTGATCATCGAAGCCACATCCCGTTTATGTATGGAGAATTCATTTAAACCATAGGGAACATCTCCAAACAGGGGAATACTGGCATCCACATGGATCATCGTTCTTTTATCCACCACATAAGTGCGTTGAGCCATGGCTTTTACCGCCCTGGTTACTTCATCCCGGCCAATCCCAGCCAGAAAGCCCAGTCTGCCGAAATTGATTCCCATGATGGAAATATCCCGGTTGCGGACCAGGGTCACGGTATCCAGCAGGGTGCCGTCGCCACCCAGACTGATTATAAATTCGATATCCTGCAGATCGGCAGAGCTGGAAAAAGTTGCCGTGCCGGCCGGCAGATGGAGTTTATCCTTGATGGCATTAAAAAAAGGTTGAAAAATGACCGGCTCAATTTTCTGGACAGCCAGTTCATCCAAAAATAACTGGAAGTCCTTTTGTTGTTCGGCTTCCATCACCCGGCTGTAAATCGCTGCTTTCATGATCAAAATATACTCTTTCGGTGTAAAAATAGCCCGTTTTGCCCTAACTGGTTGAATGACCATTCCAGTTTAACGACCACATCATACAAGGTAATGATATCAATACCGATTCCGCCGGTATACAGCATTTTATTGCTGAGCAGGTTATCGCCGGGTTCCGGATGATAAGCATAACCGGTATTACCATACATCTTTCCCTACTACCCGGAAAGGAATGGCCAGCATGGGTTTGTTTTTACCTCTTGGCAGCCGGACACGGGTGCTGAAAAACTCCTGATGCAGGGAGGCCTTGATAAAACCACCGGCCACCCCGTCCATTACATTGTACTCATAACCCTGCAAATAAGTGTCTCCATAACCCAGGAAACGCCGGTTGAACCAGGGTTGCTTAAAAGGTAATTTGATGCCCCCATAGGTGTAAATATGGGAAAATGTTTTGGGACCCAGTTTAATGGCCGCCAGTGTATTCACATGCAATTGCCAGAGATTGATCGTACTGTTGAGTCCGTTCTTGCTCAGCGACAATTTAACCCCCAAACCTTTTGTGGGATAGGGAATATAGTCCAGATGAAGATGGGTCATATTGTAATAAAAACTGGGATACCCGATCCGGCTTTGCCCGGGTTGAAAATAATCCGGGTTCAGGGTTACAATGGTATCCTCCACTTTTTCTGAATTGAAACAAATCACAAATGAATGCCGGGTATTGATTGCCGGCCGCCAGCTGATACCAATATTTCCATTGATGAAATGACGCACATAGTTTTCCGGGTCTTTCAGGAAAACCTGTTTATCATTTACTGTATTGTAGTTTATTTCCCGGTTCTTCCCATAAGCAAACGACATACTGGCTCCCAGTTTCATGTTGCGATCGATATATAAACGATCATAACTGAATGAGAGCTGCCGGGTATACCCGCTGATCAGCCAGAGTTTGAATTTATCATTCCGGCCCGTGGCATTATTCCAGGTGAGCTTTGCACCATAGTTCACACGGTCAAAACTGGCTTTTTGTTCCACCAGCCACTGGTTGATATTTCGATCAACCGGTTTGAAATAAGGGACGGGAAAAAGATACCAGCGCTCTTTCACATCCACCTGAATATTGATCGTATTCCCATTAAAATCCTTTGCGGCTACCAGCACCTGGTGAAACAAGGCCGTGTTCATCAGTTGTTTTCTTCCGGCTTCCATCCGGTTTGTCAGCTCTTCAGGTGTAAAGGATTCGCCTTTATGAAAGGAAAGTTCGCGAAGGATGATTTCGTCACGGGTTTTTTTGTTTCCTGTAATCGTTATCTCACCAATGATATAATTGGAAACGGTGGAATCCGGGGTAATTACGGGCTGGGCAGCAAGATGGCTGTACCCCAAAGCGAGAATGAAAAATAAAACGCAGTATTTGTTGTTCCCCCTCATTCCCGCTGTTGCTGGTCAGGCGTCTAAATTACTGGTAATTTATCAGAGTGAAGGGATCATATCTTCAGGTAATTCATGAGGTTATCATAATTAGACCTGAGCTCATTGGCATATTGTTCTTCGCCAAAGAAATATTTCACATTGTATTCGTAACGCTGGAAAGTGGCCAGGATATCAGATATCTCTGTTTTATTGATCCGCAGCGTAACCTGCATGGTGCCTGTTTCTGCATCATTGCTGGTATTCAGCTGAGTGATTTGTGCATCGTTGGTTTCTACCAGTTTGCTGATTTCATTAAATGAATACTGGTTACTGGGCAATTCCAGCACGATCAGTCCGCCTGGTTCATTCAGACTCATAAAAGCAGATGCATGTCGTAACAGTTCAGTATACGTAACGGTACCGGTGAGTTCATTTTCTTCATTGATCACAGGTACGAGGCTCAGTCCATTATCAGCAGCCAGTTGAACTGCTTTCAGGAAATGATCTTCCTCCTTTACGGAAAACGAAGAGAAGGATTGTTCCAGTGCCGATAAAAGCGCATGATCATTTTCGGATTGCAGTAAATCATCTTCGCTTAGTAAACCAGCGAATTTCTCCCCGTCCAGAACCGGTAAATGGGTAATCTGGTTATCATTCATGAGTTGCAGCGCCTGGTACACTTTATCGTGCAGGTGCAGGGAAGGGAGATGCTGTGATTGTAGTTCTCTGGTTAACATGGATAGCGGCTTTACTGAACTAAATGTACAAAGCAGAAAGAACTAAAACAAGACAGTCCTTAGGAGCTGATCGCTGCGGGCTCATTCAGCTTTTTCAGGAATTTGTGCAGGATGGCATTGAATTCAGCCGGCACTTCCATCATGGGAGCATGTCCGCATTTGTCAATAAAATGCAACTCACTGTTTGGAATCAGTTTGTTGAACTCTTTGGCAACAAATGGCGGCGTAATCGTATCATTATTTCCCCATACCAATAAGGTGGGTTGCTTTATCTGACTGAGCTCTTCACCCAGGTTATTGCGGATAGCGCTCTTGGCGAGGGCAATGATCTTGATGGCCTTCATCCGGTTATTGGTGATACTGTACACTTCTTCCACTAATTCATCAGTGGCCATGGCCGGATCATAAAAAGTCAGTGCTGTTTTTTTGCGGATATATTCTTTATCGCCCCGCTTCGGATAACTGTCACCCATTCCATTTTCAAACAGACCGGAACTACCCGTTAATATCAGGGATTTGATTCTTTCCGGATGTTTGAGTGTATGCACCAATCCCACATGACCACCTAGTGAATTACCCATTAGGTGTACATTATTCAGATCTCTTGCTTCGAGGAATTTATGAACATACTTGGCCAGTCCTCCCACAGAGGTATGCAGGATATCCATTTCCAGCAGGGGGAGCATCGGCACCACCACTTTATAATGCTGACGGAAATATTCAATCAGGTCCCTGAAATTACTCAGGGCGCCAAATAGTCCATGCAGAAGTACCAGCGGTTCGCCGGTCCCCTCTTCAATATACTTGAACTTATCTTGCTGTCTGATTTCGTACTCCATGGCAGTCGTTCGGTGGTCTGAGCCTTTCCGGGGGCTAAAATAGTCGTTTTAGCCTAAAAAAAAGCTATTTAGTTGAGAATTAAGCTGCTGAAACCCGAAGCACAAAAAAAACAAGGCATTCCTGCCGGTATTCAGTACATGGATATTTTCCGGGACAAATTTCCAAAAAATTCCTCCAGTTCACTGAACATACCTTTAAATATGGGAATAACGGACCCGATGCCATTGATCACCTTTGGACCCCAGGGTTGTACCAGGGGATAGCTGACTGATTCCCGGATAGTGGCGGGTTGTATCAACTTCATTTGTTCGGCATAGAAGAGCAGCACGCTGAATACCAGCAAACCAATCACTGCATAGAGAAGGATACCTGCCAGTTTATTAATCCAGCCCAGCAACACCACTTCCACGGCGCTTTCAATGGCTTTGGCACCGAGTCTGATTAATAACAGCACCACAAAAAACACGAGTATAAAAGAAATAAGAGGCAGCCATTCTTTGGATACATTGACCGAATCTCCCAGCCATCCCGCCACCACCGTTGATAATTTCATGGCAGCTGCCAGTCCGACGATGATAGACAGCAGGGAAAACAATCCAATGATCAGTCCCTGGCGATAACCGCGCATCAGCGCCAGCAAGAGGAAAACCGCAAAGATGATATCAATCAGCATGGAGTGATTTAAGGAAAAACGAAGAAACCGGAAGTTTAGCCCTGCAATGCTCCTAAAGATTCCTTAAACCCGGTGTTTTATCTGGATAATAATTCTTTAACAACGGCTGAAATGGTTTTCCCATCAGCTTTTCCGGCAAATTGTTTGGAAGCAACCCCCATCACCTTGCCCATATCAGCAGGAGAAGAAGCGCCAACATTGGCAATGATCGCAGCGATTGCTGTTTTCAGTTCTTCTGCTGTCATTTGTTTGGGAAGAAATTTTTCAATCACAGCAATTTCTTCTTCTTCTTTTTTAGCGAGGTCTTCCCGGTTTTGCTGTTTAAAAATTTCCAGCGAATCCTTGCGTTGCTTCACCAACTTCTGTAAGATTTTCACCTCATCTTCTTCTTTTAATTCACCGGTACTTCCTTCTGAAGTTTTGGCTAGCAGGATGGCGGCTTTCACTGCACGCAGACTGCGAAGTGCGGCTTCATCTTTGGCAATCATTGCGGCTTTCAGATCGGTCATTATTTTTTGTTCGAGTGACATAGTTGGATATTTGGTATTAGGAATTAGGTATTATTTTGACCGCCGTAGTTTTAGCAAAGGCGGAGGCACTAAGATATTAGGATATTGGGATATTGCTTCGCCCGCCGTAGCTTAAGCGAAGGCGGGGGATATTTAGATATTGAGATATTGGGGCGTCCTTAGTGCAGATATTTTTTTTGTCAGGATATTACTCACCACACTCATAACTCATAACTCTCGACTCTTGACTCCCTACTATCGACTAAAGACTAAGGACTTCCCTCTAATCTGCCTTATTCTCCTTTAACTGCCTTGCCCTGAATTTTTCATAAAACTCCCTGGAAAATGATTTCATTTCTTCTACCTGGTCATGGTACTTGGTGGCCCTGCCATAGGTATCGGCCATGGTCATCATCGTCTGATAAAAAAAATCAGCCATCTCATCCACCATCATGTCCTTGGTCCAGAGATCTATCCGCAACGCAGCTTTTTCCGCACCATCCCAGAAAGAAATCATCATGGCCTTGGCCTTTTGTGCATTTTCAGCAGAGGTATCGGTGGCACTCCACTGGATGCTGTCGGGTACCCGGTTTTCATCGGTAAACACATCGATCACTATACTTGACTTATTCATATTCAAATCCCTTCCGGGTTATTTTAATGAGGGGCAAAGATAAGAAGCTGGCGCAGCGCTTCAGCGAAGCAGGGGCTGCAATATTTGATTAAAGGAGACGACTGCTTTTTCGAAGCGATGGTCAGCTGCATTGGCCGCCATTTGCTGTATTAATTGGTTTCGCAGGCCCTCATCCTTGTATAACTGCATCAGACCGGAAGCCAGATCCACGTAATCTGTCATATCAGCTGTTAAATAAGTACCTGTCGGCAACACCGGATGACCCGCAATGGCAAGCGATGGTACACCGGCCGCGGCTGCTTCCAGCAATTGAATACCGGCATGGGGGCGGAGAGCAGGATCTACAAGGGCATAGGCCGCAGCGATCAGGGAGGCTCTTTCGGTTGAAGGCAGTTCACCGGTCAGGACCAGTTCATCCCGGTATTTATAATGAGAGAGGCTATCAGTAAAGGCTTTATCTTTTTTATAAACAGGACCTTCCAGCAGGAGTTTGGTTCCTGTACCCTGTCTTTTTTTGAAAACGGAAAAAGCTTTGAGCAGGTTCGTCAGGTTTTGATGAGCACCGATGATCCCACTGTACATAAAAAATTCCTTTCCGCCGGTATAACGGTTTTTGAGATTGGCTTTCTCTTCATAGTCCAGCGGACTGGTTGGAAAAGCAGGAGCAGCTTTTAATACGACTATTTGTCCCTGTTGGATATTGTATTCATCAGATAGCTGAGCAACATCTTTATCTGTAAAAACAATGATCCGGGCAGCCTGTTGCAGGAGTTTAGCAAAGCCTTTATCCTTTCGCTGGTGCAGATCATTTCCATATACCAGCAAAACAGAGGGGATCCGCGCAGGGATCTTATTCAATCCGCCGGCAGATATCAGGAATTCGGTCTTGTTTTTCTTTAAAATTACAGGTAGCCTGACCCTTTGCCAGTATTGATACGCGATTGTTTTACCCGGAGGGGGTGCCTCCAGCCAGGAACTGTTATTTGAATCGTTGATGAGAAAAATGTTCTCTTCTTTTTGTCCGATAAAAAGAAACTGATGTCCGCCAACAGTTGCTGTCCATTTTTGAAAGAGCATCTGTATAAAATACCGGAGGGCTGGTTCTGCCTGATAAGGTAAAGCGTTTATATTAATGGCAATCTGCATGGGCGGCAGCAAAGGTATCCAGGGTGGGTGAAATACGCAGTAAAATAAACGGGTTCAAAAAGTTCAACTAAGGGTTTTTCCCATTTACTGTTTTACTGAATGAAATACCTGCGTTAAACTGCTGAAAACAGCAGGAATAATTGCTGTGGATAAGCCAATAATAATCGTATAAAAGAGTGGCAATAATACACTTGACAGGAAACAGGCGCTTAATTAGTTTTACCCTGTCATCTATAAGAGTTTTGCCAGAATAATGCTTATGATTCCCGTACCTGCACATATAAATAATAAAGGACAAGAACTGTCTGCCCCCGGGAAAGGAGCATCAACAATTATTTTACATGATATCGATCAATTTACTTTCTCAAAAAACCGGGTTGGTATCATATTTGCTAAATATTTAACCGGCAACAAAAAAGATAACGGCCCGCAGGCCATCAAATCCCTGCGCAGCTGTTCAATATATTCCGGTCATGGTACCGGATCAGACATAGTCACCAGTAGGGCGTTACTCAATTTTTCCTGGACGGATAATTCGAAGTGTAACGAGTCATCTTGTACTGTGTCAATCAACTTTTCTTAAACGACCTCTTAGGTGGAAGAGGATGGTGGCTTGTAAAAGGGGCCTTGGTTCGGGGCCCCTTTCTTTTTTTTACCCGCCGTAGCTTTAGCGAAGGCGGGTCCCCCACAATTCACACAAACTTACCCGCCGTAGCTTGGCGAAGGCGGGTCTCCCAATTTTATACAAACGCTTCCGCCGTAGCCTAATAGGGATATTAGGATATTAAGATATTGGCTTCGCCCGCCGTAGCCTCAGCGAAGGCGGGTATTGGGTATTAGGAATTTGGTATTGGGGTGACCTTAATGTATAGATTACTATTTCAAGGACAATAACCCATGCCCCAAAACTTTCAATTTCACCCACTCGCTTGTCACGTCCTAATAAAAGTTGTCACTATTTGCTACGTTTTTACTCATGCTGCCGTATGAACTTTAGCCGGTATTTGAAGTCCCAGTGACCAGTGAGGTCTTTGTTCATTATATGCGTTGATCCCCTCTTTTACAGCCTGTCTGGCTTCTTTCTCATCTCTATATGTATCCTCCAGTCCGTATTCACCTTTCAATATTCCATTCACCCTTTCAGCCATTGCATTCTCATAACAATTACCCGCCTCCGACATACTAATCTTTATCCCTCTGGCTTTTAAGATATTTACGTACTCATGGGAACAATATTGAAAACCTCTGTCTGAGTGATGGATCAATCCATTGCATGACGGGCATTGTTTTAATGCCCTTTTAAGGCTTGTATCGCTCCTGCCAGGCCTAGGCTATTACTCAACTCCCAGCCTACTATCTTGCGACTATATGCGTCAGTTATCAAAAACAGATATACAAACCCTTTTCTTACACGTACATAGGGTAATGTCACACACCCATGCCTGGTGTGGCCGACTTGCTTAAAATCCAGCATCCTGTTTTGGTAGACACGGTACCAATGTTGAGATTGAGTCGTAATCGCGTACTTACGCCGACGATGCACCAATAACCCCCTGCTCCGTAGCAAATCAAAGAACTTATCCCGCCCCATAGAGGCGTCTATCCCATGTATATCTGTTTCAGTATGTGGTACAGCTTTTCCCACCATCTTCTTATTACTCCTTCTGATCTGCTGCACTAGCTCTATTATCAACTCATGCTGAATTGATTCTCTCCTTCGCTTCAACCCCTTATAATAGGCCTGCCGGGTTACACCAAAATATTTACATAAACCCCTAATACTTAACTCTTCTCTGAGCCGGCCGATGCTGACTCTCCAAAACTTTTTTTTAAATCTGTTTTATACTCCTTATTCGCCTCGTCTATCACCACTTCAAGGCTTCGTTGCGCTAGCATCGAATCGGCCAAAGCCAGTTTCAGCTTTTTAACCTCAGCTTCCAAATGCTTGATTCGGTCCTTTTCTTCCATCGTTTCTATTCTAATTATCTGCTTTATCAAATGGGATTTACCAAATTTACAAGCCACTTTTGTATCGTTGAACTTCCCTTTATCCCATATTTTCTTCTTACAAAATCTAACCCAAGCCCATTTTGTTCAATCTCCCCTAACTACCTGATGCTTAAAGCTAAGACTGTACCGAATTGTTTGATTAATGATTCCTGTCATATTTAAACTGATTTTAGGTTGATTTAATATGACAACCTATATCAGAACATGACAACTACTCCCCACTTGCCACTCCCTACTAGCCACTCGCCCTCCCTCCTTTGCAAATGCTTCGGCGGGCAAGCTTGCCACTTCCCTCCAGATTAGCTACATTTGTTCCAATGGATATAGAAAACATGGAATATAACACCACAAGGAACCATCTGACCATGAAGGAATATGGGCGCCATGTGCAGAAAATGGTTGAGCATATTTTAACGATTGAAGACCCCGAAAGGCGTCAGCGCAATGCCCATGCGGTAATTGAGCTGATGGGTTTTTTAAATCCTCATCTTAAAAATGTGGAGGATTTCAGGCATAAACTCTGGGATCATCTTTTCTGATCGCAGATTTTAGTCTGGATGTAAAATCTCCCTACCCCATCCCTACCCGGGAAACACTGAAAGCCAAACCCGATCCGCTTCCTTATCCGAAGCGTTATCCCAAGTTTTCACACCTGGGCAAGAACCTGGAAGTGATCATCAATAAAGGACTGGCTGAAGAAAACCCGGAAAAGAAACTGGGATTTGCCAATTGCATAGCCTACTATATGAAACTGGCTTACAATACATGGCATAAGGAACTGGTGCATGATGATGCCATTCAGAGTGAATTGAATAATATCACAGAAGGCCAACTGACCTTTACCAATACGCCTTTTGTAAAAGCATTCCGTCCCCAGCAGGAAAGCAGGGATAACCGGGGTGGTTATGGCAAGCCGAGAAATAAATTCCAGCAGCGCGGTGGTGGTGGCGGCGGACGAAATGATCGCCGGGATAATCGCGGTGGTGGCGGTGGTAATTTTAAAAAGAAGAGATACTGAGTTGACAAGTTAAATAGTTAAAAAGTTGAAAAGTTGATAGGGTTCTTCCTGTCAACTTTTTACTTTTACAAAACGAGGCGTTTTCTTTCAAACGCCTGTGAACATGGAATAGTGAGTGAAGAATAGGCGGCCTCCGAAACGCTATAGTACTTTCCAAATATTCAATATCCTAATATCTCAATATCCCAATTCCCAATATCTAATACCCCGCCTTCGCTAAGGCTACGGCGGGCGAAGCAATATCCTAATATCATAATATCTTAATATCTTCTCCCTCATGAATTCCTTCGAAGTCATCGGCGGCAAAAAACTAAAAGGCACTATCATCCCGCAAGGAGCGAAGAATGAAGCTCTGCAGATCATCAGTGCCGTTTTGCTCACCAAAGAAGAAGTAACCATCAGCAATATTCCCGATATCATTGATGTGAACCTGCTGATTGAATTGCTGGGTGAAATGAATGTGAAAGTGGATCGGGTCAGCCGTGATACCTGTCGTTTCCGTGCTGACGATGTGAACATTGATTACCTGCACAGTGAAGCCTATAAAAAGAAAAGCGGGAAGCTACGCGGTTCTGTCATGCTGGCCGGCCCCATGCTGGGTCGTTATAAAAAAGCATTCATCCCCAAACCCGGCGGCGATAAGATCGGAAGAAGAAGACTGGATACCCATATCATCGGATTTGAAAAACTCGGTGCTGGTTTTACTTATCATGAAGAAGATGGTTTCTTTCATCTGGAGGCACCCGATTTAAAGGGCACGCATTTATTACTGGATGAACCTTCGGTTACCGGTACGGCTAATATTGTGATGGCTGCGGTGCTCGCCCGGGGCCGGACTACCATTTACAATGCGGCCTGCGAACCTTACCTGCAACAGCTTTGTCAAATGCTCAACCGCATGGGTGCCAAAATCAGCGGGATCGGAAGTAATTTATTACAGATAGATGGAGTGGATCAGTTGGGTGGTACCAGTCACCGGTTATTACCCGATATGATTGAAGTGGGTTCCTTTATCGGCCTCGCGGCCATGACCCAAAGTGAAATCACGATCCAGGGCGCCGGGATTGAGCACCTGGGAATCATTCCTGAAAAATTCAGACAGCTCGGCATTCAAATGGAATACCGGGGAGATGATATTTATATTCCTTCTCAGGAGATTTATGAGATACAAACCTTTCTCGATGGCTCGGTGATGACCATCTATGATCATCCCTGGCCGGGTTTTACGCCGGACTTACTAAGTATTGTACTGGTCACCGCTATTCAGGCCCGGGGTTCGGTACTCATCCATCAGAAAATGTTTGAGAGCCGTTTATTCTTCGTTGACAAACTCATTGATATGGGTGCCCGTATTGTACTCTGCGATCCGCACCGGGCGGTGGTGATCGGGTTGGAAAGGGAACAATCCTTAAGAGGCATTACCATGAGTTCCCCGGATATACGCGCCGGTGTGGCACTTTTAATTGCGGCGCTGAGTGCAGATGGCAAAAGTGTGATTCAGAATATTGAGCAGATTGATCGGGGATACCAGGATATTGATGGCCGCTTAAAGGCGCTGGGAGCGGAGATTAAAAGGATTCCTTCCTAAATACCAACGCCATTCAATGAACATTGAGCATTTAAAGAATTGAAAGTGGGAATTTTTAATTGATGAAATTCTAAAAAATGAATAATAATCAATGTTCAAATGCGGAGGTCGATTTTTAATGGGATAAACAAATAACTCAACACACATGGACACTCCTGTTTTAGGAATAGCAATAGCAATTGGATTGAGTTTCTATCTCTTATTCACAAGAAAAAAAACCTGGAGCGACCCACAACTCAGATGGCTGATCTGTGGAGTTCTTTTTGCCACCGGGCTATTGAGTTTATTATTAATAGCAGATTTCAATAGGCAAAACCGTGTATTATATTGGGAGCTATGTGTTCCTTTACTTTTTTATATCCTGGACCTTTTATTCCGGCATATCAGTTTTAAAATACAGGGCAGGGATTTCATACTTTGGATAAGAGGTTCTGAGGAAATTGACGATTCACTTGGCGGGACTAATCCTCATGTAAAATCCTCAGATATAGTTTTTTCCCTTTCACTTTTGGCATTTATAATGTTGACGACATTAGTTGGAGCTTTATTTTTGAAGTAGCGGTATGCATAAAACCCCAAAGCAGATAAAAAGTAAAATCCGATTCCTGCATTACTAAATAAAGCCTGTAACTTCCAATTGATAACGGTCGTCAAACCCGGTTCACAAACCCTGCTTCATGAAAAAAAACATCCCCTTACTCCTCTGCTTTGCCTTTTCCCTTCAACTTGCTGCCCAAAACAATACCCAGGTCAGCATCGGCACCATCGACAGTCTCCAGTCCAGGATTCTGAATGAACAAAGAAAAGTCTGGGTCTATGTCCCCAGCAGCTGGCAGCCCGGGTCCAAACAGCGGTATCCGGTTATTTACCTGCTTGACGGAGATGGCCATTTCTATTCAGTGGTGGGCATGGTTCAGCAATTAAGTCAGGTCAACGGAAATACCATTTGTCCGGAAATGATTATTGTGGGTATTCCCAATACCGACCGCACCCGTGACTTGACTCCTTCTCATGTAGATGCTGATCCTCCCTTTATGGACAGTGCTTTTTCCAAAACTTCCGGGGGCGGTGAACAATTTGCAGCCTTTATAAAAAATGAGTTGATTCCGCATATTGATTCCCTATATCCCACAGAGCCATATAAAATGCTGATCGGACATTCCTTTGGCGGGTTGACCGTGATGAATATCGCCATGAACCATACTAAAATGTTTAATTCCTATATCAGCATTGACCCCAGTATGTGGTGGGATAAAATGAATTTCCTTAAAGCCACAAAGAAGCAGCTGGCTGGAAAGAAATTCACAGGTACCAGTTTATACCTGGGTATCGCCAATACCATGGAGGAGGGGTTGGATTTTGATAAAGTCCAAAAAGATACCGCTGTCAGTACAAAGCATATCCGATCTATCATTGAACTGGATAAGGAAATAAAGAGGCAGAAGCAAAACGGCTTGCAATATGCCAGTAAATATTATGGCGATGATGACCACGGTTCTGTGCCTTTGATTGCCACTTATGATGCCCTGCGTTTCTTTTTTGAAAAATACCGGTTCAAATTATCCTTTAAAGATTTTACAGATTCCACTGCCGACCTGGCTGCCAAATACACCAAACATTACCAGGAAGTTTCTCAACTCTTTGGCTACAAGGTCCTGCCTCCTGAAAACATGGTGAATGGCATGGGCTATGAATTTTTACAGCAAAAGCAGTTTACCAAAGCCGGCCGGTTCTTTAAAATGAATGTTGAGAATTATCCGGATAGCTATAATGTGTACGATTCCTATGCCGATTATTTCGCTGCCATTGGTGATAAAACAAAAGCCATTGAGTACTTAAAAAAGGCACTGGTCATCAAAGAAAATCCGGATTCCCGGAATAAACTGAATAAGTTGTTGGAATAAGAAAGATAAAAGCGGGGTAACCAGAAGTTATCTAAAAAGTCGTTTTTTATTGGGATGTCATGCCGGGCTTGACCTCCAAAGGAGTCCTATGGACCGGCATCTATTAGGGAATCGAATCTTTTAAAAGATACCGGGTCAGTGCTTGCCCCGGACCTGATCCGGGGCCCGGTATGACGTAAACCACTTTTTAGATAACTTCTGGTATCGTTCCCTGAGGATCCTGCCATAAGTATCCATAAAAGTTGATACTATATTGTTTAACTCGTTTCAACCCTCCTTTCTTTTACTCCCCAAAAAATAAATTTGCGCAACCCATAAGTTGCGTATATATTTGCAACCACAGAGTTGCATATTTAAACACTGCACCATGAAACAGGATATCTTCCAGGCTATTGCCGACCCGACAAGAAGGGCCATACTTACCCTGCTGGCCATACAGGCCCTGACCCCCAATGCTATGGCTGCCCATTTTGATATGAGCCGGCAGGCCGTATCCAAGCATATTAAAGTATTACAACAGAGTGAACTGATTAAACCTGAGCAGTCTGGCCGGAAATCTATTATCATTTCAACCCAAAAAAATGCAGGAAATAGACCATTGGCTGGCGCGGCTCCGGAAAAACTGGGAAATACAGTTTAATCAGCTGGATAAAGTATTACAAACATTAAAAAAACAATCAAAATGAATCTGTTCTTTGACTTCCAGGTCGATAAGCCTGCCAAAAAAATAAGCATTACCCGTGAATTTGATGCCCCCCAATCGTTGGTATGGGAGGCTTTTACAAATGCGGAATTGCTCGATCAATGGACAGCACCGGCTCCATTTAAAGCCCGGACAAAGTATATGGATTTCAAAATTGGTGGTCGGCGCTTTTATGCCATGGTTAGTCCGGATGGATTGGAACGCTGGGCGCTTCAGGAATACCGCTCAATCAACCCCCAGACCCATTTTACTATGTATAATTGTTTCACAGATGCTGAAGGAAATCCTGATCCGGCAGGGTCCGACTGGGACTACCGATTCAGTGAGGTAAATGGCATCACAACAGTGAACATTACGATTTATAATGAATCATTTGACAGAATGGAAGCCCTGCTCGAAGGATTTACCAAAGGATTCACCATGACACTGGAAAACCTGGAAGCGTTGTTGGCTGCTCTCTCCAAAAAATAAAGGAAGCGGAAACCGGTTTGTTCTCTTCAATAAACAAGCATGACAATCAAAGCACAAATCAAAGACTATATCGGTAGTCTGCCCGAATCCAAGAGCAGCGAGTTGCAGGAACTGCACCAATTCATTTTAAAAACCATGCCTTCCTGTAAATTATGGTTCCTCGATGGAAGGGATAGTACCGGTAAAATAGTCTCCAATCCCAATATCGGATACGGGGAATACCATATTCAATATGCTAATGGAACAACCAAGCCCTTCTACCAGATCGGACTCAGTGCCAACAGGAGTGGTATTTCTGTTTATGTAATGGGGATCCCGGATAAAACTTATTTAGTCAAAACATTTGGAAAAAAGATAGGCAAGGCCAGTGTAACTGGTTATTGTATCAAATTCAAAACACTGAAAGATATTAAACTGGAGGTATTGGAAGCGGCGATTCGGTATGGGGTGAGTGTTACGAACTAACAACATAAACGCTGAGGAATAGAAACCAATACCCGATCTGGTTAACTCAGCTTCGATATACATTCTTGGCACCGGAGCGGAAGATGCCACCGGGAATGCTTATTTATCTTTTTAGTATTAATTTCATCAGTTGTAGTCCGGTGCAGTGAAGGCGAACGGAAAAATCCTTCCCTGTATTACACAGGAAATGCTGCATGAAAAAGCTGTTGCCCATAATATTAACTTTCATTATTTCTTTTACAGGAAGAACACAATCTCCCCTGCAGCAACGGCTGGAATTTCTCCGGTTATCCCTTGAAAACAAGTACGGATGGGTGGGCAATTTTGATAGTCTGACCGGGATTGCTACTGTTTATCAGGATGGATACATGGGATATATTGATACTAATTCCCGGATCATTCTGCCCCTTGCTTATAGTACAAGGGATTTTTCAGATGGATTGGGAATTTATCATGATCCAACCCAAAAAAGTATTAAGGTCATTGACAAAAAAGCAAGGCTGATAAAGGAATATAAAAATCTCAGCTCCTTACTGGGTTTTAAAAATGGGCTGTCCATTTTCAGCACTCCCTCTGCAGTTGGCCTGCTTTACGGGGTGATGGACCTCCGGGGGAATATCATCATCAAAAACCAATATCCCTATATTGAAAAAATATCTGAAAAGTATTATCTCGTCAACAGCAATAAAGTGGGTGCAGGGGTCATCAATGCTGCCGGGGATACCGTGATACCCGTCAGGTATATTATCAACTATATTGATACAACCGATCTTCATTTTATTGGTTACCGGCCGGATGCCGGTTATGGGAGCTTTGCTTCTTCCGGCAAAATGATAAAATACCTCGGAAAAGAGTTTTACCCGGAAACTAATCATATTGAAGGAATACCGCATTTTCAAAGAGATTCCGTGTTCATCCTTAAAAACCAATTCTTATCTGCCGGCTCCAAAATGGCGCTTGTCAATCTTGATTTTGATACCATTGTACCCATGGGTAAATACAAACTGGCTGCTGTAAATGAAGGCATGGTTTGTTACTATGATTCAGTTCCATCTGGCAATAAAGCCAGGGACAGCCTGGTGGCAAAATGCGGGTTTCTGAATAACAAAGGAGCCATTGTAATTCCGGCCCGGTATGATTTTGCTATCTATTTTACGGAAGGCCTTTGTTCCGTCCAGGAAAACAAAAAATGGGGTTATATCAACAAAGAGGGAAAGCTGGTTATTCCCTTTCAATTTGATTCTGCGCTACCCTTCCATATGGGTTATGCAAAAGTCAAAATCAAAGATGATTTTTTTATCATAGACCGGAAGGGGAAGATGGTGATGAAGTCAAAATCTTATTGAGGCGGGATACCATTTTTAATCCCCTTAGATCGCTACCAAAGGGCTGACCAAAAGCGTTGGCCACCAACCCAAAACCCAACTCTCACGAAACTGGGCAGCAACGCTATTATGATCATCATTTTTCATCCGGTTTAAATTCTAAAATATCCGCAGGCTGACAATCCAGTATTTTGCAAATCGCTTCCAGTGTAGAGAAACGAATGGCTTTTGCCTTGCCGGTTTTGAGAATGGATAAATTAGAAAGGGTGATGCCTACTTTTTCCGATAACTCGTTCAACGACATTTTCCTTTTTGCCATCATCACATCCAGGTTAACTATTATCGCCATAGCTTAAATGGTTAAGTCGTTTTCAGTTTGTATTTCCACTCCGCGTTTACAAATTTGGGCGATGACAATCAATATCACTCCCATAAAGAACCAGACATCGGCTCCGCCAAAACCCATTTTTTGGATATCGGGGATGCTGATGCCCTTGGCCAAAAGCAATTTTGATTGATTAGTTCCCCAACTGGAAAAGATACCAATGCCAATTGCCAGCCATGACAGATAAGAAATGAATCGAGGCAGGTATTGATTAAATGGCTGCGTGAAATTCAGTTTTTTGTGATGGATCGCCCGGATGATGATATAAAATAGAATGGCTTTCAGGATGGCCACAATACTCATCAGAACAGTAACGATGATAAAATAAACCTTGTCTGCTGTATAGAGTCCCGATAAATCCATTTTATTCCAGAAAAACTGAGCTCCCATCGGTTTGATAAACAGGGTATAAAATGCATTGAAAAGGATACCTCCGGCTTCTATACTTAAACCGATAAAAATGATCCAGGCCAGGATATACAATACCCAAAGGATATGTTTTGTCGTAATTCTGATTTCCATGATTGGCGATTATTTAGCAAATATAGGAAATTATTTATTGCTTATCAATAAATATTTATTTTTTATAGATAGCCCCCATCAAGTAGAATTAAGTCCCGGAAAATGAAGCGGTAAAACTCTAAACTGATTCTTGTTCGGTTGTTCTGATTTATCATTTGAACGATGAAGCCCATCCCCGGGGATGAAGAACAGTAGTTGACGCCTTCAAGAAAAAAGCGTTAGGAGGAGATGAAGAACACCTGCTAAAAAGACATTGGGAGTATTACCAGGCTTTTACTTTGATATTTTTAAAATAGACTTTACTCTTTGGGTCGTGCCCCTGCAAGGCAAATGTGCCGGAGGAAATCAGCCGCTGCTCCATTCCTTTAGGCCGCTCCACTCCTTCCGGTTCTGTATAATCCACCACCTGGCGGTCGTTGATTAAAACCGTGATGCGTTTCCCTTTTATTTTAATATGCAGGGTGAACCATTCATTGTCCTTCACATAGGTTTCGCGGATATCACTGATGGCCCAGAGACTGCCGGTACGACGCCAGTCGGTATGACTATTATTCACCTGCACTTCATAGCCTTTCCCGGGCCACCCGCCTTCCTGATATTGTGTATGAAAATAAACTCCCGAATTGGAACCGGGGGTGGTCATCACATCCAGCTTTAGTTCCACATCATTAAAGTTGTGACTCCTGACCGGACCATCATAATACAAATGTGCCACATCGCCATTCACGACAATAGCGCCATCCTCGATTTTAAAACTGCTGGCATTCTTCCCCACTTTCCAGCCATCAAAGGTTTTACCATCAAAAATGGAGACAAAGCCCTTGGGTGCCGGGCGATGCGCGCTAATGGAAAGAATGGCTAAGATGATAAGTGGGAATATTTTTTTCATAGATCGAATGTAAGAAGGATTGGGAGATTCACCGCAGAGAAAAGAGGACAGGGAGGTTACGCAGAGGTTTTTTGCGTTCTTGCGCCCTTTGTGGGATATATATCGGGATGATGATTTTTGCTTCGCTCGAAGAGTCCTTTGGACAAAAAAAATGGGAACGCTGATGACGCGGATCTAGCAGATTTTCACGGATATAGTTAGTCATATAAATTAAAAGCTGATTCATAAATGACGGATTAAGGGATTTTGCTGCGCTCGAAGAGTCCTATGGACAAAATCATAAGAGAGGAACACGGATGAAACGGATAGAACGGATTAAAACGGATTTTTTTGCGCCCTTAGCGGCCTTTGCGGGAAACATTTTTCGGATTTTTGAATCAAGAAAATTCTTTGCGTTCCTTCGCGTCATCGTGTCTTTGCGGTAAAGCTCTCTGCGAAAACTCTGCGTTCTCTTGTTCTCCGCGGTGAAAAAATCTCAGCCCGGCGGATTATCCTTCCACCTCCACAAATACATACAGGCATAGGTCCGGTAGGGTGCCCATTGTGCTGCAATTTTTAATATCGCCGCATCTCTGGTTTTTTTCTTTCTGTTCTTTAACCCATACAGACCCACGACGGCCTGCTGCAATCCCAGGTCATCAATCGCAAATAAATCTTCCCGGCACAAGGCAAACATCAGCAACATTTCCGTGGTCCACCTCCCCACTCCCTTGATTTGCGTGAGATATGCAATCACTTCCTCATTATCCATTTTCGATAATTTCCGGTGATCCATCCCCTGCTCCAGTTCAAAGCGGGCTACATTTTGCACATAGCTGACCTTTGCGTTACTCAAACCAATCCCTCTTAATTTTTCAAATGGAGTATCCAGTATCTGTTGCGGGGCTGGCTCTCCCCCATATAAATCCAGAAACCGCTGCTTGATCACTTTGGCCACCTTGGTACTCAGCTGCTGGCTCATAATGGAATAACAGAGATACAGACAAAGATTGGGCTGCTTCTTCAGGGTAAACACGCCATGCTGTTTGATCAGTGGTTTAAGTAGGGGGTCTTTGGAGAGGTGTTTGACGTAGTGCATAGGGAGAAAGATATTGAGATATTGGGATATTAGGATATTTGGCTTCGCCCGCCGTAGCCTTGGCGAAGGCGGGGTATTAGGAATTAGGTATTGGATATTGGGTTGTCCTTAATGCAGATAGTATTATTGATAGCATGTTACACCACACTCATAACTAATAACCCATAATTCTCAACTCATCACTCTACTATCAAAAATTCTGTCACAAAATCAACACGCTGAAAATACAATTTCCATCCGATTAATACCGGGAGGTGTAAAAAATTTAGTCCCTCTTAAAATGAGATGGAAGTGTTTGCGTAAATGTAGAATGGAAGGAGTAAAGTTCAAGCTGATCAGGCTTCGGCCCATTGCCTGAATTCGGCGACGCGGTCGCGGCTTACCACCATATCATCTGAAGCATTTTGTCCGGCCACGGAGAGTTTCAACCGGCTGTTGAACCAGGGTTTTACCTGCTGGATAGCGTTGATGCCCACAATAAAGCTACGGTTCAGGCGGAAGAATTGCTGCGGATCCAGCATTTCACTTAATTGTTCCAAAGTATATTCCACCACATAGCGGTTTGCTTCCTTATCTATCAGGTAAACAATTTTATTATCTGCCTGAAAAAAAGCGATATCTGCAGTCTGAATAAAAAATAAACGTTGCCCAACCTTCCCAACAAACCTTTTTTTATACCGGTTAGCGTCAGTTATCGACATGACCCTGCTAAAATCTGTCGGAAGTCCGGCTGGCAGGGATCGCAATTTATTAAATGCACTTGCCAAAGCTTCCAGTGTCACCGGCTTCAGGATATAATCAATGCTGAAAATTTTAAAGGCTTCGAGGGCATACTGGTCATAGGCCGTTGTAAAAATAACCGGGCGATTATAATTCACCTGTTTGAAGATCTCAAAACTATGTCCATCTGCCAGGTGTATATCCAGCAAAAGGAGATCAGGATGGGCAGACTGTTTCAGATATTGCACGGTCTCATCAATACTTTCCAGACAGGCTACCACCTCAATACTTTCATCGTACTGTTTCAGCAGGGTGAGCAGCCTTTCCACTGCAATCCTTTCATCTTCTACAATAACGACTTTCATGGTTTTAGTTTAAGCGCAGCAGGGGCAGTCTGACTTCAAAATAGCCTTCCGCCTCTTTCACCATAACGTCTTTTCCACTGATAAGTTCATAGCGTTTCCGGATATTCTGCAACCCGGTCCTAGTGGAAGGCTCTTTCAGTAGCCGGGGCTGGAGGTTGTTTTTTATAACAAGGGTCTGATTTCCATTGGTATGGATATCAATATGCAGGGGGTTTCTGCCGGCTGACCACATTATGCTTAATAGCATTTTCAATCAGCATTTGCAGGGCTGCCGGCACTACATGCCAGTTTTTATATTCGTCGGCAATCCGGATATTCACTTCCAGTCCTTCTTCAAATCTTTTTCCCAGCAGAAACAAATAGGGCTGCACAAAATCCAGCTCCGCCTTTAATTCAACCAGTTCTTTTTGCTGATTACTCAGAATGTATCGATACACTTTAGAAAATTCTTCTATAAAATGATTGGCTTCTGGATTGTCTTTGATGACCATTCCAGATAACACATTCAGATTATTGAAAAGAAAATGCGGGTTGACCTGGCTCCTGACCAACTGGAGCTGGGCCTGCTGACTGCTGCGACGAAGTTCTTCTGCCTCCGACCATTTTTGCCGGTATTCCCTCAGGAAAAACAGAATGGCATTCACCAGGTGCAGAAATAAATTAATGAGGGTGGCATAAATCAGGTTCAGTTTCAGCGGATTCCAGTTTTGTTCCCAGTCATACCCATAAATTAATCCTCCAACGAAATAAACAGAACATACCGCTGCGGTCATTGCGATGATATTCCCGCAATAAAGAAGAAACCCAGAAAACGCAGATTATTCCTGGTCGTCAGGAATCTTTTTTTTTCATCAGGGGTTTGATCAGCCTGTTGCCCTCCCAGGTTAAAAAGGTAACCAATACTACTGTGAGCAGGGCATGGTACCAGGCTACTTCAATTTTGAAGTAATAGTAAACGTTGCAAAGCGCTGTATTCAGAAAGGCATACAACGCCAGTAGCAACATGAACAAATACCTGTATCGGTGATGAAATAACATAGTTTTTTATTTACCAGAAAGGTCAGTCCCGCAACTGCACGGGACTGACCGGTTTTCATAAGAACCTCAACTGCTGCTTATATTATGGTAACAAAACCCTGTCGATAAGGTGTACAACACCGTTCCGGCACATAATGTTCGTGGCGGTGATATTGGACACGTTGGCACCATTTCCATTGCCCTTGATGCTGGGGCCGCCACCTGCTCCACCGGTCAGGTTGATAGTGGTATTTCCGCCGGCCAGCATAGCGAGATTGCCATTGGCCAGGTCAGAAGAAAAAGCCCTTGTGCCTACAACATAGTAACGCAATACGGCCAAAAGGGTGGCAATTGGAATCTGGTTGATATCAGTATAACTTAATGCACCCAGTAATTGGGTAAAAGCTGCATTAGTCGGTGCAAATACAGTGAGTTTGGCTGTGCTCAGGGTACTGGCCAATGTGGGGTCACCACCTGGAGCTGTAGTAGCACGGGTCACCGCTTTCACCAATGAATCCAGTCCGCTGGCTACGGCAGTTTCAACAATATTGCCGGATGGCGGCATCAGTACACGGCCAATGATATAAACAACACCATTATCAGCACCCACATCTGCGGTAGTCACTTTGATACCATTCACATAAACACCACTGGCATTTTTTGTTACAAATACAGAGTCGCCACTGGCAGTTAACACTTTGGCATTGGGGCCAGCCGGAACATCAGCGGCCAGAATTTTAGCACCAATTGCATGGTACAGGATAATATTGGAAGCCTGTGCCTGGGTTAGTGAATTCAGCACGGTGCTGGTGATTCCTGAGGCAGTAAAGGCATTGTTATCGGGGGCAAAAACGGTAAACGGACCGGCACTGCTGAGTGTGCCTTGTGCATTGGCCTTGATCACCGCCGCTTCGAGGGTGCTGAAATTATCACTCTTCACTACGATATCAGTAATCGTATTGGTCACCACCGGATCATCGTCTTTATCACAACCTGTAACAAAAACAGCCATACCCAGGGTTCCGAAAAGCATGGTTTTGTGTAGCAATTTTTTGAGTTCCATATAGTTTGATTTTGTTTAAGATTATAACATCATCAAACGGGTATGGGTCTGGCTGCAGGAGTGAATCGTGGGTTGGAGTTCGTGAATCGGGGTAGAGAGGGAGTGAGTTGTGTTGAATAAAAAGGATATGGAGGGGGTTAAACCGCGAAGGCGCGAAAAAGAGTTCACCGCGGAGAACGAGAGGTGCAGAGATTACGCAGAGAGAGATTTAACCGCAAAGGCGGAAAGAAAAGTTCACCGCAGAGCGCGGAGTTTACGCAGAGGGAGATTTAACCGCTCGCAGAATCCTGTAGGCAAAGACAGCTAAGAGCGCTCCTAGAGTCCTATGGACAAAATATCTCTGCGTAAACTCAGCGTTCTCTTGTTCTCTGCGGTAATACTTTCTCTGATTGCGCAGCAAAATCCTCCCTCACTCCACCGCCCAGCTCATTCCACCACCCTTTTCATCTTTCAGGCTGATCCCCAGCCGGGCCAGTTCATCGCGGATTTTATCTGAAGTCACAAAGTCTTTCTTGGTTTTTGCTTCTTTACGGATAGCAATCAGCAGATCCATCACTCCCTTCAGCTTTTCATTATCGGCCTCATTGACTGCTTTCAGACCAAAAATATCTTCTACAAATACTTTCATCTGCTTTTTCATCCATTCAAGTGTATCGGCACTGATGGCTGATACAGCAATAATCCCATCCTTCATGGAATTGATGACCGGTACCAGTTCAAACATATTGGCCAGTACCCTTGCTGTACCAAAATCATCATTCATGTATTCGTCAAATTCAGTCAGTAGCTTTTTTACTTTGTCCCCGAGCTCGGCATCGGTACCCGTACTGCCTGGTTCCGCAACCAGTGCCTGTAATTTTTCATAGGCATCCCATAGCCTTTTTAATCCTTTCTCTGCTGCCTGCAAAGCTTCATTACTGAAATCAAGTGTACTGCGGTAATGACTTTGCAGGATAAAGAAACGAACCACCATCGGATGGTAGGCCTGACTGAGTTCGGGATGATCTCCGCTGAAGAGCTCCGTCAGCTTGATCACATTATTATAGCTCTTTCCCATCTTCCGGCCATTGATGGTGATCATATTGTTATGAATCCAGTAGCGAACCGGTGCCGTATGATTGCAGATAGTACTCTGTGCGATTTCACTCTCATGGTGCGGGAACAGAAGATCCATTCCTCCACCATGAATATCAAACTCCGCGCCCAGGTACTTGGTGGCCATGGCCGAGCACTCAATATGCCAGCCGGGGAAACCCACACCCCAGGGACTTTGCCAGCGCATGATATGTTCAGGAGCGGCATTTTTCCAAAGTGCAAAATCAGCGGAATCCCTTTTTTCTTCCTGACCTTCCAGTTCCCTGGTGGTTTCCAGTAATTCATCAATCACCCGTCCACTGAGTTTGCCATAATCGTGGGAAACTGCATATTTCTTTACATCAAAATATACCGAGCCATTGGACTCATAAGCATATCCTGCTTCGATAATTTTTTTAATCATTTCAATCTGCTCCACAATATGTCCGGTAGCCGTAGGTTCAATTGAAGGCTTTAGGGTATTGAACTGTTCCATAGCCCAGTGATAGAGATTGGTGTATTTCTGCACCAGCTCCATGGGCTCCAGTTTTTCCAGCACGGCTTTTTTTGAAATCTTATCCTCTGCTTCCCGGCCTTCTTCTTCAAAATGTCCGGCATCCGTGATATTACGAACATACCGCACTTTATATCCCAGCTGCTGCAGGTAACGGTACACCACATCAAAAGTGATATAAGGACGGGCATGACCCAGGTGGCTTTCACCACTCACCGTGGGGCCGCAAACATACATACCCACATGTCCGGGTGTAATGGATTGAAAGGCTTCTTTCTGCCTCGAATAAGAGTTATATACTTTCAGAGAAATTTGATTATTCATTGTTCTGCTGTTTGAATGTCCTGCGTTGATCTTTTCCGTTAATACGGAATGCCGCAAAGATGATTAATAAGATTGATAAAGGGAGAAAGGCCGGATGGCGGCCAAAGATTATTTTGTCCCGCAGGGACAGCAACAAGAAAGTGGCAGGAGATACATCAGTTTCATGAGGATAAAGATAATCAATTTTCCGGCTTTTTCAGTTCCAGGTCGGCCACCAGCATAAAATGATCACTCAGGTATTTGACCAGGCGGTTGAACTGTTTTATCCTGAAGGCTTTGCCGGCAAATATATAATCGATCCGCAGGGTAGGTGAAATACCGGCAAAACTGCGGCCGATCCCAAATCCCTTTTTCAGGAAAGCATCCTGCATATCGCCCCGCATAGCATCATAAGTATACGAATTAGGCACATCATTCAGATCGGCGCATAAAAGATAAGGATGCGGCGCATTATCCATCACTTCCCTGGCCACATCGGCCTGCGCACTTCTCCGGGTAAGTCCTTTTCTGATTTTACCCAGGATACTTTTTGAATTCGCCACCATACTGTCGTCCCCGCTTTGAATTTTCCGGATCCGGTCATAATCAAATTTACCCAGTTGGTTCGACTGCAGGTGGGTGGTGTACACCCGCACGGTATCATCTCCCAGTTTCAGATCTGCATACATCAATACATCCGGGAGTGTGGGCCGGGGATAACGGATCCTTCCGGTATCCACAAAAGGAATCCTGGAAAAAATGATGGAACTGTAATAATGGTTATCGCCATCTTCATCAAAACTGAAATAATAATAAGGATAGCCCAGGGCCTGAACGGCGATGATATTATTGTAATAATTCGAATCGGTGGAAGTATGGAATTCCTGTAAACAAAGCACATCGGCGTCCTGTTGACTGATCAGTTCAAACATTTTCAGTCTTTTCTGACTGCCCTTGTTATTATTCTTTTTCAATTCCACAAACCGGGCCACATTCCAGCTTACCACTCTTAATGTACCGGGCTTTTTGTCATAATTAAAAGCACCTCCCGGGTGAAAGGCAAAGACCAGCAGGATACTTTTATAACTGAGCAGGACGGCCACACCGGATATCAATGCATAACGCGGACGCAGGATGATAAACCAGCCTGCCATACAAAGCAGGTTCAGTAATAAGAGGAAGGGGAAGGCCAGTGAGAAAAGAGAGATAAACCACCATTTCTGCGGATGCAGGTACGGTGCCAAACAGGAAATCAGGAAAAAAAATACCAGCAGGACATTACAAATAATAAATACCCGCTTGGTCAGGATTCGAAAACGGATGGCCATTGCTGTAAATTACCGATTTAAAAAACTGTGTAAATGGAAAGCGATCCTTCCTAAGAATTAACCGGATGCCGGTTGTTCAGATTTCTTCCTCACTGGCTCTTTTCAATAATTCTTTTTCTCCTCCGTCAGGGATCCATATCCCTGCTGGTTGATTTTATCGAGCAGCAGATCCACCCTTTCCTGGGTGAGTTTCGCTGTCCTGGTAAAAGGTATTGAGGTTGCGTTATAAAACAATTCATCCTTTGTCTTTTTACCAGCGGCAGGCTTATCAGGATTAAACAAATTATTGAACCAGTAAAAAAAGCGGTTCATCCATTCACTCCAGTCGTAGCCTCTGCGCAGGGAAAACACAAAAAGCAAACCAGTCAGTGCAGCCGCTGCAAGCGTAACCAGCATTCCGCTGTCGCTGATGGATACCGTAGCGAAACTGCTGATCAGGTATAAAACGGTCAGTGCCCAGAGCGGAATACCCCCGGCAATCATCGGAAAGAGACGATAACCCGGAGAGGTCAGCGTAGTTACAACAGCCACCGCCATTACCCCACAGGGCACGGCACTCAGGTTAGCAATGGGTTTGTAATCACGTAGTGAAGGTAATAGCTGATGTGCCAGAACAAACGCAATGATTCCACCCAGTGCACCATATATAAATACAGGGATGATTTTTTTGCCTCCGGTCAGGTCCTGCAGTATAAAACCAAAAGACCAGAGCCAGAACATATTTGAAAACACTTTCCACACATCATTATTCTCTAATACAAACATACTGGTGAGCGGTGCCCAGGGCTTCCCTCCAAGTTGAGATAAATCAGCGGGCATGGTAAACAGCCCCAGTATATTTTTGTAAATAATCCCCTGGCCAGATCCTTATCATCTGCATAATTAAAAAACCAGACGGCTTTCATAAAAGCCAGCCCTACAAATACGAGCAGACAGATCGCCATCAGCAGCATCAGGTCATTACTGGTTTTGCCAGCCATTACCCTTTGGCGGTATCGTTGTTCTTTGTAGTTCATGATCAATAGAAATAATTACTGTATGCCTCCGGAAAATCAAAATTCGGATAAATGTTGAACTTAAGGATCAATATAACGTCCGGCGGTTGGTTTTGTTCCAGAAATAAACAATCAGGAAGCCGGTCAGGGCGCCACCCAGGTGGGCAAAATGCGCAATGTTATCTCCTGATACATTGCCAAATCCCAAAAAGATCAATCAGGATATAAAAAATCACCACCCATTTGGCCTTGATAGGTATCGGAATGGGAATGATCATCAGTTCGGTATTGGGAAAAAGATATCCAAATGCCACAAAAATCCCCATTACGGCACCCGAAGCACCCACTGCAGGGTTACTGTCATTCATCACTGCCTGCATGATCAGGTGGGCAGCCGCCGCACCGATACCACAGGCCAGGTAAAAAATCAGGAATCGTTTATGTCCCCATACATTTTCCAGGATCCGTCCAAACATGTACAAACCAAACATGTTGAACAGTATATGAAAAAAGACAATATGATAATTATAAATATTGCCCGAATACGAGGCATGGGCAAACATATGGGTGGCAATCTGGTAAGGCTCAAAAGCCGGATCGCTGACGGGGTATAGGGCCAGTTTACTGGTCAGGAACATGGTGAGTGATCCTTCAGTGCGGTCATAAATCAACTGGGCTACCCAAACCAGGATATTAATGATGATCAGGTTCTTCACTACCGGCGGAAACCGGTCCATTCTTGTAAATCGGAAATTACTCATAGAGAAGGTAAAATTAGGGGTTGCCCGCAAAGGAGAAAAAAGAGATCGGGAGTTTTAACATCCTCCGCTGTTTTTCTATCATATGCATCAGGATGGAATAGTTGTCCGCAACTTCAGCTGTACCACATTTTCAATATGATGGGTATGCGGAAACATATCCACGGGCTGCACTTTTGTGACGATATATTTTTCATCCAGTAAGCGGAGATCCCGGGCCTGTGTGGCCGGGTTACAGCTTACATACACCAGCACCGGTGCGGCCATTTCCAGAATTTTCTTCACCAGTTTTTCATGCATACCGGCCCTGGGGGGATCTGTGATAATCACATCCGGTTTGCCATGTGTGGCAAAAAATTCATCATTGCAGATATCAATTACATCTCCGGCAAAGAATACCGTTTGATCCAGCTGGTTCAGTGCTGCATTTTCACGGGCATCATCTATCGCCGCTTCGATCACTTCCACCCCAATGATTTTTTTGGCTTTATCACTTACAAATATCCCGATACTACCAGTGCCGCAGTAAAGATCATATACTGTTTCCTTGCCGGTCAGTTCAGCAAAATCACGGGTCACCCGGTACAATTGTTCTGCCTGTTTGGTATTGGTTTGAAAAAAGGATTTGGGTCCGATCTTGAAACGGAAATGCTCCAGTTGCTCAATTACAAATCCTTTTCCGGAAAAGGGGACCGGTTCCAGATCATACAGACTGTCATTCTTCTTTGTATTGATGGTATATACCCAGGTGGTGACTTCCGGAATTGATGCCCGCAGGTGTTCCAGCAGGGCATTGACCTTTTCCATATCCGGTTCCCCGACAATCACATTCACCATCACTTCACCTGTATTACACACCCTTAACTGCACATTGCGCAGAAAACCGGTATGCTGCCGGATATCATAGTAAGAAAGATCATGAGCCTTTGCATATTCCCGGATCGTTTCCCTGACCAGGTTAGAAGGTTCTGGTTGCAGATAACAACGGGTCACATCCACAATCTTATCGAAATAGCCTTTGGCATGAAAGCCGGCAGCCGGCAAAGGTTGATAGGTCCCGTTTTGTTTGCTTTCCAGCATAGCGGCTTTGTCATAATCACCCTTTGGAATATAGCGCTGGGTGCCGAAAGTAAATTCCAGCTTGTTCCGGTAATATTTATCTGCCGCTGCTCCCAATATGGGCAGTATCTCCGGTAATTCCACTTTGGCAATTCTTTCCAGGGCATCAATCACCTGCTGCTGCTTGAAACGAAGTTGTTCTTTATAAGGAACAGTTTGCCACTGGCAGCCTCCGCAATTGCCGAAATGACTGCAAAAAGGTTCCACCCGGCGTGGGGAATATTCATGAAAGCGAAGCGGGTAACCCTCGGCCCAGTCTTTCTTACTCTTATTGAGGAAAACATCCACCAGGTCGCCCGGCACGGTACTTTCAATGAATATTACTTTGCCATCCTGACGGGCCAGGCAACGCCCTTCAGCCGCAAAATCCTCCACCCTGATCTTTTCAAGCACCCTGATTTTATTCTTTTTTCTGGCCATCGGGCAAAAATAACCCCTGCGGGGCTAAGGGGACTAAAATCAGGTAAATCATGCCCGGTCTACGCAACGAAAACAGGATTGAAAACTTCTTACACCCGGCCCGGCCGCTTCGGAGGCTGAGGGTTTTTTAAATATCTTTACCCGATTCCCTGCCTGCCAGCCAGCAGGTTTCTGACTTATGAAAAAAATATACCTGCTCAGCCTGATTTTAATGCCATTTGTGCTTTCTGCACAGGAAGGGTATGAGATCAAAGTAAACTTTAAGCCTTTCAAACACCAGTATATCTACCTGGGCCATTATTTTGGCAAGACCTACCCGATTATTGATTCAGCAATGCTCAACGAGCAGGGAACCGCCGTTTTCAAGGGTAATAAAAAACTCAACGGAGGTATTTACCTGATCGGTTATCCGAACAAGACCGGTTTTTTTGAAATCCTGGTGGACAAGGATCAGCATTTTACCGTTTTGGCCGATACAGCCAATTTAGCCAATGGGGTTAGTTTTGACGGCTCAGCGGACAACACTCTTTTCCTGACCTATCAAAAAAGAATCGGGGAAAAAGGAAAGATCCTGAACGGGTTTCAGCAGCAATTGAAAACTGCAACCAATAAAGAAGATTCCACCCGGATTATGGGGAATATCACCAGTGCCGATAAAAATATGCAGCAATACCGGGAAGACCTGATCAAGCAAAATCCCAACAGCCTGCTTTCAGCCCTGCTGGCTGCCATGCGTGATCCGGAAATACCCGCCCGTCTCCGGGAACCAAAGACCAAGGAAGATTCCATTGCAGCCTACGAGTATTACAAAGGAAAATACTGGGATGGGGTGAACTTCTGGGATGGGCGATTAGCCTACACCACATTTTTCGAGGAAAAATTAGACAAGTACTATAACCAACTCGTAACCCCTCATCCCGATTCCGTGATCCGGGAAATTGATTACATGATGGGCTATGCCAGTCTGAACGAGGAAATGACCCGCTTTCTGCTGATCAAATTTGTGAACCGCTATCTCAACCAGAAATACATGTGGGAGGATGCGGTCTTTGTGCATCTCTTCGAAAAATATTTTTCCAATAAATCTTATTCCTGGTTGTCGGATAAAGGAAAGAAAACCATTACCGACCGGGCCTATAGCCTGATGGCGAATATCATGGGCAATCCCGCTCCGGATATTGTACTGCCCGATTCCAGCGGAAAGATTACTGGCTTGTATGATCAATCAGCAGACTTTACCGTGGTGGTATTCTGGGATCCTACCTGTGGGCATTGCAAGGAAGTATTACCTCGACTGGATTCTTTCTATACCAAAAAATGGAAGGAAGCCGGTTTGAAAATGTTTGCAGTGGCCAAAGAAACAGATGGCAGCAGGAACGATTGGATCCGTTTTGTTTCTGAACAACATTTATGGGGGTGGACACAGGTGTATTATTCCAAAGCTGATGACAAATCAAGAGTGGAAGGCGGCATACCCGGCTATTCACAGTTATATGATGTGCAAACCTTCCCTACTATTTATTTGCTGGACAAGGATAAGCGGATTATTGCCAAAAAACTAACCGTTGAACAAACCGATGATGTGCTCAACATCAAAAGAAAAGCACAGTAACCTGCTATGAAAAAACAGTTATTTCTATTAATGGGTGGCCTGTTCCTGGCTGCTGCGGCTCAGCCCAGACTTTATTTACCTATGGCACGCACGCTGTGGATGCGAAAGAATTCCTGCGGGCTTATGAAAAAAATAATACCCAGCCGGTAAAGGACAGGGCCAAATCAATCAATGAATACCTGGATCTCTATATCCGTTCCCGGCTCAAAATTCAGGAAGCCTATGAGCGAAAACTGGATACCCTACCTGCCATGAAAGTGGAAATGGAAAACCTGCGCACACAGATTTCCCAGAATTACATGACGGATCCGGATATTTCCGCACAGCTGGTGAAAGAAGCTTTTACCCGTAGTCAGAAAGATATTCATGTCGCCCATATTTTTATTTCCATCCGCAACGCTGCCGGTTTTATTGATACAGTGATGGCCGGCCGTAAACTGGATACTGTTATACAATTGTTGAAAAAGGGAGAGGACTTCTTTAAAACAGCCAGGCGTTACTCCGATGACACATCCGCAGCAACCAATAATGGCGACATGGGTTTTATCACCCTGCTGACCCTGCCCTACGCTTTTGAAAATGCGATTTACAGTACTGCCACCGGAAAATATTCAACGCCGGTACGTTCACTGGCAGGTTTCCATATTTTCAAAAACCTGGGAGAAAGAAAAGCCGTCGGGAAAATAAAGGCCCAGCAGATTTTACTGGCCTTCCCTCCCGGTGCGGATGAAAATACCAGGAAGCAAATTGCCACAAAGGCCGATTCTTTGTACAAAAGAATCATTGCCGGTGATAATTTCAACCGGTTGGCGGCTGATTTCAGCAACGATTATGTGAGCGCTGCTTCCGGGGGCATGATGCCTGAGATCGGGGTAGGACAATTTGACCCAGCATTTGAGAAAGCACTCTGGGCGCTTCCCAAAGACAATGCTATCAGCAAACCCTTTGCCACTGCTTATGGCTGGCATATCCTCAAAAGGTTGTCGCTGAAACCCGTGATTACTGATCCCAACAATAAAACCTACCAGGATGAATTGAAACAGCGTATCATCAATGACAGCCGCTGGAAAAACTCAAAAGACTTCCTGGTAAAAAAAGTAACCGATAAAAAAGGCTTTAAGAAATTCCCCTATGAGGATGCGGCCCTCTGGAATATGAGCGATAGTGTACTGGATGGCAAACCAATGACCAGCGGATGGGCGATCACTGCTTTTACTCCACTTTTTGCCATCGGTGATTCTGTTTATAATGCCAATCATTGGGTGAATTACGCCAATATGTATCGTTACAAACAGGATGGATCTGGTGTAAAACCCTGGGACCAGGTCAGAGAAGAATGGATCCGTTTCTCCCTGCAGGAATATTACAAAGCCCACCTTGAAGAATTCAGCGAGGAATTCAAACAACAGATGAATGAATTCAGGGACGGGAATCTCTTTTTTGAAATCATGCAGCAGGAAGTCTGGAATAAATCACAGGGAGATAGTGCCGCGCTGGTTGTCTTATATGAAAAAACAAGCAAAAATATCTTTGGCAGCAGAGTGTGGATGCCGTTCTGTTTTTCTGTGCGGATATGAACAGCGCCACCAGTACTTATGATAAAGTGCTGGCCAATCCGGCCGACTGGAAAAAAATTGCAGCCTTACTGCCTGAAAAAGTAATTGCTGATTCGGCCCGCTTCGAATGGAACCAGGTTCCCAATCTGAAAAAATTAACTCCCAAAGCGGGTATGGTGACCAGTCCCCTGCTCAATCAGGGTGACAATACCGCTTCATTCGGATATGTAGTACAGGTTTACCATCAGCCCACCCAACGCAGTTTTGATGAAGCCCGTGGTATGCTGATCAACGATTATCAGCAAGTGCTGGAAAAACAATGGGAAGAAGCATTACGGAAAAAATATCCGGTAGTGGTGGATGAGAAAGTGCTGAGATCGATCGTGAATAAGAAGTAATCAGTCGGCAGTCAGCAGTCGACAGTCGGGAGTCAAGAGTCGAGAGGAATCAGTCGGCAGTCTTCAGTCGACAGTCACCACCAGCCCTCTAGCGAAGCATCCTGAGGAAAAGGGGAGAAGAGAAGTCGGGAGTCGGGAGTTATGAATGAAGAATGATGAGTTATGAGTGTAGGGTGGTAGGTTATTACCCAAGCAGTAGTAATATTAGCGGTGAGGAAACCCAAATACCCAATTCCTAATATCTGAACATCAAAATAAGAACAGATGAACAAATGATTTCAGAATGATGAAGTTTCAGCTGCCGCATCCCCACTAGCAGAACCCTACTAGCTATTCACTACCCTCCTTCGCTAAAGCTACAGCGGGCAAGCCCAAGACCAAATATCCAATTCCCACTCCCCTCTCCCAATATCTTAATATCCTAATAACCTAATATTTCCCTCCTTAACATACTTCGACAAGCTCAGTATGACAAGGTGTATGCCCGGGCCTCACTCCCTACTAGCCACTCCCCACCCGCCTTCGCTAAGGCTTCGGCGGGCAAGCTCGCCACTTGCCATTTACAATTGCCTCACCACATTCGCCACTACATGTGGTTTGCCCAGTGTATAATAATGCAGTACAGGCACCCCGGCCTCTTTGAGTTCTCTGGATTGCTGGAGCAGCCATTGTTCTCCTACTTTTTCTACCTCTTCATCGGTCTTACAGCGGAGTACTTCGTTGCTTAACTCTGTTGGCAGGTCAATATGAAAGGTTTTGGGAAGAACGGTCAGCTGTTTTTTGGAAGTAATGGGCTTCATTCCGGGAATGATGGGCACCTGAATACCAATTTCCCGGCAGCCTTTGACAAATGCATGAAACTTGGCATTATCATAGAACATCTGTGTAACGATATAATCGGCGCCGGCATCTACTTTTTTCTTCAGGTAATTCAGGTCGGCCTCCATATTGGGTGCTTCAAAATGCTTTTCAGGATATCCGGCCACACCAATACAGAAAGCGGTTTTATGAGTACCCTTGAGTTCATCTTCCAGGTACACACCGGCATTCAGGTTGGTTACCTGTTTGAGCAGGTCGCTGGCGAATTTATGTCCGCCTGGTTCCGGTTCAAAAGCAGACTCATTTTTGGCGGCATCCCCGCGAAGTACCAGTACATTATCAATGCCCAGATAGCTCAGGGTCAGTAATGCGTCTTCTGTATCCTGCAAAGAAAAGCCTCCGCAAATAATATGGGGTACAGTATCCACATTGTATTTATTCATGATGGCCGCACAAATGGCTTCAGTACCGGGTCTTTTCCTGACCACTACTTTTTCAAAACTGCCATCTGTTCTTTTCTTGAACACATGTTCACTGCGGTGATAGGTAACATTGATATAGGCAGGATTGAAGGCCATGAGGGGGTCGAGGTGCCGGTAAAGGGCGTCAATACCTTTTCCTTTCAGGGGTGGTAATACTTCAAAAGAAACAAGGGTGCCTGCAGCGTCTTTGATATGATCCGTTACTTTCATAAGGCTGCAAAGCTAACGATGCAGCGTGATTAGTCAAAACAGCGTTAAATAGCCATGAAAAAGGTTCCGTAGCCTGCCAAAGCTTATTTTTGCCGGGCATGAGCATTTCTATTCAAACAAAAGACCTGGTTAAAAAATACGGAAACCGCATTGTGGTGAACCACGTATCCTTTGAAGTAAAACAGGGGGAAATCGTGGGGCTGCTGGGACCCAATGGGGCGGGCAAGACCACTTCCTTTTACCAGGTGGTAGGTCTTGTAAAACCCGATGAGGGAAAAGTATTCCTGAACGACCAGGATATTACAGCCCTGCCCATGTACAAAAGGGCGCAGATGGGAATTGGTTACCTGCCACAGGAAGCATCGGTGTTTCGTAAACTGAGCGTGGAGGATAATATTTCCGCTGTATTAGAAATGACCAAACTGTCGAAGGAAGAGCAACGCAATAAACTCGAAACCCTGCTGAATGAGTTCCGGCTCCAGCATGTGCGCAAAAGCAATGGGGATGTACTCAGTGGCGGGGAAAGAAGAAGAACCGAAATCGCACGGGCTTTATCGGTGGACCCTAAATTTATTTTACTTGATGAGCCCTTTGCGGGGATCGATCCGATTGCCGTGGAAGATATTCAGGCCATCGTGGCTAAACTGAAACATAAGAATATCGGGATCCTGATCACTGATCATAATGTAACAGAAACCCTTTCAATCTGCGACCGGGCCTACCTGCTTATCGATGGAAAGATCTATAAACATGGTACGGCAGAAGAACTGGCTGCAGATGATGAAGTGAAGAGATTATACCTCGGAAGAAATTTTGAATTGAAAAGAAAGGATTATCTGCATGAGGAAGCAAGGGGTGAAAGAAAAACAGGACTGGATGCGATGATTCATACCGTGGAGAGTGCTGTACAGTGGTCTCAGAAAATTGATGAAGCAGCAAATGCCCAAAGCAGAAGTGCCGGTGCAGCTTTTACCGGCAGCCATAATGAATTTGAAGTTTCTGATCTCGGACTTGATGACTATGGCAGGTTTTTAGCAGAAACAAAAACCTCACTCCTCCAATTCGCAAAGGAACAAAATGACCAGGAGCTGGAAGAAAGAGCCGGTTTGCTGCTTACAGCAGACAGAAGTATATATACTGACCTCAACACTATTTTGCTTTTTCTCAAAGCAAAAAAGAACTAAGCCAACAGACAGATGCCCTTCAAAGTAATCGCTTTCGATGCCGATGATACCCTCTGGGTCAATGAACCTTATTTCCGGGAGGCCGAAGATCAATTCAGTGCCCTCCTCGAGGATTACCTGCCCCATCATTCCGCCACCAGAGAATTATATAAAACAGAATTACAGAATATCCCTTTGTACGGTTACGGTGTAAAAGGTTTTATGCTGAGCATGGTGGAAACCGCCTTACGGGTATCTGATAATACGGTACCGCATCATGTAATTGAAAAAGCTATTCAATATGGTAAGGACCTGCTGGCCAAACCGGTTGAACTGCTCGAAGGGGTACCCGAAACCTTGTCACAGCTCAAAGGAAAATACAAGCTTGTGATGGCCACCAAGGGTGACCTGCTGGATCAGGAACGCAAACTCAAAAAATCAGGATTGGAAGCCCATTTTCACCATATTGAAATCATGAGTGATAAACAGGAAGCCGATTACCAAACCCTGATCCGCCACCTCGATATTGCCCCGGAAGAATTTGTTATGATTGGCAACTCCCTTAAATCCGATGTCTTGCCCGTACTGAGTATCGGCGGCCATGCTATCCATATACCCTATCATACCACCTGGGAACATGAAAAAGTGGAAGGAAGTATTGAGCATCCCCATTTTCACAGTGTGGAAAGCCTGAAAGATATCTTGCCCATTCTTGCCTTTGGTTAATAATTGAACAACTGCTCCAGCACCATCTATTCAATAAAAGATGCTGACCGGCCATTTGATGCAGTAAAAACAAAGGCCAAAAAAAGCAGATTCAGATTTATTTCCGGTTATTTTGTGGTTTACTTCAATCGAAAAGGCCTGTGTTTATGGATTATCGTCAGCTCCCCAAAATAGAACTTCATCTGCATCTCGACTGCAGCCTCAGTTATAAAGTGGTTCAGCAGATCAATCCCGCAATTACAGCAGAAGAATACAGGGATTCCTTTATTGCCCCGCCGAAATGCACAGACCTGAATGATTATCTCACCCGTGCCGTGAAAGGATTTGAACTTATGCAAACCCGGGAACAATTAAGATTGGTTACCCTGGATCTTTTTGAACAATTAAAGGCAGATCAGGTGATCTATGCCGAAATACGCTTTGCTCCTTTATTACATATTGCCGGCGGATTGGACCCGGCCACCGTAGTACAAACCGTGAATGATGCGGTATCCGAAGGAATCGTAGCTACCGGCGTAGAGGCCGGTTTGATACTTTGTACCCTGCGTCATTATAATGAGGCCCAAAGCCTGGAAACGATCCGGTTAGCCGAACAATTCAAAGGCACCCATGTGCTGGGTTTTGATATTGCGGGAGATGAGGCAGGTTACCCTGTAACCGCACATATCAAGGCCTTTCAGCTGGCGAATGAACTGGGCATCCCCTGTACAGCACATGCCGGTGAAGCTGCTGGTCCTGACAGCGTGAAAGACACATTGCAGTCTTTTCATCCTTCCCGGATTGGTCATGGCGTCCGCAGTGCGGAGGATATTACTCTGCTCGATCAGTTGAAGGCCCATGCGATTCATCTGGAAGTTTGTCCGACCAGTAATGTCCAAACCAATGTGGTGGATACCATCCGGGATCACCCGGTTGACCGGATTTACCGGCATGGGGTATCCATGAGTCTGAATACCGATTGCCGGACCATTTCGGATGTGAACCTGAGCGGTGAATACCAACTGGTGGAATCGGTATTTCAATGGAAAAAAGAAGACTTCCTGCATTGTAACCTGGAAGCGATCCGTCATGCTTTCTGTGATGAAAAGCTGAAAATAAAATTGAGCCAGGAAATCCGGGATGCCTATCAATCTGCCTGATGAAGGGTGAAAGAGTTTAAACAGGGTTAATTTAACAGTCCGGCCGGGGCCTGTTCTTCTAAATACCGCTGTAAGGGTATATACGAGTGTATTTAATACTCTAATTTCATAGCAAAGAACAACATTGAAGACGAACCTTATTTTAGGAATTTGTCTGCTATTAGGCAATTACATTACAGAAGCGCAGATTGCACCATCGCTGACTGTACCCAAGGGCCATAAGAACAATGTGAGGAATTGTTATTTCACACCGAATGACAAATACCTTGTTTCGACCGACTATGAACATGTACTTTCCATTTGGGATGGGGATGACGGCCGGCAACTATTTACTTTCCAGGACAGCGCCGCGTCTTTCAGAAAGGTTGAGATCAATAAGGCCAGCAACCTGATTGCTGCCTTAACTGATTCCGGGAAATTATATCTCTTCCACCTTAACAGCCTCAAAGCAGAAATACTGAAGGATAGTGTCAGTGATTTCAGTATGCAAAGAAATGACGGAATAATTTTCATGATCTCTTCAAGGTCCATCTATAAATACATACCGGGCCGCCCTGTTTTAAAGAAACTGAATATAACACCAATCATTAACTCAGCAAGTGTATTCGCTTTATCCGGTTACGAAGCCTGTGTAAAAGAAACGGACAGGGATATTTTTATATTGAATGAAACCACCGGCAGGCAATTACCCATCCCGGGTTCAAAAAACATGGTATTACATGACCTGCATGCAGAAACGGGTTTTATATTATGCAGTGAAATTAAAACCTCCCCGGAGAGCATTACCTACTACAATATTGAAGTAAGAAGCAGGACGATCAGGGGCCGGGTTAGCATAAAAGGAAAATACAGGAACCCCAGCTGCTTGTATACCAGTGATTATAATATTTTTCTTTCAACAGCTATTTCTACGGATGCGGATGAAATGATCATTACCAACCCTCCTTTGTTGTATTCATTTAAAACGGGTAAAGTCGTCAGGGAGGCGGGCGAAAAGTTTATATACAGTATTGAGGAACTGAATCTCAATGCTTCCCGTACTGCCTATATTACAGAACAGGAACCTGATTTTTATACAAAGATTTTCAGGCAGAACTTTCCGGGTTCGGCAACCACCAATATGATTTTTTATCATAAGGTATTGAAACCCGATTATTTTACTATTGCCTGCGCCAACAAAAGCAGGAAGGTTGCCATCTTCAACAGTGAATTTTTATTGCCGGGTATCTATCCTTCCGGAACAGTGGGAGCAGAAGGATTCACCAATGTTAAAAAAATGGCGAACCACCGGATCAATTTCTTCCCTGATGACCCTACACAACAGGAAAAAAAAGCAGGAAGAAAGATCGGTTTCCTCGCTGAGGAGGAGGTGATGCTAAACGACTCCGTGATCTTTGCCAGGTATTACTCACTCGAAAAAGGATATGAGGGCATGCTGTATTACCTGAAAAAAAGCCAGGTGATTGACAGCTTCAGATTCAGATTCGACTATTTATCAAATCCCCTTAAAGGATCAACCCGGATTTTCATGACAAGAAAAAACCGGTTTTATGCACTGGATATTGCCAGTCGCAGCCTGACTGACAGCCTTGATCTTGCCCCGCATATTCTTGTGAGGAAATTATTCCAGGAAGGAAAATCAATTCTGATAGAACGGGAAGACAGTCTTGCCAATCCAAAATACGGAGCGCTCCGATACAATATCCGGGAACATCGGATCACTGACACGGTCTGGGATAAAGGCAACGAGCTGTTCACCCCTCAAACAGAATTGAATTATTCACACCGGATCCAGGGTTATATGTTTCAGGATATGGTTGTAAGGGACTACGACTATGATCGCAACAGTTTATTCGAATATCCTTTCCAGGCAGGCCGGGTGGATACTATGGCCGTTGTAGACTCCACCGGTGAAATAAGCAGCTACCAGGCTGTACAGGAAGTTCCTTATCTGCGTTACACAACCGGAATTGATAAAGCGGATGGCGACTACAGGGAGATAGGTGATAAAATGGAGAACCTGCAAATCGGACAGGCCCGGTACTGGGATGATAGTTGTTACCTGGTGCTCAGCACACAAAATAAATTGTTCCTGTATTCAGCCGCACTTGATTCCGTAATCCGGACTATCAATTGCGGTACGAACCGGTATTCCAAGCTATTCCCGCTGCCGAATAAGTGTATGCTTATTTCCAATGAGAACAGCAACAACAGTTACATCATTGATCCGGCAAAAGGAATCGTTCTTGCAAATATCAAAGGCTTTATCAACCCCAGTATCTACCAGCCCGGCGGTTTCCTGATTCTGGAAGATGCTGCTTTTGGTAATGATAATATTTATCGTGAAAACGACTTTGGCCTGATCGCAACCGTCACTTCTTTTTCAAAAACAGATTTTGTCGTTAAAACTTCCAGTGGTCTTTTTGATGGAACGGATAAAGCCATTGAAAATCTTTATTTTCTGATCAATGACGCCACCGATAAAGTAAAACCATGGAAAACGATTGATCTGAACCAGCTCAAGGCCAAATACTTTATCCCCGGTCTTTGGGAAAAACTGCTGAGCGGAGATTCAACTGATCTGCCTGATGTTGAGAGTATCAAAAATATTTCCCTGGCTCCTGAAATCATCGCTGACAGCAGCTGGTCTCCGGCCAAACCTTATAAGGTTACACTGATTAATAAAGGGGGCGGGATCGGTGCCGTACGGGTTGTTATCAACGGAAAAGAAGTGATTGCTGATGCAAGAAAAAACCCGGTCAATGCAGCAGCAGCCAAAATGGCTCTTTCCATTGATCTCTCCCCTTATCAATCCTACCTCAGCGGTGAAAAAAACACGATTCAGGTTTTCTGCAGCAATACTGACAGTAGCCTGGTATCCAGGGGAGGCATAGCAACCTCATCTGCCAAATCAATCGCCCAGGCCGGTCCCCGCCTGTTTGTCATCAGCATTGGTACCAGTAATTATAAAGGAGACCAGATCGATCTTCAGTATTCTTCCAAAGATGCCAGTGATATGGCTACTGCCATTCAAACAGGTGCCCGGCCATTATTTGGAGCCGACAGTACATTTGTTTACCGGCTGGTCAGTGATAACAGTGATTCTTCTATGCTCCCTACCAAGAGTAATATTGTACGCACATTCAGGGAACTCAGTAAAAAAGCGGAACCCCGGGATATCGTTTTATTTTACCTCAGCGGGCATGGGATTAATGCAGGAGGAGATTTCTGTTACCTGACTGCGGATGCATATACCGCCAACCCCTCCGCTTATATATTCAGGGAAATGCTGCAGGCTGTTGCCATCAGCAGTAAAGAGTTTACCGAGTATTTCAAAAAAATTACGGCACGCAAACAATTATTGATCATTGATGCCTGTGCTTCGGGTAAGGTTGTCGAAAACCTGATTGCTCACCGGGATGTCCCATATAGTACTTTGAAAGCGTTAGACCGTCTCAAAGACAGAACGGGAACACATATTATTACCGGTTGTGCGGCGGATGCCGTTAGCTATGAAGCTTCCAGGTACGGACAAGGATTGCTGACCTATAGTTTGCTGGAAGGGATCAAGGGTGCCCTCCTGCGGGAAAACAAATTTCTGGATGTGGTGCAGTGGTTTCAATATGCCCGGGAACGGGTACCTCAGCTCGCCGATGGTCTGGGCGGAATACAGACGCCGCAGGTGTATAGCCCGGCCGGCAACCAAAGTTTTGATATCGCCCTGCTGGATGAGGAGGCCAAAAAAAATATTCCATTGGCTGCCGCCAGACCGGTTTATATCAAAAGCCAGTTCCAGGAAGAAGAAAATTTTGCCGATCAGCTGCATTTAGCCGGTACACTGGACAATTTACTTACAGAAAAATCATCCCATAACAAAAAAGCAGGCTTCATTTTTTTCCCTGTTGATGAATTCCCGGGCGCTTATCAGGTGTTTGGCCGTTACCGGATTCAGCAAGATGCTGTCAATGCGGATATAAAGATTTTTAAATCGGGTATACCGGATGCTATCGCTACCTTTCATCTGAAAGCAAATGATAAAATATCACTTGCCAATGCCATCATGGAAAAAGTAACGGAATTGAAATAATTCCGGTTATTTTGTGCCTCATGTTGCATGAACCTGCTCTCACCTGCCATATCATCTCTGGCCCGTATGCGGCACTGGCGAATTAAAGCCTGGAAAAACAACCCCTTTGATGCACAGCGGGAAGTTTTGCAGGAACTGGTTACTTCGGCCCAATACACTGAATTTGGCCGGAAATACGATTTTACCAACCTGTTTAATGTAAAAGATTTTAAAGCTGCCGTACCGGTTCATGAATATGATGACCTGAAACCCTTTATCGAAAGAATCATGAAGGGGGAACAGGATATTTTATGGAACACCCCCATTTACTGGTTTGCCAAAAGTAGCGGCACTACCAGCGAAAAGAGCAAGTTTATACCAGTCAGTAATGAAAGCCTGGAAGATGGCCACTATAAAGCATCCAAAGATGTGCTCTGTATGTATTATCAGTACCGGCCCGATTCTGCCCTGCTCACCGGCAAAGGTCTGGTGATTGGTGGCAGTCATAGCATCAACCCGGTAAATCATGAAGCCCATTATGGCGACCTGAGTGCGGTGTTATTTCAGAATTCTCCGTTCTGGGCTCATTGGCTCCGCACACCTGACCTGAGTATTGCCCTGATGGATGAATGGGAAAGCAAGATCGAAAAAATTGCAGAAGCCACGATTCCTGAAGAAGTGACTTCAGTTTCCGGAGTACCCACCTGGACCCTGGTGCTCTTCAAAAGAATACTGGAGATCACCGGCAAAAAAACCATTAGTGAAGTATGGCCCTCTCTTGAACTATACATGCATGGCGGCGTTTCCTTTACCCCTTACCGCGAACAGTTTCAGAAAATCATTGGCAAGGATATCAATTACCTGGAAATGTACAATGCCAGCGAAGGTTTCTTTGCCGCACAGGAACAACCCGGAGATGACGGCATGCTGCTGTTTACCGATCACGGTATTTTTTATGAATTTATGCCCGTGAGTGAGTATGGAAAAAAAGATCCGCAAACCATCGGGCTGCAACAGGTGGAACTGGGTAAAAACTACGCCCCGGTAATCAGCACCAATGGCGGTCTCTGGCGCTACTTAGTGGGCGATACCATACAATTTACTTCTCTCAAACCTTTCAAGGTAAAAGTATCCGGTCGCCTTAAACATTTTATCAATGCCTTTGGCGAAGAAGTGATTGTTGACAATACCGATAAAGCGGTGGCTATCGCCTGTGAAAAAACCGGCGCGATTGTAAACGACTATACCGCTGCTCCGGTTTATTTTTCCGATGCCGGCAATGGAGCGCATGAATGGCTGATTGAATTTGATAAAGCCCCGGAAAATCTCGGTGAGTTTACCGAAGCCCTTGACAAGGCCTTACAAAGCATCAACAGCGATTATGAGGCCAAGCGATATAAGAATATCGCACTAGGGGCACCAGTGGTACATGCACTGACTGAAGGCCGGTTTTACGAGTGGCTGCGTACCAAAGGCAAACTGGGCGGACAACATAAAGTACCCCGGCTGAGCAATGACCGGAAATTACTGGAAGAAATTCTTTCCCTGGGTTAAGCAATCGGGCATGAAATCAATACTACTCCCCATCCTTCTCTTTCTCTTTATCTTTTCTGGCCAGTCACAGTCTTCTTTCAAACTTGTGAAGCGCGAGGTCCAATTGAAAAACAAAGCAGTCTTTTCATTGCAGGTTCCGGAAGGTTACCAGATAGCAGTAGCGGCTGAAGGATTAAATCGCCCCCGTTTTTTTTGTGTCAGTCCGGATGGACGATTATTCATCACCGATATGTTTGACCGTTCGGATAATAAAAAGGGAAAGGTTTTGATACTGGAAAACTGGTCAGACAGCAGTAAGAGTTTTCAAAAAATAACTACGTACCGGGATGGATTGCACAACCCCAACCAGATTGCCTTTTATTCAAACAATGGAGATCATTACCTCTATATTGCCGAGACAGGCAAACTGAGTTATTACCGTTATTCAAATGGAGACCTGAAACCTTCATCAGCGCCCACAACCATTGCCAGCTTTCCCGATTATGGTCTCAGTTATAAATACGGCGGATGGCACCTCACCAGGAGCATCGACATTCACAACAATAAGCTGTATGTAACCGTCGGCAGCAGTTGTGATGCCTGCATAGAGAAAGAAGAAATCAGGGCCAGTCTGGTGGAAATGGATCCCGATGGTAAGAACCTGAAATATATCGCCCGCGGCTTACGCAATGCCGTTGGCATCAAATGGGTAAAGGATGAACTCTGGGTCACCAATATGGGACGTGATAACCGAGGACCCGATAAACCGGAGGAACAATTGATGAAGATTACAGCGGGCAGCTTTTATGGCTGGCCCTATTATTTTCATTACCGGAAACAGATCATCACCGACCCTGCATTTAAAGATTCTGTGAAACCAGCCTGGGTAAAAAGACCGCCGATCAGTCAATGGGGAATTAAAGCGCATTCGGCTCCGCTGGGTTTTGCTTATTTCACCGGATTCAGTGACAGTCTGCTCAATAATAGCTTTCTAACTGCCTTACATGGCAGTACCAGTGTATGGCGGCAAAGAGGCAATGCCGTGGTGCAAATGCTGCCGAACGGACAGTATCGGGAAATTGTAACTGGTTTTTTACAGGGCAAAACCGAAGACAAACGTTTTGGCCGTCCCTGTGATGTATTGCAATGGAATGAGCGCTCCTTCTTTATCAGTGATGATAAGAACGGAGTGATCTATTATGTCTGGAAAGAAAACTGATCCCGGATTTTAGGGTCATTTGCCATTAATTCCTTTTTTTTGCCTGATACAAAATCTGCTATATGAAATTACTCGAAGGAAAAGTTGCCATAGTAACCGGTGCCGCCCGTGGTATCGGAGAAGGGATTGCCCTCAAATTTGCTGAACAGGGCGCGAATGTGGCTTTTAGTTATGTGAGTGAAAGCAGTCGCGAAAAAGCGGCGGCACTCGAGGCTAAACTGCAGGCCATGGGAGTAAAAGCAAAAGCCTACCAGAGCAATGCGGGTGACCTGGCCCAGTGCGAATCCTTTGTAAACGATGTATTGAAAGAATTCGGGAATGTTGATATTCTGGTGAACAATGCCGGTATTTCCAAAGACAATCTGCTGATGCGGATGAGTCCGGAGCAATGGAATGATGTGATCCAGGTAAACCTGAACAGTGTTTTCTATATGACCAAACAGGTGATCCGCCCTATGATGAAGGCACGCAGTGGTACGATCATCAATATGAGTTCCATCATCGGCGAAATTGGTAATGCCGGACAGGCCAGTTATGCAGCCAGCAAGGCAGGAATCATTGGCTTTACCAAATCAGTAGCCAAGGAACTGGGCAGCCGCAATATCCGTTGCAATGCTATTGCACCTGGTTTTGTGGAAACCGATATGACATCTTATCTGAAAGACGGTGAAGCCGCAGATAAATACAAAGCAGGTATTCCGCTCGGCAAATTTGCTTCTACAGAAGATATCGCCAATTCCGCATTATTTCTGGCATCTGATCTTTCCTCTTATATCACGGGGCAGACGCTGAGTGTTTGCGGGGGGTTGAATATATAGTTTCAAGTTGAAAAGTTAACAGGTTGGAAAGTTGATAAGGGCCACATAACGGAAAAGGATTCTCCTGGTTCTAGACTTGTTAACATATCAACTTATTAACTTCTCAACTACTCAACCCATCAACTTAATCCCTCTCTTTTGAATATACGCATGCCATAAAATCATACTCGCAATCGTCCTGTAAGGCCGCCAGGGTTCGGCGATGGCCAGCATTTTTTCTTTACTGATATCTTTCGGTAGCCCTTTTACTTCCTTCAGGCTGTTGACCAGCGCAATATCACCCAGCGGAAACAAATCGGTCCGCTGCAGGGCATGCATCAGGTACACATCAATGGTCCAGTGACCGATACCTTTTAAAACAATGAGTTTTTCCCGAACCGCTTCATCCGGTAATAAAGCCAGTTTCGATAAGCGGATAGATCCGGATTGAACCGCGGTAGCCAGTCCGCGGGCATAGCCCATTTTCTGCCGGGTGAAATAACAGGCCCGCATTTCCTCATCGGTGAGTTGGAGGAGTTTGGCAGGAGTCACATACCCGATCTTCTCTCTTAGTTTTTTAAATGCAGCATAGGCTGAAGCCAGGGATACCTGTTGCTCCAGAATGGTCAGCACCAGGGTCTGGAAACGGTTGGGGCGGGTCCACATGGGCGGATAACCGTATTGCCGGATAATGGCTTTCAATCCGGCATCCTTCTTTGCTAACCGATCACAGATCGTTTGGAAGTTATTTTCATGAAAAACCAGCAGTTGTTCCGGCATCCTGATAATTGTTTAACTTACGGTACACCATTAACACTTATGCTATGAGAAGGTTCTCCTTTCTCCTCTTCCTTATTTTCATTTTTGCCTGTAAACAAAAACAGGATGCCCCTGCAACCGCAAAGGCTGAAAATACAGATTATCTGGTAAGCCTGGATGGGATAGGTCCTCTAAAGACAGGGATGTCGCAGGAGGAACTGGAAAAAATCCTCGGGCAAAAAATTCCGTTGACCAACCCCACTGACAGTAGCTCCGGCTCCTGGATGGATTCTGCCATTATCCGGTATAAAGATGCCGAACTGAAGCTGAGTTTTGTAAGGACCTACGCTTATGATAAACCCGATAGCTTTCATATGCGGTTGAACGATATTACCAGCAGCAGCCCGCTTGTTAAAACAGCCGGCGGTATTGGTATCGGATCGACAAAAAAAGAGATTGTAGAAGCATTTGACCAATACAGGCTCTATATGGCTCCTGAATTCGTGATGCCCAATGATACGACCTGGGAACGAAGCAAGACCCTGTATACGATCAGTGTAAGGGAGGGGCGGGAAGGACCGCAGATCGTCTTCCATATTAATTTAAAAGACAAAAAAGTCTATTCCATTGAAGTCGGTACTTTCTACGACGATCAGGAATAAATACTAATGAATACCTTCAATCATCACCTTAAATCAACATTGTTTATGAAAAATGTATTGCTGATCCTTCTGGCAGCCATCACATTCACGGGCTGTAAACAGGGCGACAAAGAGAAGTCTCCCGGAATAAAAGAAAAAGCGAGTGCTGAAAATACCATCAGCAAAGATGGTATCGGTGACCTGAAAATCGGAATGACAAAAACCGATCTGGAAAAAATGCTGAAAACATCCTTTTCCATGAAACATGCAAAGGATACGGGCGAAATATGGATGGACACTACCACCGTACAATATGCCGGAATGGAAGTAGAACTCTATTTCCAGAAATTGTATTCTGAAGTACCCAGCACTGAAATGGAATTATTCGGCCTCAGCACCAAAAGCCCGCTTTGCAAAACGGCAACAGGTATTGGAGTAGGTGATGACCGCAATGCGGTACTCGCTGCTTATGAAGAAAACCCCATTAATATGGGACCTGAAAGTGTAATGGTGAATGATACGACCTGGACACTCAGTAAAACCAATTATTCCATCCATGTGAGTGATGATAAATGGGATAAGCAAATCAGTTTCTATCTGATTAATAAAAAGATTGCTTCCATCGAAGCCGGATTGCAGATGGGAGAATAACCGCTCTATTTTGCTTTGAAAGCAGCGATCGCGTTTTTGGTGAAATCACTCAGGACCAGCCGGCCGCTGATCGCTGCTCTTTCAAAAAGAAGCGTTTCCCAATGTTCGGTGCCTTTCCAGAAAACTTTTTTCATTTCGGCCATGGCCTGCGGACTGCTATGAGCCAGGGTCCCGGATAAGCGGCGGATCGCTTCATCCAATGCAGTGGCATCAGGATGAACTTCCGCAAACAAACCTTTTCTTCTGGCCCATTCCGCATTGCGCCACATGCTGGCGTCAATGGCCAGTTGTGAGAAAGCCGATGTGCCGATTTTTCTTTCTACGGCAGGTCCAACCACAAAAGGACCGATTCCAACAGCCAGTTCACTGAGTTTGATATCAGCAGCTTCTGTAGCAATGGCATAATCAACCGATGCTGCCAGTCCTACTCCACCACCCACACATTTGCCCTGTATCCTACCAATGATCAGTTTGGGACAATTGCGCATCGCATTAATCACAAGGGCAAAGCCACTGAAAAACTGAAGACCTTCTGCTTCTGTTTTGATGGCCGTCAGTTCATCAAAAGATGCTCCGGCACAAAAAGCGCCATCCCCTGCTGAGCGAAGAACGATTAGTTTGGCATCAGGATCTTCCCCGGCATGTGTAATAGCTGATGCCAGTTCTCTTAAAAGGGCACCGGGCAATGAATTGCTCTGTGGATGAAAAAATTCAATGGCTTTCACCCCCTGGTGAAGTTCGGAACGGACATAAGCCGCGGCAGCAACAGACATATTCGGATTTTTACAATGAAGGTATTGATTCCGTTGATTTCAGAGGAAGCTGATCCAACATTGCAGGAAAATACCCTGTTTCCGGTAGGTAAGCAGTACTATTGCTGATTAACTTTACGAAAATTACGGCATTGAAAACTTACCGGTCCCTATCTGTTTTTCTTTTGCTCATTGCCATCGGTTGGCAGACACCCATCCGGGCACAGCACTGTCCCTTTGATGGTTCTTCTGCAGTAATCATTCATTTACCGGCAACACAGGGTGCAATCGCAGGCGACAGCAGCCTTTCCTATTTTCTCGCAGAAACAGATACCCTGCATTCGGATTCCTGTACCTATGCAGTAGGGCCGTTAAAAATTCTCTTTCGATCAATCGACACGGCTTTAGTAAAGAAATATTCCAATTCATGGAAATACCGGGCCGAACAATTTATTAAAGTAACTGGCTTCAACTCGCCTGACTTTCTGACGGTGGTACTCAACCAGGCCGAAACCAGCTGTATGATTCAACGGAAAAAGGATGGCGAATTCAATTATACCAAAAGAAAATTTGAGATAAGAGTATTCAAAGGCGGTCAGATGATCCGGCAAATAACTGTACCGCAGGAAAAAATATACTCGCTATGTACCTCCTCCGGTTCCTGGACACGCATCCAACCCATCGAGATCAGTACGGGCGATTAAGACTTTTTGGCCACCATGGTGAGGATCGTGGCAAGGCCGGTAATTTCTCCGGTCTCATCGATCATTTCCACCAGCCATTTTACAATTCCCTTTTCAATCTCATCTCCCCGTTTGGGCTCATCACCGGGTTGTAATATTCTTTGTCCACCGGCAGTTTCTCCTTACAGGTAAAGCGGATATGAATCTCCGATCCGGGATAGACCGGTTTGGTAAACCGGAGTTCATCAATACCATAATTCAGGAGCACCGGATTTTTATGATAGCTATCCACAAATAAACCGGCCGCCATACTCATGATATAATAACCATGTGCCACCTGTTGCTCAAACATGGTACCTGTAAAATCGGTATCGCGGATATGGGCATAGAAATGATCCCCGCTCAGGTCGGCAAAACGGTCAATATCATCAGCCGTGATCAGTTTCTTATCAGTGATCAGCTGATCACCAATTTGCAGTTCATCAAAATATTTTTGAAAAGGATGTTTACCCGGATCTTTTCCAGGCGCATGGGTCTGATAAACCCCGGTTACGGAAGTAATCATGCCCGGTGAACCTTGTATGGCGGTACGTTGCAGGTAGTGTTTTACACCCCGGATACCTCCCATCTCTTCCCCACCCCCGGCACGGCCCGGCCCCCCATGCACCAGCAGGGGAAGTGGTGATCCATGACCGGTATTTTCTTTGGCACATTCCTGGTTCAATAACAAAATCCGGCCATGATGAGTAGATGCACCAATCACATATTGCCTGGCTTCCCGGTGATCAGCCGTTACAATAGTAGTAACCAGACTTCCTTTTCCGAGTTTACCGAGGGCAATCGCATCATCCATATCCTTGTAGGGCATGATGGTACTTACCGGGCCAAATGCTTCTATTTCATGTGGCTCTTTGGAAAGATGTGGTGTTTCATTCATCAGCAATACAGGAGATATAAAGGCACCTGAACGGGCATCTGCATCCACCACTTCAACGCTATCCAGACTACCATATACAATTTGTGAAGAGGCCAGCAATTTCTGCACCTGCTCTCTAACTTCCTGTCTTTGTGTTTCACCTGCCAGACTCCCCATTCTCACTTTTTCATTCAGCGGATTACCGATAACGGTTTGTGCGAGCGAACTGCCAATAGCTTTCCACACATCCTCCATTTTATTTTCAGGAACAAAAATGCGGCGGATGCCCGTGCAGCGTTGTCCGGCTTTCAAAGTCATCTCCTTGCGGATTTCTTTGATGAAAAGCTCCCATTCCGGCTGACCGGGATTCACTTCCTGCCCCAATACAATGCAATTCAAAGAATCTGCTTCCATATTAAAGGGAACATTGTTTTCCAGAATGGCCGGCGTTTTCTTCAGCATTAAACCGGTGGAGGCACTTCCGGTAAATGTCACTACATCCTGTGCATCCACATGACTGAGCAGGTCACCCGCACTACCGCATACTAATTGCAAACTGCCTTCGGGTAAAATACCGGAAGCAATGATTTCCCGCACTACGGCTTCTGTTAAATAAGAAGTAACCGTGGCCGGCTTTACAATCGCCGGTACACCGGCCAGTAAATTCACGGCAATTTTTTCCAGCATGCCCCAGACGGGAAAATTAAAGGCATTGATATGTATGGCTACGCCTTCCTTGGGTACCAGGATATGTGTACCCATGAAAGTATTGTTACGGCCCAGGTTATGACTTTCACCATCAATACAAATCACATCGTCAGGAAATTTCCGGCGCAATGAAGCATTGGCAAATAAATTGCCGATCCCGCCCTCAATATCCACCCAGCTGTCTGCCTTTGTAGCCCCGGTCTTGTAACTGAGCTCATAAAATCCGGGTAACTGATTACGCAGGTGAAGGGCCAGGGCCTTGAGCATATTACCCCGCTGGTGAAATGTCATTTTCCGCAGAGCAGGATTACCCACTTTGCGTCCATAGTCGATGATGGCTTTAAAGTCCAGTCCTTTACTGGTAGCCCTTGCGAGTGGTTCCGCGGTTACGGCATTAAACAATAGCTGTCCTTCGCCTTCACCCATCACCCAGTCCCCCGCAACATAATTTCCGAGTTGATACATAGCAAGCTGATTAGGGGGCTAAATTACCTGAATTTTGAAAAGTGACTCCCGCTGATTTGGATCAATGGCTGATGATCGCCAAAACTTATCTTTGCAGCTCAAATTTCGACCATGAAAAATCTTTTCCTGCTGGCATCAGCCGGCCTATTTTTAGCCTCCTGTAATAATGATAAAAAAAGACCCTGAAGCAGGTCATCACAATCATGGAAAAAATACGCCGCAAAACCAGGAAGACAGCCTGATGGCCGATGTGATGGATGGTCATGATGCAGGAATGGCCAAATACGGGAAATTGCAAACCGCTGAAAAAAAGATCAAAGCCTCCCTGGACTCCATCAGTAAACTACCCGCTAAAGCGCGCCAGGAGCTTGCCCCTTACAAAGCTAAGCTTGATAGTGTGGCAGCTGATCTGAGCTATGCCATTTTCGCGATGGATAAATGGATGGAAGAATTCGATATGGATTCTGCCAAAGACAATATCGAGAACAGGATCAAATACCTGCTGGATGAAAAAATGAAAGTGGGGAAAGTGAAGGAAGCGATACTGAACAGCCTTTCTAAAGCTGATTCATTGCTGAAAGCAAAGCTTTAAACGACCAGGGCTGCATCTACCCCAAACTGCTTCAGGTGGTGCTGGGAATGTTTATACAGACATTGTACATTTTCATTGAAATCCAGTTCACCGAATGCAGGGTGCATTGTTTTTAATGCGGGGTTCTTTTCAAATGCCTGGAAAAAATGAATCAACTCCTCCTGCAATTGTCCGATTGCTGCCTGAACAGTTTGACTACGGAGCGGAAGCGTTTCTTCGGGAAGCACGGGGCTTTTGGTATTTTCCTTAAAGGGTTTATCAGTCATCAGGAATTCCCGGTAAAGCGGAAGTCTTTCTACAGGCGTCACCAGATTCATCTTCAGATGCCCGTTTGCCACACGCACTACATCCGTCATGTGTTCTACCATCTGGTGAAAAGACATCTTTCCCCATTGCGGAACACGGTCATGGTTGATTCTTTGTAAAACAGGAATCAACCGGCTGCGGAGAAAATTTTCTTTGCCGATAGTCATATAGCAATGCGATGAGGTTAATGCCCGGATTCTTTCTTCAGTTGCTTTTCAATTGCTTCACATAGCCGGTCAAAGATGGCATCTACAGATCCTACACCTTCGATAGGATGGAATTTTCGGGCTTTCCGGTAATGCTCGGCCACCGGTGAGGTTTCATCCGTGTACACACTGAAACGCTTCCGGATCACTGATTCATCCGTATCGTCACTGCGTCCGGAGGTTTTACCCCGGTTCAACAGCCTTTTGACCAGTTCTTCTTCATTTACTTCCAGCGCCAGTACCGAGGAAATCGCTGTTTTTTTCAATTCCAGTAAGCGGTCAAGAGCCTTGGCCTGGGCCACGGTACGCGGGAATCCATCAAATAAAAAACCCCGTGCATCCTTATGCAGATCAAAATAAGAATCCACCATACCAATCACCACTTCGTCGGGCACCAGCTGACCCTTATCTATAAAGCTTTTAGCCTCAAGGCCTAAGGGCGTTTTTTGGGCAATCTCTGCCCTGAGTAAATTACCGGTGGACAGATGTACCCCCCCATATTTCTCCACTAAGCGTTCAGATTGTGTTCCCTTACCGCTTCCCGGAGGGCCAAAAAGAATGAGATTAAACATAAGCCTTATCTGTCTTGGTGTATGGACAAATATAATGTACGAATCCTATATTATGGAGGCATCTTTGTCAGTTCCCTAAAAGATTGATCAGGGGAAATGTTAAAGAAGAACGACTGTCTGTTTGCCGACAATCCGACCAAACCAGTCCTGCGTAAATTTGTTATATGATTACCATGAAGCATTTTTCCAGATTTGCCCTGCTCCTTGCCTTTGGCGGCTTGTTACAACAATGCAGCTATTCGCAAAACAAGCCGGCCACAGCGGTTCAAAACCAGTCAGACAGCATCCCAAATAAACAAAACATGCAAAAAGAAAACAACCCCGCTTATTCCACTACCGATACCAGCCAGGTTGCGATGACCGAAGAAGAATGGAAAAAAGTATTACCTGCCGATGTGTATTATATCGCCCGGATGAAGGGAACTGAAAGACCCTGGACCAGCAAGTTTGAAAACTTCCAGGAAGTGGGCACTTACTATTGTGCTGCCTGTGGCAACCCCTTATTTAAAAGCAATGCAAAGTTTGACAGTGGTTGTGGCTGGCCCAGTTTTTATGAACCCATCAGCAAGACCAGCATTATTTATACCCCCGATAAAACCCATGGCATGGTGCGCACAGAAACCCAGTGCGGCCGCTGTAAAGCACATCTCGGACATGTATTCGATGATGGCCCTCCTCCCACCGGTCTCCGTTATTGTATCAATGGCGTAGTGCTTGATTTCCAAAAGGCACAGGAGGCGGAAAAGCAGTATAATGAGAAGAAGGGGCAGTGAGGGAGAGGCTAGTGGCGAGCTTGCCCGCCGAAGCCTTAGCGAAGGCGGGTGGGGAACCGGAATTTGGTATTAGATATTAGGAATTGGGAATTGGGTTTCCGCTCTGCAGATATTACGATTTTTATGCGTAATACCTGCCTATCTTAACTCTTTATAACTGTCTCACGCCTCCGTCTTCTCTTCTCCCCTTTAGGGGACGGGGGCAACACTCGACTCTCGACTGTTGACTGTCGACTGCTGACTGAAGACTCCCGACTTCTCTCCCCCCCTTCAGGCGCCTCGGCGACTCCCGACTATTGACTAAAGACTAAAGACTTCACTTTTATTTCCCCATCCCCTTACATTCGGATAAATTTACCTTCCCAAAAACAAGGATGATGGTAAGAAAGTACGGTTTGGTGCTGGCCGCCTGTCTGCTGGCTGTAGCTGCCATGGCGCAGATCAATATGAACCAGGTGATGCCCGTTGATCCCAAGGTAAGGATCGGGCGACTGCCCAATGGACTCACCTATTATATCCGGCAAAATGCCCGTCCTGAAAAAAGAGTGGAAATGCGACTGGTGGTGAACGCCGGCTCCGTTCTCGAGGATGATGATCAGCTGGGTCTGGCCCATTTCATGGAACACATGAATTTTAACGGCACCAAACGTTTTCCCAAAAACGAATTGGTGAACTACCTGCAAAGTATCGGTGTGCAATTTGGCGCCGACCTGAATGCCTATACCGGTTTTGATGAAACAGTATATATCCTTCCCGTACCCACCGACAAACCCGGATTGGTAGAAAAAGGATTACAGATCCTGGAAGACTGGGCCCATAATGCCCTTCTTGATTCATTGGAGATTGAAAAAGAAAGAGGTGTGGTGGTGGAAGAATGGCGTTTATCCCGCGGTGCTGATGAAAGAATGATGAAGCAAACCCTGCCGGTGCAATACCGTGGCTCCAAGTATGCCGACCGCCTGCCTATTGGCACCCGCGCCTCCCTGGAAAATTTTACACATGATGCCCTGAGAAGATTTTATAAAGACTGGTACCGTCCCGATCTGCAGGCAATAGTAGTGGTGGGCGATATTGATGTGAACGATATTGAACAAAAGATCCGCGAAGCCTTTGGCAAAATACCCGCACCAGCCTATGCCCGTCAGCGGGAAAGTTTTCCCGTTCCCAGTCATGATGAAACCCTCACCGTAGTTGCGAAAGACAAAGAAACTGCCTTCCCCTCCGTACAGGTGATGTATAAAAAGAACCCCATGCCACAGGCAACCATCGGGGATTATTGCCGCTATATCAATACCCGTTTATTTACCGGGATGCTGAATAACCGGTTGCGCGAACTGACTGTAAAACCCAATCCGCCCTTTGTAGGAGCCGGATCTTTTTACGGTAGCAGTTATGCCCGGACAAAAGACGCTTATCAGGTAGTTGCCAACAGCAGTGATACCGGAATGGCCCGTTCCCTTTATACAATCCTGCAGGAGAACAGACGCGCCTTGTTGTATGGATTTTCACCGGCAGAATTTGATTTGCAGAAAAAACAAACCCAGAGTTTTTACGACCGGGTATTCAATGAAAGAGAAAAGCAGGAGTCCTATGCCTATGTAGATGAATACGTCAATAATTTCCTGGTCAACGAACCCATTCCCGGTATTGAATGGGAATATGATTTTGTAAAACAGTATTTCAATTCCCTGAAACTGGAAGAGATCAATGGTTTGGCAGCCGGCTGGATCACCCGCGATAATATGGTGGTGACCATGAATGCTCCTGATAAGGAATCCGTTCTGATTCCGTCTGCAGAGGAAGTAAACAATATCATTGGATCGGTGGAAACAGCAAAGATTGAACCTTACACCCAAAAGGCATTGGCCAGTTCACTGATGGATCCTTCCAAACTCAAACCTGGAAAGATCAGCAGCAGTAAATCGGATGAAGAACTCGGTACCACAACATTCAAACTCTCCAACGGCGCCACGGTCATCATCAAACCTACCAATTTCAAAAACGATGAAGTGATTTTCCGTGCATTCAGCAAGGGTGGTCACTCCCTCGTTAAGGACGCTGATTATTATTCTGCCAGTTATGCCGGGGCGATTGTAAATCAGAGCGGGGTCGCCGGTTTTTCAGCTATGGATCTTTCCAATATGCTCAAAGGAAAAAGTACCAGTCTGGGGGTAAGCATTGGTCAGCTAAGTGAAAGCATGGCGGGAAATACCATTCCAAAAGAAACTGAAACTTTATTACAACTGGTACATCTTTATTTTACGGCGCCACGTAAGGATAAGGATGCTTTTGAATCTTATAAAACCAGACAAAAACAATTATATGCCAATCTGGGTGCTGATCCGCAGATTTTTTTCAATGTGGAATTCCAGAAACTGATGACGCAGAATCATCCCCGCGGTGGCGGCCTTCCCAAGGCTGAAAATTTTGACCAGATCAATCTGGACCGCAGCCAGCAGATTTACAAAGAACGTTTTGCCAATGCTTCAGATTTTACTTTTCTTTTTGTTGGTGCAGTGAATGAAGCCGCATTAAAACCCTTATTGGAAAAATATATCGGCAGCCTTCCCACTCTTCCCAAGAAAGAAAATTTCAAAGACCTGGGCATCCGTCCGCCATACCGCCAGGTTGATACGGTATTCACCAAAGGCACCGAACCACAAAGTCAGGTGAATATTGTATTCACTACACCTGCTGTTTTCAATCCCGCCGAACAGTATGCATTGGTTAGTCTGGGAGAATTAATGAGTATTAAGCTGGTGGAAAAACTAAGGGAAGAAAAAGGAGGCGTTTATGGTGTGGGGGCGTATGGCAGCATGGCCAAATTGCCTTATTCCAATGCTTCCTTTACGATTTCCTTCCCCTGTGCACCGGAAAATGTGGATTCCCTCACCCGGGCGGCTCTCGACGAACTGAAAAAAATCATGGAACAGGGCGTTAGTTCCGAAGACCTTGAAAAAGTAAGGGAACAGCAGAAAAGAAGACTGGAAGTGGATCTGAAGCAGAATAATTTCTGGATGAATAGTTTGTATGAAGCTCTGTTCAACAATAATAATCCTGCCGATATTCTGAAGAAGCAGAAAAATATTGAGAACCTGAATCCAAAAATGATACAGGATGTCGCCCGGAAATACATCAATTTCAATCAGTATATCCGTGCGGTGCTGAAGCCGGAGAAAATGCAGACAAATCATTAAAGCCGTTCTAAACTCAGGATACAATCATGAAAACAGCGAGGCCTTTTTTCGTCTTTCTATTATTTGTTATCGTCTCCACACTGGTTCTTTCATTTATGCTGCCTACCCGGCAGCGATTGGAAAAATCCATCAGTATCAATGCCCCTGCATCAGTAGTTTTTGAACAGGTGGCCAAACTGAGTGAATTTAATCAGTGGTCAGTCTGGAGCCTGGGTGATAGTTCCGCTGTATATACTTACCAGGGCACAGACGGAACATTGGGCGCATCCAGCTCCTGGAAAGGTCATCCCTTATTATCGGGTGAAGGCAAACTGGAAATCACGGCCATTGAACCCGGTAGTTCGGTTACACAATCACTGGAATTAACCGACCCTAAAAAAGTTTCAGCCATCTCCCGGTTTACAGTTGTGGAACAAAACGGAATAAGCAGGGTTACCTGGAACTTTTCATTGGCCACCCCCCGGCCCTGGAATATCTTCAACTTATTTGCGGATCTCAATAAAGAAAAAGGAGCTGACTTTGAAAAAAGCCTGCAGGCTTTAAAAGAAAGAGTTGAAAAAAGAACAGGCAATACAACCGGCAAAACTTATGAGGTGCAGCCGATGGATTTTCCGGCCACCCGTTTTGCCATGGTTCGCCAGCAGGTTAAATGGGCTGATATTTCCGTTTTCTTTAAATCACATCTTGATATTTTATACAAAGAGACAGCCCGGCAGCAAATAGCAGCCGGTGCACCTGCCGGACTTTATTTTGTTTGGGATGAAAAAAATCAGCAAACAGATATGGGTGCAGCCCTTACCGTTCCTGGCGGCAGTACAATACAAGCCACTATTTTCCGGACCGAAGATATTCCTGCGTCCAAAGCCATCTATGTAACTTATGCTGGTCCTTATGACCGCATTGCCGATGCACATAATAGTCTGGATCAGTACCTGGCCAATAAAAAATTACAACAGAAAACCCCGGTGATTGAACAATATATCAGCGGCCCTTATAATGAAAAGGACAGCAGTAAGTGGATTACAAAGATTCTGTACCTTGTAGACTGATCATATCAAAACAGTTTTTTTATGATGAAGATGAATGCAGGTGCATGGATCGGCCTGGTGGCAGGCGCAGTAGGCCTATTGGTGGGTGTGGGCGTAGTGATGATGACAGCAGGGACTACGGGTATCTATATCAGCTTAGGGATGCTGGCTTTATTTGGCGGGATGTTCTATCTTTTTTACCGTATCTTTTTCAAGCCCATGATGAATGCGAACCGTTTACAAAAAACCGGTTTGCCAGGAAAGGCCAAAATACTGGAAGTAAGAGACACCGGGGTAACCATCAATAATAATCCACAGGTAAAACTGATTCTTGAAGTAAAAAACAGCCTGGGACAAACTTACCAGACACCGTGCAGGGTGATGGTGTCCCGTATCAATCCCTGGGCTTACCAGCCGGGTATGGAATTACCGGTAAAGATTGATCCGAAGAATGAACTGAATGTTGTGCTTGATTTTACCGGTAATACCGCCAACAGCGCACAGGGCATCAGCAATTCATTCAATGCAGGAAATACGGATGCATTGAAAGCATCACTGGAAAAAATGCAGGAAGAAAACAATGCTATCCTGGCCAGTGGCCGCTCCGCCCGTGCCATTGTAAAAAAATATACCTGGTTAGGTGCTTATGTGAATGGTAACAATCCATGGGTGGAACTGGAACTGGAAGTTTTACCGGATAACAGTCCCTCATTCTCTGCTAAAACAAAAGGAGTGATTGCAGAAACCTCTGCGCCGAAATTTCAGCCGGGGCAGGAGATACAGGTGAAATATGATTTGTATGATAATAGCAAAGTGGTGATAGAGCATTCGTAAAGCCGACGAAACCGCCACAAACGTTCCACAAACCTTAAAGGATTAACAAGGCGAGACATTGTCGGGCAACGAAATGCTGACTCCCCGCTGCCATCTTTGCCAACGAAACAACATCCTTACCCTTTTTCCCGAAGAATCTCCTTTGATTCCTTTACGCCATCCAGCTAAGTGTGAATAGTATAAATTCTTTTCATCAACATGTAGCAATACCCGTGTGCATATAACCCACCTTTAGGTACTAGCAAACAGGAAATGACTCTCCCGGTTCGGCACTCCGCCTCCTTCAATTAGCGCGGCTGATCAAGTGATTGATATGCCGGTTAGTGATTTCTTCCACTACAACTACTTAAACTTATGGTATGCAAAAGTTTTTACTTTCTTCCGTTTTATCACTGGCAGTCTTAACAGGCGGTGCACAGTCACCTACCGTTGTGACCAATGCCAGCAATTGTATTGTCATCCACAATTTCAATACCACCAATGAGGGGTTTAGTTCCCCCAGTATCTACTCCAGCCCGGATGATGTGACATTTAACTGGGATGCCGTAGCAGGGAATGAGATTGAAACAAGCGGTTTATCTGTAAGATCGGCCAGTTTGATTTCTCCGGTTTATCTCCAAAGCATTGCAGGAAGCAGTACTGTTGGATTCCGTTATGATGCACCAACTGGTACAGAATACAGGATCAGAATTTTAACCGGCATGTCAAGTCCGCCCCTCGAAGTACTGGCCACCACTTCCAACGGACCAATTTACACCCCATTGCCTGCGCTGAGCGGTACGATATGTTTACTCTTAACAGATGCAGATCTCGTGGTAGGAGGTCTAATCCGGCTTGAATTCACTTTCCGCTCCAACCACCCGGGTAATGTAATTTTTGATGATATGTCACAATCAGCATTTACTTCTCCTTTACCGGTAACCTTTGAAGGCTTTGTGGCCCGTAAGAATACCGACGGAACTACTAAACTGCTTTGGAATGTAGGCGAAGAAATAAATGTGGAGAGTTATATTGTTGAGACCAGTATCAATGGCATTGCCTTTAAAAATGCAGGAACGGTAAGGGCAACAGGTGCTTCTATTTACAGTTTCAGTCTGGCAGAAATACCCGTGCAAACGATGTATTACCGGGTCAGGAATGTGGATATTGGCGGTGCCAGCAAGTATACGAATATCATCAAAATGTATGTCAGCAACCAGGCCCTGACCAAACTGGAAATATATCCGGTACCAGCCAGCGATCAAGTGAACGTACAACATAACCCTTCACCGGCCGCGGCCAGAATCACCCTGATTGCTGCAGATGGCAGCATTGTCAAAGAAGTGATGCCGGTTGCCAATACCTACCAGACACAGATCCAGATCGGCACGCTTCCGAAAGGAATCTATTTGCTGCGGTATAGCGATGGAAAAAATAATGTCCTGACCGGCAAAATCATAAAAAATTAATTTACTCCTGTGTAATTCCGAAAAAGGCCCTGTAGCAGGGCCTTTTTTTTATTCCCCGGCGAGACTCCTGCTTAACCCACTTCCTACTCTTAAACAAACTTAACTGCAGGGACTCCGCGGGATTTTTTCAGCTAAGCGCTTATAAAGCCGACGAGTCCGCCACAAACGTCCAACAAACCGTAAAAAGATTAGCAAGGACAGACATCGCCGGTAGAAGTACATCAGGCTTTCTACCTCCCCTCCGGCTGGAAAATTTTCAGTACGTTTGCCCCAAAGCGGATGGGTATGAAGCTCTCTTATTTGTCGGAAACATTGATCGGATCAGAGATCGTTAAACTGGGTGGTGAGATCAGGGAAAAAATCCGCCAGGGAGAACGGATCTACAATTTTACCGTGGGCGATTTCGACCCCGCCATCTTCCCCATTCCCAAAGAACTGGAAGATGCCATTGTGGAAGCCTACCGCAAACATTTTACCAATTACCCCGCAGCAGAAGGCAACCTGGACCTGCGGGAAGCTATTCGCTCCTTTATCAAAGACAGTGAAGGCCTTGATTATAATAACCAGGAAATCCTCGTAGCTTCCGGTGGCCGTCCCCTGATCTATGCCCTCTACCGCGCCATTTGCGATAAAGGTGATAAAGTAATCTATGCCGTTCCCAGTTGGAACAATAACCACTATACCCATTTTGTTGGCGGCGAACATATCGTGATCCAGGCCGGTGCCGGAAACAACTTCATGCCCACTGCCGATGACCTGCGGCCCCATATCAAAGAAGCTACCCTGATCTCCCTCTGCTCCCCGCAAAATCCAACCGGTACCACTTTTAGCAAGGCCGGACTGGAAGCCATCTGTGATCTGGTACTGGAAGAAAATCAGCGCCGGACCGATACAGAAAAGAAACTTTATGTGATGTATGACCAGATGTACTGGCATCTCACATACGGAGATATTCAACACCAGGATCCGGTGACCCTTCGACCCGCCATGCGTGATTACACTGTTTATATTGATGCGATCAGTAAAGTGTTTGCCGCTACCGGTGTGAGAGTAGGCTGGAGTATGGGACCCGCCACCATCATCAGTAAAATGAAGGCCATCCTCACCCATATCGGTGCCTGGGCCCCAATGGCAGAACAAAAAGCCGTGGCCTACTATTTACAAAACAGGAATGCGATCCAGCAATACCTGGCCCATTTCAAATCGGAAATAGAAGAAAGATTGCGCCGGATCTACGATGGATTAATGCAATTAAAAAATGAAGGACTGGCAGTAGATGCCATCGCTCCGGAAGCTGCTATTTATCTCACCATTAAAATTGACGGAGTGGGTAAAGCAGATCGGCAGGGAAAGAAACTGGAAACACAGGCAGATGTGACTGCCTATATTTTAAATACAGCCGGACTGGCTGTAGTCCCTTTTTATGCCTTCGGTGCAGAAAAAACCTCAGCCTGGTACCGGCTTAGCGTGGGCACCTGCAAAAAAGAAGAAATTGAAGAAATGACCGGCAAACTGAGAGAAGCCCTGCAGCAATTGTCCTGATCAGTGAAACAGTATGGCTGCCGGCACATCTTTTTATTTGCGGCCTTTGATTCCATCTGAAGATGCAATTCATCACCTCCTGATTTTTCAAAGTACTCGATCCTGATCCGGTGGTATCCTGCCGCAAGGGCTTTTGTTCCCTTTACTTCTTCCAGGCCATGTAGTCCGTTGTTATCCACCAGCTTTTCTCCATCCACATACAGCATACTGCCATCATCGGAGGATAAATAAAAATGATAGAGATCTGTTACCGGTATTTTAATGTACCCTTCCAGCACTACACCATAGAGTTCCTTGTCCGCATACACACCCGTACTTACTGTTTTCAGTATCCCAGTTTCAACCGCTGTCAATGAATTAAATACAGGAATACTGTCCCAATCACCAGTATAATATTGGGCCTTTAAACCCGGAGTAGCTGATGCCGGTGTAAGCGCATCAACTGGTTTTACTTTTTGAATGACTTTGACACCACTCCACTTACCAATTGCCCTTTGTAAAAACTGGCCGCTTTGACAGTTGAAGATTGCGTGATGTTCAGTTTGCTTGTATATAAAGGAGAGTTGGCAACCGGATCGCTGCCATCTGTTGTGTAACGGATCTCCGTTCTGTTCTCACCTGCGGGGAGAGATATCACCGCATCAGTAGCCAGTATAAAATCGGCGGAATAGGTACTGATCACCGGTGCTTTATACACCAACGGCTTTTCCCAGTATTCCAGTACCATCACCGCATCATTTTCATCCGGTGAAGGCCCGGTTAACTGAACCATCAGTGAATTACTGTTGGCTATAAAGGGTAATTTTTCTTTGTTCCAAAGCTGGTACACATACTGTGGCTTATTGCCGATGCCTTCCAGATGTAATACCCCATCTTTGGGCCAGTCAAATACATGCAGGTACAAATAGGTTTTATTCCCTGCGGTTTTTTGGGTCACCCTTCCCCAGCTGGTATGTTCAAAAGGACTGGCATTGGTACCATAGATGGATTCCCCATTCACCTTCATCCAGTCGCCAATGGCTTTGAGCCGGTCAATACTTTCCTGCGGAAAACTGCCATCTGCCTTGGGACCAATATTCAATAAGAAATTCCCACCCTTTGAAGCGATATCCACCAGTTTTTGTATGAGGTCTTTAGTGGATTTGAATTGCTGATCTGCTTTGTTGTAACCCCAGTTATTATTCATGGTCATGCAACTCTCCCAGTCCACCCCGGGTAAGCCGGTCTCCGGTATTTCCTGTTCCGGCGTACCAAAATCACCGGCATATCCGCCCGCAGTTGTCATACCGGCCATTCCGCCGCGTCCTTTGTCCACCCGGTTATTGATGATCACATCGGGTTTTAATCCGCGCAGATAATTATACAGGTCCACGCCATCTTCATGTTTCCAGAATCCTTCCCATTCCCCATCGAACCAGAATACACCGATATCACCATAATTTGTCACCAGTTCTTTCAACTGCCTCTTCATATAAGCGATATATCTCTTTCGGTCTGTACCCGCAACAGGTCTGTCTTTCTCCCAGTTTCTTCTTTCATTATAATCGGGATGGTGCCAGTCCATGATGGAATGATAAAAACAAAGCCGGATTCCGCCAATTTCACGGCAGGCAGTTGCCAGTTCTTTCAGAATATCCCTTTTAAAGGGCGTACTCATCACATCAAAATCTGTTTCTTTTGAATCCCATAAACAAAATCCATCGTGGTGTTTGCTGGTGATGGTGATGTATTTCATCCCGGCATCCTTTGCCATTTGCACCCAGGCTTTGGCATTAAACTGATCCGGGTTGAATTGTGGTACAAACTGGTCATATTCTTTCAGGGGAATCTGTGCCGTTGTTCTGATCCATTCTGCATGAGTGGTTTTATCCTTCCATTCACCGGCTGGAATGGCATATAAACCCCAGTGTATAAACATACCGAAACGGGCTTCCCGCCACCATTCCATGCGTTGGTCCTTTTCCGGCTTTGATTCCAGCAGGTAATTTTTTTGAGCTGAGCTACTGAGATAGAGACGGAATAAAACACAAACAGCGATGATACGTGGATTCATATAACAGGCATTGGTGTGAACAGCTAAGTTCGGGAGAATTGTTTAATGTAACTCTGTTTCAGCAAACGATTGTCGGGAGAAAGGGGGTGGATCGATGATTTTTGCTGCGCAAAAAATTAACTTAACCGCAAAGGCGCAATGACGCCAGGAGTGCTTCTTTTTCGAGCGTTCACAGCACCCTGTTGACGGATGACGAGGGTTAAATGGATGAATGCGCATCTTCGCGTTTCCTTGCGTCTTTGCGACTTAGCGGTTAAATTGTCCGGTAAAATCAAAAGCCCGCAGGGCTTCCAAATCATTAATTCTTATTTATCAAAAACCGAAAGGGCCTTAAAAAATAAAACCGGGATTCTTTGAGGATTTTTTTGGGGCGCCTGGTAATCCGGTTGCGGTCTACCAGTTCATGAACGGTACAGAAATTTTCAACGGTTTCGATTTCTTGCAGTATGGTATGTAAGCGATTCAGCTCTTCTGCCGTAACTGCTGCTCTTTTTGTAAAACGAGTATGTCGCGGTTGGAACTGATCATGCATTACCTCATTAGCTACCATCCTCCATTACCCTTGGAGCCGGGGCAGCCGCAATATTTACTTTTACCACCGCCTCCGGAATAATAATTCTTATTGCAGGCGGTAAAAAAGACTGCCATTACAACTAACAGCAGGAGGGTAATTTTGTTGACTGGTTTCATATACCTTTTGACTCCGTTTAGCGGAAGTTCTAAATTAAAACTATTTTACAAACAAAATAGTATCCTGTTGAGCCAAAAGGGCTCAAAAATTAACATGAATCAGCTTTTCCCGGTAAAAAATGCAGGAAAACCCCTTGTTTTGGTGGCTCCCCTCGACTGGGGACTGGGTCATGCCACCCGCTGTATCCCTCTGATCCGGGAGTTGATCAAACAAGGTGCAGCACCCTGCCTCGCCGGAGAAGGCGCCCAGGAAGTTTTACTGAAAACAGAATTTCCCGACCTCCCCTTCCTCCCCTTACCCGGTTACCGGATCCGCTATCCGAAAAAAAGAGGCAGCCTTACCTGGAAAATGCTCCGGCAGGTACCGGCTATCTTGAGTTCAATACGGAAAGAACAGTCCTGGCTCCGGCAACAAATGGAAACCTATCGTTTTGATGCCGTGATCAGTGATAACCGTTATGGCCTTCATCACCCGGATACCCATTCTGTTTTTATTACTCACCAGTTACAAATTAAAGGACCGGCCACCTGGATTGAAAAACTGCTCCAGCAAAAAAACTATCGTTATATCAATCGCTTTAATCAATGCTGGATACCTGATAGCGCTGATGAAAATAATCTGGCCGGCCAACTTGCTCATCCTGAACAACTGCCCGCTCTTCCATTAAAGTATATTGGCCCATTATCCCGTTTTGAAAGAAAAGAAGATCAACCCATCAAAGGACATTTGCTGATCCTATTATCCGGACCCGAACCACAACGAAGTCTGCTGGAAGACATCATTATTCAACAAGTCAGTCATTATTCCGGAACTGCCACGGTATTAAGGGGATTACCGGGACATCTATCCGTGATTCCTTCAACAGGTATGATCCGGTTCTTTAATCATCTCTCTTCAGAAGAGCTATCGGCAGCAATACAAAAGGCGGAATATATTATCAGTCGTAGTGGTTACAGCACCGTGATGGATATGGCCATGATGGGAAAGAAATGTATTTTGATTCCCACGCCCGGACAAACAGAGCAGGAATACCTGGGTGATTACCTGCAGCAAAAAAACAGAGCCATCAGTTTTCGGCAGGATGCTTTTGAATTGAATGCCGCACTGGAAGCCGCTTCTTCATTTCCATTTCGAGAATGGCCGACTGTGCAGCCGGACTTATTAAGTAATGTCGTAAAGGAATTATTGAATCAGGTTGTCAAACCTGATTTGGGATAATCAAAAAACCAGAAATCTTTTTCGGCTCTTTCAAAGCCGGACCATTCTTGACAATTTGCTTTTACAGCAAATACTCCGCAGGTAGGAATATTATCAATACGGGTATTGGTTAACTGGTTGGCAAAATCAGTGATACCTTCATTATGAGAGAAAAGGGCAATGGAATCAGCCTTTGTGTCCAGACTGCTGATTACTTTCATAAATACCGCCGGAGATGCCAGGTAGAGTTCGGGCAGGTAGATGATGTCCTGCTTTTTGATGCCATATACTTCTGCAAAAAAACGGGCGGTTTTGGCGGCTCTTTTCGCAGGACTGGAAACGATCAGTTCAATTTTTACTTCTTTATCCAGTAACCGTTTGGCCATGGCCGGGGCATCTTTCTTTCCTCTTTCATTCAATGGGCGGTCAATATCATCCAGACCGGGATTTCCCCAATCGCTTTTGGCATGTCTGACCAGTATCAGCTTTTTCATTGCAATCAATTTGAAGTGATTAGTAACCCCGCACATTCTTTCCTTCCATGTAATTCATGAAAGCTTTGTTCACCACTTTATTTCCGCCGCGGGTTGGATAGTTACCGGTAAAATACCAGTCGCCCAGATTACTGGGGCAGGAACGATGCAGGTCTTCAATGCTCTGGAAAATCACATCCACCGGTGTTTGCAAACCGGGTGGTGTAATCAGCTGGGCAATCTTGGCGGAAATCTCTTCGGTAGTAAAGAGTTTGTACAATTGCTTCACCACATTTTCAGAATCCAGCAGGTGATTGCGTTGTAGTTCCTTGCATCTTTCATGGAGGTCTTTAAGGCAATCTTCTTTGCCCCTTTCTTTAGCCAGGCTCACCGCAGCATTAAAGGCAATAAAATCACCCATCTTGCTCATGTCTATTCCATAACAATCAGGATAACGGATTTGCGGGGAAGAAGAGACGATGACAATTCTTTTGGGTTTCAGTCTGGCCAGCATCCGGATAATACTTTCTTTCAAAGTAGTACCCCTCACAATGGAATCATCAATCACCACCAGGGTATCTTCACCGGCTCTTACGGTTCCGTAGGTAATATCATATACGTGCTGCACCATTTCATTCCGGCTGGCATCTTCGGTAATAAAAGTGCGCATTTTTACATCCTTGATCGCAATCTTTTCAATCCGGATCCGCCGCTGGATCATTTCGCTCAGCTTCTCTTCATCATAATCCTTACCCCAGCTGAGGATACGTTCAATCTTTACCCGGTTCAGGTAATCTTCCATTCCCTTGAGCATGCCATAAAAAGCAGTCTCGGCTGTATTTGGTATAAAGGAGAAAATAGTATTCTTCAGGTCGTGCTGGATGGCATTCAGTACCTGTTCGCTCAGGTTATAGCCCAATGCAATCCGTTCCCGGTAAATTTTTTCATCACTGCCCCTTGAAAAATAGATGCGTTCAAAGCTGCAGGCCTTGCGCTCTTTGGGTTCCAGGATCTGGGCGATTTCTATCTCCCCTCTTTCATTCACGATTAATGCCTGTCCGGGCATCAGTTCCTGTACTTCGTTTTCCCCCACATTAAAAGTGGTGCGGATGGCGGCTCTTTCAGAAGCGGCCACAACTACTTCATCATTGATATAATAATAGGATGGGCGTATACCATGGGCATCACGGAATACAAAACCAATTCCGTTACCGGTTAATCCACCCACATGAAAACCACCATCGAGATAAGGCAGGGTTTTCTTCAGCACTTTTTTGATATCCATCCCTTGTGGTGAAGCCTCATCTTCCTTACAAAGAAAAGTATGCATCAGCTCGATCATGGCTGCCAGGTCGCTGAATCTGACATTCTCGTTTGGTTCTTTCCCCACCATGGAAAACAGCTCATCTGAATTCACAATATTGAAATTACCGGCCAGGGCCAGGTTGCGGGTGGGGATGGTATCTCGGTTGATAAAGGGGTGACAATATTCCAGTTTGTTCTTACCCTGAGTACCATAGCGCAGGTGACCCAGCATCAGTTCACCCAGAAAGTTCACATGCCCTTTCATCAGGCCCGGATGATTCAGGATATCCGGATGGTATTGGGATAGTTCTTCTATTTCCTTGCCCACTCTATGAAAAATATCGGCAATGGCCTGTGGCGCATTGCTGCGCATCCGGTTCATAAAAGGATAACCCGGCTCTACATTCAGCTTTACCGTGGCCAGTCCGGCGCCGTCCTGTCCGCGGTTATGTTGTTTTTCCATTAGCAGGTACAGCTTGTTAAGCCCCCACAACACGGTTCCATACTGTTGCTGGTAATAAGAGAAAGGTTTTCTTAAGCGGATGAATGCAAGGCCGCATTCATGTTTAATCGGGTCGCTCATGCAGGCCGCAAAGGTAGGTCTTAAAAGCTTTCGGCTGCATTAAATCATCACCCTTCTTCTTCCGGAGCCGGCACAGTTACGGTAACGGTACAGCCCTGGCCCGGAGCGGAAATAATCTGGGCCCGACCATCAAAAAGGGCGGCCCGGTTAACAATATTATTCAGCCCCATCCCTTTTTTATGTTGCTGAGGGTCAAAGCCCTGTCCATTGTCATGGATGCTCACCTGGATCTGCTCTGCATCGGCAAGCAGGGAGATGGCTATTTTCTGTGCCCTTGCATGGCGGATGATATTATTCACCTGTTCCTGAATAATTCTGAAAATCATGAGCTTCATGCTTTCCGGAATACCCGATTCGTCGAAATGCGGGTGCTGGAAATCAATCTGGAAAGAGTGGGTTCTTTTCAGTGCATAGCATAGATCCTGCACCGATTCTACCAGACCGATATCACCCAGGGTAGGCGGCACCAGCGATTGCGACATCTGGCGGATCTCCTGTACAATTTCGGCCAGGTTCTTCTCGGCCAGGTCAACCATTTCCCTTGCTTCCCCAATGGCTTTATCACGGGCTACTTCCAGGTATAAGCGGGTGGTGGTGAGGTGCTGATTGATATTATCATGAAGTTCTTTACCAATTTCCTGTCTTTCCTTTTCCTGTCCGTCAATAGTTGCCTGCGTGATGAGTTTTTGCTTTTGTATTTCCTGTTCGGTCAGTTGCTGGGCCATTCTTTTTTGTTCCGAGATATCGGTAAAGGAACAAACCACATTGATCAGTTGCTGATCACCATCAAATACCGGCTCAGCGTTCACCAGTAACCATACCCGGTCCTCGGTCCGGGGCCGGTACACCCCATCACCACATCCCTCACCGGCTTTCTGGTTTTGATGGACATCGGTACCGGGTGGGTATCGCCCGGGAAGGGGTTGCCATCTTCGTGGATCACATTCCATGCAGGATCAAAAGAAGTTTTACCGAGCAACTGATCTTCTGTCAATCCCAGTAAATCCAGGGCAGCCTGGTTACAGACCAGCATTTCTGATTGTTCATTTTGAAGGATCACCCCCAGTTTCAGGTCATGGATCAGGCTTCGGAACCTCCTTTCGCTTTCCTTTAAGCGGTCCTCAATCATTTTTCTTTTGGTATCGTCGGTGAAATAAATCACCATACTTTTCAGGATCGGATCATGCAATAGGTTATGACCACGGATCGTGCACCAAACCCATCCCCTTTCCGCATGGTAGAGCCGGGCTACGAGGAAATTGATCGTCGATTCCCTCTTTGCTTCTTTCTCAAATGCAATGATCGCATTGGGGCGATCATCCGGATGAACAAAATCCAGGATATTTTTTCCCAGCAGGATGGAAGTTTCATAACCCGAGAGGTGGAATACAGAGGGCCCGCAATAGGTGACTTTGCCTGTTATATCGGTTAGCACAATCCCGTCCAGTGAATTGGCAGCCAGGCTGCGGAAAAACTGTTCGCTCTGCAGTAATTGTTCTTCAATCTGTTTTCTTTCCGTGATATCCTTCCCAACCCCCATCATTCCAATTGGGTCCCCTTGTTCATTTTTAAGAAGGGAAATAGTATGCAGCAGGTACCTTGTTTTTCCGTCAAATCCGGGGAAAGAAATTTCACCCCGCCAGATTCCTTCATCTTTAATAATGGAAAAAACCTGTTCATTAGTAAAAGGATGATAATTAGTTGTGATAACGCTACGATACAGTTTTCCAACAGATTCACTGGAATTGATACCGGTTAATTTTTCAGCCACACCATTCCAGGAAGTCACTTCCCTGTTCATATTCACGGTCACGATTACATCCGTTACATTATCCAGCAAAGTAGCCTGTGTACGGAATCTTCTTTCACTATTAATAAGGGCCTGTTCGGTTTTTTTACGGAGGGTATCATCATAGAGGTAGACCACCATCCCCTTGATATAGGGATTGGAAAATAGATTATGCCCTCTTACAATACACCAGACCCAGTGACCGAGCTGGTGACGGATCCTGACGGAAATAAATGTGCGCCGGCGGTTTCCGTTCATCACATCCGCAAAAGCATCTATCGCCAGTTGCTGATCCTCAGGATGTGCAAAGTCAATTGTCGTTTTACCGATGGCTGATTCGGGTGTATATCCAAAAATGGTGGTGATGGATGGGGAGGCAAACTGTATCACCGCATCTTTATCAGTAATCAGTACCCCATCCAGGGAGTTGACAAAAAGGTTCCGGTAAAAAAGTTCACTTTCCTTCAATTGCTCTTCGGTCGCTTTCTTTTCCGTGATATCAATCCCTGTTCCGATAATTGAAGTCTTTTTCCCGGTTTCATCCATCAAATAAGACGCCGTATGTAAGACTGTTTTCTTTACCCCAAACCGGTTCACAAAAGAAATTTCTCCCTGCCAGTTCCCTTTCTCGGCCAGGATCGCAGCCACTTCATCGGATGTGAAAGGGCCATAATCGAGCCGGGTCACATCGCCCAGGAATTTTCCTTTTACTTCTTCTTCCGTAAAACCCACCACCTGTTCAGCTCTTTTGTTCCAGCTCTCAATGATATAATTCAAATCACAGGTAATGATCAGATCAAAAACACTGCTCAGGGCAACAGACTGCCGTTGCAGGGCTTCCAGCATGGTCCTGCCCTTCGTGTTATCATAAAAATAAACCACCAGCATTCCCACAGCCGGGTTATCCATCATATTCACAGCCCTGACTATACACCAAACCCAGTCGCCGGTTTTTTTCAGGAGTCGTAAATGGACAAAAGTAGGCTGGTTGGTATAGGTCATTTCATTCTGAAATGCCTGTTGCGCCGCACCCAGGTCAACAGGATGGATATATGAAAAAACCGAAGTCCCGATCACTTCAGCCGGATCATAGCCCAGTACTTTGGTAACGGTGGGAGCGGAAAAACGGATGATCCCCTGATCATCTGTGAGCACTATACCATCCTGGGCTTCCCCAATCAGGTTGCGGTAAAACTCCTCGCTGTGCTGCAATTTTTCTTCCACCACTCTTTTGCCGGTAATATCTTTCCCTGTACTGATATAACCTGTAATTTGTCCACAGGTATCACGCAGCAAACTGCCGGTTGCAAATATGGTAAGCTGTTTTCAATAATTTCTTTATAAATTTTTTCCCCTGAACCATCAGGGTAGTTGATATGAAGCAATTCCGCCATTCTTTTTCCGATTGCTTCCTTTTCGCTGTAACCGTATAGCTCTTCAGCTGTTTTGTTCCAGCTCACAATTTGAAAATTGGTATCCAGCGAAATAATGATATCCGAAACATTTTCCATCAGCAAGGCCAGGTAACGGTTTTTTTCTTCCGCCTCCCGCTGTCCGGTGATATCCTGCTGTGTACCCCAGACAGAAGTTATTTGTCCGTTTTCCACCAGCCCCTCCATACTGTTTCTGAAATATTTTATACGACCATACCGGTCAATCTCCCTGGTCTCAACTGTTGTTGTTTTAAATCGGTTTTGTATAAACTGCTGCAATCCGGCCATTCTTTGATGATCAGAAAAATCAATGAACTCATCCAGTCTGGCACCCTGTAATTCTTCTGCTTTTTCATACCCATACATCCGGGCCATATTATCATTACATTCTGCCAGTTTTGAATGGTTTCGCCAATAAGCAATTATTCTGGCAGGGTCTTCATTAACTGATACGGGTTCATCAGAATCAAAACGCCATAACCCTTCGGTGGTTTGTTCATAGGCTTTACGTGCATCTGCCATTTTACCGGCCATGCCACCTACCATTGACACATTGCGGGTCAGCAATACACCGGTGGCCTGTAGCTGTTCTTCTCCGGCTGCAGTGAGACATACCGAAAATTCCCAGGCAACTGCATGCACAATTCCCCCGGCAGATCTGATTGCTAACTCAGCGGACAGAATGCCGCTTTGTTGCCTGCACTGATCCAATATTCTTTCTAATGCAGGAGGATCCTGGAAAATTGAAGTCAACTGATCGGGAATCTTTTTATCGGAAAGGGTAAAAGACAAGAGCCGGGAATTGATAAAAACCACCCGGCCATTTCCTTCGGCAAGGAAATAGAAAAACCTGTCAGAATATGCAAAATATTCTTTCAGGCAGGGAATATTCATTCGACTTGATTCTATCATTACTAAACAGCAGCCATGTAAAATTAGCTCAATATTATATTCAGGACTGATTTAAAAAACAAACACCCCTTAAAAAGGGGCGTTTGCTGAATATTATTGAGTTCCGTCAAAATCCTTTTTTATCAGCGCTGAACTTTTGTAGCTGAGGGCATTCTGCCGCCGTACCCGGATCAATCATTACATAATAGGTAGGCACTTTTTCCTGAATCCATTTTTCCAGCACTTTGGCTTTCTTTTCTTCCAGGGCAAAAGTGGAGATCCGGCTGTAATCATCATGCATATTCATCCGGTGAGGCTCCGTTTTTGATTTCAGATACACGATCCGCACACCTTTCTTTCCCTGTTCGCCTTCAAAAGCAACAGGAGCGGAGATATCACCCACTTTCATCTTATTCAGCATTCCCACCATTTCCTTATCCAGCATATCAATGGTAACAAAAGTAGAACCATCGCGGCCGGTGATAAAGGGTCCGGCAAATTTGGCGGCTTCATCATCACTGTACCGGGCAGCAGCAGCATTAAAGCTCATGCTATTGCCGGTTACTTTAGCCTTGATGGTATCCAGTTTGATTCTTGCCTGTTTGATTTCTTCATCCGTTACCGGTGGAACCCGAAGGATATGACGCACGACAGCATCGTCGCCATTTCTTTTTACCACCTGAATCAGATGATAGCCGAATTTGGATTTTACCGGAGCTGAGATTTCGCCTTCTTTTAAACGGAAAGCGGTGGAGAGGAATACAGGGTCCCAGGTTTTTTCATTCCGGTTCACTTCATATTGTCCGCAACGATCCTTACTACCCGGGTCTTCTGATACCGTTTTAGCCAGCTGACAGAAATCGGTTGTTTTATTCTCCAGCTGCTTTTTGTAATTGAGCATTTCCCCCATCACATATTCTTCAATTTCACGGGAGGCTTTGGGATATAAGATGATCTGCCCGATTTCGAGTTCGATTTCATAGTAAGGCAGACTGTCCTTCGGAATTTTATCAAAAAAGGCCTTTACTTCGGTAGGCGTGATCCGTACATTCTCTACAATCTTCCGCTGCATGGCACTGGCCAGTTTTTGTTCCTTCACGGAAGGCCTTGCATCATCCTTGATCTGGTACACGGTTTTCCCGGCTACTTCTTCCAGGGCTTGCTGGCTTCCCAACTGGTTAATATAATAACGGACTTTTTGTTCCAGTTCTGCTTCCACTTCATCATCGGTAACCGGCAATGAATCTTTTTCTGCCTGCAGCATCAGGATTTTGGACACAACAGCCTGTTCCATCAGCATACAAAAACCATTGTCAGGCACCTGGCCACCCTGGCGTTGAATATCCAATAATGAATTCTGGATATCAGATTCCAGGATGATACGGTCACCCACCACACCGGCAATTTTATCGATGGAAATTTTCTGTGCCTGCGCGCTGGCCGCAAAATCAAAGGCAATCAACAGCAAAAAGGCAAGAGCCCATTTATTAATAGTACGCATAAATTCAAAAATACTTTTCCCTTTGTCGATTCGGGAGGGGAAAAGGGTATTTAACAAAAGTTTGATGAGGCGAGTGGCTAGTAGGGAGTGGCTAGTGGGGAAATCCCCCTCTGTCAACTTCCTTATACCTAAACCCTGGTCACCTTCAAACACTTCCACTACATTTCCTACTTAAGATAACGCTCAAATTACCAACGGTGTATTCCCCCACTAGCCACTAGCTACTAGCCACTCCCCTTATAAGGTTCTCTTCACTTCCTCTTCCTCATACGCCTCCACCACATCACCTACTTTGTAATCGCTGAAGTTCTTGATGGTCAAACCGCATTCCATACCAGCCTGAACATCCTTTGCATCGTCTTTGAAACGTTTCAGGAAGCCCAATTCAGCCACACTGCCGGCAGCGGAATAAATCACGATACCATCACGGATCAGGCGAATTTTGGAATCACGTTTGATCCTTCCATCCATCACATAACATCCGGCCACGGTTGCTTTATCAAATTTGAATACTTCGCGGATCTGTACATTGGCAATGATCTTCTCCTGTACTTTAGGTTCCAGCATTCCTTCCATCGCACTCTTCACTTCCTCGATGGCATTATAGATGATGGAGTACATCTTGATCTCGATACCTGCATTCTCTGCGAGGCGGGATGCCTGCAGGGAAGGACGCACGTTAAAGGCGATCACGATGGCATCAGATGCTTCGGCCAGCACAATATCACTTTCGTTGATTTGTCCTACTCCTTTGTGAATCACACTCACCACAATTTCATCGGTGGACAGTTTCTGCAAGGAGTCACTCAGGGCTTCTACGGATCCATCCACATCACCCTTGATGATCACTTTCAGTTCTTTGAAACTTCCCAGTGCCAGACGGCGACCGATTTCATCCAGTGTAATGTGTTTCTTGGTACGGATACCCTGTTCGCGCAGGATCTGTGCCCGGCGATTGGCGATTTCCTTGGCTTCTGCCTCGTCCTCATATACTTTGAATTTCTCACCTGCCTGCGGGGCACCATTCAGTCCCAGTACTACAGCAGGTGCTGAAGGTCCGGCCTTCTCTTCTTTTTTATTTCTTTCGTTGAACATGGCTTTCACCCTTCCGAAATACTGACCACTCACAATCAGGTCGCCGGGATGCAGGGTGCCATTTTCCACCAGCAGGGTAGCTACATATCCGCGACCCTTATCCAGGGTTGCTTCGATGATGGTACCATTCGCTTCCCTGTCCGGGTTGGCCTTGAGGTCCAGTATTTCTGCTTCCAGCAATACTTTTTCCAGTAGTTTATCGATGTTCAATCCTTTCTTGGCAGATATCTCCTGGCTCTGGAACTTACCGCCCCATTCTTCCACCAGGATATTCATCTGAGAAAGCTGCTCATAAATTTTCTGTGAATTAGCGCCATCCTTATCAATCTTGTTGATGGCAAAGATCATCGGTACACCGGCTGCCTGAGCGTGGCTGATGGCCTCACGGGTTTGTGGCATCACGGCATCATCTGCTGCCACCACAATCACGGCGATATCGGTCACCTTGGCACCCCTTGCACGCATGGCCGTAAAGGCTTCGTGACCGGGCGTATCCAGGAAGGTGATCTCTTTTCCATTTTGCAATTCCACCTGGTAAGCACCAATGTGCTGGGTAATACCTCCGGCCTCACCGGCTACTACATTGGCATTCCGGATATAGTCAAGCAGGGAGGTTTTACCATGGTCAACGTGACCCATGATGGTAACAATCGGAGAGCGGTGCACCAGTTCATCTTCAGTGTCTTCATCATCATACTCCTCTTCCATTTCCATCTGCTTCTCCATATCAATAAACTCCACATCAAAGCCGAATTCGCTTGATACGAGTTCAATTACTTCTGCATCCAGGCGCTGGTTAATCGACACCATGATACCCAGACTCATACACTTGCTGATCACTTCTGCAAAGCTCACATCCATCAGGTTGGCCAGTTCACTCACGCTGATGAATTCGGTTACCTGCAGTTTGTTATCATCTGCTGCATCACCCATGGCGTCAGCGGCTTCCTGTCTTCTTTCCCTGCGGAGTTTGGCTTTCAGGCTCTTTCCACGACCACCGGCACCGGCCAGTTTAGCCTGAGTTTCCCTGATTTTTTCCTGAATCTCTTTTTCATCAATCAGTTTATCTTCTCTCTTACCGCGGGTGTCTCTGCGGTTACCTGGTGTGGGGCGACCACGTCCCTGGTCTCTTCCGGGTCCGGGTTTTTTATCCGCATCCTTATTGATAAAGATTTCCCGCTTGGTATCTTTTTTCGCAATCGGGATACGCTTGCGTTGTTTCTTTTCATCCTTAACAGGACGGGTATCATTATCAACCGGCAATTCAATTTTCCCAAGGATCTTGGGGCCGGTCAGTTTTTCCACTTCAATATTTTCGATCACTGGTGGCTGATCTTCTTCCACCACCGGAGGCGTTACCACCGCAGGGGTTTCTTCTTTCGCCACTGGAACTTCTTCAGCTACTTCTTCTTTCTTCGGCTTCTTAATGACTTTGGCCGGTTTCTCTTCAGGCACTTCCGGTTCTGGTTCTTTTTTAGCCTTGACCACTTTCTTCGGCCGGGTAGAGGAGTCAATGGTAGAGAGATCAATCTTATTAATGACTTTGGGCCCTTCGATTTCCGGAACTTCGGTCTTCACCACTTCTTCCTTCACCGGTTCCTCTTCGGTTTTAGCCTTGACCGGTTTTTCTTCCACCACCGGCTTTACTTCTTCTTCCTTCTTGGGTTTTGCAGCGGGCTTCTCTTCTTTCTTGAAAAGAATTTCCTCTTCCTCTTTTTCTTTTTAGCATCAGCGGTGCTGCCCTTGGGCAATTCCAACTGATCGCTTTTTTGTTTTGCTGCTTTGTCGCTGGAAAATTCCTGCTGCAGGGCACGGTACATCTCCTCACTGAGTTTTGAGGTCGGCTTCAGGTCGTCTTTCGCAAACCCTTTACCGCTCAGGAACTCAATCAGTGTGTCCTGACCAATGTTAAATTCTTTGGCCGCTGCCAGTAATCTCGGAAGTTTTAATTCTGCCATTCGATTTTTTTAATGTGGAAATGTGGGAAATGTGGAAATGTGGAAATGAAACGCTGACTGTTCAGTCATTTTCACTCCCGATAGCTATCGGGATTCACATTCTCAAACTTTCACATTTTTCTTTTACTCTTTTTCAAATTCTTCTTTCAGCACCTTACGCAGTTCTGCGATGGTTTCTTTTTCCAGGTCGGTCCGGCGCTCCAGTTCTTCTGCGGTGAGGTCGAGTACACTGCGGGCGGTATCACAACCCACTCTCTTCAGTTCATCAATTACCCACTCATCAATCTCATCGCTGAATTCATCCAGATCGATATCAAAGCCTTCCACTTCTCCTTCATTATCGCGGTACACATCAATTTCGTAACCGGTGAGTTCACAGGCCAGTTTGATATTTACCCCGCGACGGCCGATGGCCAGGGAAACCTGATCAGGCTTAAGGTACACATTTGCATGCTTCCCTTCGTTATCCAGTTCCATGCTGGTGATCTTGGCCGGTGTGAGCGACCGCTGAATCAACAGTTGAATATTGCTGGTATAGTTGATTACGTCAATATTCTCATTCTTCAGTTCTCTTACAATTCCGTGGATCCGGCTTCCTTTCATACCTACGCAGGCACCAACAGGATCAATACGGTCGTCATAGGATTCCACGGCTACCTTGGCTCTTTCACCCGGATCCCGAACGATTTTTTTAATCACAATCAGGCCATCAAAGATCTCCGGTACTTCAATTTCCAGCAACTTAGCCAGGAATTCGGGAGAAGTGCGGGAAAGGATGATTACCGGACTATTATTTTTCATGTCCACTTTCTTCACCACGGCACGGATGCTTTCTCCTTTTTTGAAATAATCCTGTGGGATCTGTTCGCTTTTAGGGAGGATCAGTTCATTTCCTTCTTCATCTAAAAGCAGGATTTCTTTTTCCATACCTGGTATACTTCTGCATTGATGATATCACCGGTACGATCGCCATATTTCTTGGCCAGTGCATTCTTTTTCAGATCGCTGATCCGGCTGGCCAGGGTTTGTTTGGCAGCCAGGATGGCCCTGCGGCCAAAGTCATAGAGATCAATCTCCTGGTATAATTCCTCTCCCACTTCAAAATCCGGTTCTATTTTGGTGGCATCAGAATAGCCGATCTGGGAAAGTGGATCTTCTACTTGTCCGTCTTCCACAATCATCCGGCGGCGGATGATCTCCAGGTCACCTTTCTCTGCGTTAACGATTACGTCAAAGTTCTCGTCGCTGCCAAATTTTTTCCGGAGCAATGTCTTGAATACATCCTCTACCACTTTCATCATGGTTGGACGGTCAATATTTTCCGCGTCTTTAAAATCACGGAAAGCCTCGATCAGGTTAATACTTGCCATAGCACTTTTTTGAAATTACAATTACAGACACCTGGGGTGCTGTTTTAAAACTTTATCTGAATTTTTGTTGCTTTTATCTGTTCAAACGGTACTACATGCTGCAGGGTTTCCATCTTCTTTCCTTTTCCTCTTATTTCTTCCAGCAGCAGCTCGTTTTCCCGAACTTCCAGCAATTTTCCTTCTTTTTTACCCCCTTCCAGATCCACCACTTCTACAAACCGGCCCACATTTTTCAGGTATTGCCGCCTCATTTTCAGGGGCTCATCCAGTCCGGGTGAGGAGACTTCCAGGGAAAAATTGCCATCCGGATACAGGGCCGATTCTTCAATTTCCTTGTAGAGTTTCCGGTTATAATATACCAGCTTTTCAATGCTAATGCCTTGATCTCCATCGATATATACCTTAATATTATTCGTGGGTTTGATCCGGGTTTCCACCAGGAACAGGGCCGGTTCGCCGCTGATCAGTGCCTTCAGTTTCTCTTCTATCAGTTTTATTTGGGTCTCTGCGCTCATATACTATAAAAGAAGAAGGGAACGGCCTCGTTCCCTTCTCTTTGCTATTTCCATTGCAAAAGTAATGAAAATGGGCTATTCCTTCCAAATAAGACTGAAACTAAGCCCCCGGTCAGTGGCCGTCCGGATCGGTAAAGCAATCGTTAATCCCGGCAGGCGGCACGCCACCCTGCCTATCTTTGTACTGTGAAATATGTTTTCTACGCCATACTGATCTACCTGGCCTATCAGTTGATCTTTAAACTGATCATCCCGGTTTATATTGCCAGCCGCCGTTTCAAGAAACAATTCCGTGAAATGCATACCCGCATGCAGGAACAGATGCAGCAGCAGCAACAGGCTAACCGCCCCACCACCAATCCCGGTACTTCCACACGTAGCAGCCAACCGGGCTCCGGGGATTATATAGAGTTTGAGGAGGTGAAGTGAGGGGGCTTTCGTGTGATGGTGATATAATTTAAAGTGAAGATTTACACTGGCTCATCTGTTATACAATACTTCACTCTAAAGAGGTAAGTCCCATCATCTGAAGCGATTTTCCAAAAAAAAATATAATAGAGGTTCCTGATCAGCGTTGCATTAGTAAATGCCAATTCGATCCTCTTCCTTTTCAAAATCATCAATTGCAAAGCCAAGGAAACTGGAGTTAAGAAATATTGTTTGTTGTCCCGTTTAGGTGTAAATACTGTTGCCAAAACAATTCTAATTTCTTAGCTTAGAATACTATGTCCACCATCTATCTTTCCTATCATGCACGGGACCGGGAAATGGTCAGCGAATACGCGGACTTGTTTCGAAAATCCGGACATCAGATCATCAACGAAAGTGACATCTTAAAATCCTCCAACAATTTTGAGCGGCCATTGATGGAACTCATGAAAAGAGCTGACGGGACGATCGTTTTTCTAACCCGAAACAGCATAGAGTCAACTCGAACCAGCAACGAAATTAGTATGGCTCGGTCTTACCAGGATGGAGGTAAAAAATTCTTGATCGCAGTTACCGGAAGAAATATGCATGCTTTTGAGCCAATTCCCGGGTTAGAAAGGATAGTCGAGGATATTGAAGACAGATCCTATGTGGTAAATACGATTAACTCAATAATCGGCGGACTCCAAAGCCAAAAAAAAACAGAAAAGGGGAGCAACCCAAAAAGTCCTTCTCACAATCTTGACGGCCGAATGTTTGCAGCAGGTCTATTTGATTTTTTATCTAATAGCAAGAAAGGGTCCATAATTTCCGGATGGAATTTTGAGGGTGAAACTGATATTGCATATGATACTCCTGCAGGATCATGGACTAAACCAGGATTTCTTTTTCGAAATGTGGAGTATTCTTTTATTGTCCGAAGCATATCAGATGTAGGATATCTCGTCATCGAATCCAATAATTTGAAAGGCCAGCTTGTAAACCATTCGCTCAATTCTGTGGACAAGTTTGAAAACAAAAAAGGGGAGGTCACGATTTCCGAAGCCTATGATATGACAGTTGGTTACGGCAGGCGCAGCAGGGCCGAAGTTGAAAGAGCATTTTCAGAAGTTGGCTTTCCTTCAAATACGATCACAAGATTCAAGGAAACAGAAATCAATTGGGAAAAGATTATCGGGGATATCCTTAATTGGGCAATATTCCGGGAAAGGGCCAAAGCTGTGATTCAACAAAATAATGCCAATCAAGATGAGCATAATATCGAGTACTGGCTAATTGATATGGTTGGAGATAACTGGGATTTGTCCAATTTGGAAGAAAACGAGCAAGCCCATATTATTGTTAACTGGTATGATGAAGAGACAGAGAGAAATTACGGATCATTTGAACGTATCAAAAATGGAGACATAGCCATTGGTTATAATAGTGATGGATTGTTATATGAGCTTAAGATCAGCGACGCAGGTAGTAATGAAATTAATGGCAAAAAGGAAGTTTCAATTTCGTTTATTATTACAGAGCGGATATTGCCAGTAATCACCATCGATGACCTAAAGCCCTATCTCCCCTTATTTATAGAAACTTTTGATTCACATGATCATAGAATTTATTCCATTAGTATCGAAGATTATAAAACCCTCCGGCAGTTAAATAAAGGTGAAGGATCCTCTCCTAACAGACTCAGTAAATTATCATGGAAGGTTTCAATTGTTTCTGCAGACAGTGCATCGGCAGACATTAGGGATGAGTTGGGTTTTGAATCAGATGTGGAGGCACTTGCTTCTGTGATCGCTCTTAAAGAGGTCAAGCCCCCATTAGCTATTGGGCTATTTGGTAACTGGGGTTCAGGGAAAAGCTTTTTTATGAACAAGTTGCAACAAAGAATTGACAGACTGAGTAAAAGCAATGCAGATATCTTTTGCCAGGAAGTTGTGCAAATCAATTTCAACTCATGGCATTACTCTGACTCTAATCTTTGGGCCAGCCTGATAACAAAAATATTTGAGGGCCTTAAGTTATATGGACAAAAAGACACAGCAAAACTCGAGGCGTTATTCCAAAACCTGCATTCCACCCAGGAAATGTTGATAGATAAAAAGCAGGAAATGGACAATGTGAATAAGGAGATTCATTCCATCAACAAAAGACAACGAAAAATAGATGACGAGATTAAGGAGACCACCAGTTATTTAAAGAACCTGACCCCAGATCAGATCGCAGCTGGCATACTAAAGGATCCGGAGATTTCAAAAGATCTGGAAAAACTGAAAGAAGAGTATTCATTTCTAGACATTGATGAATACCGTGAGTTAAATGAAAAGGTTGGCGAACTCAGGACAGGTATTGGCAAATTAATAGAAAGTGTAAAGCTCGCTTATACTTTTCGAAAGGGCAAGCTTTGGATTGCTTTAGCTATCGCAATAGCTTCATTTTTTGTTGTTTATTATCTGCTTGACGGAGCTGCAGGTGTCAAAACATGGCTTTGGAAGTATAAAGAAATTGTTGCGGGGTTTGCACTTTTTGTTTCACAAGCAACTGCTTTTTTGCGTCCTGCTTTTAAGAAAATCACATCTGTACATAAAAGGCTATTATCCTTAAAGGAGTCTTGTGATCAATTGTTTGAAAATGAACGGCTGAAGAAGAATGCAGAACAAAAGGAATTGGAAAACAAGCTCGATACTGCCAATAAGATCCAATCAGATCTCCGCCTTCAATTGGAAGTATTAGAAACAAAAAAGAACCAGCTCCTGATCGATATAGAAGACATCAGTTCCGGCAAAAAAATCACAAGGTTTATTGAAGATCGTGTCAAGGATGAACGCTATATAAACAGCCTTGGGATCATTTCCTGGATCAGAAAAGACTTTGAGGAACTCGATTTTCTTTTAAAGCAGCAATGGGATAGCAAAAGGATGACGGATCTGCAGCGGATCGAAGTAAAAACTGTTTTCCAGGTTGACCGGATCATCCTATATATTGACGACCTTGACCGCTGCGATGTTTCGTTAGTAATTCGTGTATTGGAAGCAATCAATCTATTACTGGCATTCCCTTTATTTGTTGTTATCGTAGGAGTCGATCCAAGGTGGGTCAATAAAGCACTTTCGAATAAGTATGAAGTCTTTTTGACTGAAGATAAAAAGGTGGATAATGAAAGCCCACTCTTTAAGGAAATGGGTCGACAAGCTACGAGCTATGATTACCTGGAAAAGATTTTCCAGATACCATTTGTCCTTAAGCCAATGGATAAAACAGGAAAGGACAAATTGATCCGTTCCCAACTGGAACAACATTTAGCAACAGCACAGGCTATCATGAAACCTATTGTTGAGGCCGATATTGAATCTGCTGATGACATACCAGGCTCTAAATCTCAGGTAGATTCTGAAAAATCAGGGGTTGTTCATGCAAAAGACCAATTCGATCATAAAGAAAAGAATGAAGTTTTATTCGAGAACCCGCAAACTGAAAGGTTACAAATTACAGAGGAGGAGATAAAGTTCATGCAGGCCATTGATTTTCTCATCGGCGACTCACCAAGGACCATTAAGCGTTATATTAATATCTATCGGATCATCCGGACTCACAAAAGCTTTGACCAGGAGAGTAAGGATTTAACAGAGCAGTATTTTTCAGCCATGATTCTTTTGGCGGTAATTACCGGAACACCAGATCAGGCGGGGCATTTTTTTAAGACGCTGGAAGCTTATGATAATACGGCAATGTTTGAAAAATTCATTAATACTCATGCTGCGTCACAAAAAAAGGTAGCAGATTTTCGTTCTGTTTTTTTGAAATTATCAGGGTTTCTAGAATCAGAATCAGGAAGAAAGATTGGGAGGTTAAAAATCCGGGATTTCAAACGGCATACAAGCCTGATCGGACGTTTCTCATTTCGCAGTTTAGAATAATTAATCCTTCTTACCAGTTGTTTTTTTTCAATTGCTTTCTCTTCCATGCTTTCAAACTTCCTTCCCCAACGAGTCTCCTGCTTAGTCATCATCTTTTATGAATCAGCAACATTTCTGCAGGGACTCTTTGGCTTTTGCAAGCCTGAGTAGTTCTTTTTAAATTTCGGAAAAAATCAGTGAACACAAGCCATCTTGTAATAACAGTTGGGGAAGGATGCGCTAAAAGATGCCGGGTCTTGACTGACTTGATAAGTTGCTTTTCCTATTTGGCTGTACACGATAGATAAACGTTCTGCTTCAATTAAACGGCCCGGCATGACATACTAGTAATTTAGGACTCGTCGGATTTAAACGGCATGACATAGTACTGACCTTCCCCGACGATGTCTCGCCTTCTACAACTTTTCACGTTAGCAGATCGCTATTGGCGGACTCGTCGGACTTATAATTATTGCAGCACCTCAAACGCCGCTTCATTATTGTGTGCCGCATCTTTACCAATATACAGTTTGAAAGCACCCGGCTCCCAGATATACTGCAACTGCTCATTATAAAAACGAAGGTCCTCCACCGTTATATCAAAACTGATCTTGCGACTCTCTCCGGCAGCCAGGGTTAGTTGTTGAAATCCTTTCAACTCTTTCACCGGTCTTACCACCGAGCCACTCAGATCACGGATATATAATTGCACCGTTTCTTTTCCGGCTACCTTTCCTTTATTGGTAAGCGTTACCGAAGCCCTGAGTGTTTGTCCTTTGCGGAGGGTGGCGGCACTCAGACTAACCGGACTGTATTCAAATTGCGTATAACTGAGACCGTAACCAAAAGGATACTTTGGATAGATGGATAAATCAGTATAGGCCGAGCGATAAAACTTATCGCTGTCATGCATGGCCGGCCTACCGGTATTGTAATGGTTATAATAAATAGGAATCTGTCCTTCAGCTCTCGGGAAACTCATGGGCAATCTGCCGGAAGGATTATAATCGCCAAACAATACATCAGCAATGGCGTTGCCTCCCTCCGTTCCCAGCCACCAGGTATACAAAATGGCCGGTGCATGATCGGCGGTCCAGTTAAAGATCAATGGACGACCCGCACTGATTAATACCACCGTAGGTTTGCCCAAGGCCACAATGGCTTTCACCAGTTCTTCCTGTACACCGGGTAATTGTAAACTGCTCCGGCTCTTGGCTTCCCCACTCATATCCCTGGCTTCGCCTACCGTGAGGATAACGATTTCCGCTTTTCCGGCTTTCTCTATCGCTTCGGCAAATCCGGAACGATCATCACCGGTGATCGCAGCGCCTTTCGCATATAATAATTTTGAATCCCCTCCCATTTTACGGCTTACTGCTTCCCAGATAGAACTGATCCTTGCGGTATCATCGGGCCAGTCGTAACTCCAGAAGCCCAGGTGATCCGATTTTGCTTTTACAAAAGGACCGATCAGGGCAATGGAAGATGTTTTGGTTGATAATGGCAAAACCGATCCTTCATTTTTCAGCAGCACCATACTTTTTTGGGCTATATCCCTGGCAATTTTGCGATGTTCGGGGTTATCCCAATTGTCCTGTTCTCTTTTTAAATCAGCATACTTATAAGGATTCGCAAACAAGCCCATTTCCATTTTCTTCCGAAGAATTCTTCTGACTGCATCATCAATCACGCTCATCTTTACTTTTCCTTCCTTCACCAGGGTCGCCAGTTCCTTGGTATAACTCCTGCTTTCCATATCCATATCACTCCCGGCATTGGCCGCGAGCATGGCCGCCTCCCGGTTGTCTTTGGCATAACCATGATTGATCATTTCACCAATGCTGCCCCAGTCGCTCACCATAAATCCATTGAATTTCCAGGCTCCTTTCAGCAAATCTCTTTGCAAATATTTACTACCTGTTGCCGGTATCCCATTGAGATCATTAAAAGAATTCATGAATGTGGCAACACCCGCATCAGCAGCCGCTTTAAATGGGGGCAGGTATACTTCATGCAAGCGACGCATGCTCATGTCCACCGTATTATAATCCCTTCCTCCCTCTGCAGCCCCATACGCCACAAAATGTTTGGCACAGGCCATCACGGCGCTCGTATCTCCAAAACCTTTTCCCTGGAATCCTTTCACCCTGGCCGTGGCAATCAATGAACCGAGATAAGTATCTTCTCCGGCTCCTTCCATCACCCGACCCCAGCGCGGGTCACGACTGATATCAAGCATCGGGGCAAAAGTCCAGTGTATACCCGCTGCACTGGCTTCTTTAGCCGCTACACGGGCACTGGCTTCCATTGCTGCAAGGTCCCAGCTGGCTGCTTCTGCCAATGGCAAAGGAAAAATGGTACGATAACCATGGATCACATCCTGCCCAAATAAAAGAGGGATTTTCAATCTTGATTGCAGGGCGAGTTCCTGCAATTCACGGGTGCGCTTTACACCGGTTACATTCAGCATGGAACCTACTTTACCGGATTTTACCTGATCGAGCAGGTTACCATCATTGGTCAACGGACCGGTAGCAGACCAGGGGCCGTTGTACTGGTTCATCTGTCCGATCTTTTCATCAAGGGTCATCAGCCTGAGTACTGAATCAACGGCCCTTTCTGTTTTTTTATTCAATCCGGTCTGTGCAGTTGCAGGTGCTGCGCAAAGCAGCAGCCATGCAAATGAAATTATTCTGGACATAAAAGCATTGATTGAAAGCGTGAGCAAATTCCTATTGAACCAATTCAGGAATGATCTTACTGATATACTCTTACCCAGTCAATCTTCATTTGCTGGGGAAATACCGCATCATCCACTCCATGTTTTCCACCCCAGTTGCCACCCACGGCAATATTGAGCAGGAGATGAAATTCTTTATCAAAAGGCCAGGCAGCAATATTCCGCTGGTCATTCTTGAAATGATTATACTCCTTACCATCCATGCGAAAGGAAATATATTCCGGTGTCCACTCGATACTATATGTATGGAACTGAGCAGATAAATCCCGGCATAATAATCCTTTTGTTTTTTGTGTTCCCAGCATCCCGTTATAAGCCTCTGTATGTACCGTACCAAAAACCGAATCGGGCATATAGCCTACATATTCCATGATATCAATCTCACCACTGCGGGGCCATCCGCCATATTCCCATTTCTCGGGGAGCATCCAGATGGCTGGCCACATTCCTCTGCCGGCAGGTAACTGGGCCCTGATTTCGATACGGCCGTATTTCCAATGCCCTTTGTTTTTGGTAACCAGTCTGGCAGAGGTATAGTTTTTAGTTTCCATCTGCTCTTTCCTCGCTTCAATCACCAGTTTACCATTTTCAACCCGGGCATTCTCTTTACGGTTCCAGGTATAATATTGTAATTCATTATTCCCCCAGCCGCAGATATCAGGACAACCGGTTCCCCGGTCATAACCCCATTTACTGCTGTCGGGCAAGCCCTGGTAATTAAACTCATCACTCCATACCAGTTTATTATAAGAAGACTGGCTGTGCAGCGGCGCACTGCATCCGGTCAAAGCAAGCAGGGCAAGACCTGTAATGATACAGGTAAAAAGCTTTTTCATTATTCCTTATTGATAGACTCTTACATAATCTACTTCCATGATACCGGTACTGAAGGCAGGATCTACTGCTCCGCCAAAATTACCTCCCATGGCAATATTCATGATCAGGAAAAAGTTTTGATTAAAAGGCAATGTATTGTTATTGGCAAATGTGTAAAAAACCACATCATCCACTGAAAATTTGATCGTGGTCGGCGTCCATTCCATTCCATACCGGTGAAAAGCAGTAGTGGCATCGGCAATAATCGTGGTACCACCATCAGCATTGCCTCCGGAATGACCAGGATGATGTACAGTGCCGTATATCTTGTTGAGCTGGTTTCCTACATGCTCCATGATATCAATTTCACCACAGGCAGGCCATCCGGCCGTACTGATATTATCACCCAGCATCCAGATGGCGGGCCAGGTGCCACCGCCTGCCGGCAGTTTGGCCCTGGCTTCTACTTTACCATACTTGAATGAAAATTTATTCTTCGAAAGGATCCGGGCCGAAGTATAATTGCTGCCACTGAAACTTTCCGCTTTCAATGTAATTTTTAATGTACCGGTTGAAACCTGTGCATTCTCCAGCCGGTTGGTATAATACTGCAATTCATTATTACCCCAGCCACCAGCTCCCAGATCATAACCCCAGCGGGATGGATCAGGTGCTCCCGGCGTATCAAATTCATCCGCCCATACCAGTGACAAAGTAACTGCTACCGTAATACTGATGGTTTTTGAAATGGATTGTCCACCGGCAGATTTGGCCACCACGGTTACCGTATAGGTTCCCGATGATGGATACTTGTATGTAACTGTACCGGATGGCACAGTTTGAAATACACCGTTCCCGAATCCGTACTCGTAGGTCACCGCATTGGTGGCCGTTGCAGTAAAACTTACATTTCCGCTATTATCGGTAGATACAACGGCATTGACTGTAAGGTTGGATGGCGGGTTATTATTGCTACCGCCATTATCCTTGTCTTTTCCGCAGGAGAATAATCCAACCAGGGCCAGCAGGAGAATCAATTTCAGTTTCATGGATCAGGGTTTGGGTTTTAACTTCTGGTACCAGGAATTGCCATCGGCACCGATACTCCGCAGGTGCAGGGAAGTATTACTGATAGATAAAATCTCATACACGGTTCCGCCTGTTCCAAAATTAATGATCCCATTACCAGGTACCATAAATTGTATCTGAGTTGACACAGCCGGGGTTGAACCGGAAGTGGCATTCATAAAGGCCAATAGCTTGGTTCCACCGGTATTGATGGGATAACAGTTATCACCCCCGCTGAAACCATAAAAACCGGTCGCAGCACCGATCGAAAATGAAGCTCCCTTATTATTAACATTGATAGATACCCGGTTGATGATATCACGGGTAAAACTGATTTCATCATCATAAGCACAGGCTTCTCTTGAATTGGGGCCTGCTGCATACCAAATGGGAGAAAATTCTGTATTGGGACCTACACCAAAATGACCGGGGGCATCATTATCAGTTACCCAGATTTTGGTACCGGAACCAGTCAACGGATCCAGAATGGTGGCAGGAATTGCAAAATCAACAAATACCGTGATTCTTTTACTGATGGTGGAGGTAGCCCCACCGGTTCCTACTGCGTTAACAGTAATGGTATAATTGTTTGTACCCGGGTTGCTGTACTTGTGTACAATAGTGCCGGAAGGAACCACCTGGGTTTGACCATCACCGAAATCTATATTATAAGTCACCACATCACTGGCTGTACTGGTAATCGTCACATTACCCGTTCCGTTTCCGGCAGGATTAGGAGTCGTAGCCCCGGCAATCACCGTCGTAAGTGTAAGACCGGTAGGTGTTTTGATATTACCGAAAGTATACTCCTGCTTTTTGCAGCCCGAGAACAACAGTAGTGTTGCCAGACAGCAAAGGGATATTTTATGAATTGTATTCTGCATGATTAATTTTTTTTGGATTAGACAAGCTTAATATCATCAAAAAAGAAAGTAAAGTTGGCCGTGCCATCACCCATGATTCCATTATCAAAAATGATCACCACGCGGTTATATGGATTAGCTGTATTGATGGCCGTATAATCGAATGTCAGTTCTTCCCATCCATTCGCCACCGTTGTCAGTACTTCTTTCTCATAGTTCTGACCGGAGTTGGCTGAGTTTTCCACTTTCAGTAAAACTTTGGCGCCCACCCTGGGTGACCAGACCTTCATTTTGAAAGTTTTGTTGACGGAAAAATCAATCGGACCGGCCAGGGTCAGGAAACTTCCTCCCCAGGGCTGTCCGGCATTTTTAATCATGCGGGCCACTTTGGCACTGGTATTAATACCGGATGCATCCGGATTGTTGATGACCGTTACGTCTCCTCCATCAAAATTGGTCCAGGGATAAGTTACCGGGTGTTCAAAATTCAGCGGAAGCGTAATGGGAACCGTATTGACCAGTCTGATATCATCAAAATAGAAAGTGAAATTGGATGAGCCATCACCCATTGTACCGTTATCGAAGATCAGCACAATGCGGTTGTAGGAATTAGCGGTATTGATTGCAGTATAGTCAAACACCAGATCCTCCCATGCATTAGCCAACGTCATCACTACTTCTTTTTCATAGTTCTGTGCTGAGTTGGCGGAATTTTCCACTTTCAGTAATACTTTGGCACCGGCTCTGGGTGACCAAACCTTCATCCGGAAAATCTTATTAGTGAAGTCCATCGGTAAACTCAGGGTCAGGAAACTACCGCCCCAGGGCTGACCAGCATTCTTCACCATGCGACCCACTCTGGCGCTGGTATTAATGCCATTGATATGCGGATTGTTTATCGTGGTTACATTTCCTCCGTCAAAATCAAACCAGTTGTAATTAGTAGCAGTGGATTCAAAATCGAGTGGAAGACTCAATGGTAAAGAACTCACGAGGCGGATATCATCCATCAGGAAAGTGAAATTGGCAGTACCATCACCCATCGTACCGTTATCAAAAATGAAAACAATCCGGTTATAGCTATTAGTAGTATTCACCGCCTGGTAATCAAAGACCATGTCTTCCCAGCCATTGGCCACGGTGGTCAGTACTTCTTTTTCATAGTTCTGTGCAGTATTGGCAGAATTCTCCACTTTCAGCAACACTTTGGCGCCGGCACGTGGTGACCATACTTTCATTCTGAATATTTTTCCGGTATTGAAATCAATCGGACTGCTGAGGGTGATAAAACTACCGCCCCAGGGCTGACCGGCATTCTTGACCATACGGGCCACTTTGGCGCTGGTATTGATTCCTGATGATTGCGGGTTATTGATCACCGTTACATTTCCACCATCGAAATTGGTGAAAGCATAATTCACGGTGGCTGATTCAAAAGTAATCGGAAGCAGCAACGGATCTACAATGGTAATCGGTCTTGTGATCTGCGTGGTGGCAGCACCACCGCTATAAGCCACCACCCGTACATTATAGGTACCCACATTGGCATAAACATGACTTACTGTTTGTCCTTCGAGGAAAACAGTTCCCACTTCATTGGGTACATCTCCAAAGAACACCCTGAAATTGGTTTCATATAAAGCCGAAGCTGACACATTCAGTTTAAAATTATTGCCGGCATCAATGGCCGTAATCACATCGAGGTTTTCAGGAGCCCGGAATGAAACCGTCAGCTGTTGGGTAAATTCTTTGGTTTTACCGGCCACATTATAGGCTACAATCTTTACGGTATAGATTCCTTCCGGATAAGTATGGGTGGTATTCTTGCCTGCCATCACCACCACCGGTGTTGCGGCACCATGACCATAATACACTTCATACTTTACGGCACCGGTACCATTGGGTGTAATGGTCACCAGTCCGGAATTATCCTGAGTAATTTCGAAGAGCACACTCAGTTGATCGGGATCAGTGGCTGTTGCCACCAGGGAGAGGTCTTCGTAAGTAGTTTTCTTGCAGGCGGTAAATACCGAAAGGGCTATCGCCAGACCTGCTATATATTTTATTGCTTTCATATGCATTCAGTTTTGATGGATGATTAATAGCCGGGGTTTTGGGTAAGACCAGAAATGGTTACTTCTTCCAATGGTATCGGGAATATCTCATGTTTACCGACTGTAAATCCTGTGATAGCTGTAGCCGCCTGACCGGTACGTACCAGGTCAAAGAAGCGATCTCCTTCCATGGCCAGTTCCAGTCTGCGCTCATTCAGAATGGCGAGATAGAGTGCATTCCCGCTGGCATTAATATCGTTGGAAGTATTGCCAAAAGCCCTGCGGCGAACCTGGTTAAGGTAGCCCTGTGCCTTTGTATCATTAGGTGTGCTGGATTTATTCCAGGCCTCGGCTGCCATCAGCAGTACATCTGCATAACGAATGATCCGGTAATTATTCAGGTAGTTCAGCTCCAGCTGTCCGGATGTTTCTCCTTTACGCGGATGATATTTCTGACTGTAAAGGCCGGTGTTTTTATAAGGAGCTACCTGATAGGTAATATTGAAAGACGGATTCGCCGCTTTATACGCTTCTATATCCAGGATGGTGGCTGCTTTGCGTTGATCACCGGCTGCATAGGCATTGGACAGGTTCTGCGTAGGCAGGTTGGTACTCCATCCGGCTGCATAAGGCATGGCGCCAGTTCCATTCAAACCACGGATACCGCATTGCTGAACGGCATAATTACCCTGACCACGGTTATATCCACCCCAGTTATAATAAGGGGAGGTGTTGGAGTATTGGATTTCAAAAACGGACTCAACTCCATTTTCTCCTGAAGACAGGAACATAGAAGCAAAATTGCTGACCAGTGAAAAAGCATTCGCATTGATCACTGATTCAAGAACAGTGGCAGCTTCATTGTATTTTTTCTGATAGAGATACACTTTACCCAGCAGGCTTTGTGCTGCATACTTGGTAATCCTTCCTTTTTGCACCTGTACAGCAGGCAGGGCACTGATGGCAGCATTCAGGTCGGCTTCAATCTGGCGATACACATCACCCTTGGGTGAACGGCCTAAAGATGCAGATTCTGAAAGACCCAGTCTTTTATCAACAAAAAGAGGAACATCCCCGAAAAATTTCACGAGGGTGAAATAATAATAAGCCCGGAGAAAATGAACTTCTCCGTAGAGTGCTTCCTTGCCCGCAAAATCCACGGATTTACCAGAAGGATTAGCGGCTTTATACTGCGTCATATAATTGGCGCGGTTGATTCCTTCATAAGCTGACTTCCACAATTCTGCCAGTGTGGAATTATTAGCAGTATGGGAATAGTCATCAATTTGCTGAAGAGATAATACATCAGAAGCATTTTCCCCACCGCTGACGGAATTATCGGAGGCAACTTCTCCTACTACAACAGCCTGGTTCAGCCATTGCAGGGGTGAGTACACACTCACCGCCATGGTACGGTAATCAGATTCCGAAGCGAGGTAGTCCAGTTCTGTGATCTGGAAATCCTCTCTCGGGTTATAATCGAGCCATTTTTTGCAGGAAGACTGAGTGAACAGCAGTCCGGCAATCAGGGTTGTTTTTATAATCAGTTGTTTCATTGTTTCAGTATTTTTAGATGATCAGCTTAGAGTTTGATATCAATTCCCACTGCATAGGTGCGGGCCTGTGGATAAGCACCACGGTCAACACCGGTATCCAGGATACCACCGGAGATTTCCGGATCCAGTCCTGTGTACTTTGTAAGGGTGAATGCATTTCTTACCTGTGCATAGATGCGCAGCTTGCTGAAAATCTTGCTGGTCATTTTTGCAGGGAAGGTATAGCCCAGCTGAACGTTCTTTAATTTAATAAAGGAACCATCTTCCACATAACGGTCTGATACGCGGATATTGCTGTTGGCATCAGTAAAGGAATACCTTGGATTTTTAGAACTGGTGGCAGTACCGGCACCGGTCCAGCGCGCCAGGATCATCCTGTCCTTATTAGTGTAGTTGGCATTCCGCTCATAAGCGCGGTACACTTCATTACCTACAGAAGCGTAAGTGAATGCGGTGAAATCAAAATTCTTGTATTCCAGGTTCAGGTTCCATCCTATGGTAAAATCAGGGAAGGGATCACCGATCTTTGTTTTGTCTGCATCATTGATCACGCCATCTTTATTCATATCCACATAGCGGATATCACCGGGCTGTGCGCCGGTCTGGGTGGCATGGCCAGTTACATCTGCAAAAGTCTGGAAGAGACCATCAGTCCTGAATCCAAAGAAGTAACCCGGTGTCTGTCCTTTTTCAAAAACAGTCACGCTTTGTGATTGTCCATTGAAATAATAACCGCCCGGAATTTTAGCCGTACCATCACTATTGGTAGCAGTCACTTCATTTTTAGCGGTGGTAAATGTAACACTGGTATTCAGCTTCAGTGATTTTCCAAAAGTCTCATTGAAAGAAATCATCAGGTCAATGCCACTGCTGCGGGTAGATCCGATATTAGCAGTTGGAATGGGTACTGTTCCCAGGTAGAGGGAAGCAGAAGGTGTGAAAAGCAATCCATCCACTGTTTTACGGAAATAATCGGCCGTGATGCTGAACCGGCGTTTGTAGAATGTGATATCAAAACCAGCATTGAACTGGATTTGTTTTTCCCAGCGAAGACCATCATTCGCAGCCGAACCCACGGTAGAACCAGGATAAAAAATATCACCGAAAGTGTAACCGTTGCTGTTAGCGGTAGGTCCGTAACTGGGGCCACCGGTGATGATGCTGACAAACTGCGGGTTTACATTTTCATTTCCGATAGAACCATAGCTGCCGCGGATTTTCAGGTGATCAATAAAATCAACCTGGAAGAATTTTTCCTTGCTCGCCACCCAACCCAGTGAACCGGAGAAGAAGTTGGCGTATTTATTATTCTTACCAAACGCATAAGAACCATCACGTCGGGCCGTGAAGGAAGCGAGGTATTTCTCTTCGTAATCGTAGTTAATCCTTGAGAAATAAGAGAGGTTCCGGCGGAAGTACTGATAATAATATCCGCTCAGCGCATTGGTATTGGTAGCGGTATTGTTTCCGGTAGCGGCAGTGAAATTGGCGAACTCCCAGGAGTTGAAAGGTACATCCTGACGGGTGGCGCCGGCTGCATTACCGGAGGTCTTGGCCATGGAGAAACCGAGTACGGTTTCAAAAGCATGTGCCGATTTTATTTTGAAATTATAATTGGCGAATGATTCCCAGGTCCAGTTGAAATTGCTGGTCTTTTCATGTGCCACACTGTTGAACTTGGCTGCTACGGTTGAACCATCTGCATTCATACTGTTTTCCACGTTAAGTGGTCCGTAGAATACCAGCGGACTGAAGGAGCGGGCATTGCCATCGTATTTGGTATAACCAAAACGGGTGGTGAGTTTCAGGTTCTTGATCACATCATACTGTAACTCGCCTTTTCCGTAGAGTTTGTTGCCTACATTTTTATTATAGGTATTCTCCAGTTTGGTCAGCGGGTTAAAAATTTCTGATAAGAGGAGATTACTGTATCCATAAGTACCTACGGTATTGGGAACCGTATTGTATTTTGAAACGGTGGGGTCAAAATTGATGGCACTGCCAAGGATACTGTTGAAAGAATTTTCCTGAATGCCTTTACCATCCAATAATACGGCCGTTGTGTTCAGAATGAATTTCACTTTCGGACTCAGTTCGAAATTAATATTGGCGGTGAGGTTACCACGGTCAAAGCGGGATTTATCATTTCCTCCCACGATACCTCCCTGGCTCAGCCAGCCTGCGGAAAGAAAGTAGGTCACTTTATCGCTACCACCGCGGGCGGATATCGTGTGCGTTTGCATACTGGCTCTTTTGAATACTTCATTTTGCCAGTTCGTTCCAACCCCAACTGCCGAAAGGTCCGGAAAGATCACGGGTCCGCCCGCTGTGGTGCTGCCTTCGTTGATCATGGCCGCATATTCCGTTGCATTCAGTACCCCGATGGTGTTCATTACTTCCTGTACACCATAGTTACTGTTAATGGTAATATCCTGTTTTTGATTTTTTCTGCCGGACTTGGTGGTTACTACAATTACCCCATTTCCTCCTTTCACTCCATAGATAGCAGTAGTGGCTGCATCTTTAAGCACGCTCACCGATTCGATATCGGAAGCATTGATGGAATTAAAATCGGTCAGTGTCTGGGGAACCCCATCAATAATTACCAACGGGTCAGTACCCGAGAATGAAGGGATACCACGTACCAGCACGGTGGGTTTGGATCCGGGTGATCCGCTATTGACCACTACCACACCGGAGGCCCGTCCTTGCAGGACTTCTTCCACCCTCACAGGTTTCAGTTTTTCAATATCCGCCGCTTTAATAGTGGCGATAGCACCGGAGACCTTGGTGATCCGCTGGGTGCCGTAACCAACCACTACCACATCTGTTAAGGTAGTGGTAGCACTTTCTTCCAGTTGAATAGTCACGGCTGCGGCCGGATCGGTTACCCTGTACTCCACCTGTTTCATGCCAGTATAGCTGAACAGCAGGATGGCACCCGTCTGGGGCACCTGGATGGTAAATCGACCCTGTGCATCGGTCAGGGCACTGGTCCTTGCATTTTTCAGCTGGACAGTGGCACCTACCAGGGGTTCACCTGTTGACTTGTTGGAAACAATGCCGGTAACCGGCAGACCCTGACCAGCCACCGTCCCATACAGACCGGCCAGCAGGAAATAGAAGCATAGCAATGCAGTTTTTAGTTTCATATAGCAATTATTTTAGCAGGAAAGCTTAAAAAATAAGCCACGCTAAAATAGACTACTGAATACCCATTTCAATAAAATAAGCCTACAACAATGCTACATCAAATTTTATAACTGATTGATTATTCAGTATTTAAACTACATCAATACTACATCAGTCTAATTTTCTTACTTTCACATTGCCCGAATGCTTGCATCGATGAAATTAAAGCTTGCCCTTTTACTGTTGTTTCCGATAACAATTGCCGGTCAGAATACCATTGGCCTGCCTGATGTTATCAATTATGCAAAAAAGACATATGGAGCCGGTTTACAGACCTGGGATATCAGTCAGGATGGCCAGGGTATAATATATATGGCCAACAACGAAGGCATGTTGAGTTTTGATGGCCGTTATTGGGAAACACATGCTTTGCCTAACCGTACCATTGTAAGATCTATCGCACCGGCAAAGGAAAACAGGATATATGCAGGTGGCCAGGACGAGTTGGGCTATTTTTCTCCGGGTCAAAGAGGCAAACTGGCATTTCATTCTCTCACCAGTTTGATTCCGGAAAAAGACCGCTCATTTGGGGATGTATGGGATATAGTAGTGTACCGCAATGCCGTTTTTTTCAGGACCACGGAAAGAATTTTTCGATATGCCGATAACAGTATCTCTGTGTTTAAAGCCCCGATGGAATGGTCCTTTCTCGGCGTATGTAATGATCAGCTTTGGGCGCACGATTACCAGCAAGGCCTATTGCTTTTTGCTGAAAATACCTGGAGCCCCCGCTTCACGTCTAATATAATCCCGCCTGATCCGGTAACTGCCATCCTTCCGGGAGGGAATGACAGCATTTTTGTGACCACGCTTAAATCCGGTATCTACCTGCTTACTGCCGGCCAGCTCCAGCGATTCCATTCACCTGCTATTGACAAAATCCAGGCTGACCGGATTTATACGGCCACCATGATCAATAAAGAGTGGATGGCTTTAGGCACTAACAATAACGGATTGCAGATATTGGACACAAAGGGCAACCTGGTCCAGCAGTTTTCCAAATCGGAAGGATTGCAACACCAAAATGTACTCAGTGTTTTTTCAGACCGGCAACAAAATCTCTGGCTGGGATTGGATAACGGAATCGATTTCATTGCCTACAATAGCGCGATCAAAAGAATCAGTCCTTATTCACAGGATGGATCCGGCTATACCGCAATGATTCACCAGGACAAATTATACACCGGTACTTCTGCCGGATTATATTCAGTGCCCTTACAGGCGGTGCAGGATCTGAGTTTCAGCAAAGGGCTTTTTACACAGGTGAGTAATACCGCCGGTCAGGTGTGGGGTTTAGGTATCGTCAATAATCAATTACTATTGGGGCATCATGATGGTGCTTTTGTGATTGATGCCAATACAGCAAAGCCAATCAGCAATACCACTAAAGGCGTTTGGAATTTTTCTCCTCTCTCTGCTGTTTTCCCTTCAAAGCAAATGATTGCAGGTACTTATCAGGGAATCACATTCTTTGATTATAATAATAACCAGTTTGTACCCACTGGTAATATACCCGGACTGGAAGAGTCCTGTCGCTTTGTAGCCATTGACAAAAATGGCAGTATCTGGGTTTCACACCCTTATCACGGCGTGTACCGGATAGTACAACAGGCGGCAGGGAATTGGCAATCGAAATTGTATACTGTTGCTAATGGATTGCCGTCCACCCTCAATAACCATGTTTACAAAATCAATAATGAAGTATTAGTCGCTACGGAGAAAGGGGTCTACACTTATGATGATGCCGGTGACCGCTTTATTCCTTCTGTTTACTACCAGCAAATGCTGGGTTCGCAGAGTATCCGTTATTTAAGAGAAGATACAGAAGGAAATATCTGGTTCATTCATGAAAAGGAATTAGCTGTGCTGGATCGCAGTGCCAAGAAACCACAACTGATCCGCCTGCCCGAATTGAATCATAAAATGCTCAGCGGGTTTGAATACATCTATCCCGTGAATCCCCATAATATTTTCATCGGCGGTGAAAAAGGGTTCTTCCTCGTGAATTATGAAAAATACAAAGAGAATATCCCGGCCCTGCAGGTGCTGATCAGGAATGTCAAAATCTACCAGCGACGCGATAGCGTTTTATTTGGTGGTTATGTTGCTGACAGCAGCTATCCGAAACAGTACGAAATCAGCCACAACTGGGGCAACCTTCATATTGAATTTGCTTCACCGCTATTTGGGCATCTGGATAATCTTGAATTCAGTTACCGTCTCAAAGGATTTGATGATAACTGGAGTGCGTGGACATCCAAAACTGAAAAAGAATACACCCACCTGCCCGCAGGCCGATACCATTTTGAAGTGAAAGTGCGGAATAACCTCGGCAATGAATCGGCAACTGCCGTTTTTAGTTTCTGGATACTGCCCCCCTGGTACCAAACAGTATGGGCTTATGCCGTTTATGGTTTGCTTTTGCTTGCCGGCGTTTATTGGCTATACCACTGGCAGATCCGGAAATTCAGGCTGCAGCAGATCAAACACGACAAGGAACAGGAACAACTGCAGTACCTGCACCAGCTGGAAATCAATAAAGCCGAAAATGAACTGGTAACACTGCGCAACGAAAAACTGCAGGTGGAAGTTGATTTTAAAAATTCAGAGCTGGCCACCAATGCCATGCACCTCGTACAAAAAAGTGAGTTACTGGCAAAACTTAGGGCCGAGCTTAACCAACTGACCAAGGCTGTTGACAATGAAAAAGCCCAGGCCGAAATCAAAAAGATGATCAAAGTACTGAGTGAGGATGAAAAAATGGATAAGGACTGGGAGCATTTCAGTCACCACTTTGATAAAGTGCACAGTGATTTTGTTGTAGTGCTTAAAGAAAAATTCCCTTCCATCACTCCCAATGAACTCAAACTCTCAGCTTATCTGCGGATGAATTTATCTACCAAGGAAATTGCTCAGCTGATGAATATTTCTGTGCGGGGTGTGGAGATCAGCCGTTACCGCTTAAGAAAAAAACTGGGTATCAGTTCCGAAGTGAATTTGTTTGATTTTCTGATGAGTATTAAGGGCGGTGGCAGTTCAGCGACTTAGGCCCTTTCGGATAAATAAAGATGCCGGGTCTTTACACAAGTGAGATGTTTCCCTGTTTAATATGACAAACTACCAGATTGATACATCTTGCTTCTATTGATTGGCCCGGCATGACGTACTACGAGCTTGTGGTAATCTCAAAACTTTTTGTGGCTTACCACACTTTTGCTAAACGTCACCCCGGGCTTGACCCGGGGTCTTTCGGACCTTCCCCGGCGATGTCTCGCCGTGATCAACTTTAAAAGTTAAGTTGAACGCCAATGGCGGACTCGTAGGACAAAAAGATGCCGGTCCATAGGACTCCTTTGGAGGTCTTGACTCATTTGAGATGTTTCCCTGTTTAATATGATAAAATATCAGATTGAAATGTTCTACTTCAATTAAACGGCCCGGCATGCCGTACTACTAACCTTTGGACTTTCCCCGATGATGTTTCGCCTACAGTAACTTACTTAGCTACCCAAAACGCTAGTGGCGGAAATCGTCGGATTAAACGGCCCGGCATGACATACCACTAACTCATTTCACCCAACTCACCGTCACCGATTGCAGATCCCGTGAATTAGCCCCCACCATGATCTCAAACACACCGGGCTCCCAATCATATACCAGCTTGCTATTATAAAATTTCAGATCAGCAGGAGTGATCGTAAATGAAACTGTTACTGTTTCACCTGCTTTGATCAGCTGCTTTTTAAAGCTCTTCAATTCCTTGACCGGACGTGCAATGGATCCCACCTTATCACGGATATATAATTGCACCACTTCCTTTCCATCATACTTACCAGTATTGGTTACGCTAACAGATGCATTGAGTATCTGGTTGCCTTTCAAGGTTGGGCTGCTGAGCTGAAGTGTACCATAGGTAAAGCTGCTATAACTGAGTCCGTATCCAAAAGGAAACAATGGACTGTTCTCAACATCCAGGAAATTGCTGCGGAATTTATTGAAAACATCCCCGGGATTGGGGCGACCGGTATTGAGATGATTATAATGAACAGGAATCTGTCCTGCGTTACGCGGAAAGCTGGTGCTGAGTTTACCGGATGGATTCACATCGCCAAACAATACATCGGCAATAGCATTTCCCGCTTCATGACCGGCATGCCAGGTAAAAAGAATCGCATCTGCATTGGCTGATTCCCAGTTCAGGGTTAGTGGCCGGCCGGACATAATGACCAGCACCAATGGTTTACCGGTTTGCTTCAGGGCTTTCAATAACCGGATCTGGCTTTCGGGGATATCAATATTGGAACGGCTGGATGATTCACCACTCATCTCAGAAGCTTCACCAATCACGGCTACCACTACTTCCGACCGATTGGCAACTGCTACAGCTTCATCAATCATTTCCTGTGCGCTTCTTTTATCGATATCGATCCTGGTGCCGAATACATTGATTTTTTTGGCATACAATGTATCATCAGAAATATTGGCGCCTTTGGCATAAAGAATATTAGAGGCCCCTGCATTTTTCAATCCCTGTATTACCGGAATGGCTAATTCTGAATTCCCCGACACAGCCCAGGTACCCAGCATATTGCTTTTGTTATCGGCCAGTGGCCCGACCAATGCGATATTGCCGGATTTTTTCAGCGGCAATACCTGGTTATTATTTTTCAGCAACACAAATGATTGAGTGGCAAACTCCCGGGCTGCTGCTTTTTTATCAGCAGAAAGTACTTCCGTTTCAGCACGGGCGGATTTGCAATAGCGATATGGATCATCAAACAAACCCAGTTTATATTTTGACTCCAGTATCCTGCGACAGGCATCATCAATTTGTTTTTGTGTGACTTTACCTTCTTTCAATGATTTTTTCAGGGTGGTCAGGTAGCCTTCTCCCACCATATCCATATCAAGACCCGCATTCAATGCCAATGCCGACACCTGCTGCAGGTCACCCATACCATGATCAATCATTTCATTCACGGAGGTATAATCGGAAACCACCATCCCTTTAAAACCCCATTCTTTTCTTAAGAGATCAGTGAGCAGCCATTTATTGCCGGTGGCAGGAACACCATCAATCACATTAAAGGAACTCATGATACTGGCTGAACCTGCATCGACTGCTGCTTTATAAGGAGGAAGGTATTCATTGTACATTTTAACCCGGCTCATGTCCACGGTATTATAATCACGTCCGCCATCTGCTGCCCCGTACAATGCAAAATGCTTCACACAGGCCATTAATGTATTGTCCTTACTGAGGTCTCCGTTCTGATAGCCTCTCACCATGGCAGCGGCAATTTTTGATCCGAGATAAGGATCTTCTCCTGCCCCTTCGGCGATACGACCCCAGCGGGGGTCTCGGGCAATATCCACCATGGGAGAAAAAGCCCAGTTCAAACCGTCTGCGGTCGCTTCCGTTGCCGCTACGCGTGCACTGCGTTCAATCATTTCCATATCCCAGCTGCAGGATAAGGCAAGCGGAATCGGAAAAGTGGTTTTATATCCATGGATTACATCTGATCCGAATAGCAAAGGAATTTTTAAGCGACTGCGGGTGATAGCCAATTCCTGGGCCTGCCTGATCTTGGCTTCTCCGATCACTCCAAATAAACCGCCTACCTGTCCGCTGGCAATTTTATTCTCCACATCACTGCTCACCACTGCTCCCGTGGCAATACCACCACCCGGGGTCAGTAGGTTCAGCTGTCCGATTTTTTCTTCCAGCGTCATCTTCTTCATCAACCCATCTACATAGGCCTTCATTTTAACATCTGTGGGCTGACTATACCCGGCAATGGCGATCAGCCAAAAAAATAAACTAATCAATCGTTTCATATCAGTAATTATTATTTGAGCAAATAGGGTTCTATTATTTTCTGCCAGATGGCATATCCTTTCTCATTCATGTGCAGGTTATCCTGGATAAAAATATCCGGCATCGGTTTTCCATCCGGCAACAACATGGCTTTATACACATCAATAAAAGCTGTTCTCTTTTTCTTTTTCAAAAAATTCCGGATCATCACATTGGCCACATTGTAGCGGGGCATCAGGTGTTGCCGGGAAGGACTGGGCTTCATGGACACATAAGCGATGGGCACTTTTTTATATTTCGCGCGGATGAGATTGAACAATTCTTCAAACCGGGCCGCTACCTGGGCCGGATACAAAGTAGAATCAGCGGCAAAATCATTTTCACCACAGTAAATAAGGATCTGTTTGGGTTCGTATGGATAAATGATATCGTTTACATACCGGATCATATCCGGAAGGGTGGATCCTCCAAAGCCCCGGTTGATAATGGTATGCTCCGGAAAATAGGTCTCCATGTTCTTCCATAACCTGAAAGAAGAACTACCGGTAAACAGGATAGCGTTTTTCGGCGGCATGGAAATGGAATCCTGTTTTTTAAATGCAGCTATCTCTCCGGCAAAAGGTTGTGCCTGTATGGAGAACATGAAAGAAAACAGGGCAACGAATACCAATAATTTATGCTTCATCTTAATCCACTTTAAGGGTTGTAAAAGGAGCTGATACGCCGTTCTCATTTACGGCTTCGATGGTAAAGTAATAGGTTTTTTTCAGGTCCATGGCTTTGAACCAATATTCATTCATAGTATTATCCATTACCATCAGGCAATTGTATAATTTATCCGGAGCCGTGCCATAATAAATATTATAAGCATAGGCATTATCCACCGGGCTCCAGCGGATCCAGGCACTGCGTTTGTCTTTTTCGGTTCTCAATACCATGAATGTTTTTACCGCTGCCGGCTTTTCGCCATTGCCCTTTCCAAATACCCTTAACCCGCTGATAGCAAATTTGCCGCTTGGCATATGAATATTCTCCAACTTAATATAACGGGCCTGCACCGGCGTGGCCAGCTCCACATATTCATGCGGGACATCTGTCCGGTTATTGCTTTTATCCGTCAGCAATATCCATTTCTTTCCATCTACTGAATAATAGAGTTTGTACTGATGGTATTGCTCCCCGCCATTGATCTTGCCCAGGTGCGTACTGCTTACATCCTGATCGGCATAATTGATTTGAATGGCATTCACGCTGGAAAGATCGCCCAGATCCGATTGTATCCATTCTCCCTTATTACCGCTTGCGGCACTCCAATAGGTTTTGATATCCTCATCATTGGCATTACCAGCATTATAAGCACCCAATGTGGACGAAACCTGTACTGGTTTTTTATAATTCAGGAGCATCCAGCCGGTGAAATAACTGGATGGCATCAGTGCCCGGTCATAACCAGGCGCGCGGGTCAGGATTGTTTTTTGCGGGGGCAGGTAGTGCGGATAATCGCCAAAAGCAGTATTGCACCACATCATATCTTCTTTATCAAATCCTGCTGGCCAGATCCCGATCCTTCTTTCAAAATTATTTTTCACCGAGAGCATAATGGTGCTTACATGCCAGTAGTCCCCGTTATTATCCGTAAATGTGGCACCATGTCCGGCCCCCCGTGCAAAGCCACCCATCTTTATACTCAATGGATCAGATTGCGGAAAAGTTTCAATGCCATCAAACAAGGGCTTTGACCCTACCACCACCCCATCGGCATAACCGCTGAACTCCGTTCCGGGCGCCCCGTATTGAAAATAATATTTCCCCTTATGCTTTGTCATCCAGGCACCCTCCAGAAAGGGGTCCAGAAAAGTATTGTCCATATGTTCCCCAAAACGCTGCCACCCATAGCGCCAGCTTTGCAGGTAATACATGGGCATCCTGGTACCGATCGGCTGAAAGGTTTTACGATCCAGTTCAACTCCATATACGGGATAGGTATTACTACTGCCATTGTACATATAAAAGCGACCATCATCATCGGTAAAAAATGCCGGATCCCATCCACCGATATCAAAACTATCTACCAGGGGCTTCCATTCATTGGCCTTGGGATTGGTGCTCATCCATAAGGTAAACTTGCGGGTATAAGTGGAGCCAAAGACCAGCATGGTGTCTCCCACTATTCCCACCGCCGGTGCACAAAGCTCATCGTAGGTATTGGTATTCCAGGGACGAAGAAATTTTCTGGATATAAAATTCCATTGGCTCATATCACTGCTCCACCAGTAGCCCCATTGGTTGGTACTGAATAAATACAAGTCGCCTTTGTAATTAACGATCACCGGATCAGCCGTAGCGCGGTGCCGGCCCCATTCTGAGAAATTGGGAATCGGTGTATAGCCATAATCAATATTGATAGGATTGCAATAGGTTTTAGGCTGCGCGATGGCGGCAACGGTTATCCATACTGCTAAGCCGGCTAAAAAAAGTCTTTTCATTTATCTATCCTTATGGTAGCCATTACCGGAAAATGATCAGAAGGGTACTTCATATCATACGAATCGGTAATGGTGATAAATTTGGAAACAGAAATGTCTTTATGATGCGAGGTGAAAATATAATCAATACAACCGGAAGGCTTCTCCCCGAACTTAAAACCATTCCATGTATCGGCAGGGCCGTAGGCCAATGCACTCACCTGGCGGCAGTTCTGCATTTTACTCATCATGTATTGCGCAGGATCCTCTTCGGGTTTTGAATTGAAATCACCGGTGACGAATACCGGATAATGCTTACCGTAATTCTTTTCCGCGATTTTCTGAACGATCAGTTTGGCCGATTCCAGTCTGGCCTGTTTTCCCATATGATCAAAATGCGTATTAAAAACCCAGAACAGTTCTTTTGACTTTTTGCTTTTGAATAATCCATAGGTACAAACCCGGTTCAGGGCAGCATCCCAGCCCTTGGATGGCTGATCGGGAGTAGGAGATAACCAGAAGGTGGATTGTTCTACCAGCGTGTACAAATCTTTTTTATAAAAAATACAGGAATACTCACCTGCTTCCTTTCCATCATCTCTCCCCACACCGATATAGGCATATCCCTTGAGGCTGTCATTCAAATACAGTAATTGCCGGTGCAATACTTCCTGTAAGCCCACAAAATCGGGTTCATAATAATTGATCAGTCCGGCTACTTTATCCTTGCGTACTTCCCACCAGTTTTCTCCATCACTTTTTACATCCAGCCGGATATTATAGGACATCAGTTTCAGGTCGGTCTGTGCAAAGCCGGTCAATGCGATACAACAACCATAAAAAGCGATCAGTAGTTTTTTCATACAGCTAATTCAGGTGAGGACTGCTGAAGCCCAGTTTTTTCAATCCTGTTTTTATTTCGGGGCAGCTCATGAATAAATTCCAGAGTAGTCCGGTCCGGTAGTTTTCCATCATCACCACAATGGGACCCTGGTCAATCGCCAGGTAATGCGGCAGGAACCAATTCGATTGTTCACTGAAGGCATCATAAAATCCATAAGGACCCCAGCGTTTATCTTTCAGATTACCGTACCAGTGTTTCATGGCCGCCATTGATTCTTTGGGTGTATAAGGAAATGAAGATAATGCGGCTGTTGGAGAAATCACACCGATATCTCTGTCCATCGTTGGGGCATGACCGGCATACCCGACAGTTGAATAACTGGAAGTTAATCCCCAATTATCGGGGCCATAGCCTTTGAATTTTTTCGGATTATCCACGCACCACTGGTAATTGATCAGGGCCTGGTTTCGGTTTTCTGCCCAGTAATCGGCATACTGGTCTTTCAATCCTCTTGGATCCAAACCAAGGTAAGAGTAATGCGCCCAGAATAAGGGCCCTCCATTCCAGGCATCACCCTGGTGTTTCATTTGTAATTTATAAGGGTAGTTGGCTGCAATGCCATCGGGCTTATTGACATCTTTGATTTTGCCATTATCGGCCCAACCTTCATGATAGACTGCAGCGGGTACGCCATGCGTGGGAGAAGAAGCAGCAAGTACATACATGATCAAACATTCATTGTATCCGCGTACAGGAAAATTCATTTCCCATCCGTACTCTGGACTCCAATGCCAGTACAATACATTTTTCCCGTTGCGGTACCAGTTAAAGTCCACTTCTTTCCATAATTGATCAGCCCGGCCCGCCAATGCCTTTTCTTCAGTGCTGCCGTTTTGAAAATATTGCCGGACGCAAAGCAGTCCCTGGATCATGTAGGAAGTTTCTACCAGGTCGCCCCCATTATCTTTTCTTCCAAAGGGTTTTACTTTCCCGGTTTCGCCGTTCCACCAATGAGGCCAGGCTCCATGAAAGCGATCTGCGGTTTCCAGGAAATGAACGATTTTTTCCAGTTGTTTTCTGCCAGCTTCTCTGGTAACAAATCCGCGTTCAATAGCTACGAGGATGGCCATTACCCCAAAGCCTGCTCCTCCGCTGGTCACCACATTTTTATCGTTTGCGGGGTAATTTCCGTCCACATGAAATCGTTCACGACCTAAACCACTGACTGGTTCGGCTCCATCCCAGAAGTATTGAAAACTTTGTTGTTGCACTAAACGAAACAGTGCACTGTCTTCTGCAGTAATTTTTACAGGATCCTGTGCTGCCATTTGTCTGTTTCCATTGCAGGCAATTATACCGGCCAGCAACAAGAGTATTAAGCCCTTTTTAACCATCATCAGCGATTTATAAATACGGTGCTGTAAAGCCCAGCACATTTTTCATTCCATTTTTTATTTCCGGGCAACTGGTCAGCAGATTCCAGATCAGTCCGCTCCGGTAATTTTCAATCATTACAATAATGGGACCCTGGTCAATGGCCAGGTGAGAGCCGGCAAACCACAATTCCTGCAGGGAAAATGCATCGGTGAACCCATACTGACTCCAGATTTTATCTCCCAACTTATAATAAAAGAAACGGAGGGCATTCATACTTTCAGTGGGTGTGTAGGGAAAAGAGGAAAGCGCTGCCGTTGGGGAAATCACACCCTGATCATTATTCGGTTCGTTAGCGTTATAACCGGAAGGAACATCACTGGCCGTTAATCCCCAGCAGGAACTGCTGTATCCGAAATATCCTCTGGGATTGGCCCGGCAATATTCGTAATTGATTTTAGTATGATTGGTTACCTGTGTCTGGTAATTTGCATACAGATCGCTCAGCCCAATCGGATTGATTCCCATAAAAGAATAATGGGCAAAAAACAAAGGTCCACCATTCGCTGAACCTAACGGTAATGGATATCCGAAATAGGTATTTCCGTTCTGCATGGCCCCGTTGCGGGCAAATCCATCCCGGTAAACGGCCTGCGGTATACCAAAGCTGGTGGAAGAAGCCGCCATGATATAAGTGATCAGGCATTCGTTCCAGCCCTGAATTTTGTGATTCATGTCCCAGTTGTTCACGGGGCTCCAGTGCCAGTACAACACATTTTCATTACTCTTGCGGAACCAGCTCCATTCCACTCCGTTCCAGATCGTATTAATATCATTGCGCAGAGTGGTTTCTGCCACATCGGCCCCATTGAAGTATTGTCTTGCCGTGAGCAAACCCGCAACCAGGTAAGAAGTTTCTACCAGGTCGGCACCATCATCTTTACTGCTGAATGGAATCACGACACCCGTGGTTCCATTGAGCCAGTGCGGAAAAGCACCATGAAATTTCTGGGCGGTATTTTTTAAGAAGCCAACGATGGTCTGCATTCTGGTTAAACCCGCAGCCCTTGTGATAAATCCACGACTGATCGCAACGGGTATGGACATGATTCCAAAACCAGATCCGCCCGAAGTAACCGTTTCTGCTCCTGCATTACTTCTTTCTCTTGCCAGTCCGCTTACCGGATGACCATAGTCCCAGAAGTATTTAAAGGTTTGTTGCTGTACCAGGTCCAGCAAGGCATTGTCACTGACTACAGGAAATTTATCAGTTGAATCTATTTGCGTAATAAATGTATAGGAAGAAGAAAGCACCAGTGCCCCACCTTTTACTGTTTTTACACTATTACCGGTTGCGGCCACATATCGGGTCAGGTATTTCAAAGGGGCCAAGGGCCGGATCGCAACAGTGCTGTCACCATTTTCATAAGCCAGGTCAACAGGTACAATTGAAGAGCCATTTTCTTTTATTGAAACCGAAGCACCTACTGTTGCACGATCCACTGCATTATTAAAACTGAGCCTGAATATAACACCCGGTTTGATATTGTAATTGCTGCTGACCGCCAATGCCGCTGTATTATCCAGTTTTGCACTCACCAAAACCAATCCGGTAGGCGGCCCGGGTACCGGAGCAGGAGGTCTGTCTTTTTTACCACAACCGGCTGTAGCTAACAAAAGACTCAATACTACGCTATATGAAATAAAGTGTGTACGCATTTCTTGTTTTAAAATACCAGGGTGGCGATAGAATGTGGCATTGCATTGATCTCAGCAGCTTTTCCGTTGATCCATAAATAATATGGAGTAGCTGCATTTCCCTGGTTCATCACGACCACCACGGTTTTTCCATCTTCATTCCGGAAAGCTGTGGTGAGCAACTGGCTGCGACTGGCAGTAGCGGCAATCCTCTTCGCACCCGGCTGGATGAATTTTGAAAAATGTCCGAGATAATAATACGCATTCGTATAGATCAGTTGTCCTGTTTTGGTATCCCCATGCACCGGAGCGAAACAAAAATTCTGTACATGGTTCGGGCCTCCGGTTTCATCGAGCAGGATATTCCAGTCTGTAAAACCTACCATTCCGTTATTATAATCATTGATCAGACTACGCCCATATTCTTCTCCCAAAGACCAGGCATTGTAACGGGAAGCATTGAAGCTTTCAGCACATCCTTCTGTAAAGAAAATATGTTTATCAGGAAATGATTCATAAACCCTGCGCAGGTTTTCATACATCGGTGTTCCCCCACTCCAGTCTTCATACCAGTGGAAGCCAAGTCCCCATATATACTTTGCCGCTTCCGGATCATTGAAATAGGTTTGCGCCCGTTGGTAAATCAGGTCGCGGTTATGATCCCATACAATGATTTTCTTATCCTTCAGCCCTTCTTTTTGCATGGTGGGGCCCAGTGCATTTTTCAAAAAATCCCTCTCTTCTTCCGCTGTGTAGATACAGCTTTCCCAGCGCTGTTTGGCCATGGGTTCATTCTGTACTGATATTCCCCATACCGGCACTCCTTCCTTTTCATACTCTTTGATAAACCTGCTGTAGTAAAGGGCCCAGCTGTTATAAAACTCCGTCTTTAGCTTTCCACCCTGTAACATATCATTGTTATCCTTCATCCAGGCCGGCGGGCTCCAGGGACTGGCGAAAAGATTCAGCTGACCACCGGCGGCCTGCATGGCTTCCTTGATAAAGGGTAGTTTGTATTTTTTATCGTGTTCAATATTGAAGCTTTGTAAACTTGTATCCCCATCCTTTACATACGTGTACATATCACTGCTGAAATCGCAGCTATTGATATTGGTTCGGGCAACCGTATAACCAATCCCGTTTGTTTTATCGAAATAGGCTTTGAGTAATTCCTGTTGCTTTTCCTTCGGCAGCTTATAAAATGTTTCTGCGGACGCATCAGTCATCGCCGCACCCATTCCGAAATAGGTTTGAAAGGTTTTACCCGGATCCACAAATACGCAAACCTGTGTTTCGAGAGGCTGTCCCATTTCTTTAAACTCCACCGTATCGGTCAGGCTCAGCCGGTAAGCCGAGCTGTCGGCTGTACTGTAGACCAGCACTTTTTTACCATCTGTTGAAAATGCGGATGGAGCATCAGCAGAACCGGATGCTTTTTCTTTTTTAGCCGTGCAGGACAGCATAAATATTGCTGTCAGATAAATGCAAGTTCTTTTCATAAATGTTATTTATTTCTTACCAGGTAAATGTGGCAGCGGCCCCGGAAGGCAATGATACAAATGCCCATTTACCCTTGTACTTAATATTAAAACCCTGTGCGCCACCTTCATTCACTACCAGTAATACTTTTTTGCCCGCGGGCGTTTTGAAAGCCACGGTGGCTAAACCCGCCGCTTCGGTGCTGGCAATTCTGACTGAACCTGCCGGCACAAATCTGGAGGCATGGGCGATGATATAATAACCCACATTCCTGCTGAAATTGGAACCGCTGATGGTGATGGCTCCCTTGCACTCGGTACAGCCTCCCGGTGTATGCGGCCCGTAAGAGGGATCATTGGCCAGGTTCCATTCCAGTGCAATCCGGCTCCAGTTGCGCATTGAACCCACTACTACATTTTTCAGGTGCCATTTGAGATCACCATCAAAACTACCGTTGGCTCCGGTCCATTGTTCTGTAAAATAAAGATTGCGGTCAGGATGTGCATTATGCACCGTTGACAGAGCACTGATATCACCCGCATACAAATGAAATGCAGCGCCATCCACATAATTTTTTGCAGCAGGATCATTCATCACCGTGATCGGATAATTGGGATTATCACAGTTATGATCCCAGGCAATAATTTTTGTACTGATCCCTGCTGTTTGAAAGGCAGGTCCAAGATGATTCTTGATAAAATTCGTTTGTTCTGCAGCGTTCATCAGCATACTTGGATTATTACCTCCGTGTTCGGGTTCATTCTGAATGGTGATGGCATGGATCGGAATACTTCTTGCCTGCATCTGCTGAATATATTTCACCAGGTATTGTGCATACACTCCATAGTACTGCGTTTGTAAACTACCGCCAACACTGCTGCCATTGGTCTTCATCCAAACCGGCGGACTCCAGGGAGAACCCATGATTTTGATAGATGGATTAATGGTGAGTATCTGTTGCAGGACCGGCACCAGATCAGTAAGATCCTGCGATAAACTGAAATTGGTCAGGCTGGGATCTGTTTGTCCGGTGGGCATATCATTATAACTGAATACAGCCGGACTGAGATCGGAAGCCCCGATACTGACCCTGAGATAACTTATTCCAATGGAGTTTGCACCCGAACCAAATAATTCGTTGAGGAGGTTGGCTTTTTCTGTGGCACCCATGCGGTTGATCAGGTAGGCGCTGCTGCCTGTTAATGTAAATCCAAAACCATCAATGGATTGATAGCTGGTGGAAGAGTCCACATCGATATTGGTAAATACGTTGGGCGTAGTGCCAAATGAAAGGATGGTTGTTTGCTTTTGTAATAAGGCAGACTGATCCCCCTTGGTCAGCCACATCTCCACATCATTGGTGGCGGGTGGAGGGTTGGGTGTGGGTGAAGGACCGGGCTCGCTTTTTTTAGAACAATCACCAGCTGTTAGTACCGTAAACAATACGGTCAGTAAAATAAAAAGTCTGTTCAGTCGCATCATGTTCAATGATTCAGATTTTTCAATTCTTTTGTCTGTATAATTTCAACGGGCTGTTATTCCCCGCCACCAGTAAACGATATTCCCCGCCGGGGCCTTTGTACCATTTTAAATCTCTTACTTCATTGTTATTATCGGCTACCGGTTGTGTAAACTTCATTTGCTTTGCCGCCGCATCAAATCTGAAAACACTCAGCTGCTGGGCATCATACCTTCCTTCATAAGGTACTACTCCATAAAAGTTGCCACCGGTGATCCAATGCAGACTGTTGCCCGGCATGGATGCAAAACTCATCAGAGGTGCCATTTGCAGTTGGGCGGGAAGGCTGGTACGAACAAAATTTCCCTTTCCGTCATTGATAAAACAGGAGGATGCCAGCTGCTCTGCTTTGAGTTCGCGGTAATTATTAAACAGATCATAAAACATAAAACTCACGGTCTTTCCCGCCACATCACTGTAATTCAGGTAGTGCTTCTTCAATACCGGTAAGGAACGTTCCAGTTCATCCTTGGCGAGGAAGGTATATTCTTTTCCATCAATAGTATAAGCCATGACCTGCTCTGTGGAACCGTTTTTATCAAAGTCTTTTACATATAATTTCAGCGGACCATTCTTTCCCGCAACAAACTTGTTATTCAATCCCCAGTTCCCGGCAAGGATATCCATGAATCCATCTCCATTTACATCAGCAGGATAAAGGGTTTGCCATAATCCGGTGCTGCCTTCCAGAGGGCGGCTGGTAAAACTGCCTTTGTTATTGATAAAAACTGTCAGGGGCATCCATTCACCTGCCAGGACCAGATCAGGCCAGCTGTCATTATTAATATCTGTAAAAACGGCGCTGGTAACCATCCCAATACTATCAGGCCGCCAGGTATTGACGGGTGCCGTTTTAAACTGGCCAGTTCCCTCATTCAGCAACAAGTAAGAATTTTGCGGACTGCCGTATTGCGTAGCATCAGCCAGTACGCCTACAAAAAGATCAGCATCTCCGTCTTTATCTATATCCGCAGTGCTGATACAGGATTTGTTTTTCAGCAGGAGCGGAATCAGTTCATTGTGCAGGGTGAATTTTCCTTTGCCGTTATTAAGATAAAAATGATCAGCCAGCAGACTGTCGCCGTTCGCCCACTCATTGCCACCGCTGGCTACATAGAGATCGGGGAATCCGTCTTTATTGGCATCTATAAAAACAGCATCCACTTCTTCACTGGCCCTTGCCTGATTAAAAGGAATACTATCTGTTGTAAAAGCGCCGCTGCTGTTTTGAATCAGGAGCTGACCACTCTGACCAGCGGCTGCAGTGCAGTAAAAATCATCAAGTCCATCGCCATTTACATCGGCCACGGCTATTTTAGGTCCGCGGGTGGATTGCTGGTGAGGGATCAGGTATTGATTATTATAATCCAGGAATTCATTCTCCTGATGTTTCCAGTTTACACGGACCTGGTTGCTGATTTCTTCAAGCACGGGTGGTTTGGGTGGAAAGAATGAGGCGTAATCAAAAACAGCACCTGCATCAGTTTGTTTCACCTGGATCAGCCCTTTCGCAGGAACATTCAGGATCCGCTGGAATTTCTGATCGGGCCATACAATCAGGATACTGTCAATGTACCTGATATTGTCAACACCAAAATGCAATTTGGGATCGCAGGATGACTGAAAGCCACGGCTTGAACTAAGCTGCTGGTATTGCATGCCGGAGCCGGTAAAGAGCCAGGCTTTGGCACCGATACCATAGGTGTTGGCAGTATTGCCAATAAACGAAATGTCAACGGTGTATTTCTTTGCTGCTGTATTTTTTAAAATAGTGGCTGGTGCATTCAGGTTATTGATCACCATATCCAGGTTGCCGTCGTTATCGAGATCAGCATAGGAGGCCCCGTTGAAAAATCCTTTCATCGATCCGGTGCCCCAGCTTTGGCTCATATCGGTGAATTGTCCTTTCCCATCACCGCTGAAAAAATAGGGATGAGAAGATCCATCGGGCATTTTATCGATCGCTACTTTATCATACTTGGTGGAAGTGCCTACATCATTTTTTAAAACCAGATCAGAGACAAAACGGATATAGTCCAGGTCAACTGGTCTTTTTACAATTCCACTTGAAATGAAAAGATCCTTATTGCCATCATTATCAAAATCGGCAAAGAGGGGTGCCCAGCTCCAGTCGGTTGCGGCAATACCACTTTGCAATCCGGTTTCGCTGTAACTTTTTCCCAGACCGTTATTTTGCTGCAGGCAGTTTTTGGAATACTGATGCTGGTAGCCGTGACCCATCAGTTTGAATTTGTAAGTATCCGGGTTTTCATCACTGCCATAGGTTTTCAATACTTTTTCATCGGGAGGAAGCATATCCACAGTAATGATATCGGTTTGGCCATCGTTGTTAAAATCGTTGGCATCATTTCCCATGCTGAAGCGGCTGTAATGCCTGAAATGGTCAGCGCCTGATTCTTTGAAGCGGCCATTCCCCTGGTTGAGGTAGTAATAATCATTCTCATGAAAATCGTTACCGATATAAATATCATCCCATCCATCCTGATTAAAATCGGCAATGGCAATTCCCAGTCCGTAGCCAAGGCTGCTTTGATAAATGCCTGCCGCTGCTGACACATCAGTAAATTTTCCGTTCACCGACACATCATTTCGGTAGAGGCGGTCGCCGGATAAGGAATCAGGGGTATGTCTGAATACCGTATCCTGTATATTGGAATTAGGTTTTTGGGAGTGATTCAGCAGGTAGCAGTCAAGGTCACCATCCCGGTCATAATCAAAAAAAGCGGACTGTGTACCGAAGCCGGAAAAGTTGAGTCCGTACTCTGCTGCTTTTTCTGTGAAGCTGTTATTTTTATTATTGATATAAAGCTGGTGCCGGCCGGTGAGTCCGTGATGTCCGCTGCTGGCCGCGACATAAATATCCTGGTAACCATCTGCATTTATATCAGCCATGGTAACACCTGAGCACCAGTCGGCCGTTCCGGCAACGCCGGCACTGGCGGTGATGTCTTCAAATTTGAAATCTCCTTTATTCAGGTAGAGTTTGTTATTCCCTTTGCTGTTGGCGGTAAAATAAATATCTACGAGGCCATCATTATTGATATCACCGGTTGACACACCTCCTCCATTATAATAATAGAGGTAGTAGAGAATATTCAGCATCTCCCTTTCGGGCAATGTATTCTCAAATTTGATATTTGTAGTTGAGGAGGAAAGCTGTTCAAAAAGGGCAGGTGTTTTCCTGCCTTGGCAGCCGGATTGAAGCAGGAGGAAACCGGCAGACAAAATAAAAAGAGGCCATTTACTGTTAAACCACTTCATTGGAACAGCCTTTTAAAAAAGATGAAAAGGGCTGAAACAAGACGTTCAGCCCTTTGTTGCTTATGCTGCTTAAAACAAACGACTACATTGTTATTGTTTACCGGCAAAAAGCGCAGACACTTCTGTCTGTGACAACGCTTTGCTGTACAATCTCAGTTGGTCCAACCCTCCTTTGAAAGTACAAGCCAGCCAGTCGTCAGAGGCATAGCTGGTAGAAGGACCGGCACCAATACGGAATTCAGAAATCCAGGTAGATGACAGGCGCAGGGCACCATGTCCGCCCCATGTTTTTACATTGGGATTCTGTACACCATCGATATACAATTTTACAGTACTGTTGGTTTCATCATAGGTAAATACCAGGTGATGCCAGTTATTATCGCATAATCCGGCAATCATCTGTCCACCTTCCCAGGTAAACCAGGCATCACTTGCACCGCTGTTCGGATCGCTTGGGTTAGAAGGACTCACAAACATGCTTTTTATAGCACAGTTGGTATTATCTCCTTCCAGGAACAGGAAACCAACGGCATTGCTCCAGTGGTAATCAGAGTTATTAGGCTGCTTCTTTGCTCTCATGGAGAGGATATATGCCGGTCCATTGGTACCATTATTATTTTTTGTCTGGCCATTTTGTTTGAACCATACAGAAATACTCATACTGCTGCTGGAAGCCCAGGCATTGAAAGAAGGATACTTGATGTATTTCTGGTTCACTCCGGTAATTCCTTTACCTCTGACACCGTCAATAGTGGTAAATGGATTATCAGAAGGGAAGGTAGCCCGGATACTGTCTACTGCATTCATCAATGGATTAGCAGTAGTACCATCAAAAGCTGCATAGAACTTCAATGGTCCGTTAGCAGGATTTGCATCCTTGGGATAGTCACCCAGTTCGGGCTTCTTCATTTTCTGGCAACCGGCAATGGCAGTAAAGGCAAGCAGGGCCACCAGGATTTTGTTAAATGTCATTTTCATGATATAATCAGTTTTGTTGATTTTATGAATTACCATTCCGGATTCTGTACAAGGTTAGGATTTCCGTTCAGTGCTGAATTGGGAATCGGATAGTAACGATGTTTGTTTGCATATCCGCTAGGTCCCAGGATTGTGATTGCATCACCCCATCTCACGAGGTCAAAGAACCTTTCAAACTCCATGGCAAATTCAGCTCTTCTTTCCTGTTTGATGGCCGCACGCATTTGGACCTGGTCTACAAAGGCGATATTGGTCAAACCCGCCCTTGTTCTTACCATGTTCACCCAGGTTACAGCATCGGCCTGATTTTGAGCTCCGCCGATTTCATTAGCCGCTTCAGCAGCCATCAGGTAGATATCAGCCATACGGAATACGCGGTGATTCACCCATGTATTCTGTGCTTCGTTATTAGGTGTACCCAAACCAGCAGCCTGGTATTCAGTGAAAAGATTATACACTTTTTTATTCCAGTACATGGCGTTACTCAGGTTTGGAACGGTTTGACCGTAACCACCTGTATTGGTACCACCGTCATTCTGATTGGAATAAAGAATGGTAGCTGCTTTCCGCTGATCAGTGGCTTCATAGCTGGATTCGAGGGAAGCAGTTGGTGTATTCCATCCCCATCCCAGATCCCAGGGACTTCCGGAAGCACCACGAACACCCTGACACTGACCGAGGCGGCTCCAGTAACGGTCGCCATCACCAGCTTCTTTATGTGCCTGAATTTCAAAAATGGATTCCTCACAGAGTTCACCTTCTTTTTTGAAAATTTTCCAGTAAGGTGTGTACAAAGGAGCAGCAGCTCCACCCTGACGGCTGGCCATTACCTGCTTGCAATGTGTGAGCGCTTCAGCCCATTTCTGCTGATACAATTTTACTTTAGCCAGGAAGGTTCTTGCAGCAGCTTTATTCAGGCGACCGGAGAAGGTAGCGCCCCATGCCTGTGGCAGGTATTGCTCCGCATAAGTAAGGTCTGACTCGATAAATGCATAGATCTGTGCAGCAGGAGATTTGGCTTTGTGCCCATCAGTCGGCGTATTGATTTTGAAATCAATCTTGGGGACATCACCAAATGTTCTTACCAGATCAAAATAAGAATAAGCCCTGAAGAATTTAGCTTCAGCAATATTGGTGAGTGAAGCAGGGTCGGTGTAACCACCTTTTTGTGCCTCATCCATTACATCATTACAAAGGCCAATAAAAATATAGTGCTTATCCCAGTACAAACCAGCTCCCCAGTCATCTTTGGTGTACTGGAAATTATCATAGGTCTGGCGCCAGGCCGAAGCACCGGGGTCAGCTACAATCTCTGCATCATCAGAACGGAAACCATTCATGGCAACCCATGGAATACTTTGAAATCCATCGCCACAATAGGGATCCGCTTTTGAATTGCGGACGGCACCATAGAGTGCCAGTGCCTTCCCTTCAAGGGCACCCAGGCTCAGATCGTCCTGTGTGGCGGAGAGGGGTTGTCTGTCAAGAAATTTTTTACAACCAGACATCCCGCCCAGAACCGGCACCGCAAGCAGGGCACCGATCAGCAGCTTGTTGAAATTGTTTGCAATCTTTATCATGTTGTCGGATGTTTTAATCAGTTAAAAATTAGCATTCAGTCCAAAAGTGATTACACGTGGCAGGGCACTTCCGGCACTACCAAAGTCCAAACCGAATCCAAGGGCATCTCCGGCAAATTCAGGTGAGTAACCCAGGTTCTTCTTCCAGGTTTTGAGGTTCTGGATAGAAAGGCTCAGTTTAAGGTTCTTGATACCGGTCACTTTGGGGAGTTTGGAAATGGTATAACCCAGGTTCAGGTTCCTGATCCGGAAATAACTTCCATCTTCAATACCGTAAGTTGACGGAGCCCGGTTGATCAGGTGCTTCTGGTTCACGATTGGAACAAAATTGGAAGTAGCCGCTCCTGTCCATCCTTCTGTATAATTCTTTGGATAATTGTACAGCGAGTTCTTTTGCTCTGATGTACCCCATACCCTGAATACTTCATTACCATAACATCCGGCAAAATCAATATTCACATCAAATGCTTTGTACTTGAAAGTGGTATTGATACCGTATGTAAAGTCAGGTGTTGGGTTTCCAATCATCTGCTTGTCGTTATCATTGATAATGCCATCACCATCCAGGTCTTTGTATTTGATATCGCCGGGCTTGGCACCACCACCATTGATCGTGTTCACAGGCGAAGCCAGGATATCAGCATAAGACTGATACAATCCATCTGCTACCAGTCCATAGAAATAACCGATTGGGTAACCGGTTTGTGCCTGGTTAGGTGTTTGCTCACTGGAAGAGATATTCGGTCTGTTGGGATACTCCAGGTGCAGCACTTTGTTTTTAAATGTGGTGAGGTTACCACCAATGGTCAGGCTCATATCGTTGCCGATCTTCTGGTTCCAGCTGCCCACGAATTCAAAACCACTGTTCTGGATTGATCCGTTATTGGTCAGGGATGGAAGAATACCGGAAGGTCTGAGCAACACGATCAGGTCCTGTGTTTTTTTACTGTAATAAGCCATTTCGAAATGCAGACGGCTTTTGAACATTTCCGCTTCAATTCCTATTTCAGAAGAATTCACAGTTTCCCAGCGCAGATTGGGATCGTAGAGATAGTCTGCCTCATACACTGGTACCAGGTTTTCACCAAATACGGCAGATGAGTTAGTGGAAATTGTGGGGTAAGCTGGATAGTTCTTGCCCTGGGCAGTGAAGTTACCGAGCAGTCCGGTGGATGCTTTTAATTTCAGGTAATTGAACACTTCCATATTCTCCATGAATTTTTCACGGGTGATTTCCCAGGCAGCACCAACGGCCCAGAAGCTCTGGAATTTGTCTTTGTAGTTTTTGCTGATCTGGCTGGCTCCGTCTCTGCGGAAGCTGGCGTTGAAATAATACTTGTTCTTATAGTTGTAGAGCAAACGGGCAAGACCTGATACGGTAGTGTATTCACTTTGACCGGCAGGTATCACACTCTGGATATCTCCGAAACCGGTGTTGATATACCAGAAGCGATTGTTATTCGGAATAATATTCTTGCCTTCTTCTTTCTGTGATACAGTAGAAGAAGCCTGCTCATACTTATAGAAGTAAGTGGTAAATCCTCCCATCAGGGTGAAAGAATGGTCATTGAATTTTTTCTTGTAAGTAGCAATATAATCCTGCTGGAAGGCCCGGGTATTGATGAGGTCCTGTCTCACGGCTGTCAGGGTATTCCTGCTTACTACCTGATCACCAGTCATGCATGGATCATAAAGGTCATACAGCGGTGTGTATTCCCTGTTACTGCGCCAGCTCATATCGGCATACCAGGTTGGACGGAAATTCAGGTCCTTGGTGATATTAATATCCACGAACACGTTTCCAACAAAACGGTAGCGGTCATCAATTTTCTTATCCCAGTTATTCTCCAGGGTAGCCAGTGGGTTCGTTTCTGAATTCTGGATAATCGGAACGGAGGAATACAGGTTATAATTGGCGGAATCTACGCCATAAGGATTCTTGGTGTATACTGATCTGGGATCAGCCGAAACGATCGGTACAATCCGGCGGGCATTTTCCAGAGCACCACTGTTGTAAGGCAATCTTTCTTTTGAACCAATGATGGTAAAGCCCAGTTTCCATGTCTTATTCACTTTGAATTCATCGCTGATATTCATGGTCATCCGGTCGTAGCGAACATGTTTTACCAGGCCTTCATCATAGGTATAACCCAGTCCCATGTGGAATTTGTTCTTATCCGTACTTCCATCCAGGCTCACATTGGTGGTGCTGAATTTGGCAGTGCGGGTAACGGCATCAATCCAGTCGGTATTGCCGGTATAGGCATTCATACCTGGTCCGCCTACATTATTAACAAAATTGAGCAGGGATAAATCACTGGGATCATCATCCACGCGGCTCAGTGCTTCCAGTGTAGCCAGTTTCCTGAATTCATCTCCGTTAGCGAGTTGAATTTTGTCTACCAGCTTTTTGGTACCATAAGCCGTATTGAAATTGATATTGATTTGTCCGGTCTTTGCTTTCTTGGTGGTTACCAGGATTGCACCGGCGGCACCCTTGATACCGAAGATGGCGAGGGAGGAAGCATCTTTCAGCACTTCCACGCTTTCGATTTCACTGGGGTTTACAAAATCCATATTATCACTGAAAATACCGTCGATGATATAAACAGGACGGATACTTCCGATACTAACGGTACCCCTTATGCGCACATCCGGTGCAGAACCGGGGATGGCGGTATTCACGATGGTCAGACCGGCAACCTTGGCCTGCAGGGAGGCGAGCGGGTTACTGTTGGGCTGGGCAGCGATGGCATCTCCTTTTACTTTTGTGATGGATCCGGTCAGGTCTCTTTTTACAGCAGAACCATAACCAATCACCACTACGGCATCCTGAATTTTTTCAGATTGCTTCAGGGCGATGCTCAAAGTAGTCTTTCCTTTTACAGATACTTCCTGGGACTCATATCCCACGGAGCTGATCACCAGTACGGCATCATCAGGAACACTGATGGAAAAATTACCGTTGGCATCTGTTACGGTTCCAACCCTGGATCCTTTCACCTGGATGGAAACACCGGCCAGTGGCTCACCGGTTGCGGCAGTAACTTTTCCGGTGATCCGGATATCCTTTGTGCTGAATTCTGCGATAGCGGCCAGTTCTTTTAAAACCACCAGGTTGGTGCCCAGTAGTTTATAAGAAATGCCGGTATTGGCCAGAATCCTGTCCAGTACTTCCGGAAGGGTGGCCTCTTTTACATCAACATTTACTTTGGGTTTACCTTTTACGGACTCTTCCGTAAAGAGAAAGCGGTAATCGGTTTTTTTCTCAATGGCGAAGAGCACTTTCTTGATTTCCGTATCATTCATTTTAAGTGTGATACGTTCCTGTCCCCATCCTTTGGCAGAAACCTGGAGGCAGGCAAACATCAGTAAAGCAACCGTGAGTTTCATAATTCTGGCAATCTTTTGATACAACAGAACCTTAGGTGAAACAGCAGCTGTTTCAGATTTTTTCATAAATTACAGTTGAAGGGTTAAGAATGCCGGGGGTCTTAAAGTTCCCGGTGTACAACCTGTTTGAATCCACGGGGTTTCGTTGCAGCGAAATCCCGTTTTTTAACTTTTCAGGACGTGTTATTGGCAGTCGTTTTGTTCATACAGCATAGCAATTAGCGGTTAATAATTATTTGGTTTCCTTCTTTCACATAATTGATGGAAGGAATCATTTCTTTCAGGGCTTCGAGGGCCTGGGATACAGACTCCTGGTCAAAAATCCCGTTGACCTTCATTTCTTTCAGTTCCTCTGCTTCGATCTCAATCTGAACAGCATATCTTCTTTCCATCCGCAGGGCCAGTTCTTCCATGGTTTCGTTCCGGAAGATGAGCCGGTTATCAATCCAGGCAATTTCATCAATGGAACTATCGGCAGTATGGTACCTCAGTTTATTCACAGATACCAGGGGCATGGTGGCTGTGGTTACATTCATCTTCTCTTTATTCGCTGTAATGACCGGCCGGGTCATTTTGTCATTCTCCACCACCAGTTTTTCACTGGGGGAAAGGATGATTTTATCATTGGGCCGGTTCTTGATCGTTACTTCTATACTTCCCCGGATCAGGCTGGTTTCGCTCAGTTTATCTTCGGGGTATGCTTTTACATTAAAGGCAGTACCCAGTACTTTGATATTGATATTGGAAGTATGAATGATAAAGGGTTTGTCTTTCATCTTCGTTACATCAAAATAACCTTCACCTGAAAGGGTCACTTCACGCAGTTCCTTTCCAAAATCTTTATTATAGGTCAGTTTACTGCCTGCATTCAGCCAAACCATGGAACCGTCTGGTAACTCCACTTTGGAAGTGGAACCCGGGCGGGTGGTGATTTCGCTGACCTGACGGGCCATTTCCTGACCCTGACTGGTTTTAAAAGGCTTCATCAGCAGGGTCCAGGCACCGGCAAGTACCAGCAGTACGGCTGCGGCCCAATACCAGCGTTTCATCTTTTTCCGTCCCGACATGGAAACAACCGGTGTCTGATCCGGCATATTCCCAAACGGGACATTCAGTTCCTGCATTCTTTGCAAATGAAGCATGTAGGCGTCTTCCTCTTCGGTATGGTCCTTTTTCGGCTGATTTTTCCAGATCTCTCCCAGGTTCTGAATAGCATATTGCCACTCGGGGTGTTCCAGAATCAGATTTTCCAGAACAACCAGTTCTTCCGGACTGGCCTCTCCCGATAATTTTTTCGACAATAAGATCCAAAAAGTCTCCTGGCTCATGGTTTTGATGGGTATACCTGCATAAGACAGTCCCAACCAGTGCTTACCCCTAAAGAAATTTTAATTATTTTTTAAGAATTGTCTGGCTCCTGGCCGGAATAGCTGTTTTGAGCTCAAAATGCATGCATTTTCCGATCCTTCTTAATGCGATAGCCATTTGAGCCTCAATGGTTTTAACGGATAATTGCAGCAATTCGGCCACTTCTTTGTACCGAAGGCCATCTTCCTTGACCAGCTTGAAAATCAGCCGGCAGCGAGGGGCAAGTCATTGACTGCTTTCTTTACTTGGCGGAACATTTCCTCGGTGAGCATTAATTGTTCGGGGTCAAAATAGAGGGAATTGACCTGTACCAGCCATTCTTCGGGGGATAGGTTGACCTGTCTTTTTTGTTTCTTAAGTTGATTCAGGGCCAGGTTCTTGGTAGTAGTATAAAAATAAAGGAGGGGGGAATTGATATTTTCGAGTTCTTCTCTTTTTTGCCAGATGCGTATAAACACATCAGACACAAGCTCTTCTGCTTCCTCTCCTGATTTCAGGATGGAATAGGCAAACTGTTTCAGCCGGGCATGCAACAGAATGAATAGTTCCCGGTAGGCAGCCTGGTCGCTGTTGACTGAAATGGCAGTAAGCAATCGTTTAATATTCTCGGTCTCCGGCATCGATTGCGTAAATCTAAGGATATCACAACTGAAAATCCATGACGATTTCCGCACATTGGGCAAAAAACAGGCTAAAAAAGGGCATTATTTGATTCGTATCAAGCGGAAAACAAAAAGGCTGCGGGTATTTGCAGCCTCGTGGTCCCTGTTGGGCTCGAACCAACGACCCTCTGATTATGAGTCAGATGCTCTAACCGTCTGAGCTAAGGGTCCTGAGCGGTTTGCTCAAGGGGGCGAAATTAGTAAAATAATAATTATTACTCCTTATTAACCAATCTTTAACCCAAAGAAAAATATATTTGCGCCCTTAACGAGACTTATGAAGAAAACGCTGATCGTCCCCGTATTACTATGTCTAGGATTTGCTGCGATGGCTCAGGAGAATCCCAAGACTGACAAGAAGAAGAAACAGAACATTGATATGAGTAATCGTCCCAGCGATCACTTTATGATCCAGTTTGGATATACCGGTTGGGCCGGGATTCCGGATACCATCAACAAATCAGGTTTCTCTAAAAGTTTCAACGCCTATTTTCTTTTCGATTTCCCTTTCAAAACCAACCCGAAACTGAGTATGGCTTTTGGTCCTGGTATTGCCAGTGACCATATTGTATTCTCGCAAACTGATGTGGGGATCAAAAGAAATACAAATACGATTCAGTTCACCAATGTTTCAGATACCAACAATTACAAAAAAACCAAACTGGCCACGGTGTATGCCGAAGCGCCTATTGAGTTTCGTTTTTCTGCAGATCCTTTAAATGGAAAGGGGCTGAAGGCAGCGATTGGTGTAAAAGTTGGTTTATTGATCAATGCGCATACCCGCAATACCAAGTATGAAAGCAGTACCTCCGCTACCATTGCTGACCATACTTTAAAAGAGTCCAGTAAATATTTTTTCAATAAGAACCGGATTAGTATGCAGGGCCGGATTGGTTATGGACATGTGAGTCTGTATGGCAGTTACCAGCTGACGCCGCTTTTTAAAGATGGTCTTGGTCCGGTGGTGAGGCCGTTTAGTATTGGGATTACGTTGAGTGGATTGTAAGATTTTTAAAGAAGATATAAAAAAAACACAGCTGATGCAATCAGCTGTGTTTTTTTTGCAAGTTTACAAATGTGAAGTAAGTTGTTATGATTTGGTCTTGTAAGTAAAAGAAATCTTTCCTTCTTTTTTTTCTTAATGAAAAAAGTAAATAGAAGCGTACTGCTGAACTAATGAAACTTTTTCCTATTAAGAGTCTTTCCTTACTTTTTTCTTGATAAAAAAGTAACAAAAAATCAAGACGGGTCGAAAGGGAAATTCATTCTCTTTGGAATTTTCCGAAGGCGAACCGGCCCCCGGAAAGTAAGCTCTGGCACGGACTTTAATGCCAGATTTTTCATGCGTGATTTGGCGGGTTATCCTACTGCGCTGATTTTTCGATTTGCAGCGATGTATAAAATTGTGATGTTGTTCAAATCGAAAAATAGGCGCTATGGAAATTCATTACGTCCAAAGCTCATAGCCGATTTAAGAAATAGTGCTTTGTTTAATAGACAAAGGGTAAAGCAATGGCCCTAAATCTATATAAGATCCTTTCCCCGTTTTTTCATAGTTGGCCGTATGGACAGTGAATTTAACCTTTTTACACTACGATGAGAGAAACTAATAAGGCCAGGGTATCTGATAGCTTTTGAGTTCCAAATAAAGTAAAATTTTGAGCGTCGGGCGACGGTTCGTCTGCAGCAATTTCCCAAGAGCGGAAAATTCCGCTTCGAACCGTCTTGTCCCGATGGCTATCGGGATTGTTGTTACTTTTTTTATCAAGAAAAAAAGTAAGTAGAGAAAAGATTCTTAAAAAAGCTACCTCCAAATTCAAGCCCTTGTCTCCAAAAAAATAATAAAATTGCTTTTTAAATAGTGATAGCACATCAGTTTGTAGCCAGTAAAATTCTGGTAGTAAGAACTGGTCCCACTTTATCAAGAAAAAAGAAAATAATATCAGTAAGGCTGAATAATCCCACTAAACCTCAGTATCCACCCCAAACATTTAAATAAATAACAAAAAAAAATCCCCCACCACCCCACTATTCTCTAATTTTACCCTCCGAAGGAACCCCTATATGCTCGATACCAAAAAGAAAATTCAAAAAGAAGAAAAAGCCGTTTTAGTCGGTCTTGTACACAAAGACCAAACCGAACAACAACTCAACGAATACCTCGACGAACTCGCCTTTCTCGCCGAAACCGCCGGCGCAGTTGCTGTGAAACGCTTTACTCAAAAACTCCCGCACCCCGACAGCCGTACATTCGTTGGCAAGGGTAAACTGGAAGAAATCCGCCAATATATTCAGGGCCGCGATATCCGCATCATCATTTTCGATGATGAACTCAGCGGTGCACAGATCAACAATATTGAAAAAGCCCTGGAGATAAAAACAATTGACCGCAGTGACCTGATCCTCGACATCTTCGCCAGCCGTGCAAAGACTGCCCAGGCCCGGGCACAGGTGGAACTGGCCCAATACCAGTATATCCTTCCCCGTCTTCGCGGCATGTGGAAACACCTGGAACGTTTGGGTGGCGGTATTGGTACCAGAGGACCCGGTGAAACAGAAATTGAAACGGACAGAAGGATTGTCAGAGATAAAATTTCATTGCTGCGGAAGCGACTCGCAGAAATTGATAAACAATCTTTCACTCAACGAAAAGAAAGAGGTGAATTTATCCGGGTAGCCCTCGTTGGATATACCAATGTGGGCAAAAGCACCATCATGAACCTGCTCAGCAAGCGGGATGTTTTTGCAGAAAATAAATTATTCGCCACACTTGATACAACAACCAGTAAAGTTGTTTTTGAAACCACGCCGTTTCTTTTGAGCGATACTGTAGGTTTTATCCGCAAACTCCCTCACCATCTGGTGGAAAGCTTTAAAAGCACGCTTGACGAAGTAAGGGAATCAGATATCCTCCTGCATGTAGTGGATGTATCCCATCCCGCTTATGAAGAACAGATTGCTGTAGTGAATAAAACCCTGCATGACCTGGATGCTCACGATAAACCCGTTCTGACCATCTTCAATAAAATGGATCTTTACGAAGCCTATACTTTTGACGAATGGCTGGAGGAAAATACAAAAAAAGAAATCCTGGAAGACCTCTATGAGCGCTGGCAACATGAAACAGGCGGCAATGCTGTTTTTGTTTCTGCCCTAGAAAAAAAGAATATTGATCAGCTAAGGAAATCTATTCTTGATAAAGTAAGGTCCATGTATCGGGTACGTTATCCTTATAAGTCGGAGTTTCTTTATTAGTTGAGAGGTTGAGTAGTTGAGAGGTTGAGTAGTTGAAAAGTTGAGTTGTTTAAAGGGAGGAGCCCTATTCACCAATCAGACAGAATCATTTCTCTGCGCATCCTCTTTATCTCATTTCTCTGCGGTAAAAAATTCTCCCCCTTTACCAAAAAAACCAACAACCCTCCTTATCTTGACTGCCGACTCCTGACTCTTGACTCTTGACTCTTGACTCTTGACTCTTGACTATAGACTAATGACTATCAACTAATGACTTCCCTCTCCTGGACCAAAATAGCGAACCACATCAACGAACTCGACTTCGCAGATAATCATATTGCCATTACAGAAGTAAAAGGAAAAAAAATCTGTATCGCCAGATGGCAGGACCAGGTTTTTGCATTTGCCCATAAATGTCCGCATGCAGGTGGAATGATGGCTCATGGCTATCTTGATGCACTCGGTAATGTGGTTTGTCCGCTCCACCGCTATAAATTCTGTATGTCCAACGGCCGGAATGTGAGCGGCGAAGGCTATTTCCTCAAACACTGGCGGGTGGAAATACGCGATGAAGCAGTTTGGATTGGGATGGAAGAATCAAAAGGGCTCTTTGGATTCTTTAAATAGATATGATTGATTGACTACAATTTAGACGAAATCGCTATTGCTTTCATACAAATCAGTGACAATAAGGCATTTTTTCAGTCCTTTGTTATAGTATTCGTCTATTCCGCTTCCATAATTCACTCATTTTCCGGAATTCACCGGTTTAGCAGGCCATATAGACTACCTTCATGATTCTTCATTCAACTTGTTGCATCTTTGTCACATCATCCTCGCAACAATTGTCTTTAATTACGCACTTTGAAATTATACATCAAAAATATGTTCTGCATCCGTTACAAAATAGTAGTGAAAGATGTATTGACCAGAATGGGACTTCATTATTCATTTGTAGAACTGGGAGAGGCTGATATACTGGAAACCATAACGCCTGAACAGCAGGAGCAATTCAGAACAGAACTGCTGAAATTCGGACTCGAACTGATGGATGATAAAAAAAGCGTACTGATTCAAAAGATCAAAAACGTAATCATCGAACTGGTACATTATTCTGAAGAACCGCTGATCGTGAATTTTTCCGTTAACCTCAGTGAAAAACTGAAATACGACTATACCTACCTGGCCAACCTTTTTTCTCTGGTACAGGGCACCACGATCGAAAAATTTATCATTGCCCATAAAATAGAACGGGTGAAGGAGTTACTGGTGTATAATGAACTGAACCTGACCGAAATCGCCTACATGATGCATTACAGCAGTGTTGCCCATTTGTCCACCCAGTTCAAGAAAGTAACCGGATTAACGCCTTCTCACTTCAAACAACTAAAAAAACAAAGACGCACCATGCTGGAAAATATCGGAGATATCCCCAACTACAAACCAGAGAGCTAAACAGGCCGATTGTAGCAATCATATAACAAAGACTGGCAAGTCTGTAAGCGACTTGCTTTCATCCTGACTGAACTTTAAACATCGCAGTTGATACCTGCAGTTCCACAACATGAGCATCCTCCTTTATTTCATCATCGCTGCCGTTTTCCTGATCGCCGCTGCCATCACGGGTTATAGCCTGTTGAACCGCAAAAGTGTGCCGGTTGCCTTATTCAGGGATGCCCTCCGGAATGAGAATTGTGGAAATTTTGAAGCCGCCATCCAGGGTTATGAAAATGCATTGGCAGAAATCAATAAATCCAGGTTTCCAAGCGGAAAACTGATTCAAAAAATAAACGGCAAACTGAAAGTACTTAAGACAGTGACCAGCTACCAGGCCAATTTTCATTATGAAAACACCAGGTGGCCAATCCCCGATCTTATGAATGGAAGCTTTCACTAAGCCGGAACAACCGGCAACGGATTCAAAAACCATGAATCAATCAGCGCAAATGATCCTCCAAACCACCATGCTGATCCAGCTTGAATATCCTGAATTATCCAAATTTCTGGAAGAAATGCCGGTGACCATTCCGGATATGAAAGAACCGGTGATGAGCCCGCAAATCCTGAGTGACTACAACGACTCTCTTACCATACTGCTGGCCAGTTATGCCAGTTTTCATTCCTAAGAAGCAGATGATCAGTTATTTCCATATCACCGGACGGAATCAGCAGCAGCAAACAGGAATTGTTGTACTATCTCCCTGTACAATAACTTATCAAAAGCCATTCAGTTCCCGCCAAAACAACAGGAATAATTCCCTGCAACCTGAACAGGAACCTGCTTCAGGTTCCAAACACCGGACAGGTGAAGCCAATCAGTCCGCCTTATTCATTCATCCTGACGAATGGATGGTCACCATTGAAAAAACGGGGTCTGCCGGACCCGCTGAACAACTCACTGTTCAGGGCAGGCTGATTCAGGAAGAAAAAAGAACCGGAAGAGGAAATATTCAGCCCCGTTAATCTACGGCCACGCAAAATTCCGGCATCATATTTCCATTAATAAAAATCTGTGAATTCTGTAAAAATCAGTAACAACTGTATAACGGTTAGTCATCAGTTAAAAACCAACTTAGCTGTACACGGCTTACCGATTTAAATTTTATGCCATGAGTAACTTAATCCACAGCAACAACCCATTCAGCAGCCGTCAGTTTTTGAACACTGGAACAGGGGGTGAAGATATTGCCATTGTCATTGAAACTGTACTGGATTCAGTCCAGACAGAATTACCATCCCAAAACGAAAACAGTCCGGACATCAATAACAGTTATTCCGATAAAAAGCAGTTACTGTCCTTAGCCTTAAGGCCCTTACCGCTTCCTTTACCGGAAGATCTGCTTTCAATCACTTCTTAATCAAATAAAGATGAAACCCAATATTGGTATTACAGAAAACAACCTGCAGAAAAGTACAACGCAATTATCCATGATCCTGGCAGATGAGATGACATTGTATGTGAAGACCAGAAAATTCCACTGGAACATTGCCGGTAATAATTTTATGGAACTGCATAAATTATTTCAGAAACAATACAGCTCTTTGGAAGAAACGATTGACCAGGTAGCAGAGAGAATCAGTAAACTGGGCTGTAATACAATCGGAACCATGCAGGAATTCCTGGCCCAAACACGGCTGAAAGAATCTCCGGAAGAATATCCCTCACAAAAAGACATGATCCGTGAATTACTGGAAGACCACGAATCCCTGATCATGGAGCTGAGAAAGAATATTACTGACAGCAGTGAAAAGAGTAAAGACGCCGGTACCATCGATTTTATGACGGGTATCATGGAAGAGCACGAAACAATGGCCTGGGTGCTTCGCAGGTATCTTAATTAATCAGCGAAAATCACGTTCATGAAAAATCTGACCTTTCATAAAACAGAACAATGGGCAGTTGACCATACCCATAGCAGGATTAGCTTTAAAATCAGGCACCTGATGATTGCCCAGATCTGGGGCGTATTCAAAGTATTTGACGGAACGATCAGTATCACCAATGAAGATATTACCTCGACTTCTATCGATATGTGGATTGATATCGCCTCCATTGATACAGGTAATGCAGAAAGAGATGAACAGCTCCGTGGTCCCGAGTTTTTTAATACCGCTTTTCACCCCCGGATGCGGTTTGTGGCCATTTCAGTCGGAAAACAGGATGAGGAGGGGAACCATCGCCTGGAAGGCAAACTAACCATCAACGGAATTACCAAGGTTGTGGTATTAAATCTGCGGTTTGGGGGTGTTATGACTGATGATTCGGGCACCGTGAAAAGTGGTTTTCAGGTAGATGGGGTTATTAACCGGACAGACTGGGGACTCATCTTTAAATCACCTCTTTTAACAGGTGGTATCATGGCCGGTGAAGAAGTGACGGTTTCCTGTGAAATGGAACTTACAAAAATGAAGTCAGGGCCAATAGAAAGCAGCTGGAGCCATAATGGCGACAGCCGGAATGTTTTCTGATCTATTCCATTTGTTTCCGGTCGGGAAGTAGGAAAGCTGTAATGTATTAAGCTAATGCTGTAATGATCCTTAAACTGCATGTACTCATCTTTACCACGTGAAAATTCTTTCACAACAAATACGAAAAAATGAATACAACAGAACAAAAAGGTAACTGGGAACGACAAAAAGAAAGATTGAAACACAAATTTGATTCTCTTACAGATGATGACCTTTTTTTTGAAGCAGGCGAAGAAGAAGAGATGATGAAAAAACTGGAACAAAAGCTCGGTAAAACAAAAAAGGAAATTCAGCAGATCATTGCCGGTATGTAAGCCATCAGTTGGTGGAAAAAAACAAATACCGGCAACTTCATTAAACTAAATTGAAAGAAATGAAAAAAATACTTTTATTATCAGGATTCATCCTTGGATCGATCCTGTTCCAGGAGGCTTCGGCCCAGCTTCGCATCAGCATCAGGGCCAATATAGGGTCACAACCGGTTTGGGGCCCATCCGGTTATGATCGGGCAGAATACTATTATTTACCAGAGATCGATGTATTCTACAATGTGTCAAGACGCCAGTATGTGTACGAACAAAGAGGTCGATGGGTATTCAGTGCCAGCCTGCCCCGCCAGTATCGTAACTACGACTTATACTCAGGTTACAAAGTAGTGGTGAACGATAACCGACCCTATCGCAATGCCGGAATGTACCGGACCAAATACGCTACCTATAAAAACAATCATAATCAGGAATCTATCAGGAACAGCAAAGACTCCAGGTACTTCAAGATAAAAGAGCACCCGGAGCATAACAACTGGCAGAACCGGAATAGACGCCGGAACTGACGGTTCGTCTTAACCACCAGTAGCTGCAATGTATTACTATCAGTACGACTGCACTGCTGCTGGTGTTTATTTCTTTAAAACAATACCGCCATAATATCATGATAACCCATTTAAAGATACCTATGGATACCGCAGAACTTGAAAAATCGACCTCCCACATCATTGTAGAAATTATTGAATATGTAACCAATGCAGTTGTGATAAAGACTATCATCAAAAAATCGACAGGGAATATCAGTATTATGTCTTTTGACAGCGGAGAAGGCCTCACTGAAAAAACAACGCCCTTTGACCAGTTTGCCCAGATCATAGAAGGAAAGGCTGAATTAATTATAGACAAGAAATCCCATATCCTGGAAAAAGGACAGGGCATCATCATTCCGGCGCACGCTTCCAACTATATCAAACCCAATGGCCGGTTTAAAATGATACTAACGATTATCAAAGACGGATATGAATAACAAATGCTTTTGTGAAGGATTCCTGTATCACAAAACCGAATGCAATATTAATGACCATATTTACCAACTTTTAAATTTACGACTATCCCACTCCTCACCATCATCATCGTCCTGATCGTTACCGGGGTTTTGCTTTGGCTGATCAATACCTATATCCCCATGGACCGGAAGATCAAAAACCTGCTGAATGCGGTTGTCACTATCCTGTTGGTTATCTGGCTGCTGCAAGCTTTTGGTTTACTCGAAGCCCTTAAGAAAATCAGGATCTGAATACCTGGCCGGATCAAGCTGCTCTATTTAAGAATGGCTACGACTCAGATTCAGGCACTATTTTTTTAAAAGCAGCGACAGCCTGTTTCAATTTTTAAATATTAACCATGCTCAGCGTAATTAAAAATGGGGTGCTGCTGGAAAAAACCTGCCTGGTTTTTGAAAATGAAGGCGTACTGAATCCGGCCGTGATCAGGGAAGATGACACCCTGCACCTGTTTTACAGGGCCGTTAGCAAAGGGAATTATTCCAGCGTGGGATATTGCCGCCTGAACGGACCGCTTACCGTGGCCGAAAGATCCGATTCCCCCTTACTATTCCCGCAATTCGATTATGAGTCAAAAGGAATGGAAGATCCGCGTATTGTAAAAATTGACGACCTCTATTATCTCACTTATACCGCTTACGATGGCATTAATGCTTTAGGCGCCTTAGCTGTATCCACTGATCTGAAACATTTTGATAAACTTGGGCTGATTGTTCCGCAAATAGATTATGAAGCTTTCAGCAGACTGGCCGGCTCAAAAGAAATAATCAACGAAAAATACCTGCGCTATAATGAGCACCGGCACAGTACTGAAGAAGCCGGAAAGAAAATGCTGCTCTGGGACAAGAATGTGATTTTTTTTCCAAGGAGAATCAATGGCCAGCTGGTCTTTCTTCACCGGGTCAGGCCCGATATACAGATTGTAGCAGTGAATGACCTTTCTGAACTGACTCCGGTATTCTGGCAGCATTATTTCCTGCACCTGGAACAGTATATTGTACTATCAGCTCAATACGAACATGAAGTAAGTTATATTGGCGGAGGCTGCCCGCCTATTGAAACCGCTGCCGGCTGGCTGATTATCTATCATGGTGTTCATGATACCATCAAAGGGTATGTGTACTCAGCCTGTGCCGCCCTGCTTGATCTCAACGACCCCACACACGAAATTGCCCGCCTGACTGAACCGCTTTTCAAACCGGAAGCAGAATGGGAACTGGCGGGTTATGTCAATAATGTTTGCTTCCCCACCGGCACTGCCTTGTTTGGCGACACTTTATATATCTATTACGGTGCAGCAGATGAGCAGATTGCCGTTGCTTCCGTAAGTCTTAGTGCATTGAGTGATGAATTACTCTTAAATAAAAAGCCGGATGAACAAAATACAAAATCCCCATAATGCGGCCGGACAATTAATCCGGGAAACGATCCGCAAGGGCCAGCAACAGGAGAATGGAATTTCCAACAGGCCGCTACCTTCCATTCTTTTTATCAGCTCCTACCCGCCAAGGCAATGCGGTATCGCCACTTATACCCAGGACCTCGTGCAGGCATTGGGCAATAAATTCACACATTCTTTCCGGATGCAGATTTGTGCGCTTGAAACAGCCCGGGAAAAACACGAATATCAGGAAGAAGTTCAATTCAGGCTCCAGAGTGATGATCCGGCTTCCTACCGCGACTTACAGGAATCCATTCAGCAGGATCCTTCTGTATCACTGGTATTACTGCAACACGAATTCGGGTTCTTTGCAAAACAGGAAAAAGCCCTTCATGAATTATTACATGCCTTAAAGGTGCCGGTCCTGATCACTTTTCATACCGTACTCCCGGATCCCGATACCGCTTTACTGGAGAATGTGCAGGAGATTTGTAAAGCAGCAGCCGGCATCATTGTAATGACAAAACACTCGAAAGAAATACTGATACAGCACTATCATGTACCGGCTGCAAAAATTTCAGTGATTCCGCACGGCACCCATTTGGTCCCACATAAAGACAAACAATTACTAAAAGAAAAATACGGACTCAGCGGAAAAAAAGTATTATCCACTTTCGGATTACTGAGTGCCGGCAAAAGTATCGAAACCACTTTATCAGCCCTGCCCGCCATTGTAATGCCGGAGCCTGATGTGCTATTCCTGATCATTGGCAAAACACATCCCGGAGTATTCAATAGTGAAGGGGAACAGTACCGGGAATCACTGGTGGAAAAAACAAAGGCATTGAACCTGACCGAACATGTCCGCTTTATCAATACCTACCTGCCCCTGGAAGAATTACTGGATTATTTACAGCTTACTGATATCTATATCTTTTCCTCCAGAGATCCCAATCAGGCCGTCAGCGGCACTTTCTCTTATGCGATCAGCTGCGGTTGCCCGGTGATTTCCACACCTATTCCGCATGCGAAAGAAGTGTTGCCGCAGGAGGGAAATATGATCTTCGATTTTGGCAATGCCGCCAAACTCAGCACGGCAATAATCAATTTACTGGCGGATGATATGCTAAGGGAAAAAACCGGAATCAACAGCATCCAGCAAACCGCATCCACTGCCTGGGAAAATACCGCCATTGCCCATGCCTTATTATTTGAAGAATTTTGCAAACCAGACCTGCTTTTGCATTATTCCCTGCCACCGGTAAACCTGGATCATTTTAAAAAACTCACGACCTCATTTGGGATGATCCAGTTCTCCGTGATCAACCGGCCGGATATTCAATCCGGTTATACCCTGGATGACAATGCAAGAGCGCTCGTGGCCATGTGCCGTCATTTTGAACTCACCGGCGACCCAGCAGATCTGCCTTATATTAAAATCTATTTCAAATTCATTAAATACTGCCTGCAACCGGAGGGACATTTTCTGAACTATGTAAAAGAAGAAAGATTCTTCAGCGGACAGAACAATGAAGTGAACCTTGCCGATGCCAATGGCAGAGCGATCTGGGCATTGGGCTACCTGCTCTCCCTCGAACATATCCTTCCCCTGCAAATCATTGAAGAGGCAGGTGCCATGATGTCGGCTGCCCAGTTAAATGCCGGCGCCATTCACTCCACCCGGGCCATGGCTTTTGTGATCAAGGGATTGTACTACCGGAATAAAGAAACCAGAAGGGATCCGGATATTGCGATCATCACTGAACTGGCGAACCGTTTGTTACAAATGTACCGGCATGAAAAAAAAGAAAACTGGCACTGGTACGAAAGTTATCTCACCTATGCCAACAGCCTTTTACCGGAAGCCATGCTTTGTGCCTGGCTGGCAACAGGAGAACAGGTTTTTAAGGATACTGCAAAAGAATCATTTGACTTCCTGCTTTCTAAAATATTTATGGACGGTGAGATCAAAGTCATCTCCAACAAAAACTGGCTGCACCAGGGCCTTGAATCTTCGCGGGTATGGCAGGGAGGTGAACAACCCATTGATGTGGCCTATACCATACTTGCTTTGAAAAAATTCTCCACAGTATTCAAAGACAAAGAGTATAAAAACTGTCAGGAGCATCACATCATGAAAACGATTCATAAATTTCTTATCGCACTGACCCTTATCGGCACAATGATTGTTGCCGGTACCTCCCGTCTTGCGGCGCAAAGTTCATTTAGTTTCCAGCTTTTTTATGATAACCTGAGTCCCTATGGAGAGTGGGTGGATAACCCGGACTATGGCTATGTCTGGATTCCGGATGTGGATGATGATTTTGCACCCTACAGTAATAATGGGTACTGGCTGTATACTGATGCAGGATGGACCTGGACTTCGGACTATGAATGGGGATGGGCCGCATTCCACTATGGTCGCTGGTACTTTGATCCCTACTATGGTTATGCCTGGATACCGGGTGATGTCTGGGGACCCGGCTGGGTGACCTGGAGAAGATCGGCCGGATACTATGGATGGGCACCAATCGGCCCGGATATCAGTATCAGCTGGACGTACAGTAATGGTTACAGCCAACCTTATAATTACTGGCGCTTTGTCCGGGAGCGGGATTTTGGACAAAGAAATATATTCAACTTCTATCTCAACACTTCCGGCAATACTACGATCATCAATAATTCATACGTTATTAATAATTATTATGGAGCGGCAAACAGCAGGGACCGCTACAACAAAGGCCCTGACCATAATGAAGTACAACGATACACGGGAAGATCCTACCGGCCTGCTGTGATCGGACAAAGAGACCGGCCAGGTCAGTCCATCAGCAATGACAGATTAACTATTTACCGGCCTTCTATTGAAAAAGAAAATAACATCAGCCGCAAACCTGTTCCGCAGCGAACAACCGAATGGAACAATGGCAAACCGCAGACAAAAAATAATGCAGATAACCGTAGCCGCGACAGGAATAAACCTTCCCTGAAAAGTCCGCCGGAAATAAAAGAGAGAACAGAACGTAATCTGCAGGCTACAGATAAACAAACTAACAGGGATGATCAACCCGCCCGGTTTCCCAGAACAACCGAACCTGTTAAACCAACAGTAAGGCAACCGGTAATACAACCGGCAAATGAGCGGACAGATAAAAACAAACAGCCTGCTAAACAACCGGCCACTACATTTCCGGAAAGACAACCAAAGAGGAAGAAGCCGGTAAGAAATGAAAGGCAACCGGTTATAGAAAGGCCAATAAAAAAACAGGATCCCCCTAAGCAACAAAGAACTGAACAACCGGTAAAACAACCTCAAAAAGTACAACCGGTCAGACAGGAGCCCAGGGCCGTGACAGAAAGACCTGTGAAAAATCAACCCCCTGCCAGGCAACCCTCTTCTAATCAACCGGTGAAGCAAGCACCAAAAGAGCAGGCTCCCAAACAGGAACGCAAACGTGATACAGAAAAACCAGTGAAGAATACTGAACCAGTGAGGCTTCCTCCCGAAAGGGCTCCGTCCAATAAATCAGGAAAGGAAGAACCGGTAAAACAAGGGCCCGTCAACAAACAACAGAACAAAAATGGAATAGACGAGCCCTTGCAAATCATCAGGAAAGAATCTCCGGTTCAATCACCTAAGATGACCAGGGCCAACAATCGGAATTTCTGGCAGCAACCTGATATCAGGGAAACGATTTCAAGACCATTAATGCCATTACCGGTACCAGCAATATCACAGCCGGTAAAAAACGTGGACTTGAATCATGCCCCGGCGCAGCTATCACCAGCTCCTGTTAAAATCGCTCCATTGAAGAACAGAAAGATGCGGGGTATTACCCAACTGAATCAGGATGAACTGGCCGGAGTTGTGTGGAGGGGATAATTCTTTACAGAATCATCATTGTATGACAATCCGAAGACAATCATCATTTTCTGCCTCCCGGACTTCTACGAAAACTGTGAATATTACAAATAATTCATTCCACCCTGTAACAAGAGCAGCATACAGATGAAGCATCTTTGTTAACCTGAGTTGAAAAAAAATATTTTCTCTTATTGATTTTCAGCCCTTCTACTCACTCATGAAATCACTAATTCTAATTATCAGTATTCTGTCATTTGTCTTTTATAAGGCAGAAACATCCGGGCTGCACAAAAAAAGTACCCAATCAATGCTTCAATACTCTGAACCTGAATCTGTTCCCTGGCAAAGTCAGTTAATTGCTAAAGTAGCTGATCAAAAAGATGCTGCTATCAGTCCTGCCAGTTCAGGTTCGAACAGTCATGGCAGCCTTCCGGCCAGGCTTTATCAGCAAAAGGAATCTAACAGCTTTTTTACAATATTCAGGCCACTCAGGTCTCCCGCAAATGCAATAGAAAGAAAACGGAGTACCCAAAAAGAAGCAAAAGACAGTCTTTTGCTGGTAAACAAGAACTAATCATTTATATCAGGACGTCGAATATTTCTCATAGGACACGACCCCGGTTTCTACCGGGGTTTTTTGACAACTAAGCTGTAATTACACCTGTGAATATTATAAACTATTATTATGGATCTGTAACAAGACGGGCATATATATCACTGATCTTTACTGCTAATCTTTAAAAATTTTATTTTGCCAATTCTTACAATTATTATCACACTGGTTGTTGCCGGTCTTATTCTGTGGTTGATCAACACTTATATCCCGATGGACAGTAAAATCAAGTCTATTCTGAATGTAGTGGTGGTCATCCTGTTGATCTTCTGGTTACTCAAGGTATTTGGTGTATTAAGCAATGTCAGGGTTTAACAGCCAAGAAGCCTACCAATACCTGGTTGATCGCTATCACTGATGCTGAAATAATCAACTGATATGAAACAAAAAAGAAATGAATTCCCTTTTGCCCTGATACTGGCGACCCTGTTTCTACTTGTAGCCATCATTACTTTCTATTCCTACAAGGGCTGAGCCCTGCAGCATCCAGACCCGCCCTGTTTTACCATTTAAAAAATTTTTATGAAAAAGTATATTGCTTTTATCTCCGTTTGCCTGCTCAGTTTATCTGCAGTTGCACAACAATACAATAACACTGTAACTATTAACATTAATAGCAGCAGCAATCCGCAAATCACATTGGATGGCAAGAATTACACCCTGAACAGCAATGTATCAGCCGGAAAAAACACCATCATCACACTGTACGACCTGGCACAGGGACAGCACAGCCTGCAGGTAAGGCGATCTTACCAGCGCAGTGGCAAACTGGAAAATACCAGGACCGTTTTCCTGCTCAGACAAGGGTACAATATGCGGATTAACCTTACCGGCAATGGCAGTTTTGAATTGATCGAATCGCCCAAAAAAGATGTCGCCAATAATGGTACTGAAATGACCAATGAGGCATTTGCCATCCTGTTGAGAAATGTAAAGGTTCAAAACACGACCACCAAAAGGAAAACAGTGATTGCCAATGCCATCGATGACCCCAACAGGTATTTTACCACCTTACAGGTAAGACAACTATTGCAACAGGTGAATTCGGAAAGTTATCGGCTTGAACTGGCTAAATTGTCCTACCCTAAAATTACTGATCAGGAAAATTTTTACCAGTTGAACAATCTGTTTTCCAGTCAGGCTTCAAGGCAGGAACTGGAAGACTATGCCGATAATTACCAGGATGATCCTTACCCCGATGCAGTGGCCATGACTGATTCCAGGTTCAATGAATTGTATCAGGATGCCGGGAGGCAGTGGTCTTCCACAACAAGGCAGAATTACCTGATAGCTGCTTTCAATAACAATTCCAATTACTTTACAACCGCACAGGCCAAAAAACTGATCGCCTTGGTGAATACTGAATCGAACCGGCTTGAACTCGCCCGGTTATCTTACCGCAGTATTACAGATCCCGGCAATTTTTATCAGGTGAACAGTTTGCTCAATAACCAGTCGAGCAAGGACAACCTGGCTGCTTATGTTGATCGCTACGACAGAAATATTTCGCATCAAAATCCTATTGCCGATGCCGCATTTACACAGTTGCATACAACGATTCAGCAACAATGGCCGGTAACAACACAGGCCAGCTCCATATCAGCAGCCTTTGATAATAACAGTAATTATTTTACTACGAGCCAGGCCAGTCAACTGATCCAGTTGGTACCAGACAATGGCCATCGTTTACACCTGGCCAAATCGGCTTATAACAGGATAACGGATCCCGAGCATTTCAGTGATTTGTACAGTCTGATCAGCAATACGGCCCAGAGAAGTGAACTGATGATCTATGTAAGCAAACGACAGTCCGGGGAACAGGATATAAATCCCATGAGTGATACGGAGTATAATACCCTTTATCAATCCATCGAACGACAGTTCCTGCCCAATGAACAAATGAACTCATTAACAGAGGTCTTTAATAAATCCGGTAATTATTTTTCTACGGCTCAGACCAGAAAACTGATACTTCTGGTTTCTTATGAAACGAACCGGCTCCAGCTGGCCAAATTATCATACCGGACCATTACGGACCGGGAAAGATTCAATGAATTGTATGATTTGCTGGAAAGACAATCAACCAGGGATGAACTGGATGCTTATGCGAAGGCTTATAATGATTGATTAAAGAAGCAACTGTTAACCTATCCTATATCAGCATTAAAAATCCGGAAGCCGTTCAATCGGTTACCGGATTTTTTTTTAATTCAGATGGCTGAACTGGTGTCCGAGCCTGCTAATTTATTACCGATGACATGCATGAGGCCTGAAACAGGACCCTGCATTTTATTGGTCCTGTCATCCAGGGTTGAATCATCCAACATCGTTCCCAGCTGCATGGAAGCAGGCAAATAAGGCAGAATAAAATTCCGCTGATTGGCCATCAGGTTTTTCAGATCCAATATTGTTCCCTTCTCCCCTATATCCTGTTTTATTAAACGGACCGACTCTGCTGCGATGGCATTCATCCTGTTACTGCTTTCCTCAAGAGGAATTCCTGCATAGTCCGCTACTACCTGTATCATTTCTCCGGGAGCATTTTTTTGCATTTCAGACATCCATGATACCACCTGTTCATCCTTTAGCAGCTTTTCAGCCATTTCATCCGACCGGCTGTACTTATAAATGGTAATCAAGACAGCAGGAATTGCTGCCTGGCTAAAACGGTCTTCTGCCGGAAGGGCTGTATCAATGACAGCCTCCTGTGTATTGGCATCCATTTTAAGCAATTCAGGATAACCCAGGTTTTGTTGAACAAGACTTACCAGATTTACAGACATAAAGTTTATTTGACTGATTTAAAAAAATGATTGTCATTTAAGAAAGAGGCCAGGATCAACTGAGCAGTTGGAAGTTCATAAAGCTCTGAGAAAGGCCGGGAAATAAATTACAATCTTCCCTTTATTCATTGCAGGATTCACAGCCATTATCGATCAGACATTTTCACATGCTCATAAAAAAAGTGCTTCCGGAACCGGAAGCACTAACCAAAACCTGCTGCTTTTATGAGCGCGACTACAAAGTTGTATCAATTTATACGGTAACTATTATAGAGCTCTTTCCGGAATTTATATAATTCACAGATAGTATCTGAATTATTCCTTTTGAAATACTGATATTAGCAGGATCAAACCAAAAAGATGATCCGTCAAAAAGCTATCTTCCTAAGTGCCTGCCTGTTACTGTATTACTGCGTGGCTGCACAAACATTCAGCACTAAGCCAATCGGACAAAATGGAAGCTGGGCAGGCAGTTTGATGGCTGCTACCTGTAATGGTTCCTTGTACACTATTGATACAGCAGGACAATTAATCCGCAGCCATCTCGGTACTGGTGACAAGAAAGCGGTGAATGATCAGTATTATGGAAACAGTGTGCGGCTCTGGGGAGGAGGCAAGAACCTCTTCACGCTTGAAAAAGATGGCAGTCTGTATCGCACCCATCCTGAAACCGGGCAGTGGTCAATCCTCGGCAAGGCAGGTGACTGGATCAATACTGTGCTGGCCGTACCAGTCTATGGATATCTCTATTCCATTGAAAAAAACGGAACCCTCTATGCCACCAATGTAAATACCGGGAATTATATCGCGCTTGGCAAACCTGATTTTTCGGGTTGTATGGCCATCTATGAAACCGGAGGAAGCCTTTACCTGATCGGCACTTCCGGTAATCTCATGCAGGTCAGTGAAGCCGATGGAAGCTGGAAGCAGGTTCTTCCCCCGCAATCATTGACCAACAGTATAGCAGCTGCAGTACTCAGCGGAAAATTATTTTCTCTGGAAAATGATGGGACGTTGATCCGTTATGAAGTACCCGCCGGCACTAAAACAGTATTGGGAAAAATCAGTTACAAAGCTCCGGTCTTTCTGATGGCAGCCGGGATTAAATTATACCTGCTTGATGCAAGCGGGTCTTTGCAGGAAATCAGTTTGTAATCATGCAGGCCAATTGAAGAGTAACAATTCAAAACACATCATTCAAAATTTCCCATACCCGCTTCTTCTCCAAACCTATTCACCGGGATTGCATTTATATATTCCTGACCCGCAACAGGTAAAATCCGTTTATGAAAATTTACTGGTAACTAATCAGGGTCTTCCCTTTCCTTTTTGGGCGAAAGTATGGCCCGCTGCCCATGCCCTGGCCGCATTTTTATTATCTCATCCGGAATTGACGCATGGCAAAAGAATATTGGAAACCGGTGCCGGGATCGGACTACCTTCCTTCAGTATCGCATCGAATACTTCAGAGCTGATCATCAGCGATCATGACCCGGATGCAGTAGCACTACTAGATAAAAACATTGCACTGCTGGGATTGAAAAATACAAGGGCCCTGTTAATCGACTGGAATCATTTTCCGCCTGACCTGCATGCCGATACCATCCTGCTCAGTGATGTCAATTATGCCCCGGAACAATTTGAGCCCTTATTAAAACTGATCAGGCAATGGATGGAATCGGGATCTACAGTGGTTCTTTCCACCCCTCAAAGAATCATGGGTGTACCCTTTGTAGAAGCATTGACTACTTATATTACCCATCAAACAAAAGCTGCATTGAAGAACCGGGAGGCATGACGGATATCAGCATCCTGGTACTTCAACGCAACAAAACTCATGATGAATAGTTATTGCTTGATCGTTTTGAGATTACTGATCACCCCATTATATCGCAGATCATAGTCCTCACCGGCTATCACCAGGACCATACTCGGATCCTTACCTTCCGGAATAAACAGCCTGTACTCATAGGTTTTGCCAGATACACCTGACTTCGCCTGAAAAACGACTTTATCTGCTTCCTCTTTCATCTCCACAATCTGGTAGATCTGCGCATCGGAGACTCCACCGTTTTCATCATCAAATATGGTATGCACCAGTATCATATCCTTAAAAGAAATATGATAGAGTTGTGTTTTCTCTTCATGACCGAATGCTTCCTGATTACTTTTATTCAGCAGATCGGTGCTGGTGGAGTAAAAACTGAACTGGGCGCTGGCCAATTGTGCTGTAAAAGCAAATACGAGGGCGATCATTAACTTTCTCATGGTAATTTATTTAGTGAAAGATAGGATTCAAAATAAAGGCTGCCTATACCCTGGAGAAGGTACAAGCGCTGGAAGAATGTTAAAGTAATGCTGTGCTCATTCATGATTCAACAGCTTTTAAAAGCCGGTAAGGATTGTTTCTCCAGCATGGCTTCAATTTTCTTAGCTGCACTGGTGATGGAAAGACCGCCCAGATTGGTACAACGCAAAGTATGATGAATCTGATCCCCCACTGCCTTCATGGTGGCAATCACTTCATCCAGCGGCACCAGGTGCTGATAATCAGATAAGGCCATATTCGCAGATGAAATAGCATTCCCCGCAGCCATTACATTCCTTCCCAGACAAGGTGCCTCCATCCGGTTGCCAATCGGATCACAGATAATCCCCAGTGAATTTTGCAATGCCATTGATGCAGCACCCAGACTTTGTTCCAGACTGCCTCCCTTCATTTGCACGATTGCTGCGGCAGCCATTCCTCCGCCTGATCCGGTTTCAGCCATACAACCACCCACCTCCGCCGCAAATGTGGCATGCGCTGCAATGAATACCCCAATGAGTCCGGAAGATAACATCGCTTTCACTAATTCATTTTCAGATAAGCCTAAAGCATGGGCCACTCCAAACAGTGCACCCGGTAAGGCCCCGCAACTTCCGGCCGTGGGCGCCGCCACAATCACGCCCATAGAACTCTTTACTTCCATGATCGCGGATACATAAAGGATCATCAGATTGCCGGCATCACCTGGCACCAGCTCACCGCTATTCATTTTTTCTCTGAATTGTAAAGACTGACTACCCAGTATTCGGTCATTGTACTGAGTGCCTTTTAATCCCTGTTGAATGGCATTGTCCATAACCCGGATGATCATCCGCATTTTTTCAAACACTTCATCGGCTGAAATATTCCCCCGGGCTTTTTCAAATTCGATGGCCAGCTCCCAGAGCGCATAATTTTTATCCTGATTATAAGCCAGCATCTCTTCACAGGTAATAAAAGGAACGCTTAGATTTTTTCTCGCCATCACCGGCAATACGGGTTGCAGTCTTTTTACATACATCACTTCTTCCATCGCCAGTAATTCCTGTATGATCATCTCCTCCGGGAATGCCTGCGCCTTTAATTCTATCATTGGCTGTTCACCACGATGTATGATGATCTCATCAGCCATCAGCGATGCCTGCAGGTATTTTTCAATCCTCTCCGGATGACTGCAACCAATCAATGTTTCATAATAATCCCCGGCCATTGAAACCGGCATCCCTTCAATGCGGATCACTTCAATCATTCCCCCGCCGGTAGAGATGGCCGTGAGTCTGCGCGATTCCCTTTCGTTACTCAATGTAATCTGATAGGTATTGGGATGATCCGCTGCAATATCACGGATGACGATCTCCACGCTGATGCCGGCTTCCGCCAGAAATCTTTCCGACTCGGGTAAGCGTTCATCATCAGCTTCCCAACCCAGGAATCCACCGAATAATCCCATATCTGAACCCTGACTTTTATGGGTAGTGGCCAGAGAGCCGTTCGGATCAAATTCAATCAGGATATGACGGATTTCTCCATCCATCAGATCCCGGCAAAGCCGCGCAATCCGTAAGGAAGCCGCGCAATGGGAACTGGAAGGGCCCCGCATGACCGGACCAATCACATCATTGAATATACTGGGATAGACTGCCATAAAAAATATTTACTGATTACAAATTCTTTTTCCAGAAATTTTCCATCGTTCTCCGCAAATGCAGCGTAGTATTTACCCCCTGCCAGATCCCATGATCACGATTTGGATAGGACATCATACTAAAGAGCTTATTGTGTTTGATCAGTTCATTCACCATCATTTCAAAATTCTGGTAATGCACATTGTCATCACCCGTTCCATGAATGATCATCAATTTTCCCTGCAGTTTACTGGCATGGGTCAATGGCGAACCTTCCCGGTAGCCATACTGGTTATCATCCGGTAATCCCATGTAGCGCTCCTGGTAAATATTATCATAGAGTGTTTGCTGGGCAACAAAGGAAACCGCAATCCCTGTTTTAAATACATCGCCATGTCTGAATAGTCCATGCAGGGTCATTTGACCGCCACCACTCCACCCCCACATACCCACATGGGCTGTATCGATAAAGGGAAACATCATCATCGTTTTTTTAGCAGCCGCTGCCTGGTCGTCAGCCGCCAGCAAACCGATCTGTCTGTAAATACATTTTCTAAAGCTACGGCCCCTCGGCACTTTGGTACCCCGGTTATCAATACTAATCACCACTACGCCTAATTCATTCGAGAGATACTGGTGCCACATATTATCTCCGGTACTCCAGTTGTCCTGCACCGTAGACCCGGCCGGTTCCCCGTATACATGGAAGATGATGGGGTATTTTTTCTGCGGATCAAATTGAATGGGTTTGATCATCCAGGCATCCAGTACCACTTCACCGATATCCACTTTGAAAAATTCTTTGGGTCGAAGCCCCAGTTCACTGATCCGGCTTTTCAATTGCCGGTTATCTTCCAGCAATTTGATTTCCTGATGTGTACCCAGACTGATCAATGAAATCCGCTTTGGCGTAACTGCGTTTTCAAAACTATGGATCGCATATTTTGCATCGGCCGAGATCTGGTAACTGTGTTGTCCTGCCATAGCTGCCGGTGAAACCCTTTCTGCTTCTCCCTTTCCATCCAACCGGCTGCGATAGAGATAACGCTGGGTGAAATTCTCCGGGGAAGCGATATAATAAACATATCCGCCGGCAGGATCAATACAATTGATATTCACCACATCAAAATTCCCTTTGGTGATGAGCTTCTTTTCTTTTCCATCTCTCGATACCTTATATAAATGCACCCAGCCATCCTCTTCGCTGGTCCAGGTAAAGGATTTATTATTATCCAGCCATACAATATCATCATGTATATCCACCCAGGCACTATCCCTTTCAGTCAGCAGTTTTTTTAATTGCATATCCGCCGTATTTCCGATCCATACCTGGTTGGTATTCTGCAGGCGGTTGAGTTGCTGAATCATTACCTCATTGGATCCCGGAATAAAATCCATCCGGGCCAGGTAATTATTGCGTGGATCACCGGGTACATCAAACCATCTGGTCGCACCACCCATAACGGGCACTACCCCAACTTTCACTGCTGAATTCGTAGTCCCCACTTTGGGATAAGGAAATGGCAGAGGTTTGGAATAGTTGGAGTCTGTATTATTGATCAGGTAAAAAGTGCCCACGCCTTTTGTATCAGATTGCCAGTAAGCAATGGTTTTTCCATCCGGGCTCCATCTGAATCCATCCCGGTCATCCAGTTCTTCTTCATATACCCAGTCGAATGTGCCGTTGATAATATCTCCGCCGCCGTCACGCGTGAGTGGGGCGATCTTTCCGGTAGCAAGTTCTTCCACATATATATTTAATTGACAGACATAGGCCACTTTTGATCCGTCGGGCGAAAATTTTGCAAACATCAGACTGGATTCCGGTAACCCTTTTCCCAATTGTGTCAATTGTCCCTTCTCCCTGTTCAGCACCCAATAGTCGCCGCGGGTATTGTACCGCCAGACTTTTTTGGTGTTGGTAAATAACAACAATTTACTGTTGTCATCTGACCATTCATAATCATCAATCGAAAGAGGCTTGCGCCCGGTTCCGGGCACCAGTTGTGAAGCGCTGATCAATACGGTCCGCGTACCACCTGCCACTTCATATCTTACAATATCCGCTCCGCCTGCCGTGGCATTGTACTCGGTGGTGGAATAACTGCTGTTGTCCTTCATCCAGCGCAGGGGACCCACGCCACGGGAACCATACCAGTTTTTGGTATAGATATCTTCCAGGGTCAGTTTGGTCGTTTGTGCAGAGGCTGACACAATCATTAATAAACTAACGGGGATCAGTATGCGAAATAAAATCAGTCGATACATGGGTTACTGTTTAATTATATTGAACCAGGTAAGTGGCTTGTTTTTCCGTTTTAAATTCAATGGTTTCATTGGCCGCTTTTTTAAAAACCACTGCTTTGCCATTTCGCGTGATCTTTAATCCGGGTTTCCATTCTATGCGACAGGGTTCTCCGGCATTGGAAGTGATGCTCAGCTGTTTCAGTTGATGGTTGGTCCAGCTATAGTCCAGTTCAAAAGCATTCCTGGTACAAACCCCTTTAAATTGTCCTTCCTTCCATTCTTCAGGCAGGGCCGGGAGCAGGCGGATCCATCCATCCTGTGACTGCATCAGCATTTCTGTAATGGCGGCGGTGACACCAAAATTACCATCCACCTGTAAGGAGCGGCCGCATAATGCAAAGAGGGAGGTGCAGGTCTGCTCTTTCAGATAGCCCTTATAAATTTTATTAGCCCGGTTGCCGTCACCGAGTCTTGCCCATAAAGCCATTTTCCAGGCACGGGAAAAGCCGGTGGAAGCATCGCCTCTTTCTTCCAGTACTTTTTTATATGCTTCGATCAGTGCGGGTGTTCTTTTTTCATAAAGCACTTTACCGGGATACAAACCATACATGTGTGAGAAATGACGATGGTTTTCTTCCAGCGATTTCCAGTCATCTGCCCATTCCTGCAGGGAACCATCTTTGCCAATCTGCGGAGGTACCAGTTTTTCACGGGCGGATTGTACCCATGCCGTCAATGAATCTTTCTTTTGCAAAACAGTAGCAGCTTCATTGAAATAACCAAAGAGATCATAAAGGATCTGCATATCGATGGAAGAGCCGGCGCAAATGGTAGTGCCTTCGCGGAAACCGGCTGTTACTTCATCAAAATAAGGTTTGTTGCCACCGCCATCCGGGAAATTTTCCGGTGAAGTGGAAGGATTGGTCACCAGCCATTTTCCATTGGGATGTGGTACCAGAAAATCTTTAAAAAACTGAACGGCGCCTTCGAGTACAGGATAAATCTCCTGCAGGTATTTTTTATCCTTTGTGTAGGCATAATGTTCCCATAACTGGGTGCAGAGCCAGGCTCCACCTACGGTAAATGTACCCCAGGTGGGACCATCCATGGGTGCTGCCACTCTCCATAAGTCAGTATTTTGATGCAGTACCCATCCCCTCGCACCATAATGTTCACGGGCCACTTGTGCTCCCTGATCAGTAATCTCCTGCATCATCCGGGCCAGGGGTTCGAAGCAGGCGGAGAGGTTGCCGCTTTCCACCGGCCAATAATTCATTTCGGTATTGATATTAGTGGTGTACTTGGAATCCCAGGAGGGATTCATATTATCATTCCAGATTCCCTGCAGGTTGGCCGGCTGTGTTCCGGGCCGGGAGGAAGCAATCATCAGGTAACGGCCAAACTGATAACTCAGTGCGGACATGGAAGGATCGGGATTGGTTTGAATTTTTTTGATCCTTTCCGGTATTGCTAAAAAAGAATTGTCAGTACGGGGCAGGTCCAATGATACGCGGTTAAAATAAGCACGATGATCCCCAATGGCCGCCTGCCTGATATCGGCTGCATTTTTTTTCATCATTGACTGATAGCAATGCTCTATCCGTTGATGCGGATCGGCGCTTACATCTTTATAATTGACAAAATTGGTAGCGGCTGCAAAATATAGGGTCACTGCATCAGCCTTGGTAATGATCAGGTCAACCCCGTTGGTTTGCATGCTACCTCCTTCTGTTACGGCTTTGATCCTTGCTTCATATCGGATCTTTCCTTGCACACCCATATAATCTGCAGATTTGCCGGTCAGGATCAGTCCGTCTGTTCCATAAGGATCCATCCGGAAATAATCGGTGGCATAATTGGAATGGGCCTGATTGCGTTCTCCTCGCAGGTTGGCGGTCAACGAAATACTGCCGGGTTGACTGGCGGTGAGTCTGACCATGATTACCTGATCAGGTGCAGATGCCAGTGTTTCGCGCTGGTAAGTAATTCCATTGCAGGAATAACTAACTCCTGCGATACCGGTCTCGAGGTCCAGCCATCTTTTATAATTAGTGACACTATCCTGGTTCTTGAAAAACAAATGCAGATTGGCCAGTGACTGATATTTCTGTTGTTCCACCGGGTAGCCCATCAAATGCCGGCCGAATAGGTTATGTGCTTCCAAAAATTTTCCTTCGAAAACTTTTTGTTGAATTTGAGGCAATACTTTGTAACCATCCTTCACCACTGTGTTATAGGGACCGCCTGACCAATAGGTCTCTTCGTTTAACTGAATTCTTTCTTCTTTGTATTTCCCAAAAACCATGGCGCCCAGTCTGCCATTGCCCACGGGCAGGGCATCCTCCCATTTCTGCGCGGGCTGATCATACCACATCAGTGTCGAGGGATTAAATTGTTTTGTATGGATCTGATCGGCGGTTTGGGCAGCCGTGCTGAGTGAAAAAGCAATCGTAACCGCGATAAAAAATACCCGTGAGTTCATAAGCAGCGAGATTATAACGTTGATTTCGGGAACCGGTGTTTGGAGAACAGGTTCTTAGAAGCTATCTCAAAAGTCGTTTTACGTCATACCGGGCCTGACCCGGTATCTTTTTTAGGATTCGTTTTCCAATAGATGCCGGGTCAAGCCCGGCATGACATCACCTATGTGAACGACTTTTGAAAAAGCTTCAAGTTAAATATAATGTTTTTTAGGGGATGGAATGCCCCTGATCATAATGGAGCCGGTCTTCCTGAAGAAACCAGTATTCGCATAGAAATCCCGCCTGCTACCGGGTAACAATGAATAGTAATTGTTGATTGTAATAGCCTATCCAATCAATTAAAAAACATAAAAGGAAGACGATCGCTGTATTAATTCTCCGTATTGAGTGTATACCAACCGCTGGAAAGCATTTTGGCATCATTGGCAGGAACAGGGTATAGCTCACATTGCTTTTTGCCACGGGTTGCATATTCATACACCCGGTCATACTCCCAGGTCTGGTATTCATAGTAGGCTTTACCGCCGAAGAGAACCGTACGTTTCAGGAAGACCCGCATTTCTATTTTATAAGGGTAGACGAAGCGGCCCTTCATTTTGGAATCCTCATAACCATTTTGTGCTTTAAAGGAGTTGTAGTCAACAAAAATTTCGTTATAGTCTTTGAAATGCTCCGCCAGTTTGGCCTTGATACTTTTCTTGATATAGACTTCTGATGGCCGGCAGGAAAATCCTTTGATTGCCTGTACGGATCTTTCGTAACGGACTTTTTTATCCGGCCCCAGCATGGCCAGGGTAGCAGCTTGCGGTCTGATCCATTTTTCAGGACTGGTAGCCGGGATATCCATCTTACTGCCATCTGCCAGTTTTACGGAATACTTTTTTGACACTGTATCTACATTGGTCACGATCGCTTTTTTCCAAATCACTTTAGTTGAATCTGATAATTTGGTATTCACTTCCACTTCCTGGTTAATAGGAAGGATCTGGGCGGATAGGGAAAGCGGGAATGCGAGGAGAAAAATAAATACAGGTTTCATGGTAAAGGTTGAGGGGTAAATATAAAGAAAGAGGGGCGGGATTTGAAAATGGAGGAGGGAAATTTAATACAAGTGGGGAATTTAAATACAAGGGGGGCTGGAAATTTAATGTAGAAGGACGGTTCTGCGAAATTTAAATCGGGTCCCTTCGTTCGGAATGACATGATGTTATTGGGGATAGTTAAATAAATATTTCTCGCCGCTCGAAATAGCAGACTTAGTAGAGTGGTTGACCACAGATCTTTTTTAAAAAATGCCAGCGGATTTGGGTTTGGATGAGGAGAACTTCTTTTCTCCGCTCCATTTTTGATTTCCTTTTCCCGGGCGATGGCAGACTGGATATATGAAACACTTCAAAATAAATGAGGTGATAACAAAAATATTTTCCTGCAAATGATTCGGGGCGGCCCCTATTCCCCCAGTGCTCATTTATTCTTTCTGCTAAATTATTGGTAACCCCCACATATAAAGTGGATTTACCCGGATTGGTCGTGATATAAACAAAGTACTGATGAACACTTGTCTGCATTGCTTCGGAATTTTATCCCACAAAAATTCGTTCCAAATGTAAACCATGTGTTTTTCACGCAAAAAATAGAAAAAACGCTCCCAAACTGGTATTTCGAGCAAGCGAGAAATCTTATTCCACCCCCTCCAAAGTAACTGTCATTCCAACGTAGTGAGGACTTGTATTTCTTTGCGCATTCCGGAAGATTCCGCAGACCTGCCTGCGGCAGGAAACAAAAACGTCTCTTCTATGCTGCGCAAGGCGCGGAAATATTCACCGCAGAGAACATGAGAAAGCGAGTTACGCAGACCGCAGCCGCAAGGAAGGATTTGAAAATTAAAACTGTCTGGAATGCTTTGGGGAATTTATCATGTCTGACGCAAATCGCAGCAACTGTCTTTGCGTACCCTTGCGTCTTCGTTTCTTTGCGGTTAAATCTCTCTCCACGGTGAAAAATTGAATTATCATCCCTACATCCGGCTCTTGCTCCAAATAATGATTAAAATGCGCACTCATCACCCAGGGTAGTTCCGTTAGTTTTTTAAACGCCTCAAAAAATCCCTCATCAATAATCTTGCTTTCATAGGTCAGCCAGTATCGGTTATACCCCATATCTGCCTGCATATTGGAAAAGCCAAGCGCCAGGGCGGCATTCTTGAGTGAATCAGGTTGATTGCCCTTTAACTCCACATACACCCTGTTATCACAATATGTCATAGTCCCTTTTACAGCTATCGAAAACAATTGCGACACAAAGGCAATCCCTTTATCAGCTTTTAACTGTGCTAATAATTTTTGCCGCATATCGGCACTTAAACTTTCCATGGAGATCCCTCTCCCGTTTCTGGATATATATACATGTGCCAGTTTTGGATACTGCTTCTGTAAGTGTCTGATGATCGAATCAGTCATCTGGTAAGTGGTTTGCCTGGGATTTCTGCTGATCAAATTATCCGGAATAATCGCATAGTGATGACTGATCGTACTAAAAGGCATCAGATAATACCCGATTTTAAGCGTACGCTCCCCGGGCTTCAAGAGATAAAACTGTTTTTGAATATTATCAGGTAAGCCCTGGTAAGGCAGTCTGAAACTATATGACAGCGAATCGGCATAAGCGAGTATACTGTCTGTGGCAGCCGTGATATAAAAGGTTTGTGCGCCATTGTCATTTTGCAGAACGGGCTGTTTCCAAACGCCATTCTCCAGGACTTTAAAATATACCGGTCTCTTCCCATAGCTGTATGCTTCATTGAGCACAGAGAGGGTCAGTTCCTTTGAATAAACGATTTCTGTTAGTTTCCATTCCCCGTTTTGATAATACTGCCACTTCCCTACTTTCAATGCCGTATCGCCATCCTGCAGGTATCCGATGGCCCTGATATTGCCATCCGGATAGGTAAAGGTTGCTTTGCTGAACCTGGAATGGGGCCGCTGTGCAATCGAATAGATCAGGGTACTGTCTGCCCGGTACGCCAGTTTACTATTATTACTGACCGTGGGGATATCAATACTAAAACCAAGGGTCGTGTTATCTGCCAGTCCGAGATAGCAGTAAAAACTATTGGTGATAAAATCAAAACTGCTGTTGCGGACAACACCCTCAAAAACCAGGGTCGTGTATTGATGCGGAAGTAAGGTTTGGGAAATCTGGAAGAAATCCCGGTTCGGGCTTTTAACGCTGAGGATCTGGATGGTATCATCGCAATTATTATAAATCCTGAAACTATCTCTTACTGCTACGGTGGCATTTATTCCATTCACTACTTTGACCGGCAGGCGGTGGTATTTTTCAGCAAAAATGAGACATGCCCCGGGCGGATACTTCACTTTGGGTTTAAAAGCGGGGAAGAACTCTTCTCTTCTGTCGATCAGTTTCCATTGCTTTTTTACCAGTTCGTATTCATTGATGATTTTTGATTTTTCAGTCAGCAGGTATTCCAGTCTCCTGAATTTTTTTAATGGGGGATAATAAGTAAGATCTGTCTCCCTGCTCAGGAAACTGTCCAGCGCATATTGTTTTGTTTTGGGATTGAACAAATAGAAATTCGTTTTCTTTCTATGTGCATTGAAAATGGTATCCCGCCATTCTTCCATGATCACGGAGAAGTCCAGCGCTTCTTTGATTTCCCTTTGATAAAAATCACCGCTTTGTACCAGGCGGTTGGAAGTAATGGACTCACTGATTACACTGGATGGGATATTGATTTGCTGGCAAACCTTTCCATCCCGGGTATCATAAATGCTGGCCGCTTTTACTTTGAACTCCTCCCGGTTATAGGCCACGGCATTGATTGATTTTGCATATTCAAACCTTACTACAAATTGCGGGTACTGGCTCATGGGATCTTCTGCCAGGACAGTTGATTCATGGCTACCCAGGATAATATCAATTGGTTTGAAATCCTTTTTATCCAGGGTTTGCACGGGTGTAACCAATCTGAAATCATCCAATATTCCATTATTGCAGATGCGGATGGATTTTGCCAGAGGAAGATGAAAGAACTGTTCCGGGTAGGATTGGCCCGTCAGTTTATTAATGTCGGCCTCGATCTTTAACTGATAGACAGGATATTTTAAAGGATCCTTCAAATCATTGGTCTCCAGCCGAAAAGCCACGAGGTAATAGTCGCCCAGGTTATAAAACTTTCTGCGGATCAGGGGCCGGCTGCCATCATTCTTGCGGATGGAATAATTATCCCAGAAGAAAAGGGTATCCATCCGGTGCTTCCATTGCCGGTCCTCCATAAAAATGACTTCGGCCCTGCAGGCTGTCCCCTTTTCATCGGTCAGGTACATTTTCAGGTTTGGGATTTTTGTCTCGCTGAGCGGTCCATGTACATTCACCGCAAATAAATAATAGTGATCATAGCCGCATTGCTGGGCGAAGCTTTGGAAATGAAAAAAGAAAAAAGCAATGATGAGGAGGACTCTCAAGAATGATCGTTTAAGTATAATATATATAGATGCAGGAGGAGGAAATTTACATGGGGTGTTGGAAAATACGCTGGTCTTTTTGAAAACTAAATCTACTCATATCGGTGGCCTTGGGATGTCATCTTTAACGGGTACGGGCTGGGGCTTAATGAATGGGCGAAGAGAAATGATAATTGTACCCTCCCCGAAACAACCCGCGAAAACGAAACCCAACTGTGATAATGGTTTTTAAAACAATGATTACCAATATATTCATAGGCTTTGATTTTTTTTAATCGATTGAAATCCATTCAATTACATCTATAATTTACATTTTCGTCAGGCTATGACCTTACATTTACTTTTATTTTGTCAGGTTATTACCTTACATTTGTATACTAATAGTCAGGTTATAACCTTACAAATATGCCTAAAAAGACATTACAGATTCAGCAGTTAAACAGCAAAATGCTGGCATTTGCCAATCTGCAAAGCGTGGTTCCCCCGCCAACCGGCTGGTTAAAAGCAGTCCGTACCGCCCTTGGTATGAGTCTCCGGCAACTTAGCAATCGCCTCTCCATTACCAAACAGAGTATGCAGGAAATTGAGCAGCGGGAAATAGACGGATCCATTACGATCAAATCCCTCCGGGATGCTGCGAAGGCCATGGATATGCAATTGGTCTACGGTTTTGTTCCGATAGATGGCAGTCTGGAAGAACTGATCAACCGCCGTGCGAAAGAACTGGCCACAGCCATTGTTTTACGAACTTCCCAGAGCATGAAACTGGAGGAGCAGGAAAACAGCGGGCAGCGTATTGAAAAAGCGATTGAAGAAAGAGCTACCATCATAAAAAATGAAATGCCTAAAAGCTTATGGGATTAGACCTGGATGATGCAGATGGACAAACAGCGTTGAACGAAGACGAGAAGGAAGGGCTGCTCATTCCCACTATTGCCACCCGTGGCGAGCTGGATGAATTTGAGCAGCAGAATATTGAACAGGCCCTGCAGTGGAGTTTGGGCCGAAGTTTTAAATCCGAAACGGTATTTACAGAAACTTTTATTCGTTTGCTGCATGAAAAGATGTTTGCTGATGTATGGGCCTGGGCAGGAGCGTTTAGAAAAACAAATAAAAACATTGGGGTAGATAAATGGGATATACCAACTGCCTTAAGAAATTTAATAGATGATGTAAAATTCTGGCATGCAAATAAAATCTACCCACCAGATGAACTATGCATCCGGTTCAAGCATCGATTAGTAAGCATCCATTGCTTCCCCAATGGGAATGGCCGGCATAGCCGACTGCTGGCGGATATTGTGATTGAAAAGATCTTTCAATTACCTGTGTATACCTGGGGAGCTGCTGATGTGGTTAAAGAAGATAAACCGGCAGGCGGACCAGCGGATCAACGGACTGCTTACCTGCAGGCAATCAAGGCAGCAGACAATGGAGATATACAACCATTGATAGCGTTTGCAAGATCATAATAAAAAACGGATAGACAATAAAGGCATGAACACAGAAAGCTTCAGCAATGAAGTCTACAGAACGCAAAATTAAAAATGATCGACAGTCTATCCCTATGCCATCAGCAAGTACTTACTTGTCCTTCAATTTCAAAGCCACGTTGTCATAATATTCCTGTGTCAGCTTCTCCGTCCAGGTAGTTGGCTGCGAGCCCCCGTAAATAGCCAGGTAGGTAACCGATTTCTCCTTGGTAGATGAATGCCAGTGCTCCACATCCTTGCTGCACCTGATTACATCTCCCGTTTTCAGCACCACTGGCTCCTTGCCCCTTTCCTGATAATAAGCTTCCCCATCAACAATAATCAGCACCTGTGGTGATGCGTGCTTATGCCAGTCCAGTGTAGAGTTAGCCCTGAATGTAGCCTTGGTGATATTATAATTAAAACTGCTATCCGCCTGCAGCACGCTGTTCAACCAGGCTTCGCCTATATAATGGGTGTTGGGGGCTTTGTTGCCTTCGGTGAGGAAGGAGGAAACGGGGTAGGTGGAAGTTTGGGCGAAGCTGAAAAGCGGGAAGAACGCGAGGGTAATCAAAGCGAATATTTTCATGTATCAGTTTTGGAATGATTAAAATAATATAAAAGCGGCATTTAAAAAATACGCCTGCTTTTCAAAAACAAACTTATATCATTATTCCGGATGAGCTACAAATTCAGCCGCAAACCGATTCCCATTTGCTGTTGCAACTGCAGTTGTTTGCTGACATCGTGATCGTAGAGCAGGTCCAGGACAAACGTGCAGGAGAATTTTTTGCTGAACATCATGCTGAGGATATTATTGGAAAACACATCCACATGGTTGGGGTCCCGTTTGTAATTGCTGAAAATATCGAGGCGGCTGACCAGGTTTATTTTTTCAGAAAAATGCCGGCTATAGTGTGCCGTGATGTAGGCGCCGATTTCGGTATATACTTTATGGAATGAATCCACCCCGAACTTATAATTCGGATAAAAATCCCGGTCAACCTTTGTGACCCAGCGAACAGTGGCTGGTGTAACGAAAATGGAGAAATAGGATTTTTTCTTTATGTCCTTATAATCCAGTCCAAAAGAGATCAGGGCCTTACCCGGAGAGAGAATATTTGATACCTTAAAGTGAAAATCCGACACATAGTTATAGCCCGGAAAAAGCTGGGTATTGATATTTCCCAGGAAACCATAGGTCAGGTGTTTGTTGTTCCCGATTGAATGATCCAGTTCAACAGTAAGGTCAAAGCGGTCGGTGGTTTTCCTGAACTTTTTGTAGCTGCTGGCGTAGACCAAACCCAGTTCCAGGTCCAGGTAAGCGTCAAAAGTATATTTCCCTTTTTTGTGATGAACCGCTTTATTGAGTATGGAGTTGATGCCCATCAGGAAATTCTCCCCGCCATTATTGGTGCCGCTGCGCATGGACTGGTTCACATTCAGGATAAATAGGCCGGTTTTTTTCCAGCCGGTAGTATCCAGTTCCAATTTCTTTTTACTACCCAGTTTCTTCATCTCCGTTACCACCTGGGCATCAGCAGCGGAGACAAGGATCAAAAAAAATAAGAGGAGGCTAATTGCTCTCATAAGTTGGTGGCGTATCTCCCAAAAATAAAGCTAAAAAGCGTTCAGTAAGTGGCCCCTTTTCGATCAACTTAAAAGACTGATCTGCTAATGTAAAACCAGCGAATTCCGCCCATCCTCCATTAACAATAAAGAAACCTTTACCGGTCTGCCGTTTATCTGGGCCAGCCGCAGCTGATCCATGATCCCTGCATAGTGAGAAACCGGTTTGGTAACATTCCCATTATTATTGCCATATCTAACGGCTGGATAAAATTTCTGGTCAGGCTCAAACCGATAAAAGCACCGCAATATCTGACCCCCTCTTCCGGTACAATATCCAGTTTCAGGTAAAACATGGCATCGGTATTAGTCGTAATGGGTATTACATTTTGCGGATCGTTGATAAAAAAGTAAGAGTATCCTTTAACATAGCCCTGTCTTACTCCCGGGCGGCTGCTAAATTCTGATTCGAAATTTTCGGGGTGAGTGGTGGTTGTTGGGTCATTGTTGAAAATTGTGAAGTATGATAATTCCTGATAAATCAGTATGTAATTTACGATTGTGACTGTCTGTAAGATTCACTGTTCAGATCACTTAGATAAAATAATAGTACGATGATCATTAATAGAATACTGCATGAATTCCTTATTATTCTCCGTGAAGAATTTTACATAAAAGCTGTTTATTTTAAATCGGGTATACTCCACTGAAACTTTAGAAAAAATAACATTTGTAGCAGAATCAGTCAATTTGTCATTGGTAAAAGACAAAACCACTTTCCCTGTATCTGAGTTGCTTCTATACGTATTATCGTCCATTACGAATAAAGTATCCGAAATCGTCCTTTAGTCACCTCTTCTAGCTTCTCGAAGATTATATTTTAAAACCTCCCATTTTCCTATAAGGCGTTCTTTGATTTTAGTCCGTTCTGAAACGGGTGGAATATTGTCTTTTACTGAATTACATGACCAGAAAGAAAATACTGCCAAAAGGGTGAAAAATTGAAATTTTTCATTTTTGGGTTATTTACTTACTAAGCTAAATATTAATTCCTATAAAACTAAAAACCCTGCTCCCTACTAGAGAAACGGCTTTTTAGTATCTTTCTATAATTGAAAATTTTGCCCTAACTTGGACAAGACCAAATAAGGTAGAAACAATGCTGGGCGAAAAACTTAGGGAGGAGAGCAAAGCCAAAGGTCTGGGGGGGCAACGCCAGGTGGCTGCCGAGCAAGAGGAAGAAACTGTGTTGCAAGATGGAGGCAAGAAAAGGTGGCGTGCCCTAAAAACTATCGGAGTTTTTGTGGGTTGCTTAATTTGGGCGGGTTAGATATGGTGAAAATGAAGATTTAGCTCTAAAGGGATTTAGCTCGCAACAGAAGAAGAATTAAAAATTCCTAAAACGAAAAAAGCTAGGAAATAAATGAACTTAACAATAGGACAACGTATTTCAACAAGGGGTGAAGATTTTATCATCACTAACTCCAACGCTAACTATGATGGCTCTTGGCTATTAGAGGCAGAGGGTATTAGCGAATTGGTAAAAGGAAAGCGTTTTACATTCGATTCCAACATAGATTCAGACATCAAGCCCATTGATCCCAACCACACAAAGTTGATAGCTGACAATGATAGTGGCTACCGCAAAACAAAGCTATTTCTTGAAACCCAAATTAGAAATGCTGCTGTATTTTCTGAAAAAATAACCATTGCCACTAAAGCGGCAATTAATCCGGCTGAATATCAATTAACACCTACGCTTAAAGCATTGCAACTTCCACGTCCACGTTTATTAATTGCTGATGGTGTTGGATTAGGTAAAACTATTGAAGTCGGTATTTTTCTTTCTGAATTGATTAAACGAGGTAAAGGGAAACGTATAATGGTGCTGGCTCCAAAATCGATTCTTGCACAGTTTCAGCAAGAACTTTGGCATCGCTTTGCCATTCCTTTGGTTAGGTTGGATTCTGAAGGTATTGCCAGAATTAAGTCGCAACTTCCATCAAATAAAAACCCATTTGAATATTACGATAAAACAATAATTTCCATTGATACTTTAAAGAACAATGCCAAGTTCAGGCATTACATTGAAAAATCAAGATGGGATGCTGTAGTTATTGACGAGTGCCATACAGTAGCAAATGATAAAAGCCAACGTGGTGATTTAGCTCAACTGATTACTACAAAGTGCGAATCATTGATACTTACTTCTGCAACTCCTCACAATGGTAGAAAAGAAAACTTTGCTAACCTCATCAACATGATTGAGCCTACTGCCATTCCTAAAAGTGGTGAGTACGATAAATCGCATGTTGAACCCTATTATGTAAGACGTTTTAAAAATGATATTACTGATGAAGCAGTTCGGGCAAATTTTCAAGAACGCAAAATAGTGCGGAGTTCTGCTAAACTGGGTTTTTCCGAAACTGATTTTTTACAATACCAGCAAGAACTAAAATTTAATGCATTGAATGCCTTGAAAAATGGAAAGCCAAAAGAAGATTTTCTATTTTCTGTTGGAATATTCAAAGCTTTTATGTCTTCGCCAAAGGCTGCATTAGAAAGCATTCAGAGAAGAATTGAAAAGTTGATGCAACAAAATCAAAGAATGAATTTGCATCTGAAAATTTAGAAGTATTAAATGACTTAAAGATAAAATTAGAAACAATACTTAGTACTCATTCCGATACCAAATACAAAAAGCTAAAAGACACTTTGCTGGAATTGGGTTGGACAGGCATAAAGAAGAATGACCGCTATGTAATTTTTGCTGAAAGGATAAATACGCTGGAATATCTTAAAGAAAATCTGCAAAACGATTTTAAAATAGCAGAAGAGGCCATTGCTTTTTTTAATGGTGGTTTATCGGATACGGAGCAACAAGCCATTATTGAAGATTTTGGGAAAGAGGATAGTTCAGTTCGTTTATTACTCTGCTCTGATGCAGGTTCGCAAGGCGTGAATCTGCATTTCTATTGCAATCGAATGTTCAACTATGATATTCCCTGGTCTTTAATAGTATTGGAACAGCGAAATGGTCGTATAGACCGCTATGGACAAAAGAAAACTCCTTTCATTCATTACATCATTGCTGAATCAGATATTGAAGGTTTAAAAACAGACTTACACATTGTAGAGCGCCTCACTCAAAAAGAGGAAGTAGTTTATAAAACATTAGGTGATGCAGGTTCTGTAATGAAGTTATATGATTCCAACAAAGAAGAACAATTGGTAGAGCAAGCCATCATGAACCAAAACGAATCTTTCTTAGAAGATTTAGATACAAAGATGGCAGGCTTCGACTTTAATACCTTGTTTGCTAATCAGGATGATTCTACCGCGGTTACAATAACAGCTAATCCTTACGAAACCAATTTGACCATTTACCCAAGTGAAGCTAAATTCTATTCTGATTTGTTTGAGCAACTTTCTTCTGCCAATCAAATAAAAACAGAAGATGTAACGGTACAAGATGGTTATCTCGAAATATTGAATACAAAGGATCTGAATCAAATTTTATTTGACCTCCCTCCTGAATCAAAACCCAAGGTCAATCAACTTTTTAAATTATCGTTAGATAAAGATTTGGTGCAACGTGCCATTGAAGATGCAAGGAAAAAGAAAGGTGAATGGGCAGAGTTTCAAATTTTGAATGAACTGCATCCGGTAATTAAATATTACATGACTAAGCTGGAAGCAAGCGTAGACAAAGATGTGGCCTTGGTTGCCAAAACAAATCGTGTTCCTGCTAAAACTTCTTGGTTTATTTTTCAAGCACAGGTTTCCAATAACTTAGGTCAACCTGTTGTTGCCGATTTTTTTAGTAGTTGGGTTAAATCAGGATGGTAGTATTTTCAGAAAACCTTTTCACTTAATTGATTTCATTAATGAATTTAAGTTGAAGAAACAATGCACACTGAAAACATTTCTGAAAATGATTTAGCTGCATTGCAAAATATTTAGCCCAAAGCAGTTCACTGGGTTACAAATTACATGAATGCAGAACAAAAACAACTGGAAGTGAAAATGGAAACCAAACTAAACGAGTATGAGCAAAAATTAGCGAATTGGAAAAACGATGCTTTGGAACAATTGGAATTGGACTTTAGCGATAAAACCATAACCCCATTCTTTTCAGGAAAAAAAGATTCCAAAAAAAGGGAAATAGAAACAATACTTAGTTCAACGAGCCAGTACAATAAAAACATGACATCCCTTCAAGGCGATGCTTATTTGAAAGTATTAGCAGTATTTTTTAATGCGTAAATCAACATGATAAAATTCATTCAAAATATAGGCGAATATTTTTCATCAAATTATTTTGATGAAGATTTCACTTCTAAAGTGTTAAGCAAAACAGGCTATGCTGCTGAAGATATCAAAGAATTCAATAAAAAATATCTCCATTAAAAGATAAATTTTTTCGATTTAAACAATTGTTTATTGAAGACAAGCTAAGAACTAAAGATAAAATATATGAAAGCCATCAGTTTCATACAGCACTTTTAAATGCATTAGGTTATGATGGCAATCATCCTCAATACAGCAACCTGTTTCATCTTTCCGAAAATGAAGTAATACCCGTAAGGCATATTCTTTACCGAGGCGACAAGGTTCACCTGATGATTATGGAAATGCAAGCCTTGATTAAGGAAGATGATACCGACCCGGATGGCTTGTTTGAGCAACGCTACAATGTAGAAGATGAAACGCAAACAATCCCCTCAAAAATATCACCGCACCCAATGGGACAGGGTTTTTCAAGTTCCTGCCCATTTAAAAATATCTCCGGTAGTTATTAATAAAGCCATCTCCGAACTGTTTTTATTTGAACCACACCTGCGGCCTAAATACATTTTGTTATTGGCCGGCAATATTGTCTATCTGCTTGAACAGGAAAAATGGTTCCGTGGTAGCTATTTGGTTTTTGACTTGGAAGAACTATTCACCGAAGCCACTGCCAACCGCAATGCCAATTATTATGCTTTGTTTTATTTTCTGTTAAGCAAAGAATCCTTGACCCCAGAAAGCAATATGGTTTTGCTGGACCAATTGGATGAAGACAGCCACAAAACTGCCTATGAAGTAACCAAAGATTTAAAAGAAGGTATTATTCATGCCGTTGAAGCACTGGCTAACGAAGCCTTGTATTTTCAAAAAAAATGTTTACAGGAAGTTTTGATGAAACAGATGATACATTTGAACAAGAAATAAAAGATGACTGCCTCAATATTATTTACCGTTTATTGTTTGTGTTTTATGCCGAAAGCCGAGAAGATTTGGACATTCTCCCCAGTAACGATCCTATTTATAACAAAGGTTATTCTTTAGAAATGCTTCGTGATTTGGAGCAAGTGCCACTCTATTCTGAAACCAGTCTAAACGGATATTTCTTTCACGAATCTTTGAGCAAATTATTTAAAGTTCTAAGTTCAGGGTATCGGGAAAAAGAAAACGGACAAAACAAAAGTTTTAAAGTACGCCATATAGATTCTCCTTTGTTTAATACCGCCAAGCTGCATCACCTGCACAAAGTGAAATTTCGCAACAAGGTATGGCAAGATATTATTTGCAGGCTATCATTAAGCAAACAGCAACGCAACAAAACAAGAGGAAGAATTTCTTATGCCAACCTTGGCATTAACCAATTGGGCAGTGTATATGAAAGTTTACTTGCCTACCGTGGTTTTTATGCTGAGCAAGATTATATTGAAGTTCATAAAGCAGATAAACCAAATGAAGGCACTTACTTTGTGCCTCGTATGCGCAGAGATGATTTTCAGGAAAATGAAATTTTGAAAGATGAAACGAGCATGATATAATTACCAAGAAAGGAACTTTCGTTTATCGCCTCAGTGGCCGTGACCGACAAAAATCGGCTTCCTACTATACACCGGAAGTGCTTACCCGTTGCACGGTAAAATATACCCTTAAACCTATATTGGAAAAATTGGATAAGGGTGAAATGAAAGCCACCGAGTTGCTGGAATTGAAATTATTAGAACCTGCTATGGGTGCTGCTGCCTTTCACAATGAAATGATAAACCAATTGGCAGAAGCATACCTAACTTATCGCCAAAAGGAATTGGAACAAACGAATGGAAGCCCCTGATTTGTTTAAAGAAGAACTGCAAAAAGTAAAAGCCTACATAGCTACCAACAATACATACGGAGTGGATTTAAACCCAACCGCTATTGAATTAGGCAAACTATCACTTTGGTTGAATGTGATACACAAAGACATGGAAACGCCTTTCTTCAGTAACCGCTTGGCAGTGGGCAATGCCGTGGTTGGTGCATGGCTAAAAGTGTATAAAGAAAAAGATATTGCAGAAGAACCGAAGATAAAAGAGGAAAGGCAAAAAAAAAACAAGAAAAAAAAGAATGGTGGGAAAAAGCCCCAAGGCAATTGGAGTTTAAACCCAACAAGGACTACGATAAAATAAAACATGGTAAAGCCAGATGAAATTTACCATTTCCTGTTACCCGATAAAAACATGGTTCCAAGTGCCGGCATTAAAATGCTGAAAGCAGAATACGATACCGAAAGCAAAGCAGTAACCAAATGGAGAAAGGATTTTTGTGAAGCCATATTAAGAAATCTGAACTGGAGCAACTCAAAAAAATTTGCAATAAAATAGATGAATTACTGGCAGAATTTTACCGTTTTCAGCGCAGCATCAATTTACAAACGGCCAACAGGCAAAAAATATTTGGAGCACAAAAAAATTGAACAAGCTGCATTTTGAACTCGCAGCTATGATGAAAAGGAAAACTTGCCGACCAACGCAACCGACACAATGCACCTTACTTTAAATTAAAAATGGTGATGGATTATTGGTGCAGCCTTTGGTTTTGGGATGTACGGGATGCCAAAGATTTACCCAACCGCCAGCAATACTGGCAGGATATTGCAGCCATTTTAGAACTGGACCTGAATGCAGTTGATGTCAATGAAGCAGTGAAAAAAACAACCTTCTATTGCGGAAGGTACACAACCCAAACTTTTTTATACAGGAGGCGAACAACTGGCTTTGGGCGAAGAAACTGATAATGCCACTGTATTTGCAGAGGCGGTAGTGGAATACGCCAACCGCAAAGATTTATTTGATAACAACCAACGGCTTGCCATGATAAGCCAATTGGCCAATAAATATTTTTCTTTCACCCGCAACTGGAATTTTTAGATGTGTTTTGGGAAAGAGGTGGTTTTGATTTAATAGCTGGTAATCCACCTTGGGTTAAAATTGAGATTGAAGAAACAGGAATATTATCTGAGAAATTCCTGAAGTTGAAATTAGAAGCGTTCAGCACCCAATTAATGAATTAGAAGTAATAATAAAGATGATAATAATTTAAAGAAATTTATCAAGATGAATTATTAGGGCTGAACAACAAAAGCATTTCTTAGGTGCTACTCAAAATTACATTTTACAAGGGCAAAGAAACAATTTATACAAATGTATTTTAACTAATTGGTTTGAATTTCTTAAAAAATGGTTATATCGGGTTAATTCATCCTGAAAGTTTTTATGATGACCCAAATGGGCAGGTATTTAGAAAAGAAATTATTCATAGATTAAAATATCATTTTCAATTTCAAAATGCTTTAATGCTTTTTGCTGAAGTTGCTCATAGATGAAAAGTTTGGAATAATATTTATTCGGGACAAAGAGGTTCAATCGATTTTTTTTCAATTAATAATTTTTTCATCCTTCAACAATTGATGGTTGCTTTATTCATGATGGGAAGGAATATGTGGAGGTATAAAAATAAAGATGAATTACAGGAGAATTTGAATGGAATTTAATTCCTCATAGACGGATAGTAAATTATGAAAATGAATTAATTGATTTTGCCTCACTTTTGAAATTTGAAATGGAATGATGTAAAACTTGTTAGTATTCACTTCATGTGAAATATTAAGTTTTTCAAAACTTAAGTTTGTTCAAAGGTAGAGTGAAAAATTACAATAATTTTTCTACAAAATGTTGGAATGAAACAAATGCAGTTAAGAATGGAATAATAAAGAGAAGACAAAATAGCCCAATTTTGAAAAATATCAATTATTTATAGTGGGCCCGCATTTTTATATTCTAATCCTTTTTATAAAACACCATAGAATAATGCAAAACAAAATCAGATTATGATGTAATTGATTTAAAATTAATTGATGAAGATTTTTTACCAAGAACAAATTATACCACTTAATTAAATTTAGAGTTCAAAGCAAATTGCTGGAAATAATTGGTTAGATAATTATAAAGTCATTTTTAGTAGAATGCTGAGTTTACCAGGTGAAAGAACTTTGCAACCAGCTATTATGCCTCCAAAAACCTCATTTGTTAATAGTTAATTCCAGAATTTTTATGATTTAAGAAATATTATTGAACTTGCTGGATTATGTACTATCAATTATTGATTTTTTTATTAAATCATTGGTAAGGGAAATTTATAAGATAACAGATTTCCTTTATTATTAGGGATAAATGAAAACTATAAACTAAAATTATTCAGTCGCATCCTTCAACTCAATTGCCTAAATAAATACTATGCTCCTTTATGGGAAGAAAGCTGGCAAGCCGATTTTAAAGCAGATAATTGGAGCAAACAAGATGCAAGGTTAAAACCATTCAACACTCTTACCCCCAACTGGCAATGGAGTACGCCTTTACGCAATTGGTTTGAACGTAGGCAGGCTTTGGTAGAGATAGATGTAATTACTGCAATGGCATTAGGCTTAACCTTAGAGGAGTTAATACTTATTTACAATGTGCAGTTCCCGGTACTGCAACAAAACGAAGATGATACCTGGTACGATACCAAAGGCAATATTGTATTCACTTGCAGCAAAGGTTTGGTAGGTGTGGGTGTAGACAGGCCTGTATGGGAAACCATCCGCAACCTAAAAGCCGGTGAAACCTACGAGCATATTATCACCAAAAGCGAATTGTACAAAGGCAAAAAAGTAACCTACCATGCTCCTTTTGATAAGTGTGATCGGGTGGAGGATTATAAAAGGTGGTGGTTGAAATAGAAGAAACACCATATTATGCTCTTCAATTTAAACGCGAGAAATGGTTTGTTGTTAGTGATGATAGAAAGTATGTGACAATTAAATTTACTGCACATAAAGCTTACGATTATCACGGTAAAGTTGAAAGTATTCCATCAGCGCTTGATATCCACAGAGATTTGCATAGCTTATTGAAAAGAGCAGTTCAAATGTTCAATGAATAAACTACCTTTTAATAAATGAGTATGGAATTGTTTAATCAGGAGAATAAACCAAAGCCAAGAGTATTTGAGAAATTTAATCTCAAAGATGGTGAAGTATGGCTAATGCCTAATTTTATGCCTGCCGATAAAGCATTCTTTTTATTACAATGCGTTACTGTCAAATACCAATTGGCGACAGGAAGAAATAAAATGTATGGTAAAGTGCATCCCGTTCCGCGAAAAACAGCATGGTACGGTTATGAAGGATTCAATTACAGATACGTGGTATTTTATGTAATCCCGAACCATGGACAAAAGATCTTTTAGATATTAAAAAGTAATCGAACACTTTTACCCGAAGATAATTTTAATAGCGTATTGTTGAATTTATACCGTGATGGGAGTGATAAGGTAAGCTGGCATTCAGATGATGAACCAGATTTAGGAAATAACCCTTCCATAGCTTCGGTAAGTTTAGGTGCTATAAGAAGGTTTGATTTAAAGCATAAGGAAGATCCGGAGCAAAAACTACAGTTAAAATTAACCTCGGGTTCCTTAGTAGTTATGAAGGGGGCTTTGCAGCACCATTGGCTGCACCAGATACCAGTTCAAAAGAAAATTAATGAGCCAAGAATAAACCTAACATACAGAACTATTAAGCCATAACCATATATGGATGTATACAATGGGATTTTAAAGGGAATAGAGAAGAGCCTTAGCGGAGCCGGGTCCATAGAACTGCGGCTACGGCCGCTTATACCCCATGTTAAATCATTAGGGAATGCTTATCGCAGTAGTCAGGTGTATGTGCCTTATCAAAAATCAGAAATTCAGGATGCTTACCTAGTTACTTATTTTCCACATTACTATCAGCTCATTTATAAAATTTTGCTTGAAGAACAACCGGATTTTTTTAAGGCCCGCAAGAACGTTTCACTCACCTTTATTGGCGGAGGGCCGGGTTCGGAAATTTTTGGAATTGCTAAATATATTTCAAGTAATGCTGCCCATATCCGATCATTAAAAATCAACCTGCTTGATATTAATGCCAAAGACTGGCAACATAGCCATAGCATTATAGAAACTCAGTTATTAAAATTGATTCTTCCTTCCAATTGTTTAGTTGAATGGAATACGGTTGTGTTTGATATCAGCTCTGGCGATACTGATAAAAATATCACAGATATCTTATCAAAATCAGATTTAATAACTATTCAAAATTGTCTCAATGAAATTAGTCTTACAAAGCAGGCCGACACCGCAAAT
>JADJDJ010000005.1 GCA_016702745.1 Chitinophagaceae bacterium
GCATTTCCGCAGACCCTGCTTTGTGTATTACCAGGCCTTTGAAGAACTGGTAAAAGGAAGCATGCTCAGTGATGCCATTATGACCATGAGCTCGCTGAACCTGATTGCGGGAGAACTGGATGCTTAAAAAAAAGATGTAACCGTTTCCTGATAAAAAAGGGGACAGGGATTTAAAGAGCAATAAATGAGTGTACAATTTTCAGAAAAGGCAATGCAGGAAGTACAACGGCTCGTAGGCCGTTATCCTGAGGGCAAACACAAAAGTGCCCTGATCCCTGTATTGCACCTGGCACAGCAGGAATTTGGCGGCTGGCTGAGCACCGAAACCATGGACTATGTGGCGACAGTTCTCAACCTGAAACCGATTGAAGTATATGAAGTGGCCACTTTCTACAGCATGTATAACCTGAAACCAGTTGGTAAATACCTGTTTGAAGTTTGCCAGACCGGACCCTGTATGCTCAATGGAAGTGATGATATTGTGGCATACATCTATGAAAAACTGGGCATCAAACCAGGTGAAACCACAGCAGATGGTCTCTTCACCCTCAAAACGGTGGAATGCCTGGGTGCCTGCGGTTATGCACCAATGATGCAGTTGGGAAAAAATTACCGGGAACACCTGACCAAAGAAAAAGTGGATGCTGTAGTGGCGGAGTGCAGAAATACAGCGCCACCCAAAACTGATCAGTGAAGAAGATTGTACTCATAGTTCTTTTATTACAGGCCCTGTTAACAGGGGCCCAAACGGATGAAGAGAAACTGACAGCTACCGTAAAAGAGTTTCACCAGATGCTGGTAAAGGGAAATACAGTTTCCATCAACCAGCAAACCGATAAAGCGCTGAGCTATGGACACAGCAATGGCTGGGTGGAAACAAAAGCAGAAATAATCAGTAACCTGGAAACAGGCTACACAAAATATTTCAGCATTAAGGAAGATAGTCTGTCGGTACAGCTCAACGGGAATATGGCCAATGTGCGGTTTGTGGGAGATTATAATGTGGCATTGAAAGGCGGAACTCCCGTGACCTATCACCTGAAAGTACTGGAGGTATGGGTGAGAAAAGGAAAGCGATGGATATTATTTGCGAGACAGGCTGTAAGATGACCCCGTCAGCGGTCCAGAACCCCGACAGCGGTCAAGAACCCCGTCAGCGGTCAAAGACCCTGACGGCGGTAACAGAAAATAAAGTATGGGAAGAAAATTATTATTAGACAAAGCGCATGTAGACGGAATCCGCTACTACGATGTATACCGCCGCGAAGGTGGCTATCGCAGCGTGGAGAAGGCATTGAAGACCATGAGTCCGGATGCCGTTACAGAAGAAGTAAAGAAAAGCGGTCTCCGCGGCCGCGGTGGTGCCGGTTTCCCTACCGGTATGAAATGGAGCTTCCTGGCTAAACCCGAAGGCGTGTCACGTTACCTCGTAGTGAATGCCGATGAGTCGGAACCTGGTACTTTCAAAGACAGGTACCTGATGGAATTTATTCCGCACCTGCTGATTGAAGGAATGATCACTTCTTCTTTCGCGCTGGGATCTAATCGCTCTTATATTTATATCCGTGGCGAATATGCCTGGATCGTTGACATACTCGAGCAGGCCATCACTGAAGCAAAGAATAACGGATGGTTGGGTAAGAATATTCTCGGCAGTGGTTTTGATTGTGAAATTTATGTGCAGCGTGGTGCAGGTGCCTATATCTGCGGTGAGGAGACAGCCCTCCTCGAGTCCCTCGAGGGAAAACGTGGTAACCCAAGAATCAAACCTCCCTTCCCGGCTGTAAAAGGTTTGTGGGATTGTCCGACCGTGGTGAATAATGTGGAAACCATTGCTGCTGTTGTTCCCATCGTGAATGAAGGAGGAGAAGAATATGCCAAAATCGGTATCGGTAAATCTACCGGCACCAAACTGATCTCTGCCTGCGGTAATATTAAAAAGCAGGGGGTGTATGAGATTGACATGACCATCTCCGTTGAAGAATTTATTTACAGCGACGAATATTGTGGCGGTATCGCCAATGGAAAAAGATTAAAAGCCTGTATCCCGGGTGGTTCTTCTGTACCTATCCTGCCGGCTAACCTTCTGCTGAAAACAGCCAAGGGCGAAGCCAGAATGATGACGTACGAGAGCCTGGCTGATGGCGGATTTGCCACCGGTTCCATGATGGGATCAGGTGGGTTTATTGTACTCGATGAAACACAATGTGTGGTGAAGCACACGTATACACTGGCCCGATTCTACCGGCATGAAAGCTGCGGACAATGTTCGCCCTGCCGGGAAGGAACCGGTTGGATGGAAAAGATCCTGCTGAATATCGAGAAAGGAAAAGGGAAGATGAGCGATATCGATCTGCTTTGGGATATTCAGCGCAAGATCGAAGGCAATACCATTTGTCCGCTCGGAGATGCCGCAGCCTGGCCCGTAGCCGCTGCTATCCGTCATTTCCGGGATGAGTTTGAATGGCATGTGCAGAATCCGGAGGATTGTTTGAAAAGAAATTACGGGTTGGCAGGATATGCTGATCCATTAAAGGTGGTAACACCTGCATAAATAAAATTGAACCGCAAAGACGCTAAGACGCAATGAATCGCGAAGAGCCTGGCGTTACTTTGCGACCTTGCGTCTTAGCGGTTAAGAAAACAATATGGCTGAAGAAATTAAAAAAGAAGCACCCGCCAATTTTAAGGTCACCATCGATAATATTACTATCGAAGTGGCTCCGGGTACTACTATCCTGAATGCTGCCAGACAGATCGGGGGAGATGTAACTCCACCCGCCATGTGCTATTACAGCAAACTCCAGGGCAGTGGTGGTAAATGCCGTACCTGCCTCGTGGAAGTGGCTGCCGGTTCAACGGCTGATCCCCGCCCCATGCCCAAACTTGTGGCCTCCTGCCGTACCAATGTAATGGATGGCATGATTGTGAAAAATATCACCAGTGATCGGGTACAGGATGCAAGGGCCGGTGTGGTGGAGTTTTTATTACTGAACCATCCATTGGATTGTCCGATCTGCGATCAGGCCGGTGAATGTCACCTGCAGGATCTGGGTTATGAGCATGGCAAGGAAGGCACCCGCTATGAATTCAAAAGAAGAACATTTGAAAAAGAAGATATAGGGCCGTATATACAACTGCACATGACGCGTTGTATTCTCTGTTACCGCTGCACCTATGTAGCTGATCAGCTCACCAATAATCGCGTACACGGAATACTGGATCGCGGTGATCATGCAGAAATCTCAACCTATATCTCCAAAGCAATTGATAATGATTTCAGCGGGAACATGATTGATGTTTGTCCCGTTGGCGCCCTCACCGATAAAACCTTCCGATTCAAAAACCGGGTATGGTTCACCAAACCGATGGATGCTCACCGGGATTGTGATAAATGTTGCGGTAAGGTTACCTTGTGGCAGCGGGGAGATGATGTACTGCGTGTTACAGCCCGAAAAGATGAGGGGGGCGAAGTACAGAGTTATGAGGGTAAACCCGGCTGGATCTGCAATACCTGCCGCTTTGATACAAAAAATACAAGTGACTGGGTGATTGAAGGACCAACAAAGATCAATCGTCACTCTGTGATTTCACAGGGGCATTATGTAGGACTGGTAAAACCAAAAGAAACCATTGCAGAAGTAATGGGTGGCCGTGATCCGAAACTGCTGATGGATATTCATAGTGTGAGCGGGGTGAACAGTGTGGAAATTGCGGCATTACCCGGGCCTGCCACGAGCAAGAATTTTATCCCTGAATCAAAACAGGAGTAGAAGGAACAGGAAATATTTTTTGAACTGATGTTTAATTGTGTGTTGGGAGCTGTGAGCTATTTTATTCTTTAAAACACTAAAAGTCCCTTTAGGGATTTAGGGTATGATTTTTTTATCAATAGATTGGTGGTTCTTACTGGAGAAATCCCTGCTGATATTCGGCATTGTCGGACTTTCCTTCTTCATTGCCATGTACACAACACTGGCAGAAAGAAAAGTAGCGGCCTGGCTGCAGGATAGAATTGGTCCCAACCGCGCTGGCCCCTTCGGTATTTTTCAACCCCTCGCCGATGGCGGTAAACTCTTTTTCAAAGAAGAGATCATTCCACTGGCTTCCAATAAATTTTTATTCATCCTGGGTCCGGGCCTCGCCATGATCACGGCCCTGCTCACCAGTACGGTGATTCCCTGGGCAGCTCCTTTTGTAACCAAGGGCGGTAATGTGATCAATATGCAGGTGGCCGATGTGGACATGGGTATCCTGCTGGTATTTGGTATTGTGAGTGTGGGTGTATATGGTATCATGATTGGTGGTTGGGCTTCCAATAATAAATTCTCTCTGATGGCCGCTATCCGGGGTGCATCACAGATGGTTTCCTATGAATTACCCATGGGACTGGCCCTGATTGCAGTATTGTTCATGACCGGCTCTCTGAAAATGAGTGCGATTGTGGCCAACCAGGTAGAACATGGCTGGCATATCATTTACCAACCGCTTGGCTTTGTCATCTTTTTTATCTGTGCCCTGGCAGAATGTAACCGGACACCCTTTGACTTACCCGAGGCCGAAAACGAATTGAACTTTGGTTATCATCAGGAATACTCTTCCATGAAACTGGGCTTTTATCTTTTTGCTGAATACATCAATATGTTCATCAGTAGTGCGGTGATGGTGACTGTGTTCTGGGGAGGCTATGATATTCCATTTGTCAATGAAGCCAGTTGGGGATTAAGCTCCTTCTGGATGTCGCTGATCAGCTTCAGTGTGTTCATGGCCAAAATATCTTTCTTCCTCTTCGTGTTCCTCTGGATCCGCTGGACCATTCCAAGGTTCCGGTACGACCAGTTGATGAACCTGGGCTGGAAGAAACTGATTCCGCTGGCATTGGTAAATATGCTGGTCACAGCGGCAGTGATATTGTGGCTGAAGAAATAGGGGAGAGGCGAGTGGCAAATGGGGAGAGGCAAGTGGGAAATGGGGACAAGGTTGATTGTTTTTTAAGAGACGACAAAAAAAGGAATAACGGCTGGGCTTGGTCGCCCCAGCGGTGCGAAATCTCGGTAGAGATTGGCGAGTAGCAAGTGTGTAGAGGCGAGTGGGAAATGGGGACAAGGTCTCTCGTCTTTTAAGAGACAACAAAAAAAAATGAATAACGGCTGGGCTTGGTCGCCCCAGCGGGGCGAAACCTCGGTAGACAGGTGTAAACGACGTTGAAAAATAAAAGATCGACCAACAGATCGAACAACGCCGGGGTTTAACCGCCCCAGCGGGGCGAAATCTCGGTAGAGATTGGCGAGTAACAAGTGTGTAGAGGCGAGTGGGAAATGGGGACAAGGTCTCTCGTCTTTTAAGAGACGACAAAAAAAATGAATAACGGCTGGGCTTGGTCGCCCCAGCGGGGCGAAAGCCCGGTAGACAGGTGTAAACGACGTTGAAAAATAAAAGATCGACCAACAGATCGAACAACGCCGGGGTTTAACCGCCCCGGAGGGGCGGAACAATGCGGAGATTGATTCGTGGGATTTGATTGTTTGGAAATTCATCCCCGCCGGATGAATAAATGGATCGAATAAAACAGATGGCTGTCAAAACATATATTTGCAAACTTTCAAAATGAGTATGCGCTTAACAAACAGGTCAGTGGAAGTGAACAGGAAACCGATGACGTTCCTGGAGAGCATCTATCTCTGGAATATCATGAAGGGGATGGGTATCACCATCAGCCACCTGTTCAAAAGAAAAGCCACCATCAAATACCCGGAACAGAAAAGAAGCTTTTCCAAGGTATTTCGGGGGCTGCATGTTTTAAACAGGGATGCCGAAGGCCGTGAAAACTGTACCGCCTGCGGATTATGTGCCGTAGCCTGCCCCGCTGAAGCCATTACCATGGAAGGGGCTGAAAGGCTGCCAGGCGAAGAGCATTTGTATCGTGAAGAAAAATATGCGGCCAAATATGAAATCAATATGCTCCGCTGCATATTCTGCGGTTTATGCGAAGAAGCCTGTCCGAAAGATGCCATCTATCTTTCCCAGACCTTTGCACCCGCCAATTACGGAAGAAAAGGATTTATATATAAAAAGGAAGATTTACTGATACCGCATCCGGTGAACGAACCGGAAGCATATCAGAAAGCATTGGGTGAAAAAGCAAGTCACTAAAGCGGGATGTGAACTCATTGCCGGCTGGCAAAAACTGTTTAGAGAAATGGGAATGACTGAAATATTATTTGGGTTTTTAACGGTACTGGCCATATTCAGTTCACTGATGATGGTAACCAGTAAGAACCCTGTTTACAGTGTACTCTGGCTGATCGTGACCTTCTTTGCGGTTTCCGGACACTATATCTTACTCAATGCACAATTCCTGGCCATCGTCAACATCATTGTATATGCCGGGGCTATTATGGTGCTCTTTCTTTTTGTGATCATGTTGATGAACCTGAACAAAGAAACCGAGCCGCAGAAAAACCGCTGGATCAAGATGGCGGGGGCCGTGGCCGGGGGATGTCTGATGCTGGTACTGGTGGCTGCCTTGAAAGATGCAGGTGGAAAAGATGATCAGGCCCAGGTGGTAGCCGGAGATATTGGGTTGATCAAAAACCTTGGAAAAGAATTGTTCACCACCTATGTGGTGCCATTTGAAATAAGCAGCATTCTCTTTTTGAGCGCCATGGTAGGTGCCGTGGTGATCGGGAAGAAGGAGTGAAGGGAAAATGTGGGAATGTGAGAATGTGGGAATGTGAGAATGTGGAGATGTGAGAATGTGGGAATGGGAAAATGTGCTTGACCGCAAGGGTAGAAAATTGAATATATGCCGATCAATTATTACATATTACTGTCTGTCGCCCTTTTTTGCATAGGCATCGTGGGTGTACTCACGCGCCGGAATGCCATTATCATCTTCATGTGCATTGAGCTGATGCTGAATGCCGTGAACCTGTTGCTGGTGGCTTTTTCCAAAATGCATCATTTGAAAGCGGCTGCAACCAATGCGGCTGCAACAGCGGGATCCGACGGACAATTATTTGTATTCTTTATCATGGTGGTCGCAGCGGCCGAGGTGAGCGTGGGACTGGCCATCATTGTGATGATGTACCGGAATATCCATTCGGTGGATATTAATTTTTTAAACAGGTTGAAACACTAATTAGTTGAAATCCCGATAGCTATCGGGAGAAAGTGGAAAATTGAAAATTGAAAATGCTTTTCCGCTCAATTCAATCATAGGAAACTGATTCATGAATAACGTTTTGAATATCGCTTACTGGATTCCGCTACTGCCACTCATTGGTTTTCTGATCAATGGACTGGGCAGAAAACATTTATCCAAAACAGCCACCGGCATTATCGGGTCTGGCGTGATCCTGGGTGCCTTTGTCCTCAGTATCTGGGTCTTCCTGGAGGTTAAAGGCGGCAATACCCATGACGCCCATTACTTCGACTTTATCAGCGTGGGCGATCTGAAAATTCCTTTCTCATTTAAAATAGATCAGCTTTCTTCTTTGTTCCTGCTGATTATTACCGGCGTTGGTTTTTTAATTCATGTGTACTCTACGGCTTATATGCATGAAGAAAAATCTGAGCACTTCAGCCGCTACTTTGCCTATCTCAATCTCTTTGTGTTCTCGATGCTCCTGCTGGTAATGGGTGGCAATTTTGTGATCATGTTCATCGGCTGGGAAGGCGTGGGACTTTGTTCTTATTTATTGATCGGTTTCTGGTTCAAAAACCAGGAATACAATAAAGCTGCCAATAAGGCCTTTATCATGAACCGGATCGGTGACCTGGCTTTCCTGATCGCCATCTTCTGGATCATTGCCAAAGTAGGTTCTGTCAATTATACGGATGTGTTCAGTGCAGCCGGACTGGCCAAACTTAAAGCAGCAGATGTAGTGATTATTACCATCCTGCTTTTTGTTGGTGCAACTGGTAAGAGTGCACAGATTCCATTGTATACCTGGCTGCCGGATGCGATGGCGGGTCCTACACCGGTTTCTGCCCTGATCCATGCCGCTACGATGGTAACAGCCGGTATCTATATGATTGCCCGTTGTAATGTTTTATATAGCCTGGATGCGGCCGAGATCACAAGGAATATTATTGCCTATACTGGACTGGCCACTGCATTACTGGCCGCTTCCATTGCCCTCAAACAAAATGATATTAAAAAAGTACTGGCGTACTCCACCGTGAGCCAGTTGGGCTTTATGTTCCTGGCCCTGGGTTGTGGCGCCTATACCGCAGCTGTATTCCATGTAATGACCCATGCCTTCTTCAAAGCCCTTTTATTCCTGGGCAGTGGCAGTGTTATTCATGCCATGGGTGGTGATCAGGATATCCGCAATATGGGCGGACTCTCCAAAAAATTAAAGATCACCTATATCACTTTCCTGATTGGTTGTATTGCTATCGCGGGTATACCGCCATTCAGCGGCTTCTTCTCCAAAGATGCCATCCTGCTCAGTGCTTACCTGAAAAGTCCGGTATTGTATGGCATTGCCTTATTTGCAGCCCTGTTGACCGCATTTTATATGTTCCGTTTGCTCTTCCTCACGTTCACCGGAAAATTCCGGGGTACTCATGATCAGGAACATCACCTGCATGAGAGTCCGGCAGCGATGACCATCCCCCTGATCATATTGGCAGTTCTGTCTGTGATTGGCGGTTTCGTGGGTATCCCCGCTGTATTTGCAGAAGGCGGAGATAAATTGGGAGCTTTTTTATCACCAGTGATTGCAGCAGCACATGGAGAAGCACATCATGTTACTCATAGTACGGAATACATGCTGATGGGATTGTCCACCGCATTGGTATTAATAATGATTGTTTTTGCCTGGTTCAGATTCAGAAACTATCAGCGTTCCGAAGCAACCGGATTAGGTAAAGTGCTGGAGAATAAATGGTATGTGGATGAGTTGTATGATAAAATTTTTGTGCAACCGCTCCATCGTTTTGGCGGATTTCTGAAAAATATTATTGAAAATAAAGTGGTGGATGGAATGGTGAATGCGGTTGGTAAAGGAGTGAATTATGGCAGTCGTCAGCTGCGCCTCTTGCAAAGCGGACAAGTAGGGAATTATGTACTGCTGATGGTGCTGGGTATCATTGTGCTGCTGGCGATTCAGTTCTTTATCCGTAAATAGTGAGTGAGATAAGAAGAGATTAAATTAATTGACATTAAATCTCCGCTGATAGCGGGTTGAGATATTATGGTGCCTGTTTTACTGATATTAATTCCCTTGCTGGCCGGACTGGTTACCTTTTTAATCAGGGATGAAAAAGCAGCCCGCTCCTGGTCGCTCTTGGGTGCCCTGGCGGTACTGGTTATTTCAGTGCTTGGTTTAACTGTTTTAAAACAGGAAAAGAATCTGCAATTCAGCACAGAATGGTTAACAGCATTGAACAGCAGTTTCTCCGTGAAGCTGGATGGCATGAGCCAGTTGCTCTGTTTACTGAATGCAATTGCCTATCCGCTGGTGATTTTATCTACCTGGCAAACCAGTTACAAAAAGGCCAATCACTTTTTTGGACTGATGTTACTGGCACAGGCAGGAATGATGGGTGTTTTCCTGGCTACCGATGCCTTACTGTTTTATTTCTGCTGGGAACTGGCATTAATACCGATGTACTTCCTCTGTTCCCAATGGGGTGGGGAGAAAAGAATCGCAGTTACATTCAAATTCTTCGTCTATACATTTTTAGGTTCTTTATTGATGCTGATCGGCATTCTCTATGTCCAGGCTCATACAACAGATCATTCTTTTTCACTGGATTCCTTTATCAATTCAAAGATTCCGGCTGCTAAACAGCAATGGATCTTCTGGCTCTTCTTCGTGGCATTTGCCATTAAGATGCCCATCTTCCCCTTCCATACCTGGCAGCCCGATACCTATGAACAGGCACCTACCGCCACTACCATGATTTTAAGTGCGGTTATTGTGAAAATGGGTCTCTTTGGTTTATTGCGCTGGTTATTCATGGTGATGCCGTTGGCCGCTTTCCAGTGGGCTGATTTTATCACACCCCTTGCATTAATTGGCGCATTGTATGCAGCTCTCATTGCCATCCGGCAGGATGACCTGAAAAGACTGGTCGCCTATTCTTCCATTGCGCATATTGGTTTGATGTGTGCCGCAGCCTTTGCACAAAATGAAACCGGTTTTCAGGGGTTGATGATTCAGATGTTCAACCATGGTATCAATATCCTCGGATTGTGGATCGTGGTGGAAATCACGGAAAGACAATTAGGCACCCGCAAGATATCTGAGCTGGGAGGGATCGCACAAAAGCACCGGCGCTGGCTACTTTCCTCGTGATCATTGCCTTTGCCAATATCGCCCTTCCGCTGACCAATGCATTCCCCGGGGAATTCCTGATGTTCAATGGCATTTTCAGTTCTGTAACCAGTTATAATATCTGGTTCACCGTACTGGCGGGATTGGGTATCATCTTTGGGGCAGTTTATACTTTGAACATGATCCGCAAAGTCTTTTACGGAGAAATGAATGCGCTCACGGCCTACAGTAAAAGATATTGCCTGGAATGAAAGACTGGTACTGGGACTGATTGTATTACTGATTTTTGTACTGGGAATTTATCCGCGGATACTGCTGCAGGAAACTGAGCAGGTAGCGGGACTGATCAACGAAAAATTTGATTTTGTACGGCAGATTTTGCTGGAACAAAAGAAGTGATAATATATGAATGTATTAATTCTATCGGCTGTCCTCGGTGTAGTGATGATGTTCAGTGGCATCCTGCTGAAAAGCAAGGCTGCTGTGCGCAATGTGGCCATTGGCGGTATGGGATTGCTCCTGCTGGTGAATATCCTTGAAATGTGCGGTACGGTTTTTTTCCGCATCAATGCAGGTCATATGCTGGGCTTTGACCGCTTTGCTCTTTTATTCAATACCACAGCTATTGCTGCCACCTTGATATATCTGCTCTTGTCAGCCAGGGATATCGAAAAAGTGGGTGTGAACTATGCAGAATATTTCGCCCTGATTTTTTTCATCATTTGCGGTATCACGCTTTCCATCTCATTCAAATCCCTGCTGATTTTATTCCTCGGAATCGAAATCATTTCAATTCCATTGTATATTCTTACCGGCAGCGATAAACGCAACCTGAAGAGCAATGAAGCGTCGTTGAAGTATTTTCTGATGGGATCTTTTTCCACCGGACTGATGCTGATGGGTATTGCCCTTTTATATGGCGCTACCGGAACCTTCCGTACCGAGTTGCGGCTGGGCCCCGATCAGTTGCCTACTGCTATGATGCTGGGGGGAATGTTGCTGCTGATGTTCTCCATGTCTTTTAAAGTATCACTGGCCCCATTTCATTTCTGGACACCGGATGTGTATGATGGTGCCCCATCGGTATTCACCTCATTCATGGCCACCATTGTCAAGGGAGCTGTCTTCATTGCTTTTGTAAAACTCTTTGGTGATTATTTTGCGGTGCTGCAACCCAAGTGGCAGTTTTTTGCAGGGGTCATCACAGTGGCCACACTCTTTATCGGTAATATCACGGCGGTATTCCAGCAAAGTGTCAAGCGGATGCTGGCTTATTCCAGTATAGCCCAGGCTGGTTTCATGATGCTGGCTATTTATGCCAATACCATGGATTCAAAAGAAGGACTGCTGCTCTACACGATTGCGTATAGCCTTGCTACGATCGGCATCTTCGCAGTACTGATCAAAATGAATGACTATACCTTCAGTGGTTTCAATGGATTTGCCAAACACCAGCCCCTGCTGGCGGCAACAACTACAATCTTCCTCTTATCACTCGCTGGTATTCCTCTAACAGCCGGCTTCATGGCTAAATTCTATATGCTCAAGAGTACACTGGCTACAGGCAAAGGCATGTGGCTGGTAATCGTGGCGGTACTGATGGCAGCCGTGAGTGTATATTATTATTTCCGGGTGATCCAGGCCATGTATTTCCGGGAGGGTGATGATCCAAAGATGGTGGTCCGACCTGCATTTAAATGGACCCTGGTTGTCCTGGCTGCCCTTGTGATCCTGCTGGGTATTTATCCCAACCTCATTACGTTCTGGATCTATTTCTAATCGCTTCATCTTCCGGCATCAGCTGATTCAGTACCTTCGGGAAGAATATGAATTTCCGGGATATACTGGCATTGGCTTTTCGCACGGTTCGCGGTAATAAACTGCGGACCGGACTCACTGTTTCTATTATTGCCTTTGGGATCATGGCATTGATCGGGATTATAACTGCTATCAAGGCGATGAACCAGAAATTCATGGAGAGTTTTTCTACCATGGGGGCCAATGCTTTTACAGTTCGTTTCAAGGAAAGGAATATCCGTTTTGGCGGCGATAATAATGATGATGTGAAACTGTCCAAGAAAGGGCAGCGTAAAGAAAAAAAATCAAGTCTGGGTAAACGGATCACAAAAGATGAAGCGGAATATTTTGTGCAGCGGTATAATTTTCCTGCAGTCAAGAGTATCTCCATTTTTGGTAATCGAAATAATATCGTGTCCTGGGAAACGCGGAAGACCAGTCCCAATGTAGCCTTGTTCGGCGGGGATGAAGGGTATCTGCAACTCAATGGGTTCACACTATTGGTGGGCAGGAATATCAACCGGCAGGATGTTTTATCCGGAAGGAACGTTTGTATCCTTGGTTATGATGTGGCTAAAAAATTGTTCCGGGAAGGGGTGGAGCGGGCGGTGAATACCGTGATCCGGATCAATAATATTCCTTACCGGGTGGTGGGGGTGCTGGAAAGCCGGGGATCTTCCTTTGGGTTCAGTCGTGATAATGCGGTGATATCTACTTATACCAATGTGGACCGGAATTTTCCCTCCGGATTTTCCTTTGTAATCGGGGTCATGACCAATGATCTGATGAAGGTCACGCAGGCCATGGGAGAGGCGGAGGGTATCTTCAGAGGAGTACGTAAACTCAATACCACAGAAGATAACAATTTCGTCATCGACCGCAGCGACAGTGTGGCGGAAAAAGCCATGAACAGTCTGGGCTTCCTCACGGTATCGGCCACAGTAATCGGGATGATCACCCTCATTGGGGCGGCTATTGGCCTGATGAATATCATGCTGGTCTCTGTATCGGAGCGGACGCGGGAAGTAGGACTGGTCAAGGCCATCGGAGGGAAGAAAAATATGGTCAGCCGGCAGTTCCTGATGGAAGCAGTTATTATCAGTATGATGGGGGCCTTTTTTGGCATTCTCCTGGGGGTATTTGTGGGGAATCTTTTCTCTATGGTGCTGAACACCGGATTTGTGGTGCCCTGGAACTGGGTACTCTATGGTATTATTATCTGCTCCCTGGTGGGATTACTGGCCGGATTGTACCCGGCACTCAAGGCCGGAAAGCTCAATCCGATTGAGGCCCTGCGCTATGAGTAATGGTCCGAAACCGTTTGCATTTGACAGCCTTCAGGCCGGGCGGAATTTTCTTATCAAATTATTTATCAGGGGCTTGTTTCATTTGAAAAAATCCCTAACTTGACCCTCCCTATCTCAGAATTTGAGGAGTGGGGTTTTTTGTATAATCTTTTTTCTTAGCATTGTACAACTAACGGGAATAACATATCTAACATTTCAAAAAACTAAAAAACACAAGATCATGGCAGAGATTAAACCCACTGCATCAGTTAAGGCTACTTCTGTTCAACCAAAGAAGAGCAGCAACGCCATTTCATGGATTGCGCCTGTTGTTTGTATTATTGCCGGTTATGCTATCTGGCGTTTTATCCTGGGCAGTGCCGATGGATTTGCCGAGCCTGATAAGGCTGGTGGATTCTGGCCACACCACAAAGGCCCCAAGGATGCCCTTCACAGAATCTATGAAGGTGGTATCATCGTTCCCCTGCTGATTGGTATGCTGTTGATGGTAATTGTATTCTCTATCGAGCGTTTCCTGACCATCCGCAAAGCACTGGGAAGTGGATCAATCTCTGACTTTATCCGTAAAGTACAATACCACCTGGCCAACCGCAATGTTGATGCGGCTTTGTCTGAGTGCGACAAACAAAAAGGTTCTGTAGGTAATGTAATGAAAGCAGGTCTGCGTCGCTACAAAGAAATGATCAGCGAAGGCGGATTGTCTACCGAGCAAAAAGTAGTAGCCATCCAGAAAGAAGTGGAAGAAGCCACTGCCCTGGAACTGCCCATGCTGCAGAAAAACCTGGTATTCCTTTCTACCATTACATCGGTTGGTACCCTGATCGCCCTCTTGGGTACGGTATTGGGTATGATCCGTTCATTTGCCGCCCTGGGTGAAGATGGTGGTGGTGGAGCAGCCGGTGACCTGGCGGTTGGTATCTCTGAGGCCCTGTATAATACAGCCCTGGGTATCGGTACTTCAGCCCTGGCCCTGATCATGTATAACGTGTTCACAACCAAGATTGACGCGATCACTTATGGTATAGATGAGTCAGGCTTTACCCTGACACAAAGCTTTGCCTCCCTGTACAAATAATACAGGAGCAGCTTTGTATGGAAAATGGGAAAAAATTCATCTAAACTGTAAATAGTAATTAATTATGCCAAGTGTCAAGATACCGAGGAAGAGTACGGATACGGACATGACTCCCTTTGTGGACATTGCCTTCCTTATCCTCTCCTTCTTCATTATGGCTACGAAATTCAAGCCACCTGAGCCGGTGGAGATCAAAACGCCGGGTTCTGTGCTGTCGCAAAAACTGCCCGAGAACAATGCCGTACTGATCACCATTGATTCCAGTAACCGTGTTTTTTTCAGCGTGATGTCAGAAAAGGACAAGTCGAAGTATGATGCCATTATCAATGACATCAATACCACGCAAAGTCTGGGACTGACACCTGCAGAAATTCAGAACTACAAGATGACTTATGCGGTTGGCGTTCCTTTTGGCGGATTAAAGCAATTACTGGCGACTAATTTCAAGGACCAGCCGAGTTTGAAACAACCGGGTATTCCGGTACTGGATACCCTGAATAATCAGCTGGTACATTGGATTGGTGCAGCCAAAAGGGCTTTTGCCGGGAGAAAAGGGTTTTAAATACCTCATCAAAGGAGATGGCGCGTTCGAAATACCCCACATTTGAGGCGGTGATTTCAGCGCTCAAGAAAAATGATGAGTTCAAGTACAACCTGGTTACCGCACTGGATGATGTGCCTACCGGCAGTGAGTTCAGTAAAGCGCAGTATTTCGTTCCGGAAAACAAGAAGTAATATTTTTAACTAACAAAATTTTTTCAATATGGCTAGTATAGACAGCGGTGGTGGTGATGGCGGTCATAAGAAAGGCCCGGGTGTGAAGAAAGCCAAAAAACTTTCTACCCGCGTTGACATGACTCCCATGGTGGACCTCGGGTTCCTGCTGATCACGTTCTTCGTGTTCACGGCAACCATGAACGAGCCTACCGCCCTCGACCTGAATATGCCAAAGGATGTGGATGACGAAAAGAAAAAGACCGAGGTAAAGGAATCTTCCGTGCTGACCGTTATGCTCGGAAAAGCTGACCAGGTCTATTATTATGAGGGAAAGCTGGAGCCGGATGCATCCAACTTTAAGCAAACCACATACAAAGGCATCAGGGATATCATCATCAACAAGAAAAATGAAGTAAAAAGTCGTTTTAACCCGGCAACCGTGGATCCCAAAGCCTGCGAGGATGAAAAGAACCAGGCAAAGAAAAAAGGGGATCCGGACTGGGAAAATGCCTGTAAGGACATCGACTTTACCGTGATCATCAAGCCTGACGATGACGCCAGCTACAAGAACACGGTGGATATCCTGGACGAAATGACCATTAACCAGGTAAAACGTTATGCCCTGGTGAAGCCGTTTGAGGATGAGGTCAAAGTGATCAGGGCCACAGAGTCCGCCAACGGCATTAAATAACATCAGTTTGTGGAATCAGTTCTGGTTCCGCATCTTATAAAAAACGCTACGTAAATGGAAGCAAACAAAATCTTATCAGCCGACCTCCTTGACATTGTCTTTGAAGGAAGGAATAAGGAATATGGGGCGTATGAGCTTCGGAGAACCTACAACAGGCGTATCACCCGTGCCCTTATTATCACAGCCTCAGTGGCGGGTCTGGCCCTCCTTGGATCTGTGATTTCCAGCCAGATGAAGAATAGCAAAGACAACCGGGTCAAGCAGTCAGAAATGACGATCCAGGATGTAAAACAGGAGGAAAAGAAAGAACCCCTCCACCACCCCCGCCGCCCCCGCCCAAGCAGGAGCCGCCTAAAGTGGAAATGAAACAGTTCACTCCCCCTGTGATCAAGAAGGATGAGGAAGTGGAAAAACCACCGCCACCACAGGAAGAACTGAAAGAAGTAAAAATTGCTGAAGTTGACCAGGAAGGTGTGAAAGACGAGAATATCGTTACCCCCGTTGTGGTTGATGAAGGCAAGCAGGTGGTGGAAGAAAAACCTGTAGAAGACGAAAACAAGATATTTGACAAGGTGGAGATTGAAGCCAGTTTCCCCGGTGGCGACAGCAAATGGCGCCGCTACCTCGAATCAAACTGTAATGGTCAGGTAGCTTCTGATAACGGAGCTCCCGAAGGAACCTACACTACCGTGGTGCAGTTTGTCGTGGACAAGGAAGGTAATATCTCCGACGTTCGTTCCCTGACTAACCATGGTTATGGAATGGAGGAAGAAGCTATGAGGGTTATTAAAAAAGGCCCGAAATGGACGCCAGCCGTACAGAACGGCCGTCAGGTAAAAGCCTACCGCAAGCAGCCGATTACCTTCCAGGTAACGGGTGAATAAGTCAGTACAAGATTATAATTTGAAAGCCCCTTCTTAATGAAGGGGCTTTTTTATTATAAGGGATATTTTGAAATATGAATCGCCAGGACCGGGCTGATCCCATACTTCTTCATTCTTTATTCATTTGTTCTATTGTTCGTCACTTATTAATAATTAGCCTTTTGTTAGTCTTTCTTTACTTTTTTTCTTGAAAAAAAAAGTAACAAAAAATTCAAGCCGGTTCGAAAGGGAAATTCTTTCTCCTGGGAGATTTCCGCGGACGAACCGGCCTCCGGAACTCACGTTTTCGCACGGTCCTTAATGCAAGATTCTTCATGCGTATTATCTTGAGTTAACCTACTGCGCTCATTTTTCGATTTGCAGCCTAGTTTAAAATTGGAAACTTGTTCTAATCGAAAAATAGGCGCTATGGAAATTCTTTTAGCTTGAAGTTCATAGCCGATTGAAGAAATAAAGGATCGAATTTTTGTAACGATGGGAAAAAATATGGCGGCCCGCAAATAGTGAGTGTTTCCCCTTTCTCCATAGTTGGCCACAAGGACGGGTAATGCAGCCTTATTGCAGAACGATGAGAGGACTTAAAAAGGCCCGGGTACTGAATAGTTTTTGAGTGTCGAATAAAGTGAAATATAGCAAGCGCCTATTTTTCGATTTCAACCTCGCCTCAATCTTGTAATACGCTGGTAATCGAAAAATCAGCGCAGTAGTGATCTATATATATCAAGCCTGAGAAATCCTGCATAAAGGACCGTGCATTATCTTGAGCGTCGGGCGACGGATCGTGTGAGGAAAATACCACAGAGCGGAAAATTCCGATTCGATCCGTCTTGTCCCGATAGCTATCGGGATTGTTACTTTTTTTATCAAGAAAAAAAGTAAGGGAAGGCTATTAAGAAGAAAAAGTTTAACTATTTCAGCCTTTCTCTTCTATTTACTTTTTGGCATTGCCCCTAAAAATAACAACCTGCTGCCAGCAGGGTTGTTTCATTTTTTATCAAGAAAAAAGAAAAGAAAAACTAAGTTAATATCATAAACCTCTAATTCAACACTGCCTTCTAAAAGATGCTATTTTCAATTTTCAATTCTCCATTTTCAATTTCTCTAAATTTGCCCCATGTCACAGCCCCTTCCCGCCTGGGATGATACCATTGTCGCCCTCGCCACCCCGCCCGGTATTGGCGCCATTGGCGTGATCCGTATCAGTGGCCGGCAGGCATTCCCCATCATTAATCAACTCTTTCCTTCCAAGGATTTACTGGCCCAGCCCTCTCATACCCTGCATGTGGGTTTATTAAAAGCGGGGAACAGGTGCTTGATGAAGTGGTGCTCTCCTTGTTTAAAGGTCCCCGTTCCTATACCGGTGAGGATGTGGTGGAGATCAGTGCCCATGGCTCGCCCTATATTCAACAGCAGATCATTGATGCGATACTGGCCAATGGTGCCCGTCTGGCCAAACCCGGCGAATTTACCCAGCGGGCCTTCCTGCAGGGTAAAATGGACCTAGCCCAGGCCGAAGCCGTGGCCGACCTGATTGCGGCCAATACAGCAGCTTCCCAGAAAGCGGCCATGCATACCATGCGGGGCGGATTCTCGGGCGATCTCATGGCCCTGCGGGAGGAGTTAATCCGTTTTTCGGCCCTCATTGAACTGGAGCTGGACTTTAGCCAGGAGGATGTGGAATTTGCGGATCGTACGGCTTTTTATCAGCTGATTGAAAGTCTGGACCAATCCACCAGCCGCCTGATTGATTCCTTCAAACTTGGCAATGTGATTCGCAACGGGGTCAGTGTGGCGATCATTGGTAAGCCCAATGCCGGTAAATCCACTTTGTTGAATAGTCTGCTCAATGAGAACCGTGCCATTGTGAGTGAAATTGCCGGCACCACCCGCGACACCATTGAAGAACTGATCAATATTGACGGGGTGCTCTTTCGTTTGATTGATACCGCCGGTATCCGCGAGCATACCACCGACCTGATTGAAAGCATCGGGGTGGAGCGGAGCCTGGCCAAAATGAAGGAAGCCGAGCTGGTCATTTATTTATTTGATGTAAAAGAAGATCCCGCTGAGATTGCCAGACAGCAGTTGGCCCTCGAACAACAGGGAATAAAATATTTGCTCGTGGCCAATAAACTGGATGCAGTGGATGAGTCCGCTGCCCGTGAACGCTTCAGTCAAATTGAAGGCATCATCTTCATCTCGGCCAAACAAAACCAGCACACTACTGTATTAAAAGAAAGAATGCTGGATTCCGTACTCGGTGGCAGCATCAGTACCGAAAACACGGTGGTCACCAATGCCCGACATTACCATGCGCTCTTACAGGTAAAGACCTCTCTCACTGATATCAAAGCCGGTCTGGATAACAAAGTCCCCGGCGACCTCCTCGCCCTCGATATCCGTCGCTGTCTTCACTACCTCGGTGAAATCACCGGGGCGATTACGAATGAGGATCAGCTGGATTATATATTTGGGAAGTTTTGTATTGGGAAGTAGATAAATATTTTGATAATCATCCTTTTATAAGACCAAGGAGTATCGATTTTCATTCTTAAAAAGTTATGAAAATGTTTGAAGTTATTCCAAGACAGAAAGTATTTTTATTCTATTTTTTGTGCCCGATTTTTTCTATTTGTGCTACGAAATCATTTTTTAATATTTTATCAATTTGGATAGTAGAAGAATGGATCAACTTTAGAGGTTAGGTTTATTTACGTCGTTTTCGAACAGTATAGTCTGTAGCTTGCTTCTCAATTTTATCTGCTGAATATATCCTTTCATTTTGAATTAAGTGCTGCCATTGAAGCGATCAGGGCGAAGCGATGAGTTGTTTCTGGATTGAATTCAACTATCCGGTGTAGCAAACCCCTCCATTTTTCTGAGTTTCATAACGATGCCGATCGTGCTAAGTATCGGAATTGCAAATGCCTTTAGTAGTATGACTAAACTAATAAGGAAGAGCATACATATGAAAAGGATCAGGATGATATCTCTCATTGTTCCCTCCGATTCAATCCTTACTATACCAAGTACGTTCAGCTTAAAAGGTTTTTTTACAGGCTTCATTTTACGCTTTATTATGCCTGCAAGCTATAAAGGCTAAGGTCTCGTTTTTCAGGAATGTAAGTGCCGTAAGAACAAAAGTAAATTCACCAGTTTCTTTTGACCCGGTTGCCAAAATTATGTTTGATGGCGCTGTGGTTCCAGTTAGTGAAGTTATCGGTAAGGAGCTTTATATACTTAGGCGTGCATTGGGTGGTATTTTCATATCGGCCAGCAGCAAGTGAATATAGTTGGTGAAACCGCTTTACTATGAAAAGCTTCTCCCTTGATGAACAGTTAAAGGTCTGTTTGACAATGGTGGTCTGGCCGCAAAATGCGCGGGCGATAAAAGCATTCAATTGCTTTTTTGTCAGGAAAGGCTTTCCGTTTGTACTCTTCTGTTCAGTAAAGACCCGGAAATGATCGATAGCTACCTGCAGGGGCATCGCATTGCAAAAAAGATTTCCTGTTTGGTCATTAATGTCAACAGGGTTTTCTTTTTTCGGCGCCGTGCCAGCAGGGCTTAATTTATCTAATAGCGGTGTAACTTCTTTGAGGTATCTTTTCTCACCGGCAAACCATTGTTTCAGTATGCGGAGATATTGTCTTCTTTCATCACCGGGTCTGTCATTGAGATGTTTTAATTCCAGTCTCCTGTTCGCATTTACAACCTCCAGTCTTATTTTTTCAGGGTCGGTTAATAATCCTTTTTCAGCAAGGATCATTGAATTGATTTCCGAAAGTATTTTTTCGGTGACACCCACAAGGAAACTGACAAGCCCTTTTAATGTTTGCAGCTTTGCTTTGAACAGGCCGATATAGGGGTTCTCGACCGCCTTTTCAGCGAGCAACGGAATGCGCTTTTCCAAAAGGGGTTTAAGATGACTAAAATAGCTTATTTCAAAAGGAAAGGTATTGACCCATTTCTTGTAGGTCTCGATCAGTTTATTAATGTCCGTAGGGTCTAAAACTTCTCTTTTGTTATAGTTGTTAAGATAATCCAGCAACCTTTTCTTTTTATTGGATGGGATTTCTTTCCTGTCCTTTATATAATAATCCAAATGATAAAAATATAAGTGAAGCCCCACAGGAGCGCCAAAGCCTTCTGGAAGCTGCCCGAAACTTGAGATAGCATATTCAAAGAAGTCGGTAATGTCTTTGTACCAGGTAGCTTCATTTATTTTGTGATGGATATGATGCTCAGTATGCGAAAGAGTGGTCAATAGTTTATCAGGGATATCAGTATAGTTGGATTTTTTAAACCAGGGAGCAGAAAGAAGGTTTTGATGGCTGGGACAGCATTGCGGAAACTTCGCCATGAATTCGTTGGCGGACTTAACGATATTAGTATGGTATCCACAGCAGGCGGGAAAGTTTTCCGGCCTCACGTAACCTTCAAGCGTTGTTGCTTCATGCTGTATCGTAAAAGCATCGCTGCTGAGCTGAGCAACATGAACTTTGCCGCAGTTTAAATCCTGCAGAGTATTCAGCATCGCTTCAGGCTTGATGATATGTATATTTCTGTTTAACAAAGTAGCAGCAAAATTACTATATAGAAAGGGAGTATTCTTAAATTTACACTGATCCCAAACGCTTTATCCGGGGATGTTAAGAACCGTATCAGAGACTACGGAACCATCATTTTTTTGAAAGCGTAATTTTATTTTTCTTGTTCACATATCATTTTCATATTCAAAAATAAATAATCAGACATATCTAACTTAAAATAAATGTGTAGGCGGGGGTCAGGATAAAACAGCGCGCAAATTGTCATTTAAAATACGGAGCATATCCGGCTGCTGTTTTAGCAAGATAATTTCATTCAAAATTAGTTTGGTAACTAGGGGTGTAGATGGCTGGTTTCTAACTTTGACAAATGGGCCATCGGTTTCAAGTAAGATTCTGTCAACGGGGATTCTGCCAATAATTTTTTTCCCGAATTCTGATTGTGTCATCGCATAGTTAACAGAAAAGTAAAAGCCATACGACAATGCCGTATTGATCTCCTTGATACCACCCGAATACCAGTGCAAGATGATTTTGCCGCGGAAATTCGCCCCGATGATAGCAATAACATCTCTTTCTGCCCGACGAGAGTGCACCGTAAGTATTTTCTTGGGCGTAGCACTACAAGCAGTAATTATCTCTTCGAAAATTTTCTTCTGAGCCTGATAGTCAACCGAAGTTTTATTAAAATTATCCAGCCCTACTTCACCAACATATCGTGCCAGTGGAAGAAGTTCAATAAACCTTACCAATTGATTGCTGTACTTGTGTGCTAACTCCGGGTGGAATCCAAGAGCGGCTTTTATATATTTATACCCTTGTACCAATTGTTGTGTGTGTTGGAAGATGTCAGGTAGGTTCGTAACGGCAATTGTATAAATTTTTTCCTCTTCGATTTGTGCCAGAATTTCCTTTGGCCGCTCGAATAGGTCCAGGTGAAAATGTGTGTCATGTAATGATATACTCATCTCAAAAAGTTGCTTACCTCTGCCATCCCTCTTTCATACACACCAATATAATCATTCAGTTCGTTTGGATCCGCAAATGGCAAAGGTCCGGATTTTAAAATACGTAAAGCCATAGAATGCGTCGGTATATTTTTTATCTCTTCTAGTGCCATCTTGAAAGCTCTTAAGTCCCTGCCCTTACCTGTTTGTGCGGGCGGTGCGTTGTATTTGACTTGGTGCATATATTGCGTTTTTATACTACCCGCCGCTGTCTCAGCAGCCTGCCTGATCAGACACGGAACACAATAACCGCAATGAATGCCAGGTCTTGTTCCTTTCACATAGTGACTATTATCAGCGTGCGAGCAGGATAAGGTCTGCGCATAATGCTGTTGCAAAAAAGAAGTATTTTTGCATCCCTTCATCATTTCTCCTTTTGTTTTGAATTGATAGGGATTGATGACTCCATTCTTTATACCCAACTGAGCGATAATTTTCCGAAAAAGGAAAAGATAGTAGGGATGTGTGGTTCTGGTGCTGTGGCTGCTCAGTCTTGTTTGTGTCAATGGCACATTTAAAGAAATAAGGCCGTTTTCAGGTACAATTAATTCAACGTCATCGCCGAGTGAGTTTGCGATCGCCACCCCCAATCCGAGGAACAAAAAGGATCGCGCTCTAGATGATTCTTCCTTATTTGCAGAGGCATGACCCTGCTTTGGCTGAACAAAGAATTTATGGTTCACAAAACTGTTAATGCCGAACTGTTTCTTAAGGGCCGATAGCACTGCAGTTTGAACTCTACCTTCACTTCCTCGTTTGTAATGGCTGACGAAAGCAGGCTTTTCTTTAGCCTCAAGCATATCTATTGCACCAATGAAAGAGTCTAATCCACCGGACAGCAATGACACTTTAGAAATGCCATTTGGGTTAGACACAAGTTGGGATTGAACTACATTGACATTGGCTCGCTGCCGGAAAATTAATTCCCATTTATCTCCACTCAGAAATGAAAGCATTTCTTCAAGATCGTCTTTCACACTTGCCCAAAGCAAACTACTGGTAACGGGAAAATGAACCCGGATATGTCTGCTCCATCCCTGGAATCCATCAGTACTCCTGGAAATAATCTGATCGCTAGTGTATATCGCAATTGCCAGATCCAAAAAATCACCAGCTGGCCCCGATAGATTTATGTTGTTTTGCTGAAGTAAGGTGGGGACATAAGAGCTAACCAATGCTGACTGTATACCGAGGGTGAAGTCCAAGTATTTCTCAGTGGCATTTTGGAGAGGTGAATAGATATCCTGCTCTGTTTCTTTGACTATTATATTATTAGTTGTCATTACTCAAGTGTTGAATAGGCTGTCTGAAAAATAGTTTCAATGATTTGCTGATTTGTACTGTCATTTAATTCAAATTGCTTAATCGTCTTTCCCTGGAGTGACAGTTTCACTTCTGCGTTGATAAAATCTTTAATCTCTGTTTCCATCTCAATTGCCTGTTTTTCTGTTACAGTATTTTTTTCCACCGCTAGCCCGAGTTCATACACCCATTTTTTAAAAATAAACACACTCACATACTCAATAACCGTATCCTTAATCATGTCAGGTGTTAATGATTCCAGTGCTGTAATATCACCTCCATTATCTAATATCTTCGAATAGAGACTGTCCAAAGTTGTCAGAATTGCATCCCTTGCAATAGCTTCATCGTTCGTGGCTCCGGTAGGTGCTATTGAATCTGCAATTTTTGCCAATATCTCCTCTGAAGACTTGCCTATAAAAGCGGGGAGGCCAAGTTGAGTTAGTGTTTGACTGAGACCACCGCCACCTGGAGCAGAAACTGAGCCGAGAAAACTCACCAGACCTCGTCCTGAACTTATTCCACGGGAAGCGGAGCGGGTTGCGCCTCTCGACCCTCCCAGTGTTCGGACATAGCTCTTTGCCGCTTTACGGATATTTGACCCACCCGTATTCTTACTGTAACGTGTAAACGCACCTTTTGCGTCCTTCCAGTTTCCAGTAGTAGCAGGAATTGCGCCCTGCTGATTAGCTTGTTGAGCACCCTGTCCCTGGGCGCTGGTATTTTGGTTCGCGGTTGCCAGGTTGCTTGCTGTACCTCCACTCGCAGGCTGTTGGGTAGAACTACCAGTTCCACCACCGTACCATGACGGAACCAAGCTTGTTTTTCCCGAAGGACCTCCATTCGATGATGATGTTCCCATTACTCAAAGTCTTTTTGTTTGGCCTTGCTGATTTTTGCCAGCGTTGAATTCTGTTTGGTTGTTCCCCACTTTTGAACAAGCGCCTTGGCAACTCCTTTATATTGATTGTCTGCAGTAGCTTCTTGTAACCATGTAACAACAGAGGCAGGATAATCTTTTTCCGGAAATTTTTCAAGGAAACCCATTAGTTGGGACACTAACTCTTGTCTTTCTTTGCAGAAACCAAAAAGTTTCTTCAATGGAGATTTTTCTCCGATTTGCTTTCCACTTTCCCTTATCTTTTGCGCTAGCGCTTCGAAGATTGCAGACGCATCTCCATCGTTCAAGTCTTTGGCTGCTGTCAGGGCATTGTTGGACACTGACTCCGCTTCACTCAGTAGCTTTTTATAAAACTCCTGTGCAGAAGGACTCATTCTTTGAAGGCTCAGACCAGTAATCGCCAGCCGATCCCGCGAAAAATAAAAATAGGGCTGCAATTCCACTGTGTCAAGAGTGGGTTCAGATCCCAACCAACCTTTAAGCCAGACGTCATGTAAATAAGCCTCCTGTTCTGTATTGATCTTCTGATCCGCACCATCCTCATCTTCAGGGTGCTTGCCACGGGCTTTATTCTCCAATAGGGAAATTGTTGGTAGAACACCTCCGTTTTCGGTTTGTATTTGATGGAAGCTGTTAAAGGTTTCCGGCTTAAAATACTCTAATAACATCAGTTTTGCCAATATTCGCTTGTTTAATTCAATGCCTTTTGATTTTGCCATACCGTACCTTATCAACAAAGCATTTAGAAATCGCTTGCATTGGCGAGGGTTTCCGTTTAATCCAACACTTAGAACCGGGACCACTTGTGAGCAAAGTTGGTATGAGTCTTTCAGTTCATCGGACAGATCATTCAGGAATTGGTCAGCATTGTTAACATCAAATACAAAGTCAAATCCGGTCTCCTGCTTTTTCTTTAGAATATTTTCTCTTACCAGTTCAAATTCACCAACGTCAGTATGCAATTGTGAGAACAATAAATTAACATAGTTGATTAGCTCAATGGTATTAAGTGGCGGAATTCTTATGGGGTATTGGATCAGTTTTTCAAGGTAGTCTCTTCCGACTTCCATTGAATCACCAGGGATCTCAGGAAACCTCCTCCGTACGGCATACTTGATCAGTCTCTCATCTGCCCCAATTACAAAGGCAGTGCCTTTTGTAAAAAGAAAAAGCTTGATGGCTTCCAGAGTTCCAATTATAGTGTCGGGAGAGCAACGATCCAGATCGTCAATGAAAACAACAATTTTCTCCAGATTGGTTTCTCGGATAAGTTCATCAAAATTCTGATGGAATTCCTGGATATTGTTTCGCAGGTTTTCATCAGGATTGCTATCAGTTTCCTTTTTCTCTGTAATGTACTTTTCATAATCCGCATCCTTTAGCTTGCCCAGTAAATCTGCTCCTGATACTGCGGCTAATCCTACCGGTCCCATGGTAGCAAAACCAATCCCATATTTAATTGCAGTACCACTTAATCGAAGGACATCTATTCTTTTAAGCAACTTGGCAGCTGCCTTCAAGGCTTTTGCACTTAGAGTTCTTTTCGAAATAATTTCATCAACGATCCTTCCCATCAGGACAGTTTTAGTGTCCTCATATCCTTCAAACAACCACCCGTTGAACCAGATAACCAACACATCTTTTTTGTCCTTATATTTTTCCTCTACCATCTTCATAAGGCTCGACTTGCCGCTTCCCCAGTCGCCAAATATTCCAATGCTACACGGAAGCAGGTTAGGATTATCAATTATACCTGTCACAGCACTTATCAGGTGGTTATAATCAATACAGTCAGAAAGGGTTTCATTATCGCTCCACATAGCAGTCATTTTAATTATGAAGATTGGATAGGAACAAGTTTAGTTCTTAGCTAAAATGAAGCCATGTAAAAGAAAAGTTAAAAAATCGGACAGTTTGGCAGTTTTTGCTTCTTGTAGGTAGTTTGTGAGTTTAAAACTCACAAACTACCTACAATTTTGGAAATCTGTTAATATTTTCATATCTTAGTTGTGAGTTTAAAACTCACATTTTGGATATGAATTCAAAAACGCTGTCATTTCAATCTTCCGGTTTGCTTCAAAAGCTCAATCAGGAGAACGTTACATTCTTCTCTCTGGAAACTGCATATAAACTATTGGCAGACTCAACCAAACCGACGGTCAGAAGGCTTTTAAGCGACATGACAGCCCGAGGCCTTTTATTGCGGGTGAAAAATGGATTGTACTGCATTATCCCCTACGATCAGGATGCATTAACCTACTTCCCCAACTGGCACTTAGTGGCAAAGCATTTGGCAGCGGGCACTAACTTCTATATCGGCTACTACAGTGCATTGGATATACACAGCCTCATAACACAACCAGCATTGAAGGAGCAAATAGTTGTTGACACACAGATGAAACCCTCATCTTATAAAATCAAAGGGCATAAGTTCCAGTTCATTTACCATAATAAGGATCATTTTTTTGGAATAAAGAATATGTGGATAGACAGCTTCAATATATTGCCTTGTTCTGACTTGGAAAAAACGATTGTTGATTGTTTATATAAGCCTGACTATGCAGGAGGGATTTCAGAAATTGCTAAGGCAGTCCATAAATCCAAAGAAATGATTGATTACGAAAAATTAGCTGATTATTGTAAGCGATTCAAAGCGCAATCTGTTATCAAGCGCCTGGGATTTTTGCTGGAAGTGCTGGACATACATAACCCGATAACGGAAGAATTACAGCAAATAAAAAATAAATCAGTTATATTATTAGAACCATCTTATGAGCGGAAGGGGAAAGTGATAAGCAAATGGAATATTCAACAGAATGTAGAGACAACTGATATTACTTCTTCTATTTTTACATGATATGATACGACCGAAAGAAATTAATGCTGCGGCAGGGAAATACCGGGTAAAGGACTCACAAATAGAAAAAGATTATGTACTGAGCTGGCTCCTGTATGGCATTTCAAGAAGTGATGTGCTTTCAAAAATCCTTGTGTTCAAAGGAGGTACTGTTCTTAAAAAAGTGTATTTCGAAGACTACCGGTTTTCAGAAGACCTGGACTTTACGCTGCTGGATGAAAAAATATCTGACGATGATTTGCTGAAGGGGTTTGAAAAAGTGTATGCGTTTGTGAAAGAAGAGGCTAATATAACTGTTCAATTTAAAGAGAGTGAAGTACATGAGAGTAGCGGAAGCCTAGTATTTTACGTTAACTACATAGGGCCGCTACAGGCGGATATAAAAAGCCGTGATGTAAAGATTGATATAACAAGAGGGGAGAAAATGGAATTTGAGATTGAAAACCGCCCAGTATTCCGCGAATACTCAGACATGCCGGAAGAACTGTTTTTGCTGCAATGTTATTCTCTATCGGAAGTACTGATTGAAAAAATGGCGGCGCTAATGGGTAGGACCCAAGTAAGGGATCTATACGATTTCTGGCACCTGACAGAGAATGAACAGATGAGCACCAATGAACATAAGCCGGACTTTGAGCGAAAAGCAATAAATAAAAAGCTGAATCCGAATCAGTTCCAGGAAAAAATTCTTGGAAAAGAAAAGAATCTAAAGCAGGCATGGCAGATAAGCCTTGAGGATCAGATACATGATTTGCCCAAATTTGATGATGTATTTAGAGAGTCGAAGCGGCACTTTAAGTTTTAGTTGGAATATACGAACGTATCACCCCCCCCCCTTTTTATACCCAGATTCCAAAAACAATAGCTGAATCGAAAGCATAAAGATAGAATGGTTATTAAAATAATTCCAGGATTTACTTTTAATTTACTTTGATTAAACCCGTCGTTCAATGAATAAAGTGAATAAAATCAGTTTTCCAGTTAAAAAAAACAAATCATCATGAGCACACCGGAAATAGTTGCCCGCGTTAAAGAAGCCATCGATACATGGGTTACGAAGGATAAAGGTAATCTTGAACGAAACCTTCACGAGGTAAACGCATCAGGACGTCTCACCTCTTTTTTAATTCCATTGTTTTCAGAATACGATGTTGATCCTGAGTATAATGGAGATATGGGAAAGCCCAATGATCGCAAAGCGCTGGAAATTGCAAAAAATAGAATCCGTGAAGTGCGTAAGAAAGTGCACAACGACGATAATTACGAATGTCGCCCAGATATTATTATTCATAAACGGCAGACAAATGATCATAATCTCGTAGTTATCGAGGTAAAAAAGGACATACATCAGCAGGATGATAAAGATTATGATTTAATAAAACTGGAACATCTGACGATTGACCATCTCGGTAACCACTATAATTACAAGCTCGGAGTTTCCGTCATAATCGGAACAGGTCAAAACGCAGGAAAATGGGAAATCAACTATTTCCAGGAGGGTGATCCCCGACAGGAAGATAAATTAAAATGAGAGAGTTGTTCACCAATCCACGTTGCCTAATTTATTGGCCAGCGTGCGCATAATCAAATTTTTGCTAAGAGCAAAGATCTGGCTGACGAAAAATGGCTCCATTCGTATGTATTGCCCTAACCGGTCCAAGCCAATTTGACAGTAAATAAGTATAAAAATGCCAATGGTATAATTTCTGGGGAATCTGTCCAATGCAACTAAATCTAAAAATTGATATCATGAAAAATAGAGCTGTTTTGAGAAAAGCATTGGAAAATTTAAACTCAAAATTTATAAGTGAAGGTCAAATTTGTATTGGGTTAAATAGATTTTCCAATTATCAAATTACCGATCCAGAGAATGATCTTTCTCTTTCATTATCAGGAATTTATTATGGAATAGATGGTTTTGAGCATTGGGAAGGAATTTATTATGATCAGAAAAGGGATTTATTCTTCTACGTAGGGATGTCAGACCCTGATAAATTTTCAAATATTATGTCTGGCTTTTCAATACAAGGCGATATGCTTAATCAAATGACAGAGGAGTTAAAGAATATTATAAAAGAAGCTAGTTTGAATAAAAGTAGAATTTGTGTAAACTACGCTGAATTGCCCAATTTTTTGAAACCTACTAACTAACATTTATCGTAATACCACACTTATTGAACTTAAAGCGTTAGATAATATTTTTCGTAGAAGGAAAGGAGAGATCTTGAATATCAGAGCAAGATTATTAATCGTTACTTTTCTTCTTGTTTTGATATGATTTTGTTGTTGTTTTCCTTTGTTTGACTTTTTCCTGTTGCCACATTTGTTGCCTAATTGCTGAATGTGCTGAACATCAACTGAAAAGAATTCCTGTATCTGGAAGTAAGGATTACTTTTCTTCGCTAAAACCTAGATTCATTACTTTTAAAGATGTTATATGCAGTTCTCGCCTTTATCACTGTCCTGATCGCCGGTTCCCTTATTTACCTGCTCTACAGAAGATCCCTGGCTACAAAAATAAAGAAAACCGGGATTCGGGTCAGGGGCATCATGGTCGAAGTAGTAGAGAAGCCTGCTCTTGCCAAGGATAAATTGGCCGGCCGTATCTATTTGCCTACGATCAGCTTCTTTACAACAGAAGGACAGGCTATCGTTGGCACGCCGGTACTGGGTTTTAAAAGCTTTAACGAAGTGGTTGTCCCCAGGAATGTAAATGTGATATATGATCCCAAAAAACCCAGCATGTTTTGTGTGGAGATCGAATAGGATAAAAATCGCTTTTCACCATTCCTTAACCAATGAGTCCACATTAATGTCCTGAGTTGTAAATTCAGGACAATTGAATGATCAGATGAGTATTACGACATGCAGTCCTGCTGACAGGGATTGAAAATATCCTATTTACCATTATAGGCGTATCTTTGTACATTGATGAGCCAAATGGAAAAGCGGGAAAAACATACCCTTCATCCATCAATAAATAATTTACTAACCTAAAATTTAATTCTAATGGCAAAAAAGAACGCTGAACCCAGAAAAAATAAGCCTACCAAAAGGAAAAGCTCAGCGCAGAAGAAAGCGGCTAAACAGAGAAAGCCACGCTGAGTTCAAAACGTATAGAGCCCGGTTAAGAAATGGTAAAAAGTAAAAAAAGAGCTGCCGATGGGTGGCTTTTTTTGTGCGGGGTAGTTTGGGCTTTTTTCGAAGTTGTCCCGAGTTGCAAACTCATGACAACAGGGATTGTGATATTATGCCATTTTTTTTGGTAGGACAATCAGTCATTGAGCTGTTAATATCGGGATAATATAAAAGTGAAGTTTAACCTTTCGCTCCATAAGTACGATAGCCTGAAAGCGAAAAGTAATTGTCTTTTATTGATAAATAACTCAATGATACAATTGCATATCTCAATATAATAATGAGCTAAGCCGTTTGGTAATTATAATAAAATATCATAATATAGCATAACTAACCATCCTGACTGCCATGACTGAAAATTCAATCATACAGCACCTGTACGTGTGCAACCCACTTGCTTTATTTTCCGTTAACATATATAGTAGCTCTAATGTTTCCTGCAAAAATCCTCTTATCGATCTTTGTCTGATATTTATAAATTTTTAGTAAACGATCAACATGGAAAATAAAACGATAACAGATACCTCGGTTTATATAAAAGCGATAGCTGGCGCAATACTATTTCTTGCCACAGGTCTCCTGCTGACATCGGACTGGATCAATCTTAGCGAAAGAACTGCAATCCTGTTATTACAATGTTTTATTCTAGGCATGGTAATACTTGCCATTTCTTTTAAAGGTTATTATTTTGAGCACCCGGCCAGCGAAGATGAACTGCCTGGAAAATTTTTACTCTTCGGCGCTGCAATTGTTCCTACAGCGCTTATTTTTTTTGCGGACTCCTCTTACCAGGAATTATTTTTTTTCATCAGCTTTATAGTTGGAATTTGCTTTATGCTCCTGCATGGTGTCAGTTTTAAAAAGGAAAATTATTTATTAAGTTTCCTGACTTCTGTGTGGGTATTGCTTGGCGTGATTGTACTGGTAAAGAGAAACCAACTTTTACCCGAACGGTTTTTTAATGAGCTTTCTTTTTTGCGACTCGACATTATTCATTCGATACGCATGGTTGTTCTTGCTGGCATCGGGGTACAGTTACTAATTACATGTTTAGTGGAAGCTGTTAAGCCAGAAAATAAAATTTTAACACCCCGTCCTTTGGGGAAAATTCCACTACCTGCTGAAATTGATAATTATCATATACTTCTGCGTCCTTTTTTATGGATGGGCTACCTAGGGATCCTCTTCCTGAATATTCTATTATTTCTAGTCAATATGAGTTTAACCGTATTGCGTATCATAGCAGATTCTATACTCCGTTTCGGGTGGCAGTTAATCTTGAATATTATTAAATTATTCACCGGATGGCGTTCTATTATATTTTTCATCGTTCTTTATCTTGTATGTTTTAGTATTCCTTTTATCATTAAGGTAAATTCATCACTGCTTGTAAATTATATACGGGGAACGAACCTTAATTTTGTACAAGTCCTTTTACAAGGTGGGATATTACTGGTTGCCATCTTTGTTTTTCGTTTATTAGTTACATTCCAATTTTGTATCATTAAAGAATTGAGACCCAGCAAAACTCCCGCCAACAAATCACGGGAACCAACAATTCCTCTTTATTTCCTGGAAAAAACTTATACGGAGAACTTCACCCCGGTAATCTATTGTTTTGTTTTTTATACATTTTTTATCACCCTAACCAGTCTTCTTCTTTCTGGTATTACCTATTTATTTAATGCAACATTCCGGTTACAGGGCTATGCCTCAATTGGCAAATTAACACTCTACTGTGTTATCCTAATCAGCATAGCTATAGTAATTATGATACCATTTATTTTTTTCAATCCGAAGTTTGGAAAAAATGAGATTCAGAGGGAAGAAACCTATTATTTTGCCTTCGCAACGCTCGACTGGCCTCGTTTCTGGAGTAAGTCATGGGTACTCGCTATATTTATTGGAATTGCAGTAGCCTTCTCTTTGTTCGGGCAGCCACATCAATGGTTCGATAAAGAAAATGAAAAAAAAGGTCTAGTTACTGCTGATAGTTTGCGGTTGCATTTTATAAGCGATAGACTGAATATTTTACGACGTAAGCAGGATTCAGTGAGAGAGGCACAAAAAAACGCTCCGCAAACTGAACCTGACACACAGGTAAACGATGCAGCAGTATCACCTACGGAAGAAAAACCAATGCCTGTTGAAGAAACGAAGGATCAATTTCTCACTCAACCGGGAGGAGAAAAAAATATTCCAGAAATAGCAGTCATTAATAGCATCCTGCAGAATGTCCGAATCAGTATACGTGCCCAGGAATACGGTTACGCTATTAACCTTCTGGACCAGGCATTGGCCATGGGAATTGTTTCTAAAAATCTCCGGAAAAGCCTGACGGATGCGCGAACCTATATTAAAGGTGGAGAATACACAGATGCTATAAGAATACTGAATCAAATTAAACTATAACATGAGAGCAATTATTTTAGTTTTATGCTTTTTCCTTTTTTGTAGTAGTACCGGTGCACAGAAAATGGAGTGCTATAACCGGCTTCTGCAGCGCGGAATTGAAGAGTATAATAAAAATAATTTAGATCAGGCCATTCTGAAATGGCAGGCGGCTAAAGAATGCCCCGGGATAACAAGTAAGGAAAATAAAGTCCTTGATGAATGGATCGGCCAAACGAAAAAACAAATACCACTGAGAGCGAAGCAATCGCCTGACAGTGGAAAAATTATTATCATTAGGGATACACTAATTCGGAATTTTATCCGTATCGATACGTTGATTGTTGAGAAGCAGAAAATTGTTTACCGTGATAAACCCGAGCCTTACCATGTATACGGAAAGGGAAATTGCAAGGTGGTTATATATAGTACTTGCGGTAACCGTGGGTCGATAATGGTTTGGATTGATGGAAACTATGTAGGGGTACTTAATAATTATTTTAGTGAATCAATTCCCGATCCTGATTGTGATAATATTTATACTGTGCAGAAAATAACAGTTTCGGGGGTACATCATATTCAAACAAGAGACGCTCATAATGGCACCACGGATTTTTATATCACTGTGAAAGAAGATGCCTGTTACCTTAATTCGATTGGCTGCAAATAAATTTGGGATCTGTAAATCTTCAGCTTAAAGTGTACCACTAATTTAGTATCTTAAGAGAGTGTTTCCTAATTGTTTAACTTAAAAAAGAATAAAATGGAAACAAAATCTAAGAAGCAAACTCCTGAGAATTTTGTAAAGGATGTCCGCAGAAAGGCCAGGCGCCTGTTTACCTCTGAGCAAAAGATCCTGATAGTAATGGAAGCTATCCGCGGTGAGAACTCTGTATCTGAGATCTGCCGCAAGTACGGGATTCATCAAACCCAGTTTTACAAATGGAATAAACAGTTCCTGGAAGCAGGGAAAAGCGGCTGGCCGGTGATACTACCCGTGAAGCCACCTCGGACGAAGTAGCGGATTTACGAAAAGAGAATCAGCGACTTAAGGAAATGGTTGCTGATCTGATGCTGCGCTATGATATTGTAAAAAAGCTTAACCATTTTGGAATAAACGAAAAATGGAAGAAGTATATGCGATTATCAGCAGCAGAGAAATATGAAATCATTCAGCTTGTTGACCGCTCAGAACTTGGGGTCAACAGGACACTGAAGGAAATGGGCATCCACAAGAGCACATTTTACAAATGGTACCAGGCGTACCTTGCTAACGGACTAGATGGCCTTCAACCACATAAGAGAACTCGCAGGCAGTGGAACTCCATACCAGATGCTCAAAAGCAGCTGGTGGTGGAAGTGGCCCTGGATCACCCTGTTCTCTCTCCGAGGGAACTGTCAGTAAAATTAACGGATGAGCAAAAGGTATTCATCTCTGAAAGCAGCGTCTACCGGATTTTAAAGAGCAGAGGGCTGATCACAACACCCATGCACATTTTGCTGTCAGCATCCAATGAGTTTAAGGATAAGACTCATTTTGTACATGACATGTGGCAGACGGATTTTACCTATTTTAAAATCATTGGATGGGGATGGTATTACTTGAGCACGATCCTCGACGATTACAGCCGCTATATCGTCCACTGGGAGCTCTGCCGGGACATGAAAGCAAGCGATGTTGAAAGAACCGTGGATCGGGCTCTGGCAGCTGCAGGACTTAAAAATGGGCAACGACCAAAGTTGCTCTCCGACAATGGATCCTGTTACATATCTGCTGATCTGAAGAAGTACCTGTTCTCAAAAAGATCAAACCCATCCATGGGCGGGCGAATCATCCTCAAACTCAAGGGAAGATCGAACGCTACCACCGAAGTATGAAAAACATAGTTAAGCTGGATAACTATTACTGCCCGGAGGAACTAAATGAAGCACTGGAAAAATTTGTAAACTATTACAATCACCACCGGTATCATGAATCACTGGATAACGTTACTCCTGCAGATGTATACTTCGGTAAAAAGGATCAAATCCTGAAACGGAGAGAAAAGATTAAGGCAAAAATATGAGTTACAGAAGGGCACTATACTTTACTGATAAACTAAGTTTTATTAATCCAACCCTATAAAACTAAAAATATTTAATAACTTAAATCCTGGAAATACTCTCTAACAGAAAGTACACTTTGTTTTGACGACATACAGAAAATGTAAATAAATTTTCATTGTTAGCAAGTAATATAGCTCGAATTACGATATTACTTCCAGACTGAACTTCAGTGCTGAGCTAGGTAACATTGCAATTAAAAAATTATTTTAGATTCATAGACGTCAAGGTCTGACTGCAGCAGTCTTGGAAATAAATTTCTCCGGCTTAACGGTTGAAGGTTCAATGCCTATCTTACTATTTACCAACACGATATTTGTTGAAACCACACAAGAACAGTAAAAAACTATTTGGTATTCATATTATTATTTGGATTTCTTCCCCCACGAGTCCTCTGCAGAGAATGCGCGGGATTTTAAAAAGATTTAAAAATCGCAGACCCCAACCCCTACCTCCCATAACTATAATAATACGCTTCCCTTGCCCAAAACGCCCCCGTCTCCGTAATCACATTCGCTGTCATTTTTTTCGGCAACCCCGTTCCATAGTATTCCGTTTGATAATTGTAAGTACCTAAGTAAAAACCGGAGACCTGCAACACTAATTTTGAAGCTTGTTTAGCGGACTGAAAGAGAATAGCAGGGACCAGAAATTCTGTGTTGGAGCTGACATCGGCATGTTTGGCAACATAATCCCAGAAAATAGCTTCATTGCCCAGGGCAATAGCAGACGGACTGCCGGTTAATGTGTATTTGTAGGATTGCACCAATGACCAGAAAACACCCTGTGTGCGGATATGGTCAATCTGGGTGATATCACCGGAGGGGTTGTACTTATAGGCTTCTTTTTCTGCATCCGTACTAAAGGAATAAATGGGATTGATCACGGAATCAATCCGGTTGCCGGTTGTTTTAATAAAGAAACTATCCACATCGTTAAGCGGATCATTCAGCATGGATGTTCTCATTAAAATAGGATATCCGGAAGCATTATATTTTATCTCCAGATCTAATTGGGATATATCCGTAACCGAATCAGTGGATACTGCCCAGCTTCGGCAATGAATGGCCGTCAGCTGATTATTGTTTCTTTCAAATAAAAAATCATGCATGAAGAAATCGTTGTGGTTTAAACGGATCCGTTTGATCTTCCCCAAAGAATCATAGGCCAAAACGAATGATGCTGGAGTCCATCTTGGGCGGATAGGTTAAATCAACCGCCCTCCGGTCATACACATAGGTAACCGACCTGGGTTTGGTTCCTGTATTGTCTTCCACAATTTCAGGAAAAGGGAAGGGATCGGTATACGGCACTGGTCCCGTATCGGGCTCACAGCCAGTGAAGGCTAGTGAGGTGATAATAAGAAAACAGTATAAAATTGAACAGGGAGATTTTGAAAAATGCATAGTATCAAATATAAGCAATAATATTTGGCTGGCAGCCCGCCACGATTCTCACAGCAGGAGCAGATCGCAATCATTTATTTTCGGTAACTTCATCAGTAACCCAAATAATGATGGAATGAAAATAATCAACCACCGGATTTTTCTTTTTGGAGTCATGGCCCTTTTTTTGCTCAGCGGCTGCCAATCAAAACCCAGGTCCCAACCTGAATCCTGGGAACCCCTTTTCAATAACAAAGACCTCTCCGGCTGGGATATTAAGATCAAAGACTTCCCCCTCAACGATAATTACAAAAACACTTTTCGTGTGGCCGATAGTATGATCCGGGTAGTGTACAGCGACTATGAAAAGTTCGATAGCCATTTCGGGCATCTCTATACAAAAGCTCCCTATTCTTATTATAAACTCCGGATGCAATACCGCTTTACCGGGGATCACCTGGCCGATGCCCCTTCCTGGGCCGATCGCAATAGCGGGGTGATGCTGCATTCGCAGTCGGCGGCATCTATGGGATCGAACCAGGATTTCCCCGTTTCCCTGGAATTTCAGTTCCTCTGTGGCAATGGAAAAGATACCGTGAGTACGGGGAATGTCTGTACACCGGGTACCGTGATTGATGTGAATGGTAAACGCTATACCGCGCATATTCAGAAATCAAATAGCAAGACCTATCTGAAAGATGAATGGGTTTCAGTGATTGCAGAAGTATATGGCGATTCACTGATCCGGCATATCGTGAACGGAGATACCGTATTGACTTATACCAATGCACAAATAGGAGAGGGACTGATCGCTTCCGACTTTGGCTGGAAAAGAGGGAATGTGCCCGATAGTATGTACTGGATCAGTCGGGCGAATACACCGCTCAAAGAAGGCTATATCGCCCTGCAGGCCGAAAGCCAGCCGGTGGATTTCAGGAGGATTGAGATATTGAACCTGGTGGGATGCATGGATCCGAAGGCTAAAAATAATAAGAGCTATTATTTGAAAGCGGATAATAAGCAGTGTGAGTATTAGGGTTTTTTTCACCATAGAATTTAACCGCTAAGACGCGAAGGCGCGAGGATTCGCAAGGATTTCACCGCCCGCAGGGTCCTATGGACGAAGACGCAATGGCGCGAAGAATCGCAAGGAACTCCTAATCGTTGCAATATATCATTAACGCCAATTAAGTAAGCCCTACTAGCCACTCGCTACTCGCCACCCTCCTTCGCAAATGCTTCGGCGGGCAAGCTCGCCACTCGCCACCCTCCTTCGCAAATGCTTCGGCGGGCAAGCTCGCCACTCGCTAATTGCATGTCGTGGCGCTGGCATAATTAATCAACATACTATTGGTTTGGGTGTAATTCGGATCCGTGGCATAAGGCGTTCCGTTCGGGTAGCTGGGGGTGTAGGCCGAGGAAGACTGTATGCTATAAGAATCCACCATTGAATGGGGATTACAGCCTGTTGTTTTCTGAGCAGCCAACCAGGTGGATAATAAGACCGGTTTATCAAACATACCCGGATCGATCACATAGGCCAGGGTTTTAACGAATTTGTTACGCGTGGTCTTTACCCGGATCAACGGTGTTACATGGTACCACCACTCCACACAGCAACCACCCCATTTATCTGCCTTCACATTCAGTTTGTGATTGTCAACCGTAGCAAAACTGAAAACCTTTTCACTGCAGTACCCAAAATGCTTTTCAATGATCCAGCGCATCTTATGTGCCCGGGCATAACAGCCATCATCCACATACTGAAACGGGATACAGGGAGTCACTTGCTTCGGCCCGGGTATATGACAGGACTGTGCCGCACAATAATCAAATATCTCCTTAGCCTTGGTATAACTGGGAACAATATTCTGGCAGATTTTAAAAACAGGCCATTTCAGGTATTCGTCAACTATATTAAAAGTGCTTGTATCTATTCTTGCAATATTGATACGGCGGGAAGAATCACCGATCAGCATTTCCTTTCTGAATTCCAGGAACAGTTTTAATTCTTCGGCACTGGGCTCCGTCACCTTAAGGAGAATCCCCTGCCTGATATCAATGATAATTTTTACCGGCGTCTTGTTCCTGAGGGATGCTTCAAAATACCGGTTGTAGATGGCAAAGTCCTTATCCTCCCTGGCAATGCGATAAACCTTCGCCCTTTCATTGAATATTACTTCCATATACCTGTCATCAGCCAATGGCCGCCAGGCCCCGACTGTCACCAATCCCGTATCATTTAATGATTGCTGCCAACTGATCGAAGAAAGCTTCTGGTCCCAGGGTGTTTCGGGTAATTGCTGATTGGTACAACTGGTAATGACCAGGAAGAGGATGACCAATGAGGCCAGGAATTTTCTTCCGGTCAGGCAGAATGATTTCATACAAATAGGTTTTGGGCCTGCCAGACAGGCAGGTATAAATTAAGCAATTCTGTTAATTATTAACAAAACTCGGTTAAAGAACCATTCCAAAAAACCCCCTGATAGGGTGATAGGCCAAGCCGGGCAATACCCTAATTTTATCAAAATTAATCTGTGAGTAAGATCAGGGTCAGTATCATCGAGGACAATAAAGTGATTCGCGATAATGTATCGAAATTCATCAGCTTTCATGATGATTTCGAAATTGCCGCCGTACACGGTTCCGCCAAAACATTTTTAGGATCCTTACAGATCGGTGGGGTGCAAACCGATATTTTATTACTGGACATCGGGCTACCGGGTATATCCGGACTGGAAGCCATTCCCCTGATCCTGGAAAAAATGCCGGATCTGAATATCGTGATGCTCACCACTTATGAAGAAGAGGATGTGATTGTAAAAGCCCTCTGCTCCGGGGCTTGTAAGGTCCCCGCGATAAAAAAGGCCGTCTCGTAGGCAGATCGATGATCAGGGATTTGAACCGGCTTAATTTCCCGTGTATTTTCTGGTTTGGACTGATTCGTGCAAGTGTTGATGAACTGTAGCATTATGGCAAGGGGCATAATGAATTTTTTCGGGGCAAACCAATTTAGAACAGAATTAAACCAGAATGAAATATTTTGGTAAAAAAAATCACGTAAAATTTCTGGACCATAGTTTCAAAACAATAAACAACTACTTTTCTGTAAAAGTGAAAACACCATAAATTCTCAGGTTTAATAGAAAAATATGACGGCCCGCCTATTGTCATAATTTTAATTTTGCACAAACTAATAGTAACTCAATTCAACAAGTACGCAATAATTTTTATGCAAAAATCTCTGCATCCTTTGCCGGATAACAACGGGCATGACTACTCTAAAATGAGATATTACTGAGGTAATAATTACAATTTTCAAAACTTTGTGCATTTTCGGTGGATAAAATCAAACTCCTTTTCTTGGTAACTGAAAATAGATAATTTAACATTATACAGAATTTATTCACTTATCCTATCCCGCTTAATACGTACATCCCGTAAGGCTTTTCTTTAGTATTTACACAGTTGCACCAGTTTGCAACAATATAATGCTTATGCATGTGACAGGTATATAACCACAAACCGGTTTATGGTACCTGCAGGTGATTGATTGCCATCTCAAATCGATTTTATCATTCAAATATGCCAATATGCCAGTTCAACCTACCTATCCAGGCGTGTATGTACAGGAAGAAGCCAGCGGGGTAAGAACCATTGTGGGAGTAAGCACTTCAACCACGCTGTTTATAGCACGGGCAGCATGGGGACCAGTTGAAGTGCCTGTTCTTTGTCTAAGCTATACCGATTTTGAAAGGAATTTTACATCCTTTTCAACCGTAGGCGATCTCGCAAGATCGGTTAAACTATTTTTCTTAAACGGGGGTACAAGATGTTATATTCTCAGAATTAAGAATGCATCGGATCCGCCTGTTCAGACAGTAAAAAATATAGACACAAAAATGGATGTGACAGCCATTTATCCTGGTGCAATCGGAAATGATATCGTCGTTGACATCAGCCACCCAGATCCACTCGCTACTACATTCGATATGAGGATTTATCTCAAGGGTGCGGATGAAATAGAAAGAGGTATTGAAGAATGGCGCGAGATAAGTATGAACAATGCGCATCCTCGTTTTGTTGAAACCTATGTCAGGTCGAATTGGATTAGCTGTAACTCGACTGATAATACAAGGCCCGCAATAGGAACATACAGGATAGGTACAGGAGCTGCTACGGCAGGCACGAATGGAATGACTCCTCGGGCGGAAGACTACCTGAACGCTTACACCATTGCTGACAAGGAGATCGATCTTTTTAACCTTCTTGTATTGCCTAAAGATGCTAACCTGGCGATGGAAACTACGAGCGGCGCCAATAATGATATGATTGAATTGTGGAGTGATGCCAGTGGGTTTTGTGAGAAAAGAAGGGCTTTCCTGCTACTCGATCCTCCAAATAACTGGAACGGCAATAATGTGCGTGCGATTCAGAGTACCCTCGCTGATCTGAAAACAGGATTGGTCACTGACCATAGCGCCATTTATTTTCCAAATGTCAAAATTAATGACGAAGGCATTGAAGTATTTGTCAGTCCTGCCGGTGCTATTGCCGGACTAATGACCCGTATAGATACCAGCCGGGGAGTTTGGAAAGCACCTGCCGGAGTGGAAGCCAGTCTTAGGGGGATACGGGGACTGGATTATCGCCTTACCGACCAGGAAAATGGAGTTTTAAATCCATTAGGAATAAATGTGCTGAGGGCCTTTCCCAATGGCATTGTTTGCTGGGGTGCAAGAACGATGGAGGGAGATGATGATTCCGCAAGTGAGTGGAAGTATATTCCGGTTCGACGTACCGCGTCATTCATTGAACAGAGCCTTGAACGCGGTCTGAAATGGGTGGTGTTCGAGCCTAATGATGAGAGATTGTGGGGGCAGATTCGGCTGAACGTGGGTGCATTCATGCATAATCTTTTCATGCAAGGTGCATTCCAGGGATTGAAAAAGAGCGAAGCATATTTCGTAAAATGTGATTCGGAAACGACTACGCAAAATGATATCAACCTGGGGATCGTCAATATCCTGGTTGGGTTCGCTCCGCTGAAACCCGCAGAGTTTGTGATACTAAAACTCCAGCAGATGTCGGGCCAGGTAAATGTTTAATCATAATTAAAACTACTAGATATGCCAGCACCTGAATTCGTTGTAAACTCTTTTCGTGAAAACCCTTACAGTAATTTCCGCTTTGCTGTTATCATAGACGGAAAACAAGTGGCGGGGGTCAGCAAGGTTACTGCACTCAAACGTACAACCGAATTGGTAGAGCACCGGGAAGGCGGCGATCCGCTTACAAAGAGAAAAATGCCTGGACAAACCAAATTCGAAGCTATCACACTCGAAAGAGGGGTGACCTATGATACCGAATTCGAACAATGGGCCAGTCGTGTCTGGAATACTGAAGGACCTGGATCAGGCACGATCTCATTAGTTGATTTCCGCAAGGATATTACCATTCAGTTACTAACGGAACAGGGCCTTGTCGCAAAATCCTATAAAGTATATAACTGTTGGGTGTCCGAATACCAGGCGCTGCCGGAGCTGGATGCTAACGGGAACGCTGTGGCAATCGAAATGATCAAGCTGGAGAATGAAGGGTGGGAACGTGATGAGGCCGTTGTAGAACAAAAGGAATTGAAATTCCCATAATGAAGTCGAATGCAAAACCTAAGATCATTACGGCTGCGATATACGCAGGGGCAACCTGAAATACGAATTCGCGAAATCACTGGCAGGGAAGAGATCGCAGTCTGTGATGCGGGAACATCTTCCGCTATTTTTCTGATAAACCAGTTAAAGATGGGTGAAGGCCTCTCAGCGGAAAGAATGGTTACTGCTGACCGTGATCGTGTTTTGGCTGCCATCTATATTGACACTTTTGGTTCCCGGGTCAACGGCAAAACTAAATGCCTCGAATGTCAGCAACCATTCGAAATCGAATTTCAGCTACCGGAATTGCAGCAACATCTTGAATCCTCGGCTGCCGGTACAGTTGAAGAGTCCGGCATTTATTGCCTCGATGAATGTGAATTCCGGCTACCAACCGGTGAAGACGAGCTGGCGATCGCGGGATTGCAGGCAACGGAAGCCGTGAATGCTTTGTTACAACTCTGCGTGGTCAGCGGAGGAAAACAACAGGGAGAAAAAATCCAGGAAGCCATGTCGGGAATCGCCCCGGTGATCCAGACTGAGATCAAAACAGTTTGTCCGGAATGCGGCCATACACAGCAGGCCCGGTTCGACATCCAGTCCTATCTGCTGTCCAAACTGAAAGAAGAACAAAAGCAGGTATACCGCGACATTCATCGTCTCGCATCATCCTATAAATGGAGTCATCGGGAAATACTGGAATTGCCAAGACGTCTACGCCGTTCTTATGTAAAAATGATAGAAGATGAATTGACGGGATAAATATATTAATGCAACAAGATATGGATGGTTATTTAGGGCAAATTGCCAACCGTGGAAAATCGGAAAATGAAATTAACCCACAGCTGGGTAAAGCAGTACCTCAAGGTCCTGTTCAGGAGGACCCGTTTGAACAGGCAGATAATGAGGCTTCCTTTGAAAACCGATCTTTATACACTCAGGCGACTTTAAATGTCGCACCGGTTTCAACTCAGCCTGTTGCACCTGATAAATATGTTCAACCCACTGTGGAAAAACAAACAGGTACCACAACGTATTTTGACCGACACATTATCCGGGTAAAAGATGAAAAGCAGACAGTAGTTCATCACATGTCTCTTTTTCCTGATAAAAAAGGCAATGCCTCCCGATATTACTTTTGAAAATAACAGCAAAAAGAAAGAAAAAGGAGGTATTATTTCCATCGGATATTTCAGCAATCGTTCTGCCGGTGAATGCCACTATGCAAACAGTCCATCACACAAAAGAACAAAGCAAAGCTGTCGCCGAAAATCAGGGTCTAACCCCATTGCAGCCAAAAACGACAATGGAAAAGATAATTCCGTCTGCTACATTATTGAATCAGGTGGTCACTGAAAATAAAAAGAATCAGCCCCGGCTGATCATCGGAAATATTACGGTGGAGGTGGTATCACAAAAGCAGAAAGTGATAGAGAAGATTGAAAAGAGAACGATCATACAATCCAAGACTGTGGCAAATGCTACTCGGGAGCGTTTCATTTTGGTTTGAATCAACTATAACCTGAATCTATGCCGGTAACAGATATCGGACAAGTTACTACTGCGATCATTGAAAAGATCAACCAGGGGCTTTCGTCCTCAGGGTTGACCATTAGTGTTTTTGCTGATCCGGTAAACGAAGAAAGGTCGGGACTAAGTCTGTATCTATATCATGCAAAAGAAAATGTTCGGTTCAAAAATATACCACCACCGGGAAGAGACATTCCTCCGGTGAAATTGATGCCACTGACCCTGGATCTTTATTACCAGCTCACCGCATTGTTTCATGACTCAAGCGCAGGAATGGCCGCACTGGAAGAACAAAAATGGATGACGGTGGCATTAAAAACTTTACATGATTCACCGCTTATCAACGTTGATGAAGACAAATTCAGGATCACTTTGCAGCCATTGCCGTATACAGAAGCTGTACATAACTGGACTGCGGGTTCGCAGGCTATGAAATTTTCTGCTTATTATGAGGTCAGTCCTGTCTTTATTGAGCCTGAGAAAGCAACCAGCGCTTCCGGTCGTGTACTTCTTTATGGTAATTATGTTTTTACAATGGGGACACCTCAGATCAGTACTAGCAGGAGTAAAATGACATTCACTTTACCGGGTGAAATATCGCCGAGGATAGTTGAATCGACACCGGCACAGGTAAGCCCCGGGGACACCCTAATTATTGAAGGAAGCGGCTTTACAGAGGGGGTGTTACAGCTGAGAATATATAATTCAAGATTCGAGGAGAATATTGTAGTCCCCAATTGGCTGCCCGATCCAAAAGCAACCGAAATCACCGCAACGGTTGATACCACTGCCAGGCTGGAACGTAATGGTAATATTGTGGAAGTGCTCCCGGGCATTTATACCGCACAGGTGCTGTTAACAAAAACCTTTGCCATACCCGGAGGTGGAAACAAGGAATTCGTTCAAAGCTCTAATCAGTTCCCTTTCATGGTAACACCGGTTGTTTCATCCAGTAGTCTGTCTGGCGATATACTTACCATTCAGGGTGCTGGTTTCCAAGTGATGACAGATCCTATAATCGAAAAAGAAGAAATGGAAGTCTATGCGGGAATGCATCAGTTTCATCGGAGTATGACAACACTGGGGGCAGATCCTGGTCAATTCAGGGTTATTTCAACTACTGAAATCGAATTACGGCTTCCTGTAAATATGGAAACCGGGACACAACCGATACGCGTGATTGTCGCAGGGGCTGAATCAAAACCATCTTGGGCCAACATTTAAATAATGACAGATCAAACAGATATACTTGAGCAACAATTGACAGTATCCGATACAACAGGTTTGTACTACCATGTATTGACCCGGATACGTCTTCGCGCTCGCCGAAGAATTACATGGCTTCGAAAACTGTGGACTGAAACCAGTGCTGCTGCCGAAAGTGAAACATTTAATCTTCATTCAGAAGTGGATGGATATTTGAGAAATCATGATACCTACCAGGCTGAACTTTCATGGCTGTTGAATGAGCCCGAAATGGCTGACCTTAATAACCTATTAGGGGAAACCGAATCCTACCTTCTGGAGGAAAATTCTTCAAGACTGGCCATACTGCGGGATGTTTTTGGATTGAAAGAGCCTGAGATGGACATGATACAATGTTGCCTCGCTCTCAGCCTCGATCCCAACCTCGGCCGGGTTTATGCATACCTGCATGATCATAATGGACGAGGATATGCAAGCAATCAGCTTGTTGCCCGCTTGTTCAATTACGGTCCCTATATTGTTCTGGGTTCTTCTTCACCCTTGATTGTTTGGGGCCTGATACGCGAGATTGATATGGGACGCAGTGAGCCGATGAGAATCGAACTGGATCCCTACATCAGAAACTGGTTATTGGGTTCAGATGATATTGATACTGCTTTGTCTGATTTCAGCACTATTCAACCTGTTCATAGGCCACTCCCTTATTGGCCGGTTAAGCAAATATCAGTTCATATCCGCAAATTATTTACAGCAGAATTCAATCAGGCAGTACGTGTATTTATCACCGGACAGGATGGAAGCGGCCGTCGGAGTATGGCAGCTGTTATCAGTTCCGGTTTAGCCATGCAGCTGTTGACGATAGATACCCAGCGGTTAAGTGCTTTAGAGTGGCAACCTGTTTTTATGAAAGCCCAGCGGCAGGCATTGCTGGCTGGCTATGCGTTATTGTGGAAGGGTGATCTGGCCATGGAACAGCCATGGCCGGAATACCCCATAATGACGGGTCTGCAATTCATGATCGGGGAGGCTGATGAGTCTCCCTTACCGGCCGGACATCTTATTGATTGGCGGGTTGAGATGCCGGCAGTTTCTGTGGAAGAAGCAGTAAATCTCTGGAACATTTATGTGCCGGCGTCTAAAGAATGGCCGGAAGGATCATTGAAAGAGATGGCCCGGAAACACAGCCCTAATATCGGCCAGTTGTTATCTGTGGCAAAAAGAAATTGTTCAACGATCGATGAGGCTTCAGATGTGATTCGTGGTTTATCGCGCCATCGACTGGGTGATCTTGCCAAACAAATCAATTCTTCTTTTACCTGGGACGATCTCATTATTCCTTCCAACTTACGTAAGGACCTGGATGATTTTTATTTTGAAGCAACGGATCGTTCGCAAGTATGGGAACTTTCATCCACCAGGAGATTATTTCCGCAAGGCAGGGGACTGATGGCATTATTTACCGGTTCGCCCGGTACCGGTAAAACAATGGCCGCCCAGGTGATAGCAAATAGTTTGCAGCTTGATCTCTTCCGCATCGATCTCTCTTCGATGGTGAGCAAATATATTGGCGAAACCTCCAAAAATATTCACCGGATACTTTCCCGTGCCGAAAGAATGGATGCTGTTTTATTGTTTGATGAGGCAGATGCACTTTTTGGAAAAAGGACTGATGTAAAAGACGCGCATGACCGATATGCAAATACGGATACAAATTATTTACTGCAGGCGATAGAAGAATACCCTGGAATTGCCATCCTGGCGAGTAATCGTAAAGCCGGCATTGACCCAGGTTTTACCCGTCGTTTGCGCTATGTACTGGAGTTTCCGCGTCCGGATGCAATGCAGCGGCATTTATTATGGAACAATTTGTTGTCCGGACTAACTGGAGTGGGAATTAACCAGGAGCTTGACCAGGACTTGAAAAGATTGTCTGCTGTCGCGGATGTTACGGGGGCACAGATCAAGATGGCTGTGTTATCGGCATTATTTATGGCCCGTCGTGAAAAAAAGGAAATCAGTATTACTCATGTTTTGCGTGGTTTGGAAAGAGAACTGATAAAAGATGGAAGAGGGATGGGTAAACAGGTTAATGATATTATGAAACAACAGCATGCCAGGGAAAGAATGAATGGAAAATGATACAGGTTGACAATATACATATTACCGTGCCGGGCTTGAGCGAATCGCAGGCTGCTTCATTTGGTAAACAAGTGGCTGAAAGGATGGCGGTACACTTAGCAGAAACTGCAAACGAAGGTTCATCAGTTGTTAATCAGTTGAATCTGCGGGTAACAATGCCTGAAGGTATGGGTCATGAAGAGATGGCGGATCATATTGCGATGAAACTGGTACAACAGCTTAGCATGAAATGAAAGGTTCATCCACTATAAAAGCAGTTAAAACTAATGCGCCAACAGTGCAGAGAAAAGCTGTTATCCAGCCAAAACTGATGGTAAATGAGCCCGGAGACCATTATGAAAGGGAGGCGGATGCAATGGCTGACCGGGTGATGCGGTCATCACAGGAACCTTCCAAACCTCAGATGACAGGCATGATCGGAAGATCGGTGCAACGGCAATGTGCGTCTTGTGAAAAGGAGAAAAGAGGAAAGAGGGGAGGGGTGATGATGCGAAAGTTGAATAGATCGGAGGGAACTGTCAATTCAAACTTCATTCAGCGAAAATGTGATCACTGCAAAGAAGTTGACAGGAAAAAGACTGCTGTGCATACAATCCTGCGTAGGGCGGAGACAGCTAAAGTGACTGATCCGAATACCCCGGCAGCCGGTAATTTCATTCAGCGGGCCTGTGAAACCTGCAGGAAAGAAGAAGAAAAAAACCGGAAAGGGATTGTATTGCGGAAATCAGGTAGTCAGGGCGGTTTTGAAGCATCAGCCGGTCTGGCAGGTCAGCTTTCTGGTTCGAAGGGAGCGGGGATGCCAATACCAGCTCATACAAAGGCTTTTATGGAAAACGCCTTCAGCACTGATTTTTCCAGGGTGCGACTGCATACAGGTGCTGTTGCCTCAGAAATGAACAGGGAGCTTAGTGCCCGGGCCTTCACTTATGGCAATGATATTTATTTCAATAATGGGCAATACAACCCCGAAACTTACACAGGAAAGAAATTGCTGGCACATGAGCTGACGCATGTGGTGCAGCAGGGTACTATTTATCCGACCATGATACAGAAAGATGATCAGACGGATGAGCAAGACCATGAGGAGGACACAAATACTGATGAACAAGTAGAAACTGATGCTGCAGTTGAAAAGGATTACGATCCTGAGAAAGTCTTAAGTGATTTTGTGGCTAAAATCGCGGAAGTTAATTCGAGGATATTTCAGGAACAACTGACCGATTCAGCCGAAGAAGAAGTAGATACGGAGGTATACGAACCTAATGAAGAGTCAAATGCTGATACAGACGCAGCAAATGCAAAGTATGAGCAGGAATTGGCAGATGCCGAAGCCTGGATGGGTTCAGGCGCCGAAGCACTCAGAAAAGAAATTCTGCTTTTTGGTGAACTCAAGAGGTTGGAAAATCCGGCCTATCGTCAGGAGGTGATTGATGATTTTTTCAAGAATATTGATGATGCTGAAGTGAATTATCTCGAGTATGTTAAAGCGGATATTGAATCAGTTTCAGGGGAGGAACAGTCAACCATGGATAGTTTTAATTTAAGATTTGGTGAAAAGATTGACAGAAATAATTTTATAGATAATGCTTTAATCCTGCAATTCAATGGGGCCAATGCCTTCCCCGATATGGCCTGGGAGATCGTGAGACCGTTGATTCAGCCAGATAGTATGCCTTGGATACAAAATGGTTATGAGTATAATCAGCGAGATTTTTATTCAGCAGGCCCGCCAGTAACAACCGATATGGCTAATAATGGTTTACCGGTTTCTTATGCTCCCTCTTTAAACCTGGTAAATTATTCTTTAGTAAAGAACCAACTCGTGCCGGTTTTAGATCGTAAAGAAATGCCTGATAAGAAATGGATTTATTCTAAGTTTATTATGCCTGAAGAGATTGATTTGCATTCCACTTCATTTAGTTTGTACACTGAGTATTTTACTTCATATTCTTCATCAGCCTTTCAAAGAGAATTGTATAGAACCTGGGTGGAGGCAACAATTATAAAATGGTTCAGTTACAGTACTGCAGCAATAAGTCATTTTCGGATGGTATATCCTGACGGGTTACACAATATTGAGCAATTTTATCAATTTGAATCTCGTGGTATACCCCAGGGATTGGGATCATTGTTGAATGCGGTTTTTCATGGGTACATGGCAGGTGGAGCTAACCCATTTTTAATATTGGCCAAGGCTAGTGAAAATGCTAGGGAGAAGGGATACAAGAGCTTAAAAAGTACAATAAAAGAAGGGGTGGACGGTTTTAGGAACGACTTGACTGGTGCTGATTACTATATAAACAGAATGATTGGTAGCAAGGCTCTTATGACAGCCATTCAGTGGTCTATAAAAAAGGGTTTGCGGAAGAGAGTATTACTGTTTTATTGGAGAACCTTGACGAAATACTTGCTAATATACTCAAGGAGTGGGCGAAAGACAAGGCGGTTAAAAAAGCCGTAATGACCGGTGTGAGTATTTAGGGCCCTGGGGTCGTGCCATCTCCATACTTTATAATATCTGGGAATTCTTCGACGATGTATCAGATAAAATTGAGCTTGCCCTGCTAGTGAAATCATTTGCGGATATACTTGACGAAGCATCATCTGCCAAAACGGTTGTACAAATGCAGCGATCGGCTGCAAGACTGGCACAAGCCTATGAAACTATTTTCCAAAGGATCATTCAGCGATTGGGTGCCAAATTACTGTCAAAGTTGTCTCGCTCCGCGATTAAAAAAATGGAGGACAGAAAAAATGGAAAAAACCAAATGACGGACGCAAGGCGAGCCAAACTGGTGGATGATTCATATCTGGAGGATGATGCAAGAAAGTTGGATTCTGAACATTTAGATGCTGAGATACAATCAGCGGCAAAAGCAAGAGCAAAACGTCCGGATGATGGAGATTATGATGCAGAAGTTTCTGTCCCGAATTCTCCACACACCTGGAAGCGTGTAAAAGGGACAAAGGTTTGGTGCCGTTCCAGTGCTTATTGTACAGTACCTCATTTGGATCCACAGCAAACTGAAGAGTTGGAAGCTATCGCTAATCGGGATATTCAGGAACCCAAAGACACGGAAGATATGGGTAAACAACTTACTGAGGAAGTGGGACTTGATGCGCCTACTACACCCGGACGCGTAAACCTGGCGAAAGCGGTAGCCGATGCCAAAGGAGCAGGCTTCGTATCTCAGACCGGGGATCCAATAAAAGTGGACCTGGCTGTGCAGCGGCATACAGATGCTTCGGATGTACGTGCCGCTAATCAGCAAAGCGGCAGCACTCATCAGTCTGCGCATGATCTTCCATCTTCTGTGGGAAAGCAGGACGGTACGTACAGCAGGGGACAAGCACTGACAGTATTGTTACCGACCGCCACACACCGCGCCTTTGATGATTATTGGAAAAAGTATGCCATACAGCAGCGACAGAAGGGTGTGAAGGAAGTGCCTGTTTCAGAATTCATGGATATCATGTACAAAGCCATAGACCAAACACCTGGAATCAGTAAATCAATGAAGGGAAACATGCAGACACTTTTAAGGACAGAAGTCTACCGCGATCTTGGCTGGAATGAAGCAGATATGATCGAGTTGCCCTATCCGAATATCAGGTAAATATCAGTCAAACGAAATTCTATGTTTTCAGAAGTAAAGACATCTGCAACAAACGAGCAAAAGGGAAAGGGGGCTATCATTCAGCCAAAGCTTAAGGTAAATGTACCCGGGGATAGTTATGAACGTGAGGCAGATGCGATGGCAGAGAAGATTGTACAAAACCCAATTCATCAACTAGGGATGTCAGGAACGCCTTTTACTTCCGTAAGCAGCAATTATATTCAACGGAAATGCGACAAGTGTAAAGAGGATGAAACAAAAAAACGAAATGGTATTTTGATGCGGAAAGCAGATAACTCAGGGGGGCTTCAACCCTCATCAGGGTTTGAGTCGACTTTATCGGCATCAAAAGGTGCTGGTTCTCCATTACCGGCACATGCAAAAACCTATATGGAAAGCGCTTTCAGCGCTGATTTTTCTAAGGTACGCGTACATACCGGCAGTGCAGCTATTGAAATGAATAAAGATGTAAATGCGAAAGCTTTCACCCACGGAAGTGATATCTACTTCAATAACGGTCAGTATAATACTGATACAAACACCGGGACGAAACTGCTTGTCCATGAATTGACACATGTTGTCCAGCAAAATAATAATACAGAACTTAATCGGTCGATCCAAAGACAACCGGATAAGCCGTTGCCAGATGATCCTCCTAAATCCATGTATAGTGCCCAGTACATTGTTAGTTCGTATTATCCCCTTCTTCTGCCCTTATTGAATATAAATCAAATGAGTCTTATCCAGGCCCATTTAGATTACAGGTATAATATCAAGAAGCATAATAAAGATGAGGATGCGATGAAGGCAAGGTTTCAAAAAAGGATGAAGAAGCTGGGTTTAAAATATGTTGAAGACCCGAATCCACGATTTGACACCCCCGGTGGCTATTACTCCGAAGAGCAGAATTATGCAGTTTCTACTTATTTCAGACGAATTGAAGAGTTCGAAGAAAGAAGCCCAGACTTCCCAAGCGATACGGATATCTATGTAGATACAACGCCTCTCATCGATGAAAAAATTTTAGATCAGCAGCCTTGGAATATACAAGCTGAACAAGAATTTCGTGAACGCTGGGTCGCAAATCTAACGGGTAAGCAATGTATGTACCGGATCGCACTCGATGGGTTATCTATCGATCAGATTTTACGTGGACCTGTTTGGGAAGAACGGTGGCTACAAACGGAAAATGGGTTAATAACCTTTAACTCTCTTTTTAATATCCCGGAGGCCAGACAAGATTATTACTACTCTGTACAAAATAGCCCGCTTATTACATCTGTAAGAGAGAATATGCGCCAAATCAAGAGTCTTTACAGCAATACAGAGAATATGTATGACCTGGAAGTAGCAAGAAAAAAGGAATTCCCTGGGGTTAGCAGGGTGGCTGAATTCCTGGGTAGCGAATTAGACGGAGAAGCTCTTAAGCAATTCATACCAAAAGGAAAGAATATAGACAATATCAGTTTTGTGGAGATGCTGGTGGTGATCAGAACCCTGACCAAAGAGCAAATGGACTTGGTCACGCGAACTTTACCATCAAGAGCAAAATGGGATGAAGCGGTGGGGTTCTATGAAAGGGTCAAAGAAGCTGTTGAGGATGGAAAATTTGAAATGGTTGCTATGTTCATGCCTGTATTGGCCGCTAGGCTTGAGTACATTCTTAGAAAGACCTTGATGTACCAGGCTCGAACAAATGAAGGTGCCGCAACGGCTATAACTATTCTGGAAACGGTAAAACAAGGATGTAAACTTACTTTAACAATTCTTGGAGGGGTTGCAGGAAAAGCTTCTGGTCTGATTGGTGTTAGTTTGGGGTCTGCAGAGGGTGCGGCGGTCGCGACTATGACACAAATGGCAGCCGAACAGCTATGAAGGTAAGCTTGAAGTAGGGTCAATTCTTCTTGCGGGGGTAAGGAAGGCTTTATAACATTCATTAATTCACTTGTTCCAGGGACATTTGCGCAAAAATTACAGGCCTTGTTCAATCTTAAACTCAGCACGTCCATACCAAATGATGCGCTTCGGAATTTTGCTGCCAATCGCGTTGCAGATATTACGTCTGGTGTATTGATCAAACCAGTGGAGATAGCAGTGAATGGAATAATAGAAGGAGAATGGCCCGATAGCATGGATGAATTCTTGGGAATGATTGCTGACAACGCGGTTGATCAATTCAAATACGGGACTCTTTTTGATTTTGTTGGCATGGCTGTAGTCAAGTTGAAAGGTAAAAAACCTGGAACTCAAACAGATATTGATGAACCGGCATTCAAATCATCAATCCCAGAAGGGCTGATGGCGCCAGAGGTGGCAACACCCACAGGCCATTCAGTTAAGGTAACTAATGCTGGTCACATTGCGGTATGCAGTTCTCCCTGTTCAAGATTACGGGACAGGTTTAGCCATATCATTGGAAAAAACAAAGCACTTGACGATCAGTTAATCTTGTTGGAGAAAAAAGCGGCATCGGCAACAACGGAAACAAGTCGTATAGGAAGGATTAAAATAGCGCATGAAGTCTCACTTGAAGCCGCGGTGCTTCATGACAAGTATATGGCCGAAGATCTATTGTTAGCAACTCATATAGATTCGCAGATCGATATACGATACAAAGGAAGTGTTAAAGGAGAGGTAGTAATCGTATGGGAGTCTGAATTGGATGATTTTGTAATGCAAAACGAACCTAAGATCGGTGATCCGCCGCCGGGTCTTAGAACTGCTGAAGACCTTGCGGCCTGGGAATTGTACACGTTGTATTTTGAAGATCGTGTAAGGCGTATGAGACAGGATATTGCTACAACACAAGCTACAAAGCGAAATCCTCCCAGGGATTTTGATTCGTTCCGGGAAGCGTATTTGGAAGATCCAAAGATGATGCAGTTGTTGCGGGGTCGACTCGCTGAATCCGGTACTGCCAATGCGATCGAGCAGCTTGTGTATGGCAAAGTGGGTAGAGGTATGGGATTGAGCAGTGAACGGAGCCCAGGTGTTGGCGAAGTGAAATATGCTGACTTCATGTGGAAAAATTACAACGGATCCTATACAACGGTGTCAAACAAGTCTCGGGACTTTTATGCGATGGGTCCAATAGCGACGAAAAGGACTGTAAGAGCTGATGTAAAAGAAGCGCTCGAGAAATATGGCGGCGATAAGTATGTCCGCCGTCCAGGTTTAGATCAAACAGGACAAAAAGTTACTATTAGTGAAGTAGTGCTCAATTATGATCCCTCTGCCACACTTCTTACGGATGATATGGCCGCAGAAATTTATGCATACGCAAAGGAGTATAAAGGGGATGCAATTGAAATTACGTTCGTGGACTATATGGCTGCGGAGAAGCAAAAAGCCATTGATGATCTTATTGCTTTAAGCAAGCGATAGATAATTGAAATTTGGAAACTAATTTATCACTGTTATGCCAGCATCACCCCTCTCCCCCCGTCTCTCCAAAGGAGCTTTTATCGAGTTCTCCAATCGTTTTGGGACACCCTGGATTCCCAATGTGATTATGTTCCAGTATAACCCCGGAACTATCAAACGATCCCTGGAAGGATGGAAGGAAGAGACGGACAAGGAAAAAGCGCCTATGGAAGGAGCCACAGCTCAGCCCTTCGATCCTGGAGAAACCATCGATTTTCAACTTGAACTGGATGCTTCTGATCTGCTGGATAATCCCGCCCGTCACCCGCTGGCCCCGGCAGCAGGAGTAACGGATCGTATCGCTGCTATCGAGATGCTGATGTACCCTGAAGAAAATACAACACTCAAGGGTTTACTTGCATCCAGTGCTGTTACATTAGGGGGCGCCGTTGTTTCTGGCGCCGGTACCGGTTTTGGAAGCGGATTGACTGGAGCCGCCGCAGGTGCTGCATTGACCAATTCCATTTTCGCAGGCACCAATATGGTCACACAACTGGAAGTACCCCGTGGTACTGTTCCCACCGTTTTGTTCACATGGTCACCAGGACGGATCGTACCGGTACGCATCACAGGGTTTTCGGTAGAAGAAGAGGAGTTCACTCCCAACCTGTATGTGCTGCGTGCCAAGATCGATATCAAACTGAGGATACTGGCTCCAAAGAATATTCCTGCAAAAAAACTGAAGGAGACAAGAAAGCTGTTGCTGCGTACAATATTTACCAGCGTCAGAAAAGGGACTTTGCGGCCATGAATATGGCCAACCAGGCAGTTGATGCGTTGGAGGAGTTTTGGGACAGAGGCGCAGAACTTAAAAATGGTGATTTCTAACTGAGTAAAACATCAATCATGTTTGATAATAAAAGCAGGTATCATCGCCAGCAGCAATATATGGTCACAGATAAAAGAGGTAGAAAGGTGATCGTGGTCGGTTCAGCTCCCCCGCCATTACAGTTTTTAGCAGGCTATCATCTGCTCCAACAGGGACAAAGAACCGATCATCTGGCGGCACAATACCTGAACCTGGCCTCCGGCTTCTGGCGTATCGCAGAAATCAATGACGCAATGCTTCCCGAAGCGATCAGCGAAAAAAATGAAATAGCGATACCTGTTAAATAACATTGAATTTGATATGGATATTAAACTCATCATAAGATCTATTAACAGTTATGCGGACGGACTGCGGATATTCAATGACCTTGAACTGCCTGCCAGCGTTGAAGTTCGTGAGGGCATGAAACAGGCCACAACATTCACAATCACTTATCCTGAGGATATCTGTGATGGTGATTTTAAAAAAATAGCTCAAAAAGTATTCGATCCTTTCAGCGAACTGGAGATCTGGGTTGTCATCGATGATAAGGAGTATTGCCTGGTAAGAGGACTGGTGCAGGGGCAACAGATAAAATTTGCTCAGGGTGGTGAAGGCTCTCAACTTGTAATAACAGGTGCTGATAACAGCATCAGGTTCGGATGGGTCAGTGAGAAAAAGAATTGGGGACCGCGCATCGATCGGGAAGAAATCATGGCTATCCTCGGTTCAACCCGGGTAACCAAGGACAAAAAGGAGATCAGTGTCAATAATTATGAGTTTGACGAGTACCATATTATGGGAAAGAAATACCAGGCGGGCGGACAGGAAATCATCGATAAGCCAGTTGAATCAGACGAACATAGGGATGAAAAATCAGTGGCAGTCCCGGACCCTGTGGCTGAAGAAGACTTCCTGAGTTTCACTTCTGATATGCTCCAATCGCAGGATGACCTGGCTTTTCTGAAATCACTGGCGGATCAGAAGGGAATGCATTTCTGGATATCCTATGAAGGCGATAAGGAGATAGTTCATTTTGAGAAGATACCACTCTGGCAGATCAGTAAAAGGGAACTCATGTGTCCTGATGCGATCACCTTGCATATGAATAAGGAATTCTCAGATATCGATGAGTTTAGCATTAGCTGGGATTGCGACCGGCCGACAAGCGTATCGTCGGAAGTAACGAACCGTAAGACAGGGGAAGCTTCTAAAAATAAAATTGCCAAAGCTGAACAGTCAAAACTGGGTAATGTATTGCTATCTGACATGTCGGGCTATGTGATCGAAGCCTTTCATTCTATTCCTGCAGGCGATGAAAAGGAAGCGAATGAGAGAACTAATGCGGCATTAAACGAAGCAGAATGGTTTATTAAGGCGAGTTGCTCAACAAATTATGAAAAGCTCTGTAAGAACGAAAGTATACAGTCAGGAAATTTTACGCATGTTTTTCATGCACACAAGCTTGTAAATATAGATGGTATCGGGAGCCGCCATCGGGGCACTTATCTTATATCAGGAGTAACACATAGTATCAGCGCAGGCTCCTATAAAGTGCAGTTGGAATTAATGAGAAATGCATGGGTGGACCCATCGGGAGAATTTGATGTATCGGAGGAGGAGCCGGCAGCGGAGAATGCGGCGCAACAAGATGTGACTGAACCAGCTTAACCAAGTAAATCAACTATCATGGAAACAAGCCAAATGGGAAGAGTTGCAGAAAAAATGCTGAATCGATGTTATGGTAAATACAGGGGCAGGGTAATTGATAACAACGATCCGCTCAACCGGGGCAGGTTGCAGGTAGAGGTCAGGAGTCTAATGAGTACCACGCCTTTCTGGGCCTTACCCTGTATGCCCTTTGGCGGTGATGGAATGGGAATATTCATGATACCGGAGAAGGACACAGGGGTTTATGTGGAATTTGAAGGTGGTGATATCAATTATCCGATCTGGACCGGTTGTTACTGGACCGATAATCAGTGTCCGAAGGATAGTAAAGTAGCGGAACCTAAAGTGCGGCTCATTAAAAGCGAAAAAGGCCTAACGATCAGTCTGGATGACCAGGATGAAGTGATCACAATCAGTGACAAGAACGGAAAAATTTCATTTCCATTGAAGTGACCAGCGGTAAGATCAGGATCAGCAGTGAGTCGAAAATTGTATTGGATTCGAACAATGTCAAAATCGGCGGTGAAATGGCCATGTACTCCAATGTAAAAGGAGAGATACTGGAAGCTTACCTCACCGCACTGGCGCTGGCCGTGATGCCAAAGGCTCCAACGGTCCCAGTACCAACCCCATCCATGTTTGCCTCTTTCCTGTCCACACAAGTAAAAACAACCTGATATGGCTGAGATCATTCATAGCATCAAATATCCTTTTGCCATTGACCGGGGCTTGGGAAAGTTATACGAGGAGAACCGGTACGACGATCATGTTGTGCAAATGATGAAACAAGTATTGTTTACCAACCCGGGTGACCGCATCAATCAGCCCGATTTCGGGTGCGGCCTGCAAAGGATGGTGTTCGAACCTAACAGTGACCTTACGGCAGGTCTCTTAAAGGTTACTGTTATTCAATCGCTCGAACGATGGATGAGTACAGTGATCAACGTGATAGATGTAATTACCCAGGCCAGCGATGCAAAGCTTGAAATAAAAATCATCTATTTCATCAAGGCCAGGCAGGAACGTCGGTTTTTAAATATTGAATTGACATTATGAGCAACGCACCAGACAGGCTGGAACTTCTAAAGCAGCAAACCAGGGTTACTGGTATTGACTTCATATTTGTTGATACTATTGGCCAGCAGCTGATCAATGTGAACTTCCTGGTGCCACCGGGTTCATTGGATGAAAGCATGGTATCGGGCCCGAAAGAGCTGAGTGACCCTGCCAGGATCCGAATTTATTCTCCTGCCAGTGATGTGCCGGACAAACCAGTAACAAGCATGAGCTGGTCTGACGGGGTACTCCGTCTTTCAGTAAATACACCTGGCGATTTCACGCTGTATAAATTATATATTGATGACGAACGAATTGATCCTTTCTATAATGATGTAACATTTGATTTTAAAGCCGGTTGTCCCTCGGATCTCGACTGTAAACCGGCGAATCATGAATGTCCACCGGAGGAATGGGTCGATTTCCCGGTGGATTATCTCGCCAGAGACTTCAATAGTTATAAGCAGGCATTACTGGAATTCGCCACGGCACGTTATCCTCACTGGCCCGATAGGTTAGAAGCAGACGCAGGTGTTATGATGGCAGAATTGATGAGTGCGATGGGTGATGAAATGGCGTATTACCAGGACCGGGTGTCACGCGAGGCCTATCTCGAATCGGCCACCCAGCGAAGATCTTTACGACGTCACGCTCGTTTAGTGGATTATACTTTACATGATGGATTGGCCGCCACTGCCTGGATTGATGTCATAACCAATACAGCAGGTTCTATTCCAGCAGGTACCAATGTACAGGCAAAAGGAGAGTCAGGGCTGAGTATTCTTTTCGAAATAGGTCATCGGTTGACAGATCAGTTCCCGGTTGTAAAAAATTATACAGTTCACCAGGATATTAATCAACTCCCTGCACATATCTGGGACGAAGATGACACATGTCTGCCCGCTGGAAGCACAGAAATTTACGTGGAGGGTGAATGGCAATCCTTACTTGATCCGGGCAAATGGGTGCTTCTGCAAACAAAACCAGCGAACCCGGCTCAGCCCCGGAGATCTCACCTGGTGCGATTGGTTGAAATAAAAAATGATGAGGACCCTGTACAGGCCGTCAAGATCACACGCCTGGTTTGGGAACAGGAGCAGGCAACCCCATTTGAGCTGGATCTTACTGTGTTGACAGTTCATGGCAATATGCTGCCAGCAACAGCCGGTGAAACCCTGGTAACCTATTTTATCACCGGTGGACAGTCCAATTTTAACCAGGCCCAGTATAGTGCCTTGCGTCAGTTAAACGGCCTGGTGGATCCAGCCTTTGCGGTAGAAAGAATAGGGAGAAGCATTAAGAAACCGGGAAAAGAAAATGAAGAAAGCATAGTCTTTCTCTTTACGCTCCCGGGTTCAGAAGAGCGGTCAGTCGTACGAATCGGGGCAGATGCACAAAGAGCAAAGCCGGATATCTGGTTAGAAGAAATGCTTTATGATGGCAGCACCTGGAATGCGAGCGGGTTACTATGGGAGTATACCACTTCATTTGTTGGTGTCGACTCGGCAGATCCAGGCGATAGTTGCTTTTCACTGGAAGATGGGTCCTGGAGAAGGGTTGTCAGCTACCAGCGCCCGGGGCAGGAGATTATACATCGTGATTACGCATCTAACAACGGAACCACTATACGATTTGGTGATGGAGAATTTGGTCGTGTGCCAGTTGAGAAAACAGTATTTAAGGTGGTTTACCGTCTCGGTAACGGAAAGTGGGACAATGTGGCAGCTGATACTTTGATAACAATTGAAAAAGTACCTGGTCTAAGCCTGACAGTAACGAATCCTTTGCCTGTTACAAACGGAATGGATCCTGAATCACCTGCAGAAATGCTTCAGCAGGCACCGGATGCATTTAAAGCAGTAACCTACCGGGCGGTAAGACCGGAAGATTATGCAGAAGCGGCGGAAAGATTGGAATGGATTCAAAGAGCCGGTGCCACTTTCCGTTGGACAGGCAGCTGGTTGTCTGCTTTTGTATCACCTGACCCCAGGGGAACAACGCTCTTGAAAACTAGCCGGAAAGAAGCGTTATTAAATCATCTCAACAGATTCAGACAGGCGGGACGTGAAGTTTATGTAAACAAACCGGTATATGCCAATTTGGATATTGAGATCGAAATATGTGCTGCACCAAATGCTTTTGCTGGCGATGTAAAGGGAAGAGTATTGGTCGCATTGCTTGGAAAGAAAGGAATTAATCCCAAACCCGGTTATTTCTCTGCTGATCAGTTCACTTTTGGAAGCCCCTTACGGAGATCAACACTTGAAGCGGCTATACAATCCGTTCCGGGCGTGAAGGCGGTAGAGAGTATCCGAATGAGAAGGCGAGGATGGTTTGACTGGAAATTGTATGAAGAATTTGACTACGATCCGGGCCCTGATTGCATCATCAGGGTTGAAAACGACCCTTTACATCCTGAACGCGGCAGTCTTAAAATTAATATACATGGTGGATCATGAGTTGTAATTGTTTAAATAAAACCAAAGAAGGGCAACAATTTGTCTGCACCTGCGATGAATTTATGCATCCCCTGCGATTGAATATCGGCCCGGGTTTACCGGAATTGCCACGCCAGGTAGCGGGTTTTCCTGAGTTTCGCAGAGCGATGTTACGGGCTGTACCATCGAAAAATGGATTGACAGGCTGGCGGGCGAGAGAAAAGACGACCTGGGTGTGATGCTGCTGGAGATTTGGGCTTATATATGTGATTCATTGGCTTTTTATGATAAAGTAATTGCGGATGAATCATACCTGGGTACATCAAAACGCCGCCCATCTCTTCGTAAACTGATTGCCTTGCTGGGATATCTTCCGGCACCGGCTACGGCATCGTTTGTAAAACTGGTGGCCACATCGGAAGGAAGATTGCCGGTAACAGTTCCGGCTGGCACAGCATTCAGGTCAGGCAGCCCCGCACAGGTCTTTGAAGCCACTGATACCACCATTATTCATCCCTTAAACAGTAAATGGACGATCTCTGCTATACGGCCTGACACTATTCTTATAGATAATCCTTCCTGGTTATTGGTGGAGCCACGATCAGAGATTAAGCCATTCTCAAAATTGTTGTTACTTGATTACAAGGACGAAACACAGAACCAGGTTCTTTTGGTAACTGATGTAGAAACCTATACAGGTGCAGATGAAAGAAAATACACAAAGCTGAAGTTTAAGTCACCTGCAAAACTTGCCAAGGGAACTCCTTTGTCGAGATTATGGTTATTATTACCCGATCACAAATCCATCCTGATTGATTTGGCCGCTGTCATGGAAGTACGCGATACTCCCGGACTTGAACATTTGCTGACACGGGCAGCATCAGAAGGACTCGGCGAGTATGACTGGAATCATTTCAGGCAAAAAGTTATGGCGAAAGGGGATATGGAGGTGTTGATGGCAGAGCGGAAAAAGCAGCAGGTTGACGCGATTGAGCTGGCCATGCGTTACGGAATTCCTACAGCAGGAACCATCGTAAACGAATTCCGACAAACTCTATCTTCTGCTGATAAATTAATCTTTGAGAAAAGATCCGAGTCTCCCCCAATAGAACACCTGCCAGAGAAATTCGCCATGATTGATAAGAATAAACGGGGTGTAATTGTCGGTGGCAGGATAAAATATGATCAGTCTCGACTTAAATTAAACATAGGGGAAAACTGGAATCCCGATCTGCTCATTCCTGTAGATGTATATGGTAATCTATTAGAAGCTACCCGTGGTGAAACAGTGAGGAATGAAATACTGGGAAGCGGAAATGCCAATGTAACCAGCCAGCAATTCAAGCTGACCAAAAAGCCGCTTACCTATTTACTGGCCCCCTCTGCAATGAACAGCCGTGGTGTGCAAAACACGCTTCGTGTTTATGTAAATGGTATTCGCTGGAAAGAAGTAGCTACTTTTTACGGCGTTCGCCCCGAAGAAGAAGTATATATCGTACGGCAGGATGACCAGGGAGATAGTTATGTGATCTTTGGGGATGGCTTCCGGGGAAAACTATTGCCAACAGGTAACTCCAATATCACTGCCTACTATCGGCATGGTGCAGGTAAAGCCAGTCCCCCTGCCAGTTCGATCACGCAAATTCAATCAACCGTTCCTGGCCTTGCGGGTGTGAAAAATCCATTGGCGGCTGCCGGTGGATCTGATGCCGAAAGTGCTGATAACCTGAGAAGCAATGCGCCCCGTTCCGCTTTGATATTGGGAAGGGCAGTTTCTATTCTGGATAGGGAAGCTGTTTCACTAGCAACACCAGGCGTTCGAACGGTACAGGCCGAGTGGCATTGGCATGGTATACAGCAGTGCCCGGTAGTATATATATGGTATATCGGTGAGGCGGGGATCGAAATATTACTGACCAGGCGACTCCGGGCATTAACAGATCCTTCTACTCCCATTGCAGTAGAACAGGCCGCCGGTGTTCCGGTTTCTATTGCAATTGAAGTGGAGGTGGATGAACGGTATGTAGCCGAGACTGTGTTGAAAAATGTCCGTCTTGTTCTTTCACTTCCGGGAACGGGATTGTTAAGCCCGGAGAAATTAGGGGTGGGTAAACCCTTGTTCCGGAGTACAATTTTCAAAGCAATAGTGGAGGTGGAAGGAGTCGTTTCAGTAACTAAAATCAGCTGGAATGGAGAAACTTTCTCCAGTTATGCAATGAAAGCCCCCGCTGGCAGTTATTTCGATTTTGAGAATGGAGAAATACTCTTAAACGGAAGTAAATAATATGGCAACGATCGCTAACGATAATTTTGAAGTTTACTACAGCGAAAAACTGTGGGAATGGATCCCGCCAATATATCGCCAGGAAGATGGACTGGCAAATCCAAAGGAAACCCTGCGGGGAATAATCGAAGTGATGGCACAACAGGCTGCTATTCTCAGGCGGAGCCAGGACAGGTTGTGGGAAGATCAATTTATTGATCTCTGTGAAGACTGGGCAATACCATATATAGGAAGTTTACTGGCAACACGATTGCTTTCAGCACAGAACGAAAGGGCCATGCGGAATGATGTGGCTAATACGATTTTTTACCGACGTGCAGCAGGAACGCCCCGTATCCTCGAACAACTTATTCATGATATCAGCGGATGGAAAGGCAGACTTATTGAGAGTTTCCAGCACCTGGCTCGTACCAGGCATGGACTCGATCCTCAGCCCATTCCTTTAGCAGGCCGATTCACCGGGACACTTCCAGGAGGAGTTGCCGATCTTCGAAACCCGGTAGGAAGTAAACTGTCGACAGGGCCATTCGATGAGTATTTCCATACACCCGATTTCAGAAAGCCTAAAGGTATCCAGGGTCGATACGGTATCACTAAACTTAATTTCCACCTGTATACCCTGGTCTCATACCAGGCCAGTAATGTAGTTCCCTGCTGGATGGATACTAAAGAGTATTACACCTTTGATCCATCAGGCCGGCTGATTCCTTTATTTGTAAAGGATCCAAAACCCAGGTTCAATGACTGGGAAAAATGGCATTCTCCTTTCGAGTGGGAGTTGCCTTTACCAATAAGGTGCCGGCTCCTGGGTAATGCAGAGTTTGAACTCACAGAGGAAAAAATACTCAGTTTTACCAACAACGAATCAGAACGTGACGAATTAAGGAAGATCGCCAATATACGTTTTCGGTCCGAGGCATCTTTTGAAAGCAGGATCAACGGACTCGGATTAGACATAATTGCCCTGAAGCGACATTGCATGATCGATGAATGTGGCCAGAAACAATTATGGCCTCGATCACTTTCAGTTTTTCCCGGAACTGAGATCTCAAGAGAAAAGATAAAAGCTGCCAGTTTCGAGAATACTTTTACTGACCCTGATAAAATGCTGATGGTGGATGCTGAGCAGGGACGTTTCCGGTTTACAGATAACAGTACACCAGATAATTTGTTTGTTACGTATAATTATGGTTTCGCTGGACCTTGCGGGGCTGGCTTCTATGAGCGCCATATTCCAACCGACAAGCCGGCACCAAAAATTGTCACTGACAGGAAAATAAGGATGACTGACATTCTTGATATACCTGATCCACAGGTATTGCAGATTAATGATAGTCTTACTTACAAAATAGAAGGAGATTTAGAGCCAGTAAGAGATTTCACTATACAAGCGAAAAATTATGAACGCCCCTTTATTGCACTGGATAAGAACTGTACATTTTCTACAGGCGCAAACAATGATAGCAAGTTCGTGATGGATGGACTCTGGATCGGATCACTGCCGAAGCAGGGGCCCTTTACAATTAAATTCAAAGGCGATTTTGAGTCGATCGTCATTCGTAACTGCACTTTTGACCCAGGGGGTAAAAATGGACAGGGCGACATATTGCACCCGGTAGCGATTGAATTAGAAGGGAACGTTGAGAACTTCTGTATTGAAAATAGTATACTTTCATCGATTCTTATTAATGGCAGTTCATTATTGGATGAATCTCTTTGTATTTCTGATTCCATACTCCAATCCGGCAATAACGCAGCTATTCGTGTGTCTACAGGTATAACCAAAATTCAGCGTACAACTGTTTTGGGTGATGTTGTAGTACATCGTCTCTATTCATCAGACTCAATCATGACAGGGCTAGTAATCGTCACCGATAATCAACATGGCTGTTTCCGGTTTAGTGCGGCGCCTGCTGCCAGTATTTTACCTGGCCCGTATGAATCACTTCTGTTTGATATCATGGACTCAACAGATTACTGGTTTACGTCTGAGATTTTCGGACATCCGGGTTTCGGACAATTGAGTGTTGCGGCACCTAAGGTCTTATACAGAGGCGGTGAGAACGGGGCTGAAATGGGGGCATTTAATAACCTTATTAATGCGATTAAGCTGGATGGATTAAAAATAAAAATCGAAGAGTACATGCCATTTGGACTGATACCTGCATTTATTAAAGAAACCTAGTTATCAACCATATTAAAAAGTATTTATGGGAACAACTGATCTTTCAAGGAAATCATTCATTAAGGAAAAGCACTATGTCGGTCTGCAGCTGCAACAGGGACGGGTTGTGACCGATGCTGATCAGATCGAGGATGAAGAAATTCATGCAAGAGAAAATCAGCTTACACAGCTTGATATTATCGGTAGCTATGGAACTCCAGATAACGGGTTTCATATCGGCGATATTATCAATAACCCTGATGGATATGTGGATTTTCCGATTGATGCTGGGTCTGTTTATATTGGCGGGCTTCGTTTTGTATTAGATAAGGCAGAAACTTATCTCGCTCAAAAGGACTGGCAATACCGGGTAGGGGATCCGCTGAAAAAACCTTTATTGGCTCCTGGTCAGTCGCAGTTTGACCTTGTTTACCTCGAAGGATGGGACCAATTCGTTACTGCTGTAGAGGATCGTTCATTATTGGAAACAGCCCTTGGCACTGATACAACAACACGTCTTCGTAGAATACAAAGGGTTAAGATAGAGCCCAACAATAAATACGGAGACTGTTCACTTTCCTGGTCACATTTTAAGGAAAAATGGAAGGATAAAAATCTGGGAATTATTGATCGTTACGAACTAAAGACTAATTTGAAACTCGCCGTTGGATTCACTACCGGGGATACCGAAGACCTCTGTTCTCCTTCCGTTTCTGGAGGATATCTTGGTGCCGAAAACCAGGCAATACGGGTGCAGGTAATCAGGGATCAGGTAGCACAGAAGAATTATTTTACCTGGGGCTTTGATAATGCTTCCCCGTTATATCGTGTAAAGGTCACACCAGGTACCAAACTGGTGACCCTTCAAAATCCACCCAAGGATCAATTTCACTGGCCGGTAGTCGGACAAACCGTTGAAATACTTCCTTGGTCTGCCGAACTTTCCAACCAGGAGAAGGTGGCAGAAGAAACCGGGTTCTTTACAAAGGTCGGAGTATCATATAGGCCTGATGAGATGACATTTGACCTGGAAGATGCTTTGGATTTAAATCTTTATGATGACCAGGAATTTTTTTATATGCGTATCTGGAATCGGGGCACTTTGTTCAACTCCGAGCCGCTGGTAGAATTTATTGCCGGAAATACGTATACCCTCGGGAACACAGGCCTAACCATTAAATTCAGCAGTGCAGATGCAGAAGAAATAGTGGTTAATACAGGTGATTACTGGATTATTGCCGTTCGTCCCGAAACTCCTGACCAGGTCTATCCATGGGAATTAAAAGAGGGAATGCTTCCATTCGGTATTCGCCGGTATTATGCTCCTCTGGCAATCATCAAATGGACGGCTGATGCCAATAGCGAAGTGCATGGCCAGGTAATCAGTGATTGCCGCCCTCATTTTCATCCTCTCACACAACATGATTGCTGTTGTACATATAGTGTAGGTGATGGTATAACTTCTACTGGTGATTTCAATTCCATAAAAGATGCCCTGGCCGCATTACCGGCAAGGGGAGGGAAAATCTGCCTGTTACCTGGTATCCATACAGCCAATGCGGAAATCGTAAACCGGTCATTTGTTCATATTAGCGGATGCGGACTGCAAACAATTGTGCGCCCGGATATAAACGATCCGGTAAAAAGGTATGATCCCGTTTTTCTGGTGAAGAATTCCCAATGGATACGCATTGAAAACATGGTCATAGTGGCCCCTGAAGGAGTAGCTGTTAAGGTAGAGGATGATATAAATAATAATTCAGTTTCGAGGGAAATAATCGTTCGGGATAATCATATCATTGCAATGGTTCATGCAGTACGTGTGGATATCCCTGTTGATATCAGCAGCGGCCACCATGTTCATATAATTTATAATCGTATCGGTATGATCAATGAGGCCAGAACATCCAACGGTATTCTATCAGATGTGGCCATTTTTTCACTGGCCGATGATGTATTGATCGAACGGAACAGGATTGGGATTGTGAGAATTAAAGGTGGTGGCGGGGGAGATGATGGCGGCGGTGGCGGTGGCCGTGAAGACGAGTGCGATTGCGACATTATTCTCAAGTTGAGTAAGCAACATGATGATTTTCGGGCAGTAGTCTATGATGCCCTCGAACGGGTATCTACTAATCATCTTAAAACATCCTTGTCAGGGGGCTATAATACCAAAGGGGGAATTCAGGTCGGCTGTGGCTCGACCAAAGTGTTGATTTTGCGCAATGAGATTTTTGGTGGAGCTGGTCACGGGATCATCCTTGGGCATCATCTGCCATACATTATTCTTACTACGGTACCTGGTATGACCAGCCCAACTGCAACAGAAGCGCAACCCGTATCACCTGCTGTTTCAGGCGGTGACCCGCTGGAGCCAACCGGAACTAGTGTACCGGTGAGTAGTCAGCCTGCCAGAACTGCGCCTGCCAGTGTGGCTATGCTGCGCACCAGTACTACCACGAAGCCGCAAGTATCTGTCAACGGGGTTCAAATTGATGAGAACACCATCATCGGAATGTACCTGAGTGGCATCAGTACAGATGAGCCGGATCCTTCTGGCGGCAATAAATCCATCATTCATATCGGTGATATATCCATCTATAAAAATGAGATATACCGATGCGCCCTTAAACCTCCGATTCAAAACCCCGATAAACTTGCGCAGCCCGCCTATGGTGGTATTAACCTCGCTATTTGCGATGTAGTAGCCATTCGTGAAAACCGGATAGAAGATAATGGTCAATCGATGATTGATCCGATTTGTGGCATATATATATTGTACGCACACAAGATTGATATTTCAAACAATCAAATTTTATACAATGGAAAACTGAGGACTACCAGCCAGGGTATAAATAAAGGACATAGGTCTGGCATCTTTATCCGTTTTGTATCCAGGCTGCTGGATTCGAAAGCTGATTATGATTCAAATTCAGGTGTTACAACATTTGTTCCGCAAGCCGCAGCAGATGCAATACCCGTAGTCAAGATACATAATAATATCGTCGTACAACCACTTGGAAGAGCATTGACTATTTCGGCGCTTGGTTCTTTATCGGTGTTGAGTAACCAGTTTTCATCACAAGGGATAGATAAGGATGGTTTCCATGGAACTCTTGCTGGTTGCGTTTTGATCATGAATACTGCTTATTCCAAAACAATGGATGCCACATTAAGACCAATATTATATCGTCTTCATATGGTGCCTGCCCTCAGCGTTTCGGATACGATGAGGCTAAGTAATAACCTAGAAAAAGGTCATAAATCTTTGTTGGGGATTGATTCTGGCGGAAAAGTTTTATTTGCTAACAACCAGACCACACTTGATTTAAGCGCATCAGGTAACAGTACCTGCTATACATCGCAAACTATACTTACAAGGGATGATATCGGATTTCATGATAACCAATCCGTGGCATTATCATCAGGTAAAAATGATTTTGATAAGATGCTGGTGAATACTTTCCTTGCTACTGCTTCGAGTGTTCGTGTATCGGATAATCTTTTTGACGACCAGGCAGATGCTACCATTTTATCCCTTTGGTCCTGGGGTACATTTAATACAACCAGTTCAAACCAATCGACCCACTGTATACTGGTCGTTGGTGTGAAAAAAATCGACAGGGACAATATTGTATTTTCTGGAGCCCAATGCGGCCGATTAGCAAAAGGTGTTGCCGAAATGTACGGTACCAACCTGGCTAATGCACATGAGAGCTGATAAACCTATTATTTCACATCATAATAATACCATGGCAAATAAAGAAATTACTCCAAAGGATTTTGCAAAAAATTTCAACGATGTATTAAAAGCCTTTGATGGTGACCGTGAATTGGAGTTTTACAAAGAGATATTAAATATCAGGCAGGAGCAGTTAGAGCGCCAAAAAGAGTTTTTAACAGCAAAGTACAGTAAGGATGATGAAAGAGTATCTGTGATTACTGCTCGAATGTCAAGAGAAAAAAAGGCCCTGGAGGGGATACAAACAGGCTTAACATTTGCCAGTTTCAATACAATGGAAGTGGCAGATAAGAGCTGCCAGATTCATGGTTTTGTATATGATAAAGGAGGGCAGATAATAGCAGGAAGAAGAGTAATTCTGATTAATGCTGAAAGTGGTGAACCACTGAAAAATGTACTTCCGGCTATTTCAGGGGATAATGGACATTATTCAATTACCATCAATGAGGAACAGATTAAACTTCTTCAAGATTTAAAAATTGCCCTCGCACTGGTGGTGATGGATCGCGGGAATGTTGTGATTGAAGAAAGACTAAAACTGACTCATGGCAGGATTATTTACCTGGATATAAAAGCAGAGTAATAGGTATCCTGATTCTGTGCTTATACAAAATTGCTGACTTTTCAAATCAAGGTATTCAGTTCTTTCTTTATGAGATTGGCAAAGCCGCAGCGCGGGGTAATTGTTCAAATGGCCACATAGTAGCCTCAAAATGACCCATATTTTGATTGATTTATATCGGCTCAGTCAGAAAATTAAAGTATGGTTTTATACTTTATCGAATTTTCAAATTGCATAATTTTTAAAGTAAGCTTTTGTCGGTTTGAAGCATGAGTGATAGGAGCTTTTACTTCGTATAGTTTAGCTATGAACGATTATTAATAGATATACTGGGCATTGCTTGTTACAGTTTTCAGAACATAAATTATCAAACATATTAATAATTGAATTTCCTCACTCCCTGAACGGCATTTTTTGACCTCTGTTAAGCAAAAATGAAGCACTCGACAGATTGAATAAGTTTCATTTTTTTAGAGATAATATGGTTCCATAATATAAAAATTTAAAAAAATTGTTGAAGAATAGCAAAAACCACCTTTCCGGGTGATTGGCCACCCTCCGCAATCCCCTAATTTTATAAAAAATCAAACGTGGGAAAGATCCGGGTCAGTATCATCGAGGACAATAAAGTGATTCGCGATAATGTATCGAAATTCATCAGCTTTCATGATGATTTCGAAATTGCCGCCGTGCACGGTTCTGCTAAAACATTTTTAGAATCCTTACAGATCGGAGGTGTACAAACCGATATTTTATTACTGGACATCGGGCTACCGGGTATATCCGGACTGGAAGCCATTCCCCTGATCCTGGAAAAAATGCCTGAGCTGAATATCGTGATGCTTACCACTTATGAAGAAGAAGATGTGATTGTAAAAGCACTCTGCTCCGGTGCCTGCTCCTATATTTCCAAAAAAGCCAGTCTCGAAGAAATTGTAGAAGCCCTGCGCATCGTGGCAGCCGGCGGTTCTTATATGTCGCCCTCCATCGCCCGCGAAATTGTGAACCACCTTATGGGTGGTCGTATCAGTAAAGCCACCATCCTCACCGACCGGCAAAGAGAAATTCTCGAAAAACTGGTGGATGGCAAAAGCTACCAGACTATCGCCGCTGAATTATATGTCTCTATCGAAACCGTCCGCAGCCATGTCAAAAAAATGTATAAGGTCCTTCATGTGAATAATAAAACAGAAGCCATTACGCAGTATATTAAGGGGTATATTAAGTGAGTATAGTATGATAAAAGATATGCCTGTAGTGAGCTTACTTTTATAGGAGTCCTGCCTCAGGCTTCCTGTTTGTCACCCCGGGCCCGACCCGGGGTCTGTCAGCGAAATACTACAATTGTTTACTTTCAAAAGATACCGGGTCAGGCCCGGTATGACGAAAGTGTAAGCCCGTTGTGAGCTCCATAATTAAAATGAATCTCTCTTCGCGCCTCGCGGTTAAATCTCTCTGCGAAAGCGCTGCGCTCTCCTGTTCTCTGCGGTGAAAATCTTTGCGAATCCTCGCGCCTTCGCGTCTTCGTCCATAGGACCCTGCGGGCGGTTAAGCTCTGCGAAACCTCCGCGATCTTCTGTTCTCTGCGGTTAAAATCTTTGCGAATCCTTGCGCCTTCGCGTCTTAGCGGTTAAATCTTTATATTCTGTTATATTTGAATACAACAACCCCCATTCGTTGTACCACCGCCTGCTCCATCTTTTTTGCCTCCTGCTCTTTTCCGGTATGCTCACCGGACAAACGGTCAATTACAAAACGATTCCCCCTGAATTTGAACTGGAACGAATAAAAGCCGTGAACCCCGGCAACGGTATTTTCACCGGTATCCGGGAAGACCGGCAGGGGTATCTCTGGCTGACCGGAACCGCAGGAATCCATGTATTTGACGGGCAATACCAGCTCAGTTATCAGACCGGAAATAAAGCCTTTCCCATTCAGGGTGGAAGTGGTGATAATATTTTCGGTGATATTACCACTGATCCGCAAGGCAGGTTCTGGCTGATGAATGGAAATACGATCTTGCTTTTCGATCCCATCAAACGTAGCCTGGCCGATAGCTTTGTGACCGGTGACCGGCTACCGGTTTTTTTTCGTTTTGGGCATCAGACCGGTCACCCTCTTTTTTATGTACAGTCAACGTTAAACGAGCATCAGGCTACACTATACAGAAAAGAAAAAAATGTAAAACCGGTTGCCATTTTTCAAAGCCCCTTCAACCGGGATAAAGGTTTTTATTACGATAATAGCAACCTGCATCACTGGATGTTGCGGGGAGATGAAATACTGCGGTTATCACTTGATGGAAAATCTATCAAACGCTTTGCGTCTCCTGTCCCCGCCTTGCTAAACATGTTTACCAATAAAGAAACAGTTTTTTTCGTTGGTTCCCGTCAGAATGCCATTTACTGGTGGAACCCGGTCAGCGATCAGATTGAACTCTATTCCACGATTCCTGCTTTTGCTGCCGGTAAAATGCAGTCATTTTATGTGGAGAATGACCTGATCTATATTGCCAGTAACATGTATCTTTTTATTCTGGATAAAAAGAATGGTACGGTACAGGATCTGTCACCCCAGTTTACAAAGCTGGTACAGGTGGAAGCACCGGGACACCTGAGTGAAACGATGCTAAAAATTTACCGGCAAAGCGGGCAGGGGCTTCTCCTGCAAACCGTTGCCAATTTGTATCGCCTGAAAAAGAAAATGCCAGGTATTGATTTTTTTCGTCATCCTGTTTTTACCAATTTACCTGAACAGCAAACAAAACCGATTAGTTACCGGGCTATCACGGAATCAGCCGATCATCACATCTATGCATCCTATTACACCGGCATATCAGTCAGGAAGCCCGGCGAAGCGGCATTTGCTCCTCTGCCTACGGAGCGATACCGGAAGGGTGACATGGTCTCCACTTATAGTCTTCAATACTGGAATCAGCACCTGCTCTGGAATAATGTACTGATCAATATTACAACCGGGCAATCCCGCTATATGTTCGACACGTTATTCAGCGGTCATTGCACCCAGTACCTCAGGGGAGACAGCTGCTGGCTGTATAAGTGGAGCAGCCAGAGCTTGTATTGCTATGACCTTCAGAATAACCGGCTCCGGACTTATCCCCTGCAGATTCCGATGGATGAGAATAAACAGGAAGGGAGGAATGGTGACATGAATGATATGGAAGATGATGCTAATGAAAATCAACTCTGGGTCAGCAGTCATGATTTTGGTCTCGCCCTCATTACCAAAGAGGGAAAACTGTTAAAGCGATTCCTTTATACAGAACTCGGTACTTCAGATAGCTATATCACCGATCTGGAAAGGGTAGGGGATCAGCTTTGGTTTGGATGTACAGACGGACTGGGAAGGCTGGATATACCAACCGGCCGGTCAGTCATTTTTCGAAATCCGGGTATTCAGAATAATATCATGGAGAACCGGGCCGTCTTTAGTATTGTTCCGGATGAGAAAGGTAATTTTTACCTGGGCAGCAGCAGTGGGTTATTGTATTTCAATACCAGCACCCTTAGTTTTTTTAACCTGATGGAAGGACATCCCCTTTCAAGGATCGAATTCAATCGTGCTTCCAGTCTGAAAACCAGCGATGGCCGTTATTACATGGGCTCCACCAATGGATTATATTCTTTCCAGCCGGGTGACCTCCAATTTATCAGTGCATCTGAACCGGTGAAACTGGTCAAACTGGTGGGTATTGCCAATTATAACAACCGGCAGAATGAATATAATTATCAATCCATTGGTCTCGACAGTCTTCAATCCCTCCAGCTAAGCCCTTTTGAGCGAAACCTTCAATTCAGTTTTTCTGTTCCGGAATATAATCATGCCGTTTATTACAGTTACAGGGTAAAAGGTTTCAATGATAACTGGTCCGAATACAAACCTGAAAACAGCATTTCCCTTTCCGGACTGGTACCAGGTAACTACCTGCTGGAAGTGAAAGTATCTACGGCACTAAATGATACCAATGCCTTTCTTTATTCACTACCCATTCACATGCGGCAATCCTGGTTTAAAAAGCCCTGGGTGATAGCTTTGATTGTATTGGGAATATTGGGGCTAATCATCTGGTTCATCCGGAATCAGTTTAATCAGCGATTACAAAGGCAAAAAGAACTGGCCCAGCTCCGTACAAAAATCAGCAGTGACCTGCACGATGATGTGGGCACCATCCTGAGCGGACTCGCCATGCAGAGTCAGATGCTGGCTTATGCTGCTACTGGTGATCAGAAACAATCATTGAATGAAATCAGTGAAATGAGCCGGGAAGCCATGGAGCATATGCGGGATACCGTTTGGGCCATGGACAGCCGCAAGGACAAGTATGAAAACCTGATTGACCGGATGCGGGCATTTGCAGAAAGAAACCTGGCCCTGAAAAATTTTACCCATGAATTCATTGTAACGGAAGTCGATACCAAAAAATTCATTGACCCCGAAAAAAGACAGGCCATCTACCTGATCTTCAAAGAAGCGATTACCAATATCGTCAAACACAGTAAGGGCAACCATGTGCTGATCGGCTTATACATGGATAAAGCCGGATTGCATCTGACAGTAAAAGATAACGGTGATGCACATGCGCAAATTAATTCTGATGGACTGGGCATCAGCAATATGACCATGCGGGCTGAAAAAATCGGTGGAAAACTGTATATCCGCAGGGAGGAAGGATACGAGGTCCAACTGGATATTCCCGCCTGACTTCCTGCAAAAGGCCGATCGATCCTTCTATCTCTTTTCTGAACCATTACCAGTCCCAGACGGTTTCCCAGACCTTGTCCTTGTTGCCATCCAGGAAATACTTCATGGCCTTCGACCGGAAGAATTTTTTTGATTGATAAACCAGGTAGGAATTGCCGGATTCGAGTACAGAAATATAGAGATAGGTGACGTCCGGGCTTAGCAATACCAACATTTTTTTTCCTGATGGAGTGGGCCGGTACCTTTTAATCACCGGCAATCCGTTTTCATCAATATAATCCAGTATGATCTGCACCTCAAAATTGGTATTGTTATGGATTTCCAGGGAATCTTTCCTGCGGCATATTCAGCTGCCTCCCATTGTTCCTGGGTGTATTCCGTTTGTATCCCCGGGAGCAGGGAACCCAGGTCCCGGCCCGATACAACAGTCGTGAGTCCGGTCTCTCCCTTGATTCGTCCTGATGGGAGTTTATAGGGTGAAACGGCCTTAGGTGTTGCTTTTAGCATGGCTTCCTCACCTGCTTTTAATGCTTGTTGTGTAGTGGTATTGACCAATTCGCGGATTTCATTTTCATTCAGCGGTATATTCCGGATGGAAGTAATATCATTCACAGGAGCTGGCTGTACCATCAGGTCGAAAGGGCCATAGGGGGCCGACAATTTATTTAACCAGTAGGCGCCAAATCTTGAATTGTCGAATGTTTCGGCATTGGAGTGAATGGCTTCCAGTCCGTGTTGTTTGGATACAAGGGTAAAATTGGGTGTTGCCAGTCTTTCCGGATTTAGTTTGTATTCCGTAGCTGCTTTTTTTACCGTAGGATCAGGAAACTGGATCAGTCGCCAGAGCTGATTGGGATACATGACAAAATCAGTCAGCACAAAATAGTAACTGCCATTGCTGTTTTTGGCAACGGCCAGTACTTTATTGCCACCCAGTTTGAGATTGGTGATTTTATACCAGCCATCAGCTACGGGAACAAAACGCCAGGCTTTTCCGCCGTTATCTCCGCCGTAATCAGGTAAAAATACAAGTTCATCAGAACGCTTTGGATTTACATCCATATACATAATATCTTTTGCAGTATTGATTTGCTGCAATTTGTAATACTTGCCGGCCTCAGGAGTAAATTGTGTATAAGCATTCAGGGAGAAATTTTTTGGGTTGATGGTATATCCATCGGCATCTTCCAGGATCCATTGTGCACTCCACCAACCTGGATCAGCTTTACCGGCTTCCAGTTTTCGGTTTTGGGTATGCAGACTTACATTGGTCCAGCGATTATTGATCAGTTGATGTCCGTCGGTAATAGTCAATTTCCACTGCGCACTGAAAAACCCGGCAGGTACCTTACTTGCTTCGAGATAACCTTTTTCCACGTTCAGGAAATAATCCGATTTATTCCGGAGCCGGATAAAGTCATCATCCACTCTTTCAATATACCAGAGTGATTTTTTGATAGCGGGTGATAAAACCAGCTGACCGGCTTCACCACCGATATATTCTCCCGTCCAGCGGTTCTTCAGGTACACGGCTTCCTGTGCGGGAAGGATCTGACTGATCAGTAATAAAATAATGAAAAGGCCTTTGAATCGGATGGATCGGGAAGCCTGGATGAAATTGCAGTGAAAGGACATATAAATTATTTGCAGCAATTTCATTCAAAAGGAGGCACAGGACAAGTACCCGGGACGGTGAAATCAGGTAATGGATAGCCGGAAATACTCACCCTATAGGGTGAGCTAAATTGAAAACCGGATGTAGATTAAAGGATGTTGCATACGAAGAGCAAAAAATTAGGTAATGTATCTGTATCTGAATAAGTTATTGGCAGGTGCCTCAATGTACTGACTAACACTTAAGGGAAGAAGAAAGTAAAAAGGAGAGCAGAATATCCGGATTAAAGCATTGGAACTTTAGATGAAAGACACATCGCTCCCTGTTTAAAAACAGAAGTTAATAAACCAGGTGGTTATTTCAGTAATTTTTTCAGATCTGATTGTTGTAAAACTGCCGGAATTATTGTGTATTCATGGCGTCAATCATTTCAGCAGTGCATTCATTTAGTTTCTTATTAAATGCATCTTCCTGGGTTTTGTCCTTAATAATTTTTCCCCAGTTTTCCCCTTGTAATTTGGAGCATTCCATCCTGATTTTTTTTGCTTCCGGATCGGAGAATTTCAATCCCTTCCCTTTTTGGCGACATTCACATACTTCGCTGGCTAAAGCTAGACCATCTGCTTTCTTTTTCCTCCACATGAAACAATGCCGGCCGTGAGAATAAAGATTACAATGTACTTTTTCATTTGTTGTTGATTTTAGGTTGAAGTGTTGATGTGGGATATGAAATTGGTTTTTGTAATTAGAATCTCAGCCCGAGAATAAGTTAACATTACTGGGTTTTCGGTATCAAATTTGCGAGTCGATTTGAGGGCGTATTTGTTGTTTATTATTTTAATATAACAATATACATGAAATCCAGTAAAATAATGGCAGCCTGGGTGTTTTCGTCTCTTAAGATTTGATTCTCAGCATTTCGTATAATTAAGAAATACAGACTAAGTGGGTTTAACTTTTTGGCATCATTCACATGGTCATTTCCGGTAACTCATATTCGGTTAGTGTCAAAACGATTGCAATTTATTTTGCTACCATGCTTTAAGATTATTTAAGTAATGATAATAAATTAAGAACGATGTACGCAAACAGCAATTGAATTTGTGGAATAATTTAAACGCACTTCTATAAGTTTCTTTACTTTGCATAATCTCTACAAAGTGCCCATCACCGAATGGAAATAACCGGTTCCGATTGGAAATGGTCATATACTCGTCCGTTCAGTACACATTTAACTAGATCAGCCTTTTTATAGCATTAAAACGATAATATGGTTACTGTAATTATACCGGCATTAAACGAGGAGAAAACTGTTCGGCAGGTAGTAGCCCTGGTAAACCGTGCAACACAGGTTTCTGAAGTTATCGTGGTGGATGATAAATCAATGGATGCCACAGTGGATGAAGCGCGCAAAGAAGGGGCAACAGTGATCACCAGTACTAAATTAGGAAAGGGCGCTTCCATGAAAGACGGAGTGCTGGTGGCTAAAAATGAAATACTTGTTTTTCTCGATGCAGATATTACCACCTATCCGGACAATATCATTGAGTTGCTGTCTGCACCAATTATTGATGGCGAAGCAGATTTTGTAAAGTCTTTTTTTTCCCGCCAGGCCGGCCGGGTAACGGAACTGGTAGCCAAACCTTTGTTGTCTATTTTGAATCCTGATTTTCCCAAATTCAGACAACCGCTGAGCGGAATGATCGCCGGAAAAAAATCCCTGCTGGCTCAGTGTGAATTTGAAGAAGGATATGGAGTGGATATAGGTATCCTGATGGATATGCATCAGCTGGGTGCCAGGATTACCGAAGTGAATATCGGGAATATCGAAAACCGGATGCAGGCCCTGGAACAACTGGGAAGAATGAGCCGGGAGGTAGCCCGTACCATTATCCGGAAATCAAAGGCAATGGAAACACCCAACCTGGAGACCTATGAAAATATACAGGTGATCCGGGAACAAATGGAATTTGCGATCAGAGAAGGATTAATGTCGCTGAAGAAAATTGCTGTCTTTGATATGGATAATACCATTTTGGAAAAAAGTTTTATTCATACCGCAGCAGAAACATTTGGCTTTAAGGATGAGCTCGTCAATATTATCACCAATAACAGTAATCCCTTTCTTTGTACCAAACTTATCGCCCGATTATTAAAAGGGAAAATATAGGAGATATTCTGGCTGTTGCGGATACCATACCGGTTACACCCCATTTACCGGAACTCCTTAGTGAACTGAAAGAACAAGGATATATTACCGGGATCATCAGTGACAGTTATGATTGCATCACTAACCATCTGAAAAATAAACTCGGGTTTGATTTTACCATTTCCAATGAATTGGAGTTTTCTAAAAGTGTGGCCACCGGTGAAGTGAAGATTCCTTCTTTTTTTCTGCAGGATGATAAAAGCCAGTGCAAACATGACTATTGTAAATTAAATGCCCTGATTAGTATTTGCGGGAAATATGAAGTGGATTTGAAAAACACGCTGGTGGTGGGAGATGGAGAAAACGATATTTGCTGTATCCGGAAAGCAGGGATTGGCATTTCTTTCTGCTCATCCAGCCATATGGTGGATGCGGTGGCGGATTATATCATCAAAAAGCGGGACTTTGGTTTACTGGTGCCGATCGTGCAGTAAATACTCCGGATTTTATCATGGGCAATAAACCTTGTATGATCGTATTTTTTACTGCGGCTTCCCTTCCGGTTTTTACGAACGGCTCTTTTATTTTCACGAATACTCCGGGAATTGATAGTTTGAAATGACCAATGGCATTGGGTTTGCCGCTATACAGGAAACCAATTTATATGAAAAATTTTACACTGTTCTTATTGGCAGTCTGCTGCCTGTTCTCCACATCCATCCTTGCACAACCCCGGCTTGCCGCCAAAGCCGGATTAAATTATGGCGGCCTCAGCGGTTACAGTGATGGGAAGAAAGCTTCCGGTCATGCAGGTCTTGCAATTCAATGGGGCGGCAAAAATAAAATCAGGGTACAACAGGAGTTGAATTTTCAGCGGCTTGTGCAGGGCTATACCATTGTAGAAAATGAAGTAGTCAATGAAAACTCCCTGGCGATCAGTTTTTTTTCTGTTCCGCTGATGGTTCAGTACTATCCTGCAAAATCTTTTTATCTGGAAGCCGGTCCGCAATGGTCATTTACCAGTGCTGCCAAAGACCAGGAAGCCGGAGGGAAAAAGAATGATGTAAAAAGAAACCTGGCCGAAGTACAATTTGGATTGAATGCCGGAGCAGGGATTGAACTCAAACAAAAACTGGCATTTTATATCCGTTACCAGGCAGGATTTACTGACATGACTTTATTCGATACAGATAATGATTTCAGTCGTTTTGTGCAGGCAGGACTATTGATGAGATTTGGGAAGAAAAAATGAATCTATGATTTCCTGGTAATTAAGGCCCTGTCGATGAAGGCAGGGTTTTTTATTTCACGCAAAGCACGCAAAGAAAATACACGCAAAGCGCGCAAAGTATAAATCGCCATACTCACATAGTAGTATTATCCGAATATTTTTTTCCCACAAAGGCACCAGGAACACAAAGCCTTTCTCCTCGCGCCTTTGCGACTTCGCGGTTAAGTCTCTCTAATTTTTTGCGAAGCAAAAATATAAATCCGTTTAAATCCGCTCAATCAGCGTCATCTGCGTTCCCATCTATCTTTTTTGCGAAGCAAAATCAAAATCTGTAAAAGTATCACCCGCAAAGGGCGCAAAGAAAATCCTCTTAAATCCCTCTTCGCGTATCCTTCGCGTCCTGTGCGTCTTCGCGGTTAAATATATTTTTTTGCGAAGCAAAAATATAAATCCGTTTAAACCACTCTGCGTAAACTCAGCGCTCTCTCGTTCTCTGCGGTGAATCTCTCTCCCCAGCCCGCAGGGCCTGCATCCAATTCATCCTCCCAATCTCCCAATTCATTACCAACTCTCTTTCCTCCCCAATTTCCCCACTGCATCTTTGAGTCAGCATTATTTACAAACCCGCCATAGCTAAAGCTTCGGCGGCTAAAACACAAAACCTTATCAATCATGCAAAACAAATTCATCATCATCGGGCTGGCCTTTATCGTTGCCGCGGGAACAATTATCGCCTGCAACAGCAGCGCTGCCAATGAAAAAGAACAAAAGCCTTTGTCACAGGAAGAACTGGTTCAGAGAGGATCTTATCTTGTTAACGCCGTTGGTTGCGACGATTGCCATTCTCCCAAAAAAATGGGGCCTAATGGTCCGGAAGTCATTCCAGATCTTCGCTTCTCCGGTTATCCCTCCGAACGACCCTTGCAGAAAGTGGACACCAATTCAGTAAAGAATGGCTGGTCTATGTTTGGGTCTGATTTTACATCCACACTCGGACCATGGGGCATTTCTTTTGCCGCCAATATTACATCCGATGCAACGGGTATCGGAAACTGGAAAGAAGAACAATTCATTAAAGCGATCCGGGAAGGAAAATCCAAAGGACTGGAAGGCAACCGGGATTTATTACCACCCATGCCCTGGTTTGTGTACCGCAATTTTTCAGATGAGGATATCAAAGCCATTTTTGCCTATCTGAAATCCACCAAGCCGGTAAAAAATGTAGTACCCGCGCCAAAGGGCTGGAAAGAATTGAAATAAGTTCACCCGGGGTTAAAAACAATCCGTACCCGCTTTTTAACGGTTCATCCAGCTGACCCTCCATTCCGTTTAGGGATCACAGGGTCAAATGGCGAAAAGATGTTAAATTAGTTAAGGTTATGACATTAAAGCTGCCACGATACACGTCCAGGGATTACGGGGTACTTGCGATCCTGATTATCCCGGTTACCCTGATCATCAATGCGGTGATCTTTGGGGGCAGCTATTTTACAGACTGGACAAAATTTTTGTTCGCCACTGTTGTCACCGCTGCAGTTTTTTGTGTGGACTTCGTGATCTGCGGATGGGTGGCTGTGATGATGAAAAAAAGATTCCCGGCCCCCGGCCAGCTGAGTATCCGGCTGACCCTGATGATCTTTTCCTTTGTTCTGCTGACCGGACTTTTCTTTTTTGCGCTCTTCCGGGGCTACGAAAATTTCCCCTTCCTGCATTATTCTTTTAATGAACCCGGATTCATCTGGGCCTATATCGGGATGAGCATCATCAATGTGTTCATCACCCTGCTGATGGAAGGCATTGCCCGCTTTGAAAGCTGGAAACAGAATATGCAGGAAACAGAACAGTTGAAGAAAACCTTCCGGCAAAGCCAGCTCCAGGGATTGAAAAGCCAGGTGAACCCGCATTTTTTATTCAATAGTCTGAATACGCTTTCGAGCCTGATTACAGAGAATGAACAGGAAGCAGAAAAATTCCTGAATGAAATGACCCGTGTGTACCGCTATATGTTGCGAAGCGATGATGAACAGCTGGTCACACTGGACACCGAACTGAAATTTATTCAATCCTATCTTTACCTGCTCAAAGCCAGGTTCGGGGATGCAATCCATACACAGATCCTGGTAGAGGAGAAAGACCGCGAAAAACTCCTGCCCGCTCTTTCCCTGCAGGTGTTGGTAGAGAATGCCTTTACCAAGAGTACCATCAGCCGCAATAGTCCCCTGATGCTTGAGATCTGCTCCTGCGATGATCAGAAAATCACCGTGCGGTATAATAAACAGATACGTACCCAGAGCCTGATTGAAGGCGTGGACAAAGAACTGGATAACCTGATCCGGAAATATGCCCTGCTGAATCAGCCTCCGGTTAGCTTTGAAGAAAAAGACACAGAATGCTGCTGCTTCCTTCCGTTATTGGATAAAAAAGAGGAGGTAGCCGTATGAGATTCTTCAAACCACCCCGCTTACAGACTTTTTCCTTTCTCTTCAGTATGCCACTGATTGACCTGGGCGTGCACCATATTCTTTTCAAAGAAAGATTATGGGAAGATTGGCGCATCTGGGTCTTTTCATACCCGCTGATTTTTTTGATTGGTGCTTTGTCCTGGTATTCCCATATATCCTATGATAATCTGGTGGAAAAAAAATACCCGGATCTGAATCAAAGCATGCAAAGGATCCTGCTCAAGACACTGGTCGTGGTGATTATCATGCCACCCAGTATATTACTGATCCTTTTTGTGTATGATCGCTTCAGCATTTTCGGCTATCACTGGTCAGAAAGGGATATGTGGATGGGATTGATCCTGGGCTGGTGTGTAAACCTGATTTTTGAAACCCTGTATGAAATGGATTATATGCTGACAAAATACAAGGAATCTGTTCAGGAAAAAGAATCCCTCCGGCAATTATCCGAAAAACAGGAATTTGATACCCTGAAAGGACAGGTGAACCCGCATTTTTTGTTCAACTGTTTCAATACACTTTCTTCCCTGATCACAGAAGACCGGGTAAGGGCCGAGAAATTTCTGGATGAATTAAGCAAAGTGTACCGCTACCTGCTCCGGAATAACGAGGATGGCCTGACCACCGTACAAAATGAAATCAGGTTTATTGAATCCTATTACCAGTTATTACAAACAAGGCATGGAGAAGCCGTTCAGATCAATACCGAAATTGATAAACGCTATGACCAGTACCTGCTCCCTTCCCTCTCTCTTCAATTACTGGTGGAAAATGTGGTCAAGCATAATGTATTGTCGAAAAACAAACCGCTGGTGATTGATATATTTACCACGGCCGGCAATAAACTGGTGGTTAATAATAACCTGCAGCGGCGAACTGTAAAAGCACCGAGTAATAACGTAGGGCTGGACAATATCAGGGCCAAATATGCATTACTCAAACAACCCGGCTTCCAGGTATTGGAGGATAAAAATAATTTTACCGTGGTGCTTCCCCTGATCTGGAACAATGGAATAGAAGGCCGTCAGCTTTTAACCGCCGGCCGGTTGATGAATACTTAAACACACCGATATGAAAGTACTGATTGTAGAAGACGAAGAACTGGCAGTAAAGAAACTCCAGAAAACCCTTTCCGCTGTGGATGATACCATTGAAGTGGCAGGGGTTACTGACAGCATTCAGGAAACTGTTAACTGGTTACAGTCGAACCCGGCACCGGACCTGGTGCTGATGGATATTGAACTCGCCGATGGTCAGAGTTTCGAAATATTCAAACTCACAGAAGTCAAAAGCCCGGTGATCTTCACCACCTCCTATGATGAGTTTGCTTTAAAAGCATTCAAGGTGAACAGTGTGGACTACCTGCTCAAACCTGTGCAGCAGGACGAACTGCAGGCTGCCCTTGAAAAATACCATAAACTGAAAGGAAACAATAAATCAGAACTTTCGCTGGACAGTCTGGTTAAGGAACTGCAGCAAAAACTACAACCCCGTGAATTCAGAAAACGCTTCCTGGTAAAACATGCCCAAAAGCTGGTGAGTATTGAAGTGGAGGATATCGCCTATTTCTACAGCGATGGAAGGCTGAACTTTTTCAAAACAAGCGATAACCGAAAATTCGTGGTGGATTATACCATGGATGAACTGGAAGACATGCTCAACCCCGATGATTATTTCCGCATCAGCCGCTCTTTTTATGTCTCGGTCAACAGCATTGATAAAATCGAAGACTATTTCGGCAACCGCCTGATCCTGCAATTAAAACCAGCTGTAGATAAAGAAGCACTGGTGAGCAGGGAAAAAGTGAGTGATTTTAAGAAGTGGATGGGGAAGTAGAGGGAAGTCCGGAAGTCCGATAGACCGAAAGTCGGGAAGAAAGACTTTCCGACTTTTTCACCAGTTCCGTTTCTATTAGGCGCAGCACCTTACATATCAGTGAAACATTCTTTCTGACTTCCGGACTTTCCGACTTTCGGACTAGCTCACCGGCACCCGCATCGTAATTGCTGAATGGCTCTTATGTAAATCCACTTCTATACTGGCCTGTATCATATTCAGTCTTCTTTCCAGGTCCTGGCGATGCAGGAGGTTGTTCAATTGCTGCATATCACAATGCTCGCTGTCGAAAAGGGTGATAAAGAGCAGATCGCTCCGGTCTGATTTTATATACACATGCAGGTTTTCAGCCCCAAGGGTCACCAGGTTTTTTAATCCTTCTTTGAAAACAAGAAAGGCATCATGCCGCATTTTCATATTCAGGGGAAGAGTTTCCACTTTATGATCCACGGCGATATCGATATTGACCCCATACCGGTTTTTCAAAGCATCTATATATTCCCGCATCCGGTCGGTTGTTTTTTCCATGCTGTCATTTCCCGGATCCAGGCTCCAGAGCATATCATCCATGGCAATGATCATATTGTGACTCTTGTTATGAATCTGTTCGATATATTCTTTTGATTTTTCAGGATCTTTTTCTGCCTTGAGCCGGGCCATTTCACTCAGGATATTAATATTATTCAATGCTGCATTCACTTCATGATGCAGGTTGTCGGCAATATTATTCCGCATTTTCAGGATGGCCTCTTTTCTCCGGATCCTTTCCCGGTCGAACCAGAAAAAGAGTAATCCGATAATTACCGCCAGACCGCAGAAGAACCACCAGCTTTTCCAGAATGGCGGAATGATCCGGATAGTTAATGTACTGACCACCTCACTGATATGCCCTTCACCATCCAGTGTTTTCATCTGGAAATGATATTTACCGGAAGGGAGATAAGAATAGATGGCCTTATTGCTCTTGTCGGCAATCCGCCATTCGGGATCAATCCCTTCCATTTTGTAAAGAATATTAAATGCACTGCTGAACACAAGGGGGGAGAAACCGATTTCAATAGAATTGCTTCCATAACGCAATTCAACCCGGTCCAGTTGCAGCAGGGAGTCTACCAAAAGAGATCGGTTCTGCACCCTGAATTCAGTTATCCTTGGAAGGGGAGGAGTTTGGTTAATATTCATTGAATCCGGCCAGAAACTGATGAATTCAGTACTGCTTCCGAAAAGCAGCCTGCCATCCGGCAAACGGGTGGAGGCGGCAAAGCTGAAATGATCATTATCGATACCGTCATTCCGGTTAAATCCCACAAAGGCCCTGGTTTTTACATTCACCCGGTTCAGTCCGCTGGTGGTAGCAATCCAGATATAACCACGGTTATCTTTTTCCATTGATACCACATTACCCCTCATGAAACCAGCGCGACCAATTTGCGTGGTATGATGGGTATAACGGTTAAACAGCAGCAGACTCCGGGTGGTGGCGATGGCCATCAGGCTGTCATTGTATTCCAGAACGGAATAAGTATTGATCTCAGGTAAGCGAAAGCCTCCGCTGGCACTGTCACTAAATTGATAGATAACTTTGTTCAGCCGGGGATCAATCACATACAAACCTTTCCAGTCGGATGCCACCCATACCAGTCCTTTACTGTCAACCGTAATTTTAATGACCATTGAAAGAGGGAATCCTTCAAAGCGGGAAATTTTTTTAATATCACCCGCTTTTTTATCAGCTGCTGCCCATTTGAATAAACCAAAATTCTGCATACCCAGCCAGAGATTACCATCACGGTCTTCCACTACCTGCCGCACCGTTCTGTTTTCCAGTTGAGAGGGGTTATATGATTTAGCCGTAGCGGTTGCCTGATTTAATTCGATGATACCGGGTTGGGCACCCATCCAGATCGTATTGCTGTCAGCGGATGCATACATAGTCCAGACAGTTGGACTTTTTATTTCCGGTATTCCTTTAAAGCGAAGTGGCAATAGGTTCAGGTTACGGTCGTATTGATATAAACCGTCACTCCAGGTGCCTGCCAGTATCCCTCCATTTTTAAGTGAAATAAATGACATAACCGTTCCTCTGCCCGGTCGGTTATTCTCCCGGTCTGTATGCGCCACATTGGTAAAATATTGTTCTGATGGATTGAACCGGTACAATCCGTTATTATCCGTACCCACCCATAAGTTTTTCTCCCGGTCTTCAAAAATGGCAGACAGCCTTTCATAACTGATGCTGCGTTCATTCAGGTATCCGTTATATACCAGTTGAAAACGGTTTTCTTCTTCCACAAATCTTGCAAACAAATTGAGTCCGCCTATCCAGATACTACCATCTTTTTGTTCAAAAAAACGATAGGTTTCATAGTAGGATTTTACCAGTGAAATAAATTCAAAATCCTCCAATACCGGTTTAGGGTCATTCAGCCGGAAGCGATAGGCTTTTGGTAATCCGGTAATCCAGCTTTGAAACCAGACCCTTCCCTTTTTATCAAAATGCAGATGATAGGGAACGCTGATCGTTGACATCAGGTCTACTGCGGGAATTTTTTCCCGGTTATTACCCGGGTAACTCAATATTTTGGTCTGGCTGTTATATATGCCTACTCCTTTTCCTCCGGCAATCCAGTAATAGGGTGTGCCGGGCTGATGGGCAAAATCAGATACCCCGGTTCCCGGGGTGGTTTCAAAAAAATTATTCTTCCATGAAAATTCATTGCTTTTTTCATCCCAGGTGACTACTTCCAGTCCGCCCAATAAAAGAAAAATATGTCCCGACTCATCTTTAATCAGTCGCTTTATAGCTGCCCCTTCAATATTTTTTGTTTTTGTGATGACCCTGACTGCTGTATAACGAAGGGTCTGGGTATTAAAATAACCAATATTTCCTTTGGCAGTCAGCATCCATAACCTGTTTTGATCATCCATCAGCAGAAAGACCACATTGTTATTGGGTAAGCTGTATGGATCTGCGGGGTTGTGCTGAAAGGTCTGAAACCGGGTGCCATCAAACCGCTGTAAACCATCCACGGTTCCAACCCAGATATATCCATTCATATCCTGCGTTACTGTATTGACTTCCGTGGAGAGCAGTCCCGCCTCAGCAGTGTAGTGGGTGAAATAAAATTTTTTAACGGGCTGTGCTGATAAGCCCGGACAAAGCCAGTAAAGGATCAGCAGCAGCCAAAAGAGGTGAATTTTCTTCAAAGCAATTAATTCAATTCTCAAATTTAACCAATGATGGAACAAATTGAGGACAGGGCTGTATGAACTGTATCCGAAGCGATTGGGCTGTGTATTCTATCGTATGAACTGTGCGGGAAATTATCACTGAAATGAGTCAGTTGTTAAGCCCTTTTTTAGCGTTTAAGTTAATGAATGTTAATAGTTTATTGATTCTACGATTGATCCCTGAAAGCAGCTGTTTCATACAATGTTGGCTTGCCTTCGCTTTGTAACCAATGCATCTTTGAATCGTCAAATTGATATTCAACTTTAAACCAGATGTTATGAAAAAGATGATGATTTACGCAGCAAAAGCAGCAGCGGTTGTGGCCGTGGCAGCCATCTACTTTCACTTTAAAGTGGGAGATGAGATTACAGATTTTGTAAAAACTGTGGCAACTAAAATTGTTCCCTGGGCGAATACTGTTATTTACTCATGAATGACCTGCTGTGGCTGAACAGCAAAAGAAGAACCGGTTCTTTTTAAAATGCTTCCCATTTTTTTAAGCAGCAGGGTTGACAATAACATGAACAAAAACAAAATGAGCAATACCCATTCCTGTCTTACTGAACGTAGCCAGTACACTTCCATGAGCACAAAACCGTGGAAGAAGCAAATGAGTTTGGCCGCAAAACCATGACTGAATCCCTGATTGGTAAGCAGGTGATGAATATGTGTTCTGTCTGCCACAAATGGCGAATTTCCCTTCCACATTCTTGTAGCAAAGACCCGCAGGGTATCAAAGACAGGAATCAATACAATACCCAGCACAAATACCGGTGCATTCGGCAATGCCTGTCCTTCCACCAGTTGATTTACCTGAAGCAGGCGGACACATAATACAGCCGTTACAAATCCCAGCAGCAGCGAACCGGTATCTCCCATGAATATTTTAGCAGGATTAAAATTGAAATAAAGAAAAGCCAGGATGCCTCCCGCCAGTGCAAATGCAATCAGGGCCGTATTGGCATCTCCGCTAAGCGTGAGAAAGAATCCCAGAGTCATCAGACTCATGAAACCGATCCCGCCGGCCAGTCCGTCAATACCATCAATCAGATTAAATGCATTCGTAATACCCACAATCGCAATGATGGTAAAACTATACTGGGCCGCTAAAGGAAGTTCACCAATCCCCAGCAATCCTTCAAAGGATGTAATACGGATACCACTCAGTGCAATCAGCGCTGCTAATCCTGCCTGGATGATGAATTTATATCTTGCTGACAGATCTTTCAGGTCATCCAGAATTCCTAATCCAAACAAAACCGCTACGGAAAAAAAGAAAGCAACTAAGGCCAGTTCATTGCTGAATGGGAACCACAAAAACAGACTCATCATCATACCGGCCATAATGGCAATACCACCCATGGTTGGAATCGGAGCACTGTGCAGTTTTCTTGCATTCGGTACATCGTACAACCGGAAACGGTTGATCAGGTGAATGATAGGGGGAATACAAATCAATGTAACCACAAAGGCACTGATAAAGCTAAGCAGCGCAAATTTAAAAGGCAGCTGTGACAGGTCAAGCTGCAACAGATAGAGGTGGCTTTTCATGATACCCTGGTTGGTGAGGTATTTGGATTTGACACCTAAATTAAGCCGGCTTCGTAAAAGGCACAAGGGCTTTTGGAAAATGAGGGCTTTGAACCCGGATTTCCCCTTAGGAATCGCAGAAGTCCCCACCTGAATTCAGCATAATTTCAGGGGAGGGACCGTATTTTTCACATGGTTGGGAGAAGTCCGAAAGTCGGGAAGTCCGGAAGCCGGAAACGCTCCTTACTAGTAAATGAGCATTGAACATTGAGCTCCCGATAGCTATCGGGAGAATATTGAACATTTTCTTCAGTATTAAGGAAATGCTCAATGCTCAACTATCAATTTTCAATGTTCAATTTTCAAGTTATCAGCCGTAGGAATCAGCAATGTTGCCAGCATCTATTTATAATATGCTTGCCCGAAACTGCATAGGCCAGGGCTGCAACAAACGCTTCTTATTCGCACTTGAGCATTGAAAATTGAACATTGATTATTGAACATTATTCTACAATAAGGAAGAAATGCTCTCCCGATAGCTATCGCAGGAATATTGATCATTTTCTTACGCTTTCTACGAACTAAGTTTCCCACCCGTATTTTTGTAACAAACGCTTCAAATCAGCAATCTCTCCCCCATATTAGCCAGCCCCATCGAATATCTCAAGGGAGTAGGACCCCAAAAGCCGACCTGTTCAGGAAGGAACTCAGCATTTTTACCTTCGGTGATCTGCTCACCCATTTTCCTTTCCGGCATATTGATCGCACCAAACTGAATTCCATCAGTGATCTCACACCCGATATGGAATATGCCCAGCTGGCGGGAGTGCTGTTGCATAAAGATATTGTTGGACAAAAAGCAGGTAAAAGGTTGGTGGCAGAACTCAAAGACCGGACCGGCGAAATCGAACTGACCTGGTTCCAGGGACTGAGCTGGGTTCAAAAAATGCTGGAGCCCGGGAATTCCTACCTGGTCTATGGCCGCCTGAGTTTTTATAACGGACAAGCCCAAATGGTACATCCGGAATTTGAATTAATCCGGCCCGATCAACCCATTGAAAAAATTTTCTGGAACCGGTTTATTCAACCACGGAGAAATTAAAATCACGCGGACTCGGAGGCCGGCAAATCGGTAAACTAACCCAGGTATTGTTTGGCATGTTACGGGAGCAGGATATTCCGGAAAATATTCCCGCGCCCCTGCTGCAGCAACTCAACCTGATCGGCCGTTACCAGGCCATTCGTCAGATTCATTTTCCCCAATCACTTGTAGAATTTGAAGCCGCCACCAAAAGACTCAAGTTTGAAGAATTTTTTATGGCGCAGATGCGGATGGGTTTACTGCGTTCCGGCAGACACCGGCATTCCAAAGGAGTGGTTTTTGATAAAGTAGGAAATCTCTTCAATGAGTTTTATAAAAATCACCTGCCCTTTGAACTCACCAATGCCCAGAAAAGAGTGATCCGCGAAATCAGGAATGATACCGCCCGTGGCAAACAAATGAACAGGCTGCTACAGGGAGATGTCGGCAGTGGTAAAACCATTGTAGCCCTGCTCCTCATGTTGCTGGCCGCCGATAATGATTGTCAGTCCTGCCTGATGGCCCCCACAGAAATCCTGGCCCGGCAGCATTTTGCCGGAATCAGTCGCCTACTGGAAAAAATGGGAGTCAATGTTCGCCTGCTGACCGGCTCGAGCAAAGCAGCCGAACGGAAAAAATTATTAAAAGAGCTGGAAGAGGGTAGTTGCCAAATCCTGATCGGCACCCATGCCGTAATTGAAGACATGGTACAGTTCAAACAGCTCGGGCTCGTGATTATTGATGAACAGCATCGTTTTGGAGTGGCACAAAGAGCCAAACTCTGGCAGAAGGCAGCCATTCCTCCCCATGTACTCGTGATGACGGCCACACCAATTCCCAGAACACTGGCCATGACCGCTTACGGAGATCTGGATTATAGTGTGATTGATGAGTTGCCACCCGGACGGCAACCCATTACCACTGTTCACCGTTTAGAATCACAGCGAAGTAAAGTGATGGATTTCCTTCGATCGGAAATAGACAAGGGCCGGCAGGCCTATATCATTTTCCCCCTGATAGAAGAAAGTGATAAACTCGATTACGAGAACCTGATGAAAGGTTACGAAAACGTAAAAGCCTATTTCCCTGAACCCAAATACTGGATCAGTATGGTTCACGGCCGCCAACCGGCCGATCAGAAAGAACAAAATATGCAGCGCTTTGTTAAGAGAGATACACAAATCATGGTTTCAACCACAGTGATCGAAGTGGGAGTGGATGTGCCCAATGCCTCCGTAATGGTGATAGAGAATGCTGAAAAATTCGGTCTCTCTCAATTACACCAGCTCCGGGGCCGGGTAGGAAGGGGAGCAGACAAAAGTTTTTGTATCCTGATTACAGGCTCCAAATTGGGTAATGATGCCCGGGAACGCATCAGGGTAATGACGGCTACCGGAAATGGATTTGAGATTGCAGAAAAAGATCTGGAATTAAGAGGACCGGGAGAAATAGAGGGTACCAGACAGAGCGGGGCGTTAAACTTTAAGCTGGCTCATCTTGTCCAAGACCGGGCCATTCTGGAAATCGCAGGAAAAATGGCCTCAGGACTGATCGAAAATGACCCGGAACTGAATTCGGCAGAGAATTTGCCCCTTAAAAGCTTTCTGCGCCAGCAAAAAGGAGGGGTTTTGTGGAGTAAGATTTCGTAGAAAAGTCCCGGGAAGCTGATTCTGTGATTTTTTTACAATCGGATTACAAAGTCCGGATATTGTTAACAGAAGTTTTCAATCCATATCTGATGAAATTTGGTTATTTTAATACATCAAAGAATACCGCCCTGAAACAACTATCCATTTTTGCCATTACCCTGCTTTTTTGCACCGTGACATTTGCACAGGGGAATATCGAATTTATAGAGAACAAAGGCCAGTGGGAGGAAAAAATCCGTTATAAAGCCACAGTCAGTAACGGACAATTATATATCCGCGACAATGGGGTCACCATGGTCCAGTATAACCCTTCCGATTTTTCCAATGTAATGAAGCTCCTTCATGATCGTGTGGAGGGCTTACCTCCGGAAAGATATATGGTGCGAACCCATGCTTTTGATATTGACTTTGTAGGCGCTTCCCCGAATTCAAAACAGGTACCGGAAAAAAAGATCGCCACACATAATAACTATTTTTCCGGCACTGACCCTTCCAAATGGGCAGGCGGATGTGCCATTTATCAGGCCATCACCATAAAAGAAGTCTATCCCAATGTGGATGTTCGTTATTATACGGATAATGGCTTTCTCAAATACGATATCCTGGTCAAACCGGGTGGGGATGTTTCCAAAATTGCACTTCGCTATAATGGAGTGAATAAAATCCAGGTTAAAAACAAAGAACTCTCTATCACCACCTCAGTGGGTGATTTGCGCGAATCGGATCCCTATACTTACCAGGCCGGAGAGACCGGAAGAAATGAAATCAGTTGCCGCTATACTGTAAAGGATAATATCGTTCGGTTTGATGTAAAGGATTATAACCGTAACAGCACACTGGTGATTGATCCACAGGTGGTCTTTTGTTCCTTTTCAGGAAGTTCAGCTGATAACTGGGGTTTTACAGCTACTTATGGTCCTGATGGGAGTTTTTATGGAGGTGGTATTGTACATGATCCGGGCTTTCCTACCTCTCCCGGAGCCTTTCAAACTAATTTTCAGGGTGGCGACTTTGATATTGGAATCATCCGGCTTTCCGGTAACGGAAGCGCCCGTTTATATGCAACTTATGTTGGCGGATCCGGAAATGAACAGCCGCATAGTCTGATTGTGGACAATGTCGGGAACCTGGTACTTGCCGGAAGAACCAACTCACCGATCACCGGGGCAGGTGCCTATCCGCTCACCGGGGGACGATTCGGAACCTGTGGCAGCTATGATATCGTGGTAACAAGACTGAGCCCGACCGGTACCCTGCTTGCTTCCAAAAGAATCGGAGGTACCGGACTTGATGGAGTGAATATCCAGACCACCCGAAGCAAGATTTCCCTTCAGCAGAATTATGGAGATGATGGAAGAAGTGAAGTAATCCTGGATGCATCCGGAAATATTTTAGTCGCTTCCTGTACCCAATCCACGAGTTCAAATACTCCCGCAGATAATTTCCCTACTACAGCTGGTGTTTTTCAACCGGCAAAGTCTGGCAATCAGGATGGAGTGCTTATTAAATTTACGCCAGACCTGAGTGCGCTGATTTTTTCCAGTTACCTGGGTGGAAACGCCAATGATGCGGCCTATGTTCTCGCCATGGGGCCGAATGGAAATATTTTTGTAGCCGGCGGTACAGAAAGTTCGGCAAATGATTTTCCCGGCAATGAAGCCGGCACGGTTGGGCCCGCTAATCATGGCGGTATTGATGGATTTATTTCAGAAGTAACCCCAAATGGGAATACAGCTGTCAGAACCGCCTTTATTGGTACCAATGGAACCGATCAGGTATTTGGTGTGCAATTTGACAGTAAAGGATTTCCCTATATCACGGGGCAAACCACAGGTTCCTGGCCGGTGGTAAATAATCTTCCGGGGTCTCCTTCCATTTATACAGATGCAGGAGGAAAACAATTCATTGCAAAGCTTGAGAAAGATCTTTCCCGCTTTGTTTACTCCACCATGTTTGGTACCGGTTCCAATACCCCCAATATTTCCATCACCGCTTTTCTGGTGGATCGTTGTGAAAATGTGTACGTCTCCGGCTGGGGAGGTTTTTATGGAACCAATAATCTTTTTAATAGTGCCGGAACCAGTGGCTTACCGGTAACAGGAAATGCCATCAAGTCGAATACCGATGGAAAAGATTTTTACTTTTTTGTATTGAAAAGAGATGCATCCCAACAACTCTTTGGTAGCTTTTTTGGTGAGGTCAACCGGCCAGGTGCGGGTTGCGACCATGTGGATGGTGGTACCAGTCGCTTCGACCGGAACGGCATCATCTACCAGGCCATCTGTGCCAATTGTAATCTTGATCCCAGCGGAACACGACCCAGGTATGATGTAACAGCAGGTGCCTGGGCGGAAACAAATAATGCCAGCGGGGCAGGTTGTAACCTGGGTATGCTGAAATTTGATCTGGAACTGGCCGGTGTTGATGGTGAAGTAAGATCCGCACTGGGTGGCAGCAATGTATCCGGATGTGTACCCCTGACCATGAATTTTGTGGACTCCATCGGGAATGCACTGAGTTATGAATGGCATTTTAATTATGTTCCGGGTAACCCTCCCGACCTGGTTACCCCTAACCCCGCAGCGAGTTTTACCTATAATACCATTGGGACTTATACCGCTATGCTGGTTGCGATTGATCCGGGTTCCTGTAATATCCGGGATACTTCTTTTATGCAGATCAGGGTGGGCAATATCCGTGCAACCCTCCTGCCATCCTGGGCACCGTTTGGCCCTGGCTGTCCCAAATTGAATTACCAGTTTATCAATAATTCAACAGTTAGTAACCCCGCCTTCCCATTCCAGGATACTTCTTTTGTGTGGGATTTTGGTGATGGCAGCCCGTTGGTACCGGCATTGATCGGACCCGGTAATGCAGTTACACATACCTATCCCGGAACCGGCAGTTATTCCGCCAAACTGATATTGAAGGATACCACCTATTGTAATAATCCGGATGACAGCACTTTTATCATCAGTATCGCTGAAAATGTAAAAGCCATTATCAATACACCGGCAACAGGTTGTGCTCCGTATAATGCACAAATTCGCAGTGCATCTGAAAATGCAGTCGGATGGCTTTGGGATTTTGGTGATCCGGGTTCACCTGATAATACATCTGCCCTTGAAAATCCGGTACACCTGTACCAGAATCCCGGCACCTATACAATCCGGTTAACAGCCAATAACCCGGGAACCTGTAACCTTACCCACGACACCACTTTCACCATCACGGTATACCAGGATCCGATTCCATCTTTCACAGCAGCACCGGATCCACCGGTTGTGAATACACCCACTGTATTTACCAATCTGTCTTCGATTGATGCAGTCAGGTTTAAATGGGTTTTTGGAGATGGAGACAGTCTGCTCACCAATTCGAGATCAAATGTTACGCATCAATATAACGCCACAGGTACTTATAATGCATGTTTAACTGCCTATAATATTGTTGGCTGCGACAGTACCATTTGTCTGCCGGTACGGGCCCTGATTGATCCCCTGGTAGATGTACCCAATGCCTTTACCCCACTCAGTAATGATGAAAACAATAAGGTTTTTGTGCGCGGATTTGGCATCGGGAAAATGAGTTTCACCATCTGGAACCGCTGGGGACAAAAAGTATTTGAGACCAATAACCGTTTCCAGGGTTGGGATGGTAAACTGAAAGCTGTGGTACAACCCATGGATGTATATGTTTATACCCTGAACGTGGAATTTACGGATGGTACCAAAACAACCAAACGCGGTGATTTAACGTTAATAAGATAAGGAGGTCAAGATGAAGAAGCGGAGCATACTGATTATTTGTAGCATGATGTCCATGGGGTTCAGCCTCAGGGCACAGGATCTTCATTTTTCACAGTTCTTCAATTCCCCCCTGCTTACCAATCCCGCCAATACTGGTTTTATACCGGATGGTGATTACCGCCTGGGGGTGAATTACCGGAATCAGTGGGCTTCCGTTACGGCCTTCCCCTATAAAACCATGAGTGCTTTTGGCGACTGGCAAACCATGCAGAACCAGGATAATACCGGCTGGCTGGGTATCGGTGGAGTGATTCTTCGGGATGTGGCTGGTACCAGTGTACTTACTTCTACCAAAGTGTATGGTTCAGTGGCCTATCACCAGATGATCAATGCCGGAAGCCTGGTGAGCCTTGGTTTTAATGTGGGCTGGGCCAATAAACAAATCAATACATCCAATCTTACTTTTCCCAGTCAGTGGAACGGAAAGTTTTTCGATGTTCACCAGACCACTACCGCACCTAAACTGGATCGGAATAATATCAACTACCTCGATATGCAGGTGGGGATGAACTATGCCTATTTTCCCACAAATGATATTTATCTCAATGCCGGTTTTTCTGCCATGCATGTGAATCGGCCCAAGGAATCATTCTTTAATGAAGAATCAGGTGTCAATAACCGCGTTCCAGTCCGGTACACGGGTTTCCTGAATGGAAGTTTTAAACTCAATGACCGGGTCATCGTTAACCCGAATGTGTACGGATCCCTCCAGGCCAATGCCTGGGAAATAGTGGGGGGACTGAATGCGCATTATAATGCATCTGGTGATGGCGAAAAAGTATTGATTGCCGGTGTGTACTACCGGTATAAAGATGCGATCATCCCCATGGTCGGACTGGAGTTCAAAGACCTGACCTTTACTTTCAGCTATGATGTAACCACTTCTTCCCTCAGTAATTTTAATAGTGGAAGGGGGGGATTTGAGTTTTCCCTGATCAAACAGGGGGTGGTGGACCGTTACAATGGAAACCGGCGTGAATCCATGTGCCCCTCCTTCAAAACCTATTGATCGTTCGTTTTTCCGCATCTCCTCTTTTTGTCCGATTTTTACAGCCCTCAACACAATCATGCATGATGGATACAGCCACCGCGGCCACAATTACCGCAGCTCATATCAGCGAATTCAAAAAAATTGCAGGCGATGACTTTGTCTTTGCTGATGAAGAAACCCTGGATCATTACGGACGTGACCAGACCGAAGATCTCCACTACCTGCCCGAAGTAGTCATCAAACCCAGAACAGCAGAAGAGATCAGTGCCATTCTCCGGATCTGTCATGAGCATCATATACCGGTAACACCACGCGGTGCCGGTACCGGACTCAGCGGAGGAGCCCTCCCGCACCTGGGTGGTGTGGTATTATCAACCGAAAGAATGAACAGCATCCTGCAGATTGATGAACGTAACCTGCAGGTGACCACCGAACCCGGAGTGATTACTGAAATATTGCAGAATACCGTTAAAGAAAAAGGTTTGTTTTATCCGCCCGATCCGGCCAGCCGCGGTTCCTGTTTTATCGGGGGAAATATATCAGAAAACAGCGGCGGCCCCAAGGCTGTTAAGTACGGAGTAGTCAAAGATTATGTACTCAATCTCGAAATGGTATTGCCTACCGGTGAAATCATCTGGACGGGAGCCAATGTATTAAAAAACTCAACCGGCTATAACCTCACACAACTTGTCGTTGGCAGTGAAGGAACACTGGGAATTGTTACTAAAATAGTTTTAAGACTGATCCCGCATCCCAAATTTGATTTGCTGATGCTGGTTCCTTTCTGCAGTCTGGAGCAGGCCGGTGAAGCAGTCAGCGCCATCTTCCGTGGCGGTTTTACACCCAGTGCCATGGAACTGGTGGAGATCAATGCACTTCGTATTGTGAGCCGGATGGTGGAAAGCAGTGCCGTACCGGTAACGGATGATACACAGGCCCACCTGATTATAGAAGTGGATGGAAATGATATGGATGTGCTGATGAAAGAAATGGAAGCCATCGGGGAATTACTGACACAGTATGATATCGGGGATATTTATTTTGCCGATGATGCCCAGCAAAAAGCCGAACTCTGGAAGCTTCGCCGCAAAGTAGCCGAGGCGGTCAAACTGGATGGATACACTATTGAAGAAGATACCGTGGTACCCCGCGCTGAATTACCAGCGTTGATCAGGGGCGTAAAAGAGGTGGGAGCCAGGCATAATTTTGCTGTTGTTTGTTATGGCCATGCCGGCGATGGTAACCTGCATATCCGGATCAAAAAAGAAGGAGTACCCAATAGCCATGGTCATCCGGCCATGACAGCCGCGCTCCGGGAATTATTTGAATTGGTTCATCAATTAGGCGGAACGATCAGTGGCGAACATGGTATCGGTTTAATCCAGAAGCCGTATATGGATATTGTATTCCGGGAAACCCAGATCAGACTGATGCGTGATATCAAAAAATGCTTTGATCCCCATCATATACTGAACGCAGGAAAAATATTCAGTTGATGGAAATTAAACCAGATACCCCCAATACACTTAAAGAAAATATCCGGGCGATGCGGATACTTTGTATTGCCCTGATCACAGGGGTTATTATTTTTACGGTCATCATGACGGTATTGGTTGCCATCAACGGACCCGCATTTGATCCCGGCAGTATCCATAGCTATGAACAGCTCATCATCGGCGGTATGGCTTTAGTCGCAATCATTAGTTTCGGATTCGCCATCACAGGCTATAACAAAAAAATAAATGTTTTGAAACAGAGCGGAGATACGCTCAACGACCGGTTAAACGTTTACAGAGGAATACTGATCAAATATATGGCTGCAACCGAGATGCCGGCCCTGATGTCTGTGATCGCTTATTTTCTCAGCGGTCTGACCCTCTTAATCGGAATAACTGTGCTGAGCCTGCTGGCCATGGTCTGGAAAGCCCCCTTTGGCAGAAGATGGGTTACTGAAATGGGCGCCGACTGGCAGGACGAAGAAAAAATGAAATCATAAATACACCCTATATGAAGCGTAACATTTTATTATTAATGTTCGGATTGTTTACCCTGACTGCTATTGGTCAGCGGGAGGAGGAAGAAGAAAAAGGTGGCTGGAAGACCAATCATCTTTTTATTGGTTCAGGACTGAACCTTGGTTTTTCCAATGGGTTTATCATCGGATTGAATCCGGAAGTGGGATACAGCATCAACCGGTTTATTGATGCAGGTATTGCCACCAATATTACTTATGTTACCCAGAGAAGTCAGTTTTCCAATAGTTCGCTCCGTTACCTGGCCATGGGTGCCGGACCCTTTGTAAGAATATGGCCGGCAAGAATGATTTTTATCGGGGGCCAGTATGAATACAATGCCATTACGCTGAAAGAAATTGAATCCGGAGTTACTGTTGCTAAGCAAAAAGCCAATGCAGGAAGCCTGCTGGTCGGACTGGGTTATGGTACCCGTATGATCGGTCAGTCTCAGTTTTATACCAGTATCATGATTGATGCCCTGAATGATATCAACTCTCCTTACCGCGATCAGTTCGGAAGGGTATTACCGGTATTCCGGACCGGTTTTTTATTTTACCTGGGGCAACGAAATGAAAGATAAAAACTAAAGCAGGGAGAATAATTCTTCCGGTTCCCGGATAAAAGTGATTCTTTTGATGGCTTCCTCATAGAGGAAGCCTTCTTTTTTCATCAGCTCAATATGTGCGGCTAAATGATCATAGAAGCCGGCAGAATTCAGTATAAAAATCTGCTTATCATGTATCGTCAGTTGGTTCCAGGTTACAATTTCAAATAACTCATCCAGTGTGCCAAAGCCTCCGGGCAGAATGATGGCCGCATCAGATACACTGTAAATCCTTCTCTTTCTTTCATGCATATCATCACAGATAATCAGTTCCGTGATTCCGCGGTGCTGCACTTCCCATTCCAGTAATAATTTGGGAATAAATCCCATCACTTCACCGCCATGCTGCATCACACTATCAGCAATCACTCCCATCAGTCCGGCACTGCCCCCTCCATAAATTAATTTAATTTGTCGTTCTGCCAGTAAAGCGCCCAGTGTGGAAGCATGCTCCTGGAAAACCGGGTTGGTTCCGTTTTTGGAACCGCAAAAAACAGCAATGGAGTGAATCGTCATGTTTAAATAATATTGAGACAAAGGGATAATAAATTTCTTTATCTTCAAAAATCTGTTTCCCACATCAGTTGATGAGGGAAATGGAAATAATAATTTCATCCGGCATGGGCTTGTGCTGTAACAGACTGATGTCCTGTTCCCCATGTGAAATAAAAACATATGTCGCCAACAATCCTCTTTTGCTTTGTCATCGGCTATTTTGCTTTATTACTCGGCGTAGCCTGGTATACTTCCCGTAACTCAGACAACGAATCTTTTTTTATCGGCAACCGGAGCAGTAACTGGATGCTGGTGGCTTTTGGTATGATCGGTACCTCCCTGAGCGGCGTTACTTTTGTGAGTGTACCCGGTGGAGTCGGTACCGGCAATTTTTATTATTTCCAGATCGTACTGGGTTACCTGCTGGGTTATCTCGTCATTGCCTTTGTATTGCTGCCACTGTATTACCGGATGAATCTTACCAGTATCTACACCTATCTGGAAAAAAGATTCGGGATCAATGCACACAAAGCCGGAGCCTTCTTTTTTATTCTTTCCAGAACAGTAGGCGCCACGGCCCGTTTATATCTGGTGATCAGTGTGCTGCAGATTTTCATTTTTAATAAAATGGGGATTCCCTTTGCAGCAACGGCCCTCGTGATCCTGGTGCTGATCCTGCTCTACACGTTTGAAGGAGGGGTGAAAACAATTATTTATACCGATACATTGCAAACTACCGGTATGCTGACCGGACTGGTCGTTTGTATCATCGTGATCGTGAAAGCACTGGGAACCGATTTCGGTGGCGCCATGAGCATGATGGCAGATAAAGGCTATACACAGATTTTTAACTGGGATGTAAAAGCGGGTTCCTTCGCCCTCAAGCATATCATCGGCGGAATGTTTATTGCCATCGCCATGACCGGACTGGACCAGGAAATGATGCAGAAAAATATCAGTGTGAAGACCCTGAAAGATTCCCAAAAGAATATCATGACCTTTACCACCGTGCTCATGGTGGTGAATTTCCTCTTCCTGGTACTGGGTGGGGTGCTGTATCTCTATGCTGCCCAAAACGGAATCAGTGTTCCCTCGGATGATCTCTTCCCGACCATCGCACTGAGTGATGCATTCAGCGGAACCATTGGCATTATTTTTATCATCGCACTGATCTCGGCACTCTTTCCCAGCGTGGATGGCGCTATCACTTCATTGACCTCCTGTTTTTGTATTGATATACTCGGATTGAATAAAAAAGTAGGCACAGAGAAGGAAAAGAAAAGAACAAGGCTGAAAGTCCATTTCAGTTTCGCCCTCGTCTTCTTTATCATGGTGCTGATTTTTAAAGCCATCAACGACAAACTCATTATAGATTTCATTCTGAAATTTGCCGGCATCACATACGGACCGCTCTTGGGATTGTTTGCCTTTGGAATCCTTACCAAAAGAGTACTGGACGATAAAAAAATATGGCCGGTTTGTATCATTGCCCCGCTGCTGGCCCTGATGATTGATATGTTCAGTAACCCGGGCTGGTATGAGGCTAAACTGCATATATCACTGGGATTACAAAATCTGTCGGATAGTTTATTCAGTGGTTACAAAATCGGAAATGAACTCATATTAATTAACGGACTCCTGACTTTTGCTGGTTTGTGGATGATTTCAACTCCGGGAAAAACAGCCAAACTGCAGGCCGTATAAACTGTAAACAAACACTAATCATATGAAAAGAAATCTCCTGGTCGTAACTGTTATTGCCACGCTTTCATTACTTACCGCATGCGGTGGTAAAACAGAAAAGAAAGCGGAAAACAAAACGGAAAACAAAGAAGAAAACAAAGCGGAAGCCAAACTCAGTACCGAAATGCAGGATTTCATGCTCAATTTCAATGGCCGCTCAGCTTCTGTAAGGGTAGCCCTGGATGATTTTGGTAAACCGGGACTGGACCGGAAAGACATGGATCTCTATGATCTCGATAAACCCGTTGTACTGGAATCAACTGGTAATTGTCATCTCATGCAGTTTGAATCCGGTATGACCAAACGCAAATACAATGTTTGCTGGGAAGGCGGAAAGATCTCTTCCATTGAAGATAAGGGGATGGAGTAAGCGGGGTATCTTTGCAAAAAAAACATTGGACCTGATACTTCCTGCTGCCGAACAATATGCATTGGCCCATACTTCAGCGGAAGACGCCCTGCTGAAAGAAATTCATGAGTATACAGTTCAGCATCATCCGGAGCACCATATGCTCAGCGGATCATTGCAGGGGAAATTCCTGGAAATGATCAGTTGCATGATCCGGCCCCGTCGGATTTTAGAAATCGGCACATTTACCGGTTACAGCGCTTTATGTCTGTCGAAAGGATTGACAGAAGAGGGGCAATTGCATACCATTGAACTGCGGGAAGAAGATGCACAAAAAGCAAGGTCATTTTTTGACCGGTCCGGCCGCTCCGGGCAGATAATTTCCCATACCGGAAATGCGTTAGAGATAGTGCCGAAACTGGCGGAAACCTGGGATTTGGTGTTCATAGATGCGGATAAACCCGCTTATATTCAATATTTTAACCTTGTTTTCCCCCATTTGCGGAAAAACGGCTTTATTTTAGCAGATAATATTTTCTTTCACGGGCAGGTCCTGGGGGAAAAGATCAGTGGAAAAAGTGCCAAAGGCATCAGCGAATTCAATGCCTTTATCCATGAAAGGAATGATATTGAGAAAGTGGTGCTGACCGTCAGGGACGGGCTGTACCTGATTCGCAAATTGTAAGTAGTATCCCATGCAAAAATTGAAAAGAGCCGGACTGATCATACTGTTATTCATCAGTGTACAGGGAAATGCCCAGCAGTCTGAGCTGGTGAAGAATTATATCAATCAATACAAAGACCTGGCCATTGCCGAAATGCAACGCACCGGTGTACCCGCTTCTGTCAAACTCGCGCAGGGTATTCTGGAAACCATGGCCGGCACCAGCGACCTGGTTCTCCGTTCCAACAACCATTTTGGGATCAAGTGCAAGTCCACCTGGACCGGCGAAACCGTTAAACACAACGATGATGAAAGAGGGGAGTGTTTCCGGAAATATCCCAGTTCCGAACAATCATACAAAGACCACTCTGACTTTTTAAAGGGGAATCAACGCTATGCTTTTTTATTTGAGCTCGATCCCACTGATTATTCAGGCTGGGCCTGGGGCCTTAAAAAAGCTGGCTATGCCACCAACCCACGTTATGCTATGGCCCTGATCAAAACCATCGAAGATTATGGTTTGCAGGAATATAGTTTTATCGCCATGGGCCGTATCACTGATAAAGCCACGGATCTGGCCGATGCCAATCCTGTACCGGCTCATGAAAAAACAGTGGCGGTCAATACCAACCCGGTAAAGAAAGAGGAACAGCCAGCTGCTGAAAAAAATACTACAGCGAATAAGCAAGAAGAACCGGTTTCAAATGGCCCGGTATATCCCAAAGGCGTTTTTAAGATCAATGAAACAAAAGTGATCTATGTTCCCAAAGGCTCTTCTTACCTCGCTATTGCCAAAGAGTATGATGTAGATCTGGCCAAATTATTTGAGTTTAATGAAATCCCAAGAGCGGAAGAAGTAGACCGGGATCGGTTGATTTACCTGCAACGGAAAAGGAAGACCGGCAATAGCGAATACCATACGGTACAACCGGGTGAAAGCCTCCATGATATTGCACAAAGAGAAGCCATCCGGATCGAAAGTCTGCTGGAATTGAACTGGCTCAGACAGGGCGAAGTACCTGCCGTAGGTGAACAACTGAGCCTGCATAAAAAATCTTCCAATGTTCCCAAACTGGCACTGACCACCCAATATTCTATTCTGCCCGGTAATACCAGGGGCACCAACTAACAACCACTGTTTATGAGCACCGTTAAAGTGCACGACAAGCAATTTGAGGTTTATCTCTCTGAAGCCGTGATTCTGGAAAGGGTAAAAGCACTGGCTGAACAAATCAGCCAGGACTATGCCGGTAAAAAACCGCTTTTTATCGCCATCCTCAACGGGTCGTTTATGTTCGCATCTGACCTGTTCAAACAACTCCATATTGAAGCGGAACTATGCTTTATCAAACTGGCCTCATACAAAGGGATGAAATCATCCGGTAATGTGGTTACCTCCATCGGACTGGAAGATGATCTTTTTGGAAAGGAAGTAATTATTGTGGAGGATATTGTTGACACGGGTAAAACGCTCCATCATTTTCTGCCCAAACTGATGCACCAGCAACCCAAATCACTTAAAATTGCCACATTGCTCCATAAGTCAGAAGCCACTACTTACCCCCTGGCACTGGACTATGTGGGTTTTGATATCCCCAATAAGTTTGTGGTGGGGTATGGCCTTGACTATGACGGGCTGGGCCGGAATCTGAAAGAGATTTACCAGGTCATATAAGCAATTAGAACCAATTAGTCTTTTTTTGTATCTTTCTAAGAAGTCCTTTATCCATAATGGAACTGGATTCAAGTATTGAAAATTAACCCCTGAAGGCTGCTTGTCAAATACTGTCCCTTCTGCTGTTTAGTTTATCTGTATACTCCCAGCAGTTTTACCTGCGCGGTGAAGTAAAGGATGAAGCAGGTAATATATTACAGAATGTCACCATCCTGCAGCACAAGACCGGCTATGTGTTCCGCAGCGGAACGCAGGGAACATTTGGTATTCTCTGTCATGTCCCGGCTGATACTTTCAGTTTTTCATTCGAAGGCTACCGCGCCGAAAAATTATTCCTGAATGCAGATAACTACGCCAGTATAAAAATGAAACTGCTTCCGGCAGGAGCTGCCAATAGCAGGAGGGACCGGCTTTCTTCCTTAACCAAGGACCTGGATAAAGAAGAGCAGAAGAACTGGTACACCGGCGATGAAACCTATGCCAGTCTGCTGGAGAATCATTTTATCAATGCACGGAAATTTCCGAACACGGGAATGTCATTGAATGTGGACCGGGCTTCCTACAGTAATATCCGTCGCTTTATCACACTCAATTCCATCGTGCCACCGGATGCAGTACGAATTGAAGAGATGCTGAATTATTTTAACCTCAGTTACCGGGAGCCACCGGCAAAGGATTTGTTTTCCGTTCATACCACGCTTAGTTCTTGTCCCTGGAATAACGAAAATCAGTTATTCTATATCAATCTCTCCTCCCGTAAACTGAACCTGGATTCATTGCCTCCCAGCCATCTTGTTTTTTTAATTGATGTATCCGGGTCCATGGATATGCCGAACCGGCTACCCCTGTTAAAATCAGCATTCAGGTTATTGGTAAACAACCTTCGTGCAAAGGATTCTGTTTCCATCGTGGTATATGGAGGCGTTACAGGTGTGATGCTGAATACCACCAGCGGGGCCGAAAAGGAAAAAATATTGAAAGTGATTGATGAACTGGAACCGGGAGGCACCACACCGGGTGAGTCGGGAATCAAACTTGCTTATAGTGTGGCCCGCAATCATTTTATAAAAGATGGGAATAACCGGGTAATCCTGGCTACAGACGGGGATTTTAATGTGGGATTGAAAACGGAACAGGACCTGGATGAAATGATTTCGCAACACCGGGAATCCGGTGTGTATTTATCCTGCCTTGGTGTAGGGATGGGTAATTACAAGGATTCGAAGATTCAGACCCTGGCCCGCAGAGGCAATGGCAATTTTGCCTATCTCGATAATTTCAAAGAAGCAGAAAAAGTATTGCTCAAAGAATTTACCCAAACCCTGTATGCAGTAGCAGAGAATGTGTACCTGAATGTGGAATTCAATCCTGACCTGGTGAAAGATTACAGGCTGATTGGCTTTGATAATAAAGTGGGAGCGCTTCGTGATTCCCTTGCCGTAATTGAAGGTGGAGAGATTGGTTCGGGTTATTCCATGATTGCTATTTTTGAAATTGTACCAACAGAGGCGAACCGTAAAGCCACTCAGCAGTCTCCTCAATCAGGCCAGTTTGCAGATATCGCTCTTCGTTACCAGCCGGTGGGGGAAGAAAAACAATACAATAGCAATTTTAAAGCGGATTTTGTCTATAGTTCCTTTGAATCACTCGACAAATGGCATCGGTTTTCGGCGGCCGTGGCCATGTTTGGTTCCCTGCTCCGCAATTCCTCATTTATGAAAAACAATAGCTGGAATGAAGTGCTGGCACTGGCCCAGGCAGCTTCCGGTACAGATGATCTGTTGCAACAGGAGTTTATCGCTTTGGTACAACAGACCCGCACATTGTATTCAAAAGTGAAAAAGAAAAGAGGTGGATACTGACTGTCTGATTGATATCAGCCTTTAGCACTCAGGGCTTTTTTAAAATATTCATCCCATTTCAGTTGTTGCGCCCGGTTGGTGAAATGATCAGTTTCCTGGTCATACTTTATTTCCAGTTTCCTGAATTTTTCCAGTTCCTCATTAAAGATTTCCGCAATCCTTGCTTCATAGTTATGACGGAAGAAGGCGGTATTATTGACCCTTTGCAGAAATGTACGCGCAAATAATAATCCGATATTAAAATGTCCCTGTTCATGAGCCAGCAGGGAATCACTGACTTTTGACGGCTTCTGCCAGGATCTTTTTTCAAGCTCCAGGATTACTTCCACCTTCCATTTTACGGTATCTCCTTTAAAACTGAATGGCCCCCATTTATAAGTCACATACCAATAAGTATAGGCATAGAGACCTGTATTATTATCGGGATCGCCTGTAAAATCCGCCCAGCGAAGGGGGCGGTTGTTTTTCTCTCCGTTAATGATAACGGTTTGGGTATGCGACTGAACTGCTGTGCAAAGCATGCATGCCGTCAGCAGAAAGGAAAAAAATGTTTGCTCATCTGACTTACTTGTCAGATTAAATTACGAAAACATTTCCTTGATCTTATCAAAAAAGTTTTTGCCTCCCTTCTCGGGATGAGGTTTGAAATTGGGAGAATTTCCCAGTTTTTCCAGCAGGGCTTTTTCTTCTGCACTCAGGTGCTGAGGTGTCCAGATATTCACCTGGATCAGCTGGTCGCCTTTCTGATAAGCATTTACGGCAGGAAAACCCTTTCCTTTTAACCGGAAGATCTTTCCGCTTTGTGTTCCCGGCGGGATTTTTATTTTGGCTCTTCCGTCAATCGTAGGGACTTCAATCTGTGTACCGAAGACTGCATCAGTAAAAGACAGGTGCAATTCATAGGCAACATTCAGCCCTTCCCGGTGCAATTCCTTATGTGGTTCTTCTTCAATCAATACAATCAGATCACCCGGCATTCCTCCTCTTTCCCCGGCATTACCCCTGCCGGTTACATTCATCTGCATTCCTTCCTGTACGCCAGCTGGTATATCAATGCTCACCGTTTCTTCGGCATAAACCCTGCCTTCTCCTTTACAGGATGCACATTTAGCTGTTACCGTTGTGCCTTCACCATTACAGGCAGGGCAGGTAGTAACGGTTTGCATCTGCCCCAGAAATGTATTCTGCACTTTTCTCACCTGGCCACTGCCACCACAGGTACTGCAGGTCTGCACACTGCCCTTGTCCTTGGCACCTGATCCACCACAGGTATTACAACCTACATATTTTTTTACCTTGATATTCTTGGTTACACCATTCGCAATTTCTTCATAGGTAAGCCTGATCTTCACCCGGAGATTACTGCCTCTCACACCCCGGCTGCGCTGTCCGCCTCCGCGGCGTTGTCCACCGCCAAAAAAAGAACCGAAAAGATCTTCTCCGAAAATATCACCGAACTGGCTGAAGATATCATCCATGTTCATCCCCGCACCGCCACTGAAACCACCTCTTCCATTTCCACTGACACCGGCATGGCCATAACGATCATACTGGGCTTTTTTATCAGTATCACTCAGTACTTCATAGGCTTCAGCCGCCTCTTTAAATTTTTCCTCCGCGGCTTTATCACCCGGATTACGATCGGGATGGTATTGCATGGCCACTTTGCGGTATGCTTTTTTAATTTCATCCGCCGCAGCGCCTTTGCTTACCCCCAGTATTTCGTAATAATCTCGTTTGCTCATAGTGGAAAATGTGTAAATGTGTGAATGTGTGAATGTGAGAAATGTGTGAATGTGAGAAATCTGTGAATGTGTGAATGGGGTAAAAGTGGAGCCCGAAAGCTATCGAGTGTGGCGAATGTGTTTTGTATTAATTTCCACATTCTCACACTTTCATATTTTCACATTTCCATATTTCCACACTTCCACATTCACAGCTTTTCACATTATCCCTTTATTTCCCCACCACCACTTTCGCGTGACGGATGATTTTATCATTCAGGTAATATCCACGGGTTACTTCATCAATCACTTTTCCTTTCATTTCTTCCGAGGGCGCCGGGATTTCTGTAATCGCTTCATGGAGATCGGGGTTAAATTCCTGACCGATCGTCTCCATGACTTTGACCCCTTTTGATTGAAGGGTAGCCCTGAGTTTGTTGAATACCAGCATCACTCCTTCCTTTACCGCATCGCTATCACTGTTATTCTCCAGCTGTTTCTGCGCCCGGTCACAATCGTCCAATACAACCAGCAGATCGGTAATCACTTCCCGGCCGGCAGTCTGGATCAGTTCAATTCTCTCTTTGGCATTCCGGCGTTTGAAGTTTTCAAATTCTGCTACTTTACGCAGGTACCTGTCATTGGCTTCTGCCAGTTCTTCCTTCAGTTTCTCCTGGGCTGACTCTTCTTCCACGGGTTCATTCAGGTGAGTGGTACCATGCTGGTTCTCATCGGTATTGATGTCCATTGCGGCTTCAGTCCCCCGTATTCCGTTTTGTTTTTCTTCCATATCAGTTTCTGCCATTTTTTCCATTAAAACCCGGGTTCACGCCCGGGAGGCGGCAAAGGTACAAAGGTCAAGAATACTGCCAACCGCTTAAATAAAGACAAAATGACCTGTCCCGGCCCGGGTCCGACGGGGTTCAGTTTCAGGGGCTTTGCTTACCTTGCCGCCATGAACCGCGTATTCCTGAAAAAGAAAAATTGCTCCCCGGGTACAGAATGGCCATCCCTGGATTTTTAATAACGAAGTGGAAAAATCAGATCAGGAATTGAAAGCCGGGGAAATAACCGAGGTTTTTACTTACGATCAGAAATTTATAGGAAAGGGCTATGTAAACCCCCAATCACAGATTCCCGTTCGCCTGCTGACCCGGAACCGCTCAGTGGAGATTAATGAACAGTTCTTTCTGGACAGGATCCGTGAATGCTGGGACTACCGCCAAAAAACAGGATATATTGAAAACTGCAGACTGGTCTTTGGAGAAGCAGATGGCTTGCCACAACTGATCATTGATAAGTTCAATGATTATTTTGTACTGCAAACCCTGGCTTTAGGAATTGATGTATGGAAACCGGCCATCGTCAAAGCACTGGAAACCATTTTTTCACCCAAAGGGATCTATGAGCGGAATGATGTACCGGTACGGGAACTGGAAGGACTTCCCCAACACAAAGGTTTTTTATCTGCCCCCTTTGATACAAAGATTACAATCAATGAAAACGGACTTCGTTTTTATGTGGATGTGGAGAACGGACAAAAAACAGGTTACTTTTTAGATCAGCAGGATAACCGCCGGGCCATACAACATATTGTAAAAGGGGCCGATGTACTGGGCGCATTTACCTATACGGGTACTTTTGAAATTCATGCCGCTCATTATGGTGCCAAATCGGTATTGGGACTTGATATTTCAGCAGGAGCTGTTGAACAAGCAAATGCCAATGCACAATTAAATGGGTTGGAGAAGATCGTTCGCTTTGAAGCAGCTAATGCTTTTGATGTACTCAAACAATGGTCAAAAGACGGCAGACAATATGATGTGGTGATGCTGGATCCTCCGGCCTTTACCAAGAGCCGGGAAACCCTTCAGAAAGCAATTACAGGATATAAAGAAATCAATTTACGCGGAATGAAACTGGTAAAACCAGGTGGTTTCCTCGTGACTTCTTCCTGTACCAACCTGGTGAATGCTGAATTATTTCTGCAAATCATTGATATGGCAGCCAAAGATGCCAGACGAAAATTAAGACAGGTCAGCTTTCAAAGACAGGCAGCCGATCACCCGATTATCAGGGGAATGGAAAATACGGAGTACTTGAAATTTTTGATTGTGCAAGTGCAGTAAGGCTAGTGGCTAGTGGGGAGTGGCTAGTGGGGAATACGAAGAAAGGGGAATGGCTAGTGGGGAGTAGCTAGTGGGGATACAATGAAATACCTGTTGGGATAATTAATACCCAATACCTAATACCTAATACCCAATTCCTAATATCTTAACGGGAAACCTGGAACTTGCCAGACTCAATGATCTTTCCGGATGGATCAATCACATGATAAATGTAGACACCCCGGTTGAAATCATTAAGATCAATGGTGATTTTTGAAGGGGCATTGATGGATTCGTAGACTTTTCTTCCCAAAACGCCGTTATATACATGGATTGTTAATCCTGAACGGTAATTCTTTTGCATATCAAGGGTAACATAAGTTGTAGCAGGGTTGGGGTACAACTTAATAATACGATCCTGCGCATCAGCAGACGGGGTTGTTCTGGATGTTTGGCCCTGTGACTGGATGGCAATCAACAGAATAAAGGATAGTATGGGTAGAATTCGTCTCAACGAAACAAATTTACTTTTATTATTCGAAAAATAGGCCAAGTTTTTTATTCCTGCAACGTAAATCTACGATGCGGTATAAAAAATTATAAATCAATAATTTACAATGAGTTCTGGGCTTTGTTTTAACTAAGTTTTAATGAAGACCTTCCAGAACGGCTCTGATCTGATTAAAATCCGGCTGTTCTCCGGCATTCTCCAGTACTTCCGCATAACGGATGATTCCTTCTCCATCAATCACAAAAGCCGATCTTTTGGATACTCCTTTCATATTAAATCCAAACTCCTCATAAATGGAACCATAAGCACGGGAAGCCTCTTTATTGAAATCACTCAACAGGGTAAAATTCAATTGCTGATCCTGCTTGAAGCGGGCCAATGTTTGCAATGAATCAACAGAAATTGCAAAAATCTTTGCTTCCATATTGTTGTACCAGTCCAGATTATCTCTTACCGAACAAAGTTCTGCGGTACAAACACTGGTAAAAGCCAGTGGGAAGAAAAGCAATACAACAGGTTGGCCTTTTTGCTCGGACAGCGTTATTTTTCTTTTCACTGCTGAACAAGGTAAAGTCAGGGGCGGGGTTCCGGTTTGAAGGGACATGATTACTGTTTATTTTAAAATCAAGATAACGAAGAAGGGAATAAAAGGTTCATCACAACCGGTTTTTAATAACGGAGTCAGGCAAATAAAAATATCAGCTCACCGATCTTGTGGGGTTGACTTAAAAACGAGGACAGAGCAGGTAGTCCTGCTTATCTTTTCGGAATCCGAAATAGGAGAGGGATATTTCAAAACCACCCCGCCCATAGGAAGAAGGCTTGAGCGTGGAGATATTGGCATCATAACTAAAGGCCACAGAGAAAGGGGTATAATCCAGTTTAACAACCGGAATCAGTGCATCATTCCAGCGCAAAAAGTTCCGGCATGGATCACATACCTTGGATGATCGGGGTCATCACCCAGTTTTAATCCATACATACCCCCGGCCACCGTTTCACTGAAATTACCCTGACGGCTGTGATCAGCCTGCAGGGTGATATAGGCATAATCGGTTACGCCAAAACGCATACCACCGGAGAATACCCACTTGGGTTCTATCTCAATACCGGCATTCCTGAAAAAAGCATTTTTAGGCCGGGTGAAATGATGATAAGCTGCACCAATGAAGAAATTATTGTTTTCATTCTGCCCCAGGGTGGAGTTATAACTCATACCCGCACTACCATCAATATAACTGTATTGGGAGCCTGCAAAATTTTCACCAATTCCCCCGCCATTGTATTGGGTGTTGGTGGTAATCTTCGACAGATCAAACCGGCGTTGTACCCAGCCACCCATGAAGCCCAGTGAGAGGTATCTGTTTTTTTCAGAACTCAGTGATTTGTGATAATTGATCGCAGGCAATACATGGGTTGTTGTTAAAGCTACTGTTCCTGCCCGGTCCTGCAAAAGCTGTAAGCCCAGCGTAACGAAATCACTCATATTACCCACGGGCATCTTCACTTCTGCATTTACAGAAGCGGTCCGGTATGCCTTTGTTATACTATTCCATTGATCTCGGTATACGGCCTGCACCCGGATATCACCGGTAAAAATGCCTGCCAGAGATGGGTTTCTCCAGAGAGGTGCTTCAAAAAACTGAGAGAAATGAACATCCTGACCGGATCCATTGAAACGGGTTGCCAGTAAAAACAAAATCAGGTATATCACTTTGGTCAGCCGCATCGTCTACAGGATTAAGGCAATATTGCCGTTTAATTTAATCAGTTCACCATTTTCACAGAATACTTCGGCCTGGTAAACATATACATCTGCAATGGGCCTTCCCCCTTTGAAGCTGCCATTCCAGCCGGCACCCGGATCATTGACGGGTACATCTCTTTTTTCAAATACCACTTCACCCCAGCGGTTGAAAATCCGCAGCGTTTTAATTCTATCGAGTCCTCTTCCCCTCGGATAGAAGACATCATTGCTGCCATCCCCATTGGGAGAAAAAGTATTCGGTATAAACAGATTTGAATTTTTACAGATCACAATCACCTGAATGGATTGTGAATTCGCACAACCATTGCTATCAATAAACCGGACCGCATAATTGGTGCTTACTTTAGGACCGGCATCGGGGGTCGGACAATCCGTACAACTAAGTCCGGTTGCGGGTGTCCAGTTCCAGTTCACTGTATTCGGAGAGTAGGTGGCCGGAATGGTTTGAGGAAATCCGTTCTGTATCACCAGCTGGGCCGGCATCGTAATCAGTGGCAGGGGGTTAACGAGAAGACTTTGATAAGTAGTATCCTGACAACCGGTGCTGTTGGTGGCAATGGCCCTGATACTAAAACTTCCCGCAGTATTATATGCCTGCGAAGCCGGGTTTTGTAAAGCAGAATTATTCCCATTGGGGAAAGTCCAGCTCCAGGTAACCGTTGAAGTATCGGGTTGTATAAAAATACCCCGGTGCGTAAGCGAATTATAAATACATAAAACAGAATCACCCTGGATATCGATCAATGGTCTTTGAACCACGGCAATCAGATCAGGAACCGTCAGGGTATTACTGCAACCTGACTGTGTATTTATCTGCAGACTGACAGTATACAATCCCGGGTTGGCATAAAAATGAGCAGGGTTTTGTTGCACCGAAACACCGCCGTCTCCAAAGGTCCAGTTATAACCAATGATCGGATCATTGGCGGTAGTGGAATCTGTAAAATTGACCAGTCCGCGGTCACAAAACAAACTATCATCCCAGCCAAAATCCGCCAGGGCACCGATGGCATAAATAGTATCAATACCCGCCAATGGAATAATACAGCCTGCCGGATCTTCCATAATCAGTTTCGGCATAAAATCTCCATATGAAATATAGGTATGATTAACGGCCGGGGTGCTGGTGGTTTGGGTAGTACCATCCCCAAAATCCCAGAAATAAGAAGCCATGGGTCCGGGTGTAAAATTTGTAAATGAAACCGGCAAAGGAGTGCATCCTCCCAAAGGAAGATAATTGACGACTGCTCCAACGGTATCGTATAGATAAACATTATGAGTAACGGAATCCAGACAACCACCAGGACTGGTTACAATGAGTTTAACCGGATAGATTCCGGTACTTGTATAAAAGTGGGTAGGACTGGTATTATTGGTTCCGCCTTCCCCGGGGCCGAAATTCCAGGTAGAGTAATTGAAGTAAGTGGAATTATTGGTAAACTGTACTTCAAACGGTGTACAACTACTGACAGAATCACTCATCGAAAAAGCAGCCACCGGTCTTGATACCTGTATATAATTTGTTTTCGTGATAGAATCTGCACACCCATTCCCGTCAACGATTCTCAGTTTTACAGAATATAAACCCGGTAATCCGTAATTATGGGTGGGAGAATTAAGTCCCGAACTATTCCCATCCCCAAAATCCCACAAACTGGTATAGCCTGCCGGTGTGGAACTGTTGGAAAAGGTAACCGTAGCATTTGGACAGGTTTGCGTATCAATTGATGTGAAATCGGGTACCGGATCGGTTACTACAACCATTCCCAGTATCGTTAAACTATCCTGGCAGCCGGCAGCATCGGTTACGATCATTTTTACATCAAAAAGTCCGGTGCTGTTATAAGTATGTTCAAAAGGTGGAGCAGTAAAAGTTTGTGACTGTCCATCTCCGAAATCAAAATACCAGCTCTGAATCGGATTCACTCCGTCATCAGTAGAAAGATTGGGGAAACTGACACTTGCATTGATACAGCCGGATAAATTAACGCTGGAAAAAGCAGCCCTGGGTCCATTGATACGGATCATGGCATTTTTAGTGATGGTACTGGTACAACCATTAAGATCAGTTACTGTAAGGGTAACGGTATAGGTACCGGACATCGTATAGGTATGCGCCACAATGGGTACCGAAACATTTTGTGTTCCCCCATCTCCAAAATCCCAGAAATAGTTAACGAGATTGGCGGTAATCATATTAGTAGCCGTAAACTGAATCGTAACTGTTTTACAGGCCACCGTTGCATCGCTGGTGAAATCAGGTCGTTCATCAATCGCATTGGCTGTATGGAAAACCGTATCTGCGCATCCTCCGTTTGTAACAATCAGTCGTACCGGATAGGACCCGAGTGCAGGATAGGTATATACCGGGTTTTGAGTGGTGGAAGTTCCCCCGTCTCCAAAATCCCAGTTCCAGGTCAGCGGAGCAACGGATTGATCATTGAATGTAAAACGAAGCCGGTTAATACAGTCTGGTGTAATGGTAAATCGGGCAATCGGCGGTAACACATAAATATAATTCAGGCGATCCAGGGTATCCGGGCATCCGTTATTGGTAGCGATCAGCCGGACATCAAAATACCCGGTATCCATATAGGAATGGGTAGGGTGCTGCAATGTAGAACCACCCCCGTCACCAAAATCCCAGAGCCATTCATCAGCAGGTACTGATAGATCTGTAAACTGTACGGGTTCAGTAGCACAGACCGGAATAGGCGTTGCAGAAAAATCGGCAATGGGTTTAGAACCCACCCGCACCGCATTCACAATAGTGGTATCATCTGTACAACCGGAACTGGTGGTGATGGTCAGGGTTACATCATAAGTACCCTGTGTGGTATAAGTATAAGTAGGATTGGGTAAGGTGGAAGTGCCGCCATCCCCAAAATCCCAAAAATAAGAGGTAACAGCATCCAAGGAAGTGATCACCGGATTTAATGTGATGGTATACGGAATACAGCCCCTTGCCCTTAATTCCGGAATCGTGATACTAGCCCGGCGGATGATGACATAAGCAGCCAGTGTGACTGAATCGCTGCATCCAAAATTATTGGTCACTCTCAGTTTTACATCAAAACTGCCATAAGCCGTATAAGTATGCGAAGGGTTTTGAAGATTGGAAGTATTGCCATCCCCAAAATCCCAAAACCAGCTGGTAGCACCACCGGTGGAGAGATCCTGGAAATTAACCGTCAATGGTGGTTCACATTTGGTTCTCACCGGTGCAGAAAAAGCCGCAACCGGATTTGGATTCACCTGGATATCTGCAAATGTTGAATCGTTACAACTCGAATAAGTATTATACAACCAGACCCGGTAAGTACCGGCACTGCTGTATACATGGGTACTGTTTGTGGTAACAGCCGTACCTCCGTCGCCAAAGCGCCACAATGTACTGACGGGAACAGGACTTGATGTGTTGGTGAAACTGGCCGTTTCATTCACACAAACCTGTGCAGGAGCAGTAAAACTGGTGGTAAATCCTCCGATCACAATCGGATTACTCAATGCAGTATCATTACACCCCGCTGTACTGTAGGTAATCAGTCTGGCGATATAAGTTCCCGGTGCGGTATAAGTATGAACCGGACTGAAAACAGTTGAAAAATTGCCATCACCAAAATCCCATAAATAACTAAGGGTGGGAGGGCCGCTGGATCCGTTGGTAAAACTGATATCAGCCGGTGCATTACAAACTGTTGCCTGGGAATTGGTAAATGCGGAGGTAACACCGGCCGTTACGGTTATATAATTCGGCCTGCTCAGCACTTTGGTACATCCTTTATCATTGGTTACCCGTAAAGTGATTGAGAATGTGCCTGCCGTGGTAAATGTGGTAAACGGGTTTTGAAGGGTTGATGTATTGCCATTCCCGAAATCCCATAACCAGGAAACATTCGTGTTTCCGTTGCCCGGCGTGGAAAGATCCTGAAACTGAACCCGGAGCGGAAAACAACCACTTGTGAAAGTGGCACTGAAGTCTGGCGTTGGGTTTTCGTAAACGGTAATATATTGAGTGCGGGTGATAGTATTGGCACCAGCCGCATTCGTGGCAGTTAAGGAAACAGTATAGGTTCCGGGGGTAAAATAAGTGGCCGTAGGGTTCTGAAGGGTCGAAGTATTGCTGTTTCCAAAGTTCCAGAGCCAGGAAACTGGGTTACCGGTTGACAAATCCTGGAAGCTGACAATCATGGGAGAACAGCCTGTAACGGGTGAACCGCTGAAATCAGCCACGGGGGCCTGCCCAAAAGCAGTGCCCAGGCTTAAGATAAAAGCCTGTAATACAATTAGTTTTGAAAGGATATTGCGGTTGTCTGGTTTCAAAAAGGGCCTTTTTTGTTTTTTGAACAGTTTACCGTTGCAAAAACTATTCCCAAATGACTGATTACAAATTGATAATGAACAAGTTTTTTGTTCAGTAGGAACTAAGGGCTACTATGTAACCTGTGACTTTGCGGACGGTAATTTGTTTAAGAGGCAAGGGGCCGGATCAGGAACAAAGATAGAACGAATTTCGGGGATGACTATTGTTTGTCTAAACGCATGGTTTTCGTCTCAGTACCACTATTTTGGGTGGCTTCCACATAGGTCCAGCTATTGCGGGTAATATTCCAGGTTCCGTTGATCAGATTGAGCGGGTAGACGGCTCCGGTAAAATTGGCCCAGGTGGTCATATCGGCAGAATTACCACCCCAGTTCCCGGTCAGTTCAAGGGTTCCGTTTTTTACCGCATCCACTTTTTTGGGATTATCATAATACTTGAAATGATACCCGTTAAAATCTGCTGTAATGGTGGTTCCGTTATAAATGAATTTGGTTACGATCCACTGACCGTCAGTCATGGCCTTGGTGACCAGGTCTTCCTGTATATTATCAATGGTTTTTTTACATTGGGTAAAACCAAGGGAAATAATGAGCAGTAAGAAGTAAATTTTTTTCATTCCGGATTATTCGACTCACAATGTAAGCATAATCGGGGAGGCTTGCAACATAACCGGTTAAATACCGGTTAGCAATTTTAACAGCCGGTTTTTTGCGGTTTATTATCAAGGGTTTAATTTCAATCACTTTAACAGATAGCCTTGAAAAAAATTCTGACTGCCACCATCGCCATAATTGTTTCTTTGTTTACTGCAGCCCAGCAACCCTGGGATCAATTGGACCAATGGGGAAGAAAACAACCCATTCAAAAAGTACACCTTCATTTTGACAAAGAAAATTATATCGCCGGTGAAACAGCCTGGTTCAAAGCCTACCTTGTTTCTGACTATTTGCCGGATACCATCAGCAGTACATTATTTGTGGAATTACTGGGAAGGGATACGGCTATTCTTTGCCGGAAAGTTTTACCTGTTTTATTAGGCTCGAGTTCCGGACAGCTGGAAATTCCGGATAGTCTGATCAGCGGTACCTATACCGTCCGGGCCTATACCCGTACCATGAAAGACCTTTCACCGGATTACCTGTTCCGCAAAGGAGTTTATGTGTTCGGGAAAAAAGAAACAAGTCTGGTCACTTCAGCTCAACCAATCAAATATTACTTTTTTCCGGAAGGAGGAAACCTGGTTGCCGGTTTCAGCAATAATGTTGCTTTTAAGGCCGTGTATGAAAACGGATACCCGGCCCCGGTCAATGCCGTGATCAGGAACAGTAAAGGAGAAACAGTGGCAACCCTGACTGAGTACCATGATGGTATGGGTATGTTTGAACTGAACCCGCAGCCAGGAGAAAAATATTATGCGCTAGCCGGGAATGAAAAATATTTTCTGCCAGACCCGGTTGAAAAAGGGATTACGGTCAACATGATTCAGCACGAGAAAGGATTTTTTTATGAATTACAGCAACAAGCCAATGATCCTGTTTACAATGTCGCCTATCTCGTAGGACAAATGCAGCACCGGGTTGTTTTCAGTCAGGAACTGAAAGCCGGTAACAGTTCCCTGCAGGGTATTGTGAATACGAAACAGCTGCGTTCAGGAATTATCCAGGTTACATTTTTCAATAAAAACGGACTGCCTCTGGCGGAAAGATTATGGTTCAATAACAACCACGAATATCTGCAGGCGGCCGATATCTTAACTGATACCGTGAACCTGAAAGCCCGTGGCAGGAACCGTTTCAGGATTGCACTTCAGGATACGGTAGAAGGTAATATATCAGTTTCCATAGTGGATGCTGATTATGAAAGCTCCGCACACCGGACAGAAAATATTATCAGCAACCTGCTGCTGACTGCCGATTTAAAAGGATATGTTCATCAACCATATTATTATTTCTCTGCTGCTAACGATTCCGTTCGCACCGCTACCGACCTGCTGATGATGACCAATGGATGGAGAAGATTCAACTGGAAGGAACTGGCCCGGGTAAAAGATCTCAAAACATTTAATCCGGCTTATATTACCCTGGAAGGAAGGGCCACCCTACGGGGCACCAATCGTCCCTTTGATAATAAGGCCCTGTTATTGATGATCAATAATGTAAAGGGAGAAAAAAAGAGGGCCAGCCATTTTTTACAAACCGACCGGGATGGGAATTTCCTGATCGACTCCTGCTCTTCTTTGACCGGAGTATACTTTTATTCAGTGATGTACGGGGAAAGAAAAGTCTTTTTATTGATGTAAAACTAAAAGGAGACTCCCTGCATCGTGCATTTGCTTTCAGTAATTTTTCAAAGATTCCAACGAATCCCTTTACCGGTGCCGGCTCTCAATGGCAGATGGATTATGAATCCATCCTGAAAGAGAATGGAATCATGATGGAAGGAATCACTTTGAAATCGCAGAAAAAATCTCCTATGGAACTGGTGGATGAAAAGTATACTTCCGGGCTTTTCAACGGAGATGCAACCAAGGCAATTGATCTGGTGAACAATGATGAGGCATTAACCTACGCCAATATTTTTGATTACCTGCAGTTCCGGGTCAATGGTTTACAGGTTTCAGGTGATGGAGCTGATTACAGTGTGGTATACCGGCAAATGGCTTCTGCCAGTTCGATGGGCGTGATCCCGATGACCCTGTTCCTGGATGAAGTGGAAACCGAGGCATCCGTGATTGCCACCATTCCCGCTAACCAGGTTGCCCTGGTTAAGATATATAACACATTCGCAGGAGCCTGGGGAAATGCACCCGGTGGAGTACTGGCCATTTATACAAAAAAGGCAGATGATTATGGCAAGTCCGGCAGTTATAATAATGTACTGCTGTACAATGGCTATTCTATCGTCAGGGAATTTTTTGCTCCCGACTATAAAAAGCCGGTAACCACTGACAGACCCGATAACAGAATTACATTGGACTGGCGGCCAAATATCTTTATCAATAGTATCAATCCCCGGATACCGGTGAGTTTTTATAACAATGACCGGACTAAAAAATACAAGATAATAGTGGAAGGATTGACCAGTTCCGGAAAAATGATCTGGGTGGAAAAAATGGTCAACGGCAAATAAAAGTAAAGCCCCTTTACAGGGGCCTTGCTTTCTTATCAGGAAAAAAAAGGACTCGTATTTAATTGGCAGGGAAACCGCTTCCGGCGATCACTTCCTGCATTTGCTGTGTATGCCGGTTACTGTGGGCGGCAATCATCAGGTACAACTGGTAACAATCAATCCAGCCAAATGGCATCTGCACCACATGGTTGCGCAGATCTTCTGTAGAGGTTTTCATATACCGGATATGATTCATCCGGCTGGTTTTGAAATCTGCCATTGCCTCTTCCAGGGATTGATATTTAATATTCTTTGGCTGAAATGGTTCGGCAGCCTGTACTTTTTGTGTCCGGTCCATCACCCGCTTTACAAAATCGGCATCACTAATCTTGATCTCCCCTCTTTTTTCAGGATTGGCAGCTGCTTTCATGGCGCCTTCGAGCATCGACCATAATCCATTTTCTGTGGCGGCAATATGATAGAAGCATTCTTTTACCGTCCAGCGATCCGGAGCAGACCGGTAATTAAGCTGGTTCGCCGAAAGACCTTTCACGGTTTTCAATGCCTCTTTATAGGTATCCTTCATCAGCCCCAGGGCATACTTCCTTTCTTCTTTTGACAGGGAGTTATTGTTGATCGTTCCCGCCAAACCTGTAATAACGAGCAGGGTCAGTAATACTCGGCCGGTGGTTCTTTTGAGCATAGCAAGCTGTTTAAATATGTTGTCGGGGGTTTACGAAGGGGCTGGAATGAAGGAAAAGGTACAAAAGTTTTTGAAACAACCAAGTTCTCTTTTACCCCACCCGACCCATTTTACCGATTCGTTCAAATGCTTAACTTGCCTTTATGACAATCAATGAAGTAACCAGGTACCTGGAGGGGATCGCAGATCCATCCTTACAGGAGGGATATGATAATGCCGGCCTGATCACCGGGGATGGCGGACTCAGTTGTACCGGTATCCTCTGTACCCTGGATGCAACAGAAGAAGTGATCCGGGAAGCCATGGCCAGGAACTGTAACCTCGTAGTGGCGCATCACCCGATTGTATTTGGCGGACTGAAAAAAATCAATGGAAAGAATTATGTAGAAAAAGCAGTGATTACTGCAATTAAAAATGATATCGCCATCTATGCCACCCATACGAATCTGGATCATGTGGCAGCTGGCGTTAACGGACAAATTGCTTCCAAACTGGGTTTAGTATCCACCCGGATCCTGAATCCAAAAGAAAATACCCTGAAGAAATTGTACAGTTTTGTCCCGCTTGAACAGGCGGAACAGGTCCGGAATGCCGTCTTTGCAGCAGGTGCAGGTCAAATTGGTCAGTACAGCGACTGTAGTTTCAACTCACCGGGTACGGGTACTTATACAGCCGGGGAAAATGCAAGGCCTTTTGCCGGAAAACCGGGTATTCCGCATACGGAACCGGAAATAAAAATAGAAATGATATTTCCGGCCTGGTTGGAAAAACAGATAGTGGCCGCGCTGAAAGCTGCCCACCCTTACGAGGAAGTGGCTTATGATATAGTCAGTCTCAACAATACCCACCCCGGAATCGGCGCCGGTTTGATCGGGGAATTTCCGGAAGCCATGGAAGAACAGGCCTTTCTGGACCATATTCAAAAGGTTTTTGCGGTTCCGGTAGTCCGGCATTCGGCCATCAGGGCTTCCGGTAAAAAAGTGGCCATCTGCGGGGGTGCAGGTAGTTTCCTGATTTTCAAAGCTTTAGCTTCCGGAGCCGATGCTTTTATCACTGCTGACCTCAAATACCATGAATTTTTTGATGCCAACGGCCGGCTTTTGCTCTGTGATGTGGGCCATTATGAGAGTGAGCAATACACAACGGACCTGCTGGCGGAGGTTCTCCGGCAAAAATTCCCTACCTTTGCCGTCCTTAAAACGGAGGTGAAAACCAACCCGGTACACTATCATCAGTAACCGGGAGGAACCACTCCGAACTGTAAACTTCAAATCGTAAACGCTACATGGCACAGGTCAAAGAATTTTCAGTAGAAGAAAAACTCACCGCCCTTCTTACCCTGCAGAAAATTGAAAGTAAACTGGATGAACTGCGGATCCTGAAAGGAGAACTTCCCATGGAAGTAGCTGATCTGGAAGATGAGATCACCGGGTTGCATGCCAGGCAGACCAGGATTGAAGAAGAGATCAATGGCGTAACTGATTTTATTGAACAGCGGAAAAACGCCATTAAAGATTCGGAGGCGTTGGTAAAGAAATATGAGAAGCAGAGCAGTAATGTAAAGAACAACCGGGAGTTTGAAGCCATCAATAAAGAAATTGAAATGCAGCAGCTGGAAGTAAAACTGGCTGAAAAGCATATCAAGGATGCCACCGAAGAAATCGCAGAAAAAGCAGTTTCCCTGGAAAAAGCCAAGAAGAATATCGCTGCGAAAGAAGGCGTGCTGGCTACCAAAAAATCAGAACTGGAAAAAATCATTGCAGCCAACGAAAAAGAAGAAAAGCATTTTAATAAAATGGCGGCTGATGCCAGAGAACATGTTGATAGCCGTTTACTCGGAAGCTATGATAAAATCCGCAAGAGTTACCGCAATGGACTGGCAGTAGTGCCCGTTGAAAGAGATGCCTGTGGTGGTTGTTTCAACGCCATCCCCCCTCAGAAACAAAGTGAAATCCGCCAGCACAAAAAAGTAATGATCTGCGAAAACTGCGGCAGGATCCTGGTGGACGAAGACCTGAACAGCCGGGTTAAATTTGACTGATTTTAAATCTGAAATAAGTACAGCCAGCTTCCCGGAAGCTGGCTTTTTTTTGCAGTTTTCCTCATTTGCTTACGGGGATGTTTGTAATTCATCTGATTCAATTAATTTGCCGGTATGCTGACCCGGTTATTCATACAGAATTATGTGATCATTGATGAGCTGGAGATCCGCTTTTCCGGAAAACTGAATGTGATCACCGGCGAAACCGGTGCGGGTAAGTCCATTATTGCCGGAGCCCTGGGTCTCATTCTTGGAGAAAGAGCTGATATCAGTTCCCTGCTGAACAAGGAAAAAAAATCAGTGATTGAAGGGATCTTCAACGTTGCCGAAAAAAAGCGGTCTTACAGTTCCTCCGGCATCATGAACTCGATGAACTGGAAGAACTCAGCATCCGTCGCGAAATAGCAGCCACAGGTAAAAGCAGGGCCTTTATCAATGATACCCCGGTCAACCTTTCACAATTACAGGAACTGAGTCATTTGCTGGTTGATCTTCACCAGCAGTTTGATACCCTTGACCTGGCCCGCCAGGATTTTCAGCGGGAAGTACTGGATGCACTGGCCGGTCATACCAGCCTGCTGGAACAATACCAGCTGGCCTGGAATCATTGGAAACAATTACAGGAGACTACCAGCCGGCTCAAAGAACAGCAATTGCAATTTGAAAAAGAAGCAGACTATAACCGGTTTCAGTTTAATGAGCTCGAAGAAGCAGCCTTCAGGGAAAATGAAATTGAAGAAGCAGTGGAAGCCCTGAAGCTGCAAGAAAATGCAGAAGGAATCAGATCTGCACTCAACAAAGTAAATGAGGCATTATCCGGCAGTGAATCACCGCTGGTCCGGCAACTTAAATCCATGCTGCATCAGCTACAGCCCTTTAGTCATTTTCATAACAGCTCACCGGAGATCCTGCAAAGAATGCAATCGTCCCAGATAGAATTACAGGATATTGCTGCAGATCTGGAAAGAATCAGTGAACAGGTACAGTTTGATCCGGAGAAAGCAGCCCAACTCAGCGAAAGGATTTCATTGGGATACCGCCTTCAAAAAAACATGGCGTACCGGATACCAGCGGCTTTTCTCCATCCGCGCAGCACTGGAGGAAAAATTACAGGCCGTACTGAATATTGCGGCGGATATCCTGCAAAAGGAAGCAGCAACAGCCGCTGCATTTGCGAAAGCTACCGCATTGGCTGATACCCTGACAGCCGGTAGAAAAAAACAGATCAAACCGCTCGAAGAGAAAGTAAATAAATTACTCAAACAGGTCGGGATGCCCAATGCGCAATTGAAAATTTCTCTGGCAGAGAATGAAACATTGAATTCTTTTGGAAAGAATACCATCGTATTTCTTTTCAATGCCAATATACCGGCCGGTGCCAAACCCGAAACCGGTACCGGTTTCTCACCGGTGAGCAAAGTCGCCAGCGGAGGAGAACTCAGCAGGCTGATGCTTTGTATTAAATCTCTGGTGGCCCAATCGGTCGACCTGCCCACCATGATCTTTGATGAGATTGATACGGGTATTTCAGGAGAAGCTGCCAGACAGGTAGGACTGATTTTAAAAGAACTGGCCGAAAAGCGGCAGGTCATTTGTATTACCCATCAGCCCCAGATTGCCGGAAAGGCCGCGGCCCATTTTTTTGTTTACAAAGAGATCATCAAAGACAAAGTGAAAACCAATATCCGGTTGCTCAGCACGGATGAAAGAATCACTGCCATCGCCAAAATGCTCAGCGGGGAGAAACCCACTGCTGCCGCACTCGAGAATGCCCGGGAAATGATCATGAACTGAAAAACGGAAAACAACCATTTCTCCGGGTAAAGGACCTCTTCTTTTTTCGTAACTCTACTTTCAGGCTGATGAAAAAGCCGCAATCCGGTGCACCCCGGATGCCTGCTGCATGGTTCTTGTACCTGATAATACGGAACGAATCACCCTAACAACTAAAATCCGTATTTATGAAAGCGCCAAAACCTCTTTTACTGGCAGGATGGCTGGTCCTGCATCAAATGGCATTTGCCCAGTTACAATGGTACCAGAACCAGGATGGTCAGAATATATCTCCCTTTGGTACTTATGCCAGTTCTATTTATCCCCTCGGCACTCATTCCTTTGTGGCCTGTTATCAATGGCAGGTCAATAATGATGAGTATACCTGGAAGATCTCCAAAACCGGATCCAATGGCACTGAACAAAACAGTTTTTTTGTAAGTGGTATCATGGCCCAGGCCGAGATCAGGGTTGGACGTGACCAGACTGTATTTGTATTGAAAAGAAACTATCCTTACGGGCAAAACCCGGAATACATCCTCTACCGGTTAAGCAGCAACCTCAGCTTACTTTCTGAAAAACTGATCAGCTTACCCGGTGAATTCGGTATCATCAATCTCAATGCTTTTGAAATCGATAATGAAGGAAATGTTTATCTCGCCGGCGATGGCCAGTATCCTGACGGTCCCTCTGTCAGTATGGCTTCATTTGTAATGAAGACCAATAAAAATTTTGTGACAAAATGGACAAGGATGGATTCCGTACAAACATCCTATACCCGCCTGCATGTAGACAATCAGCAAAGGGTTACCCTGATCGAAGATTTTTACAGTATGTATCCGGCCATCAAAGTGATCCGGATTAATAAAACAGGAACACAGGCAACAGTCAGTACCGTGGTTCCTGATTCCATGCGGTATAATCTTTATTCCCTGATTGATAAAAAGAACAATCTATTTCTCTATGGAGGAAAGATGGTCAACGACAGTGTTCAGGCAGCTTTTCTGTGTAAGCTTCCTGCCAATGCCGGTTCCCTTCATTTCAGGAAAACGATACATACCGCCCCCTCCTCCCTGCTGAATGATATCCGTATTGATCCGGGCGGACGGATGTTCGGACTTGCTACGCTTTATTTCCCGGATGAAATTGAAACACGTATCACCCGAATCAATCCTTCCAACGGACAATTTATATGGAACCGCAAGGTCAGTTTCCGGACCGATAGCTGTCAGTTTACTAAACTGGTTGTGGATCAGTCCGACAGATTTTATGCAGTAGGCGATAAAAAATCCGGCGCCTATTTTGCCAAAGGATATGCCCTGCGATTGAAAAAGAACGGACAAACAGATGGCCAGTTACCGGCCCCTGACAGTGCCAGCTTTCAAAGAGTGCATAGTCTGATCGATGGAATTATTGGAGCAGACCGCGAACTGATTGCCATTGGAAATACCAATGATTTTGATACGACGATCTATAACTGCACATATAACCGGGCCTTTGCGGTGCGGTTTGGCGGTCAGCATTGTGAACAGGAAACCAGTCGTAACAGTCAGGAAGAAACCAGCACGGCCACTGCAGAAACAACAGTCACCAAACTGCAACTGTTCCCTAACCCGGTACAGGATCAACTCAGGGTTTCCGGACTGAATCCGGACGAGTACGATAAACTTTTTGTGTACAATATGCAGGGAGCCGTACTCTATCAGCAAAAAATAAGTACCGCTTCTGCTTTGCTTGACCTGACGAATTTCTCTGCTGGGGTGTACCTGCTGGTGTTGAAATCATCAGTCAGCTTAAAAGAGAAAACCATCAAATTCCTGGTGAGTAAATAAATGAATAGACTAAAAGCTGTCATACTGAGCTTGTCGAAGTAGAGTTTGTCGAAGTAGAGCTTGTCGAAGTAGAGCCTGTCGAAGTAGAGCTTGTCGAAATAGAATATAACTTCCTGTAGAGTTGTCATACTGAGCTTGTCGAAGTAGAGCTGTCGAAGTAGAGCCGTCGAAGTAGAGCCGTCGAAGTGCTACAACTCTACAGGAAGAATAAAAAGAATAATACGTTTACTTGATCGGCGCCACTGTTTTCTCCAGAAACGCCCTTGGATTTTCTCTGGCAATCACATCGAAATCTGCTTCTCTTAATCCGCCCATCATTAATCCAAGTAAGTCTTTATCACTATTGTGATTACGTACCACAAAGAAATCGGTGCCAAACAAAACCCGTTTACGTAATCCCGGGTTTTGCAGGGTTTGGGTCAGCAGGGGAGTGACCAATGTATTTTGATGGAGGATATAACTGATATCGGCATAGACCTGCGGGTATTGTAGCATCATACTGCAGATGATCGTGTACCAGTCGGCCCCCTTCCAGATTTGTTCTGTCCGGGTACGAGATGCTTTGTTCTCCCCATCATTGAAAAAATCCAGTCCGCTATCCGGAAATTCATTCAGTTTACTGCTATAGTTATCCCGGTCTTTCTCCAGGAAATTTTTCCATTCATCATCTCCTCCGAAATGGCCAAGACAGATTTTTAAATGCCGCAGATCACTGCTGAGCGGGGTATTGATATCCTTGTAGCCAAAAAGGGATTGCAGACGCTGATCGGTGGAACGGCCAATGATTTTTCTTAAGAGTGGTTCTTCCAGCAAGCAGAGATAGTTCATCGGATGGGTAAAATTCACCGAGTAATTCAGGTTCTTTCTTTCGGGAAGAATCAGGGGTCTGAATTGCATTTCTCCCTGCGCATCGCGGCCGGCAAATTCTTCAAAGACGGGATGCTGGTACCATTCCGGTTTTTTCCAGCCGCGGTAATAAATAGTGCCCCGGATGCAATGCGTTAATACCGGCAAGCCATTATCGGCTGCATATTTCCAGAGGGGAAGTAATTTTTCATCAAAGGCATAATAACCCAGGGCAGGGTAGATTTTAAAGCCGCTGAAATGATGGGTTTCAATCAGGTCTTTAATAAAACAATCACGCAGGACTATTTTATTCCCCTTGCCTTCCGGTTTAAAATCATAATCAAAATAAATTTTATCACCCGGTTGGGAATTGATTTCATTTTCTGGAGCAACAAACCTGCGGGGGTCGGCAAATACAAACGGATAGCAGGTATCCGGATTAGCTCTTCTGACAGCAGCCAGTTCTGCCATTTGCTGGCGATACCGGGATTTCTTATTGGGTTTACCTGCCTTCATGTATTCCATATCCATGGGCAATACCACAAAACCTGTATGAGCGGGATACTGGTTTTTCAGCATGCTGAAGGTTTTGTTTTGTTTTTTATGAAAGGCATGACGGCCAATGCTGAGATAGCGGATGGCCAGTTCTTTACTTTGTTTACCGGGAAGATGCGACAATAGTCCCCAGATTTTATTGAGTACAAAAAAGATAAGATTGCGTCCACTGGGAATAAATAAGAGTACAACTATTACCAGGAGAATCTGTCCGGTTAAACCCGGAATGGATAATAAGAGATGTTTGGATCGCAGCCAGTTTTCCAGGCTGTCCATTTTTTTGATCCACCCAGCATTCCCGTTTTTCAGAAAAGTACCGAACCAGTGATAGAGAATAAAAACAGCATGAATGGTCAGGAAGAGTCCGGTGATCCACTTCAGGGCAAGTGGAATAAAATACCTGGCTAAAAAGGCTTTCCAGCTGTTCAGTAAGCGGGCAATATTTTTATACCAGGGCATGAATTGCCAGCGGTAAGGTCCGTTGTAATACCAACGGAATAACCGGACAATTCCGGAAAGTGGCAAGAGGAAATAAAGCGGCCAGGGTAAAAATGTTTTGGCCAGCCAGGGTGGCACATGATCACCGGTGAAAATATGCGTATGGCAGTTGATGATGGGAGCTTTAGGACCCTTTTCAGTTTCTTTCTTGTCGGTTGTCATAAAATGAATCGTTGATCAGGTGTACCATTCCTGTAAAAAAGCCAGGGCGTTCTGATAAAAAATCTGATCCAGTAATTGCTCCGGACTAATATGGTCTGATACCTTGAAATGAGCTTTCTCTTCAAATTCAGCTTCCCAACTTATAAAATTAGTAAGTAATAATTCTTTGAAGCTGGCCAAAGCGGTTACATTCGGACAACTATCAACCGGATTGATCATGCCATCGAAGTCGGAGCCGATACATATTTTACTGGCCATGACTGACAGGTCAATACCATGGTTCCTGGCAATATTGAACAAGTGAAAGACCTGGTTCAGGAAATGCCGGGTATGAAAGCGGTCGGTTCTCCTTCGGTCAGTTGGCGTATCAATATGTTCTGCTTTAAGTACAAATTCATCTCCGATAAAATTCCGGTTGGTATCGCGGAACCAGTCTTTTTCCAGGGGGCTGATTACTTCACTGTCATAAATTTCTTCGGTATAGCCTTCTCCCATCATGCTTTCATCCGGTGAACCCAGGATGCGCTGATCCATGGAAAGTCCAATCAGTCCACCCGAATTAATAATGGTTACCACATCATCATCATACAAATTGATACTGCAGGGATTGAAAGAAGTACCTTCCAGGTAGCCGTTAGGTTTCAGGTATTTCACGGGCAGGTAACCTTCGGTGTTACTTTTTGGGCGCCCCATGAAATAGCGGCAACGGTTATCGGAATGAATACCGGTTAATCCGGCATGGGTACAGACCAGTGGCCAGTGAGCCCCATGCCAGCCCAGCCCATAAACAGTCCGGCGTGCAAAGAGGCTGGTATGTTTAATATCGCAGAGGATTTGTTTTTCCTGCATCCATTGTAATAGTTGCAGTCCTTCATTAGTCAGGCCATTGCCTCGCGGGAAAAAAGGATCCTGTTTGAAAATCTGGATGCCAAACGCATGATTGCAAAAATCATTCTGTTCCAGGTGAGCGATATTCATGGCAAAAATCCGGACGCCTCTGTTTTCGGTGAACTGTCTGAAATTGGCTTCAAAATCCGTCATGATCTGTGCCAGTGTACGACCGCTTCTTTTTCCGTAAAAAGCATGGGGGCCTTCTACATTGATAATAGCATGAATGGTATTGAGGTCAGCTGCATTATATTCATTAATATGCCGGATCAGTTTTAATCTTTTACCACCCTGTGTAAGGTGTTGTTCCAGGTGATCCAGTTCTTCATTGAGTAATTGAAAATAAATATCACCGGTGCCGATGGCATCTACCTTGTCATTGAAAATAAACCGGGTTTGTTCTTCGTCGGCAATTTTCTGGATCAGTCCGTCATTCATCATCGCTGCTTCGGGCGGGTGCAGGGCGATGGCGATCAGGTTGAGACCGGCCGCTGCCAGCTGTGTCAGGCTGGCCTGTGAATCCACTACCTCATCAATTCCCTGGCATTTGAGTAAACGAAGGATGATATCCGGTCTGGCAAATACAAGGTGAATACGGTCCCAGGGCGTGGGTTTGTCAGCCGTCCGTGCAAACTGGGCTTTGAGCGAGGGATGGATATGGAAGTCGAAGAAAGGCATGGGGTCATTTATTAGGTGATGAATGAAGCTCGGTTCTTTAAAAATGAAAAAGTGAAAAACGCTGTATAATATTTTATTTAGTTCCCCGACATCCTGATATCCGGTTTTCCGCTGGTGATATTTTTTTCAGTCAGTTTAAAATAGTATAGTCCTTGTTCTTTGGAAAAAAATGTGGACTCTAAAATCTGAGGCGCAGCAGACGGGTTTGAATTTTCCGGTATTTTAATAATGGTTGGAGGGTTGCTTAATGGATATACTGCAGAAGTTGTTTTTTGTGTTGTTAAACCAACGGAAGTTTCAATTACCAGAAACCCTCTGATCGCATTCCGGTTGGAGGGTGAAATGCCAACATGCTCAAAGGATACTTTAAAGGCATTATTATGCGGAATAAACCTGATAATATTCTTCCCGTTAAAACTGAGGTTATAAACCTGATCGGCAGCAGGGTATTCGATTACATTAGAATGCTGAATATTGTTGACCTCAAAAACCCTGGTGGTATGACCTGCCGTAGCTTCCATTGCCAATGGAGGGAGAGTGTATTCAAATGCAATGGCAAAAAGCCCTTTGATTGGTGGTTCGGCCCATGGTTTGAGTTTGGATCCGTCATCCATTTGGTTTCTCCAGAAAAAACGACGGGAGGCATCGCAAACCACATTCAGGTTATGTACTTTCTCATTGCTGCTGGTTTCGTTCCACCAGAGTTGTTCGGCAGGGTGTATTTCCGGATGGCAGCAATGCCCTTCATCCCATATCCAGGGACCATACACGGCAATTTTTTTACCAATCCTGTCTTCATTCATTTCAATCAGCTTTGATTTGTAACCGCCGGAGGGTCTGTATTTGTCTGCAATCTCTGCTTCAAGTGATGTAAATGAACCGGACGGGCATCCTGATTCGCCGGATATTGACAAACTGCCATAGTATTGTGATTTCATCAAGGTAGTATACTCCGGGCCATGGGCCTCCGTTAGCAGCTGAGTAAATGCGGGATCCGGTTTGATATCAATATTCGCATCAAAGTCTTCAAAAGTACCCTCAATATGTACCTGGTGTACCCTCGTAATTTCTCCGGTCAGCGTTCTTTTGAAGTAAGGTGTTGAGCGGTGATCACGCTGATTTTTCTGGAGGTACCAGAAATTCAGGTTATCCGGTATCAGCAGATTGTTGGATGCACGTTCAAAACAGGCAGAGCCAAGTTCTTCAATACCTCTGAAATCATTCCCAATAATACCTAATTGCGTATTCATGGCTCTTTCCCAAAGTGATCGGCCTTCCGGTGTTTGAATTCCCAGCTGATTGATACTGGTATTGGGGCCATTCACTGCCAGTACACTGGGTGTGGTTGGTAATGGAGCTTCAATGGGAGGAGAAACTACAGCAACTGTATTGGGTGGTCCGGGATTGGCTTTTTTACGTTCCCAATGTCCCGGAATAAATTGTCCGTTAACCATGGCATTTCTGGCCCATACATAGATATTATCTTTCGTAGCGCTGAAAACAACCAGGTACGATAATTTTTTACTGAATTGAAGGGTACTCAGATCCGCCACATCTTCGAGTAAGTCAACCGCTATACCATACCCTTTTCCCTGGCTGGCATGTTCATAGAGGTAAGCAACCATTCCATCAGGTACACGAATGGAAGCAGCCTGATCATTAAAGTCAGTTAGCAGGTATTCACCGGGTCCAAATGATTTACTGGCACCGCTGAAATTGCTATTTTCAAAAAGTATTACCAGTTTTTTCTGAATAAGTACTCCCTCTGCCCTTCTTACCCTGACAGGTTTTTGGCTGACTACCTGGAATGAGGAGACCAGGAGAATAGCCATTACAAATGACTTTTTCATGCGTGCAATTTGAGATGAAAAAATATTGTTTCTGTCGTTTACTAGTGTGCGGAAATCGGTGGGTCAACCAGGGGGCGTGTAAATAATGCCATTAAAGATGGGGAAAATAAAGGAGAAGACAAATACCACTAAGCGGGATATTTTGATAGGTTCAGGTATGAATCCATTTTTTTAATCTGGTATAGGGAGGCAAGTATCAATGGAAAATCAGCAGATAGAGAGAAATCCGGGAAATTAGTTAAAACTTACAGCGCATACCTTTATTGCAGTACCTGGCCTTACCGGAGATTTTTCTTTGCTGCCATGCTTTGTAAATGCTGTTGAATTATAATAAAAAATGGGTAAAGGCCATCCGGCTTTACCCATCTCTGGTTATACAAAATGCTCAGGCATGTAATCTGGCGATGAATACAGAAATTTTATCTTACAAGTATTTCCGGAATACTACTCACGCACACAACTCCACCTTAAACGCTAAACTGAAATAGCTGTAAAAATTCTCTTTGAGCTGGCTGGTATCACTGCTCCATTCCTGACCAAAGCCAAAGGGCTTGCGGGCATGACTGGCAGCTTCTCCAATACCAATGATTCCTTTATCTGTTTGCAGGCGGAAAGCATAATGCCCATTTTGTTGCAGACTCACCGGGTCTAATTCAAAACGCAACCAGCGGGATTCATCATTTCTTTCAATATCCAGGCTGCTTTTTCCAATCGATGGGCCCCATTCATGGGTTACCGGATCAAATTCATGCAGGGTTAACTCCACCGCACCAGGCTGGGTAACAGCAGATGAATAAATCTGTATATTATTGAGCTGGCCACCGGCCGGACAGGAAAAGTCTGACCAGCCAAACGGTCGTTGGCATCATGGGATAAATGTCCAATCCTCAGTCCCGGGATTATTTAACAGGGAAATGCGGATTTCCCCGGATAATTACTAGGGATTTTGCTTAAATTCACAAAGCCCCCGGGCAAAATATTTATGTGGATAAACCCGTTTTTTGAGTGGAAATATGGTGCGTAAAGAAAAACTCTTAGAAAATTGGTACCGTCTCAGTTCGTCACTTTAAATTCGCCTTCCTGATCGGACGGAAATATTCCACTAACATAGAAATAATCATTTCTTAAGACGGACGGAAGATGCGCCCAGGGTCACCCGCCAGCCAGGCAGGTGAAAACTGATGGTTTAATTTTTTATCGCTATACCCAAGAACATGGACCTTTCGAACCTGAATAAAGACCGCGCTTCAAACCCACTGGGCAAACAAAGAAGAAAATCCACCCCCGACCTCGGTAGTATGGTATTCGGGAAAGTTCCCCCACAGGCCAAAGACCTGGAAGAGGCTGTTCTGGGTGCGATCATGCTGGAAAAAAGTGCCTTTGATACCGTGATCGAAATCCTGAAACCAGAATGTTTTTATGTGGAAGCCCACCAGCGGATCTTCCGATCCATGCAGGGGCTGAGCAATAAAAGCCAGCCCATCGATATCCTGACCGTTGCAGAAGAACTGCGTTTCCGGGAAGAACTGGAAATGGTAGGCGGTGCCTATTATGTAACCAAACTGACCAATGCGGTTGTTTCATCTGCCAATATCGAAACACACGCAAGAATCATTCTGCAAAAATTCATTCAACGCGAACTGATCCGCATCAGCGGTGAAATCATCGGGGATGCATACGAAGATTCCACCGATGTGTTTGACCTGCTCGATGATGCCGAAACCAAATTGTTCGAAATCACCAATAACCACCTTCGGAAGAATTTTGATACGATCGATTCAGTGCTCGTAAAAACCATTCAGCGGATCGAAGACCTGCGCCATAAAAACGAAGATGTAACCGGTGTACCTAGTGGTTTCCCTTCTCTTGACCGGGTCACTTATGGATGGCAGCCCACCGACCTGATCATCCTGGCTGCCCGCCCTGCCGTTGGTAAAACAGCCTTTGCCCTGAACCTGGCCCGTAACGCGGCCATGCATGCTTCCAAACCTACCGGTGTAGCCCTGTTCTCACTGGAGATGAGTGCCGGTCAGCTCGTGCAAAGGATCCTGGCAGCAGAAAGCGAAATATGGCTGGAAAAAATTGCCCGTGGTAAACTGGAAGAACATGAAATGAAACAGCTCTATGCCCGCGGTATCCAGCGACTGGCACAGGCCCCACTTTTTATTGATGATACACCTGCCCTGAACATTTTTGAACTGCGTGCGAAATGCCGTCGTTTGAAAAACAAACATAATATCGGACTAATCATTATCGACTACCTGCAGCTGATGAGTGGTACCGGAGAAAACCGGAACAGCAACCGTGAACAGGAAATCAGTAATATCTCCCGTAACCTGAAAGGACTTGCCAAAGAACTCAGTGTACCCATCATCGCCCTCTCCCAGTTGAGCCGGGCCGTGGAAACAAGGAGTGCCGGTAAAGACGGAAACAAAATGCCACAACTGAGTGACCTCCGTGAATCCGGAGCCATCGAGCAGGATGCGGACATGGTAATGTTCCTCTACCGTCCCGAGTATTATGATATCACCAGCAATGAAATGGGAGAGAGTAATAAAGGAGAAACCCATGTGCGGATCGCCAAACACCGGAACGGTTCCCTCGAAAATATTAAACTCAAAGCCTTGCTCCATATCCAGAAATTTGTGGAAGATGATGGCAGCGGCGGATTTGGTCCCGGACTCCCCGGCAACTGGAAACCGGTAAGTGATAATGAAGGAGAAGGCGGCGGAGCCCGTGTATTCATCCAAACCGGCAGCAAGATGAATGACCTGCCCGATGATGAAGACACACCTTTCTGATAAAAGATATTATTTTGCAGTATGTCATGCCGGGCTTGACCCGGCATCTTTTTTTTAAGACAGCTAAATGATGGCACTTCCTTTTTTTTATATCGCCAACTATCATGAGCAACCAGTAATTGAACTGGAGGAGGAAACCAGCCGCCATATTGTACAGGTACTGCGGATGAAAGAAGGAGACCAGTTGCATCTCACCAACGGAAAAGGAATTTTATTAAGATGTGAGATCTCCGCTACCGGAAAAAATACTGTGCCGTGAAAGTGATGTCCACCAGCACGCAGGCAGCTCCGGAAAAAAAAGTCAGTATCGCGATCTCCCTCGTTAAAAATCCCAGTCGATTTGAATGGTTCCTGGAGAAAGCCACCGAGATCGGTGTCAGTGAAATCATCCCATTGATTTGTGCCCGCACCGAAAAAGAAAAATTCCGCCACGACCGCCTGAATGCCATCTGCATCAGCGCCATGCTCCAAAGCCAGCAGGTCTGGTTGCCAATTTTACATGAACCGAAGAAATTTGAGAACCTGGCAACCTGGAAGTCTGAAAATGGAATCAACCTGATCGCCCATTGTGAGGAAGGCGTAAAATCAGGACTACAGCATTTACACATTTCCACTCCCGATAGCCATCGGGATCCACATTCCCACATTTCCATATCTCCACATTCTCTCATTTGCATCGGCCCCGAAGGTGATTTTACTCCTGAAGAAATTGCATTGGCATTGAAGGAAGGATTTCAGCCGGTTAGTTTAGGAGCAAGCAGACTGAGAACAGAGACGGCAGGAGTAGTTGCCGCTGCATTGCTGATGAATGGCTGACTATTTTGAATCAGCTTTTTCTTTTTAATATACCTGGTAAATCTGCGGGCGGGCAAAGAGATTATTTACTTCGCCATATCCGATGGATTGGTTTCTTTCTCTTCCAGTACCGGCTCATTCAATTCCACCACATGCGCCCGTTTTTTAGCTGCCCTGCTCATCATGGTCATGTTCAGCATTTCCACAATAAAGGAGAAAGCCATCCCGAAATAAATATAATTCTTCAGGTGTAACTGGTGGGCCGCTTCACTGTCCCATCCTTCAATCAATAATCCCAGTCCGATCATCACCAGAAAGGAGAGGGCCAGCATTTTTAAAGTGGGGTGTTTATGAATAAAACCTGAAATCGCCGGACTGAATAAAAACATCACGATCATGGCAATGATCACCGCCGCAATCATGATTTCAATATGTTTGGCGGTACCACCGGCCGTGATCACACTGTCGAAAGAGAAGACGGCATCAATCAGCATGATTTGTACAACCGCTTTGCTTAAGGAGATGCCCTTGCTGTTTTTCAATGCCACATTAGGGTCTTCTCCTTCCAGTTTATGATGGATCTCCATCACCGATTTATAAATCAGGAATAAACCTCCCGCCAGCATAATGATACTGGCCAGATCAAAACCTTTGCCTCCGATGGTGAAAAGATGATTGCCTTTTTGTTTCAGTAACCAGGTTAATCCTAATAAAAGCAGGCTCCGGGAAAGAATACCCGTGATCATCCAGATCCGTCTGGCTTTTTTCTGGTCCCTTGGATCTTTTAAACGATTCAGGGAAAGCGATACGAAGATCACATTATCAATACCCAATACTACTTCGAGTACTACCAGGATTAAAAAACTAATGATACTATCGGCTGTAAATAAATGCTCCATGGAATCCGGAAAATTAAGGTTGTAATATTAGTTATTTGTGATTGATCTTCTGACAAATCTTTTAACGATGGCAGGACCTTCATATATGAAACCAGTCCATACCTGTACCAGTGAAGCACCGGCATCCAGTTTTTCCTGCGCATCTTCACCGGTAAAAATTCCACCGGAGGCAATCAGGGGAAGCTGTCCCTTTGTTTTTTCTGCAATATATTTCACTACTTCTGTACTGCGCTCACGAACGGGTAAACCACTTAGTCCACCGGCACCAATGGCATTCACTTTATCGGCTGCTGTCAGTAAACCTTCTCTGCTGATGGTGGTATTGGTAGCAACCAGTCCGTCCAGTTTAATTTCGGTGGCCAGGTCAATCACATCATCAATTTGTTCCTTGGTGAGATCCGGAGCAATTTTCAGCAACAGGGGTTTATGTCCATTGGCTGCTGCCAGTTCCTTGCGCATCTCCTGCAGGTTGGTTAATATTTTATGCAGTGAATCTTTTTCCTGCAGCTCACGCAGGCCGGGTGTATTGGGTGAACTCACATTCACCACGAAATAATCTACATAAGGATATAATTCCCGGTAACAAATTGCATAATCCTTCCAGGCCTCTTCGTTGGGGGTAACTTTGTTCTTTCCAATATTTCCTCCAATGATCATTTTCTCCCGATAGCTATCGGGATTTCCACTTTCAATCCGATAGCTATCGGATTTCCATTTTTTCAGCCTCTCCCTCACCACTTCTACTCCCTCATTATTAAATCCCATCCGGTTGATCAGTGCTTTATCCTTGGGTAAACGGAACAAACGGGGCTTATCGTTACCCGCCTGTGGCAAAGGAGTTACCGTGCCAATTTCCACCGCCCCAAAACCCAGGCATTCCAGTTCCCGCAGGTATCGGGCATTTTTATCAAAGCCGGCTCCCAGTCCCACCTGGTTTGGAAAGCGAATCCCCAATACTTCAACAGGGGTATTTGCTTTGGGAACAAACATGGACCGGAGTATTTTCTTCCCCCCCAGCCGGCACAATAGCCGCAGACTGTTCATCGAAAAATAGTGAACCCATTCAGGTGAAAAAAGAAAGAGAAAATTGCGGAGTAAACGATACATATTGGCCGCGAAGATAAATGAAGTTCGAAGGATAAAGTACGAAGTACGAAGTTCGAAATTCGAAATGGGTGTCCCCATGATCCGGAGTTCGTCCTTTGTTTATCGGTCGCCGGCTGTTTAATCTTGACTCCCGTCTATCTACTGCCGCCAGTTGGTTGTTTACTAAAGACTAATGACTAAAGACTATCGACTTTTTTACCTCATCCCTTTCCTTTAATTTTGGTACCGAAAGTTGCATAAACAACTTTTATTTTGACTATGCAGGAAGCATATATCATCGCCGGATACCGGACCGCTGTAGGCAAGGCCAAAAAAGGAGGATTGCGTTTTTATCGTCCGGATGACCTGGCCGTGGAAGTGATCAAAGGAGTAATGGCCACCGTGCCACAGCTGGATCCAAAAAGAGTGGATGATGTAATTGTGGGCAATGCCGTTCCCGAAGCGGAACAGGGTTTGCAGTTTGGCCGGATCATTTCTGCCCGTGCCCTTGGCTTTGATACACCCGGGGTAACCGTGAACCGGTATTGTGCTTCCGGACTAGAAACCATTGCCATGGCCACGGCTAAAATCAGGATGGGTATGGCGGATTGCATTATTGCCGGTGGTACCGAGAGCATGAGCCTGGTACCAACAGCCGGATGGAAAACCGTTCCTTCCTATGCTATTGCCAAGGACGAACCCGATTATTACCTCAGCATGGGATTAACGGCAGAAGCTGTTGCCAAAGATTATAATATCAGTCGCGAAGCCCAGGATGAATTCTCTTATCATTCCCATCAGAAAGCGATGGCCGCTATACAAAACGGACATTTCAAACCCGGTATCCTCCCCATCAATGTAGAGGAAGTGTACCTCGATGGCAAGGGAAAAAAACAAAAAAGGAATTATGTGGTGGATACCGATGAGGGTCCTCGTGCTGATACTTCTATTGAAGCATTGACCAAACTGAAACCCGCTTTTGCCCAGGGTGGATCTGTTACAGCGGGTAACTCTTCCCAGACTTCCGATGGGGCCGCATTTGTGATTGTGATGGGAGAGAAAATGATGAATGAACTGGGACTTAAACCGATTGGCCGTCTCGTAGGCAGTGCAGTGGCCGGTGTGCATCCCCGCATCATGGGTATTGGACCGGTGGCTGCAATTCCCAAAGTATTGAAGCAAACAGGCATGAGTCTGTCTCAGATAGACCTGATCGAACTCAATGAAGCCTTTGCCTCCCAGGCCCTGGCTGTGATCAGGGAAGCCGGTCTGGATCCTGCAAAAGTCAATATCAATGGAGGTGCCATTGCCCTTGGGCACCCGCTGGGCTGTACCGGTTGTAAACTCACGATTCAGAACCTGCATGATATGAAGCGCCTGAATAAAAAATACGGCATGGTCACCGCCTGTGTGGGTGGTGGTCAGGGTATTGCAGGGATCATTGAGAACCTGTAAGAGGATTGTTTAAGGTACTAACACCTGTTGATCAACAGGGCTTTTACGAATTTGATTTTTTCCCATATTTATCTGGGGAAAACTGGTAATCCTTTAAACTTATTTGTATTTTTCTGGTCAATTGTTCTTCCTGAAAAGAGGAACCAAAACCATTGCTATGGACAGAAGAGAATTCCTGGCTGCACGCCGTAAGCGCAAACCTGCGGCACCCGTTCAACAAACGCAGTTCCGCACGAACTCGGGTATCAATCCCTACACAGGTTCCTGGACCGATCAGGACCTGATTCATTTATTGAAACGGACCATGTTCGGTGCTAAAAAAGCCGATGTGGATTATTTCAGGGGAATGACCATGAGTCAGGTTGTGGATGAATTACTGAACCCAACCGCTCCGAACCCCAATCCCCGGTAAAAGAATATGTTACTTCCACCACACCCGGTGTAAATGCCGATGCCAATATTATACAGGGTACTACCTGGGTGAATGATATCAATAGTGATGGTACGGTTCAATCCCAGCGACGCGCTTCCTATAAAAAATGGCTGGTGGGTACCATGGTCAATCAGGACAGAAGTATCCGTGAAAAACTGATCATGTTCTGGGTGGATCATTTTGGAAATGAAGCGACCGATGTGGGGCTGGGAAATTTTGCCTATACCCAGCACAGCCTGATCCGTTCCTATGCCCTGGGTAATGTCACAATACACCGAGAATGATGTAAAAGAAGCGGCCAAAGTGTTAACCGGCTGGCAGATCAATGGAGCCACTTATACTGCAGTGTTTAATCTGTCCAGACATACGACTACCAATAAAACTTTTTCTGCCTTCTTTAATAACACAGTAATCACAGGCAGAATACTACCACCGCCGGTGACCTGGAACTGGCTGATCTGTTGAACATGATTTTTGCGCAGAACGAAGTGGCCAAATACATTGTCCGGAAGATATATCGCTGGTTTGTGTATTATTCCATTGATGCAGCTACTGAAACAAATGTGATTGGCCCGCTGGCCGATATTTTCCGAAACAGCAATTACGAAATCAAACCCTTGCTGAGTGCACTCTTCAAGAGTGAGCATTTCTTTGATACACTCAACAGGGGTTGTTATATTAAAACACCCGCTGATCTGGTGATTGGCTCTCTTCGGGAAATGAATGTGGCTTTTAAACCCGAGACAGACTGGGACACCAATTACGGACTCTGGAATACTTTCAATACCTGGCTCGTGAATCTGGGACAGAACCTGCACGATCCACCCAATGTATCGGGTATGCCGGCCTTTTACCAGGAACCTTCCTTCCATGAAATCTGGATCAATTCCGATTCTTTACCCAAACGCAATCAGTATACCGATACCATGATCCTCACCGGTTATGCCCGAAACGGATTCAGGGTGCAGTTCAACTGTGTGGCATTTGCCCAAACATTGAGCAATCCCGGTAATCCGAATGACCTGATTGAAGATGTACTGAAATATTTTTACCGGAACGATTTATCAGCTCAGTCCAAAGCGCAGATCAAAACACAGATCCTGTTGACCAATCAGCAATGGGATTATTACTGGACCAATGCCTGGGCCGCCTATATTACCAGTCCCACGACTGCTAATTTCAATACGGTGAATACCCGGCTGCGCTCCTTGTTCCAATATATTTTTAACCTGTCGGAATACCAGTTGGCATAAACCTGCATTCATCTTCAACTTCAAGAAATGAAAAGAAGAAATTTTTTACTCAATTCCATACCAGCTGCAGCCGTGCTGCCGGAACTGATTGATGGCTATACGGTCAAGGCCTTCAATGCCAATTCACCCCTGGTGCAGGCATTGATGCGGGGTGATACGCTTACAGATCATGTGCTGGTGATTATTCAGCTCTCCGGTGGTAACGATGGAATGAACATGGTGATCCCGGTGGCTGATTATTCCAATTATTTTAATGCCAGAAGCAATATCGCCATTCCGCAGAACCGGGTATTGGGAATCACTGGTGTGAATGGTACCGGATTGCATCCTTCCATGACGGGTTTACAAAGTCTGTTTGCAGAAGGGAAAGCCAAACTCGTGCAGGCCGTGGGTTATCCCCAGCCAAACTTCTCGCATTTTCGTGCGACAGATATCTGGATGAGTGCTTCCAACAGTAACCAGGAAGTGTATACGGGCTGGACCGGTCGTTACCTGAATTATGAATTCCCGAATTTCCCTAATAATTATCCCAACCCCGATGCGCCGGATCCGCTGGCGATACAGATTGGTTCCACCACTACGCTGACCACACAGGGACCTGTGGTGAATATGGGGATGAGTATTACCAATCCCACTACTTTTTATAACCTGGTGTCAGGTGTCACTGATCCTGTTCCCAATACACCGGCCGGAAAGGAATTGTCTTTTATCCGTACCGTGAATCAGCAGACACAGAAATACGCTTCCGTCATCCGTGGGGCGGCAAATAATGTGCCCACACAGGGAACCTATCCATCCAATAATACACTGGCCGATCAATTAAAGATTGTGGCTCGTTTGGTGAAGGGTGGATTAAAGACCAGGGTTTACATGGTGAGCTTCGGCGGATTTGATAATCACTCCGTACAAACACAGGCGGATACCACAACTGGTACCCATGCTACATTGCTGCAGCGGGTGTCAGATGCCATCAAGGCCTTTCAGGATGATTTGCGCGGACTGGGAGTGGAAGACAGGGTCATTGGTATGACCTATAGTGAATTTGGCCGCCGGATCAAATCCAATTCCAGTACCGGTACGGACCATGGTGCGGCTGCTCCCTTGTTTTTATTTGGTTCGGGTATTGAGCCCGGTATGTTAGGAGTTAATCCTACCATTCCGGTGAATGCCACGGTGAATGATAATGTGCCGATGCAATATGATTTCAGAAGTATCTATGCCACGATACTGGAAAAATGGTTCTGTCTCGATAAATCCGTAGTGGATTCATTATTCCCTACAGGTATCAACGCACAATTGCAAAGCCTGCCATTGATCAAGGCCGGACTTTGTTCAGGAATTACCCCACCGCCACCACCGGTACCGGCCTCCGATAAAATTATCTGGAACTACCCGCATCCTTTTGCACACAATACGGATATCAGTTTCAAAACACAGGGTGGTCATACACTTGTACAGGTATTCGATACATTGGGCCGATTACTGGTTACCCTGGTTGAAAAAGACTACCCCAGCGCTACCACCGATAAAATCACTTTTGTGGCAGTAGGATTACCTACCCGTATTTACTATGCCCGTTTCCAGAATGGGGTAACGCAGGCGGTGTGGCCGATGCTGAAGGTGAGGGAGTAGAGAGTCAGTCGTTAGTCTTTAGTCGATAGTCTTTAGTCGAGAGTCGGGAGTCATTAGTTGATAGTCATTAGTAGGAGACTCGTTGGGGAAGGAACTTAATGTGATGCTAAACAGGAAGAGTCTGGCTCTGAATAACTGAATTTAAGAGAGCGGCATTTTTGTTTGCCTCTGATTCATTTTCAGAATGACAGAAAGGAATTTTTGCCCCCTCTGATAATACTCCAAAAACAATATACCTGCGTCCGTCAAGTGTAATTTCAGCAGTTTCGTTCACCCTAAATATTTTCAGGTCCGAGAAACATATTGTTTTGCTCATGAATAATATTTTTTTTAATGAATTTCTTGGAACCAAAACAAATGATCGCGAATCTTTTTTAATTTGAATTAAATTGGCTGGCTCCAAGTGTTTCCAGATAGAAAATATTAGGTAGGCAATCAGTGCAATAACTGGTATAGCAAAGGATGTTGAAAATTGAAAAATGATAAGCCAGAGAAACCCAAGTAAAAATGTAACTGGTAAAATTAAGCGGCCATAAAGGATTGGACTAATTATGAACGATTCAGAATTAGTGAATTCATTATATGTTCCCTTGTGGTAGGACTTTTTATTTTCTTTCACAGATATGAAGATAAAAAAATAATCTCTTCCCCAAGGAGTCTCCTGCTTATTCGCGCCTGTAGTCTGTCAGAAAGATTTTTGCGGGGACTCGTAGGCTTGCTTTCGTTGCTTCCGATCATTATCGGGCAAAGCATAACAATCCTAAACTTTGGTAAGTCTGAAAGATGCTGAGCGTTTACTTTTTGTAATAAAGAAAACTAAGGGCAATAAGGGGTATATCACTATTGCCTGTAAAAAAGGATAATCCTTTGGAGGAAAATCCTGTTCCAAAATGGAAGGAAAGTCAAATCAATTTTAGTTTTAAGCATGTGCTGATATTATTGTGTTTATCTCTTTTACTCTTTTTTTTAGCAATGATTTTGAAAAGTTGAATCTGTTATTTACTTCTTCCCCAACGAGTCTCTTGCTTATTCGTTGCCTGTAGTCTATCAGAAAGATTTTTGCAAGGACTCGTTGGCTTGTTTTCGAAAAGCTCCTGATTCATGGATAAGCCAGTATACAAATGAATTTATTGGTAATTTAGGAAGTAACGGATTTCATAATTTTAAAGAAGCTTGCATAGAAGTTTATTGGCAAAAAGAAATGAAATGAAAAAGGGCGAAGTAGTTGGTCTGATTATCCTTGTATCATTTGTACTTTGGGTAATAATTGGAAGATGCACAAATCAAAATGAGCTTAAAAGCGGGGTAATTGTAAATGTGAGAGTTGTTTCCTGGACTACTCCGTCAAAAGGATCTTCAAATGGTAGCCTTTATGGCGAATTCGTTTATAAGGGTAAAAAATATCGACTACTTTCCCCAACTACTTATGGATGGGGGCTGCATAATTTAATAGGTAAAACTTTTCCGGCAATGTTTTCTGCGAAAAATGAAAAAATTGAAATATTAATAACGCCGGAAGATTTTAAAAAATTTAAAATACCATTTCCGGACAGCTTGAAATGGGTTATAGAATAGATTGCCAAGGTAGTCAATAGTGCGCTTTTTTGCCCTTGGAGGTTTTTACTTACTTCTCCAACGAGTCTCCTGCTTATTCGTGGCCTGTAGCCTGTAGTAATATTTTTGCCGAGACTCGTTGGCTTGCTTTCGTTGTTATTTTCCGTTGCTTCCGAACATTTCCGGGCAATTATAACAACCCTACTTCTCCAACGAGTCTCCTGCTTATTCGTCGCCTGTAGACTATCAGTAATAATTTTGCGGGACTCGTTGGCTTAAGGTTTCAGGGATGTAGTAATTTGCTGGAAGGAAAACTACGGGCAACAGGGGTAATCATTTAAAGAAGAAGAATCAGGAGCACGATGATGATAACCGCGCCAACAGAGAGATAAATTCCGCCGCTGATTTTTTTGAGCTCTTTCCGGATGCTGACCACTTCTTTCCGGATAGCTTTTCTTTCCAGCTTCGTCATTTCCGACCGGTCCATTTTTTTGATGTTTTCAAGCCGGCTCAGCAATTGCTGCTCACGGCCATTTTCCGGCACAACCGGAGCGTGAACAGTTGTCTCCGATGCTGCAACATAAGCCGCCTGTACTGGCAGGACGAATGTGAGCAGGAGCAAAAAGAGTACGAAGTTGACTGGATTTCTGAGTTTCATGTTGTTTGATTGATCTGATTATAAATTCCGGTTAAGATGAAATCTGTTTGTCAGATCCTAAAGGTGGCTGTGTTTGGTGCTGAAACTGTTACAGGGGGAAACGATAATCTTATAAAATTCATTGTTTATTGTACTTGCACCCCGGCTATTTTGCAGGGATTGCAGAAAGTGGGCGCTACCTCTGTTCTCCTTCCCTTCCCCAACGAGTCCTCGCTTCGCCAACCTCTTTTTTTGCCGCAAACATTTTTGCAGGGACTCGTTGGGTAAGGAATTTCTACAAGTTTACTGGCAAGGCGTTTATTCGCTGATTTTTCCGGAGCTTTGAGAAGGATTTGGCCAGATTTGTAAGTCCCAACGAGTCCCTGCAGGGATATTACTGATTTACGATAAGCGTTGAATAAGCAGGAGACTCGTTGGGGAAGGAAAATAATTACAATGAAAAAAATAGTTTATTTTATTGGAGTTTACTTCCTTTTTATTTCTTTTATCTGTGGGTGTAATAACAATAGCAAAATTGAAAAGCTACTTTCAAGCACTGAGATGAATGATTTGATTTTGGGAGCTTTGAAAGCCAGGAAAAGTGGAGATAAAAGATTTTGTCACTTATTGATACAAAATGCAGATGACCCGCGAACGTCAACTAATCTCCGACATAAGGGGGTAAGCGTTTATCAAGCCAAAATGGAAGCCCTGAGAATAATATTAGGGGAGGAGCCTCCTCGTAAGATTGATCGGACTCCTGATTCTGTAGTTATTAATTTCTTTTCTGAATTGATGAAGAGAAGTAATTTGTAGTCATTCCTAAAGAATTCCATGCGGCATTCTTATAGATTGACTACAAGAAATAAGTAATCAGGTGACTCGTTGTGAAAGAATCTCAACTTCTCAACCCCTCAACTACTGAACTCCTCAACTATCCCCCATCAATCACTCTGCCGATGTCCCGCATTCACCCAATCGGTAATCTTCTGTTTATCTACCGGCGTTAAGGGCGCATTGGGCGCTTCCGGCATTTGGGAAGGGGTATTATCCACGGCCCGGGCCTTGATGCGGTCCCAGCTGGCGACAATATTCGCATCGGTATCAAAATTCTTTCCACCGTTGATGGCGCCGTTTAAATGACAAGGACCACAGTAACCCAGGATGATTTGTTTGACTGCTGCGTATTTGGGACCGTAATTGAAAATCGTGAACTGGGCTGTATCGGTACAGCCTTTCTGGTTTTTGATGGGGAGCACATACTTACCCGGGGCCAGGTTCGTGAATGTATTCGAAGCCTGGTAAGTACCAGTACCCAGTTTATAACTGATCGTATCACCTATTGGGGAATTCACCGTGTACGTGCCGTTGTTGGCCGTGCCAATGGATTCTGTTTTAAAATAATCAACCGTGTAATTCACCCCCAGACAGGGATCAGGGGCAGGAGGGGTATCTTTTTTATTACAGGCAGCAATCAACAGGACCCTGCGATTAACAGGCCAAAAAGAAAACGGGAGCGGTTGGTCATCATATCCACTAATGTACAGTTTGTATTTAAAAATTGAAAGGGCAGGAGCCTTTCTGACTCCATTTTATCTCAAAAGATTAAGCAGCCCGGCAGGGAATCAGACCACTGGTCCATATTTTTTGAATCATTGTTGCAAATATCAAAAATCCCTATTTTTGCCGGGTGCATACAACCCCTACATACCTGAAAAGGCTGCAGCCACTTTGTTGCTGGGTTTGTTTGCATTTATTCTCGCAGAAAAAAAATACCCATGCGCATACCCGGTATGCCATGGAGGACCTGCAGGGTCATACCATGGTGCACCAGCCCGGTACCTGCCTGATCTGCGAATTTCAAATGGCAGCAGATGCAGATATGCCTGCCTGTCCGACCCTGAACCCCCCACTTGCTTTTTCAATTCACAGTCCCGAAACGGATATCACTCCGGTTTCAAGTCCGGAATTTTTACAATTCTCCTTAAGAGGACCGCCTGCTATTTAATGACTGAATCCATCAATTAAAAGCAATCATTGCTTTTGCGGCATCATGTGATGTCCGCCATCATTCCGGTATTCATTTATTAATTATCCCCCTTTAACCGGGGAGCACAGAGGCACTCATCATGAAAAAATTAGTATTCGCATCACTATTCCTATTCATAGGCAACATCGCCTTTTCCCAAACCGGTCTCGTTCTATCAACGTCACCGGCTACTCCTGTTTTTAAAGTTTCACTCCGGGGTACCATCAAGGATGCCGTCACCGGCAGTATTTTACCCGGGGCTTCGGTATATCTGGCCGATGATAAAATCGGGACCATCGCCGATGCGTCCGGTAAATACAGTATCAGCAATATTCCTCCAGGCCACCATGTGGTGGAAATTTCCCATACCGGTTACAGTACACTGGTGGAACACCTGGAATTGACAACCGATATCGAGAAAGACTTTCTGCTTTCTCCTGTCGTGCTCGAAAACCAGGGCGTGATTGTTACCGGTGTATCCAATGCCACCAGTATCCGTAAAACACCGGTACCGGTATCATCCATCCGGAAACAGGATTTATTCCAAACCACTTCCAGTAATATCATTGATGCGTTGACCCATATACCCGGTGTATCACAACTGAGTACCGGTCCGGCTATCTCTAAACCCTTTATCCGCGGACTGGGGTATAACCGGGTTGTTACCGTGAATGATGGCGTTCGACAGGAAGGACAACAATGGGGCGATGAACACGGGATTGAAATTGATGAGATGAGTGTGAATAAAGTTGAAGTATTAAAAGGTCCCGCCTCCCTGATGTATGGCAGCGATGCCCTGGCCGGCGTCGTGCATTTTATTACCAATAATCCCGCTGCTGAAGGAACCGTAAAAGGAAGTCTGCTGACGAATTATCAATCCAATAACGGACTGATCGGTTTAAATGGAAATCTCGCCGGTAACAAAAACGGATTCAACTGGAATGCTTATGGTACTTATAAATCAGCCGGTGATTACCGGAACAAATACGATGGACGGGTACTGAATTCGCGTTTCAACGAAGGCAATTTCGGCGGCTATGCCGGTTTGAATAAAAGCTGGGGATATAGTCACTTAATCTTTAGTCGCTTTAACCAGAAAATCGGAATGATAGAAGGCGACCGAGATGATGCCACCGGCCGCTTCCTGCTCTTTACCGGTTCTCCATTGGAAAGAATTGCCACTACCGCTGACTTGGAGGAACGTTTTTTATTTGTTCCCTTTCAGCATATCAAACATACCCGTCTCGTGAGTGATAATAATTTTGCGATTCATCAAAGCCGTTTGAAAATCAACCTGGCTTACCAGAATAACCAGCGGAAAGAATATGGTAATCCTGAAGATGTTGCGGAAGAAGAACTGTTCTTTGACCTCAAGACCTTTAATTATAATATCCAATGGCAATTGCCGGAGATAAAAGAATGGCATACCAGTTTTGGCGTAAACGGTATGCAGCAAAGCAACCGGAACAAAGCGGAAGAAGTGCTGATCCCGGAATACAATTTATTCGATGCCGGTGTTTTTGTGTACGCCCAGCGTTTCTTTAAGAAAGCAACCCTCAGTGGCGGACTGCGCTATGATCATCGATCCGTTGATTCAAAAGCATTTGCGGATGGGGCTGATGTAAAATTCACGGCTTTCAAAAGAACTTTTTCCAATATTTCGGGAAGTATCGGTATCAGTGCAGAGCCGTCTGAAAAAGTAACCCTGAAAGCCAATATCGCCCGTGGCTTCCGGGCACCCACCCTGGCCGAGTTAGGCAGCAACGGGGCCCATGAAGGAACTAATCGGTATGAATACGGGGAACAAAACCTGAAATCTGAAACCAGCTTACAAATTGATGCCGGTATTGATTTGAACTACGAACATTTTAGTCTGGGTATTGCCGCTTTCTATAACAGAATGAACCGTTTTATTTTTTATCGCAAGCTACAGTCCGTTTTGGGAGGCGATTCACTGGTGAATGTGGATGGGGAAGACCTGCTCACTTTTCAGTTTAACCAGCATGATGCCAGCCTGGCCGGAGTGGAAGCCAGTCTGGATATTCACCCGCACCCGCTCGACTGGCTGCATTTTGAAAACACATTCTCCTGGGTACGTGGCCGTTTCGACAATGCCATTGATGGCAGCGAAGCATTGCCCCTGATTCCTGCGGCCCGTCTGGTGAGTGAATTGAAAGCAGATTTCAGAAAAGCGGGTCATCTGTTCAGTAACCTTTATTTTAAACTGGAGGCTGATCAAACCTTTGCTCAAAACAATCCTTTCACCGGTTTTGATACAGAAACCAGGACGGATGGTTATCTCTTACTCAATGCCGGTTTAGGCGCTGACATCCTGAACAAAGCGAAAAAGATCCTTTGCAGTGTACATCTTGGTGTTACCAATATCACTGATAAGGCCTGGCAAAATCACCTGAGTCGCCTGAAATACACGGCGGAGAACCTGGTGACCGGTCGTACAGGGGTTTTCAATACCGGCCGCAATTTCTCCATCAAATTGAATATCCCCTTTGGGTTTAAACTGAATTAAGTCTTTCATTTGGGTGTGAATAACAGCCCTGCCGGTGCGAAAGCAATGGCGGGGCATTTTTTTGTATTTTGGGGGATGGAAATCAGCTTCAATACACCGGCCCTGCTCTTTCCGGCCATCACCCTGTTATTGCTGGCCTATACCAATCGTTTTCTGGCCATAGCCAACCTGATCCGTAAATTACACGATGAGTATATCAGCGGAAAGAAAACAGCCCAGTTACTGGCCCAGTTGCATAACCTGAAGAAGCGGATCAATTATATCCGGCAAATGCAGGCCCTGGGGGTACTGAGTTTTTTATGCTGTGTGGTTTGTATGTTCAGTATTTATAAAGAATGGACAAAAGCCGCAGAGTATATCTTTGCCGCCAGTTTGCTTAGTCTGCTGGCTTCGCTGATCATTTCACTGGTGGAAATTTTTCTCAGCACCCGTGCTCTGGAACTGGAACTGAGCGATATTGAGGAACTGGAGAAAACCAATTTCTTCAGCGGACTGATGAGTAATAAGGATAAAAAAGAATCATAGATTAGAAAATGCGTAACGGACTGATCATACTCCTGGCAACAATTTCAGTGCTGGTTTATTCCTGCTCCAAAGGAGGGGCACCCGTTGATGATGGAAATGGAAATCCGCATGTTGAAAATCCCTCAGATACCACCCCACCGGTGATTACGATTGCCACGCCATCCGAAAATCAGGTGTATAATAGCGGGAATACCATTCACATGACCGGAAGAATCAGCGATGACCTCGGTTTGTATCGCGGAACCATCAAACTGGTGAATGATGCCAATGGATTGGTCTTAAAAGAACAGGCTTATGAAATCCATGGATTACTGGGGTATAATTTCAGTCTTTCGCATACAGCTGTTGTTACAGCTGCATCAGATTATACCGTGACGGTAAGTTTTGAAGATCACGGATTGAATACCATTACCCGCTCTGTGAAAGTAAAAGTGAATCCCTGATACGGGAAGCTATATCAAAAGTCGTTGATTGGAGGGATGTCATGCCGGCTATTTCCCTTGGGACCCGGTATCTTTTATAAGTTCGTTTTTAAATAGCTTCCATTTATTCCAGCATCTTCATCACCGACATCCAGTTGCCGGCATTGTACACTTCTTTCAAACCGTTTTCTTTGAGGATGGCCGTGGCCTTGCTGCTTCTGTCTCCTGATGAACAGCAGACGATGACCGGTTTCTGCAGATCGCGGATACGACCAATACTTACCCGGATCCGGTCTACGGGAATATTCAAAGAACCGGGCACCCTTCCCCGGTCATATTCATTGGCCGTTCGTACATCAATCACCACCGCACCTTGTAAGAGGGCCGCTTTGATCTTGTTTTTACCAAAACCCAGAATAGAAAAAATTCCCATAGTTATGCCACCGTAATTTTTGATTTACGTTCGCCGATCTGCTGCCGCCACATGGCATAATACAATCCCTTCTCGGCCAGCAATTTTTCATGATTGCCGGTCTCCACCACATCCCCTCTTTCCAGCACATAGATCCGGTCGGCATGCATGATCGTACTCAGCCGGTGAGCAATCAGGATCGTGATCTGTTTACCCTGCAGGGAAATATCGCGGATGGTATCTGTGATCTCTTCTTCAGTTAAAGAATCCAGTGCAGAAGTAGCTTCGTCGAATAATAATAGTTTAGGCCTGCGCAGCAAAGCGCGGGCAATAGATAATCTTTGTTTTTCACCACCTGATAATTTCAGTCCTCCTTCTCCGATCATCGTGTCCAGACCTTTCTCGGCCCTTCTGAGCAGGTTCTCACAGGAGGCTTTCTGCAACACATCATTCAGGTCTTCATCCGTGGCTTCCGGGTTCACGAAGAGCAGGTTTTCTTTAATGGTGCCGGAAAATAACTGTGTATCCTGTGTTACAAAACCAATCTGGTTGCGCAGGTCATTGAAATCAATATTGTTTTCATCCATGCCATTGTACAGGATTTTCCCCTGCTGCGGACGATATAAACCCACCAGCAATTTCATCAGGGTTGTTTTACCGGAACCGGAAGGTCCCACAAAGGCAATGGTCTCACCGGTATTCGCGGAGAAACTGATATTGTTTATCGCATTGTGTACCGCAGTCTGGTGTTTGAATGCCACCTGATCAAATTCCAGGGTCTGAATATTACCCAGGTGTTTGGGGTTGATCGCCATGGGTTCCGGTGGTTTGTTCATCAGGTTCTGGAAATTTTCCAGTGAGGCCTGTGCTTCGCGGTAAGTAAGGATGATATTGCCGATTTCCTGTAAAGGACCGAATACAAAGAAGGAGAAAATCTGCATAGTCACGAGCTGACCGGCCCGCATTTCACCCTTAAAGATGATCACCATCAGCAGGAAAAGAATCACCTGGCGAAGGGTGTTCACAAAAGTACCCTGGATAAAGCTCACACTGCGGATACGTTTGACCTTGGTTAATTCTAATCCAAGTATTTTAAAAGTATTTACATTCAGCCGGTTTACTTCCTGTTTGGTCAGGCCCAGACTTTTCACCAGTTCAATATTGCGCAATGATTCGGTGGTGGCACCCGCCAGTGAAGTGGTTTGATTGACGATTTTTTTCTGAATGGTCTTTACTTTTTTACTCAGCACATTGGAAATAATGGTGAGTAAAAAGATCCCGCCAAAATAAACCAGCGGGAGCATCCAGGTAATGGTGAAGGCATAGACGGCTACAAAAAAGATGCCCACGATAACAGGTAATAGAATATTGATAAAGGATGCGATGAATCTTTCTGTATCTATTCTTACTTTTTGTAAAATACCCAGAGTCTCTCCACTACGGGCATCTTCAAATTCCTGGTACGATAATCCCATCGCATGCTGTAATCCCTTTGTAAAAATGGTGGCACCAAATTTCTGGGTGATCTTATTCAGCAGATAATCCTGAAAGGCCTTGGCAATCCGGCTGACCATGGCCACGGTAATGGACAAGAGTACGATAAACCAGACACCCGGGTATTTCCAGGAAAAGGAATTGAAAAAGCGGTTACTGTCAAAATTATGTTGTGGCGGATTGCCGATACCCTGGTGCCCGTTGGCCAGGTCTACCAGCCGGCCGAATAGAATCGGATCGACGAGGGAAAATCCAATATTGATGGAGGCCAGGAACATGACCAGGAAGACCAGCCATTTATAAGGTTTAAGATAAGTGATCAGTATTTTCATGAAAAAAGGTTGGTATTTGTAATGCGATCAGGGTTTGTGACCAATCGGTTGTACCGGATGGCAAACATCGTACAAGTTCGGAAAAAATGACAAATAAGCAGGTTCTCTTCTTTTGAACCGGGAAATGCAGCTGACAGGAAGGAGTATTTTAACGACAGAGTACCCTGATCAGGTGATGGGGGAGAAGTTTCGGCAGGTAATTTGTAATTTTCAATTCCTGGAAAAAGCGCTAAACCTATCCCTGAAAATGTCACTAACAGTATTCAACCGGATCCATGCCCTGGTCGATAAAGCCATGCCAACAGGGGATGGGCTGTTCTCGGGACAACTGGGACTTTCACTCTATTATTATTGTGTATACAGCCTGCTCGATGAAACCGACTATGCGGAAAAAAGTATTGAGCTCCTGGAAGAAGTGATGAACCGGGAGGAGCAAAGCAGCGGCGGACTCAATGGATACAGTCTGGCCAATGGTACGGCCGGACTGGGATATCTCTTGTCGCTATATGCTAGGGAAGGAATCGTGGAGCTAAACCTGGAGGAAGATTTTGCAGCAGCAGATGAACAACTCTTTCAGCATACCCTTCAGCAATTAAAAGAAAATGGCAGTCCGGATTTTTTACACGGCGCCACCGGGACCATGCACTATTTTGTCACCCGTTGCAGTGAACCCCAAATCAGGAATTACCTGGAACAATTGGCTGATGCCTTTTCTCAGCTGGCCATCCATACGCCCAAAGGTTGCTGGTTTCCTTCTTTTATTGCCGATAAGAATGAGCAGCAATTCATTAATACCAGTCTCTCCCATGGACAATCCGGTTTTTTATTGATCCTGCTGGAATTAATTGAAAAAGGTATCCGGGAAAAAGAACTTCGTGTACTCGTGGAAGAAGGCATTCTTTTTTTACTGCAACTGAAAGAAGCACCGGATCCTGCCCGGGGACAGTATAGTTATTTTCCTTCACTCGTTTTAGCAGCAACTGAAAGTGCAAAGGAGAGGGGCCATTCAGCAAAAAATGAAACAAGATCTTATTCGAACAGACTGGCCTGGTGTTATGGAGATTTGAATATTGTATTGCTTTTGTACAAAGCAGCAGCCATACTGGATAAGCCGCTATGGAAGATGATGGCCGATGAAATGGGGAAGGAAATAGTGAAAAGAGAAACGGAACCAAGTACCCTGGTAACAGATTCCCATTTTTGTCATGGTTCAGCCGGACTGATCAGTTATTATACAGCACTGTATCGTTATTCCGGACTTCCGGTTTACCAGTCAGCTGCAAAATACTGGATGGAAAAAACTACCATCTATCTCGATAAAGAAATCGACCAACACTATTACGGGGGAAAGGAAGCTGACCTGCTCGAAGGCTTACCAGGTATTGCACTGGCCCTTTTATCATTCCAATACCAAAAAGAAACGGCCTGGGACCGGCTCCTCTTATTATGAGTGAAACAAACCATCAGCCCCTGCCTTTTTATTTTGCAAAAGGACTGTTGCTAAGAACACCGGCCCTTCCTTTTGTGCCGGTACTGGACCAGGAAAAAATAGCTGTATTATTGAATGACCCTGCATTCCTGGAAGCCATCTATATGGCTTCACCGGTATTGTACCGGGAAACTATAAGATTGAATCAGGGAGCAATCTCTGATCCAAAAGAAAAAAACAGGATACTTTCTTCTCTTGTTAAGTATTACCAGCGCATGTACAGCCGGAGTACACCCTTTGGGCTTTTTTCCGGATGTGCGGTTTTGAATTGGGATGAACAGGGTGATCAGGTGCTGATCCCAAACGGACAGTTCCGGAGAAGTACCCGTTTGGATATGCATTATTGCTGTGCCCTTGGACAATCCATCGCCGCTCATCCTGCCGTGCAGGAGCGCTTATTATTTTATAGTAATAACAGTGCGTATCCGATCGGGGAGGAATTACGTTATATCGAATACCGATATCAGTCGGGGAAAAGGGTACACCAGATCAGTTCGGTGGCCTGGTCTGATTATTTGAAAGCGGTGCTGGATAAAGCAGTCAACGGGATACAATTAAAAGAACTGATTGCCTTACTGATAGCAGAAGCCGCTGTTGAGACCGAAGAAGCGGAATCATTTATTCGGGATATGGTGGATGCGCAGGTGTTGATTCCGGAAACCGATCCTGCGATTACCGGTACTGATTTTATCAGACAGCTGCTCACTGTATTGAACCGGATTAATCAGCCAGCTCATCCCGATATCAGCCGGATGATCAGTCAGGTATCAGGCCTTGTCAACTCACTTAGTGAAGCTGACCAGCGCTTTCACAACGAAGCCGGATTTTACAGTTCATTTCTGCAGGCAGTCAGTGAACTCCAGGTTGAATTTGAGGAAGCTAAATTGTTGCAGGTAGATATGTTTAGTGAGCCCCGGCAAAATAAATTGTCAGACAAGTATCAGCAGGAATTATTAAAAGCTGCCACGGCCATGACCCGATTGTTTTGTCAGGTCCGCCATGAAAATCTGGATGCATTCGCTGAAAAGTTCAGGAAAAGATATGAGGATCGTTCCATGCCACTCCTGCAGGTACTGGATGCCGAAACCGGTATTGGATATCCGGAACAGTCCGGTTCAAATCTCTCTCCGCTGGTGAATGAACTGCAATTGCCGGCACGAACTGCCAGCGGACAAACCGAAATCAAATGGAATCAGACAGAAGAATGGTTATTCAAAAAATTACTAGATGCATCCGGCAAAATTGAAATAGAGATCAGTCTGGATGAATTAACCGAACTGGAATGGAAACCCGAACTCCTGCCTCCTTCATTATCCCTGATGTTTAGTCTGGTTGCAGATGAAAGAATTTTGATCAGGGGTATCAGTGGTTCCAGTGCGGTCAATCTATTGGGACGATTTGCAGCGGCCGATCCCGGAATTGCAGCCATGGCCCAAGATATTGTTGCTGCGGAAGAAAAGATGAATCCGGACATTCTTTTTGCAGAAATCGTGCATTTACCGGAGGACAGGGTGGGGAATATTTTATTGCATCCGGCTTTTCGTCAATGGGAGATTCCCTTTCTGGCCCGTGCCTCGGTAGAGAAAGACAATCAGATTCCGTTGCAGGATATTTTAATCCGGGTATTATCAGATAAAAAGATCAGGCTCTTTTCGGCATCATCAGGTAAAGAAATTATACCGAGACTGAGCAATGCTCATAATTTCAGTTTCCGATCCTTACCGGTTTATCATTTTCTGGCAGATATGCAAACACAGGGACTTTGCAATGGATTCAGCTGGAACTGGGGAATCATGTCCAGGCATTTTAAAAAACTACCCGCTGTGCGGATGGGGAATATCCTCTTGAATGAAGCCTGCTGGCAATTGCTGAAATCAGATTTTGAAGATTATTTCAAACAGGTGATCCGGTTGAATTGATGCGGGAATTTTGTACAAAATGGGGATTGCCGGAAAAATTTGTACAGGCAGATGGGGATCATGAAATGCTGGTGGACAGGAATAGCCCTGAATCAGTTACTGCATTTATCAAGGCTATTCGTGGAAGACAATCTATTGTACTCAAAGAATTTCTGTTGCCTGATCCGGAAGCCGTGGTCAATGAGCAGGGGCAGGCTTACTGCAATCAGTTTATTGCGGCTCTGGTAAAAAATACCAATGTCTATCAGTCGGATGGGGCAATTCATCAGGCAGTTTCCGGTATACAAAGAAATTTTCTGCCGGGTTCTTCCTGGTTGTATTATAAAATTTATTGTGGGAGTAAATCTGCTGATGAAATATTATTGAACGTTATTCAGCCGCTAACCACAGAATTGCAATTGGGCAAACTGATCAGTCAATGGTTTTTTATCCGTTACAATGATCCTGATTTCCATATTCAGGTTCCGGATGAAAGTTGCTGATCCGCTCAAATCAGGAGGGATTATGAATGCATTTTTACAAATGATCGAACCCTTTGAATCAGCCGGATTGATCTGGAAAATCCAGCTGGATACCTATCAAAGAGAAACAGAGCGATACGGGGAGCAGCTTACTGATTATGCAGAAGAATTGTTTGCGATGGATAGCCGGCAGTTTTTGTCTTTCCTGGAAATAACAGAAGGAGATGAGCGGGAAGATCTTCGCTGGCCCTGGGCCTTATTAAGCACAGATGCGTTGCTGACCCATTTTGGTTATGATGCCGGGGCCAAGTATCAGTTGATGCAAGCATTGCAAAAACAATTTGCATCGGAATTCAGGGCTGATAAAGCCATGTTCAAACAAATAAATCAGCAATACAATCAACATCGTGGGTTGATTAATGAGTTGCTGGATCCAAAACGGGATCAACAGCATCCGCTGATTACACTGATTATTCAACATACACCGGTTATTAAGGAGATTGCTGCAAAAATTCTGAATGCAGTCAATAATTCCCAGGGTGCATTGGATAACCTGATGGGGAGTTATATACACATGAGTCTGAACCGGGTGTTTTTATCCGAGCCCCGGCTGCATGAATTTGTGATTTACGATTACTTGTGCAGTTATTACCGGTCGGCTTTTAAAAGAAAGTCGGTGCCGGATAGGGAGTAAGTGTCACATGTGAAAATACCTGAAAGTGGTAGTTTTTACTACCCTCAAAATTACCCTGATTGGGAATCAGCTGATTACTTCATTGCAGCTCATACCGTCTCACCTGATTAGGGTATTGGCCGGATATACGGTTTTCCTAATTTCACAGACATTAAACATTTAACTATGGAAAAGAAACCCATGCGGAAACTGGATCTGAAGAAAAAGACCATTTCCAGACTGAGTCAGCAGTCAACACAAATGAACAATGACAGCTGGACCACCATTATTTACCAGACTGGTGGATGTATTACACAGGGCTGCGGTTCAGATTTTACCAGAACCATTTCGAGCATTTTCCCATCACATTGATGAAGGGTACTCTGTGCATTTGCACGGAGTACATCTTTTATCAGGGATGACATGCTTACATTTTTAATCATTAAACCTAAATACAATGGAAAAAAAACCTATGCGGAAATTGGATCTGAAAAAGAAGACCATTTCAAGACTGAGCCAGCAATCTACTCAAATGAACAATGACAGCTGGACCACTATTATTTACCAGACTGGTGGCTGTGTCACAAATGGCTGTATGACCGACATTACCCGTACGATCTCCAGTATTTTCCCTTCTCATTAATACGGTGATCGCATCATTCTGATTCGTTTTGATTATCATATTGAGTTTGCAAAAATTTGCAGCTTGAAATAGTATAATCAAAACGGTTTTTACCCTGCCCGACTACCGACTGTCGACTGCCGACTGTTTACTCCCGACTAATGACTATCGACTAAAGACTAACGACTTCTCTCATCCCGCCCACCCCTCCCTATCCAAACTCCTGTACTGTATCGCTTCTGCCAGATGCTCCGGTAAAATATTTTCACTTTGTGCCAAATCGGCAACAGTACGTGATACTTTTAGAATGCGGTCGTAAGCACGGGCCGATAGATTCAGTTTCTCCATCGCGGCTTTGAGTAATGATGCACCTGCCGGACTGATCACACAGATCTCTTTCAGCATTTTACTGCTCATCTGTGCATTGCAATATGTACCCGGATGCTGGCTGTATCTTTTTTCCTGTAGTTCACGGGCCAGGATCACACGGTCACGGATATGCGAAGAATCTTCCTGTATCTTTTGGGCTGAGAGTTCACTGAATGCCACCGGTGTTACTTCCACATGCAGGTCAATCCGGTCGAGCAGGGGGCCGGAAATTTTATTGAGGTATTTCTGTACGGCACCTGGCGGACAGGTACAATTTCGCTCGGGGTGATTATAAAAACCACAGGGGCAGGGATTCATGGACGCCATCAGCATAAAACTGGCCGGGAAATCCACGGCTACTTTTGCTCTTGAGATGGTGACCCTTCTTTCTTCCATCGGTTGCCGCATGACCTCGAGTACGGTTCTTTTAAATTCAGGCAGTTCATCCAAAAAAAGAACACCGTTATGGGCCAGAGAAATTTCACCGGGTTGGGGGATACCGCCGCCACCTACCAGGGCCACATCTGAAATGGTATGATGTGGAGAGCGGAATGGTCTTTTGGCAACCAGCGTGGCATTCTCCGGCATCTTACCGGCTACTGAATGAATCTTGGTTGTTTCCAATGCTTCCTGCAGCGAGAGGGGAGGAAGTATCGTTGGTAATCTTTTAGCCAGCATGGTCTTTCCCGCACCGGGCGGGCCAATCAGGATGGCATTATGTCCCCGGCAGCTGCAATCTCCAATGCCCTTTTAATATTTTCCTGTCCCTTACTTCGGCAAAATCAAGTTCAAAATCATATTGTGCATTAAAAAATTCTTCCCGGGTATTGATAACGGTCTCTGCAATACCGGTTTCATTCTTTTCAAAAAAGCGGATCACATCTTTGATATGGGAGGCGCCATATACTTTCAGGTTATTCACCATGCCGGCCTCTCTGGCATTTTCAATGGGTACAAAGAGCCCGGTGAATCCTTCTTTCCGGGCCTGTATAGCAATGGGCAATGCACCTTTGATCGGTCGAATCTCACCGTCAAGGGATAGTTCTCCCATGATCACATATCTTTCCAAAGCCCCACTGTTTTTTAATTGTTCTGATGCACCAAGGATACCCAGTGCAATAGGTAAATCAAAAGCAGTCCCGCTTTTTCGCATATCAGCGGGTGCCAGATTCACGACCACCTTGGTACGGGGTACATCATAGCCAATCGTTTTAAAGGCGCTTTCAATTCTTTGCAGACTTTCTTTAACGGCATTATCAGGCAAACCCACAATCATCATGTCCTTGCCCGACTGATTGAGCCAGTTGACTTCAATAGTAATAGTGATGGCTTCCACGCCATAGACGGCACTGCCAAATGTTTTGATGAGCATGCCGGAAAATTACAGTTTCAGTATGGGCAGGCATCAAATGGTAGCCGGGATTTTTCCCGTAAAAAATGTTTTATTTCCATGGATGATTGAACCGGATCAGTTAGTGAGGATCCTGACGAGATGATAGGTATCATAGGGGGCCAGTGCATTGGTCAGTGTAAGCGAACTGGTAGTGAGACTACTGACCCGCATATACCAAACAGCCTGTTTGTGTTTTATCAATAGTTACATCCGCGCGGATTTTTCCTGCTTCAATTTTCCAGGTCCCGGTGGCCGCCGCTCCCCCGGGCAGTACCCAGGTGATTTTGCCATTTTTCTGAAAACTGATACTGTTTCCGTCTACGTTCCAGGCACCAATGATGTCGGTATCTTTTAAATTGATCACAAAAGGATTTCCATCAGGATCATTTTTCCTGGTCATACTGCCATTGGCTTCTACCACGGTATTTTCCAGGATGGCCATCAGTGAATCATGGCTCTTGATCCGTTGTGGCATCATTTGTACCACCAGTAGTTCAGTAACCAGGAATTTTTTGTTGTATCGCTCGGACAATGTGTTGGCTATCTCCTGGATATCATTAATGGTTCGCTCATACATTCCTTTGGAATAGCGATTCCACTCCACCTGGACCTTTAATCAAATCTTCTGTCCTGATTTTGGGAGAGAGTACGGTATCATATAATAGTTGTTGGGTGCCCAGTATAAACTCTTCCGCTTTACCCAGGGCCACTCTTTCATTATCCAGCCGGCGGTTGATGGCTTTAACCAGATCAATGTCCAGGTTTTTCAGTTTGGAAATATCTCCGAGATCGCGTGAAAATTTAGAAGATTCTGTTTTTAGTCCGCTCAGGTATTCCGTAAAATTGGCATTGGCCACAAAGGTTTTTTCAAAGCTCAGCAGGTTCCGGGCATAGGCATTTTCATAGGCGACTAATGATCCCCAGGCCGAACTGGTGGCTTGTCTGGTTTCTTCAAAACTTTCATTGCTGCCCTTGCTGCGGTTCATATAAACGGTGGCATAATAAACCGAAATAGAAGCGACGGCTGTGATGATGGAACCAATAATCAGGTTCTTCAAATGAGAATTACCGGAAGAAGGGGTGGGGGCGTTGGCCGCTGTATTGTAAACATTAACAGGGGTGGGATTCGTATGTTGTACCCTGCCTTCATCAGTACGGGAGGAAATGCCATCAGATGGGTTGCCGGGTATCCTTGGGTTCTCAGACATGAAACAGTAAAATTTGTTTCTAAGATACAGGATTCCCCTAAAATCTCAACAGGGAAGCGGACTGCTTGTTCAGATTATATTATCGGGTTATTGTCTTTTGATCTGCCCTTCATATAGGAGGGATATATTGGGGTCCGCCATTACTGATTCCAACTCAGCGGCAATGGGGATACTGATCGTTTCCGTTTTTTTGCTGATACTGATTTCCTTCACTTCGGTTGATTTTCCTTTGTAATCCAAACCCAGTTCCAGCGGAAAGGCAAAAGCAGCACCTTCCTGTAATTGCGTAACAGTTATTTCAATGGCTTTATTTCCCGGAAGAAATTTCCAGCTGATATCCAATTTGGGATTCACCGGACGGTGCAGCCATTGTTCAAAAAATCCATCCAGTTTTTTACCGGCATTGTTTTCGAAAATTTGCTGCAGGTCACGACTGTCTGCATTCTTTCCTCCATACATGGCATAATAGTCACGGATACTCTTGTGAAAAACAGTATCTCCAAGTTCCCGGCGAAGCATATGTAATATCCATCCGCCTTTCTGATAACTGTTGGCATTCAGCAATCGCATATAATCGCGGGTGGTATCCACCACAGGCCGATGCGAACTGCTGACAAATTCCAGTACGCCTGTCCGGTCCGCCTCCATTCGTTTATTCAGGCTGTCTGTTCCGTATTTTGATTCGGTATACAGATGGGTCAGATAAGTAGCAAAACCTTCACTCAGCCAGAGATGGGCAAAAGATTTTTCTGTGGCATGATTCCCAAACCACTGGTGTACGATTTCATGCGATTGCAGTTCTTCTTCTGACCGGTTACCCGTTACAGACCCTTCATAATAAAATATCGCACTGGCATTTTCCATTCCGCCAAACATGGTTTTGGATTGTACATTGGCCAGTTTCTGGTAAGCATAGGGTCCGATATAACTGATATGCCAGTTCAGTACATCTTTTGCTGTTTCGTAATCGTAAAACCCTTCTTTTCTGTTTTCAGGGAAAACCCAGCTGCTGACCGGAATGCAATTACCAGCATAACCAATATGTTGCACGGCAAATTCAGCGACGCCAATCACCATTACCTTGGTGGGCAATGGAACCGTTTCTTTCCAGTGTGTTTCTTTCCGGTTGCCGGATAAATTGCTTTCTTCTGCCAGCACACCATTGGCTACTACCTTGTAATGGTTAGGGGCAGTTACAATAAATTCCACCGGGGCTTTATCTGCAGGATCCTCTACACAGGGCAACCAGTGATGAGCCCGGTTGGGCCAGTTATCACCAAAGAATGTGCGGTTACCATATTTATTTTTGGAAATGATCAGTCCATTCTGGGGAACCCCTTTGTAGATAATCGTTAATGTCATTGTATCATTGGCAGGCCGTTCAGCGCCGAAAAAAAAACAGTTAATTGTTCCTGCTCCCTGCGAAAAGCCCTGATTCCCCGGCCCTTCATTTCTGTTACTTTCATTCCCTTTCCTCCTTTAGTTTTGTAAAGATCAAGGTTGACCGACTGGGCAGGATATAGAAACCTGAAACGAATCTCGGCCTTACCGTAAATCGTATCATTTTGATCGTTCAGTTCAATAGAGAATCTATATTGTTCTGCATCGATTGGTCTTTGAGCAAAACCTGCCATGGACAATAACAGGCAAAGGAGGGGAAGGAATCGTTTGTTCATTGGTACAAAATAATAAAATATTCGGGCTGTTTTAGATAAATTAATCTTAATTAATCCTTGTTAATCAAGCCATTGGTTAATCGCCTTTTTTTGCCCATGAAGCACTGCCTCAAAATCTGCAAATACAGGCAGATTGATTAACTTTAGATAGTCCTGTTACAATCAAAGCCATGAGAACTGTTTTTTTTGCACTATGCATACTGTTGCTATTCGCTACAGGTAATACTCAGACGATCCAAAAGGATAATTCGTTTTCAGCTATGCTGAATACTGATGGTACTATTAACCTCCAATTGCTTCAAAACGGTAGTTTCAACACAAAGGGATACAGCATTTCTTATCGAGAAAATGGTGAACCGGTTTTTAACCGGCCTGAAACAAATACTGTGGCTGGTGATGAAAACTGGGCACCTGATTTTGCGATCCCGGGTACAAACGGACTGATCAACACGGTATGTCTGGATGGTAGCGATCTCTATGCAGGAGGAATTTTTTCCAAAGCCGGTGGTATCACAGTGAACAATATTGCCAAATGGAATGGGAATATCTGGACTGCTATGGGTACTGGTATCGGTGGGAGTACGGTACAGGTGACCGGCATCAAAAAATCCGGAAACTTTGTTTATGCCACTTCCACCATCGGGGTTCACCGTTGGGATGGAACCAGCTGGACACAAATTGGCAATTTCACCCAAAGTTTATATTCCACCCTTTCCGCTTCAGCATTGGAGGTGGATGCAAATGGGAATCTCTATGTTACCGGAGATTTTGTCAATATGAATGGCGTAACGGTTAACGGTATTGCCAAATGGAATGGGACTAACTGGTCGGCCCTGGGTACCGGTATTGATAATCCGGGCGGAGGCTTTGGGGTTTGCCTTGCTGTTCAGGGAAACAATGTATATCTCGGAGGTGGCTTTACCAGGGTCGGGGGGGTGCTGGCCACCAATATCGCCATCTGGAATGGCAGTAACTGGAACAGATTAGGTACCGGTATTACAACCACCGGTGTGGTAACCAGTCTCGCTGTTTCAGGAAATAATATTTATGTGGCTTGTCCGGGTATGACTGCCGCAGGTGCTGTTGCGGTTAATAATATTGCCAAATGGGACGGTAGCAACTGGTCGGCCCTCGGTAATGGCTTGAATAACGGACCAAATACTTTATGTGTATTGGGCAGTGATTTATTTGCAGCTGGTACGTTTACGCAATCAGGTTCAACTCCACTTAATAAAGTGGCCAAATGGAATGGTACGGCATGGTCTGATGCCGGGAACGGAATGATGATGTCAAATGGCGTCTTAGCCCTTGCCATCAATGCACAGTATTTTTTTGCCGGGGGAAGTACCTGGATCGGTGATCCACTAAACTTCAATAACCTTGCCCGCTGGAATGGCAGCAGGTGGGTGACCGTAGGTAACGGGACGGATGATTATATTAATTGTGTAACCGTAAGCGGGAACTATGTTTATGTCGGTGGAAAATTTACAGAAGCTGGTGGCCTGAAAACTTATTGTATTGCCCGATGGGATGGGCAATCCTGGGATTCGCTTGGTTCCGGTTTCTCAAGTGGTCAGGTGTATGATATCGAAGTAATGGGGAACCTGGTTTATGCAGGTGGTTCCATTGCCTGGGGCGGACCTACTGGTCCCTCTTATCTCGGTGTATGGAACGGCAGTACCTGGTCAGCCGTGGGTACCGGTGTCAACAGTTCAGTATTTACACTCGAGGCCAGTGGAACTGATTTGTATGTAGGGGGTACTTTTTCTACTGCAGGTGGTATCACTGTAAATAATATTGCCAAATGGAATGGATCGGCCTGGTCTGCATTGGGTTTTGGCAGCAATGGAATTGTAAAAGATATCAAATTTACATCTGATGGTACCATGTATGCAGGTGGAGACTTTACCCTTATTGGATCAGTAGCTGCCAACCGCATTGCCAAATGGAATGGAAGCAGCTGGTCAGCAGTTGGCAGTGGCGTTAATAGTTTTGTCAATACGATTGGTATCAGCAGTACCGATGAAATTTATATTGGTGGTGCGTTTGATCTGGCTTATAATGTAGGCGTTGTGAATCGGCTTGCTAAATGGAATGGGACTGCCTGGCAGGCAGTAGGTGGAGGTGTTTCTCCGATATCCAGTACTATTTATAATATTTTATTTCGCGGAACTGACATGTATGTGTGCGGCGTTTTTTCACAGGCAGGAACAGTGCCGGCGAATAATATTGCCAAATGGAATGGTACCGCCTGGTCGGCATTGGGATCCGGCACCAGCAGTGATGCTGGTCTGCCTTTCGTGATGGATATGGGTATTCAGTGCAACAGCCTTTTTGCAGTCGGTTATTTTAGCAAAGCCGGTGATAAACGATCCGATCGCTTTGCCCGTTATTGGATGGATGGTTTACCAGCCGTAACCATCAATACCAGTACCACTACAGTTTGCAGTGGTGCCAATGTAAGTTTCACCGCAACCCCTCAAAATGGTGGAACTGGTCCCGCTTACCAATGGCTGGTGAATGGAGCCAATGTAGGAACCAATGCCGCCACTTACAGTACCAATAGCTTAACCAACGCAGCTACCGTACAGGTCATCATGACGGGAAATGCGGGGTGTATTCATCCTGTTAACGCAGCCAGCAATATCATTACAATGACGGTACAGCCGCTGCTAACACCAGCTGTAAGTATCAATACCCCATTTAACACTATTTGTGCGGGTACCAACGCTGCATTTATTGCCACAGCCCAGAATGCCGGCAGTAGCCCAACCTACCAATGGCAGGTGAATGGCAGCAATACCGGAACCAACAGTAATACATTCAGCAGCACCAGCATTACCAATAATGCGCAGGTTAGGGTGATCCTGACAACAGCGGCCGGTGGTTGCTTTACAAACAATACGGCCAATAGCAATGTGATTACGATGACGGTGAATCCGGCAGTAACACCCACCATCAGTATTGCCGGTACAACAACAATCAACCCGGGTGTACCGTCTTTAATTACTGCGACCATCCAGAATGGAGGAAGTTCACCAACTTATACTTGGTCAGACAGTACTTCCACACATGGCTGGCAACTGATTCCTGCTGCGGGCAATGCCAGTCTTTCTTATACAGCCGCTGCCAGTGGCGATAAACTGAGGGCCACACTTACCAGCAATGCTGCCTGTGCCACTCCACTTACTGTCAACAGCAATGACCTGAGATTTACGGTAAATACTGTAACAGCAGTTGGCAATGTCAGTGCCAGGCGCTTTGGTATTCATTATTATCCTAATCCTGCAAAGAATTTTTTGATCATCGATAGTTTACAACGGAACCACCAGTGGGAAACTGCTTTTGTTGTCAGTATTGATGGCAAAAGAATGTATGAGGAAGAAAATATTCGCAATAAAGCCAGTTTTACACTCAATATTGCAAGGCTGCCGGCTGGAACTTATATGTTGGTATTGCGCAGAAAGGAAGGAACAGGTGCTTATCTGAAATTTATTAAACAGTAAACGAGAAGTACGATCAATCAGAGTTTTTCCAGCATCTCCACTACTTTCTCTCTTTTCAGGATCACGTAACCAATACGGTCGTTACTGATGCCTTCTTTCAGCTGGTAACTGAATTCCAGTTGTTCATCTTTCACATTGGTTTCAAAATAACGGAAGGAAATATTGGGGTAGGTTTTTAAATCTTCCCCGATCTCGTAAAGGTGGGTGGAAAGGATAAAAAGAGAGTTCCGGATTTTCATTAGTCCCCTGATCACCGTAAGAGAACATTTCATGGCATCCTGCACATTGGTGCCTTTGAATAATTCATCAATCAGCACCAGCCATTTTTTTCCATTATTGATTTTTTCAACCGTATTCCGGATCCGCTGTACTTCATTGAAAAAATAACTTTCGCCCTTGGCGATATTATCTTCCACATTGATATTGCTGAGGAGTCCGTCGAATAATGTCAGTTTCAGATTTTGTGCAGGTACCCCCATTCCCACATGGGCCAGGAAGACGGCTGAGCCTACTGCTTTAATCAGGGTGCTTTTGCCAGCCATATTGGCCCCGGTCAGGAATAGGAAATTATGTTCCGGGTTCATCTGCATATCATAGGCCACTGGTTTGGATAATAAGATATGGTATAAACCTTTTGCATCCACCAGTGCTGTATCCTGTTCAACAAATTCCGGAAAACTGAGTCCATAGGTTTTCACCGCCACGGCCATGGAGTACCAGGCATCGAGCCGGCTGTAGATATCAATCAGTTCAAGGGTATTGGATTTATACCGGCCACGCAAATGATAACCGAAATAGAGATTCTGTCGGGTATTGAAGCGTTGTCCTTTTTCAGAGTTCGACAGTTTTTGCATGGGTTCTTCCCGGAGAATACCATTGATGCGGTCAATATATAATTGGATAGCAGGGGGGAGTTCAACACCCTCCAGCAGTTCTGCAATATTTTTTAATCCCCGGTAAAAATCTGCGAAATGTCCCACTGAATATTTGAGCATGGAATAATCCTCACTATGCAGCCATTTGTAGGTCAGGTTATTCAGGGAGGCCGGTGCTTCACTGATCGGGTCCAGCGTATAATCCAGAAATTTATCCATCACCAGAATGGTGCCGTTGCTGATATCGGTGGGCCAATCCTTTACATGTTCCATGAAAGTTCTGATCACTCGTTGAGTACCCCGGATTTTTTTCAGATCATCATGCGGCTCACTGAAAAATTTCCGCAGCCATTCCCTGCCACCCACCGTGCGGGTAAAATCCAGTTTGTGGAAAATAGAGTACTCTTCTTCCTGGTGGAAGATGGAGATGTCGGAGAATGATTGTTTGTCTATATTCATCAGTAGATAAAATCAAAAGAAACAAGATACAAGATCCAAATAAATTAAAATAGATAAAATTAAAAACCCGCAGCCCGGTTGGAGCGAAATTTTCAACTTTCAATTTTCAACATTCAATTTCTCTCAAACCCTAACCTCCTCCCCATCACCCCTTCATTCCACACCCCTTCCGCATACACCATTCCCCCATTTACAAACGTATGAGTAATAGATGCAGGAAACGTAAAATTCTCTAAAGGACTCCAGCCGCATTTGAATAAAATATTTTCTTTGGTCACGATACTGGGCTGCCGGAGGTCTGTAATCACCAGATCGGCATGGTATCCTTCCCGGATATAGCCTCTTTCTTTGATCTGGAAACAGTCGGCCACGGCATGACTCATCTTTTCGGCAATTTTCTCCAACGATATACGGCCCTGCTGATGATAATAGAGCATGAGCGACAATGAATGTTGCACGAGTGGGAGACCGGCATGGGCTTTTTCATAAGGCTCATTTTTTTCTTCCCAGGTATGGGGGGCATGGTCCGTTGCAATCACATCCAGCCGGTCATCCAGTAAGGCCTTCCATAATGCTTCCTTGTTATGTGGGGCTTTGATGGCCGGATTGCATTTTATCTGGTTGCCCAGCCGGGGATAATCATCACTAGTAAAATGCAGGTGATGCACACATACTTCGGAAGTGATACGTTTGTCTTTTAACGGAAAGAGATTAGTGAATAGCTGTAACTCTTTCTCCGTACTGATATGAAGGATATGCAGACGGGTGCCGTATTTCTTGGCAATCTGGATGGCATAGAGAGAGGATTCATAACAGGCTTCTTCATCCCGGATGATGGGATGATCAGCGGCTGTTAAAGGGCGGCCTGTTGCCCTTGCTTTTTCCAGATTACGACGAATAATTTCCTCGTCCTCACAGTGCGTGGCAATCAATACTTCACTGTTACTGAAAATATGGTCGAGTGTATTGGGATTATCCACCAGCATATTACCGGTACTGGAACCCATGAAAATTTTTATCCCGCAGATTTCGTTTTTCTTTTCATTGGTCTTTAAGGCTTCTGCTGCATTGGAATTACTTACCCCCATAAAGAAAGAATAATTGGCCAGTGAAGTCCGGGCCGCAATGACATATTTTTCTTCCAGTAATTCCTGTGTCAATGCATTGGGAATCGTATTGGGCATTTCCATAAAACTGGTCACCCCACCGGCCACAGCCGCTTTTGCCTCCGTGGCAATTGTGGCCTTATGGGTCAGTCCGGGTTCTCTGAAATGCACCTGGTCATCAATACAACCCGGGAAAAGGTGGCGGCCTTCCCCATTGATTTCTGTGACGGGAATCGCTGTTTTTGTAATTAGGGGCGCTATTTTTTCGATCCTTCCCTTTGTTATCAACACATCTGCATTACTAATCTGCCCTTCATTGACGATCTGTATATTCTTAATCAGGTAATTTTGCATATCTTGTTATTCAATTTTGAATCCAGAAACAGGCTTGTATATCCTGAAAAACAGTAAGGCGGCTGCATCCCTTTCATTCCTTGCCGGCTTTACGTTCTTTAATTTAAGGGACATACCAGGCCGGTTTTACAGACAAAGCCAATACCCATGCAATTTAAACAAACCCTTGTCAAACTAGCCCTTATCCTCTTACCCTTTTCCGCCCTTTCCCAAACAACCTACCTGCCTCCCGGGGATGATGCCAATATACTGATGGAGCGGATGGAGATCAGGGCAAGGACCGATTCTTTTTTTAATTTTTCGAAGATTCGTCCCTTTAGCCGCCGGCATGTGCTGACAGCTGTGAATCATTATGCCAATCAGCCCGGGGTTAAACTTTCTAAAACTGACCTGTACAATATCCGCAGCCTCAATTTGAATAACCTGGAATGGGTACCTGAGGCTGATCGCTCCAAATACAATAGCAAAAAACCGATAGCTAAAAACTTTTATAAAACACCGGCGAATCTGTATGAAGTGCATGTGAAGGACTTTGACCTGATCGTCAATCCGGTCTTTCAATACACTTTATCAAAAGAAAACAACAGCAGTGAAAAATTGTTCCTGAATACCCGTGGGGTTTATATCCGGGGTAAGCTGGCCAACAAGATTGGTTTTTATTCCTATATCACCGATAACCAGGAAAGGGATCCATCCTATGTCAGGCAATGGGTGACTGACCGGCAGGCCGTACCCGGACATGGATTATTCAAAGCCTTCAAGGGAACTGCCTATGATTATTTTGAAGCCAGGGGTTATTTTACATTCAATGTAACCAAGTACATCGATGTGGCATTTGGGTATGACCGGAATTTTATTGGCTCCGGACAACGCAGTTTATTGCTGAGTGATTTTGGTACCAATAATTTATTCCTCAAACTCAATACCCGTATCTGGCGACTGAATTACCAGAACATCTTCATGGAACTGCACAGTGCCACACCACCATCAGCCACTCAGCTGATTCCTAAGAAATATGCGGCCATGCACCACCTGGATATCAATGTTACCAAATGGCTGAATATCGGTTTATTTGAGGGCGTCACTTTTGGCCGGAAGAACCGTTTTGATTTTGGCTACCTGAACCCCATCATCTTTTACCGCTCCGTTGAGCAGCAGAACGGATCTTTTGATAACTCAATTATCGGGATTGATTTCAAAGCTAACCTCCCAAAACGTATACAGGTCTATGGTCAGCTGATGCTGGATGAATTCCTCTTATCAGAGATCAAGGCCAATCGTGGCTGGTGGGCCAATAAATGGGGCATACAGATTGGTGCCAAATACATTGATGCCTTTAATATCAGCAACCTGGATCTGCAGATTGAACATAACCGGGTCAGACCATTTGCTTATTCGCACTATGATTCTGTCGCTAATTACACGCATTATAACCAGCCACTGGCGCATCCGCTCATGGCCGGATTCAGTGAAACCATTGGCGTGGCCCGTTATCAGCCGGCACCTAAATGGTTACTGGTAGGTAAACTGGCTTACTGGAAACAGGGCCGCGACAGCAGCAACCGGAATTTTGGGTCCAATATCTTTTTGCCCAATGGCATTCCTTACCGCCAGGGCGACTATGGATACAATATCGGCAGTGGATGGGCCACCAATACGCTGTATGGTTCCTTCCTGCTATCTTATGAACTTCGGGAAAACTTCTTTGCTGAACTCAGTGCCGTGATCCGCCGTCAGGAAACCACTACGGCTCCGATCACCAATAACAATGTATCGGTTATTACATTTGGGGTCAGGTGGAATATGCAGCGAAGGGATTTTCAGTTTTAAATAAATCCAGCATCAATAAGTGACACTGGCAGGGGAGTACCTGTAAACGGAATCAAATGCTCCATTTGATTTCCAGATACTATCGAAAAGAATATCCTGATAAAATGTGCTGTCATTTCTGGTAAAGGGACTCTTCAAAAGACTAAACCCGCCTTTCCTTTGAATCCGGCCATTTGAATAGAAGGATTCATACCCATGATCGGACCCGTATAGCATGCGGCCGGAGAGCTGACCGTTGGGGTAATAGTTTTCGCGTTTGCTGCCAGAACCACTGGTATCATACAGGGATATTTCACAAATAAACCCACCCGGGTATTTTTCAATCTGTTCAATCAGATGTCCCAGCAAGTATTGGTAACGTATCGTATTCCCGTTATCTCTGGTAAGATTACAATAACCGGTAAAGGGAATATTTTCCTGCTGATAGAATCGCAGGTATTTGCCTCGCTCTTGCCTGTCATAAAGGCTATCGCAGGGGCAATTTCTTTCTATAACTGTTTCCTTATGATGACTGCAACTCATCGCGAAAGCAATGAGCAGCAGCAAACTATTTAATCCGGTGATGGGTTTATTAGACTTCAAATTTGATAGTGAATTTAAAAAAAGAAGGAATCAGGTTAAAACGGGCACTCAGGATATTGTATTTACTATACCCTTTTTCCTGCATAAAAGGTTCCATTTCCCTGATCAGCCTTTTGGTGGCTGTTCCCTGTCCGGCGAAACCTCCGGTATAAATCCGTGCAATATATTCATCTGGATTATCTGTAGGTTTAAATCCGTGTCCGTATGTGGCAGTTGCATTAAATATACCCATAAGAGTCATTTTAAATCATTAGTAAAACACATACTTAAATATACTATGTAATTAGTTTTCCTGTACAAAGGAGAAAAAATACCTGCTGTATGTTTCCTGACCCGCCTTATTCAAATGATAGGCATCAGCAAACAGACTGTCATTCCCGGGTTGAAGAGATAGGATGCTTGATTTGATTTGCTTAGTAAAGCCTGATTTTTGTAATTGAGCTAGAAAAGAAGCCTGGATATCGCGGCAATTTGACTCATAGTCATTGATAAAATCCATTCGCCTCGGGGGGTAAAAGGCAGTAAAAGCAATTCCTTTTTCCTGACAGAGGCTGACTATTTTTTGCAGGTAGGTAAATTGCAGTTCACTCCACCCATACTCATTCAGCCGGAATTTTTTACTCACCGGGTCATTGAAATTTACAGGCTTTTTGGTCAGCGCCACCGAGCCAAAATCAGCGGGGATCGATGTTTGAAGTATAGCGGCAGGATGATCAGGATCCGGAAAATGAAAAAGCGCTTTATAGCGTTTGGCAAACAGACGCAGATCATAGTCCTTACTATACCGTAATGCTTTTGTAAAGGGCAGATCAAGGAGCAGGTATTGGTGACGGTTCCGGTAATAATTACGTGTATAGATCCAGGGGTCAATACCCATATACATGGCACTGACAGCAGATAAGTCCAGTTGTTTCAGAATAAAATAAGTCTCGATAGGATCACGCGCATCAGCTGCTAGATTGATAAAGGCCAGGGAGTCTGCTGCCAACCGATTCAATTCCCGGCAACTCAATCCGTATTTAATACTGGAGCTTCCTAACAGGAATACTTTCTTAGGATGTTTGATCGTATTGACCCACTGGTAGGCCCCCGCTTTGTGACGGAATGCCTGCTCCAGTTTTTCTTCCTGAAAGAGTTGTGTATGTTTTGTGCGGATCCGGATTTCCAATACCAGAAAGGTCAGCAGCGGGAGCAGGCTGAACAATAAAAACCGGTATAGAAATTTACGCATCATCAGAATTGAAAATAAATAAAGGGTTGCGTCCTGCCGCCTTCTGAGAAGATGAGCAGGACGATCAAATAATAAAAAGCCCAACGGATCCATACGGGACCCTTGCTTCCTGTTTTTTCAATAGCATAAAAGGAATGCCGGCCCAGCCATTCTATGAGCAGGAAGAATACCAGTAAAAGAAATATTTTTTTTGGCAATACTTCGGGTATTGTAAAAAAGCTGGAGGAGAAAATTTCACTGTATATCTGATTGGCATCTGCGAGGCTATTTGCCCGAAAGAAAATCCAGGCCAGTACTACCAATAAAAAAGTAAGCAGGATGGAGAAGCCTTCCTTCCATCCCGGGATCAATTTGCCAGCGGCAATAGCGGTTTCTTTTTTAGCTGTTTTGTTTTTGAGCAAATGAGGCAACATATATAAAGCATGTAAGCCTCCCCAGGCCAGGTATTTTAAATGAGCGCCATGCCAGAGCCCGCTCACCAGAAAAGTGATAAAAGTGTTCCGGATAGTTTTTGATCTCCCTTTTTTATTACCCCCCAAGGGGATATAGAGATAATCCCTGAACCAGGTAGAGAGGGAGATATGCCAGCGCCGCCAGAACTCGGCCACATTTCTTGAAAAATAGGGGAAGGAAAAATTCTGCATCAGGTCAAAACCAAATAGGCGGGATAAACCCACTGCCATATCCGAGTAACCTGAGAAATCACCATAGATCTGCATCGCAAAAAAGAATGCGCCGAGCAGCAGGGTACTTCCGCTATAGGATCCTGATTGGGAAAATATCTGGTCAGCAAACTGACCGCAATTATCAGCAATCACCATTTTTTTGAAAAGTCCCCATAAAATCTGTCGCATTCCGTCCACCGCCTTGCTGTACTCAAATGTTCTTGCCTTTTGAAATTGCGGCAGGAGATGGGTGGCTCTTTCAATCGGACCGGCCACCAGCTGCGGAAAAAAACTCACGAAGGCCAGGAAGGCAATGGGGTCGCGGGTGGGTTCCAGTTTCCGGCGATACACATCTATTCCATAACTCAGGGATTGAAAAGTATAAAAACTGATCCCTACCGGTAGAATAATATATAATGTACCGGCATGAAAAGGCGTTCCCAGGAAACTAAAGGCTGTCGTAAAACTTTCTATAAAAAAATTATAGTATTTGAAAAATCCCAGGAGTCCGAGATTGCAGGCGATACTTATAAATAAATACCATTTTCGCCGGCGCTGCTGCTGTTCTTTCATCATCGCTAATCCGGCCACATAATCTACCATCGAACTAAAGAAGAGGAGGGATAAAAACCGCCAGTCCCACCAGCCATAAAAAACATAACTCGCCAGCACAATCAATCCATTCTGCAGCCGCCAATTTTTTTGTGTCACAAACCAGTAAAGGATGAACACAATGGGTAAGAAGATGGCGAAGTCGAGAGAATTGAATAGCATTTTTGGTTGAGGAGTAGAGCTCAAAAAGAAAAAAAGATACAAGAAACAAGATACAAATAAGCACCAAAAAGAGAGAAAATTAAAAGGGCGTCAGTTGGTAAAACTAACGCCCTTTTAATTTGATATTTTGGCTGTTATTTATTTGTTTCTTGTTTCTTTTTGTTTTTCCCCTTAGCCTTCCAGGTGTATACTGAAAATAATCATCCTCGACTGTATTTTATCAAATACACTGGAGTAGATCAGATTCTTATCCCGGGCATGCAGGTTCCGCATTCCGTTGCTGATTTTGATTTCGGGGGAGAATATAAAACTATCAAAGAAGAAGTTGAAGCCGATGCCAAACTCCGGACCATAATCAAAACGATCAATCTTCACCAGGTCTTCCGCTCTTTTGGCTCTGGCATTACTGGCCATATCAATATCGGCTTTAAAACCTGCCAGGGTATAGACCCTGAAATTCCCGATCCGGTCACTTTGAAATTTAAGCTGAACGGGGAAGGTCATGATGATGGACTCGACTTTCTTCACTACTTCCGTTTGGTTATCGATATCAGGGAACCTGAGTTTGTAATAAATATTTCTTTCCAGAAACATCAGTTGCGGATTGAACCGGAACTGGAAACGATCGGAGATACGGGCTGTGGCTAATAATCCAAGGGCCAGACCACCTGCATTGGTTGGTTCGGCTACCATCACCGTATCCAGTTGCATAAAACGGGGATGCAGGTTGGTTTGAAAGCGGGCGAGGTTAATACCAATGGTGATCCCGAAATAATAAGGCTTGGTATCGTGGTCCGGTTGGTTCTGTTCCACGTATTGTGCCCCTGCAATGGATTGCAGCAGGAGGCAACCGGTTATAATAACCAGCGATGCGCGTATTTTCAGCGGGGTTTTTGTCCGGAGTAAATGCAACATATTCCAAATGTAAGGGCCTGAAAACCGGTATCGGTGTACCCCACTTTTTTTAAAATGTCAGTAAAAGCATGGCGGTCCGGGAATGCGTTGGCTGATTCGCTGAGGTATTGATAAGCCTCTTTATTTTGGTTGAACCATCGGACCACCTGGGGGGCTACTATGCCCATGTACAGGTTATAAAGACTTTTCACCGCCTTTTTCCGGGGTTTAGAAAATTCCAGTACGATCAGCCGGCCGCCGGGTTTTAACACCCGCCACATTTCTGTGAGGCCTTTTTCCAGGTTTTCAAAGTTCCGCACACCAAACGCCACCATCACCGCATCAAACGAATGATCAGGGAAATTTATTGTTTCAGAATCCCCCTGCTGGAGCCGGATTTTATCCCCAAGTCCTTCTTTTTCAATCTTTTTCTTCCCCAGATCCAGCATATTGACCGAGATATCAATCCCCTCAATTTTCTGCGGATTCAGGATTTTACAGGCCATAATGGCCATATCGGCCGTGCCCGTAGCCACATCCAGGATCTGTTGCGGGTTAGCCGCTTTTAGCTTCCGGATGGCTTTTTTCCGCCAGCTGATATCGATCCGGGCGGAAAGAAAACGGTTGAGATGGTCGTATTGCCCGGCAATCCGGTCGAACATTTCGGTGACCTGCTCCTTTTTGTTCTTTTCGGAATCCTTAAAAGGCGTGATATGATCGTGAGGAAGGGGGTTTGACATGGGGGGCAAAGATATTTTATTAAAAAGAACCAAGAGACAAAAAACAAGAAACAAAAAAAGAACCAAGAGCCAAAAAGCAAGAAACAAATAGGCGTCAGTGTATAGATGGTCCAATGTCAACTATTCAGCCGCCTCCTTTAAAACAGGAAATACAATACAAAGTTCAATTATAAAACCCGCCCCAGCCTTCAACCACCGCCTTTTTAATTTTTCTTTATTTGGTGCTTATTTGTTTCTTGTATCTTTTTATTTGGTCTTTTTCCTGCCTACATTTACTTAATGGAAATCACTTCGGCCAATTATGTTATCAGCAGCGCCACTTACAAACAATGCCCGGCGCCGGACCGGCCCGAGTATGCTTTTATCGGGAGGAGTAATGTGGGGAAATCCAGTTTGATCAATATGCTGACCGGGCAGCGGAATCTGGCCAAGACCTCCGCTACACCGGGAAAAACGCAGCTGATCAATCATTTTGAAGTGATGTCGGCGAAAAAGAAATGGTACCTGGTGGATTTGCCAGGTTATGGCTATGCATCCGTTTCTCAACGCTCCCGGAATAACTGGGAGAATATGATCGAATCCTACATCCGGAAAAGAGAGAATCTCGTTTGTTTATTTGTACTGATCGACAGCCGGCATGAGCCGCAAAAGGCAGACCTGGAGTTTATTGCCAAACTGGGTGAATGGGAGACTCCTTTTGTACTGGTTTTTACCAAGGCCGATAAAAATAAACCCGGTGGAACGGTCAGAAGGGTGGATCTTTTTATTAAAACCCTGCTGGAACAATGGGAGGTCGCCCCCCCGCATTATGTGACTTCAGCAGTCAATAAAGACGGAAAAGAGGATATTTTGCAGTATATAGATCAGCTAAATCGCAGTTTTACAAAGCTTTAGGGTGAATAAATACCACATTTGTAGTATGTTTTGTTGGTAAATATTGCCTAATTTGCACCCAATTACAAGCCAGGTATGAAACCAATCTTATCCGAAAGAAATATTGTGGTGGTCCTGTTTGTTCTGGTATTGATCACTTTTTCATTAGCCCAGGAAGACAGCAAGAAAAAGCTGACCCGGATATACTCCGGTGTAGCCACTGAACATAATACCCGTTTTCTGGGTCAATCCACAACAACAACAAACATATCTGTTCAACCAACTGCTGTTACGCCGCAGTAATTTTTACACAATTCCATTTTTTAGAAGTCCATTTACCATTTAGCGATAGGACTTAATCCTTTATTTTATCTTATCATTAAATCATGAAAGGAGAGGGGTGGGGGAGCTGTTTGCGGTGATGACTCACCACATGGAAAGTCCGGAAGGAGCTGTTTAGTTCACCACTTTGTTGGCGCAGCTGCTGCTGGCAAATGCCTCCGGTTTGGCTTTAAAGGCAAATCCCATTCCCAGTATATACCCCATGGCTTCACGCAGTGCATCATTGCTTTTGAACTGCGGATTGGTGTTGATGTCGGCATGTACTTCCATGTCCACATCATAGGTGGTAAACAGGTTACAGAGTTCATAAGCAATCTCGATGCTCTTGGCCACTTCCGTCAGCATTCTTTCCTTGATGGTGAACTGCTGCCGGGTCTTTTCATTGTGGATGAACATAAAGCCGCCATGACCTTCACGAAGAAAAACGATCACGGTTGCAAACTCTGTTTCCTGTCCTTTTACCTGGGAATCGGTGCCGATGCAAACTTTCAGCCGGTAACCCTTATCGGATTCCCGCCTGATGGCATTTTCAACAGCGTCCTTAATCGGTAAATCAATAGGGTCGCCATTAAATCTTCTCCACTTCATACAAAAAGAGGTTTTCCTAAATTACAGGAAAACCTCTTAATTACAATAGGGGTACGGATTATTGTTCCGTTAACGGGAACTGAAAAGCGTTTATTGACGTACCAGTTTGTCGGTCCACTGGTTGCTTTGATCACTGAAACGAATAACATACATACCACTGGCCATGGCCGATGCCGGTATATAATTCATGCCTTTGCTGAGCTGGCCTTTGGCGGTTTGTTTGCCGGTAAAATCAACTACTTCATAGCTGTAGCTACCCGGACTGGTGACGGTAATGGTTCCGTTGACCAGGTTAGTCAGCAGTTTTGGCCGGTTATCTGTTCCCACATTACGAAGGGTGATCACATTGGAATAATAAGTACGTCCGTTATCAAATGTTACTTTCAAACGGTACTGAACGGCATTATTACCCATTGGTGTATAGAGGTACAAACGATCGGCTGCAGCAGGTGAACTGAGGCTGATGAAATTTCTTCCATTGGTAGTGAATTCCAGTATCTGTTCCACCACCTGCTCATCGGCATCAATGAACCAGTTCAAACGGTGTTTTTCGTTGACCACGGCACCGGATAATTCAAGCCGGCGTAGTGGCAAGGTGCTGGTGAAATAATTTCCCTGGAGGGAATAAGAACCCAGGCTGGCATAGTTAGGGGCATAAATATTACCCCTTCCTTCCACTTTAATATAATAGGTTCCTGCATTCAGGGAAGTATCTACTATTGAACTGAGCAGGGTACCCGGATTATACACATTCAGCTGTGCCTGTGTTGCGTCATACAGGGTTACCTGCATATCCAGATCAGAACCTTCATTACCGGTACCTACATTATAAGGAACGGCATTCAGTACAAAGCGGCCATTACCGGGTTGAACAAACTTGATCATGTCCTGATCGGTACTCTGGGTAATCACTCCACTGGTCAGGAACTGGTTGTTGGTAAAAGGAATACTGGTTGCATCCACAAAATTGGAAGGATGTTCATCAGTACGGAAACTAAAACCATTAGAAGTGGTAATCACACTCAGGTCACTCTGATAGTTGGTACAGCCATAAGGGTTGGGGCCATTATTCCAGAGAGTCAGATTTTGATAGTAGCCCACACCCATGATAGGAGCCCATCCAATTTCACCGGCGCCATTACCGGAATGGTAATCGGAAATTTTGACACAGTTAGCATCATATCTTGCCTGGTGGTACAAGCCAAGGGTATGACCGGCCTCATGGGCCGCTGCTTCTGAAATCGCTTTTACCCAGTTCACACCCAGTGCAGCGGTGAAAACAAAGCAAGGAGTGTCATCTCCCCAGGTAAAAGAACCAACAAAAGCCACACCACCGGCAGCACCATACCATTGGTGGCTGACAGTCAGTACCACACGCATTCTGCGGTCTATCGGAGCCGCCAGGTATTTGGCTTCTTCTGTGGTGACGTTAATATTAAACGGGCGGTAATCTTCAGCTACCCGGTTAAAAACAGATACAATATTGGTATTAGTCATACCAGCAGCATCACATACAATGGGGCCATTATAATTCCAGGCTGTATTATCGAGGGTATGGCCATCGAAATCCAGAAACAGCACCGCTGTGGCGGTGGGGTAACTGTTCATCACCGGCACCTGTGCCCCGGTGAACAATGGCACGCTGAACAGCAGCGCCATCATAGTGGAACGGAAAAGATTTTTCATACAAGGAGGATTTTGTGTTTTTCAATAGGTACAATCGGACACGGACATAAAAACGGGCGAAATCGAAATATTGGATATAAACGGATAAAAACTATTCATTCACCAGGTCGTAAAAATTCTTCTTTACTAACTGGTACTGGCCATCAAGGTTCTCCAGTTCATAGAGGTCACCATGGGCAAAACTGACAATTCTGCCACGGTATTTCACCTGTCCATCAGAACCAACAATCCGGCTCAGGGTCAGATTAGCTCCATTGAAATTGGAAGAGCGGATGACTACGGTCTGCAATTTGTTATCATACTTGCTGACGGAAGAAATCACTTCTCCTTCAAAACGGAGATTGTTATCAGTACTGAGGTTCAGCCGGGTGGGGCTACCCAATGCGGTTCCCAGGAGGGCATTGAAATCAGTAATGTTTAACTTGATTTTGTCGGGAAGGTTACTGAACAGGCGGGGCTTGTTCAGGTTGGGTTCATTCAACGTAGGATGTTGTTCCTGGGCGAATGAAGAAATACTGCATAGCACAATAGCTGCGCATAGTACGGAGGTACGTAGGCTTTTCATTGGGACACATTTTTTAAGTCAATAGGATATTGTTCAGCAGTTGCTATCAACTGCAGTTTTCAGGGGGGACGGTGATGCAAGGTTTGTGAAATATTTATACAGTTCCAAGCAAATGGTACAGGAATGATGTAAGATTGAGGGGTAGTACCCTGAGGGTATTCGTAAAATTTCGGCGGAGAGGATGGTGATCTACGATTAATACTGGTTAGTACTTAACATTACCAGTGTACAGGCTTCTAAGGTCTTGATGCCTTTTTGCCGGGCCATTTCTTCAAGTTCGGGGTTTTCTGTTCCGGGATTAAAGATGATCCGCTTCGGGGCAAGCGACAGGATATAATCATAGTATTCCTGCTGGTGAGATGGATTGAGATATAGGGTTACCGTGTCAATTTCTTTTTCCTGCACAGGTTGAACAGTAACCGGCACATCAGCCACCTGGGTATGTTTACGTCCAATCGCTACTACCGGATGACCATGGCTCCTCAGTCGCTGAATCGCGAGGTAACTATAACGGGAAGGATTATCGGAAGCACCGAGTACCAGGGTCTTTTTGGGAATCATGCTGTAAAACTAGGGAATCGAAATTTATTTAAGGTGGATGAACTCCCTGTGCTGAATTTGCACATATTCCCGGTAGCCAATCATAAAATACCAGATAGCCAGCACGGGCCCGGCAAAAAGCATGGCAAATAAATAAAGGAAGATCAGGGGTAATTCCAGCATAGCCAGAACATAAAGTACTGAACCTGTAATGAAAATCCACAACAGACAGGTGCCATAATTTTTTCTTTCTGTTTTATTTCGCCATGACAGATTAAAGAACTCATGAAACAGAAAACTCAGCAACTGCCATCCTCCAAGAAATAAATACCAGTAAATCAGCTGGCCTGAATCCTCCCTGACCAGACTGGAAATAATAAAATAAAGGGTGATCAGCACCTGTACCAGGTTATCGGCTATTTTAAGGGGCTTTGTCATATATTATATTTTCAGAAAATAATGAAAGTGTCAGGTTTTAAAAAAACCGGCGAACCGGTTGTATTAACTGCCCATTTTTTTCCATTCCAATCCTGTAATCAGGGTGTACAATAAAGCCATGATAGCGGCTGGAACCAGGGATTGTATGATAATACCCAATCCACTCATGTCATATTTATCTTCACCCGGTTTCACCATACCATATATCATGATGACCAGTACCAGTCCTGTACCGATCAGGTGCCAGCGGCGCAGGGGACTTTTCCATCCTGCCGGGCCATAAAGTCCATTCACCAGCAAACTGATTAATTGCAGTCCGGCCAGGACCAGTAATCCAATTGAAATCACGGCGCCCCTCTCATCTGCTGCGATCAGACCCATCAGGATCGCCAGAATGGCGGCCAGTTGACCAAAAAAATCAAATGTTTTGTACTGATACATGATTACTTGAATATTTTAATCAGGGAACCGACAAACCAGCTTTCTTCAGCACGGATCATCCGGTCCAGGGTTTTATCTGCCTGTCTGCCCAGCTTACGGATACTGCTCACGGTATCCACAAAGGTCTTTACATGTTTATCTTTTTTATCCCCTTCCACATTCTCCAGCTTATCGAGCAATTGCAACATGGGCTCCAGCTCCCTTTTCTTTCTTTCTTTCACGATTTGGGTGACCACTTTCCAGATATCTTTTTCGGCGGTAAAAAACTCTTTTCTTTCTCCGGATAACAGGACCCGGTCCACCAGTCCCCAGTTAATCAATTCACGGATATTCATATTGGTATTTCCCCGGCTGATATTCAGCTCTTCCATGATATCGTCCTGTGTCATGGGGTCAGGACTAACGAGTAACAACGCATGAATCTGGGCCATGGTGCGGTTGATACCCCAATGGGTTCCAAAAGCACCCCAGTTGCTGATGAATTGCTGTTTGGCTTCGGTGAGTTTCATGATACAAAGCTACAAACTTGTTTCCGAATTTTCAAAATATACTGAAAGATAGAGAGGGAGGTCGTTAGTCGATAGTCATGAGTCGAGAGTCGGGCAATAGGGGGCGTTGGAGTAAATGTTGAACCCGGCAGCTGGTATTTAGCGGCGCTGATAACCTGAAAATTGAACATTGATCATTGAACACTTTGATGGCAAAGTAGAAATGCTCAATGCTCAACTATCAATATTCAAGGCTTCTAAGAATCGTGGTTGAGGCCTGGATCTTTATACTATTTCTTAGGCGGGGTCTTTACTTCCTCGGCCTTCACCTCCACTGCAGCCTCTTCTTCTTTTTTCTTTCCCAGATAAGTAGGAAGATCCATTCCGGCCATATCAAAAATATCTTTCAGCGGGGGAACCGATTTGTATAAGCCACTCATGAAATTAGCGGTGGAGCCCTTTCCATCGGCATTTTGTCCGCCATCCCAAACAGTTACTTTGTCGATCTTGATATTCCGGATAGCGTCGGCCTGCAGTTTAACCAGTTCAGGTAATTTATCGGCGATCATCAGTAACACAGCATCCTTTGGATTATTGCCGGCAGACTTCACGATCCGCTCCAGACCTTCTGCCTGTTTGGTCAGCATTTCAAACATACCCCTTGCTTCTGCTTCCAGTTTGGCATAAATCGCATCTGCTTCACCCTTTGCTCTTTCTCTTAACTGTTCGGCCGCGGCCTGGGCTTCAATAATCAGTTTTTGTTTCTGAATATCGGCCGCTACCACGATGCTCGCGTTTTGGGTGGCGCGATCTCTTTCGGCCCTGGCTTCTTCCGCCATTTTTTCTGCGAGATAGGCTTCTTCCAATGCTTTTGCTGCCTGTACTTTTTCGGCCGCCATCGCTTTTTTCAGGGCCTCGGCTTCTCTTTCCCTTCTGGCTGCATCTGAATTAGCGATTTCAATTTTAGACAGGTTCTCACCCTGTACGGCAATGGCATTGGCCTCCGCCATTTTTACACGGGTATCTCTTTCTGCTTCGGCTTTACCGATATTTTCATCCCGGTTGGCACCGGCGATCTGAATTTCTTTTTCCTTCATGGCAAATGCCACCTGGGTATCTCTTTGCCTTTGTGTTTCGGCGACCTTGATATCCCGGTCCATATTCGCAGTGGCTTTACCAATTTCCCCGGTACGCTCCTGTTCTGCTACCCGGATCTTGGCTTCATTAATTGCTTTAGCGGCCGCTTCCTTACCCAGGGCATCAATATAACCGCTTTCATCTTTAATATCGGTTACGTTTACGTTGATCATCTTCAATCCGATCTTATTCAACTCGGCTTCCACATTAGAGGCAATATTGGCCAGGAATTTATCCCGGTTATTATTGATCTCTTCAATATCCATCATCGCAACCACCAGTCGCATTTGACCTAGGATGATATCCTTGGCCAGATCATGGATCTGCGGACGCTGCATCCCCAATAATCTTTCCGCCGCATTCTGCATCACGGCCGGTTCGGTGGAAACACCCACCGTATAACGGGAAGGAACATCCACGCGGATATTCTGCTTACTCAGGGCACTGGTCAGGTTTACCTCAATAGAGATCGGCGTCAGATCAAGAAAAGAATAATCCTGAATGATGGGCCAGATAAAGGCGGCACCCCCATGAATACATTTAGCAGTATGGACCCCTTCTGCGCCACGGCCCACTTTACCATACACGACCAGGATGCGGTCTGAAGGACAACGTTTGTACCGGCGGAACATCGAATACACGAGGATGAAAAAAAACAGGATCGATGCCGCGACGACAATCAGGAGATTCTCTGCCATAAACAGTCAGTTATGATTTTTAATTATTGAAGCTGTGTTGAAACGAGCAGGATACTTTCATTCATCACATCCGTTACTTTTACCAGTTTACCGGTTGGGATTGGTTGCATATCATCCGTCATAGCCTGCAACTCATGCAGCGACCCCTGCACTTTTACATGTACTTTGCCAAAACCTTCTCTGGAGGCAGGAATGAGCAGATAGGTTTCTGCAATCAGCCCAATCGCATTTTTTGTCTGGAGTGTACCGCTTTGTTTTAAACGGTTCATGCTCTTAAAAAGAATGGCCATGATCACTACCACTATTGATCCGGCCAATACGGCGAGGCCAATAGATACCCCCTGATTCAATCCTCCCTTTAAACAGGCAATTCCCGTCCAGCCAAAAATGGTAAAAAAAGCAATCAGGTTTTTGATCGTAAAAAACTGGTGTCCGGTTCCATCGTCACCGGAAATGGAAGCATCGGCATCGCCGCCGGCCTCAGCACCATCTCCCCCTATAAAGGAAAGCAGGGTCTGTACCAGGAAGAGCAGGGAAAAGAGCAGGGCAATGGCCCAGAAAATTTTTTCAATGGAGGCTAATGATTGCCACCAGGTGGAGATGCCGGCAATATCCATACGCGCATTAAATTAGGTACCGAATATAAGCATTCCACGGAGAAATGATGACCGTTACCAGTTGAAATTTATGGAGAACTAACCCACTATTGGCTGATACTTACAAATGTGTTTTCTGGGTATTTTTTCCTGAACCTATCATCAGCAATAGTTTTTTGGTAAGATATAATACGGCAGCTATTGATATGCAGACCAGTCCGGCTTTAAGAAAAAGAGAATGTATTTCGCCATCCAGCAATTTAAGTAGTCCCGTAAAGGTGAGACAGCTGATTCCTGTAATCAGCAGGATGCTGATGACTGACAGTTTTTCGTCTTGGAAATCCATAGGATTTTTTTTAAAATTCCGTTTTTTTATAATAACTGCCTGATCCTTAAGGATTCATTTTTGAAAAATAGGCAGATTCACCTAAGCCGGACTATGTAAAAAACCATCAATAATGTTGCCAGACGGGGGATAAAATAAAAAAAGCCGCCGGGAAAGGCAGCTTTTTTTATCTGGTATCGTATAACTACTTATAAAAGCATGGTAATCGGTTGTTCCAGGAATTTCTTTACAGATTGTAAGAAGGCGGCACCTGTAGCTCCATCCACACTGCGGTGATCACAACTAAGGGTCAGCATCATTACATTACTCACCGCGAAGCCGTCGCCTTTCTTCACTACAATTTCCCGGATCCGGCCAACAGCCAGAATACAACTATCGGGCGGATTGATAATGGCAGTGAACTCTTCAATATCCATCATACCCAGATTGGATATGGTGAATGTATTGCCGCTGAATTCATTCGGCTGTAATTTTTTATTCTTTGCTTTACCAGCCAGTTCCTTGCTTTCCGCAGCAATCTGTGGCAATGTTTTCTGATCAGCAAAACGCACTACCGGAACAATAAGGCCATCTTCAATAGCCACGGCAATACCAATATGTACATGGTGATGTCTTCTGATCTTATCTCCCATCCAGGAAGCATTCACAGCAGGATGCTGACGAAGCGCCATCGCTACTGCTTTTACCACCAGGTCATTGAAACTGATTTTAACCGGACTGGATTCATTCAACTGGGCCCTTGCCGTCATGGCATTGTCCATATTGATTTCCATCTTCAGATAGAAATGGGGGGCCGTGAATTTACTTTCTGCCAGTCGCTTGGCAATTACATTCCTTATTTGTGAATTTGGAATATCGGTATAGCCTTCCTGTCCTGCAATGGGTGTAAATACCGGTACGCTTGCCTTTGTTTCAGGGGCAGGAGCAACAGCAACAGCACTTACTGCTGAAGTTGCAGCAGCAGGCTGGTAATGATCAATATCGGCTTTGATAATTCTGCCACCATCGCCGCTGCCGGTTATATGGCTGATATCAATTCCTTTTTCTTTCGCGAGTTTTTTCGCCAACGGAGAAGCTTTCACCCTTCCGTTACTGGCAGCAGCCTGTTCTGCAGTAGCCGCAACTGTGGTTGCAGCAGCCGTTTCAACAGTTGGTTTTTTCTCAGTGGCAATTGCTGCCGGAGCTGAACCACCTGCTTTAACAGCGGCAACAACAGCTTCCACATCCACTTTGCCTTTCTCCCCAATAATACAGAGCAGGGCATTCACAGGTATTTTTTCACCTTTTTCTGCGCCGATATAGAGGAGGGTACCATTTTTATAGCTTTCCAGCTCCATGGTTGCTTTATCTGTTTCTATTTCAGCCAGCACTTCTCCTTTCTTTACAGCATCACCCACTTTTTTATGCCAGGCGGCGATCACCCCGGCTTCCATGGTATCACTGAGCCTTGGCATCAGTACCACTTCTTCCATATCTGCGGGGGAAATTGTTTTGGCTGCTGCTGCTTCAGTCTTTGCTGCTACATTCTTTGTTGCTTCAGGTGCGGGAGCGGTTGCAGCCGTTGGGGCAGTGGCAGCTGCTGAGGCGGAACCGCTGATCAGACTGGAAATATCCTCACCGGGGGCACCAATGATAGCCAGCAAATCATTCACCTGCAGTTTACCTCCTTTGGCGCTACCGATATGCAACAGAGTGCCATCTTTATAGCTTTCCAGCTCCATGGTGGCTTTGTCAGTTTCCACCTCAGCCAGTAATTCTCCTTTTTTAACGGGATCGCCCACTTTTTTATGCCAGGCAGCAATCACTCCTTCGGTCATGGTGTCGCTGAGCCGGGGCATTAATATCACTTCGGCCATTGCCTTTTCAATTTTGGCCGAAATTAAGGCAAAAAGGGGAATAGGTAAGGGGATGATTAATAATCAAGATCCAAACGAAGCCTCTCTTTCAGTTCCCTGACCAACGGATATTCCTCCGCCATCTTCAGAAACTGCTCTTTTGATGTCATGGTAGTCTCAATAACCGGGCGATTCTCAGCCTTTTCTTCCACAATCACACTGAACTGAAGGAAACGGTTCTGCAGTTTTCCCTGCAGGTAGGCAAATAATTTGTTCCGGTCCTGCTCAATAAACTGCTTTTCGATATTATTAGCAGTTACGGCCTCAAAACTATTTTCATCCCTGATCCGGAGCAAGGCCAGTTCAAAAGGCTGGGCCGCCGGGTTTTTTTCTTCTTTGAGCCGGAGGATATATTCAGCCCAGGCTTGTTTGAGTGCGTTTTCTTCCAACGGAATATGATCGCCATGTGTGCCGTTTTTTTCATTGCCCTGGTACTGCTTCCGGATTTTGTCAAGAGCTGATAATTTCCCCGTTGTTGGCCCTGTGCCGGCTTTTGCTACCGGGGCAGCGACCGGATTTTCTGCTGGTCTTGTTTCCTGTTTTTTACAGCAGGGGTTTCAATGATTAATCTGGCACCACCGGTACTGCCGGAGGTTTTCAACAGATTTTCTTTATCAGTTACAGGGCCGCTAAACAATTTGATGGGACTACTGCGAAATGCCAGCGCGGCATCAGTCATTTTTTTTTTAGCACCACCCTCGGTTGTCAGTTGAAGGGCCTGTTGCAGGTAACAAAGTTTGATCAGGGCCAGTTCCACATGCAGGCGTTTATTCCGGGCGCTTTTGTAGCTGATTTCTGCTTCGCTGAGAATATTCAGTCCGCTGACCAGCAGGGCAGCAGGAACTTTTTTGGCGGTTTCCAGATATTTCTCCCGGAAACTTTCCACTACTTCCAGCAGAGCGGCAGCTTTACTGTCCTTGCATACCAGCAGGTTGCGGATGAATTCGGCAAAACCATTCAGTACCAGATCTCCTTCAAAACCTTTCCGGTTGATATCATCATATTGAAGCAATGCACCGGAAAGATCCTGCTGCAACATGCAATCCAGTAATTTAAAATAACAATCTGCATCCAGAATATTCAGGTGCTCCAGTGTATTGGCATAATTCAGTTCGCCATTGGTAAAACTCACAATCTTATCCAGGATACTCAGGGCATCCCGCATACAACCTTCACTTTTCTGCGCAATGATCTGCAGGGCCGCTTTTTCAGCTTTGATTTCTTCTTTTACACAGATTTCTTCCAGGTGCTGTACCGTATCGTTGGTAGTGATTCTTTTGAAATCAAAAATCTGGCAACGACTGAGGATAGTAGGAAGAATTTTGTGTTTTTCCGTAGTAGCCAGGATAAAGATGGCATAAGGTGGAGGGTTCTTCCAGTGTTTTCAGAAAAGCATTGAATGCGGATGAGCTGAGCATGTGTACCTCATATATCACATACACTTTATACTTACCGGTCTGCGGTACAAAACGTACCTGGTCCACCAGATCGCGGATATTATCCACCGAATTATTTGAAGCCGCATCCAGTTCAAAATAGTTCATGGATGCACTGTCGTTGAAAGAGGTACAGCTCTGACATTTATCGCAGGCTTCTCCTTCCTTGGTTTGATTTTCGCAATTGATGGTCTTGGCCAGGATCCTGGCACAGGTGGTTTTACCCACTCCTCTTGGTCCGCAGAACAAAAATGCATGGGCCAGTTGCTGGTGCCTGATGGCATTCTTCAGGGTGGTAGTGATATGTGATTGTCCTACGACAGTGTCAAAGGTCTGAGGTCTGTATTTACGCGCCGAAACGATGAATTTGTCCATGAGGTCAGTCAATAGTCTTTAGTCGATAGTCCTGAGTCGAAAAAACAAAAATAAGTCTTTCTGGTCAGGGTAGTCGAAGGACTATCGACGAATGACCAAGGACTAAAGTAAAATCGGATGCGGTTTGAATTCTTTTGTCCGGTCAAAATTATACCGGTAAGTGGTCAGAATCCGGCTTCGGTTACCGGCAATGGCCTCAGCCACATTTACCATTTTGGGATTGAATTCACCAATCCACTGCATTTCACAATCCTCATAAATGGGTTTTCCCAAAATATATTCACCGTTCACGATGCTGAGCCCCTGTACCAGTTTACAGCCTTCCACAATCAGGTAGCTATCGGCTCCTTTGCCCTGGTGTTCCGGAACAATGCCAAAAACCAGTCCGGTGAATTTTGAATTTTTCCTTGTGGCTTTTAACCAGAGAAATTTTAACTTCTGCAACAATCCAAATTTCCCGTTCAGGTACTTGAACCATTGATTCAGGTCAGGCAGGTTGATCCACATCCCGACGGGTTCATCTTTATAATAGATGAACCAGTTGATTCTTTCATCCATTACCGGTTTCATGGACTGAAACATTTTCAATACCACTTTTTCCTCCAGTTGTTTCAATCCTCCATGGCCGGCCCAGGCCTTATTGTAAACAATGGTAAAATCCTTTACATATTTCTCCAGCTGATTTTTTCGGATATGGGCAGAGGAATAATTCGGATCGCTGGCACATTCTGCGTGGCGGTCGTAGAATTTTGGTTGTAACCGGCTGCTGGCCTTCATGCCAAAGCAGATCTGGTTGAAATAATTTTTGAAACCGTATTGTTCAAATAAATCCACATAATAAGGCGGATTGAAATTCATGCAATACATGGGGGGCAGTTCATGACCTTTTACCACCAGTCCCCACCAGCGGTCTCTTTCTCCAAAATTCACCGGACCATCCATGGCTTCCATACCTTTTTGGAGCAGCCAGTGTTTGGCCACATCAAAAAGCATATCTGCTGCTGCCTGGTTATTGATACAGTCGAAGAATCCGATGCCTCCAACAGGCCCATCATCTCCTTTGTTCTTATATTTTTTATTGACAAAAGCGGCGATCCTGCCAATCAGCTGCCCTTTTTCATCTTTCAGTACCCACCGGGTAGCTTCTCCATACCGAAAGGTTTTGTTTTTCTCCTTGTTAAAAACATCATTGATGTCCTTATCCAGCGGGCGGATATAGGCGGGATTTTGCCGGTTCAGGCTCACATTCACCGCCAAAAATTCTTTTGCTGTGGTGGAATCATGTACTTCTGTCAATCGCATCCTGCAAAAATAAGGAAGGAGGTGGAACCCAAAAGCTGCATTAGCAATGCATATCTATAGGCAGGGTGACCTTAGCCGTTTCAAATTCCCCTTCCTGATGGTGGGAAACGCTGCCTTTGTAATACCTGATCCGGTTCCTGATGCCGGCAAAATTGAAAAGATGTTCCGTTGAATCACTCCTGAAATCAGGATCGTCCTGTGAAAAAGAAAGGGTTAGCTCGGGGCAATGGTATTTCAAACGAATGTTTAACTGGGAAGCATTCGATGATTTCAGCAACAGGGCCAGATAATCCTGGATAATCCGGAATATGGCAATTTTATCGTTGTCTGGTATTTTTTCCAGTCCGGGACCAGTTTGGGTAAAATGAATAAGCACTGGACTGATTTTCTTAATTTCTCCGATAAATTGTTTGATCCCTTCCAGCAGTCCTACATCAGTGATAATGGCCGGATATAGTTTTACACAAAGCATGGCCAGCGTGTGTATGGCTTCGTTGGTCAGTTCACGGCTGCGGGAAATAAAGGTCTGGTTTTGCGGTTCCTCAATACTTTTTTCAATGAATAAACGGGAGGCGGTCAGGGTTTGATTGATATTATCACGAAATTCAATCATGATTTGCTGGTTGTTCTTTTCCTGCCATTCCATAATGAAACGCATTTCCCTGATCCGGTTATTGTTTTCAAGCTCTTCCACCCGGTGGTATAATCCTTCCTGATAATTATATATCAGTACGAAAAAATAAATGGTGAGCAGCAGGGCAATAAAAAAAGTCATGTGAAAGATCTCCTGCATTTTTTCAGGAGGAGCAATATAATTCCTGGGTGCAGAGGGGGCCGCCATCACACAAATAAACATTGAAGCCAGGCTCACCAGGGTAAAGATCCAGGTGTATACCGGTTTGCCACTTGCCCTGAAAAGGTATATATAAGCCAGTATAAAGGGGAAATAATACAGATAGGTTCCTCCCTGGTCACCAATATGCAGGGAAATAAGGATGAAGGCCGCATTAAAAGTGATAGATGAAATCACTTTTGCCAGTAAGGTTCTTCCCTTTTTATAAATCCAGAGCGTTGATAAAAGGATAATGCCGGCAGGGCTAAGCACCCATACTGCTTCGATATCCTTATAAGGACCCCATAAACTGTAAACCACGTTGATTACTATGGCAATCAGTGCGAAGTAGATAAACCGGTTATATCCGGTCAGTACATGATGTTTCCGGATAATCTCCTTGGTTTCTTCAGAAGCTAACATGAATCAAAAAATAAAATCAGCAATACCTTAACCAGTGAACCGGGGAACCAGGTTCAGGAACTAAAATACAGGAAAATAATTTCCGGATGGCTGATTTTAGTTAGTCAGGAACTTGGCGACGGACTTATTTTTTCCAGCAATGCCTTCTTTTTTTGGGTAAGCAAATCCTGTTCGTATTGGTTAGGAGCCAGTTGGCAGGCTTTTTCCAGATGTTGGACAGCGGCAGGAAATTGCCCGTCATCCGTCAATAATTCTCCCAGCGTACTATGGTAAAGATAATAGGCCGATAAATCCTGTAATTGCTGTAAAGCTGCCAATGCTTCCTTTCTTTTGCCCGCGTAGGCTGCGGCAATGGCTTTGTTCATAGCTACCACCGGACTGGGCTGGAGCTGGTATAAATGATTGTAAAATGTTTCAATTTTTTTCCAGTCGGTTTTTTCAAAAGAAGGGGCTGCCGCATGCAGGGAGGCAATGGCTGCTTCAAAATGGTAGGTAGAAATTTCAAATGGTTGAGCGGCTGCATCCAGGTAGTTGAATCCTTTTTGAATCAGGGGGCGGTACCACTTATTCCGGTCCTGTTGTTTGAGTAAAATGATCTGCCCCCGGTCATCCTGTCTGGCTCCAAGTCTCGAGGATTGAAAACACATCAATGCCATCAGGGCATTGACCCGGGGTAAAGAAGTGTAGGGTTGGGTGGTTAATAACTGACAAAGCCGCATCGCTTCGGCACAAAGGTCTTCGCGGATCAGTTGTTCCGGATGAGAGGAATTATATCCTTCATTAAAAAGCAGATACAATGAGTTTAATACGGCATCCAGTCTCTCCGTGAGGGCCGGCCCTGCAGGTACCTGTAGTTTGATTTGTTCTTTAATGATTTTTTCTTTGGCCCGGTAAATCCTTTTGGCAATGGTTTCTTCAGCACAGAGGAAGGCCTTTGCAATTTCTGCAGTACTCAGTCCGCAAAGTGTTTTCAGGGTCAGGGCTACCTGAGATTCATGGGGTATGAGTGGATGACAGCAGGCAAAGATCATTCGCAGCTGACTATCCCTGATTTCATGATCCAGGAATAACTGGTCCAGCGTGGGTTCAAGTCCGGATTCAGATTGCAGGAGATAAGCATATTCCGGACTGATCTGATTAAATCTGTTTTGCCGCCGGAGTAAATCAATGGCCCGGTTTTTTGCAGCCATCATCAGCCAGGCAGCGGGATTGTCGGGTAATCCTTTATAGGACCAGGTATGCATGGCCTGCAGCAGGGTGTCCTGCACAATATCTTCTGCAGCATCCAGTTGCTGTATACCCAGGAGCCTGCCCAGCACTGCGATCATCTTTCCCGACTCATGCCGGAAAAGATGATCAGCAAGTTGATGGATATGTTCCGGTTGATTGGTCACATATCAAATTTCACCACCTGTCTTACCTGTACACTTCCCCCCTTATCAAAATCGGGATAGCCGGCACAAACAGCAGCGGCGGCTTCATAATTTTCAGCATTGATGATAAAGTAACCACCTACTACTTCCTTGCCTTCGGTAAAAGGGCCGTCGGTAACATTGGTAACACTGCCGCTGACCAGCTTACCGCCGGGATGAAGGGCTTCACCACTTACATAGGTACCTGCTTTTGCCAGCTGATCAACCCAGGCCATCCATTGGTTCATATTGGCCTGCATTTCTTCAGGTGAACTTTCGGGGCCCAGCCCGCCATGAAAAATGAGCATAAATTTTTCCATACAATTGTTTTTGTTGGTTGTTGAATAATGTTGACATATCCACAACGAACAAGTTCGGGCATTCCGGACAGGAAAAAATAATTTATTTGAAGAGTGGCGATCAGGCGGTTTGCTGCATTTCCGTCAACCGGCGGTAGATCCCGTCATCAATTTCCACCAGCTCATTGTGATGGCCCCGCTCAATGATCCGGCCATCATGAAGTACAATGATCTCATCTGCTTCCCGGATCGTACTCAGGCGATGGGCAATCACCAGGGTGGTTCTGCCCTTCATCAGTTTACCAAGGGCATCCTGCACCAACCGTTCCGATTCAGTATCCAGGGCAGAAGTGGCTTCGTCTAAAATCAGCAGCGAAGGATTTTTCAGCACCGCCCGCGCAATACAAAGTCTTTGCCTTTGCCCGCCCGATAAACGAATACCCCGGTCACCTGTTACGGTCTGGTAGCCGTTTTCTGTTTGCATAATAAAATCATGGGCATTGGCAATTTTGGCTGCGGACATCACTTCTTCTTCCGTGGCATCGGGTTTACCCAGGGCAATATTGCTGAAGATGGTATCATTGAACAGAAAGGTTTCCTGGGTAACGAAACTCATCAGTTGCCGGAGTGATTCCATTTTGCAATCCCTGATATCGGTTCCATCAATCAGGATGGCGCCGCCTTTTACATCATAAAAGCGGGGGATTAAATCGGCAATGGTGGACTTCCCTACACCGGAGGAACCGATCAGCGCAATGGTTTTGCCCTTGGGAATGGTAAAACTGATATCCTGCAATACCGGGGTTTCATTATAGGCAAAATCAACATTTTTGAATTCAATAGCATCATTGAATGTGCTGATCTCAACAGCATCATCTTTATCTTTTATCTCAATGGGTTTGTCAATGATCTCCAGAATTCTTTCTCCGGCACCGCGTCCCCTTTGAATATTGGCACCGGCCACCACCATGGCCTTGGCCGGACGAAGCACTTGTGAAAAATAGCGATAAAGGCAATGAATTCACTGGCCTGAATACCTGCTGCGCCCTGTCCTTTTTGCAGGATCAGACTGCCGCCATAAAGTAAAATACCCGCTACTACCAGTACACCTGCTGCTTCTGAAAAGGCGGGGGCCATTTCTCTTCTTTTAAAACCCTGCAGACTGGCATTGCGGTAAAAATCATTTTCGCGGCTGAATTTTTTTAAGGTAAATCCGGTGGCATTAAAGGCCCGGATGATCCTCATTCCGGTGAGGGTTTCGTCCATGATGGTCAGCAAACGCCCGATGGAAGCCTGCGCATCTTTCGCATCTCTTTTGAGTTTTTTCTGCACCGTGGCAATACCCAATGCAGAAAGGGGAATGATGATCAGGGTAAATAAAGTGAGCTGGGTGGAAATAGCAAAGAGGGCTACAAAATAGCCGATAATCATGGACGGTTCTTTGAACATCACTTCCAGCGAATTGGCAAAAACACTTTCTATTTCAAAGACATCCGAGTTCATTCTTGAAATCAGATCACCTTTGTGCTCTTTGGTAAAAAAGCCCATGTGCAGGTGATTGATCTTTTCAAAAATGGCTTCCCTGATTCTTTTTACCAACAGGGTACGTGCTTTGATCAGGGTGCGCTGGGCCAGGTAACGGAATAAATTCGTGAGTAAAACAGCGCAGACAATAATGCCTGTAATAAAATAAAGGGCATAGGCCGGATTGAGACTTCTTAACCGGTGCACTTCATAATAAAAAATATCCCGGATAAAACCGGTGGAAAGAGAGAATACAGGGGGAGTGGTTGTGGCAGGACCGGCATCAGGACTAAACAATACATTCAGCAATGGAATGATGAGTGCAAACTGAAATACACTGAAAATCACAGCCAGGATCGTGAAAAAAGAAAAGGGGACCACAAACCAGCGAAAGGGTCGTACATAAGCGATTAAACGGCGGTAAACTTTCATGCTGGGTAAAGTTATCAATATAAACTACGGTAAACATCGAGGTACTGACGGGCCGACTTATGCCAGTTAAAGGACAGCGAACGTTCCCTGATCCTGCGTTGAAAGCCTTCGTTGGTATAGCGCGACATCCCGATATGATAGACCTCTTCCATATGATCGGGTTGGAAATCGTGGAAATAAAATGAAACATCCCCTCCGATTTCAGGTAAAGCGGTGAGATCAGAAAGGAACAATGGCTTACCACAACTCATGGCTTCTACCACCGGCAGTCCAAAGCCTTCGGAAATAGAAGGAAAGGCAAAGGCATTGCAATGACGGAAATACCAGGATTTTTCATTTTCAGAAACCGGTCCCAGCAGGTGCAGGTTATCCTCGACACCCAATTCACGGGATCTTTTTTTCATGAGGGATAAATAATCACTGTCGTCAAATTTGCCCGCAATCACCAGTTCCAGGGCATTTTTTTGAAGGAGGGGGAGCAGTACATGAAAATTTTTCTTCCGGTTGATGACCCCAATGGAAAAGAGAAAGGGTTTTTTGGGCTGATAGGAGTCCTGTTTCAAGGACGGTTTCACCAGCATATTGGTACCATTATGGATTACATACAATGGTTTATTCCCGATATGACAATGATTCAATACATCTTTTTTACAGAACTCAGAGATACAGATGATGGCATTGGCCCGGTTGATCAGTCCCTGCAGGTATTGGAGGTATTTTTGTTTCTTGGCCGCTGATTTTTTTTCATCGTACATGAAATTCAGGTCATGGATAGACAGCACGACCCGGATCCTGCGGTTGCGCATGGGCATGTAATGGGTATTCTGGTAAGTGGCATGCCAGATATCATACTCACCTAAAGGCGGCATGGTAAATTTATGCAGGGGGTGCTGGGTCAGGTGATTGCGGCTGGAAAGCGACCAGTCCTGGTCCCAGGAAGGGGTATAAAAGAAAAGTTCCTCTTCGGTCAGACTGATATTTTTTTCCAGATACCGGCCCAGGTTCATGCAATAATGGTAGAGCCCGGTATTCGGGTATTTCATCCTTTCACAGTCGAATATGATTTTTCGCATGGAGGATACCATTTAAACGTTTCTGAACAAAAATCATGCTTGTAAGCTTAATCAACTAATATTTTACAGCAGTGGGCAACTGAACTTTGTCAATACAGGCAGTGATATTGTAACCAGGCTGGATATCAGGTTACAAAACTGGTTTTGGCGTTCACCAATTCCGGGTGGCAGGAATAGCAGCCTGTTTATATAAATGATTTTCTAATATTGCCTATTAATTCGAATTATGATTCAGGATCTGGTACAATGGAAAACAAAGTCTGTCAATGGCAGGAAATCGAATCAGGTATTGCTTGATTTTGAGCGGATGGAAGGCTTATATACCGGTTTTTATTATTTCAATCTGCATTTTGGGAAATCGCTGATGAAACTGGCTCCCCGGAGTATGGATTTTTCGTTTTACCTGGCCGAGCACCAGTTTGGTATGTTTGGAGAGGATGTGAAATACGAGAGCAGCAGGACCTATAAAGAAAAGAAGAAAAAGTTTTTTGGATTGATTCCGCGAAAGGAACCAGCTGTGTATGATATTGTACATGTGTCTGATCAGCATTCGCGGATCAGGATACCGGGTCAGCACAGCAAAGTGATTCTGACCGTGCATGACCTGAATTACCTGGTGGAACTGGATGATAAAAAGCAGATGGAGGAGGAAAGAAAAAAACACCAGCGGATGATTGATATGGCGGATCATATTGTGTGTATATCTGAGTTTTCCCGTAAAACTGTATTGGAGAATCTGGACACTCGTAATAAACCGGTAGATGTGATCTACCAGGGTTGTGAATTAGCCGAGTTTGAAACGGTGGAAAGACCGGGCTACCTGCCAAAAGGTCCTTTTCTGTATGCGATGAGCAATGTATTGCCTAAAAAGAATTTTCATGTGCTCCCCTGTCTGCTGGTGGGGAATCAGTATGAACTGATCATATCCGGTATCATTGAACATGCACCACAAAGGGAATATGTAAAAAAAATAATGGAGGAAGCCAGGCAGTACGGAGTGCAGGACCGCGTGATTATTACTGGTCCGGTCTCTAATGAAGAAAGGCAATGGTACCTGCAGCATTGTACAGCATTTATGTTTCCTTCTGTGGCCGAAGGTTTTGGTACCCCTCCGTTGGAAGCCATGTATTTCGGAAAACCGGTCTTCGCCTCTACCCATACCTCGGTTCCGGAAATTTGCGGGGATGCGGCTTATTATTTTAAAAATTTTGAACCGGAAATGATGCGGAAAAACTTTGAAGAGGGTATGGCGCACTACCAGCGTTTTCAGCCATTGCAGAAAATAAGGGAACGGTATGATTTTTTCAGTTGGGATAAAACAGCCCTCCAATACCTTGATATTTATAACAGGTACCTGTAATAATGGGCCATCACCCGGCTGTCAATGAAGAAAATTGCATTCGTCATACAGCAGTACGGTACAGCTATCTGTGGGGGTGCAGAACTGCATTGCCGGATGATTGCAGAACGGCTATCCGCTTACTATGAAGTAGAAGTACTGACGACCTGTTCCATTGATGCAACAGATTGGGCCGATCACTATGCTCCCGGGGAATCTGTCATCAATCAGGTAACCGTTCGACGCTTTCCGGTTGCCCAAAAGCGGGATACCCTTGCAATGAATGTGCATGAAAAAAAGATAAGGCCCCATCTTGACAAAAGCAATTTTTCAATCTTAAAGCGTTTCACCGGTCTGTTTAAAAAATATGCGACTAAGGAGGATCAACAGGAGAAAGCAGAATGGGACTGGATGCTGGCTCAGGGCCCTTATTGTCCGCAGTTGATCAGCTACCTCCGTGAAAACCATCAGGACTATCAGCGTTTATTCTTTTTACATATCTCTATTATCCAACGATTGCGGGAATTGATATTGATCCTGCGAGATCAATACTGATTCCAACAGCTCACGACGAATGGGCGATTTACCTATCTATTTACCGGAATTTAATGCTGAAGCCAGCATACATTTTGTTTAATACCGCAGCAGAAATGAAACTGGTCAGGGAGTTAGCTGCAATACCGGATGAACGGTGCATGATAGCCGGTGCGGGGGTGCAGATACCGGACCTGACAGAAATTAATGATGTTAAAAGCAAATTCGGGATACAGTCTGCCTATATTCTTTTTGTGGGCAGGGTAGAGGTTAACAAGTTTCCTCCGGAACTTTTTCAATGGTTCCTGAATTATATTTCAAAATCGGGCCGATCACTACAACTGGTGCTTACCGGCGAGTTATTCCTTAAAGTACCGGAACATCCGGCCATCATCACAACGGGATATGTGAGTGAACTGGACAAGTATCATTTGATGAAAAATGCGGAGTTACTGCTGCAGCCCTCCCTCTTTGAAAGTTTGTCTATGGTTTTGCTGGAAGCTTTTGCCCTGGGTAAACCAGTGTTGGTGCAACGTTCCTGTGCTGTAATGCATGAACATATCATTCAAAGCAGATCAGGATTTAGTTTTTCTGGTGAGGATGAACTGGAAGAATGCTGTAACCGGATTCTGGATGATCCCTCCTTAACTTTCGAAATGGGGGAGAAGGGGAAACTATATGTGAACCGGCATTACCAGTGGCCTGCCATCATGAATCAATACCAGAAACTGATCGAAAACAACCCGGAAAACAGGCTGGGAGACCCTTCTTAGCATTTCCCAGCTCATTTCAGTGAATTTTAGCCGCTTTTCACCCCTTTTCCCCACCCTAAAAAAGCTGGGAAAGCAAATTGGCAAATTACCCCCTCACCCTTACCTTTGCGGCTCGAATTTAACCGCCTTAGCTTTAGCGGCGGCGGTAGCAAAAAACCCTCTCTTAAAATACAAATATGGCAAGCGTAGGTAAAGTAAAACAGGTTATCGGGGCGGTCATCGACGTTCAGTTCGATGGTAAACTTCCTGAGATTTATAACTCCTTAGAGCTCAAGAAAGAAAACGGTGATATCCTCGTCCTTGAGGTGCAGCAGCACCTGGGTGAGGACAGTGTCCGTACCATTGCGATGGACGGTACCGAAGGTATTGTTCGTGGTACAGCCGTAACCGATACCGGCAACGCGATTGCCATGCCGATCGGCGAGGGAATCAAAGGCCGTCTCTTTAATGTAACCGGAGACCCCATCGATGGATTACCTGCTGTAAGTAAAGAAAACGGGAGGCCGATCCACAACCTGCCTCCTACATTTGAAAACCTGAGCACCGCTTCTGAGGTACTGTTTACCGGTATCAAGGTAATTGACCTGATCGAACCCTATGCAAAGGGTGGTAAGATCGGATTGTTCGGTGGTGCGGGTGTGGGTAAAACCGTGTTGATCCAGGAACTGATTAATAATATCGCGAAAGCCTATTCCGGTTTGTCTGTATTTGCCGGTGTGGGTGAAAGAACCCGTGAAGGAAATGACCTGATGCGTGAAATGATTGAAGCAGGCATCATGAAATATGGGGATGCTTTCAAACACAGCATGGAAGAAGGCGGATGGGATCTGAGCAAAGTGGATATGAAAGAACTGGCCGACTCCAAAGCTACCTTTGTATTCGGACAAATGAACGACCCTCCCGGAGCCCGTGCAAGTGTGGCCCTCTCGGGTCTGACTATCGCTGAGTACTATCGGGATGGCGACGGACAAGGTAAAGGACGTGATATCCTCTTCTTCGTTGATAATATCTTCCGTTTTACCCAGGCCGGTTCTGAGGTATCAGCCCTCTTAGGTCGTATGCCATCTGCCGTGGGTTATCAGCCTACCCTGGCCACTGAAATGGGTATCATGCAGGAGCGGATCACTTCTACCAAAAATGGTTCAATCACATCCGTTCAGGCGGTTTACGTACCTGCGGATGACCTGACTGACCCTGCTCCTGCCACTACCTTCGCCCACCTGGATGCGACTACGGTATTGTCAAGAAAAATTGCTGACCTTGGTATCTATCCTGCGGTTGACCCGCTGGATTCCACTTCAAGGATCCTGTCACCACAAGTAGTAGGAGAAGCCCATTACAATTGTGCCAACCGCGTAAAGCTGATGTTGCAGCGTTATAAAGAACTGCAGGATATCATTGCGATCCTGGGTATGGATGAGCTGAGTGAAGAAGATAAACTCGTAGTAAGCCGCGCCAGAAGGGTACAGCGTTTCCTGTCACAACCCTTCCACGTGGCAGAAGCCTTTACCGGTCTGAAAGGTGTACTGGTACCTATCGAAGAAACCATCCGTGGTTTTAATATGATCATGGACGGTGAAGTGGATGAGTATCCGGAAGCAGCCTTTAACCTGGTAGGTAGTATTGATGATGCGATTGAGAAGGGTAAGAAATTGCTGGCGCAGGCGCAGGGATAATCATTAATGTGGAAATGTGAGGATGTGGAAATGTGAAAATAGTCACATCCCTACATTCCCTCATTCTCACATTCTCACATTTTCACATTTTCACATTTTCTCAACATGAACTTAGAAATATTAACACCAGAGAAAAAAATCTACAGTGGCGAAGTCTACGGTGTTCAGATGCCCGGTATCAGCGGTTCATTTGAAGTACTGGAGAAACACGCACCGCTGGTTAGTGCATTAAAAGCCGGCCGGGTAAAAGTACTGAAGGATAAAACCCATACCAGCAGTTTTGATATCCAGGGCGGTTTTGTAGAAGTACTGAATAATAAAGTAACAGTGCTGGTAGAAGGCGCTGTTGCGGTTGACTAATATTTTCCGATCTGCATCGGCAGGAAAGACCACCTGTATTCCGGATTTTGAAAACAAATTACAGACCCTCCTTTGCGGAGGGTTTTTTATTGAATTTAAAATATCTTTAGTCAAACCGCTGTGAATGGAGATCAGATTGAAACTCCCGCTTCTCTTTTTTGTCTTTCTTCTTTTTATAGAAAATGGTCATTCGCAGACTCCCGCTGCGGATTGTCAGTATAAAAAAGGAGTAAAGGATTACCTGACAAGGATTGATTGTCCAACCGATTTTAATTACCTGAAAGGAAAGTCGCTGACCGAGAAATTTGGTCAGGTGGCCTCCGTTAAAATTGTGTACAGTATCCGCAATAATCAGCTTTACTTTATCAATTCTTCTCTTTATCCATTTCACTATGATTTTTGCAGTTCTGTACTCAATGTGCCCGATGAATTAAGTCTGTTCAATATCAAAAACTATCAAAGCAATCCTGCCCGGGAGTTCATACTGGTTAATTTGAATTATTATTCCTGGCTCGGACTTTATGGGATAGAACTGATGCCGGAAGATAATATCGGGGCAAAGGAATTGAACAGCTTTTTTCAGCAAGTAGTTACCCGGGTGTATTTCGGAAATAAAGTCAGGGTGCTGGCCATGTCACCGGAAATGGAGAAACGTTTTGCCGCCATCCCCTCCATTCCGTTGATCCGTTCCACTGATGTGTACCAGGGACGGCAATTTGTTTCTTTGAACAAGGGAAAGGCCTATGGGTACCTGAGAAAAGTAAAAGCACAGGAAATCAGTAAAACTGTAATCTCAAAACATGATATTGTTATCCTGGATGGATTGCCCAATGAATTACCAGTGGTGGCAGGGGTAATGACGGTGCCATTTCAAACGCCCTTATGTCATGTGAGTCTGCTTTGTCAGAACCGCAAAACGCCCAATGCCACTTACCGTGCTGCCTGGACTGATCCTGCGATTGAAGCGCTGTTAAACAAACTGGTTTGTTATGAAGTAACAGCCGACAGTTTTTTAATCAGAAAAGCAGGGGAGGCAGAAGCAGGGGCCTGGTGGTTAAAAACGGAAAGCCGTAAAACGATCAGACTGGCTGTAGATACCAGCATCAGAAAAATTACCGGGTTACAGGAATTGAGTTTTAGGAATGTATCTGCAATCGGAGGCAAGGCGGCTAATTTTTCAGAACTCCTGAAAATCCGGGTAGATAAAAAGCCCATCCCCCTGCCGGAAGGATCTTTTGCGATCCCCTTTTATTTTTATTACCAGCATCTGAGAGAAAATAATATTCATCAACTGTTGGATTCAATACTGACTAATTCAGCTTTATTGAATGATCCGCAAAAACTCAATATCAGTTTAAAAAATTGAGAGATGCGATCAAAGCAGCACCGATAAGTAAATCATTATTGGAAGCAATTCAGGTGCGGATGAAAACAGGGGGACTGGTTTTTGAAAATTACCGCTTTCGTTCCTCTACCAATGCGGAAGATGTGAAAGGATTCAATGGAGCTGGTTTGTATGAATCCAAGACCGGTAGTCTCACCGATCCTGACAAACCCATTGAGAAAGCGATTAAAACGGTATGGGCCAGTCTGTGGGATGAACGGGCATTTGCAGAAAGACAGTATTTTAAAATTGATCAGCGCTCGGTTGCCATGGGAATACTGGTACATCGGGCATTCGGGGAGGAGTTGTCAAACGGAGTAGCTGTCACCAAACATTTATACCGGAAAAATTACCCGGCCTATACATTTAATGCGCAGGTGGGCGAAATCAGTGTGGTTACACCACCGGAGGGTGTCAACTGTGATGAAGGAATCATTGCATTGGGCCGGGCATCGGGCAGTCGTAAGGTAACCGTTGAATACATCAGCCGGAGTAACCTGAGTAAGGACAAGACCGTATTAACCGATGCACAGGTTGAACTGCTGGCAAAATACCTGACAGCGATTAAAGAGCATTTTTATTATAAAGTGGAAAGAGGGACAGGCCGTGATGAAACCGGCTTAATAAATTTTGGGATGGATGTAGAATTTAAGATTGATGCATTTACCGGGAAACTTTATATCAAGCAGGCAAGACCTCTTTAAGGAATTTGAAAACTGTTGAAAGGATATTGATTTATTCAAAGGGAGGAGTTCGAATCTATCTAAAAAATCGTTTTCGTCTTACCGGGCCTGACCTCCAAAGGAGTCCTATGGACCGGTATCTTTTATTAGGTTCTTTTTCCAATAGATGCCGGATCAAGCCCGGCATGACATACCATCAAAGCACGATTTTTAAAATAGCTGCTAGTTTTTTTGCAATTTCTTTTTCAATTCTCCCTCCGCCCAGGTAAATACTTTCTTCATCATATCTGTTTTCCGCAATTCATATTTACTGCGAATCTGTTCTTCTTCATTGGCCACCATCAGAAACATCAGATCAATCACGCGGGCGGAGACAAAATCTGTCAGACTTGTTTCCAGCGGTTTATTGATAAAGGGAACAGCGTTGTAAATTTTTGTAACTCCCGCCCATTCTTTATCCGCTCCTTCCATTTTGATGGTACTGTCCACAATCGGCCTGAAGGCCGTCATTAATCCGGGTTTCATTTCCTGTTTAAAATAATCGGTGGCGGCATGGGTATTATCGGTCACCAGTATTTTAGCAGCATCTTTAAAACTCATGTTTTTGATGGCATCGAAAAACAAAGGTTTGGCTATTTTTACAGCTGATGACATAGCGCGGGTGAATTTACCGGTGACCTGATTGATCACTTTATCAAAACCAAGATCACGCAATGTTTTTTCAATTTTTGCTGCTTCGCCGGGAAAGGCAAAACGAACCAGCGGATTGCCATCAGGATCGGCAAAAGCATCCAGACTTTTAAACAGTCCCTGGGAGAGGGCATCTTTTAATCCCATGACCATTTCCAGCTCGGAAGGAACCAGTCCCAGGTTTTTCAGGTGCTGCAGCCCGGAGAAAAAACTAAAAAACTACTGCATACAAGAGCGTAAAAAAATCTTTTCATAATACATCTTATTGAAATGAAACCGGTAAATACCAGGAACGGGTTGATTAATTCAATTGCGGGTCAATGGGGAAATTGATCATCATTTCATAGTCACCACCCATGTGTTTAAGAGCGTCTTTCCAGATTTCCTGGTGATCAGGATGGAAAATCAGTTTCCGGTTTCCTTTGACAGTGAGCCAGGTTTTTTCAGTCATTTCTTCCATTAATTGACCTTCGCTCCAGCCGGAATAGCCCAGGAAGAAACGGACCTTATCGAGATCGGGATCGCCGTTTTTAATCATTTCCACTACAAAATCAAAATCACCGCCCCAGTAAATGCCTTTGAGTACTTCCTGTCCGCCCGGTATTTTTTCAGGTACCTGGTGGAGCAGGTGGATAGTATTGAGTTCGACAGGTCCGCCATAGTATACCGGCAGTTTATATCCTTCCAGTTCGGGCACCAGTTCGTCCAGCGTGTTTTCATAAAGGCGGTTGATTACAAAACCGAAGCTCCCGTCGGCATTATGTTCGCATAATAATACGACGGTCCGCAGGAAATTCGGGTCCTTCAGGAAGGGGTCTGCGATCAACAGGATGCCGTTAGCGGGGTCAATCATGCTTCAATATTAGTACTTTTTAGAATTGAAAAAGCCGGTCCCGGTTTGTGACTTTTTGGCCCGAATAGCCCTAAAGCCCCGTTAAAATAAGGCCACTACCCGTTGCAGGGTATAGGGATGCACCGGGGAACTGTATTTTTGTGGTATTGCCCCGAATAATAAAAGCTACTATCTTGCCGATAATGAAAATGAAAAGGGTCTTTAGTATTATCACCATCCTGATCAGCCTGTCGTTGGTGGGGATCATGATTAACCAGAATTCTGCCTTAAGGAATATGGTATCCCTGCGTACGGAGCAGATCAAACATTCGGTGGAGTTGAGTACCCGCCAGGTGGCCGATGATCTTTCCCGGCACAAGGGCAGTAACCTGATGGGCAGTCCCAAGAAGGGTTTTGGCCTTCCTGATGATTTCTCCATTGATATTTTTAAACCGGTCACTGTGGCCAGCCGCTTCAGTGTGTAAGAGATCCGGCAGAAATTTGAATCGGCTTTTCAGCAAAACGATTTAAAGAATATCAAATTTGAGTTTGGAATTACTTCATTCGACCGCAGCAACAATATGGAATTTCAGAAAGCCTCACCCGGCTTTTATGATACCTATGTGGATACGGTACACAATTTTGTTTTTTATACTGGGCTGGAAGCATTGAGCGGTACAGCAGGAGAGAACCTGAGTGTGAATGAACTGCTGGTAGTGGCGGTACCCAATATCAAGGGACTGGTATTGAAATCACTTTTCTGGCGGATCGCGATTTCGGTTTTATTTACCCTGATCATTATTGCTGCCTTTTTTGTGACCGTCCGCACCATGCTCAGACAAAAGAAACTGGCGGAAATCAAAAACGATTTCATTAATAACATGACGCATGAGTTCAAAACACCGATCGCCACGATTTCACTGGCCGTGGATGCCATGCGGAATGAAAAAGTATTGCAGGACCGGACCAAGCTGGGCTATTTCAGCAGTATCATCAAGGAAGAAAACCAGCGGATGAACCGGCAGGTGGAAACCATTCTCAAAGCATCCCAGCTGGAAAAACAGGAGGTGGATCTGAGCCTGAAGCCGGTACATGTTCATGAAGTAATCAAAGATGTAGTTGACAATTTTGTGCTTCAGTTACAGGAAAAAGAAGGCATGGTGGAAATGCAACTGGATGCAACAGCAGATCTGATCAATGCCGATGAAGTCCATTTTTCTAACCTGGTCAATAACCTGGTAGATAATGCCGTAAAATATTCGAAAGAAAATGTTCCACCGGTGATCCGTGTCAGTACTAAATCCAACGGCAAACATTTTACCATGCGGATTGAAGACAATGGTATCGGTATGAATAAGGATACGGTAAAAAGAATTTTTGAAAAATTCTACCGGGCTCATACCGGTAATGTACATAATGTAAAAGGGTTCGGACTGGGATTGAGTTATGTAAAAGCCATGGTCGAAGCCCACGATGGCGATATCAAAGCGGAAAGCGTGCTTGGAAAGGGCAGTGTGTTTACGATTGATTTGCCGTTGAGCAAGAGTTGAGGCGAGTGGCTAGTGGGGAGTGGCGAGTGGAGTGGTCGGCAGTTAGCAGTCTTCAGTCGACAGTCATCAGTCTTCAGTCGAGAGTCAGCAGTCGTTAGTCGACAGTCATCAGTCGTGAGTCAAGAGTGAATACTGGATATTCGGAGGCCCAATAACTAATACCCAATTCCACTCCCTCTTCTCCACAACAAACTCCCATCTCCATAACTCAGGAACCGGAAATTATTTTGGAGGGCGTGGTTGTAAATTTTTTTCCAGTCTTGACCCACGAGTGCGGCAACCAGCAATAATAACGTGGATTGCGGCTGGTGAAAATTAGTAATCAGTCCTTTTACAATTCGGAAAGTATAACCCGGGGCAATCAGGATCTGTGTTTTGGTCACCAGTTTCTCCATTTTATTTTTATCCATCCAGTCTGATAAATATTTCAGCGCTGCCGGGGCCGGAATATCCTGGTTCGGTAAATCATAGGGTTCCCATTAGGAAATAGTAAGCAGGTCTGGTTCTTTACTATTTGTACCGGAATGCTTTTGATCAGCCTGCATCAGTTTCAGCCCGATCCAGTACAGGCTTTCGATTGTGCGTAAAGAAGTGGTACCAACGGCTATGATATTTTTATTGATTTGTTCTTGCAGGTTTATAATAAAGCTGCGATCCACATCAATCCATTCGGCATGCATTTCATGATCAGCCATCTGATCTGCTTTCACCGGTTTAAAAGTGCCGGCGCCAACATGGAGGGTTACAAAAGCAGTCTTTATTTTTTTTTGTTCCAGTGATTTAAAAATGGCATCGGTAAAATGCAGACCGGCTGTGGGAGCAGCTACTGAACCATCCTGCACTGCATAAACAGTCTGGTACCTGTTTTTATCTGATTCTTCAGCTGCTCTTTTGATATAAGGTGGCAGGGGAATAGCACCGGCCAGGTGAAGTAATTCAGCAAAACTAAGATCCTGGTCGGACCAGGATAATTCAATAACAAAAGAGCCTGTTCTTTTTTCGTTGTAACGGGCTTCCAATATAATATCACGTTTGCCTGATTTTATTTTTTTCTCCAATACCTGCCCAGGCTTCCATTTTGAGACGCCACCTACGAGGCAATGCCAGAAGACTTTTCCTTTTTGCAACATCGCCTTCGTGATATCCGGATATTGCTCATGTGGTTCCAGGCAAAATATTTCAATTACACCGCCACTGGCTTTCTGAAAAAGCAGCCGGGCTTCCACCACTTTGGTATTATTAAAAACCAATAGTGAATCAGCAGGTAAATAGGAGGGGAGTTGCCGGTATTGGTCTTCGGTGATGACTCCGTTTTGATAGATCAGTAATCTGGAAGCATCTCTTTCTTCTAATGGGAATTTGGCAATCCGGTCTTCAGGTAGATCGTAGGTATAATCCGCTATGGATAAATTTCTGGGATGGGGTGTCATACAACCAACTGTTGTAATGGTGAAAAGCAAAAGTATCAACGAAGGTTCAATGGAACAAGTGAATCAGTTGACAGTCGGCAGTCGGCAGTCAGCAGTCAGCAGTCAGGAAGCCTGAATCGATTGCCTAATGAAAAGGAAGATTTCCCTTAAGCAAACGCTACATTTCAACTTCTCAACCCCTCTCAACCTCTCAACCCCTCAACTATCCAACCTCTCAACTCTCACTATCCACAGCTTATCCACTGCAATCCACAGTCAATTCACCGGATTTTTGGGATAAACCGGGGTTCCATTGCTGAAAGCCTTACCAGGACTGCTTTTCAGGGCAAAAAGGGCTGGGGATAAAAGAAAACCAGAAAAATTTGGTAGGTAAGTGGGAAAAAGTGTTATTTTGTGTCAATTAATTCAAAATTGACTCAAATTATTGATAATGACAGGCTTTCTCGGAGAATTCGAGGCCACCTTGGACGCCAAGGGGCGGTTCCTTCTCCCTGCAGGGTTCAAAAAACAACTGCCGGAAGAGGAAACCCAGCGCTTTGTTATCAACAGGGGTTTTGAAAAATGTTTGGCTCTCTATCCCATGCGGACCTGGGAGCCGCTCTTTGCAAGGATCGCCGGTCTGAACGAATTCGACCCTAAACAGAGGGAATTCAGAAGGGCCTTTTTGAACGGCGCCACGTTTGTGGAGCCGGATACGGCCGGGAGGATACTGTTGCCACCCAGTCTGAAAGCGTACGCGGATCTGCAGAAAGATATCGTGCTGATGGCAACAGGAGACAAATTAGAAATCTGGGATAGTAATAAGTACAAACAGTTCTTTGATTCTATTTCTTCGGATGCATTAAGCGACCTGGGTAGCCAGGTGCTGGGAGGAGGAAATGATCAGTTAAAAAGTTAACCGGTTGAAAAGTATGGGAAAGCCTGATAATAAGAAGGATCCTGTTCAGCCCTCAACCGATCAACCCGTCAACTATCATATACCGGTACTGCTTGAGGAAACAATAGCGGCACTGAATATTCAGAATGCCGGTATTTATGTCGACTGCACATTTGGTGGCGGCGGACATTCCAAAGCCATCTTTCAGCAACTGGGACCGGAAGGTAAACTGATCGCTTTTGACCAGGATGATGATGCCAGACAAAATCTGGCAGCACTGACTGATGGGAAAACCGCTGATGAACGTATCCTGTTCATTCCGCAAAATTTTCGCCACCTGCAGCGCTTCCTTCGCCTGAACGGAATCACAACCGTAGATGGTATCATGGCGGATCTGGGTGTCAGCAGCCATCAGTTTGATGAAGCGGAAAGAGGATTCTCGATCCGTCATAATGCAGCAATGGATATGCGGATGGATCAGCGGCAAACCCTGACGGCCTTTGACCTGGTGAATACCTATACTGAACAACGATTGCACAAACTCTTTGAACAGTACGGCGAAGTCACCAATGCAAAGACCCTGGCCAGAAAGATCGTTGAAGTCCGTGCTGCCACATCGCTCCAAACCATCGACGGTTTCAAAAATGCTATCCGGGAAACAGTAAAAGGAAATCCCAACAAGTACTTTGCCCAGGTTTTCCAGGCCTTGCGAATTGAAGTGAACGACGAATTAGGTGCATTAAAAGAACTCTTGCAGCAGGTCCCATCCTTGTTAAAACCTGGTGGCAGAGCCGCTATCATCACGTTTCATTCCCTTGAGGACAGACTGGTAAAGAATTTTTTCCGCCGCGGTTCATTTGATGAGCCGGAAGAGAACCCCTTTATCAATACGGAAACAAAAAATGAACTCCGCATCATCACCAAAAAACCGGTGACAGCAACGGAGGAAGAAATGAAACGTAACCCCAGGTCCAGAAGTGCGAAACTGCGTATAGCGGAAAAGACCTGATCCAAAAGAATTGACGACAGTAAATATAGAAGCAAAAAAACGGAAAGTCTATATCCCTTGATTGAACCAAATCCGGTATCGCCGGAAAGATGAAAAACCACCCATTATCTTAAAGATGAACGAGCAGATGAACAAATCCGACAAAAATGTTCCGGTAGCGGCAAATCCCGAAGAGGGAAACAGCCGCCCGGAAACTACCCAACGAAACTGGAAACGCTGGCTCAATTATCAGTCAGTAGTAAAACAAGTACCCTTTTTCCTTTTCCTGGCCCTGTTGGCGGTGATCTACATCTATAATGGTCACTATGCAGATAAAACCATCCGCAATATCAACCGGACCAGCAAGGAAGTAAAGGAATTGCAATACGAATACATTGATGTGAAGGGACAGGTGATGGGACAGAGCAAACAAAGCGAGCTGGTGAAGGCAGTAGAACCTCTCGGTCTCAAAGAATTAACCGGTACACCGGTTGTTTTGAAAGACAGTGTAGCTGCCAACTAAAACGAACAATCCGTTTCTCATTAACCGGAATAATTCCGGGACCACAAAGGGAAACGCAACAACTAAAAAATCAGCCGGTATCCGGACAGTACCGGCAGATACGCGAACAAATTGGACGTTAAGAAGGACATATTGTGGCGGGTGTACGTCAGCTTTCTCGGTATAACCGTGTTAAGCCTGTGCGTACTCGGGAGAGCAATCTACATACAGCGTTTCCAGGGAAATCACTGGCGCAGTATGAGCGACAGCCTCCACAGGCGATTTATCCCCCTTACTGCAGAGCGTGGCAGCATCTTCAGCGAAGACGGCCAGATGCTCAGTACCTCCATCCCCATTTTTGATATTTACATGGACATGCAGGCTGATGGCCTTCGGGAGAAAAAAGGCAAGCGCTTTATGAGCAGGTGGATTCTTTTGCCATCGCCATGTCGGATTACTTCGGAGATAAAAAAGCCGGCCAGTATAAAAAAGAACTGGTGCAGGCATACAACAAAGGCGATCGTTATTTTCCGTTGAAAAAGAAACTCCGCTTTGAGGATTATAAAACCTTCCGTGAGTTTCCATTGGTCAGACAAGGACGTAATAAAAGTGGTGTTATTACTGAAGTGAACAGCAAGCGATTGCTCCCATTTGGATTACTCGCTAACCGCACCATCGGTTTGTCACGCGAACATATTGCCAGCGATGGTCAGGCTAAAAAGCAGAATGTAGGACTGGAAAGAAGTTATGATTCCCTGCTCAGCGGGCACGACGGACAAAAACTGGTTCGCTTTATTGCCGGTGGAACCGCTATACCTGTTGAAGGAACACAAACAGATCCTGTCAATGGAAAAGACATCTATACCACCATTGATGTGAATATCCAGGATATCACTGAAACAGCCCTGCTCCGGATGATGCAGCAATGTGAAGGTCCTTATGGTACGGCCATCGTCATGGAAACCGCTACCGGAAAGATCAGGGCTATGGCCAATCTGGGTCGCCGGCCTGATGGCAGCTACTGGGAAGATGATAACTATGCCCTCCGTGTTACGGAACCCGGCTCCACAATTAAACTGGCTACCTTATTATCTGTGCTGGAAAAAGGGTCCAGTGACATCAATGACATGGTTCATGTAGGAAGCGCCGGAAGAATGGAAGTAGCTCCTGGTAAAGTAGTGGTGGATGCTGAAAGACATAATGAACCTGATTTGTCTGTGAAAGGATGTTTTGCACACAGTTCCAATGTAGGAATGAGCAAACTGGCCTATAAAGCTTTTGGAAAAAATCCGGGTGAGATCAAAAAATATTTTTCAAAATTCAGACTGGATCAACGGTCTCCCATCGATCTCAGCAATCTTCCCAAACCAACCATGGCCCCGCTTTCTACTGAAGGTGGTGAAGCCGGACTGGGAAATATGCTCTGGATGAGTTTTGGTTATGCCATACAGGTGAGCCCCCTTCACACACTGACGCTGTATAATGCCGTTGCCAATGACGGAAAGATGATGAAACCATTTTTGGTAAACAGTGTGGAACAGAGTGGGGTACTGATTAAAAAGATGGAACCCACGGTGCTGGATGAACAGATATGCAAACCGGCTGTAATCAAAGCAGCCAGGGAAGCCATGGAAATGGTGGTAACAGAAGGCACTGCTAAAAAAGCGCTGAAGGGTCTTCCATTTTCAGTAGCAGGTAAAACCGGAACGGCCCATGTGTCCGACGGTTCCATCAAATATGCGCATGGTGTTTACCAGGCCACATTCGTTGGATACTTCCCGGCCGATAAGCCGCAGTTCACCTGTATCGTGGTGATCCGCACCAAACCACATGCTGCTTCACATTATGGTGGCACACTGGCCGCACCTGTGTTCAAAGAAATTGCCACCAAGCTCTATGCGATGTACGTGGAAAAGAAAACCCCTTCCGGTTTTGCGGCTGTAAAAGACAGTGCCATGTATTACTACGCGGGGGCCGCAGCCGATATCAGAAATATCCTGCAAAAATTGCAAGTGAAGTATACCGATTCAGCGGCCAACCAGGACTGGACTTCTGTCTATGCCCGTAATGATCAGCCCCTGGTAAAACCGGTGATGGTGCGGGCGAAAGTGATGCCCAATGTAAGAGGCATGGGATTAAAAGATGCACTGAACCTGCTGGAAAATATGGGATTGAAAGTATCGGTAAAAGGAAAAGGAAAAGTAGCGGTTCAATCGATATCACCAGGTACACAACTGGCCAAGGGAGTAACGGTGGTATTGGAATTGAGTTAACTGTTTAATGAATTAAAGTGTAAGACTGGCGTGTTATTGCAGGATGTACTATATAAAGTGCCGATCAGACGGATAACAGGAAGCACGGCAGTGGAAATAAATGATGTGCAGATTGATTCGAGGAAGGTAAAACAAGGTGCAGCATTTGTGGCAGTAAGGGGAGTGGCGGCCAACGGGCACCAGTTCATTGAAAAGGCAATTGAGAACGGAGCGATCGTAGTGGTTTGCGAAGAGATCCCCGCCATAGAGCACAACAATGTGCTTTATGTACAGGTGGAAAACAGCGCAGCCGCAGCAGGGTATATGTCGCACAATTTTTTGGCAAACCCTCAGAAGCTTTGAAGCTGGTGGGGGTGACAGGTACCAACGGCAAAACAACGATCGCTACAATTTTATACAAGCTCTTTACAAGATTGGGATATACCTGCGGTTTGATCAGCACGGTGGAAAACAGGATCGGAACACTTGTCGTTCCGGCCACACATACCACACCGGATGCAGTGAGCCTGAACCGCCTGCTGAAACAGATGCATGTTGAAGGTTGCAGCCATGTATTCATGGAAACCAGTTCACATGCCCTGCACCAGCACCGGGTAACAGGTTTACAGTACACGGGGGCACTGTTCAGCAATATCACCCACGATCACCTGGATTACCATCAGACTTTTGATGAATATATCCGGGTGAAGAAATCCTTCTTTGATGGATTACCATCTTCAGCATTTGCCATCAGCAATGCAGATGATAAAAGAGGATCGGTGATGCTGCAGAACACGGCAGCCAGAAAATATTTCTACAGCCTGCGCACGATGGCAGACTTCAAAGGAAAGATTCTGGATAACAGCCTGAGCGGATTGATGATGACGGTAAATGATGTGGAAGTGCATTTCAGACTGATCGGCGAATTCAATGCCTACAACCTGCTGGCTGTTTATGGGGCTGCGATCTGTCTGGGTGAAGAGAAACAGGAAGTACTGACTGCATTGAGTGAACTGAGTGGTGCCGAAGGAAGATTTGATTTTATGATCTCTCCGAAAGAAAGGCTGATGGCGATTGTGGATTATGCCCACACCCCTGATGCACTGATCAATGTACTCGCTGCGATCAAAAAGCTGAGGAAAGGAGTGGAGCAGGTGATCACAGTAGTGGGTTGTGGCGGAGACCGGGATAAAACGAAAAGACCACTGATGGCAGCCGTTGCCTGTGAGCACAGCGACAAAGCCATTTTCACGAGTGATAATCCAAGGACAGAAGATCCGGCACAGATCATTCGAGATATGGAAGAAGGACTGGCACCGGCATATAAAAGAAAGTATATCTCAATCGTGGACAGAAAGGAAGCCATTAAAACGGCGATCAGTCTGGCCCAACCGGATGATATCATTCTCATCGCAGGCAAGGGCCATGAGAAATACCAGGAAATAAAAGGAGTGAGAAATCACTTTGACGATAAGGAAATAGTAAAAGAAATTTTTGAACTCTTAGATAAATAAGAACGACCAACACCAACCAGTATGCTGTATCATTTATTCCATTGGCTGAACGAAGAAGGGTACCGGTTCCCCGGGAGCCGCCTTTTTGAGTTTACCACCTTCCGGGTGTTGCTGGGAATACTGATGTCGCTCTTCATCACAACTTATTACGGCAAGAAACTGATCAAATTCCTGCAAAAGAAACAAATCGGGGAAAGCATCCGGGAAGAAGGGTTGGCCGGACAGGAAAGTAAGGCCGGTACACCCACCATGGGCGGACTGATCATCATCCTGGCGATTGTCATCCCCACATTACTGCTGGCTGATCTCACAGAAATTTATGTACAGGTGATGCTGGTCAGTACCATCTGGATGGGTGCTATCGGTTTTATTGATGATTACCTGAAACTGCGGGGCAAAAGACTGGCACAACAAAAGGGTGAAGTATATAAGAAAACAGGAAAAGACGGGTTGGCCGGCTGGTTCAAAATACTCGGACAGGTAGGCCTGGGAATTCTGGTGGGTGCCACCTTGTATTTCAATAGTGATGTAAAAATCTGGAGAGAATATATTGGTTCAAAGGAAACGGCCAAAATGGATCCGAAAGTCTTTCCGAAAATGGTGAACGGAGATACCATCTACTTCGTGGAGTCAAAATTACCGGTTACCACTATTCCGTTTGTTAAGGATCATGAATTCAATTATTCCAAACTCTTACCGGCTTCCTGGAGAGATTATACCTGGATCCTGTATATACTGGTGGTGATCTTTATTATCACGGCCGTATCAAACGGATCGAATTTAACAGATGGACTGGATGGACTGGCCACTGGTACTTCTGCGATCATCGGATCGCTGCTGGGCATATTCGCCTATGCCAGTGGTAACCTGGTCTTTGCCGATTACCTCAATATCATGTATATCCCGGGATTGAGTGAGTTATCCATTTATATCGCCGCCCTGATCGGTGCCTGTATCGGCTTCCTCTGGTACAATTCTTATCCGGCACAGATGTTCATGGGCGATACAGGCAGCCTGACACTGGGAGGTATCATTGCATCACTGGCCATTATTGTACACAAGGAATTACTGATCCCGATTTTCTGCGGAATCTTTTTTGTGGAATCGCTGAGTGTGATGCTGCAGGTAGGGTATTTCAAATACACCAGGAAGAAATACGGCACCGGAAGAAGGGTATTCCTGAAAGCTCCGCTTCACCATCATTACCAGGTGAAGGGCTATCATGAAGTGAAGATTGTGACCCGGTTCTGGATTGTAACGGTACTCCTGGTACTGCTGAGCATAGTAACACTGAAATTAAGATAAGGACTGAGAACGACAGAACGGCATTAGAACAGATTCGAACGGCTTACTGAAAAACCCATATCCAATCCTATTGATGGCCATTCCAATAACTATGGCATTCTGAACACCTCATTATGGTGCAGTTGTATTGAAACTAATACTTGTGAAGAACCCTATTCCGTACACTCTTGTTGAAAACAAAGGCGGCAACGCATTATGGACAAATTGTTTGTCATACTCGGAGGCGGTGAAAGTGGGGTAGGTGCCGCACTGCTCGCTAAAAAACAGGGATACGATGTATTTGTATCAGACGGAAGTTCTTTGAAGAATGAGTATCGTACCGAATTACAGGAAGCCGGAATTGCATTTGAAGAAGGCATGCATACGGAAGAAAAAATCCTGCAGGCAGTGGAAGTGATGAAGAGCCCGGGTATTCCGGAGAAAGCACCGATCGTAAAAATGATCAGGGCTAAAGGAATACCGGTGATCAGTGAAGTGGAACTGGCTTACCGCTACAAAGGCAAGAGCCGGATCATCGCAATCACCGGCAGTAACGGCAAAACCACCACAACGGCACTGACCTGGCATATCTGCCGGGAAGCCGGACTGGATGCCGCGCTGGTGGGAAATATCGGGGATTCTTTTGCTAAACAGGTGGCGCTGGATCCCAGACCACTGTATGTAGTAGAAGTCAGCAGCTTCCAGCTGGATGATATCGTGACGTTCAGACCGGATGTAGCCATCCTTACGAATATCACAGAAGATCACCTGGACCGGTACGAATACCAATTCGAGAATTATATACGGAGCAAGTTCCGTATCACTATGAATCAGCAGGCAGATGATTGTTTCATCTACTGTGCTGATGATGAGACCACCATGAATTATTTAAACAGACCAGATAAAATCGGATTCAATATTCACGCTAACCAACTGCCAATAAGTATGAAAAAAGAATTACCCAACGGAGCATTTATTAAAGACGGAGATATGTATGTAAGAACAGGACAGGATTTTACCAGTATGAGTGTATTTGATTTTGCCCTCAAGGGAAAACATAATCACTACAATACGATGGCAGCCTGCGTGGCCGCAACCACCCTGGATATCCGCAAGGAAAAAATCAGGGATGCGGTTCAGAATTTTCAGGCACTTGAACACCGGATGGAGCATGTGGCTACAGTGAGAGGGGTGGAATTTATCAACGACAGCAAAGCCACCAATGTCAACTCTACCTGGTATGCATTGGAAAGTATGACCAAACCAACCGTACTGGTACTGGGTGGTGTGGACAAAGGGAATGATTATTCCCTGCTGGCCGATCTGGTGAAAGAAAAAGTAAGAGCAATCATTTGTCTGGGTAAGGATAACCAGAAAATTCATGAGGCATTTGATGGTATCGTAAGTAATGTGGTTGATACTGCAGGAGCACTGGAAGCCGTACAGGCCGCTTTTCATTATGCCAGCAAAGGAGATGTGGTATTGCTTAGCCCGGCCTGTGCCAGTTTTGATTTGTTTAAGAATTATGAAGACAGAGGAAATCAGTTTAAAAAAGCAGTAAGAGAACTTTAATGGATGCAGTACGCGAAATAAGAAATACCGACTGGCGGAACAGCCTGAATCCAAATCACCTGATCAGTAAAACGAAGGGTGATAAAGTGATCTGGGCCCTCGTGGTGTTGCTGGCCCTGGTGTCATTACTGGCCGTATACAGTGCGACCGGTTCACTCGCGTATAAAAATTACAGAGGGAATACAGAAATCTATCTGTTCAAACAGATCATTTTCATCTTCGCCGGTATCATGGTGATTTATTTTGCACACCTGGTGAATTATACATTCTATTCCCGTGCCGCGAAGATCGTGTTCCTGCTATCACTGCCTTTATTAGTGTACACTTTGTTCTTTGGTGTGAAAATGAATGAGGGCAGCCGCTGGATCCGGTTACCGCTGATCAATATGACCATGCAGACTTCGGACCTCGCCAGACTGGCCCTCTTCATGTACCTGGCCCGCCTGCTGAGTAAGAAACAGGATGTGATCAAGGATTTTAAAAAAGGATACCTGCCGGTGATTGCTCCGGTGGCTGTTACCTGTGCTTTAATTGCCCCTGCAAATCTTTCCACGGCTTTATTACTTGGTGCCAGTTGTATGATGCTGCTCTTTATTGGAAGGGTCAGTACCAAACATATCCTGATGACCATTGGTCTGGCGATGATACCATTGGTCTTCCTGGTGTCCGCTGCAGTTATCCGGCATGGAAAAGCCACAACTGAAGATGTGGGTGTAAAAAAATCATCATCCACATTAACCGGAAGGGTGGATACCTGGATCAGCCGGGTAGAAGCATTTATCTATGGCAGCAAAGATGCAGTGGATAATGATGCCTATCAGGTGAACCAGGCCAAGATTGCGATATCAAGAGGCGGCGTTTTTGGAGTGGGTCCCGGCAATAGTACCACAAGAGATTACCTGCCGCAGGCCTATAATGATTTTATATATGCGATTATCATTGAGGAATATGGTTTGATGGGTGGTGCGTTCATTATGTTTATTTATCTGGTGTTCCTCTACAGGTGTATCAGGATTTATAAAAGATGTCCCTATGCTTTTGGCGCATTCCTGGCACTGGGACTCAGTTTTACACTGGCCATTCAGGCCGTGGCGAATATGGCTGTAACAGTCAATTTGTTCCCGGTAACCGGTGTAACACTCCCGTTGGTGAGTATGGGTGGAACCAGTTTCATTTTTACCTGTCTGGCAATTGGTATTATATTAAGTGTGGCCCGAAACGTAGAACAACTGGAAGGGAAAGCACCGGTGGCGTAAGTAATAAAGTGAGTATGGCGAAAAGGATCATCATAGCAGGCGGTGGAACAGGCGGACATATTTTTCCGGCAATAGCTATTGCCAATGCATTGAAAAAAGAAGATCCGGATATCAATATCCTTTTTGTAGGGGCAAAAGGGAAAATGGAAATGGAAAAAGTGCCCCAGGCCGGCTATGCCGTCGAAGGATTGGATATCGCCGGATTCAACAGAAGCTCTTTGATAAAAAACATCGGACTGCCATTTAAACTGATCAGAAGTTTCTGGCAGGTACGCAGCATTATCCGGCAATTCAAACCGGATACAGCCATTGGTGTGGGAGGCTATTCCAGTTTTCCGGTATTAAGATTTGCGCAGGCAAAAGGAATCCGCACATTTATTCATGAGTCGAATTCATTTGCCGGTAAGTCGAATATCATGCTGGGTAAAAAGCCACACGCATTTTTACCGGTACCGACGGAATGGAAAAATTCTTCCCGGCCAATAAGATCATGGTCACCGGTAATCCGGTAAGGTCCGCTATAGTATCTGCTGCCATTTCACGGGAAGAAGGACTTCGTTTCTTTTCCCTGGAAGCGAATAAAAAAACGGTGCTGGTGGTGGGAGGAAGTCTGGGAGCCAGGTCAATCAATGAAGCGATTGATAAAGGACTGGATAAGTTACTGGAAGCAGGATTACAACTGATCTGGCAAACCGGTAAACCTTATGCAGCAACAGCTTCAGAAAGCGTGGCCGGAAAAAAAGGAGTATGGGCAAAAGATTTTATTACACAGATGGAATATGCCTATGCAGCCGCTGATATTGTTGTGGCCCGCGCCGGGGCAATGACGGTTGCTGAATTATGTCTCGTGAGAAAACCCGTGCTCTTAGTGCCTTATCCTTTTGCAGCTGAAGATCACCAAACGGTGAATGCCACGCAACTGGTTGACAAAAACGCGGCCCTGATTGTGAAGGACAGTGAAGCAAAGGAAAAACTGGTTTTTATGTCGATAGAATTGTCAAGAGATGAAGCCAAGCAGGAGGAATTGAAAAACAATATTGCAAAACTGGCGGTAACCGATGCAGATACCAGGATTGCAAAAGAAATACTGGCCAGTTTAAAATAACAGCAGGTTTGAATCAGTATAATCCGATAAAAAAATATTCAGCCGGGGCCTTTTCAGGAGCCGGTGAAACAAACATACGAGCCAATACTGTCCTTATGAATACCCCCTTTAGGGGAATGGAGAATCTGGATGAAGTGTATTTCATTGGTATCGGAGGAATCGGGATGAGTGCCATTGCCCGGTTCTTCAAAGAGGGAGGAGTGAAAGTGAGTGGTTATGATAAAACAGAAACGGCACTCACCAAAGAACTGGTGGCGGGCGGTATCCCCGTACACTATGAAGAAAATACGGAGCTGATACCAACACAACCGGATATGGTGGTGTACACACCTGCCATTCCTGAGCAACACAAGGAGTTGCAATATTACCGGGAGAAAGGAATTAAAGTGGTAAAGAGAAGTGATGTGCTGGAGTTAATCAGTAAAAGTTCTTTTAATATATGCATTGCCGGTACACATGGTAAAACAACCATTACCACCATGGTGGCACACTTACTCCGCGACAGCGGTTTTGGGTGCAATGCCTTCCTGGGTGGTATTGCGGTAAACTATGGTACCAATTTCTGGAGCAGCCCGAAAAATGTTTGTGTGATCGAAGCGGATGAGTATGATCGCAGTTTTCTGAAACTGGATCCGGATATCGCCATCATCACTGCGATGGATGCCGACCATTTGGATATTTATGGAACAGCAGCAGCGATGGAAGAGGCTTTTATCGGTTTCAGTGGAAAAATCAGAAAAGACGGTATCCTGATCAGACAGTTTGGGTTGAAAAGAGGCAGGGAATTGAAAGGCGATCAGCAGTTGACTTACAGCCTGCAGAATGAAAGCGCTGTGAGTTATGCTGCTAATATCCGGATGATGCAGGGCGGATATGAGTATGATGTGGTGATTGGTGAGGAGCGGATTGAAAATATACGGTTGAATATGGGTGGTATGCACAATGTAGAGAATACAGTAGCCGCCATCACCGTAGCCAGTTCTTTGGGGATTGATCATGACAGGATCAAAGCAGCTGTGGAAAGTTTCCGGGGAGTGAAGCGCAGGTTTGAGTACCTCATTAAAAATGAAAGACTGGTATTCATTGACGATTATGCACACCATCCCGAGGAATTGAAAGCATTGATCACCGGGGCAAAGACTTTATTTCCCCAGCGGAAGTGCACGGTGATCTTTCAGCCACACTTGTACAGCCGGACCCGGGATCTTGCGAGCGGATTTGCAGCTTCGCTGGACCTGGCGGATGAAGTGATCCTGCTGCCCATTTACCCGGCGAGGGAATTACCGCTGGAAGGGGTGGACAGTCAGCTGATCCTGGATCAGATGAATGGAGAATATAAATCGGTCAAGGAAAAACAGGAGCTGCTCAACTGGATCGAAAAGGGTTTTGCAAAAACTGTGAACCTTGACTTTGGAGAAATATTGATCACAGCAGGAGCCGGAGATATTGATATGCTGCTGGATGCTATCAAAGAGTCATTAAAAAATGTATAGTGAACGCTAAAACAACGATAAGGAAAATTTTATTTGTAACCATCTGGCTTTGCATCGGTGGGGGCATGCTTACCTTATTGCTGGCTGCGATCAGCAGTAAGAAGAAAGGGGTATGCAGTGATTATGAAATCACCCTGAAAGGCCCTACAAATAATTTCTTTATCAGTGAACAGGAAGTAGAGCAATTGCTGGTAAAAGCAGGTGCCGGAAAAATAAGGGGAGAAGCCATTGAATCTTTCCGCCTGCATGAAATGGAAGAAATGCTGGAGAAAAATACCTGGATCAGTGATGCTGAAATTTATTTCGATAATAAACAGGTGCTTCATGTAACGGTTACTGAAAAAGAACCGGTAGCAAGGATATTCAGTACAAGCGGACAGTCATTTTATATTGATCAGACCGGAAAGAAAATGCCACTCTCCGATAAACTGAGCGCAAAAGTTCCTGTCTTCACCGGCTTTCCTGACAAAAAACGTTTATCCGTAAAGGATAGTGCACTCTTGCAGGAAATCAGGGAAACTGCACAGTTTATTCTGGCTGATCCTTTCTGGCTGGCCCAGGTAGCACAGGTGGATATCAATCCAGAAGGTAATATGGAAATGATTCCGGTCGTGGGAAATCATGTAGTGAAGCTGGGTCGTGGAGAACAGATTCCTGCCAAGTTCAACCGCCTGATGGTATTCTATCGCCAGGTGCTGAGTAAAACCGGTTTTGATAAATATAAACTGATTGATGTCCAATATAAGGGACAGGTAGTGGCTTCCCGTTATGCCGGTGATCCTAAAGTGGATTCCGTGCAGTTAAGACGTAATGTTGAAAAACTATTAAAGCAGTACCTGGAATCAGCCGATGATACAGTGGTTCGGATCCTGGCCCCAATCACCCCGCTTGAAAATGATTCTGCCACCGGAAATAATGCATTGCCCGTAGAAAATACTGTAAACCCTGAGCCACCTAAGAATCCCAACCCCGGCCTGGAACCCAAGACCCCGTCTGTAAATAAAAATACAGACGGGCAGGCTGAAAAAAAGACTGTAAAAAAACAGGACCCACCTAAAATTTCAGAAAAGAAAAAAGTGGATCCAAAAAAGACTGAAAAGAAAAAAGAGGAAAAGAAAGCGCCGAAGGCAGTGATGCCGAAGAAACCGGTGGAGGAGGAGAATGGGGGATATAATTAGCGAGTGGCGAGTGGCGAGTGGGGAATGGGAAAACAGACAACGAACAAGGTTGTGGAGAAACACAGCCGGACAAAATAAAACAACAACTAAAAACAACAACTATGAACAACGAACAACCCATTATCGTCGGCCTTGACATAGGGACGACCAAGATTGCGGTTATTGCCGGTCGTAAGAACGAGTTTGGCAAACTGGAGATCCTGGGTTTTGGTAAAGCCAGCTCGAACGGTGTGAAGCACGGACAAGTGCTCAACATCGATGAAACCATTAAAGCCATCCGGTCGGCACTGGATAATTGCTTTGCATCTAACCCCGGTCTAAACATCAATGAAGTATATGTGGGGATTGCCGGTCACCATATCAAGAGCTTACAAACCCGTGGGGATATTGTAAGACAGCATACCGATATTGAAATAACCCAGAAGGAAATTGACCAGCTGGTGGATGATCAGTATAAAACATATATCCCGGCCGGCGACCAGATCATTGATGTGATCCCGCAGGAATTTACCGTGGACAATTTTCAGAATATCCCCAATCCTATCGGATATGGTGGTGTTAAAATCGGCGCCAATTTCCATATCATCACCGGAGATAAAAATGCCATCCGTAATATCAACCGCAGCGTGGAAAGATCCGGATTGCATACCAAGGACCTGGTATTGCAACCACTGGCTTCTTCTTCAGCTGTAATGGGACAGGAAGACCTGGAAGCAGGTGTGGCCATCGTGGATATTGGTGGTGGTACCACCGACCTGGCTGTATTCTATGAAGGAATTCTGAAACATACTGCCGTTATTCCATTTGCCGGTGAGAATATCACCAATGATATTAAAACAGGACTCGGCGTATTGAAAACACAGGCCGAAGCCATGAAGGTTCAGTTTGGAAGTGCACTGGCTAATGAAGCCAAGTCCAATGCCTATATCACCATTCCCGGTTTAAGAGGAATGCCTGCCAAGGAAATCAGCGTAAAAAACCTGGCCAATATCATTCAGGCAAGGATGAGTGAAATCATGGACTTTGTTACCTATCATCTCAAGCAGGTAGGTTTGGATAACCGCATGCTCAATGGTGGTATCATCTTAACCGGTGGTGGTTCACAATTGAAACACCTGATCCAGTTAACCGAATACACCACCGGATTGCCTGCAAGAATCGGTTTCCCCAATGAACATTTGGCTGCCGGTCATATTGAAGAACTGGCCAAGCCCACTTACTCCACCTGTATAGGTTTGATCCTGAAAGGATATGATGATTATGAACATAACCGCAAACAGTTTGAAAAAGACTTTGCGAATGTGTCCGTTCCGGATGCACTGAAGCAACAGGCAGGGGAAGAGGTTCCGGTAGTGGTGGAAGAGGCGGTGAGTGAAACGGAAATGAACCGTCGGAAAAACCTGACCGGTTTCTGGAGCAAATTCAAAGACAGGATCATTGATCTGTTCAAAGAAGAAGAAGACAAACACCTGTAATAAGGTCACCATTAATCATTTTCATTTTAAATGTGCGCGATAACCGGCAACAGCCGGACCAAAACGAACCAGCATTTAAAATTTTAATATCCAAAAACGAGTACTTATGATACATTTTGATCTGCCAAAAGAAAAATCCTCTATCCTGAAAGTGATTGGAGTCGGAGGCGGCGGAGGCAATGCAGTGAATTATATGTTCAGTCAGCAGATTGAGGGCGTCAACTTTGTGATCTGTAATACCGATTCACAGGCCCTTACCAGTAGTGATATCCCTAACCGGATACAACTCGGCCCCCACCTTACACAGGGCCTCGGAGCGGGAGCCAATCCTGAAATCGGCCGGCAGGCAACAGAAGAATCACTGGAAGAAATTAAAAGAATTCTGGAAGTGAATACAAAGATGGCTTTTATCACTGCCGGTATGGGCGGTGGTACCGGTACAGGCGGTGCACCCATCATTGCTAAAATTTGTAAAGACCTGGGCATTCTGACTGTGGGTATCGTAACCACACCGTTTGCCTACGAAGGAAAAAAACGCCAGCAACAGGCACAGGAAGGGATCCGGTTCCTGGAACAATATGTGGATACATTGCTGGTGATTAGTAATGATAAACTGCGTCACCAGTATGGTAACCTGAAAATGCGGGAAGCATTTGCCAAAGCTGATAATGTGCTGGCCACCGCTGCCAAATGTATTACGGATGTAATCAACAGTACCGGGCAGATCAATGTGGATTTTGCCGATGTATGTACGGTGATGAAGAACGGAGGGGTGGCGATACTTGGTAATGCCGAGGCTTCCGGTGAAAACAGGGCCCAGCAGGCCATTGAAGAAGCATTGAATTCTCCACTGCTGAATGATAATGATATCAGGGGTGCAAAATGGATCCTGATCAATATCACTTCTTCAACCGGTGAACATGAGTTTACCATGGATGAAGTGGAAGTGATCCAGAATTACCTGCTCACACAGGCTGGTGAGAATACCGATGTGATCCTGGGTATGGGTTACGACAGTAACCTGGGCGATAAACTGGGCATCACCCTGATCGCCACCGGATTTGAACATAAAGATCCGTTTGCTAAAACCGAGCCGAAGAAAGAAGAACCAAAGCCGGAAGAAAAAATCGTGATGTTGCTGGAAAAACAACCGGAAGCGCCGGTGGTGATCAAACTGCAACCCGTTGTGAGAGCTGAAGAAACACCTGCGATGCTGGAAAAGGAAATGCAGGTGATGGAAGATGAACTGATGCCTGCCACTGAAGAGGATTATCTGATGCCAAGATTAGTGGAAGAGCCGCAACCTGCACCAGCACCAGTCATTGATTTCACGGATATGCGGGAGGAAGAACCTGCTATTGTGCATTATGAACTCGAAGTGGAGAAAAAAGAAGAAGAAAAATTACTTAGTAATAATACGGTAAACAGTACTGGGACTATTACTGTTGGCAACTTGTCAACAGTAGTAAAACAGGATAGTATACATTCGATTGCACAATCCGTTCCCCCCACAATTAAAGAAACCGATGCTGAGATGATCCTCAGCATAAAAGATAGTAACCCGGTGTCTGCAGCATCAGGAGGTTATCTGGCCAGACCATCCAATATCTACGCAGAATCAAAAGCAGAGGAAATCACCTCAAAGCGTTCTGCAGAAGAACCGGTCCCTTCACCCGTCACTGCCAGCAAGGACGAGGAAGAACTCCTTGACCTGCAAATGCAGTTGGTAGAAAGGGATGACATTCCGGCGGCGGATATGCCGTTGGCCCATCAGGCTCAGCAACCTTTGTCCACCGAAGTTGAGGATCCTGCAATGCAGGACGAAACCGAGGAACAGAAACGTAGGGCAGCCGAACGATTACATAAGTTGAGAAACTTGTCGTTCAATGTTAACGCTGCTGACCCCAATAATGAGTTTGAGACTGTGCCGGCTTATATCCGCCGCAATATGGAATTATACAATCATAATTCCCATATTGAGCAGTTCTATAGCAGCTATGAAGTAAAGGCCGACGAAAAGAACCAGGCCCAAATCAGTTCCATCAACACATTCCTGGAAGGTAAAAAACCTGATTAAGATAATAAGGTGACCCGGCACGTCCGGACCACCAAAGGCTGTTCGTTCCAATGAAGCCACTGAGCATTTAGCTAGTGATTTTTAGTTGTTCCCCCCGGTTTCTACCGGGGGGTTTCTTTTTTTTAAGTAAATGTAATTGACAGCCCCTCTGTAATGGATGAACCAAAACCTGGTCGGAGGATTGAATGATTATTCAGAAATGATAAAAGGGAAAAAAGAATGAGACATCCGGTATTACCAGTTAATATCAAAACCAATAGTGCCGATCATCTCGAAATACCCGAATCCATGCCGGGCCCGGTTGCCTTTGATGCTGCTGGTTTCCGCCAGGGCATCTACATATCTTACATAACCGGATTTGCCGGTCAGTTCAAAGAAAATTCTTTTACCGGGGTAAATTCTCAACCCACCTTCCGCACTGGCATTATAACCGGCTATATGAAACTTGTTATTCAGCCGGTCGCCCCGCCAGGTAAAATCTGAACGCGGAATGTTGATGCCGGCCCCGATTTTCCATATACTGCTCAACAGCTTACGGTGTTTTTTATTCGTATAGGCCAGGTCATGCTGCTGCACATAATTAAAGTGAAGAAAATTGGCCCCGTCCGTATGTTCAAAATGAAGGAAACTGGCAGCAGTCAGTATACTGTCACCATCTACTGACTTCCCGTCAATCTTTCCGGTAACATGGATCATTTGTCCTTTGTTAAGGATATACTTGGCATGATCAAAATTGGCTTCAATCGCGCGGGTATGTTTTTTATTAAGGTAAAAACCAAGCCGGTAATTATATTGGGGGAGAGAAAATTTCCAGGGTTTATCAATGATGGTCTGAAACCCGGGGTTATGATGTGCCCTGGCCTTATGCAAAGTAAAATCATCACCATTGGCCATCCTGAAATGGATATTACTGCGGGTATACCATTCTACATTATAGCCCCATTGAAAATAGAGTCCGCTGCTTCGGTTTTTTTGTTGCTGGGAATAAGAAAACTGGATACTGATGAACCAGAAAAATACCAGCGCCAGGAATTTGAACATGCCTAAAAATAATCATATTTCGACTATCCGGCCCCGTTATTTGAGATCTCTTCTTCGGTTCAGCCAGTAACAAAAGACCCAGATGAAAGCGGTCAACAACACACTTAACAGGAAATGCAGCGGCACTGCATCCAGATCCTTTTGATAGGCGGAAGGATTGGTCAGGTACCAGAATCCTGGTTTGGGGATCAACCGGTCCGAAATTTCAAGCGGGAAATAACTGGCAGCGGCAACTTTTTTCCATGACAACCATCCCACCAGCAGGTTCTCCAGTACGATATAGTAAAATAGGAAGATACCCAACGCCAGAAAAGCTTTCCTTACCAGGAATCCGATCAGAAAAGCCAGGGATAACTGGGCAAAGGTCTGCAATGCAAACAAACCGGTATAATAAGCCTGCCCCCAGGTATTCCGGATCAGGCGTTCCTGATTGATCAGTCCGGAAATCAGGGCGACGAGGAAATAGAGAATCGTGATCAGCAAGGTAATCATCAGCACATCCATCAGTTTACTGCTGATAAACCGGTCACGGCTCCAGCCATCGATAATATTCTGCCGGTGTGTTTTAAAACTGTATTCATTGCTGATGAACATAATGACAACCACCGCAGGAATAAAAACAAAGAGAGATGAAAAGAAGGCAACGGAATGCCAGACCTCCGGGAAGGAGAAAGGATTGCCCAATGCCATTTTTGCATAGGTGCTTGCCTGTCCGGGCTGACTGGTGATATCCTGGAAACCTGCATAAAAAATATAATTGATACCGGGATAGGAAACGGCTGTGATCCCCAGGATCCACCAGAAAGCATTGTACTTTCTCATCTTCAGCCACTCAGTATATATCAAAGTTTTCATGATCGCATTAATTATTGGTCAGTTCAAAGAATCGGGCTTCCAGTTTTTTCTTTTTCAGAATCAGGTGGGTCAATACAACACCCTGTTCAAAACAAAGCCGGTTGATATCATCCAGTTTTGCGGTACCCTGGGGAAATACAACCTGTACAGTATTTGTTTTTTCATCCAGCAATACCTTGCCTCCTGTTTTTTGCAGTACAGCTTCCAGCGCCTGCAGGTTAGCCGCACTCATTTCTACCAGATCATCATCTTTCATAATCTCATCCACATGTCCGGTAGTGATCAGCTGACCATTTTTTAAAATAGCGGCATGTGTACATACTCTTTCCACTTCATCCAGCAGGTGACTGGCCATAATAATCGTATGTCCCTGGTCCCTCAACTCGCGGATCAGTTCTCGGATTTCGGCAATACCTACCGGATCCAGTCCATTAGTGGGTTCATCCAGAACCAGAACTTTGGGATTACCCAGCAGGGCAGCTGCAATCGCCAGTCTTTGCTTCATTCCCAGACTATAAGATTTGAAGGGTGCCCAACGCCGGTCATACAGATTCACTTTGCGCAATACATTATCAATATCCTGTTTGTTGCCCCTGCCGCTGATAGCCTGGGTGATTTTCAGGTTATCGGTAGCGGAGAGATAACTATAAAAGTTAGGGGTCTCCAGCAGGGTACCGATTTTTTTACGTTGTTCAGATGAACCCGGTTTTCCGAACCAGCGGAAGCCGCCATTATTCGGACGCAGTACATCCATGATAATGCCAAGCAAAGTGGTCTTACCACTGCCATTGGGTCCCAGGATGCCGAATACACTATTCTCCGGTACCTCAAACGACACGCCATTTAAGGCCCTGACGGTTGAGTAGGATTTGTATAAATTATCAACAGAAAGCACAATACTCATACGCTTTTTTTATTCGGGTTCAAGTTATGTTTTTCCCGCCGTTTGCCCTGAACATTGCCGATGAATGGTTGTTATTTAGGTCTAAATTGCAATATGTCAACCATTCTGATCACTGGTGGTACCGGCCTGGTAGGTACAGCACTTGGACAGGCCCTGCTCGAAAAAGGTTACCAGCTGATCGTACTTACGCGTGACCCGCTCAGGCAAGTTCCTGTACCCGGTATTCGTTATGCCGCGTGGGATATAAGGAAGCAGACCATTGATCCCGCTGCGATCGCAGATGCAGATCATATCATTCACCTGGCTGGTGCTTCCGTGGCGGAAAAAAGATGGACAAACAAAAGAAAAGAGGAAATTTTGCAAAGCCGGGTGCAAAGCGGACAACTGCTTGTCAAAAGCCTCCGGGAAATTCCCAATAAAGTAAAATCAGTAATCAGTGCTTCTGCTATTGGCTGGTACGGACCCGATCCGGTGATTCCCAATGCCCAACCATTTACCGAATCATCAAAAGTGGCAACCGATTTTTTAGGATCCACCTGTCAGCAATGGGAGGAGAGTACCTCAGCAATCAACAGCCAAGTTCATAAAAGACTGGTGCGATTACGTATCGGAATTGTATTGAGCAGTAAAGGAGGGGCCTTGAAAGAATTTATCAAACCATTACAATGGGGCGTAGGCGCGGTACTTGGAAATGGAAAACAATTCGTCAGCTGGATTCATATACAGGACCTGGTCCGTATTTTCATTTCGGCTATTGAACAGGAAAATATGGAGGGCGTTTATAATGCAGTGGCACCGGCACCGGTTTCAAACCGGGATCTGGTAATATGGCTGGCCCGCTTCCGGAAGAAGCCTTTTATTTTATTCACTGTCCCTTCATTCCTGTTGAAATGGATCATGGGAGAAATGAGTGTGGAAGTGTTGAAAAGCTGTACTGTAAGTGCTGAAAAATTAATGGCAGCAGGGTTTCTGTTCAGGTATCCTTCACTGGAAAGCATTGACAAACTGGATTGAAAAAAATATTCTCTGCACATTAAGCGCCATCCCAAATCAAAACTAAAGACCGTTTTTCTTAAGGATGTACAAACATTCCAGGTGGCGTACCCGTATGATCCGGGTGCCAGATATTGGTGAATTCACCAAGCACTGCTTTTCCGTTAGTGAAAGAAATTTTGTGCAGCCGCAGACTGGCAATATCCGCTTCCTGAACTTTTCGGAACATGGGATGCATCGTGCCGCCTTTTGTACCGGCGGGTTTATCTGATTCATACTGGTATTGCGGATCTACCAGGGTGCCCCGCGGATACATGATTCCGGGAACGCCCTTGCCACGCAGGTCCAGGTCCTCCGGGTGTTCGAGGCCAAGAGTATGGCCATATTCATGGGCAGCCGTGGTGGACCCTTTATACAGGTTTTCCAGTTTAAAGTATCCACTGTTGCAACCCAGTCCGTCTACAAAAGAAATATTGCCATGTACAAATTCTTCAATGCGGAAATAATTATTACAGGGATCCAGGTTCTGATAAATATCCAGATCGGTAATCGCAGGCTGATACAAGGCAGTGATCCGGAATTGAACAGGATATTCGGAACCGGCAATGTTTACGGTTGATCCGGGTTCATTCCACATCGTTTCGATTTCCTCACGGATCATGGCAGTGAGTAACTGACTGGCCGCATTTCCATAAGTAATGATACAAGACTGAATGAGAAGACTACCCGAATAAATTTCTGCTGAGCCCATGCTTATTGTAGCTGTTCGATAGAGAGATCAGATTTCCGGATCCAGCCCCAGTTAAATTTACCGGGAGCAGGAATGGATTCGGTGTATACCGATTTGGCGGTTTCTGCAATACTCAATATGGACTCTCCTTTGTTAAGAAATCTCTTTGGCGAAAATGGCACCAGACAATTTTCATCCTGGAATAGTTCCGCCCTTCCTTCTTTGACCACCACCATCGGTGAACTGCTATATTCTTTCCGTAGCCATTTATTATCTAGTACCGGTTGGGTTTTCAGGCGGGTATAATCTCCATCAGCATTCACACCGTTGCCAAAGCCACAGTTGAAAGAGGTGGAATGACTGTTGATATTGATGGAATTGCCAGTGATTTTAAAATGAAGGACACAGGGATGTTCGGCATCTTCAAAAGTATTATCAAAGGAAGCTGTATCATTCACAAAAGAAATCGTGCCATCGGTTTCTCCACGGTTATAACCGGGAGGACCATTGAGTACATCCAGCCAGAACCGGTATTTATTGCCATCCATCCGGATCAAAACCAGCTGACCACCGGGTACGGCATTTTTATCTTTGACTGTTGTTGTTTTGACGGGGGTTAAGCTGTATCCGTAAGCACCCGTTAGATCTTTTTGTGCAGTTGCAAACAGGCTGCCGAGCAGAAACAGGCATACCGGGAATATCTTTTTCATGAGAAAAGGTTAGTGTGATGAATCTGTACACACTAATATAAGTCTTTTCAGGCGAAGAAGCTTGTCTTGTTTGCTTCTTAGTTCCGGATTGGTCTTCCGCTTTTCAAAACCGCCTGAATGCGTTCCAGGGTTTTTTTCTCACCGCAAAGAGAAAGAAAAGCTTCTCTTTCCAGGTCGAGCAGGTACTGTTCGGATACCATCGTGGGTTCACTCAGGTCACCACCACACATCACATAAGCCAGCTTTTTGGCCACCAGTGCATCATGCGCAGTGGCATAGTTGGCAGTTTGCATGGCATGAATGCCCGAATACAATGCACCCAATGCGGAACGGCCCAATACTTTTACATCTTTACGAAGTACCGGAGCGGTATAACCACTGTCAAAAATTTCTGTCACGGATTTTTTGGCTTCTGCCACTCTCCGGCCAATATTGAGTACCACTTCATCTAATCCTTTCCGGTATACACCCAGACCAAATCCTTCATGTGCCGAAGTGGCTACTTTGGCAGTTGCGATGGAGAGAAAACGGTTTTTTAAAGTAATGGTCTCCGGTTCGTCTTCGTGCATTTCATCTGAAGCCCTCAACACAAATTCCTTGGTACCGCCTCCACCGGGGATCAATCCAACACCCAATTCTACCAGACCCGTATAGGTTTCAGCAGCCGGGCAACATTTATCTGCATGCAGACTCAGTTCACAGGCTCCTCCCAATGCCAGACCGTGTGGTGCTACTACCACCGGTACTGAAGAATAACGGGCACGCATCATCGTATTCTGGAACAGACGAATGGCCATATCCAGTTCATCGTATTCCTGATCGATTGCCAGCATAAAAATCATACCCACATTGGCGCCTGCAGAAAAATTAGCGCCTTCGTTGGCAATCACCAGTCCTTTATAATTTTTTTCAGCCTTATCAATGGCGGTCTGAATACCGCTTAATACATCTCCGCCAATGCTTCCCATCTTGGTAAACCATTGTAGTCCCAGCACATCATCACCGAGATCATATAAGCGGCAACTGCTGTTCTTCCATACCTGTTTATCGGTATAGTTACTCATCACAATAAAGGCTTCTCCTCCAGGTAAAGCTTTGTAAGATTTGGAAGCAGGATCATAGCAATATTTTTTTCCGCCTTCTACTTTATAAAATGAACGGTTACCTGCCGCCAGCATCTCATCTACCCAGGGAGCTACGGTATAACCTGCTGCTTTCATCGCTTCTGTTGTTTTGGGTACACCGAGTACATCCCAGCTTTCAAAAGCGCCGATCTCCCAGCCAAAGCCGGCCATCATGGCATCATCCACCCGGTATAATTCATCGCTGATTTCGGGAATACGATGAGAGATATAAGAGAACAATCCGTAATGAAAGAGCCGGTAAAATTCCCCGGCCTTATCAGTACCGGCTACCAGCATTTTCAAACGGGTATAAAGATCATCAACCGGTTTGGCGGCTTCCAGGGAAGCAAATTTTGGTTTTACCCGCGGACCATATTCCATGGTCTCCAGGTTCAGGGTCAGGATTTCTTTTTCTCCGCCTGCTCCTTTTGTTTTCTTAAAGAATCCCTGTCCGGTTTTATCCCCCAGCCAGTTATTGGTAAGCATTTGATCCAGCCAGGAGGGAATTGCAAACTGATCACGGGCTTCATCATTTGGGCAATTATCAGCCACTCCCTTCGCCACTTTTACCAACGTATCCAATCCCACCACATCACCGGTACGGAAAGTGGCGGATTTGGGCCGGCCGATGATGGGGCCGGTCAATGCATCAATTTCATCCACACTGAGTTTCAGTTTCTCTTTTACATTCATGATGGCCATCATACCAAATACACCGATACGGTTGGCAATAAAAGCCGGAGTATCCTTACACAGTACAGTAGTTTTGCCCAGATAGAGATCTCCGTAATTCATCAGGAAGTCAACCACCGCGGGATCAGTAAAGGGAGTTGGAATGATTTCCAGTAAACGCAGGTAGCGGGGAGGGTTGAAAAAGTGAGTACCGCAAAAATGTTTTTTGAAATCATCAGTCCTTCCTTCTGCCATCATATGAATCGGAATACCGGAAGTATTGGAACTGATCAGGGTACCTGCTGTTCTGAATTTTTCTACCTGTTCAAATACTTTTTGTTTGATATCAAGGCGTTCAACCACTACTTCAATGATCCAGTCGTATCCGGCAATATCCTTCATATTGTCCTCAAAATTGCCGGTGCTGATTTTCTTTGCGACATCCTTATGAAAAACAGGAGAGGGGTTTGATTTCAATGCTGCTGCCAGCGCTTCATTCACGATTTTATTTCTTTCCGCCGGTTTGGCATCGGCCGCCACATCTTTTGGAACAATATCAAGTAGTAAAACCTGTACACCTACTCCTGCAAAATGACAGGCGATCCTGGAGCCCATTACACCGCTACCCAGCACCGCCACTTTTTTAATCACTCTTTTCAAAAACATGTATTAAAAAACCCGGCAAAGCCGGTTTAGGCAAAATTAGTTAGTTATGCAACTATTTTACTTCGAAGATAAGGGATTTTCATAAAGAGCAAAATGGCTCTGGAAAATTTAGGGGGGGCGGCCCGGGGGCGGGGCAGGCCGGGGGGGTTCATGCGGGGGCAGCAAAGCTCCCCGGGGGCTGTACCATGATCTGAAGTTTCCATATTACCTTCATCATTCCCCCACCATCACAAATGCTCCCCAGAAATAGGGATGCTTGTATTGATCCCGGATGGTTTTCTGGGCAAAAAGCAATGCATTGGCTTTATTTTTTTGTACCAGGTATTGCTCATAAAAGGCAATCATGAAATCCCGCGTGGCATTATCATCCACCTTCCATAAACTGGTCATGATGCTTCCGGCACCGGCTGCCCGGAATGCCCTTTGTAGTCCATACACACCTTCTCCGGCATCCAGGTAACCGAGATTGGTTTCACAGGCCGACAGAATCACCAGTGAAGTATTTTGCAGATCCAGGTTCTGGGCCTCATAGGCAGTCAATACTCCGTCATAGGTATCAGCAAATTCATTGCGTTCATAATAATTGACCACCCCGGCCAGTAACAAACCCGAATTAACCATGGCATTGAACATCCGGTAACCGCTGGTGGCGTTCTCACTGGTGCCCGACCAGTAACCATGGGTGGCAATATGCAGGATACCCGGACTTTGCAGTTTATATAATTTATCTTCAGTGGCCTGATCCCGGAGATAGTATTGCACCTTCATTTTACCTTTCTCCAGCGCTGATTTAATGCTGAGTACTTCCGTTTCTGTTCCGGGAAGATCTGTAATGTTTTTTTCCCTGAAATTGCCGATAAAAGACCGGGTGCCTTCATCTTCTACCCGGGTTCCTGTTTCGGTGGTTGTTTTATAAGCAGGTCTGCCAAATAAAACGGCTGTGGGATTTTCCGGCTTACTACCGGCTGCATAACTGAGTTCACCTGTGGAAGTGGTGGATTGAATCTCTGTTTCATCCAACACATATTTTCCCGTTACCGGGTTAAACAGGGTGGATAGATTGATCAGGTGATAAATGCCATCCGGAGAAAGATACACTTTCCGGATGCCTGTGAGTTTTTCCTGAATTTTTTTCCAGTACAGGTTATACGAGACTTTGTCTTCTGTCCGGAACCGGATATTATTTTTATAAGTCTTGTAATGCTGGTTATCCATCGCCACCGCATCGTCCGGCAGGTACACCACTTCGGGATATGCTGATTGATTTGTTAGAATATAGGCGGCATAGTAGGCCGTATCGGAATAATATACCTGATCCCTCCATTGAAAACGGATGATTTCCACCGCTGCTTCTCCATCCTTTAGTTTGCTCTTGATTTCCTTCCAGCCGGGAGGATTGATCTGCAGCAGTTTTTTATAATCCTTTGATTTTACCGTTAATTCATTTTCCATACCCGTCACTTCGGCCTGCAGGGTCTCCAGTATTTTTTCTGCTGACTTTGCACTTGAATCAACAGTTCCTGCTGCCGGTTCAGCTGATTTGAAATAAAGCCGGATCAGTTGCTGTTTTTTGTCCAGCCATTTTTCATAAAGGGCGATCACAGCCGGATCATTGCTTTTGATAAAGGCTTCTTTTCTTTTCTTGGTTCCCTGCAGGGAAATGGATTTTACAAAGAGGAGATTATCATATGCCTGGGCCGCCAGCATTCCGGCTTCCGCCTGTTTTTTATCACGTGTTGATTTTACAAAACTGTGGAAATTATCATAGCCTTCCCGCAGTTTGGCATTGTAATAAGTGACAAAGGCTTTTTCTCCAAAAGCAAAAATGATATCATTCACCCAGCTCCGGTTCAGATTGAATAATTCCTGGTAGGTTTTTATCGCACCGGCTTGATTGCCATCACGCATCTGGAAATAAGCAAAATCCGTGAAGGGCTTGGTTGACTCCCGGAAATCCTTTGTGTTGCGGATTCTTTCAAGGATAGGCGTGAACACCGCCGTGTACTTAGGTGATTTCAGAAAAGCCAGTTGTATTCCCCTGAAATAATTGGAACTCAGATCTGCATAGTTGCTGAAACTGTTATAATAGGTTTCCACTTCCTTCACATAAAAGTCCAGTGATTTGGGCAGCATTTTTTCCCGCCCTCTTTTCATGAGGAAGATAGGAAGCATGGAAAAATCATAAAGCTTAAGATTCGGATATTGTTCTTTCTGACATTTGATCCAGGCACTATAAGCCGAATCCCTTTTTCTCCAGTATTTCTCGGCCGATGGATAATCTTTGAGGAATTCAGTGGCAATGCCTGCATTGGTCAGCCGGATATACTCCTGACCGGTACAGGGCATTTTGTAGGTGGCAAACATTTTAGACAGCTCGGCATACTGGATATCTGATGACTTGACATAAGACTCATAATCCCCGATATAATAGTAGTAAAGCGTGTGGGCCGAAAGGGCTTCATTGCGATACGACATTTTCAGGGTTTCATCCGCTGTCTGGGACAACTCTTCCACCTTCCGGATAAAGGCTTCTGCTTTCTGGTAATCGCCAAATTTGGACAAAAAAAGGATATAAGTGAGATAGGAAACATATTCTTTTCTTTCATCTCCCCGGAGACTGATCCCGTATTCATAATATTTTTTGGCATTATTAAAATCCCCGTTTCTTTCAAATGCATACCCCACTCCGGTATAATTGGCCAAAGTGCGGAAGGAACTGTATTTGTCCATAAAGGCCAATGCCTTCCTGGCATTTTCCGGATCCCTGGTTTCATACAAACCCGGATAGAGACTGTTATACCAGAGATTCATACTATCGCTGCCATATTCTGCCTTGGGTCCTTCCAATCCGACCATTTCTCTGGACTTCCGGTCTGCCTTTTCTGCACAGGTTTTGGCCAATGCTTCATCCACCGTGAAATTTTCAAATAAATTTTTGAGGATATAGTAATTACCCAGGGTCTGCAAGTCCTTTTTCTTATCCAGCAGGTTATATAAATCCTTTGCCTGCTGCAAGGCTTTCTTTTTATCGGAAGTATTCAGGATATAGATATCGTTGAGTTTTTTATCAAACTCTTCCTGGGTTTGTGCAAGGCCTGTGAGTGAGCAGATCAAAAAGAGGAGCAACAACAGCCCGTTGTGCAGTTTTCGGTTCATAGAAAAGGGTTTAGGCAGGTAAAAGATATAAAAAATATCTCCCACAAAGACACTAAGCACACAAAGAGAGTGAAAAATATTTCCCGCCAGGAGCGCAAAGCGCGCTTAGTAAGTCGCCAAACTCACGCAGTGAGTTTTATCCGTCAATATCCGTACTCAGCATAATCGAAACTTCAAAAAACACTTATGAACCTTGAAACTAATAAATCCGTTTTAATCCGTTTAATCCGTTTAATCCGTTTAATCCGCGTCATCCGTGTTCCTATTATATTTTTTGTCCAAAGGACTCTTCGAGCGAAGCAAAATCATTCATCCGACGATATTTCACGCAAAGAGCGCAAAGAAAAAACACGCAAAGGCGCAAAGAAAGAGTTCCCATACTCACGAAGTGAGTATTATCCGTTCTAATCCGTTTAATCCGCGTCATCTGCGTTCCTATTATATTTTTTGCGAAGCAAAAATCTATTATCCGCTATTAACTTTCCCACAAAGTCACTAAGAACACAAAGCGTTTCTCCTCGCGTCCTGGCGTCTTAGCGCCTGCCTGCCGGTAGGCAGGGTTAAATCTCTGCGAAACGGCTGCGCTCTCATTTCTCTGCGGTGAATATTTCCCGCTAAAAACGCAAAGGGCGCAAAAAATCCGTAAAAATTTTTCCCACAAAGGCACAAAGAACACAAAGCGTTTCTCCTCGCGTCCTGGCGTCTTAGCGGTTAAATCTCTCCGAAAACGCCGCTTCCTCAGCTCACACCCGAACCAGGAGCCACCCCATTTTCCGGACGCAGCAACTGCAATTTCCCATCACTGTCTTCGGCCGTCAGGATCATACCCTGACTTTCAATCCCCTTCATTTTACGCGGGGCCAGATTGGTGACAACAATTACCTGCTTGCCAACCATTTCTTCTGGGGTATAATGCAGGGCAATACCGGAAACAATAGTTCTTTTTTCTGTTCCGAGGTCTACTTCCAGTTTCAGTAATTTATCAGCCTTTGCCACTTTTTCACAACTGATCACGGTAGCTGCCTTCATGTCCAGTTTGGCAAAATCATCAAACTGAATCTCGGGTTTTTGCATAGCTGCTGGTTTTTTGGTGGCCGACGCTGTTGTTGTATCAGAGGCCGGTTTTACTAAACCGCTTTTCAGTTTTTCTATCTGTGCAGCAATTTCCTCGTCTTCTATTTTACGGAATAAAAGCTCAGGTGCCCTTAAACTGTATCCGGTGCTGAGCAGGTTGGGTTTGCCTGCATTTTCCCAGTCCAGCATTTTATCCACCACCTTCATCATGTAAAGCATTTTCCTTGCTGTGTTTGGCAGGAAGGGATTGATGAGTACAGCGAGGTTGGCACAAAGCTGCAGACAGATATGCAGGGTATTGTCAATAGATGCCTGAGCCGCCGGATTTTCTGCCACCTGTCTCGCAACAATCCAGGGTTCTTTTTTCTGTAAATACTGATTCCCTTTTCTGGCCAGTTCAATCACCTGGAATAATCCATCCCGGAAATGATAGAACTCCAATGCTGATTGTACTTCTGCCCGGGTATTACTGAATTCAGCAATCATGGCTTTATCCGTATCATCCAGAACTTCTTCCTGTAACCGGGGAACTTTACCTCCGCAGAGTTTGTGCATGAGGACAAAACTCCGGTTCACAAAATTGCCAAAGACGGCTACCAGTTCACTGTTCACGGCATCCTGAAATCCTTTCCAGGTAAATTCACTGTCCTTGGTTTCCGGAGCGATCTGAGTCAGATAATAACGGAGCATATCCACTGCCTGCGGGCCGCCGTTATCTTTTTTTACAAAGTCATTGATATAATCCCGCATGTCCAGTTTCCAGTTCCGGCTGGTGCTCATTTTGTCACCTTCCAGGTTCAGGAATTCATTGGCGGGTACATTATCCGGAAGAATATCTCCATGTAATTTCAACATCACCGGAAAGATGATGCAATGGAATACAATATTATCCTTACCGATAAAATGTACCAGTTTGGTTTCTTTATCCTGCCAGTACGGTTTCCAGTCTTTTCCCTGATCCAGTGCCCATTGTTTAGTGGCACTGATATAACCGATCGGGGCATCAAACCAAACATAGAGCACTTTACCATCTGCTTCTTTCAGTGGCACTTTGATTCCCCAGTCCAGGTCGCGGGTAACCGCCCTCGATTGCAATCCGCCTTCAATCCAGCTCTTACATTGTCCATATACACTGGGGCGCCAATCATCCTTATGCTCCTCGAGTATCCAGTCTTTCAAAAATTGTTCATGCTTACCCAGGGGCAGGTACCAATGCGAGGTTTTTTTCTTGATTGGTGTTTTGCCACTCAGGGTGCTTACCGGATTGATCAGCTCATCCGGACTCAGGGTGCGGCACAGGTTTACACTGGTCGCCAAAGCCCGGTCGCTGCCACAGTTAGGACAGGTTCCTTTTATATACCGATCGGCGAGGAAACTGGCCGCTTCCTCATCATAGTATTGTTCTGTTTCCTTTATTTCCAGTTCACCGGCATCATTCAGTTTGGTGAAAAATTCCTGCGCCGTTTCATGGTGCAGGGTGGATGAAGTGCGGTGATAGATATCAAAACTCATGGAGAGGTCTTCAAAATCCTGCTTCATGGCTTCGTGGTACTTATCAATTATGGCCTGTGGAGTTGTGCCTTCCCGGGTGGCCTGAATGGGTATGGCCGTGCCGTGTTCATCACTGCCACATACAAATACCACATCTCTTTTCTGGGCACGGAG
>JADJDJ010000006.1 GCA_016702745.1 Chitinophagaceae bacterium
TGATAAAAATGGATGTTACAGCAGGCCAGAGTCTGGATGGATCATTCAGCTGCCAGTACACAGCGGTTGCCACTGCAATGGTGATTAAAATATAAGTAAACCAACGGCTGAGCAGATGTACAAAAGATACATGCTTTTCTTCCGCGTTGGCTTTCATTTCATCCTTGTTCCAGAGCCGGGTGAGGTAACTCTGGGTTACTTCTTTGACCACCAGTATTTCAATATTCCCACTGGTTTGTTTGCCCCCGGCATAAACCAGTTCCCCCACTTCTCTTAGTACCGGAAGGGATTCACCCGTTACAAAACTGTAATCTATAAATGCTTTCCCTCTCGTGAGGATACCATCAGCAGGAATCAGTTCCTCATGATGAATGAGTAAGGTGTCACCAGGTTTGATATCAGGTAAACGGGTGGGGATTTCATTTTCTTCTTTTAATACTGATACCGCCACCGGGAAATAAGAAGTATAATCTCTTTCAAAGGAAAGCTGCCGGTAGGTTTTGACCTCCTGCAATATTCTTCCCGCCAGCATAAAAAAAACAATACCGGTCATGGAATCAAAATAACCGCCACCGGTACCACTGATCACTTCATAGGCACTCCGGATAAAAGTGATGATAATGGCAAGAGCAATCGGGGCATCGATATTCAGGAAATGATGTTTCAGGCTTTTCCAGGAAGATGTATAAAAGGGCAGGGCCGAATACAGGAATACCGGAATAGCCAGTCCGGAATTGATCCAGCGGAAAATGCCTCTTAAAGCCGTTTCACTAGCATCAATTCCCAGGTACTCCGGAAAACTCAGGAGCATCACATTTCCAAAACAAAAACCGGCAATACCCAACTGAAAAACCATGCTCTTGTCAATGGCTGGTCTTTTTTCTTTCAGGTCATTCAGACTGATATAGGGTTCATACCCGATAGCCGTGAGTGTCTCCGCTACTTTACGCAAAGTGGTTTTGGCGGGAAGGAATACGACATCTACTTCTTTACGGGTAAAATTTACCTTACTGGAAATCACTCCTTCATTTAGCCGGTGCAGGTTTTCCAGCAGGTACAAACAGGAACTGCAGTGCATCTGCGGCAGGTAGAATGTAATATGCACCTGCTTTTCGTCCTGGAATGTAATCAGTTGGAGTTGTGTTTTTTCATCATCCAGGAACTGAAATTTGTCTTTCCGCGCTTTTAATTTCTGACTGATCCCCGGATTTTCATTCAGGTTATAATATTCGCAAAGCCCGGTTTGATTCAATATTTCATACACGAGTTTGCAACCCTCGCAGCAAAAATGTTTGGATTCAAGGCTGATCCGGTCATTGGGACAGGCTTCACCGCAATGGTAACACTGGATTTGTTGTTGGGTTGTTTCTTTTAGCGTGGACATAGGTTCCCGTTGGGCGCTAAAGTAGATGGCTGCACCAGGGTGTCCCTTGAGCAGGTTCAAAAGAGTATGATTTTCGTCAGGAAATAGGAAGGCCCCAAAAGGGGCCCTCCGGGTTATGCTAAATAAAAAGGGAAAGAAAACGACGGGGGAACAACCCCCCGCCGCCCCCGCCCTTTCCCCCCCCCCGCCCGGGGGGGAAAGGGGGGGGGGGGGTGTCCCCAACCCAATTTTTTTTTTTTTTTTTGGGGGTTTTTTTTTCTGGGGTGGCGTTGGGGGGGGGTGGGGGGGGTTTTGGTGTTCAGGTTTCCCTGGTTTTTGGTTTTTTTTTTTTTTTTTTCTTTTCCTGTGGGGGGGGTTTTGGTGGTTTTTTGGTCCTTCCGTCTTGTGTGTTTTATTACTTCCGGGAAATTTTGGTCCCCCTATTTTTTTTTCCCCGGTTTTCGTGGGTTTTTTTTTTTTTTTTTTTTTTTTTTTTGTTTTGGGGGCCGGGGCCCGGTCCCGTATTTTTTTTAGTGCGTTGAGTTTGGGGTCCCCCTGCCCCGCCCCCGCCTTATGTCCTTTTTCCCCCGTCCTTTCCGTTTCCCCCTCCCGGGGCGGGCCGGGGCGGCCCCCCCGGGCGGGGGCGCCCCCCGCCCCCGGGCCTGTTTTTTTTTTTTTTTTTTTCTCTTTTTTTTTTTTTTTTTATCTATTATTTACCGCCCCCCGGGTGTTTTCCCTCTGTGCCCCCTCCCCCTCTGCTTTCCTGGCTTCCCCCTTTTTTCCGTTTTTGAAAATTTATTTCCATATTCCCATTTTTGGGCCCTCTTCGGGGGCCGCGGGGGGCGGGGTTTCCCCGGCCCCTCCCGCGCGGGCCCGGGGGGCCCCCCGGGGCGTGTTTTCCCCCGTGGGTCTTCGGGTTTTTTTCGGTGTGCGGGTTTTGGCCCGTTCGCGGGTGCGGGGGGGGCCCTACTTTTTCCCTCCCCCCCCCCCCGCCCGATATTCCAGAGCCGGGGGGGCGGGGTGTGGCCGGTCGGGGTTTTTTTTTTTCCAAATTTTTTCCCGGTCGAGCGGGGTTTTTTTTTTTTTTTTTTTTTTTGGGGGGGAAGGGAGGGGATTTTGCGGCTGGGTGGAAGGGGTGGTTTTGTGGGTTTTTTTTTGGTTTTGGGGGGTGGGGTGTTTGGGGGGGCGGTTTTTGCGGGGGGGGGGGGCGGGTGGGGCCCTCGCCCCCGGTGTTTTTTTGCTTTACAGGGGCGTGGCGGGGGGCCCCGGGCCGCCCGTGGCGCGTCGGGGGGGGCGTGGGGCGGGGGGGCGGGGCTTCGGGGTTTTGGGGGTGGGGGCGGTGGGTGTGTCCCGGTTGGCGGGGTCGGGGCCTCTCCTTGCTGTTTTGTCCCGGTTTTTTTTGTTTTTTTTTCCTCGGGTTTCGCGGGGCCCGGTGGCGCGGGGCGGGTTTGTGGTGTTCCGTGTGGGGTGTCTGTGGGGTTTTTCTGTTTTGCCGGGGGGGGGGGCCCCCCCCGGGGGGGCCCCGGGCCGTGGCGGTGGTTTCCCCCCCCCCCGAGAACCAAGGAAAAGGGGTTTTCCGGGCGGGGCGGGCGTTTTTTTTTCGGCCCCCCGGCTTTTTTTGGAGGGGGGGGGGGGGGGGGGTTTCCCCGGGTTTGGTTTTTTCCCCCGTCGGGGTTTTCCCCCTTTCCCCCGGGGTGGGGGGGGGGGGGCGCCGGCGGTTGGGGGGGGCCTGTGTTCTCCCCCCCGCAGAGGGGGACTCCGGGGGGGGGCGCGCGCGGGGGGCCCCGGGGGGCCTCCCGTCCCGGCCCCCCGCCCGCGGGGTGTTTTGTTCCCGCGGGGGGGGGGGGCGGTTTGGTGAGTTTGGTGGGGGGCCCGGGGTTTTTTTGTGTTTGTGGATCTGTTTTTTAGGAGATGGCTTTCCTCTTGGTTTTTTTTTTTTTTTTTGTTTTTTTGTTGTTGTGTGGGAGGGGGGGTGGGGGGGGGGGGTTTTTGTTTTGTTTTTTTTTTCTTTTTTTCCTTTTTTTTGGGCGGGGGGGGGCGGGAAAAGGGAGAGAAAGAGGGGGTGTTTTGTGTGGTTTCGGTGTTTGTTTTGCGGGTTGTTGTTTGTGGTGGTGTGTGTTGTTTTTGTGTGGGGGTGGTTTTGGGGGTTACGGCGGGTCCCCGGGGTTTCGGTGGGGGTTTTTGTTTTTTTTCTCCGGGTGGCCCGGGGTTTTTTTGTCGGTGTTTTTTTTTGTTTCTCTTTTTTTTTTTTTTTCTTGGGGGTTCTTTTTTTTTTTTTGCGGCGGGGGCTGTGGGGATGTTTGGGGGTTTGTTGTTGTTTGTGTGCTGGGTCCCCCCCGCCCCCCCCGATGTTTTTTTCCCACCCCGCTTTTTCCCGCGGGTGTCGGTGGGGGGCGCCGGTCCCGCCCCCCTTTTGGCCCCCCCCCCGCCCCGCGGGGGGGGGGGGGTCGCGGGGCGCCCCCGGGCGGGGTGGGCGTGCGGCTGTTTTCCCGCCCCGTGTCCCCGGCCCGGTGGAGCCGTTTTTTTTTCCTTTTTTTTTTTTTTGTTTCGGGCGGGGTGGGCCGCGGGGGGGTTTTTGCCGGCGCGGCTGTTTTTTCCGCCCCGCAGGAGTTTTTTTTTCGCGGGTATTTTTTGTTTTTTATTTTTTTTTTTGTGTTTTTGATTTTTTTTGCCCGGGCGGGTCTTCTTTGGGGGTGGTTTTTTTGCCCTGTGATTTGTTTTGCGGGGGGGCGGGGCCGGTTTTTTTTTCCCGGTTCCCCGTTTTTTTCCGCCTTTTCTTGGGATTTTTTTTTTTGTTTTTTTTTTTTTGGCGGTTTTTCTTTTTTTTTGACGGGAAGGGGTAAGGGGATGTGTTTATTTTGGTGAAGTTTTTTTTTTTAGTTTTTTTTTTTTTTTTTATTTACGGCATTTTTCCATGATCTCATGGAAAGTATCATGGGCTTTTGTAATCATGGATTTCAGTTCAACATCCGGTTTTTTTTCGGCGACTGCTTTTTTTAATCGCCTTACATTCTTTGACTAATTGCTCCAGAATGGGTTGAGTGATGGCACCGTTGTATCCCTCCGGTACCACAGATTTTTGCCAGGTTTTTGCCCTTTCCAGTAAAATAGCGGCACTGTCTTTTAAGGGTTGCAGATTATTTTCTTCTGCCGGATGGAAAGTGGCACCCATGATATCATGAAAATCATGCATTTCTTTCCAATTTGCTTTTGGGCACGGAGACTAAGTCCTGCGATAATCAGCAGGGACATGATCCATATTTTTTCATATTTTTTTAATTTATTGTTTTATAAATCACAAAGGCAAGTAGTAATAACACTGCTGCAGGATAGCTGTGACCATTCTCCGGCTTTTACGTATAGCACGGAAAGCCACCGCATCCTTTTCAGGTTGCAGGTTCATGTTTCTGTTTTGGAATAAATGAATAAAAGGACTGACAGTGGAAATCAGGCCATAGGGGAGGGTGGAAGAAGGCATAAGACCGGTCAATAGGATCACCGGATTTGAAAGGAAGCCTGTATTCCTTTGTCATAGCAGAAGGAACGGCAGGTGCCGTTACAAAAAATGTACGGGATGAAATAACAATGGGATTAATCTCCGGTTGGACCTGAGTAGGTTGCTGCTGCTCTTCTTTTTCCTGCTGTTTCAGCTTTTTCATAAAAACACAGTTGCCGTTACAATTCATTTGGGGGCGGTAACGGTTGGTACCGGTGTTTTTTGCAATCCATGACTGATTGAATTTGAATGCGGCAAGTGTCAGCCAGTATCCCATTGACTGACTGAATAATAACAACATCAAACTTATGGTAATAAAAATCCGCACTTTGTAAAAATACTAAACAACTTTTTTTTGTCAATTATTTTTTATTGAAATAATATGTCAACAGTAATTGTTTGTTCATTCAAGTTCCGGGATTCTGCTCCTGATCAGCTGCAGGGCTGCCGGAAACAGCAGGTAATTTTCAAGATGAACATGTCGGTGCAGATCTTCCTCAAATGCCTGCAGGGATGCAAAACTTAGTTTGTAAGTGGTACAGGCATCGCCGGGGGCATTATAATCATTGCTGAGAGTGCGGATTTCCGCCATTAAAGCGCCGGCATGTTCATGCTCCTGCTCCATCATGGAAACCGGAGCGCTGATAAAAGTACTGCTGAGCGATAATGGCTGGTTCCAGTTGCTGAGATTCTCAATTTCTCTGATCCTTGGAAAAAGCACTTTTTCCTCTTTTTGCATATGCAATTCCATTTCTTCCCGGATAGCACTAAAATTTTCCAGTATGGGATAGAGTTCCGGATGTCTTTCACCATGTTTCGAAGCTACTTTATCCAGATAGCCATGAATCAACGGAAGCTGCCGGCGAACATATTCATGATGGGTGGATACAATATAGCTGGTCAATTCTGATAGGGACTTTTCAGCCATATGTTGTGATCCGGTATCTGAAAGTTGCATGATCTTTTCCAGATCCATTAATACGGCAGCGGGATTGATCTTTTTATCCCGGCAGGCATCCTGAAGGCTTCGTTTGCCTTTACAACAAAAATCAAGATCATATTTTTCAAAAACAGCTGCGGATTGATGATTGCCGGTAACTATGGATGCCAGGCTTTATCCAGTAATTCAGTCATTGTACATTATTTTAAAGTTGTTTATAAATCTTTTCTTTTGAATACACGAATGGCCAGCCCTAGCGGTATCAGTATCCAGATCAGCATTATCAGACCGGTGAACAGTATGCCAGTACTGTTGCCAAAGAAATCCTTATACAGTGCACCGGTATATCCCATCAGGGCGCTTACATCCATTTGTAACATGATAAATATGCGGCCGAGGTCTATGGGGTTCAATGCAGAGAAGACCAGGGTCAGTTTTTCGAGGGGTAATCACTGAATGAAAATAAAATCAGGAGCACCAAACCATCATAAATCAATGCAAAATAAAACCAGAGCAGGAGCACAAAGCCAATACCCCGGGCTTTGTCTCTGGCCAGTACGGACGCAAGAAAAGCTATAGAACTAAAGACCAGGGTTAGTGCAGCCCCGGTGAAAAGAAGGGCAAAGCCGGTGGCATCAGCCGCATACAATAATACCGGAAGTCCAACGCCAATCAGAAAAGCACTGAGCAGCGATATGGCAACACCCGTATATTCGCTAAGCAGGATCCGGCTCCGGCTCATGGGTTGTGAGGCCATGAGTTCAATGAACTCGTAAGAATTATAATAATGAATGGTCGCAAATACCATGCTCACCAGTGGCAAAACAATCAATACAATATTCAACAAGCTCAGCATGGCCCGGCTGCTCAGCTCTTCCATCTGAAACATACTAAAAGAAATCAGCAGGAGGAAAAGAGTATAGGCCATGATAATCCTGCTGCGGAGAATATCATACAAAACATATTTGGATAATTTCATCATAACAGGACATTAATAAATTTTTTCGTTTGGAGTAACATCCAGCATCCGGTCAATCCAGTCGCCTGATATATTTTCACCCCGCATGATTTTCGCAATTGCTTTTCCCAGTCTTATTTCACCGGTCTCTTCCTGCAGGGTGCCAAGTGGTTTAAAGAATAGCATTTTTCCTTCCTGCAGGTAAAGTATATGTGTGGTCAGTTCATCCATATCGCTTAGTATATGTGATGTAATCAGGATGAGTTTGCCTTGTTGTTTTTCTTTCAGGATCTTTGCTTTCAGGAGTTCAGCTGCCAGCGGGTCCAGTCCGGCCGTGGGTTCATCGAGAATCAGAATGGCCGGATCGAACAGGAAAGCAATAGCCGCACTTACTTTCTGCCGGGTACCGCCACTGAGAGTGCGCATGGGTTTGTTTTCAATTTGCCTCAGCTCAAACTGTTCATATAATTCAAGGTCTATCCGGGATCCCGGTTTGGTACGGATATGTTTCAGCATCCTGAACAATTGACCAATTTTCATATTATCCGGATAACGGCCGATCTGAGGCATATACCCAATTTGTTCCCGGTAGGAAGGGTCATGTTGTATCGGTTGGCCATTTACCAGGATACTGCCATGGTCTGGTTTTACCATACCCAGTATTGATTTGATCAGGGTGGTCTTTCCCGATCCATTGGGACCGATCAGGGATACAACCTGTCCTTTTTCAAAGCGGGTACTGATATTATCCAGCACCATGAGTTTTCGAAACCGTTTGGATAAATGTTCAATGCTGATCATAAAGGAAAATGGTTTCATCATAGGTTTATTGTCGGCAAGGTTTTCAGGTGTCAGTCCGGGTATGGCTTTTTCTGCCTTGTCCAGTAACTGGGTTGCAAAACTTCGGAATAGCATCAGGGTATGGGGCTGCTGTTCTACAATCATGGAATATAGACTCACGGGGTGATAGGGGACATCTCCGGTTCCATCCCGGTTCAGATCATAGCCATCATATTTATCCCAGTAATTATTATCAAAATTATTGAGCACCATGGTGCCATTAGTTCCTACATCAAAACTGTTTCCGGTAAAATTGTTTTTGCAAAATAATTATCCTCGCAACTGGCCTGGATTTTTGCCGCCCAGCCGTTGCTTTTGAACTTATTTTGTTCAATATGAAGGCGGCTGCTTCCTTCCATGTGAATACCAACAGTATTCCGGTAAAAGCTATTATTGCGAATCTCACTGTCTGTAATGTCTTTTAACAACATGCCATAAGCACTGGGCCCCCAGTTTTGTTCAAACTGGTTTTGTTTCATGATCACTTTTTTGGAATACATCACGGCTACACCGGCTCCGTTATTACGGAAAATATTGTGCTGATACACATCATCATTGGAGAACATGAAATGAAGGCCGTAGCGGATATTTTTTTCACTGAGGTTTTCGCGTATGATGGAAGCCGTTACAAATTCAAAGTAAATCCCATCGCGGTGGCCGCTGATATGATTATTTTCCACCAGTATATCCCGGCATTTCCACAGGTGAATACCATTGCCGGTGAGTTGCTCTGATTTGGGATGACCGCTGATATTATTGTTCCGGATTGTAACAAATGAAGAATTGGAAACATGAATGGCAAAATAGGAATCCCTGATACTATTTCCTTCGAGTATCAGAGAACGGGCATCCAGTATTTTTATCGCTGCGAAATCGTTCATTGCAGAATAGCCGGCATTTCGAAACTGCAGATTCCTGACGGTAATATGGTAACCGCTGATGATCAGGATTTCATTTTTAAACTGACCATCCAGGATAGTATTTTTTTCACCGATCATTGTGACTGGCCGGCTGAGTACAATGGTGGATTCCCTGTAAGTGCCATTTTGCAGTAAAAGGGTATCGCCGTTAGCGGCTGTAGCTACGGCCTGCGCCAGCTGACCCGGAAAAACCTTGATTGTTGTTCCTGTAGCCTCAAGCATCATCAAAAGAAATATGGTAAACAGCGGGTATTTCAATTTATTGAATTTGTTCCAGCACCTCCTTCCAGCGAAGTAAAACAGCTTCGGGTTTGCCTTCTTTCAATTTTTCTGCTTGTACTGAGGATGAAAACCTGCGGTATTGCTCCCCATTGGACTTCTGAGTGATGGGTCTTTAATAAAATAGGCCTGATCGGTTTCCAGAAATTCATTCGGCTGATCATAGAGAATGGTCAGTGTTTTGGAAATATCATCTGAGATCACGGTGCCGCTTTTTAAAAATAATGCCAGGCAATGCAGGTCATCAAATTTAAAAATCTTTCCTTTTTTAGTAATCAGTTCACCGCCAAAACGGGTATCTGTGATTCCCATTTTACAGAAATGACAATTGTCTGTACCAGGTATGAAAGGCTCCGGTTTGCTGCTGCAGGAAAGCAAACTAAAAAGAGGCAACAGTAACAAGGGCTTTTTTTTGCTCCGGAAAAAACCTCCCGGCTTCCGGTGACGGTACCATTCTACAAACCAAACGATGAAGGCAAGCATCCCGGCCGCAATAACCACCCATCCACCCACATCAGGAAGGGAATAGGCATCGAAATTAAGGAGTCTTTTATGTCCGATTAATGGCGGCTGATAGGTTAGTCCGGGTACCTGTATCGGTGCTGTCGGGTCCAGATTGCTGCCATAATCTTTGCCCCATTTCCAAAAATCATACATGGCCAGTAATCCACCGATTCCGGAAAGGATCAGATAATAAAACAGGAATTTTCTTCTGCCTGTAATGGCAACGGTCATTCCCAGCAACATAAAAAATCCGACGACCCAGGGCAGGAAGCTGAATTCGGGGAACATGCCTTCATTGATCGGCTTCATGCCGATATAGTGATTCAATCCGTTGATCACATCCACATCCCCGCTCAAACCATTGATCCAGATATTCATGGTCAATCCTTCGGGGTATTGGGGGGCAAAGAGGTCGATACGCCAGGCGGGTAAAAAGAATACGATCATCAGGGCTCCGGAGGCAAAGGCAACAAGGATCCTGGAGGCTACACTTAATTGTTGTTTCATGATTCTGTAGTTTGAAACTTCCGGGACTTTCGCCCCGGAAGCCATTCATCAACCTTTCAACGAAGTTCTTATTTGGCCGGTGGAAGCAGTACGGCGTCAATGACATGTACTATTCCATTGGAAGCAGGTACGGAAGCAATGATCGTTGCGGTTCCGTTCAGCATTATTTTTCCGTCTTTGATACTTACGGTGATATTTCCTCCATTGACCATACCGATATTCATTCCGTCGGTCAGGAAATCTGTTTTTAAGGAAGAAGTGGTCACATGGTATTGCAGGATGTCCTGCAGATCCGCTTTTTTATCGTCTTTCATCAATCCATCCACTGTTCCGGCCGGTAATTTGTCGAAAGCGGCATTGGTGGGGGCAAATACCGTAAAGGGACCGGCATTGGAAAGGGAAGTAACCAGGTCGGCCTGTTTTACCGCTGCCACCAGTGTGGTATGATCGGGTGATCCCATGGCCACTTTCACAACGTCTTTTTGGGATACATCATCCTGTACGGCTTCCTGTCCACCGGTGGCAACAGGGGCATCTATTCCGGCTCCGGTATTGTCGGCTTTCTTTTCGTTGTTACAACTGCTGAAACAGATTCCCAGTGCCAGGATGGCGTATGACAAATATTTTTTCATAACAATCATTTGAGTTTGAAAAAGGGATGCGGGTAGAATTCTCATCCACCCGCATGCCGGTTTATTTTGGTTGTTCAGTTGCTTTCTTTTCAGTTGCAGCAGGTTCGGTTTTACCGGTGCTGAATGTAAGCGGTACGGATGAGCCGGCCGGACTTACCCTAATATATCCCTGCATTTCCTGGTGCAGTGCAGAGCAGAAATCGGTGCAATACATTGGATACACACCTACACGCTCCGGTTTCCAGGCAAGGGTTTGTGTTTCACCCGGCATGATCAGCAACTCGGCATTGTTGGCACCTTTTACGGCAAATCCATGCGGAACATCCCAGTCCTGTTCCAGATTGGTAACATGGAAGTAAACGATATCACCCAGTTTTACGCCTTCAATATTGTCCGGTGTAAAGTGTGAGCGGATGGAAGTCATGTACACATGTATTTCGTTACCCTTACGCTCCACCCGGGCAAATTTGTCGCCCAGTGCGGCATAGGGGTTTTTGTTTTCCTCGATCTTGTAAATTTTGGTGGAATTTTTCATGATCAGTGATGCCGGAATGGATTCTGCATAGTGGGGTTCCCCAATGGTTGGGAAATCAAGCAGCAGTTTCATCTTATCGCCATCAATGGAATACAATTGGGCGCTTTGGGCCAGTTCGGGACCAGTAGGAAGGTAGCGGTCCTTGGTGATCTTGTTATACGCGATCACATATTTACCATGCGGTTTTTTGGTAGGTCCGCCGGGTACACTAAGGTGTCCGATGGAATAATAGGTTGGAACACGGTCCAGCACTTTCAGGTCCTTCACATTCCATTTCACGATTTCAGAAGAAACAAAGAAGGAAGTATATGCATTCCCGTTGGCATCAAATTCTGTATGTAAAGGACCCAGTCCGGGTTTTTGCACTTCCCCATGCAAAACTGCTTCATATTTCAAAACAGGGATTCCTTCATAATCGCCGTCAAAATTTTTGGCGGCAATAGCCTGCTGGATCTTGGTAAAAGAGAAAACGGGGATCACCGCTGCCAGTTTACCGCTTCCTACAATGTATTCACCAGTGGGGTCGGTATCGCATCCGTGTGGTGATTTGGGGCAGGGCATATAATAGATCATGTCCGGACAATCCTTTGGATCCAGCATCAGCACTTCGTTTTCGATAGTGGAAGTAGCCATATGTTTGGAATCGTCATATACATTATGTGCATATTTCACAGATTTTTTCACTGCCTTTCCGGCTTTTACATACTCTTCCGCTTTTTTCCAGTTCACACACATGATGAAGTCCTTGTCTTTCTGAGAAGCATTCACTTCCAGCAGGGTATTGGCTCTTTCTGAGTTATAACAGCTGAAGAACATCCAGCCATGTGATTTTCCTTTGCCGGCACGGGCGAGGTCATAGTTCACTCCGGGGGTCTGGATCTGGAAAGCGATCTTCATGCCACCGGTGGTTTTATCCACACTAATGAAGCTGACGGTGCCTTTGAAATTCTCTTTATAGGTATTGATAGGTACATCCTGATTTTCTCCCATGGGGATGCTGAAACGGGTACCGGCCACCACATATTCTGAGTTTTCTGTAATAAAAGGTGAAGAGTGGTTGCCAGCGCTGTTGGGGATCTCAATGATCTCGGCGGTTTTAAAGGTTTTCAGGTCAATCCGGGCGATACGGGGAGTGTTATTGGCATTTCCAAAAGCCCAGCGGCCATCATGTTCGCCATTGGTTAAAGTAAGGGCGATGTGATGGAGATCGTCCCAGGGTACAAACCCATGGGAAGTGTTCAGCATGGCTTTGGTTTCTTCACTGTAGCCATATCCTTTTTCAGGGTCTACGGAAAAAACCGGGATCACCCGGAAGAGACGGCCGGATGGGATGCCATAAACAGACATCTGTCCGCTGAACCCTCCGGAAACAAAATTGTAGAACTCATCGTATTTACCAGGAGCAATAAATGTTTTGGAGGCATCCCCTCCGGCGGCAGAACCTGCCCCCTTCGGTTTACAACCCTGTAAGGACCAAAAACCAGCCATTACCGAACCAGGACAGAGCAATGGACTTGTTGAAGGTAAGTTTCATAACTTTTTAATTTAGCAGTGAGAAATGAAAAAGTGGGAATGATTGGTTTTTGTCTATCGGGATTATTTCACCCCATCATTACTGCGCATGAATTCAAGTAATTCACGGGCCTGGTCTTTGTTGATATTCTGATTGGGCATCCTAACCATACATTGTTCCAGTAGTTTTCTGGGCTTCTGGATCCTTTTCCAGCATCATATCCACATTGGTAATCATATTCATGATCCAAAGTGGTTCTCTTCTTTTAGTTACATCCAGCCAGCCGGGTCCAACCAGTTTTTCAGCGGTAAGCCTGTGACAGCTCTGGCATTTGAGTTCATAAGTGGCTTTGCCGGTTGTTACCTTAGCCTGATCCAGGGGAGTAGTGAGGCTAATATCAGCTTCCTTCATTTCCGTACCATGGGTTTCGGGCTGGTTTTGGTCAGTTCCTGCACATCTACGGGAGGAGGTTCTTGTTTGGCTCCTTCCTTACAGGAAGTAGGCCAAAAATGCGGTCGCTAAGCATTGCTAAAATGTGTAAAGTTTCATTGTTGGGGGTTTTGTGATTCCAAATTGGTATAAAAGATATCAATGTCTTTTATTATTCAAAACTATCTGGTCAACGAAAATGGCGGGGATGACATGCATCAAACAAGATGTTGATAATCATCAGTAGCTATGAAATTGAGGCATTTAGCTTTGTGTTCATGGTTTTTCGAAGACCTTTGGTTATGCGATCAGGAGCATTTTATTCTGGCTGCCTCCGGAATGATAAGCGGATTCAGTTGACTGAAGTGCAGCAAAATTGAAAGTGCCCAGGCATTTTCTGGCAAAAGTGATGAAAAAGCTGGCGAGTGAAGGGGTGATTGGTTCCCAAAAAGGTCCGAACGGAGGCTTTTCCTGTAACGATGGCACGCAAAAACCAATTTGTTTAAAATAGTCACCATTACCAATGATGCAAATCAATTTGATTCCTGTTTACTCTGGCTGAAGAAATGCAATGCCCAGAAACCCTGTCCGCTGCATAATCAAGCCCAGGCCTTACGCCATCAATGGCTGGATTTGCTATGTAATACCAGTATTAGTGACCTGATAAAAGGGCAGCAACCTGATTTTATCCGCAGTATTGCAGTGGCTTAATACTTGTTTTTTCCCATTTTGGCCCGGCTGATTTAAATCAGCTTTTTTCATGTTCCAACATCATTAATTTGTCTGCTATTTTGCCTTAGAATACGAATAAAGATGTTGAAACGGAAAACAATTGACAAAAACCAAACAGTAGCCGCTATCGTAAACAACGATTACCGCACCGCAGATGTCTTTCGCAAGCATAAAATCGAGTATTGCTGTGGCGGAAAATACCCCCTTCCCATCGCCTGCGAGATGCAGGGCGTAAATGAAGAGCAACTCATACTGGAACTGGAAGCCGCAACCCGCGAAGTGAATACCTCCAACACACTTGATTTCAGCAGTTGGCATATTGATTTCCTCACCGATTATATCGTGAATGTCCATCACCACTATCTCCGGAAGGCCTTGCCGGGTATCCGGGATTATGTGGAAAGTTTTGCCGAAGGCCACCGGAAAAAATATACCTACCTGGATGAACTGCAAAAAGTGGTGGTGCAGTTACAAAGGAGTTTTATCCCTCACCTGGAAGAAGAAGAAGAAGTTATTTTCCCTTATATCAGGCAAATCAGCCATGCTTATTACAGCCGGGAGTCTTATGCCAGTCTGCTGGTAAGAACCCTCAGAAAGCCGGTAGAAGATATGATGGAGCATGAACATAGTACTACGGCCAGGATGCTCCAAAGCATGCGAAGCCTGACCAACGAGTACAGCACTCCGGAGAATGCCTGCCTGAATCACCGGGTTACTTTTCATAAACTCAAAGAGCTGGATAATGATATTGTCCAGCACCTGCACCTCGAGAATAATATCCTTTTCCCAAGGGCACTTGCCATGGAAAAGGAATTACTAAACACCCGAAGCTGATCCCGATGAGATTTCACTACTTTTACCCGCCAGTAAAGGCACCCGGGAGTCAGTATGTTTACAAATACAGGACATTTAGTTTCACTTTTTGAGAATGCCACAGAGGGGATTGTGATCACCAACCGGCAGGGTATGATCATTATGGTCAACCCGGCAGCGGCCAGGATGTTTGGCTATGATGCTATTGATTTAGCCGGAAAGCAGCTGGAAGTGCTCATCCCCGACCGGTACCACCATCATCACCATGAATTAAGAGAAGGCTTCTATAAGCAACCTTCCAACCGCTCCATGGGGCAAAACCGGGATCTGTATGGCAGGAAAAAAGACGGGTCAGACCTGGCCGTTGAAGTAAGTCTTAGCCATTACCGGTTTGATGAGGAATTGTTTGTTATTGCCTTTATTATCGATATCACCAGGCGGAAAGAAATTGAGGCCAACATGGTGAAACAGCAAAAGAACTGGAAAAAATCAGCAGCCAGATCCGCGGCCTCAATGCAGAACTGGAAGCCAAGGTGGAGGAAAGAACCGTAATCCTCAAAGAGGCCCTGCAAAGACTGGAAGATTCCCAGATGGAACTCAGCGAAGCCCTGGACAAAGAACGTCAGCTCAATGAAATCAAAGGCCGCTTTGTATCCATGGCCTCCCATGAATTCCGTACCCCGCTGAGTACCGTTTTATCCTCCGCTTCCCTGCTCTCCAAATACGTGAAAGAGGAAGAACAGCCACAGCGCGACCGGCATATCGGAAAAATTAAAAATTCTGTCAAACACCTCAATGATATCCTCGAAGATTTTCTGAATCTGGGTAAACTGGACGAAGGGAAAGTAAGTGTACATATGACCCCCTTTGAACTCCGGGAGTTTATTGAGGAAACCTGTGATGAAGTGAAAGGCCTTTTGAAGACGGGTCAGCAGATTACCCACCGGCACGACCAGACCGGAACCGTGCATGCCGATAAAAAATTGCTCCGGAATATTCTGTTCAACCTGGTGTCCAATGCCATCAAGTTTTCTGAAGAGGGGCATCGATTGATATTGACCAGCCAAATCAGTGAAAATGGGTTTAGTATCCAGGTAATTGATCATGGTATCGGAATTGCCGACAAAGATCAGGAACACCTTTTTTCCAGTTTCTTCAGAGCCACGAATGCCACCAATATCCAGGGTACCGGCTTGGGCCTGCACCTGGTGAAAAGATATGCTGATTTACTGGGAGGCATCATAAATTTGCAAAGCAGGCTGAATGAAGGCACATCGGTCACTATCTTTATACCTGTAAACAACGAGCATGAAAATAATTCTGGTCATTGATGATAACCCCGATATCAGGGAGAATACAGCTGAGATTCTTGAACTGGCAGGCTACAAAACTTTTACCGCAGAAAACGGGAAAAAAGGAGTGGATGCGGCCCTCAAAGAAAAACCCGATGTGATAGTCTGCGACATCATGATGCCTGACCTGGACGGGTACGGTGTTTTGCATATGCTCCGGAAAAATGAAGCCACTCAGCATACCCCCTTTATTTTCCTGACGGCCAAAACAGTACTGCTGAACGCCATCGAAGCACGTCTCAAAAAGTCAGCAGTGCTGGAAACAAAGTATGCCCCATCCTTACAGGGAGTAAATCAGTTTATTAGGGATATCAGGGATTCCGGACTGATGAGTCAGCTGGCTGATCAGTATGAAGTACTGACACTTAGTAAAAAGCAACACCTTTATCAGGAAGGAAAAAGACCCCGTTTCCTCTATTACCTGGTGAAGGGAAAAATCAAAGGATTTAAAGTGCATGAAGACGGGAAGGAATATATCACAGACCTTTTCAGCGAAGGCGATTTTATGGGTTATCCTGCACTGATTGAGGATAAAAACTATGATGACAGCACGGTCGTCCTCGAAGAAGCCGAAGTGATGCAGATCCCCAGGGAAGATTTCCTGCAAATGATTTATGGGGATATTTCCATCGCTGCCAAATTTATCCGCATTATCACCCAAAATGTGAAGGAAAAAGAAGAAAGACTAATGAGTCTTGCTTACAGTTCCCTGCGAAAAAGGGTGGCCAAGGCCCTGGTGGATATTCACGGTAAATTCAACAGTACCGGTGAAAATAAGCCGATTGAAATTTCCAGGGATGATATTGCACACTATGTTGGGACAGCCACAGAATCGCTGATCCGGACATTGAGTGATTTCAAAGGAGAAAAATTAATTGAAATCCGGGAAGGCAAGATCAATATCAGCAACCTGGAAAAACTCAGGAATCTTCTTTATTAAGCTGTTTAATAAACAACTACTTCTACCGGAAGCTTACTGTGATCATCATGTCCGCGTGGGATATGTATTTCCAGTTCTCCATTTTTATAAATGGCGGCTGTCATGACGGTGTCCGCATCATCTGGTAGCATAAATGTCTCTTTCCACTCAGAAAAGAACTGCTCCGTTGTTTCATCAAATTTGTGCCATGCTTCTTTTTTGACAGCAGAAACCACGAGTTTCTTGTTAATAATCGTTACCGAAAAATCTTTTCTTTCCATACCAGGTACTGCAACAAACACTACATATTCTTCCGGATGCTCTCCCAGGCTCACGGCAGAAGAAACCGAAAGCGCAGTTGTTTTTCCGGGCACTGCTTTCAGTGACCTGCGGCTTTGGTCCAGATTCAGGGTTTTATCCTTGGGGCGATGGGCCTTGTTCATTTAGTCGGATTTATCTTGATAAAATAAGCCCCCGCCTTTCAGCTTTCAGCGGGGGCTGCCCTTACAGGCACATTCTTTTAATTGACAGCTATGTTTTTTACCTGTTTTGTTTCTTTGACCAGCAATTTTGGAATCATAATCTTCAATTCCCCATTAACATAACTGGCTTCAATTTTTGATGCATCACAGTTTTCAGGAAGGGTAAAACTCCGGTTCCAGCTACTGTAGTTGTATTCCCGGCGGTTGAATCTTCCATTCTTCTCTTCTTTTTCTTCTCTTTCATGCTCGGCACCAATGGTCAGCATATCATCGAATGCTTCCACTTTGAAATCTTTTTTCTCCATACCAGGTGCCGCAACAGTCAGCCTGAATTCCTGATCCGTTTCCGAAACATTTACAGCGGGTACGTTCATTACCTTGCCCATGGTGAAAAATTCATCCAGCGGGGCATTGAAAAATTTCTCCATCCAGCCACTGTCAAACAAAGTGGGCCGGGAGCTTTGGGGCTTCTCAACAGCTTTGTTTTCCATATACTGCGTTTTGAGGTGAAATAATGCGCGTTAACACCCGCTAAAATAGTAGTTGGGAAAAGCGATACCAATGATTCAGAAAGGACACATTGCTGATTTTCGTCAATCGTCCAGGAACTCATCCAATTCCCTTCTTTCCTTCTTGGTGGGGCGACCAATTTTACTCCGCCTTTTACCGGTATGAAAGCTGGCGGCCTGGTACTGAAGGCGTTGAATCTCTTCTTCCGGAGTAATATCCATGTAGTGTAGAATGGCTTCGGTATAAGCTACCCTGTTTTGAAGCAGGCCGGTAACCTTGATCCGCCAGCGTTTAGCTTCTGTTTTTACTTCATATTCATCCCCTATACTCACGGACCGGGAAGATTTGGCCTGCAACCCATCAAATTTTACCTTCCCGGTATCACAGGCTGTTGCCGCGAGCGACCTGGTTTTAAAGAGCCGGATGGCCCAGAGGTATTTGTCAAGTCGGATTTTTTCTTTTACGGCCATTGATGTAAAAACAGGTGATGGGATTAGAATTTTTAATACTTTACTGTACTAAATTAATTAATAATGAAAAGGGCTGCGCTGAATTTTTTATTCATCCTGATTGGTTTGCATGCTACTGAATACCTTTTGGCCCAGGGAGGGGATCACCTTGGGGGAAAAGACGGACAATCCTATTACCGGAATGAGAATGGTGAAATCGTCCGCTACAACCTTCCGGAAAATAAAAAGGAAGTTCTGGTGATGAAGGATAAACTGAAAACTGCCGGAGCAGAGAAATCCATTCCCATCCGCAGTTTTAAATTTTCGGCAGATTACGGGCAGCTCCTCCTCTATACCAACAGCAAAAAAGTATGGAGGGCCGATACAAGGGGCGATTACTGGCATTATCAAATCGCCAATGGTCAGTTCCGGCAACTGGGCAAAAGCCGTCCTGCTTCTTCTCTGATGTTTGCCAAGTTTTCACCCGATGGAAAGAAAGTGGCCTATGTAAGTGAATACAATCTGTATGTGGAAGACCTTGCCACCGGAAAAATAAGGGCCCTGACAACAGGTGGCAACCGCAAACTGATCAATGGCACATTCGACTGGGCTTATGAAGAAGAATTTTTTTGCAGGGATGGGTTTCGCTGGAGCCCCGACAGTAAACAACTGGCTTTCTGGCAAATTGATGCGAGAGGCACCAAGGATTATCTGATGCTGAATAATACAGATTCCATTTATCCTTATGCTGTTCCGGTTGAATATCCTATCGCCGGAGAACCTCCTTCCAAATACCGGATCGGAACGGTGAATGTGCTTACCGGTAAAACCAACTGGATGAAAATTCCTGATGATACGGTATGGCGTACTTATGTTCCCCGGATGGAATGGGCCGCCAATAGCTCAGAACTGATTATTCAGCACCTGAACCGTAAACAAAATGAAAGTAACCTGATGATCTGTGATGTGATCACCGGCAAAAGCAAAACCATTTATTCAGAGAAAGATTCAGCCTGGATCGATATCCTGCCCAGCTGGGATCCGGATTATGCAGGAGGAGGCTGGGACTGGTTAAACGGCGGACAGGAATTTCTTTGGGCCAGTGAAAAAGATGGCTGGCGGCATTTATACCGGATCAGCCGGGATGGGGAAAAAGAAACCCTGATCACCAATGGTAAATATGATGTGATGGATATCAGTACGATTGATGAAGCCGGCGGATATGTGTACTTTCATGCATCGCCCGACAATGCTACTCAGAAATACCTGTGCCGGACCCGACTCGATGGTAGTGGCCAACTGGAAATGGTATCACCAGCTAATCAGAAAGGCACACATACTTACCGACTTTCACCCAATGGCAAATACGCACAACATAGTTTTTCGAATTATTATACCACCCCGGTGAATGAATGGATCAGTCTTCCTGATCACAAAGGCATCAATGGTGAGAATAAAGTGAATGATGCACTGGCCAAAGCAGCTCCTTCCAAATCCAATATTTCTTTCTTCAAAGTAAAGACAGTAGAAGGAGTGGAGATGGATGGCTGGATGGTAAAACCCGCGAATTTTGATTCGAGTAAAAAATATCCGGTTGTATTTTATGTTTATACAGAACCCTGGGGGCAAAATGTAACCGATGTATATGGCTCTGCTCAGAATTATATGTACAAGGGCGATATGAGTAAAGACGGATATATCTACATTTCTATTGATAACAGGGGAACACCCGTGCCGAAGGGAAGAGAGTGGAGAAAGTCTGTCTACCGTAAAATCGGACTGGTCAATATCCGTGACCAGGCCCTGGCCGCAAAGGAAATCATGAAATGGCCCTATGTGGATAGTTCCCGTATTGCGGTATGGGGCTGGAGTGGTGGTGGTTCAGCCACATTGAACCTGATGTTCCAGTATCCTGAAATTTATAAAACAGGTATTGCCATTGCACCGGTGGCCAACCAATTGACCTATGATAATATTTATCAGGAGCGGTACATGGGTCTGCCACAGGAAAACAAACAGGATTTTGTAAACGGCTCTCCCATGACCTATGCCAAGAATCTGCAGGGAAATTTATTGTATGTGCATGGAACCGGTGACGATAATGTGCATTTTAATAATGCGGAAATGCTCTTCAATGAACTGATCAAATACAACAAACAGTTCCAGATGATGAATTACCCCAATCGTACTCATGGTATTTCAGAAGGCCCTGGCACATCGGAGCATCTTTCCACTTTATACACCAAATATTTGAGGGAGCATTGCCCTCCGGGGCCGGTTAATCCGGGAGAAGCCGCAAAGCCTGTGAAGGGGTTTTAAATAAAAGAGAAAAAGAAATTGCCACAAAGGCACGAAGGCACAAAGAGTATAATCTGATCGCTTCTACACTTAGTGTCTTTGAGTCTTTGTGGCAAAATATTTAGTTATCGACTCCTCTTAATTGAGCGGAGCTTTACTTATTCCGAGAAGTACTTATGGAAATAAGGGATGGTTTCAATTCCCTTGTAATAATTCTCGATATTGTATTTTTCGTTCGGACTGTGCAGGTTGTCATTGTCCAGTCCAAAGCCCATAAACACGATCTTGATTCCCAGTTCTCTTTCCAGGATCGAACAAATAGGAATACTACCTCCACCACGAACCGGAATCGGTTGTTTGCCAAAAGTGGTCTTCACGGCTTTTTCAGCAGCCAGGTATCCCTTGCTGTCGATCGGCGTCATATAAGGTTCACCGCCGTGGTGTTCAAAGGCTTTTACGGTTACTCCTTTGGGTGCAATGGATTTGAAATAGCTCAGTAGTTTCTTAGTTATTTTTTTGGAAGACTGGTTCGGCACCAGGCGGGCGGAAATTTTGGCCGTGGCCTTGGAAGGCAACACGGTTTTGGCACCTTCTCCCATATAACCACCCCAGATACCGTTTACTTCAATAGTAGGGCGGATACCGGTACGCTCATAAGTGGTGTATCCTTTTTCTCCCCAAAGCTCTTTCACGCCCAGGTCTTTCTTATAAGCTGTTTCACTATAGGGTGCTTTGTTGATCAGGGCTCTTTCTTTTTTGGAAGCCTTCACCACATCATTATAAAAGCCAGGGATGGTGATATGGTTATTCTTATCATGACAGGAAGCGATCATCTGGGCCAGGATGGTAATCGGGTTGGCTACGGCTCCTCCATAAGTTCCGCTGTGCAGGTCGCGGTTGGCAGCGGTTACTTCTACTTCGATATAACTTAATCCACGAACGCCGGTATCCAGCGATGGATTTTTCATGCTGAGCATAGAGCTATCGCTGATCAGGATCACATCTGCTTTTAGTAAGGCTTTGTTGGCGCCTACAAATTTTCCCAGATTAGGAGATCCTACTTCTTCTTCCCCTTCGATCAGGAATTTGATATTGGTGCTCATGGAATTCGTCTTCGTCATGATCTCCAGGGCCTTTACATGCATATAAAACTGTCCCTTGTCATCGGCACTGCCACGGGCAAAGACCATTCCGTCCTTGATCACGGGTTCAAAGGGACCGCTATGCCAGAGTTCCAGTGGCTCGGGAGGCTGTACATCATAGTGACCATACACGAGAACCGTGGGTTTGGAAGGATCAATGATTTTTTCACCGTACACCACCGGGTGGCCATCGGTGGCCATTACTTCTGCTTTATTGCAACCGGCATCCAGCAGACTTTTCTTTACGGCTTCGGCACATTTGGTCATATCTGCTTTGTGTTCGCTCTTGGCGCTGATGGAGGGGATGCGGAGCAGGTCCATCATTTCGTTCAGGAAACGTTCTTTGTTTTTTTCCTGGTATTCTTTCCATACTTGTGACATGGTAATAAGTTTAGGGATAGCGAAGGTAAGGAGGAATCGGGGGATGTAGAAGTCGGGAGTCTTGAGTCGGGAGTCTTGAGTAGGGGCTGACTGAAAGAAAAAGGGCTAAACATTCACTATCGTTAATCTGGATGCGTTTTTTTTGGCTGGCTGCCGGTTGGTTTGTCCTTATTAGCACCGGTATTCACCGCCTTGGTTACCAGTTTACTCCCAAAACGATCCTTGATATCATCCACGGCCTTATAGAGATTGAGCTTCTCGATATTGTTTTCAAACAAACTCATCTGCATCGTGATCGGTATCATATGACTGAACCGGACGCCTAGCAAACGAACGGGTCTTCCTTTCTGGTAGGATTTGGTGAAGAGGTCTTTTACCTTGGCGATCAGCACATCATCCAGCGCCGTATAATCAACCGACTCCTGGCGGGACGTAGTTTCAAAATCCGAATACCTGATCTTCACCGTTACACAACCCGTCATTTTCTCATCCTCTCTTAAGCCGTAACAGGTTTTCTCTGTCAGTCTTACTAATTCTTTATGCAGGAAATCAAGATCGGCATAGTCGCTGTCAAATGTATTTTCATGGCTCATGCTTTTCTGTTCCCAGTCGGTCGTGATTTCAGCACTACCCCGGCCATGGGCTTTATGCCAGAGTGCTTCTCCCCATTTGCCGGCAATTCTTTCCAGGTGTTCAACCGGGGTTTTGGCAATATCCTCGATGGTATAAATGCCATAAGTTTTCAAATGCTGTTCGGTTTGTTTACCGACCCCGTTGATTTTCTCAATCCCCAGGGGCCAGAGAAATGCGGTTTCCTTTCCATGGAGTATTTCCAAAAAACCATTGGGCTTGGCTTCATTGGTGGCCATCTTGCTGATGAAACGGGCGGAGGATAAACCGCCTGAAATGGGGAGTCCTGTTTCTTTCGTGATATGGATCCGGAGTTCCTGCGCAAATTTGGAAGCGCCGAAATATTTTTCCATTCCGCTGAGATCTACATAGAACTCATCAATACTGGCTTTTTCAAACAAGGGGGCTTTGGCTGCAATGATATCGGTGACCCAACGCGAGTACTGGCTGTATTGTTTGCTGCTGGCATGGGTCACGATGGCCTGCGGACATAATTGCAGGGCTTTCTTCATCGGCATGGCCGAATGCACACCAAATTTGCGGGCCTCATAGCTACAGGTGGACACTACTCCCCGTTCATAACCACCAATAATCACCGGCTTTCCTTTCAATGAAGGATTATTCAGAATCTCCACCGAAACAAAAAATGAGTCGAGATCAAAATGTGCGATATATGGTAGCACAACATTCACTTCAATTTCATTATACTCAATAAGAAGAAATAAGAACCAAGAAACAAAAATCAAATAACAATAGCCAAAAAATCAAAAACAAGAACCAAGAAGCAATCTCCAAATAACGAACACCCAATATCTAATACCTAATACCCAATCCCCCAATTTCTTAATATCCTAATATCTTAATCCCTACCCCAAATAAATATCCAGCAACCCCTCCGGTAATTCAACCAGCACCTGTTTTTTCCGGTGGTCTACTTTTTCCAGAGAGTCTTCGTGTAAAGGTATCAGCACTTCTTTTCCCTGTATTTCAAGTCTGCATAAGAGTTGGTGAGGCTGTTCGATCACTTCCAGAATTTGTCCCAGTGATTGTCCCTGATCAATTATCGTATAACCCAGCAAACTGGCCGGACTGCTTTTGGATGCAAATTTTTTAAAATCTGTTTCGGGTAACCATATTTTTTTTTGACTGAGTTTAGCGGCGGCTTCCCGGCTATCAACGCCTTCCAGTTTCAGGTAGATCTCTTCTTCAGATTTGATGGTGGTTGATTCAATGAACCAGGGAATAAAAGAATCCTTCTTGTCTTCAATAAAAACGGCCTGCAATCCTTTCAGTGATGTTTTTTTACCTAACTCATGTTTCAGCAGCAGTTCTCCTTTGAGTCCATGGACCGCCACAATTTTTCCGATGCTCAGGTATCCGGCCATTTATTATTCTTTTTTTAGAGCAAGCTAAAGGTTATCGATAGTAAACTAAAAAAAATCCCGGTTATAAAACCGGGATTTAAAAACTTTCAGGATTTGGTATAGTACCGGCACCGGCCGGTAAGGTTTATCCTTCACCGCCACCTTCCGTTCTGCGTTCAGGCCTGCGGCCTGGTGCACCACGTCTGGCTCTTTTCTGGCGGGCTGCTTCTTCCTGGCGTTTCTTCACCTGCACATCGTGCTCAGCACTCCAGCTGGTGAATTTTTCCATGGCAGTTGCTTCATCAAACAGTCCCAGCCCCACACCACGGAGCAGGTGTTTGAGATACAATACACCTTTGAAACTCAGGATCCGGCGAACAGTGTCAGTTGGTGTGGCACCTTTGTTCAGCCATTCGAGGGCTTTCTGGCGATCCAGCTGAATTGTGGCCGGAACGGTCAGGGGGTTATAAGTACCTAATTTCTGGATGAATTTCCCGTCACGAGGTGCGCGGGAGTCGGCTACTACAATGAAGTAGAAGGGTCTTTTCTTAGACCCGTGTCTTTGAAGACGGATTTTGGCAGACATTAAATAGACATTTAACGTTAAACAATAATTGATTTCCCGATAGCTATCGGGACCGGTTGAAACCGGGCGACGAAGATAAGCCCGAAAAAGCATAATGACAAGTGAATATTCAGCCTTTCAGTCGACAGTATTCAGTCATCAGTCTGTCAGTTGACAGTCATCAGTCTGGCAGTCAGTCAGTACTGACTCTTAACTCATGACTCCCGACTCCCGACTACTTCTTCATCCCTGGGATCATCCTGCCAAAAGCCCCCAGTTTGTTCATATTTTTCATCATGCCGCGCATCTGTTCAAACTGCTTCATGAAATTGTTTACTTCCTGAATATCCTTACCGGCCCCCTTGGCGATTCTTTTCTTCCGGTTGCCATCAATCAGGTCCGGGTCCTCCCTTTCGGCAGGGGTCATGGAATTGATCATGGCTTCGATTCCTTTGAATGAATCTTCATTAATATCCACGTCCTTGATCTTGGCGCCCACACCGGGAATCATTCCCAGCATATCTTTCATATTTCCCATTTTCTTGATTTGTTCCAGCTGCATTTTGAAGTCGGAAAAATCAAATTTGTTCTTACGGATCTTGGCTTCCAGTTTTTTGGCTTCTACTTCATCAAACTGGGCCTGGGCTTTTTCCACCAGGGTCGTGATATCACCCATCCCCAGGATCCGTTGCGCCATCCTGTCGGGATAGAATACATCCAGGGTATCCATCTTTTCACCACTGCTGATGAATTTGATGGGTTTGTTGACCGTGTATTTGATGGAAAGGGCCGCACCACCCCTGGTATCGCCATCCAGTTTGGTCAGTACCACGCCGGAGAAATCAAGCCGGTCATTAAAGGCCTTGGCTGTATTCACGGCATCCTGACCGGTCATGCTGTCCACCACAAACAGAATCTCCTGCGGGTTCACGGCTTTCTTGATATTGGCTACCTCGGTCATCATCACTTCATCTACCGCCAGACGGCCGGCGGTATCGATGATTACCACATTTTTATTCTTGCTTCTGGCTTCCTTTACGGCATTCTGCGCAATAGAAACCGCATCCTTACTTTCTGCTTCAATATAAACATCAATCCCGATCTGTTCCCCCAGCACCCTCAGCTGTTCCATCGCCGCAGGGCGGTAAATATCTGCTGCAACCAGCAGGGGAGAGAGGGCCTTTTTGGTCTTTAGGTAATTCGCGAGCTTACCGCTGAAAGTGGTTTTACCACTACCCTGTAAGCCTGCAATTAAAATAATCGCCGGGTTCCCTTTGGCATTGAATACGGCCTCTTCGCCGCCCATCAGTTCGGCCAGTTCATCCTTGACGATCTTCGTCATCAACTGACCGGGAGAAATAGCATTGATTACTTTTTCACCCATGGCCTTATCCTTTACCCGGTCGGTAAAGTCTTTGGCAATTTTGTAATTCACATCCGCATCCACCAGGGCACGGCGGATATCCTTTACGGTGGCCGCAATATTCAGTTCGGTGATCCGGGCCTGGCCTTTGATATTCTTAAAGGCTGATTCTAATTTTTCCTGTAAACTGTTGAACATATTTCATTTTTCTGTTTCACCCGGTGGTACAGGCCGGTAATACCGGTATCCCGAAGGGTAAAAGGCGATTAAATCCGGTTGCGGGTATCCTGGTAAACAGGACCATCAACCTGCTGTAAAATAAAAAGTGAACATCAAATGTTCACTTTTTAAAGCGTTGCAAAGATACTACTTCGGGAAGCTTTGTAGTATGTATAGAAATGTAAAGTTTTATTGCAGGTTACTGTTTTTTAATGAAAAATCAGGTTCCCAGATAGGTTCTCAGCAGCTGGCAGCGGTTGGAAGCCTTCAGCTTGGTAATCGCTTTATCCTTGATCTGGCGGACTCTTTCGCGGGTCAGACTGAATTTTTCACCGATATCTTCCAGACTCATAGGATGATCAACGCCAATTCCAAAAAAATAACAAATCACTTCTTTTTGTCTTTCTGTAAGCGTTTTCAGACTCCGGTCGATTTCGGTCTTCAGTGATTCATTGTATTCCAGTGCCCCGTCTGTTTTTTCTGCATTGGGATTCTGGAGCACATCCATCAGGGTATTTTCTTCTCCGTCAGAAAGTGGTGAATCCATGCTCACGTGACGGGCATTGATACCCAGGGTGGAGGTTACTTCTTCGATATCCATTTCCAGCACTTCTGCCAGTTCTTCGGCCGAAGGCTCTCTTTCATATTGCTGTTCCAGCAGGGAATAAGCTTTCTGTATCCGGTTGGTAAGCCCCACTTTATTCAATGGAAGTCTCACAATCCTTGACTGTTCTGCCAATGATTGTAAAATACTCTGGCGGATCCACCACACTGCGTAAGAAATGAACTTGAAACCCCTGGTTTCATCAAAACGCTGTGCAGCCTTGATCAGGCCCACATTCCCCTCATTGATCAGGTCGGGAAGTGACAATCCCTGATTCTGGTACTGCTTGGCCACTGATACCACAAAACGCAGGTTGGCCTTGGTCAGGCGATCCAATGCACGTTGATCTCCCTGTTTGATCAGGGTGGCCAGTCTTACTTCTTCTTCGGGGGAAATGAGTTCTACCTTGCCGATTTCCTGCAGGTACTTCTCTAAGCTCTGCGATTCACGATTGGTAATAGATTTCGTGATCTTGAGTTGCCTCATGCTCATAGGTATGGTTTTAAATGGTGTATTTTAAGGGTTTAAGAATCTGTTTGGGTCACTTAATGACTCAAAAAATACCCACCACATGTCTTTAGTTGTTCAGAACGTATTGAACTTCAAAGCAATTTATGGCTTTAGCGGCTACCAGCCAAAAAAACTTTGACAAGCTCTTAACGATTTCCCGGGCAATAATATTTTGGGTACCCGGACCCTGTTACCGGAACGGGGAAAAATAAAGGACAAAATATGACGGTGCAATCATTATTTCTTTATTATTGCACCGGTCACTATACTATCAGAGACGAAGTAATGAGTAAACAATTATACACTTTAGAGTTCCCTGTTCGCTGCTCGCCATCAATTCTTTATGAGTTTTTGTCTACCCCCGCAGGGCTGGCGGAATGGTTTGCCGATAAAGCAGATGAAAGAGATAATATATTTTATTTTGGCTGGGAGCAGTTCCTACGAAAAGGCAGAGGTCCTTGAAATGGAACAGGATAAATTTATCCGTTTTCATTGGATGACGGCCCCCAAGGAAGAGTATTTTGAGTTCCGGATCGAAAAATCGGAAATCACCAACCAGACTATCCTCATCATCAAGGATTTTGCAGAGAAGAAAGAGTTGAAGGATCAGAGTATGCTTTGGGAATATCAGGTCAAAGAACTCTTTCACCGGCTGGGCAACTGATGCCTTATTCCAGCAGTTTTACCAATGAAAAATAATGCCAGGCCAGTACTTCAGTAATGTTGTACGGACCTTCCCATGCATCCAGTGGGATTCGTTTTGACAGTTTAAGAAAAGGCTGACCACTGATGATAGCCTCCCATTCTTCCGGGCTGCAGGCCGATACAGGTTTGTAATTATCCTCTTCAAAATGATGTTCCCATTCGGTGGCATTGACGCAGATATAGTAGTCACTGGCTGTCAGTCCCACCGCATCCGGATCGCTGGCCGCTTTCAGCTGTTGATAGCGTTGAATCATCTTTTTTTCAAATCTCATTTTGTAAACACCGGATATGTGAAGAGTAACACTGAATGAACGGCCCCACCAGAACAGGGTCCGCATAGCCAAAATATCTGTTTTTGAAAAATAACGGGGATGATCCATTACCACCCAGGGTAGTCCGCGATACTGCTCTCCGCCGGATATTTTTCGGGAACTGGCCAGCACTTCCTCCGGCACCACTCCTTCCAGACTTTCATAAAGGATTTCTTCCTGCAGGTACAATAAGCCGCCAAACAGATCTTTTACTTTTTGTATGATCCTGTTCTTTGTTAAAATCCAGTCAGCATTTTTTACCAGTTCCATCTCCGATGATGAAAGCCTTATTTTTGCCTGATTCATACTTTAAAGATAGTGTTCAAAAAACTGGACCGGCTTATTATCCGGGCATTTATCGGGCCTTTTGTGGCCACTTTTTTCATCACCCTCCTGGTGCTGATTATGCAGTTCTTCTGGCTGTACATTGATGATTTTGTGGGAAAGGGACTGGATAACAGTATCATTTTTGAATTCCTTCTTTACCTCAGTGCCACCCTGGTACCCCTGGCCCTTCCCCTGGCCATCCTGCTTTCTTCTCTGATGACTTTTGGTAACCTGGGAGAAAGTTTTGAACTCGTGGCGATCAAATCGGCGGGCATCTCCCTGCTTCGTTTCATGCGTCCTTTATTTTTTGTCACCATCATTCTGGGCGGAGTGGCTTTTGTTTTTGCCAATTATGTGATCCCCGTTGCGAATCTTAAACAAAGAACATTGCTCGCGGATATTGTTTATGCCAAACCGGCCTTCGATCTGAAAGAAGGGGTGTTTTATGATAAGATCAGCGGCTTTGCCATCAAGATCGGGAAAAAAGAATCCGACAGTATCATCCAGGATGTGATCATCTATGAACAGGGAAACCAGTTGCAGGATAATTTCATCATCGCCAAAAGCGGGGTGATGCGGGTAACAGAGAATCGTCGCTTCCTCGAGTTTAACCTGCAGGATGGCTGGAGATACCAGGAAAGAGGACAATTATACGACCGGAATAATTCCGAGTTTGTGAGAATCGGGTTCAAAGAATTTAAAAGCAATTTGATCTCAGCTCTCTTGGGTTTACCAATCGCACGGCCGACAGCGTGAACAAGAACAATGAAAAAATGCTGAGCATGCGGCAACTGGAAACGATTATTGACTCCATGAGAAAAGAAAACCGGCAAACGGCAGAACAAACCCGCCGCGACCTGATGCGGCCCTTTCGTTTTATTACCTATCTGGATTCTAATGCTTCAAAAAAAACAGACAGTTCCGGAAAATACCAATTCAAAAACTTTGATGAATTCCTGCCCGATTCGGCCAGGTCAAGTGTGATTGAAAATGTCCGTAATAGTTCCCGCTCTGTGGCCGTGGGTATCGAGTCCACCAATACCACCTATGAGTATAAAGAAAGGGAACTCAGGAAACACCAGATTGAATGGCACCGGAAAATTGTATTGTCTTTTGCCTGCGTGGTTTTGTTCCTGATCGGAGCACCTTTGGGTGCTATTATCCGCAAAGGCGGACTGGGAACACCACTGATCTTTGCCATTATTTTCTTCATGCTGTTTTATTTCTCCAGCACTACCGGGGAAAAATTTGCCAAAGAAAACAGCCTGACCCCTTTTACCGGGATGTGGCTGGCCACTTTTTTACTCCTTCCCGTAGGTATATTCCTGACTTACAAGGCAATGCGGGACTCTCATCTCTTCAATAAAGAGTTCTACAACCGCAAAATCCGGCAGCTCCGGAGCTTTTTGGGTAAATCCGGCCGGTGAAAAAATCACCTATTTGTGGTATAGGTTGAAGCCCCCTGAATACTAAACTTTACAGAACCAGGAGCCGTTTGCTCAAAGACATAGCCCGTTTACTAAGTCTGCAGTGATTGCTCCGGATTTTTGTTCGATTTTTATGCTTATAAAATACTGCTTATGCAACGTTTCATTTTGATGCTGCCCCGTTTCATTTCACTGGCCATTTGCTTTTTGATCTCTTTCCTGCCAATCGGTCTGCAGGCACAGGATGTTATTAAAGTTCAAAACGGAGCCAGCATTACCGTACAAAACGGAGCGGATATTGTTGTACTGGGAGGTATCGCTCTGGATAACGGCAGCAGCCTCGTCAATAATGGCAGCATCACGCTGAAACAAAATGGAGTGTCGGGGCCGCTAACTGGACCGATAACAGCATCAGCAGTTATAATCATGGAACCGGTAAAGTTGTATTTAATGGTAATGGCGGACACAGCTTCATCAGTGCTAACAGTTTTGAAAGAATTGAAGTGGATGCCAGCGGTCATCTGACACTGGGCAGTAATATCCAATCTAATAAATGGTACCTGACCAACGGGAAAATCAATACCTCTTCTTTTGCCGCGATTGCTTTAGCCAGTACAGCATTGGCCGTGGAAGCAGATGCAGCCAATACCAATTTTGCTAATAGCTGGTTCAATGGAAACCTGAGAAGGTATATTAATCCGGCACTTGTTAATCAGTATGTATTTCCAGTGGGAGATGCCACCAGAGCAAACCGGGCCGTCATGGATAACCTGACGGCCAATCCGCTGAATAACCTGACTTATATTAATGCATCATTCGGTCCAAAACCCGGTAATGATGTAGGACTGGTAGCTGCTGAGAACGGACAGGGATATGTATCCGTCAATAATGGCGGAGTCTGGTACCTGACACCTGATGCTGTACCCGCCAGCGGTACCTATGATCTGCAGTTATATTTTAACGGCTTCACCGGTTTAATTGATAACTCTTTCGGCATTCTCAGAAGACCTGATGCTTCTTCCAATGCAGCTGACTGGTCAGCTCCTGCAGGAAGCAATCTCCCGGCTAATAATAATCCTGGGCGACTGGTCTCCTCTGGTTTCGCACGCAGAAATGCTATTGGCAGCTTCAGTCAGTTTGGAATTGCAAATCTTTCAGTGCCACTGCCGGTAACCCTGCTGAGCTTTGATGCACGCAGACAGACCAAACTGAGTGTAATGGTGAATTGGGAAACGGTTACTGAGATCAACAATAAAGGCTTTGAAGTGGAAAGAAGACTGGATGGGGAAGCCGGATTTACCCGGATTGGATTTACCCCAACCAAGGCCATCGCAGGTAATAGCAGCAGCCGGATTGATTACAGTTATGCCGATGCCAATGGATTTGCCGGGGTCAGTTATTATCGCCTTAAACAGGTGGATATAGATAACCGCTTTACCTATACCCATATCAAAGCCGTGAAAGGAATGGGTGAAACACAGGTGAGTGTGATGCTTTATCCCAATCCTAACTACGGACAGTTTACCATCCGCCTCGATGGGGTGAACCGCGCTTATGATGCCGTCATCACCGATATGGGAGGTAAAACCGTGCGTCAGTTGCGGCTGACCAACAGCGGCGCTGTGAATATAACAGGACTCAGTGCCGGCACTTATATCATCCGTATTCCGGATGTATTTGGGGAAGGCCAGGCCTTCACAGAAAAAGTACTGGTAGTGAAATAAAAATACAACCTCCTTATCCTTTATCAGGGCCCCTGTTCTTTCAGCAGGGGCCATTTTATTTCTGTATTTTCGGAATTCCAAAATCAACCGTTATGAGATATCTGTTAATGATTGTCTCCCTGGCCCTGCTGGCCGGATGCAATTCTTCTTCCAAAAAAAAATCCGGTCAGGAAATGGATGATACGGCCAGGATGGATCAACCACCTGTTACTGTTGCCAAAATTGAACCGGTAAAAGGTACAGCTGCCGATATTCCTGCCAGTCTGAACCTGAAAGGGAAAGTGGAAGAAGTGTGGAAGTGGAGCGATAACCTGGGAGAAAACCTGCTGGTATTAACCACCGTGGCAGCCTACGACGACAAACAAAAAAACCAGTACGGAGAGGAAGGTCAGACTGCTGAACTACATGCTTTTCATTATGCAAAGAAGGATGGGGATTATCAGCAGGTCTGGATGATTAATGATGCAGAAAAAGCCTGTCCTTTTGATATCACCTGTGCCTTTGTAAGAGATGCAGTCACCATCACCGACCTGGATGCTGATGGATTGGCAGAAACCAAAATACAATACCGTACTGCCTGCCGCAGTGATGTATCACCCGCATCGCTGAAACTGATCATGCATGAAGGCACTCAGAAGTATGCTTTGCGCGGCCTGACCTGGTATGGCATGGGGGAGGGAACATTTGATATTACGGAAAACAATGCCTGTCTGGAAACATTACCCGGCTACAAGGGTACCGAAGATGAATGGGTCAAAACTTTCGGCCGATATGAGTCGGAGAAGGAATTTGCCACGGCCCCACCTGAGTTTCTCTCACATGCCCGATACCACTGGATTCGTTTTGTAAAGGAAAGCAACGAATAAAATCGTGAATAGAGCCAAACAAAACCTGGGGGTACAAAAATGGGTGGCACTGATTTCTGTGTTGCTGCTGGGGTGCAAATTCTTTGCTTATTACCTGACCCATTCGGTAGCTATTCTTACTGATGCGCTGGAAAGTATTGTGAATGTTACTGCCGGCTTTATCGGTTTGTACAGTTTATACGTATCAGCTAAGCCACGCGACAGTGACCATCCTTACGGCCATGGAAAAATTGAATTTATTTCAGCAGCTGTGGAAGGTACCATGATCGGTGTGGCCGGGGTCATCATCCTGTATAAAGCAATTCTGCAATTATTCCACCCGGTCGGATTGGAAAAAATTGATTATGGCATCATCGTCATTGCGGTGACTGCACTGATCAACTATATCACCGGTTTCTTTTGCCTGCGAACAGGTAAAAAAAATAATTCAGCTGCGCTGATGGCCAGTGGCCAGCATCTGTTAACAGATACGGTGTCTACGGTTGGTATCATTGCCGGACTGGCCCTGCTGTATTTTACCGGCTTTAACTGGATTGACAGTGCAGTAGCCTTGTTATTCGGGGTATATATTGTTTTTACGGGTTACCGGATCATCCGTTCCTCTATAGGAGGAATCATGGATGAAGCAGATACTGCCATCCTGGAAGTAATGGTCAAAGTATTGAATAATCACCGCCGGGAGAACTGGGTAGACCTGCATAACCTGCGGGTGATCCGGTATGGCAGTATCCTGCATGTGGATTGTCACCTTACTGTTCCCTGGTACCTGAATGTACACGAGGCCCATCAGGAGATAGATGCCCTTGCTGAAACTATCCGTAAAGAATTCGGGGAATCACTGGAACTCTTTGTGCATTCAGACGGCTGTCTGCCTTTTTCCTGCCGGATTTGTAACAAAGCGGCTTGTTCGGAAAGAAAGAATAATTTTGAAAAGCAAATCGTATGGACATTGGAGAATATCTCCAGTAATAAAAAACACGAACTGAAGGATCATGACTAAAACCGTAACCCGTTGGAAACAGGGACATGAGTTTACCAGTGTACTGGATGGAAACAGCATCGCCATTGATGGCAGCCGCAAAAATGGCTTTGGACCAAAGGCCTTGCTCCTGTCTGCGGTAGCTGGCTGTTCCGGCATAGATGTGGTGGATATCCTGGAAAAAATGAGAGTGGAATTTACAGGACTTGAGATTGATGTGGCTGCGGAACAAACCCAGGAGCATCCGAAAGTGTATAAGGATATCTATATTACTTATAAGCTGCATACCAGTCCGGAGAACGAAGAAAAAGTGAGAAAGGCCATTGACCTTTCGCTGGAAAAATATTGTGGCGTATCGGCCATGCTTAAAAAGAATTCACCCATTCATTATACTTTGGAGATCCAATAAAGGAATATGCTTTCAAAAAAATCTCAATACGCCTTCAAGGCCCTGACCTATCTGACCGAGCGTTTTAATGACGGCCCGGTTCTGATTTCAGAAATTGCCAAAAAGAAAAAGATCCCGTTAAAATTTCTGGAGAATATCCTGCTGGAATTGAAAAAAGCCGGTATCCTCGACAGCAAGAAAGGAAAGGGCGGGGGTTATTTCCTCAATAAAAGCCCTGAAAAGATCAAGGTTGCTACCGTGATCCGGCTGATCAATGGCCCTATTGCCATGCTCCCCTGCGTAAGTCTCTATTTTTATGAGCGATGTAAGAATTGTAATGAAAAGCATTGCGGTCTGCACGATATGATGATTGAAGTCAGGGATGCCACCCTGAATATCGTGGAAAACAGGACACTGAAAGACCTGATTGTATAAGTTTTTCGCTTCTTCCCACAACTGTTAGTGCGTTGTATTTTTAAGTCCACCGAGTTGGTAGAGTAATCATTTAGGGCTACCTTTGACCCCTAAACTGAATCATTATGGCACTTCGTCTCGGGGATACTGCTCCCAACTTCAAAGCAACCACCACAGAAGGTGAAATTGATTTTTATGAGTACCTCGGCGACAGCTGGGGCATCCTGTTTTCACATCCTGCTGATTATACACCGGTATGTACCACGGAACTGGGCCGGACTGCTCTGTTAAAAGAAGAGTTTGCAAAACGAAATGTAAAAGTGCTGGCGGTGAGTGTGGATCCGATCGACAAACATTTTGGATGGAGAGATGATATCAATGAAACACAGCATTGCACGGTGGATTTTCCCATTATCGCAGATGAAACCAAAACGGTGGCCAACCTGTATGATATGATTCACCCGAATGCATCTGCCACCGCCACTGTTCGTTCCCTTTTTGTGATCGGTCCTGATAAACTAGTGAAGCTGATGATTACTTATCCGGCTTCCACCGGTCGTAATTTCCACGAAGTATTGCGGGTGATTGATTCCCTGCAACTGACCGCTAAGCACAGCCTCGCAACACCAGCCAACTGGCAACCGGGTGAAGACCTGATTGTAGTACCGGCGGTATCTACTGAAGACGCAATTAAAAAATTTCCAAAAGGAGTGAAAGTGATCAAACCTTATCTCCGTTATACCCCGCAACCTGATGCTCAGTAAGTCAACGCTGGATATAATAGGATCTGCATCTGCTGCGGAAGGACTGGCCTTACTTGCCAATCAGTATCCGGGGCAGGTCGTTTTTTCCAGTTCACTGGGTCAGGAAGACCAGGTGATCACGGATTTAATTTTCAGGAATCAGATTCCGGTGGAAGTGTTTACGCTGGATACCGGAAGGCTGTTCAATGAAACCTATGAATTGCTGGAGCGAACCAATGCCAGGTATAAGACTACTATCAAAGTTTTTTTTCCAGAGGCAAGCGATGTGGAAGAATATGTACAGACAAATGGGATCAACGGATTTTATGAATCAGTGGAGAACCGGAAATCCTGTTGTTATATCCGTAAAGTAAAACCATTGAACAGGGCATTGGCCAATGCAAAAGTTTGGGTAACGGGTTTACGGGCCGGACAATCTGATAACCGTAAAGAAATGCCGGTCATTGAATGGGATGAAACAAGGGGCTTGTACAAATACAATCCACTTATCCAATGGTCTTTTGATGAAATGATGGATTATATCAACCTGCACGAGGTTCCTTATAGTCGTTTGCACGATCAGGGCTTTATCAGTATCGGTTGTGCACCTTGTACAAGAGCTATTGAGTCCGGAGAAGAAGCAAGGGCCGGACGCTGGTGGTGGGAAAATTCACAAAAAGAATGTGGCCTGCATGCCGGTGAAAACAAGAAGCAGGAGGCTGCACAATCATAGAAGGAATTAATGTATGAGTAAGTATCATCTGGATTACCTGGAGCAACTGGAAGCGGAGAGTATCCATATCTTCCGGGAAATTGCGGCTCAGTTCGAAAGACCGGCACTGTTGTTCAGTGGAGGGGAAAGATTCTATTACCCTGGTTCACCTGGCACAGAAAGCATTTGCACCTGGAAAAATTCCTTTTCCACTGGTGCATATTGACACGGGACATAATTTCCCTGAGGCCCTCGATTTCCGGGATCAATTGGCTGCATCTATTGGTGCGACCCTGGTTGTACGCAAAGTAGAGGATACCATTAAACAAAGAAGTCTGACCGAACCCAAGGGAAAATTCCCCAGCCGCAACTGGTTGCAAACCTATACCCTGCTTGATACCATTGAAGAATTCAAATTCGATGCCTGTATTGGCGGAGCCAGAAGAGATGAAGAAAAAGCCAGGGCCAAGGAAAGAATTTTTTCCGTGCGGGATGAATTCGGACAATGGGATCCCAAACTGCAAAGACCGGAGCTCTGGAATCTTTTCAATGGCCGGATTCACAAGGGTGAAAATGTAAGGGTGTTCCCCATCAGCAACTGGACCGAACTGGATATCTGGAATTATATCCGAAAAGAAAAAATTGATTTGCCCTCCATCTATTTTGCGCATGAAAGGGAAGTGGTGTTGCATGAAGGGCAACTGGTTGCCACCAGTGAATTTGTAAAACCAGATGATACTGATCTGGTGATGACAAAGATGGTTCGTTACCGGACCGTAGGAGATATGACCTGTACCGCAGCTGTGGAATCAACAGCGGCCAATCTTGATGAAGTGATCAGCGAAATTATCGCGACAAGGATCAGTGAAAGGGGAGAGACAAGAATTGATGATAAAGTAACGGAAGCCGCGATGGAGGACAGGAAGAAGAACGGGTACTTCTGAAATTGAAAATTGAAAATTGAATGTGAAATGGACCTATTAAGATTTATAACTGCTGGTAGTGTGGACGATGGGAAGAGTACCCTGATCGGCCGTTTATTGTATGATAGCAAGAATATTCTGATTGATCAGCTTGAGGCATTGGAGAAATCAACCAGGAACAAAGCCAATGGTGAAGTGGATCTGGCCTTGCTCACCGATGGGTTAAGAGCGGAAAGAGAGCAGGGGATCACTATTGATGTGGCCTATCGTTACTTCACCACACCCAAAAGAAAATTCATTATTGCCGATGCTCCCGGTCATGTGCAATACACCCGCAACATGATCACCGGTGCTTCCAATGCCAGTCTGATCATCATCCTGATTGATGCCCGTTTGGGTGTGGTGGAACAAACCCGCCGCCATTCCATTATTGCCTCACTGTTAAGAATACCAAATGTGGTGGTAGCCGTGAATAAAATGGACCTGGTGGATTACTCACAGGATGTATTTAATAATATCGTGATTGATTATGCCGAAGTGGCTAAACAACTGGGACTTCGCCAGGTGACCTATATCCCCATCAGCGCCCTCAATGGCGATAATATCGTTGAGAAATCAACGGCCATTACCTGGTTCGAAGGCAAACCTTTGCTGGAATTTCTGGAAGAAGTGGAAACCGGTAATGATATCAACCTCGATGATCCCAGGTTCCAGGTACAGTTTGTGATCCGACCGCAAACGGAAGCACTTCATGATTACAGAGGCTATGCCGGTAAAGTGATCAGCGGTATTTATCGCAAAGGAGATAAGGTACGCATCCTGCCCCAGGGAATTGATACCACCATTGCTGCGGTAGAAAAAGCAGGAAAAGAAGTGGATGAATTATTTGCTCCCCAAAGCGGAGTGATTCGTTTAACGGAAGATATTGATATCAGCCGGGGAGATAGTATTGTAAAAACAGATAACCTGCCCCTGCTGAGTAATGAACTGGAAGTACTGCTTTGCTGGCTGGATGAAAAGCCCCTGATACCCGGGAATAAATACCTGCTGCAACATAATAGCAGACTGGTAAAAGCCGTAGTCCGGAATGTGGAATATAAACTGGATGTCAACAGTCTCCAGCAACAACCAGTGGAAGGAAATGTAAGGTTGAATGAAGTGGTAAAAGCAGTGATCAAAACGGCTTCACCACTGGTATATGATCCTTATACAAAACTCAGCGCTACCGGCAGTGCTATATTGATTGATGAAACAAGTAACAGTACCGTAGCCGCGGTGCTGATCAAATAATCAGGCCGTACCCCATGAAACTAATTGTAAAGATACGGCCAGACCGATGGCTGTGATTGAACTGGCAAGTACCATTCATCAGCAGGTATCGTGGAGCAGGAAGGATCACAGCAAGTTTTAGCTGTTAAATACCAAAAAATAATCAGGCTTCATGCTAACTGAAGAGCCCATAACAACAAATAATCTTTACCCTGTTTTTCTTAAGCTGGAGAAACTGAGCCTCTTATTGGTGGGGGGAGGGAATGTTGGTCTTCATAAACTACAATCCATTTTGGGCAATTCTCCGGAGGCAAGAGTTACGGTGGTGGCTCCCTCTATACTGCCCGCTATTCATCAATTGGCCGTTGAGCATCCTTTTTGTCATCTTGAAGAAAGAGAATTCCGTACTTCTGATCTTGAACAAAAGGACCTCATTATTCTGGCAACAGATAATCCGCTTTTACATCAGGAAATCAGGTTGCAGGCCAGTGAAAAAGCGGTGTTAGTAAATGTGGCTGATACTCCTGACTTATGTGATTTTTATCTTGGAAGTATTGTTCAGAAAGGAAACCTGAAGATTGCGATATCGACTAATGGGAAATCACCAACCTCAGCCAAAAGGATAAAAGAAGTACTGGATAAAGCGATGCCTGCTGAACTTGATGAAGTAATCAGCAATCTGCATATCGTAAGGAGCAGGCTTAATGTGAATTTTGAATCCAAAGTTAAAAAGCCGAATGCACGCACAAGGATATTGGTGGAAAATGAAGTTGCAGGTAATGAACGAAAATGGAAAAAAATTGCTACCTACTTGCTGATTGCATTTGCATTAATGTTAATTGGCCATTTTATTTTTTCTTATATCCCTTTCCGGGAAATGGCCAATGATACCATTGCCTGGTACCAGACACTGGATCCAAATTTTCACTGGATGTTGCTGGCGGGATTCCTGGCACAGCTGGTAGATGGGTCACTGGGCATGGGCTATGGGGTAACCAGTGCTACGGTTTTATTATCATCAGGGATAAGCCCTGCTGCCATTAGCGGAAGTATACATACAGCCGAAGTATTTTCCAGTGCGGCGTCTGGCTATAGTCATTATAAATTTGGTAACGTCAATAAAAAATTATTTAAAGCACTGGTTATACCTGGGGTGATTGGTGCGGCAGCAGGTGCATTACTGCTTACCTGGCTTGGTAATGCGAATTCGGACTGGCTTCGTATCGTACTGGCAGCTTACACATTATTTTTGGGTATCAAATTCCTGGTTAATGCTTTTAGAAAACCCGGGCGTCCAAAAAAATTCAGGCATTACAGTGTATTGGCCGGGGCAGGTGGATTTGTGGATTCTTTTGGTGGTGGTGGCTGGGGGCCTTTAGTAACAACCACACTTATTAACAGAGGCAGAAACCCTAAATATGTTATCGGATCCGTGAGTCTAACCGAATTTTTTGTCACTTTTACCAGCGCATTTACATTCTTTACTTTACTTGGTGTGAGTCACTGGCAGGTCATACTTGCCCTGATTATCGGGGGGGTGGTAGCCGCACCTCTTGCAGCAAAACTGGCAGGTAAAATGCCTCGTAAAACAGCCTTCATCCTACTTGGTATCCTCGTTATTATCTGGAGCCTGAGAATTTTATTGAAAGTGATTTAATGGATGCAACCCGCTGCTGTATCTTTACCCCAAATGTATATACATGAGTGAAAGGAAACCACAGACCCGTGCGGTCAGGATCCAGACAAAAAGAACTGATGAAAAAGAACATTCCACACCGCTATTTCTCACCAGCAGCTTTACCTATGATTCTGCTGCGGATATGGCCGCCGCTTTTGCGGATGATAGCCTGGATGTAAATATATACACCCGTTTTTCCAATCCAACGGTAGATGAGTTTATTGAGAAGATTGCCTCACTCGAAGGAGCAGAAGATGGGGTGGCAACCGGAACAGGAATGGCCGCCGTCTTTGCCACTTTTATGACCTTTCTCAGTAAGGGAGATCATATCATTTCTGCTTCTGCCGTATTTGGATCTACCCATACCATCTTAACCAAGTATATGCCGAAATGGGGAATTGAATATTCCTATTTCAACATGAGTAATCCCGGGCAGATCACTGATCTTATCAGACCCAATACTAAAATGCTCTATGTTGAAACGCCTTCCAATCCGGGTCTGGATATCATTGATATCGAAGCGCTATCGGCTATTTGTAAAAAAATAATATCCTGCTGGTAGTGGATAATTGTTTTGCCACTCCGGCTGTACAACAACCGATTCAATTCGGGGCCGACCTGGTCCTGCATTCCGCTACAAAATTTATCGACGGACAGGGAAGGGTTTTAGGAGGTGTGGTGGTAGGTAAAAAGGAACTGATCAAAGAAATGTATCTCTTCATCCGCAATACCGGTCCATCCATGAGTCCATTCAATGCCTGGGTGCTCAGCAAGAGCCTGGAAACATTGTATGTACGGATGGATCGTCATGCAGAGAATGCTTTATCATTAGCCCGCGCCTTACAGGATCATCCGCAGATCAGCCGGGTAAAATATCCCTATCTGGAATCACATCCCCAATATGCTGTTGCTAAAAAGCAAATGAGCAATGGGGGAGGGATTGTCACTTTTGAATTAAAGGGAGGTGTTGAAAGTGGCAGAAAATTCCTGGATGCCCTGCAGATACTTTCGATGACCAATAACCTGGGTGATAGCCGAAGTATTGCTTCTCATCCGGCCAGTACCACGCACTCCAAATTATCAGAAGCGGAAAGACAGGAAGTGGGAATCACACCCGGGTTGATCCGAATTTCTGTAGGACTGGAACATATAGATGATATCCTGGCTGATATCCGCCAGGCACTCGACCAGTGCTGATCCTATTTCTTTTTTCGCTTTTGTAATTGCTGGAGCGTGGCCCGCATATCTTTTGGTAAGGGTGCTTCAATGGCCACCATCTCTCCATCCATTCCTGTAAAATTCAACTGAAAAGCGTGTAGGGCGAGTCTGCCGAGGATCGGTCTTTCTTCTTCCACATCCTTCGACAATTTAAATTTTGATTTGAGGGAAGACACCAATATCGTCTTGCCATCCCCGTACAAGGGGTCACATACGATCGGATGCCCGATATCTTTTAGGTGTACCCTGATCTGATGCGTCCGGCCGGTATGGATACGGAATTGCAGGAGTGAATAGATACCAAATGATTCCAACAGCTTATAATCTGTCAGGGCTTCTTTTCCTTTCCGGTGAACGATCATCGTACCATTCTGTGCCGGATGTTCTGCAATCGGCGAATCAATACTGCCTTCTTCTTCAGGTGGAACTCCTATGACCAGCCCCTGATAAATTTTCCGGGTTTGCCTGGCCTCAAACTGCTGCGACAAAAACTTATGTGCGGTTTCTTTCTTTGCAAAAATGATCAGGCCACTGGTGTCCTTATCCAGCCGATGCACGGTAAAGATGTTACCATATTTTTCTTTGAGTAAGATCTTTAAAGATATTTCCTTTCCTTCCCGGTCCGGGATCGACAGGAGCCCCGAAGGTTTATTGATGGCTACCCAGTCTTCATTTTCCTGAATGATGTAATTGTCAAGCTTCATTTGCTATTGAATATCATTTTGTGAATTCGTGGCGAGACTTTCCGCGAATTAATTTTTGCCACTAATTCACTAATTAATTTTCTGTGAATGTCCGGAAAAGAGTGCTGCGAAATATTACTGCCACACTTTCATTATTTTTTTTCGTGAATTCGTGGCGATCTATCCGCGAATTAATTTGCCACTAATTCACTAATTTATTTTTCGTGAATTCGTGGCGACATGTCAACGAATTAATTTTTGCCACCAATTCACTAATAACTACTTTTTTTTGTGGTTACTTACCTTTCCCGAAGTGTTTGAGGTCTCGCACTTCTTTTTCGGTGAGGAAACGCCATTTGCCACGATCCACATTTTTCTTTGTCAGTCCGGCAAACACAACGCGGTCCAGGTTTCTGACATCATAGCCCATGTGCTCAAAGATCCGGCGCACAATCCGGTTCCTTCCACTATGAATCTCTACACCTACCTGTGTCCGGTTCTTGGCATCGGCCCAGGCCAGTACGTCCACTTTGGCCGGACCATCTTCAAGCACCACACCATTGAGGATGGTATCAAAATGGTCTTTTTCCAAAGGTTTATTCAGGGTTACATGGTATACTTTCTTGACTTCGTTGCTGGGATGAGTTAATTTCTGGGCCAGTTCACCGTCATTGGTAAATAAGAGTACGCCCGATGTATTTCTGTCGAGGCGGCCTACCGGGTACACCCGCTCCGGTGTGGCATTACGGATGATATCAAGCACAGTTTTTCTTCCCTGCGGATCATCGGTAGTAGTAATAAAATCTTTGGGCTTATTGAGCAGGATATACACCAGGTTTTTGGCGATATAGGCTTTCTTGCCATTTACCCTGATATCATCACTGGCAGAAACTTTATGTCCGGGTTCGGTAACCACTTCGCCATTTACTTTCACCAATCCTTTTTTCACGATCTCAGCTGCTTCTCTTCTGGCAGCAATACCTGAATGGGCAATAAATTTATTCAGGGGCATGGTGCCAGAATCAATTTTCCGGGCATGGGCCACCGGGGCAGCTGCCTGTCCTTTGGCCCTTTCCTGCTGGTTGACATTAGTGGTTGTGCGGGAACGGGTTTCCGCTTTCTTTTTCTCGAAGTACTCTTCTCTTTCCTTCTTGATCTTTCTTTTTTCCTGTTTGAACTGTTCCTTGATGGCCGCATTGCTTTTGCGGGTACTGAACTTACTGAAGTTGTTGGAGGCTTTCTTTTTCATGATGTATTTGCTGTTTTACAACAGGTGAGCGGCAAAGATAACGAAATTTAATCCCTGCTGCTATTTACAGCATTTCTGATGCATAATGGCTTTATATCAACCTCTTTATTCTTTTCGTAAACATATATGCGCAAGAAAAAGCCCGCTAAATCATTAGCGGGCCTTTATCCGGGTTTCTTCTTATACTTTTAGATTGTTTCTTTAGACATATCCGGTTTTTTTCCGCCTTTATGCGGGCCATGATGTCTTTGCTCTTTCATTTTTTGAAGTTGTTCTTCAGTGAGTACTGACTTCAGCTGATCTTTTTGTTTTTTCATCACTTCTTTCATTTCTTCTCTTTTCTTTTCATCAGAAAGTGATTTGTTTTCACGGATGGATTTTATTTTATCTCCGGTTTCTTTTCTGCTTTGTTGCAGTTTGGATGATTGTTCATCAGTCAGTCCCAGGTGCTGTTTCATTCTTTCAGCCCCCTGCTTCCTTCTGCCTTCCATTTTGGAATGCTGATCTGCTTTCATTTTTTCCAGCTGCTTTTTCTGATCATCAGTCAGGATTTTTTCCATACCGGATTTCTGCTCTTTGCGCAGGTTCTCCATCCTGGTTTTCCATTCTTTTACCGTGATGTTATCATTTTTCTTGAGCTCATCCATTTGTTTACGGAAACTTTCCTTCTGCGTCTTCATTTGTTCCTTTTGCGCATCCGTCAGGTTCAGTTGTTTGAAGTCCATTCCGCCGGGACGACGATGGTGCATGCCTTTTTCGCCATGCGGTTTGTAACCATCATGTTTGCGTTCGGGGATTTCCTGGGCACGGGTTGCAAACACAACAGACAGTGCCAGAGCGGTAGCCAGTATTTTTTTCATGGTTTTTTCTTTTAGTTTGGACGCCGCTGGTTCTGCTAAACCTTCGGCAGGGCCGTTATAAATATTTGTGAACGCTAATACAGACCCCTTCTTTTCGTCAAGGTTTAACGGGAACTAGGAATTTCTTCGTAAATGGCCGGAAATCAGGATAGCTGGTTTGGGTCTGCCCGGTAAGGAAGACTTAACCACGTGAATAACCGAAGCAGCAATTATTTATTAGCGAGTTGCCCGCAGGCAGCATCAATATCCTTACCACGGGAACGGCGAAGGCGGATTTATACGCCGTAGCTTATTGCACCCGCAGTGTCTTTCCGGCATGCAGGTAGCAAAGCCTGCACTTTTTCTTCCTCAGGTTTTTCAAAGCGGGCAAAATCGATGGGATTGTATTCGATGATATTCACCAGATCGGCCGGTACCTGGCGGTACACTTTAATCAGGTCATCGGCATCCTGTAAACTATCGTTGAAATTTTTGAAGAGGATATATTCAAATGTGATCTCGTTGCCGGTCTGTTTGTAAAAATAATTGAGGGCTTCCACCAGCGACTTGATATTATTGGTATCATTAATCGGCATGATCTCATGCCGCTTGGCATCCGTGGCGGCATGCAGGGAAAGTGCCAGTTTGAATTTTACTTTATTATCTCCCAGCTGACGAATGGCCTTGGCCACACCAGCGGTAGAGACGGTGATTCTTTTCGGACTCATGGCCAGTCCGTCCGGCGCGGTGATTCTTTCAATGGACTTCAGTACATTTTTGTAATTCAGCAGGGGCTCTCCCATTCCCATGAATACAATATTGCTGAGTTTCTTATGGTGGGTGGCCTCACATTGCTGGTTGATCAATACCACTTCATCATAAATCTCATCAAAATCAAGATTTCTTTTTCTATCTATATAACCGGTGGCACAGAATTTACAACTGAGGGAACAGCCTATTTGTGAGGATACACAGGCCGTAAAGCGGGCCGTGGTGGGAATCAATACCCCTTCAATCAGGTGGCCATCGTGGGTTTTGAACCGGGATTTGATGGTGCCGTCTTCCGAATACTGGGTGGCATCAATAGTAAGAGATGGCAGGGTAAAATGCTCTCCCAGTTTTTGCCGGAGCTCCTTGCTCAGGTTCGTCATCGCTGCAAAACTCATGGCATGCTTCTGCCAAAGCCATTCCCAGACCTGCTGAACCCTGAATTTTTTCTCGCCGATTTCTTCAAAATACTGCTCCAGTTCGTTAAACGTGAGATGCCTGATATTCCTGATTGTCTTTTTCATCCAGGGCAAAGATAGACGGGAGCAGGGGATTATTATGAATTCCCGGATATTTGTGGCAAAGCCCGTATATGAAGCCTGTATATATAATTGATGCCATTAGGACTCCCATCGGTAAATATGGCGGGGTACTTGCCGGTGTCCGGCCCGATGACCTGCTGGCCCTGGTGATCAAAACCCTGATGCAGCGGAACGAAACCGTTGATAGTAATGCCATAGAAGATGTAATTGCCGGTGCCGCCAATCAGGCAGGGGAGGATAACCGCAATGTAGCGAGAATGGCTGCCCTGCTGGCCGGTCTTCCGGTTACGGTGGCGGGTACCACGGTGAACAGACTCTGTGCTTCCGGTTTACAGGCCATTATGGATGGGGCCAGACAAATTGCCTGCGGAGATGCTGAATTGATTATTGCCAGCGGGGTGGAAAGCATGAGCCGGGCACCATTTGTAATGGGCAAGAATGCAGAAGCCTTTGGCCGTAATGCCGAACTTTTTGATACCACCATGGGCTGGCGTTTTATTAACCGGGAACTGGCTGCGATGTATCATCCTTATACTATGGGGGAAACCGCAGAAAATGTAGCCAGTCAATGGAAAATATCAAGAGAAGATCAGGACGCTTTTGCCCTGGCCTCCCAACAGAAATATGCCGCAGCTAAAGCAGCCGATAAATGGGCAGATGAGATCGCACCGGTTGAAAAAGTACAAAAGGGAATGGTCAGCTGGATCACCCAGGATGAACATCCAAGAGAAACTTCTCTGGAGAAGCTGGCATCACTCCAACCCGCTTTTAAAAAAGAAGGTACCGTAACAGCAGGCAATTCTTCCGGAATCAATGATGGGGCAGCCGCTATGCTGCTGGCCAGTGAAGAAGCGGTAAAAAAATATGATTTACAACCCATGGCCAGGGTGCTGTCAATGGCTGTAGCGGGAGTGGATCCTGCCATCATGGGTATCGGACCTGTGCCTGCCACCGAAAAAATTTTAAAACGATCTGGTTTGAACCTGGCGGATATCGGGCTGATAGAACTCAATGAAGCTTTTGCTTCTCAATCCCTGGCCTGTATCCGGGAACTGGGGCTGGATCCCTCCAAAGTAAATGTAAATGGTGGTGCGATTGCGCTTGGACATCCCCTGGGTTGCAGTGGGGTGCGGATTTCTGCCACACTGCTGCATGAAATGTTCCGGTCCGGGGTGAAGTACGGATTGGCCACCATGTGCGTGGGGGTAGGACAAGGGGCAGCGGTTTTGTACGAAAAAATGTAAATTGACAGATATTTGTAACCTTTATTATTCTCTAATCGTTAGTCTCAAAAACCACACATATGAAACAGTTTTTCTTTGCTTGCATGATTGTAATATCCAGCCTTGTATCACAGGCCCAGACCGATTCACTTTCAGATTATACCGGCAAATACAAATTCCCTGATGGAAGTCCGGTAAGTGAAATTGGCGTAGTCGTGGAAAATGGAATTTTAACCGCTACTTCGGTGATGGGAAATACCGAACTCCGCAAAACAGATAATAAAGATGTATTTGAAATTGTTGCCTATGGTGGCACTGCGACCTTTAAACGTGCAGAAGATGGAAAAGTAAAAATGATGCGCGTGCAGGTGCAGGATGTGGATATGGAAGGAACAAAGCAGGACGCTGCTGTTTTTTTACAATTTCATGACGAATTAAAAGATTATAATATCTGTTATTTTTTCAGGCAATAGCACTGATTATCAGCTTATTTTAAAAAAATTACGCCGGTCATAACAAAATGACCGGCTTTTTAAATCTCAACCTATTTTTGCGCAGCTTATTCTTTTGGCTTTTTGTCTGGATAAATAAGGCACTGATTCTTTTTAAACAATTCTGCAAGGGGATTGTTAGCTGCGTTATTGTCTTATTTGCCTATTTTTTAACTGCTTAAAACTAACTGCATGAAGAAAATTTTTTCTTTATTGCTGGGTGTATTCTTTTTATGCGCAACCGCATTAGCCCAGCGAACTGTTACCGGAAAGGTGACAGATGACAAAGGCAATCCACTTGCCAATGTTTCAATTCAAGTGAAGGGGACTAACGCCGGTACGGTTACCAAAGAGGACGGAACATATTCTTTGCTTGTTCCGGCGAATGGTAAAGTGCTGGTATTTTCTTCGGTTGATATGGCGACTCGGGAAGCCGCTATTGATCGTGACGGGAATGTTTCGGTTACTTTGACTACTGCCACAAAAAGTATGGATGAAGTGGTGGTTGTTGCTTATGGCACCCAAAAAAGGGAGTCTATAACCGGATCAGTTTCCAAGATTGGTTCAGCACAGCTTCAGGATCGCCTGACAACTAACATCTCCCAGGCTCTTGCCGGTGCCGCTCCCGGAATTTCCGCAACTTCAGGAAATGGCCAGCCTGGAAGTTCTGCTGCTTTAAGAATCCGTGGATTTGGGTCCATTAATGCCAGTTCCGCTCCTTTATATGTTGTGGATGGTTTTCCTTATGGAGGGTATATTGGTGATTTGAATACGAATGATATTGAGAGTATTACCCTTTTAAAAGATGCTTCATCGACTGCTTTATATGGAGCAAGAGCTGCCAATGGCGTGGTGGTAATTACAACGAAAAAGGGAAAAGCAGGCATTCCCAAGTTTAATCTATTTGTTAATACCGGTGTGTCCAGCAGGGGCATTGAAGAATATGAAAAAGTAAATACCATACAATACTTCCCGCTTATGTGGCAGGCGATGAAACATGGCCTTATGTTTCCAACCAGTGGTACCGGACAAACTTCAGCTGTAGCAGCTCAAAATGCTACAAATGGTATTGCTGCACAATTGATTTATAACCCCTTTAATGTTGCCGGTAATCAATTGGTTGATATTAATGGAGTCATGAATCCCAATGCATCATTGCTTTATGATGATTTTGACTGGTATAGCCCATTGGAAAGAAATGGTATGCGCAGCGAAGTGGGTTTCAATGTTTCGTCAAAAGCCGGAAAATCTGATTATTATTTTTCGTTAAATTATCTGAAAGACAACGGGTTTGTAATCAAATCAGATTTTCAGCGGATCAACGGAAGGCTGGCTTTGAATAGTCAGGTAAAAGACTGGTTAAGAACAGGTGTAAACCTGACTGCTGCCATTGTTAGTTCTAACCAGGCTGCGGGAGATGGTTCAAATACCTTTATTAATCCATTTGTATTTGCCAGGGGGATGGGACCTATTTTCCCGGTTCGTGCCTATACATCAACAGGCGCTCCGATCCTGAATTCATTGGGTGAACATTGGTATGATTATGGTCAGCATCCCGGAGCTGTCAACAGACCTTCCGGTGCGTCTCCGGGCCGTCACGTAATATATGAGACACTATTAAACGAGCGTAGTGAAGCCAGAAATAGCCTGGTTGCCAGAACATTTGTGGAAGCTAAATTTCTTCGTCATTTTACTTTCACAACCAACGTGGGGATAGACCTTAATAATTTCAGAAGCCTTAGTTATCAGAACCGTACTGTAGGTGATGGTGTTACAGCCGGGGGTACTTCTTCAAGAAATTCGAATGAGTTCAGAACTATTTCATTAAATGAATTATTGAACTATAACCAAAAGTTTGGTCGTCATGAAGTAACAGTTTTACTGGGTCATGAATCCCAGAAAAATATTGACGAAACTTTTAGTGGATCCAGAAGGGCCATGAATCTGGATGGCAATATTGAGCTCGCAAATTTTGTGACATTAAATAATGTAAACGGGGAATTAAACAGGTTAAGAAGAGAAGGATATTTCACCAGGTTTAATTATGGATTTGATAATAAGTATTTTATTGATCTTTCCTATAGAAGGGATGCGTCTTCCCGTTTCTCACCGGAAAGCCGTTGGGGTAATTTTTACTCGGCAGGTATTTCCTGGTCTGTAATGCGTGAGTCTTTTATGTCAGATATTAAATGGCTGAATGACCTGAAGATGAGATTGTCTTATGGAACAGTAGGAAATGACGCTTTGGATTCTTATTATGCATTTCAGGCGCTGTATGGTTTAGGCTGGAATAATGCCAGTGAGCCAGGAGCATTGGCCTCCAGTGTTCCCACACCTGAATTAACATGGGAAGTCAATAAAACTTTTAATGTTGGGCTTGAATTCAGTATGTTCAATAACAGAGTTTCCGGGTCTGTGGAATATTTTGACAGAGGATCTTCGGAACTTTTATTTGATGTGCCACAAGGCCTTTCTGCTCCCGTTACCACAAGAACTCAGAATATCGGAGCAATGTCAAATAAAGGTGTCGAGATTCAATTAAATACAGACATTATTAAAACACAGAAAATTAACTGGGATATCCAGATCAATTTTACCAGTCTTAAGAATAAAATTTCAAAATTGCCGGGAGGTAATCCCATTACCAGTGGCACAAAAAGACTAGAACAAGGCAAAGATATTTTCGCATTTTACCTGAGAAGGTGGTATGGTGTTGATCCGTCAGACGGTAGTGGCCTTTTTTATGCTGCACCTGGAACGACTTCAGATTATCGTGTAATAAAGGGTGATACTGTAACGTTTAACCCGACTTTTGCGGCATTTGATTATGCCGGGACGGCAATACCTAAATTTTTCGGCTCTGTAACCAGTACCTTCTCCGTGAAAGGTATTTCATTATCATTCCTGTTAAATTATCAGGTGGGAGGAAAATTTTATGATGGCAACTATGTAGGACTTATGGGCGTTAGTTATGGTGGCGCACTACATACTGATAACCTTCGTGCATGGAAAGCTCCCGGGGATATTACAGATATACCGAGACTTGATATCAACAGAACCGGACAATTCAACTCCCAATCAGACAGATTCCTGATCAGTGCTTCTTATTTGAATCTCAGGAATGTAACATTGGGATATAGTTTGCCAAAAACCTTGCTTGGCAAACTGGGTATTGACCAGGCGAAGATTTTTGTAGGGGGTGAAAACCTGTATATATTTTCCAAGAGAAAAGGGATGAACCCTGCAGAAAGCTTTAATGGAACCAATAGTCCGGTTTATGTGCCTAACAGGCTCCTGAATGCCGGAATTAACCTTACTTTTTAATTTTTTTTTCAATCTTATAATACAGATTTATGAAAAAGATATTCATTCTTGCATCCTTTTTAAGTCTGTTCACAGGCTGTAAAAAGGAATTCTTTGATGTAGGACCAACCGGAAGCGTTGATGAAAGTGCAATTTTCGCAACCACAGGCAATGCATCCAATGTTATGAGCGGTATTTATCGTTACCTCTATTCAAGATATAGCGCTCAAAACCAACCCGGACAGGGCGGAGTGATGCTCATGCTTGATTTTATGGGAGAAGATGTACACCAGGCGGTAGCCAACTGGTATAGCCCGGGAAATGGAACCGGAGGATGGGTTAATCACCGAAATGCCAGCTATCTTTATGTAGAGTATCCATTCCGGTTATATTACAGGTGTATAGGAAATGCAAATGGAATTATCGATAATATCGATAATGCTACAGGAACTGATGCTGACAAAAAGCGTTTAAAGGCAGAAGCTTTGGCTATGCGGGCCTGGTCTTATTTTAACCTGGTTCAGATTTATGCAAAGCGATATAATGGAAGTTCGGTACCCAATAATCAGTTGGGAGTTTCAATGCCTTTGTCAGCCACACAAACTCAACTTCCCCGGTCTACAGTAGAAGAAGTTTATACTCAAATAAAAAAGGATCTGGCTGATGCCATTACATTATTTGGCACTGCTTCAGCTCCTCCTACCGGACCTCAAACAAAATCTCATTTGTCACTCAGAGCTGCTTTAGCCATCAGAGCCAGAGTGGCCTTAACAATGCAGGATTATGTAAATGCTGCGGCATTTGCAAAACAAGTAGTGGATATGGGCGGCTCCTCATTAATGAGTAATGTACAGTATCAGGCAGGTTTCAATGATCTTTCCAATCCGGAATGGATTTGGGGTTGTTATGTTCAGGACGACCAGGGAGATACATTTGGTTCCTTTTTCGGTCAAATTTCATGGGATGGAAACACTACTTATATCCGGGGAACACCCAAACGGATCAATTCAGCTTTATATAATCAAATTGCTGCTACGGATGTTAGAAAAGGAATGTGGGAACCAAGCCCAAATACGACTAATTTCCCCCTGCCGGCATCAAACTATTCCAGATCTCCTTACATGAGCCGGAAGTTTAAAACCAGAGCGCTTCCTACAATTGGAGATGTGCCGTATATCCGCCTGGCTGAGATGTATCTCATCATGGCTGAAGCCTATGCGAATACACCCGGAAAAGAAGCAGAAGCCAGACAAGCATTATTTACATTAGCCAAGAACAGAAACCCGAATTATGTATTGAGCACCAATAGCGGTCAGGCTTTGATCGATGAAATTCTGATTCAGCGTCGCGTGGAATTTTGGGGAGAAGGATTCAGGTTTTTTGATCTGAAGAGACTGGATTTACCAATGGATAGAAATGCTGTTCCAAATTATGTACCTGCATCCGGAGGTGGAACTATGTTTATTGCAGCTGGCGGAAATTTATGGGAATTTGTTCTCCCAATTTCTGAAATACAGGCTAACCCGAACACAGTTCAAAACCCATAATAGATTTTGATTTGATTCAGAAGCGGTTGCAATTTTTGCAACCGCTTTTTATTTAAAAGGAAATTGAATGAGAGCAGTGTTCCTAACTGTTTCTTGAATTCCGGTGAGCAAATTCTTGATATTACAATTGTTGTTTTGCAATTCCTTCTCCCCGATAATAATCACATAAGGAATATTCTTTTTCTCCGCATATTTGAATTGCTTGTCAAACTTAGTGGCCTCATGATACAACTCCGCACTGATACCCTTTGCACGTAACAACTGTGCCAGCTCGAATGCTTTTTTACTTTCAGCGGCTCCCAGGTTAAAGAATAAAACACGGGTGCTGATCTGCAAATCCTTCGGAAATAACTGCAATTCTTCCAGCACATCATAAATCCGGTCCACCCCAAATGAAATACCCACTCCAGGAATATCCTTTACCCCGAATAAACCAGTCAGATCATCATAACGCCCCCCGCCACCGATACTGCCAATGCTCACAGTAGCCGGTGCCTTGGCTTCAAAAATGAGACCGGTATAATAATTCAAGCCACGTGCCAGCGTAGGATCAGTTTGAATGTTTAGCTGTTGATCTTTCAGCTGTTCCAGCACTGTTCTCATTTCATCAATACCTGTTTTCCCAGCTTCTGTATGACCAACAATTTTTTCCAGTCCGGACAAAATTTCTTCATTGCTGCCTTTAATACCGAGGTATTGTTCAATGATGCTGACCTGATCAGTCGTTAATCCTCTTGCAGACAGTTCCTCTTTTACTTTCTCAATGCCAATTTTATCGAGCTTGGCAATGGCCACCGTGATATTCGTTAACTGACCGGCACCGCCACATACTTCGGACAGTGCCGCCAATACCTGCCGGTGATTGATCCGCAGGTCATAACCGGTTAATCCCAACCGGTTAAATACTTCATGATAAATCAGGGCCAGTTCGGTTTCATTGAGCAGAGAACGACTGCCCACCACATCCGCATCACACTGGTAAAATTCGCGGTAACGGCCTTTTTGTGGGCGATCGGCCCTCCAGACCGGCTGCACCTGGTATCTTTTAAAAGGAAAACTGAGCTGGGCATGATTCATGGCCACGTACCGGGCAAAGGGAATGGTGAGATCATATTTCAATGCCCTTTCTGTAATGCCTTTTACATTTTTACCTTCCAGTACTTTTTCAAAATCAGTTCTGATCTGTGCTTCCTTGTCTTTATTATCAAGACCGTTGTTCAGTATTTTAAAAATCAGTTTGTCGCCTTCTTCACCGTATTTACCCATCAGTGTTTCCAGGTTCTCCATGGCCGGTGTTTCCAATGGCTGAAAACCGTAGAGTTCAAATACTGTACGGATCGTTTGCAGGATATAACTCCTCTTGCGCACCACGGCTGGTCCGAAATCTCTTGTTCCCTGAGGTAAGGTTGGTTTAGTCATCAATGTAATTTATAAACTTTTTGAGTGCGTATTCACTTTGGCAATAATGGCTTCACAGGCTGCATCGATCAGCTTGTATACTTCATGGTATCCCGGCTCTGGTCCGTACCAGGGATCCGGTACATCCATATCCTTACCCGGGTACAATTCATTCATCAGCAAATCAACCTTGGCAGGATCAAACTGATGTCGGGCAATGCGTTTGATTTCATCCATCACATCTCCCGCCAGCGCATAGATTTTATCGTATACAGCGAAATCGTTGGCTACAAACCGCCGGGCCCGCTGCTGACTGATATCAATACCGTTCAACCTTGCAACTTTTTGCGACAATGGATGCGGCGCTTCCCCGGTATGATAATGATTCGTACCCGCACTTTCGATACTCCATGTTAAACCTGCCTTAAAAGCTTTGTCCTGCAGGATCCCTTCTGCCAATGGACTGCGGCAGATATTCCCCAGACATACCATCAAAATCTTCATGGGCGCAAAGGTCAGCTAAAATGTATATTCAAAAGAAAATATTAAGAATTATCTCAAGCCGCTAAAAGACTGTGGAATCCACTGCCTGCTGCATCTGATTTATAAATAACGTACCATGAAACAGCATGAAATTTTAAAAGCCGATCTGCTCGATATTCTCTTCGAGCACCGTAACAAAGATTATGGCGCTTATGCATTAAGAAGAAATTATTCTCAGCGGCTCCTGATCGCATTGGGAGGGGGCTTGTCAATGGCTGTCCTGCTGCTGCTCACTGCTGTGAATGGTCCTGAGGAAAAACAACTGACCAAACAACCGGTTCGGGAAGAAATGCTGATCAGGGAACTGGTACTGCAACCGAAAAAAACGGAGCTACCCAAAGAAAAAATTGTTGCTGTAAAACCCAAAGAGCAAAAGAAAACGGTTCCAACAGCCAAAGCGAAATATGTAAACCAGTTTGATATTAAAAAAGATGAGCTGGTAAAAACTACCGTGAATTCGGTCGAGTCACTGAAGGATAAAGAAATCGGGGAAACCGATATTGCAGGTAAACCGGCAGAAGCGATTGTGAAAGTTCCTGAAACAATCACTAACGGACATGGCAACAGTGGTCCTAACCCCGGCGAAAAACCCGTAAACTTTGAAGCCGTGGAAAAAGGCGCTGAATTTCCGGGCGGTCTGCAGGCTTTGCACCGTTACCTGGCGAATAATCTCCGTACCCCGGATGATTTGGAAAGCGGAGCCAAAAAGCTGGTGAAAGTCAGGTTCCGGGTAGAAGCTGATGGTTCTGTGCTTGATTTCGAGATCATGGAAAGTGGGGGAAAGGAATATGATAACGAAGTACTGCGGGTATGTAAGAAAATGCCCCGTTGGACACCTGCTTTTCAGAACGGAATCAACGTTCCTGTAAGCTTTATGATCCCGGTAACATTTTTGGGAACCGAATAACAAAATTTCAATATTTTCCCGTTTTAAACGTCCCTGGCCCAGCGCCAGGGATGATTTTTCAGACGGATATCCCTGGAAAGGGAATTTAAAAACTGGTACATGTTTGAAGAATACGAAAGGAAGAGGCGAAAGCAGGTAGCCCAGATGAAGTCGCTGATGGACTACGGGATGGGGCTGCTGATCCTGGTCGTGGGTTTGTTCTTCCTGTTTCGCAGTCAACTGGGCAATTTCCCGCTGAATGATCGGTTGGGAGCACCGGATACGCTGGAAAAATTATTCGGTGGAATCTGTGTGGTATATGGCAGCTGGCGCATCTACAGAGGGTATAAAAAAAATTATTTCAGATGAAGAGCTTACTGCCGGATTTTACCAAACGATGGTTCGTTCTTCCTCTGTTGCTGACAGCCGGTATTTTTTCCTGCAAGTCATTCGAGGACCAGCGGAATGAACTCCCGGATAATGCATTCAAGGGTACGATCCGTATCAGCGCCGATGAATCATTTAAGCCGGTGATTGATGAACAGGTGAAGA
>JADJDJ010000007.1 GCA_016702745.1 Chitinophagaceae bacterium
ACTAACATAACCGAGGATCATCTTGACAGGTATGATTATAAACTGGAAAATTATGTAAAAGCAAATTCAGAATTACCGCAAACCAGCAACCGGGTGATGTATTCATTTACAACCTGGATGATGAAACCACCATGAAATATTTAACTAACTATCCCATAAACTCAACCAAAGCGCCCATTACCATGAGTAAAGAACTGCCACAAGGAGCCTACCTGACAAATGCTAAAATGCATCTTAAATGGAAGGGCGAAGAAATGCAGATGAGTGTAGAAGACTTTCGCTATTAAAGGAAAACACAACCAATACAACAGCATGGCAGCAAGCATGGCAGCAGCAGCCGTAGATATCAGGAAAAGAAAGATAAGGAAGCCTTGCAAACATTTTGAAGCCCTGGAACACCGTATGGAACATGTTGCAAATATTAAGGCGTGGAATTCATCAACGACAGCAAGGCAACCAATGTAAACAGACTGGTTTGCATTGGATATGACAAAGCCTGTAATACTGATATTGGGTGGCGTGGATAAAGGGAACGACTACAATTTACTGAAAGAACTGGTTAGGGAAAAGTAAAAGCCATCGTTTGTATGGGTACCGATAACTTGGAAGATACATGAAGCATTTGGTGATATTGTTCCCCTGATCGTAAATACCGAAAATGCCAATTGAAGCGGCACAGGCTGCATTTCATTTTTCAAACAAAAGTGAAGTGGTTTGCTAAGCCCGGCATGTGCAAGCTTCGACCTGTTTAAAAATTACGAAGACAGGGGCAGGCAGTTTAAACAAGCAGTAAAGAACTTATAATAAATGAAGTGGATGTTTAATAGCAGCCAGGGTAATAAAAATGGCAGATGTAAAATCCATATTAAAACAATTATTTGGCTATTCGATAGTGCAGAAGCTGCCTGGTCTCCATTGAAGGGAATGGGAGATAACCTTGTGAGCAGAACAAGAGGCGATAAATTCATCTGGGCCATCGTGATAATTTTAACCCTGGCCAGGTTTATTGCTTGTTTACAGCAGTACAGGTTCATTGGCTTACAGGATGAGTAAAAGCACCGAAAGTTATTTATTTAAACAATTTGCATTCATCATTCTTGGCCTGATTATTATATATTTTGCGCATAGAATAAATTATGCAGTTTACTCAAGGGTTGCCCTGGTATTATTCCTCATCTCAATACCTCTGCTGATTTATACTTTATTGTTTGGTGTGCAATTGAATGCCGGTAGCAGGTGGATCAAGTTGCCGGTGATCAATATGACGTTCCAGACATCTGACCTTGCCAAGCTTGCCTTTTTCATGTACATGAGCAGCAACTTAGCGTAAACAAAATATTATTAAAGATTTCAAGAAAGGTTTTCTGCCGATAATCGTTCCGGTTGCCATCATTTGCCTGCTGATTGCTCCTGCCAACCTGTCTACATCTATTTTGATCTTTGGCACCAGCCTGATGCTGATGTTCATTGGCAGGGTAAGTACAAAACATATTTTATATACACTTGGTATTGCTATGATACCAATCGTATTGCTGATCACAATTGCCGTATCAACGTATGATACCAAAACACAGGAGACTAAAAAATTACCTGCTATAATTTCAGGGGGACGCATTCCAACATGGATCAGCAGGATTCAAACTTTTATTTACAGTAAGAAAGAGGATGATAATGAAAATTATACCAGATAAACCAGGCTAAAATTGCAATAGCAAACGGTGGCTGGCTTGGGCTCGAGCCGGGTAACAGTGAACAGCGGAATTTCCCTCCGCATAGTTACAGTGATTTCATTTATGCCATTATTATAGAAGAATATGGTTTATTGGGAGCTACTGTGATACTGTTCATTTATTTGCTATTTCTCTACCGGTGTATCAGGTTATATAGAAAATGCCCTTACGCGTTCGGGGCTTTCCTGGCTTTGGCACTCAGTTTTACACTTGTAATACAGGCTATTGCCAATATGGGGGTAAATGTGAACCTTTTTCCAAATACCGGGGTTACGTTACCGTTAGTGAGTATGGGAGGCAGTAGTTTCCTGTTTACCTGTATGGCCATCGGTATTATTTTAAGTGTTGCCAGGAACGTAGAACAACAGGAAGGTAAGTTGCAGCCCGTGGTTGTAAAAACTGCTGAAGAAAATAAAAATACAGAAGAGGAAGCTGAATAAAATGGATGAAACAACAATTAAAGAAGCGAATGTTCCGCATGCAGTTGGCGGAAAGAGAGTAAGGATCATCATTGCAGGTGGCGGAACAGGCGGTCATATTTTTCCCGCAATGCCTACTGCAAACGCGATCAGGAAATTATTACCCGAAGCAGATTTCTTTTTGTTGGCGCTAGGGGAAAAATGGAAATGGAAAAGTGCCGCAGGCCGGGTTTAACATAGTTGGTTTGACCATTGCCGGGTTTAACAGAAGTTCTTTGATAAAAAATATCGGGTTGCCATATAAACTGCTTAAAAGCTTTTTACAGGTAAGACAGGTATTTAAAGCATTTAATCCTGATGCCGTGATTGGCGTGGGTGGTTATTCCAGTTTTCCGGTATTGCGTTTTGCTCAAAGCCGGGGAATCATGACGTTCATTCATGAGAGTAATTCGTTTGCAGGTAAAGCGAATATTTTCCTGGCAAAAAGGGCTACAAAAATATTTGTTGCTACAGATGGGATGGAGAAATTCTTTCCGGCTTCAAAGATCATGGTAACAGGAAACCCGGTTCGTCAGTCAATTGCATCACATTCCATTTCAAAAGAAGTTGCACTGGCGCATTTTGGATTAAGTGCAGGGAAAAAAACGGTACTGAGTATTGGCGGCAGCCTGGGGGCAAAGAGCATCAATGAGGCAATAAGTAAACACATTGATCTTTTTGAAACCAATAACCTGCAGTTGATCTGGCAAACGGGTAAACCATTTTATGATGAAGCCATCAAACACTGTAAAGAGAAACAAAATATATATGTGAACGATTTTATAACGCAAATGGAATATGCATACACAGCAGCAGATATAGTGATAAGCAGGAGCGGTGCAATGGCAATTGCTGAATTGTGCCTGGTAAAAAAGCCTGTGATATTTGTTCCATTTTGCTTGCAGGAAGATCATCAAACGGCCAATGCACAAAATTTAGTTAATAAAAATGCAGCCATGATGATTAGTAACAACCAGGCGTTAGATAAGTTGGTACCTGCCGTAATTTCATTATCAAAAATGATGCATTACAGGCAAACCTGGAAAATAATATCGGCAGGCTGGGAAAAGCAAATGCTGATATGATCATTGCGGAAGAGATTTTAACAATAACCGGAAAATTAAAGTGAAAGCATTAAAAGATATATCATCAGTTTATTTCCTGGGCATCGGAGGTAGCGGCATGAGTGCCCTCGCCAGGTATTTTAACAACAACGGGGTTAAAGTGAGTGGTTATGATAAAACGCCAACAGTTTTAACAGATCAGCTGCAGGCAGAAGGTATAACTATTCATTTTGAAGATAATATTGAGCTCATTGACAAAAACGCCGGCTTAATTGTGTACACACCGGCAATACCGGCTGATCATACAGGGTATAATTATTTAAAAGACAATAATTATACTTTGTTGAAAAGAAGTGATGTACTCGGGATGATAACAAAAGATACATTTAATATTTGTGTTGCCGGTACACACGGAAAAACAACAACCAGCGCCATGATCGCACACATATTACGCGACAGTGGTTTTGGGTGCAATGCATTTTTGGGCGGGATAGCAACCAATTATGGTACCAACTTCTGGAGCAGTGATAAAAATATTTCAGTGGCAGAAGCAGATGAGTACGACAGGAGTTTTTTGAAATTATTCCCGGATATCGCAGTGATTACGGCAATGGATGCAGACCACCTGGATATTTATGGAACAGCTGAAAAACTGGAAGATGCATTCATTGAATTTTCGGGCCAGGTGAAACCAAACGGGTTGCTGATAAGTAAACAAGGTTTGCATCGCAGTAATGAGTTTAAAGTACCGGATCATATAACATACAGTTTACATGATATGAATGCCGGTGCGTATGCAACTGATATAAAAAATAAAATCAGGTAGTTCTTTTTTGATATTGTTATAAAAGGAGACCGGTTGCAGAACATTGAATTAAATATGGGAGGAATGCACAATATTGAAAATTCAATTGCTGCCATTGTTGCTTCACGGAAAGTTGGCGTAACAGATGAAAAGATCAGGGATGCCATAGCATCTTTCAGGGGTGTGAAAAGAAGGTTTGAATATGTAATTAAAAATGAAGAGCAGGTAATGATAGATGATTATGCTCATCACCCGGAAGAATTAAGGGCACTGATAACAGGTGCCAGGGAACTTTTTCCGGGTAAGAAATGTACGGTTGTGTTTCAGCCACATTTGTACAGCCGCACCAAAGATTTTGCTGACGGGTTTGCAGAAGTGCTGGCAATTGCAGATGAAGTGGTCTTATTGCCAATTTATCCTGCACGTGAAAACCGATGGAAGGGGTTAACAGTGAAATGATATTGTCAAGGATGCGCCACAATAATGCAAAGGTTCTGGATAAAACTGAATTGATAAATGAACTGAAAGTAACCAAACCGGAATTTTTAATTACAGCCGGTGCAGGAGATATTGATAAACTGGTTGAACCTATAAAAGAATTACTGTTAAGGCTGTAATGAATAAAATATAAATGCAACAGGTAAAACGATATAGTATAAAGAACATTTTACTGGCAACACTTTGGATCGCCATTGGGTCTGCGGCAGTTATACTCCTTGTTGCTGCTGTTAAAAAAAAGGATGCAAAGTTGTGCCGCGGCATTGAGATCACTATAAGTGGTGTAAGTACAAATTTTTTTATTGATAAAAATGATGTGTTGAAGATCATTGCTTCTCACACAGGTTCAACCACTGTTGGAAAGCCCATTGAAGCCTTTAACCTGGCTGCTATGGAAAAGGCATTGAAGAAAGATGTTTGGATCCAGGAAGCAGAATTGTTTTTGATAATAATGAGATATTACAAGTGGCTGTGGAAGAAAGGGAGCCGGTAGCAAGGATTTTTACCTCCGGTGGAAATACATTTTATATAGACAGTTCCAATACCATGCTGCCATTGAGTGAAAAATTTTCTGCAAGGCTTCCGGTGTTCACCGGTTTTCCTTCAGAAGCAAAAGTTCTATCAAAAGCAGACAGTAACCTGTTGAATGACATTAAAAAATCAGTATCCGTATTCAGGCAGATACTTTCTTAATGGCCATGATCGACCAGGTTGATATAACAGCACAAAGAAGTTTTGAAATGATACCAAACTGGGCGGGCAGGTGATCGTTTTTGGCAATGCGGCAGACCTGGATGGAAAATTTGACAAGCTGCTTCAGTTTTATAAAAAGTGATCATGAAAATGGGTTGGAGCAGGTACAGTATCATTAACCTGCAGTATAAGAACCAGGTGGTAGCAAAAATTCGTGGAGCCGATGACGTGAGTGCCGATTCTTTGCGTACACGCCAGATGATGGAAATCATAGCAGCCAATGCTGCAAAATATGCTGAAGATTCAACATTGAATTTCAAACAGGATGACAGGAAAAACAATGACAGCAGTATGATCCAGCATCTATACAACGGGATGAACCCGACGATAATGAGGACGGAGATGCAATACCTGAACAAAAAGTAATGCAACAAGCAGTAACAAAACCGTTGGTAAAACCTGCGGTTAAGCCAGCAGTTTCAGCACCGGTAAAACCAGTTGTAAAGACTGCCGCAAAACCTATACAGGCAAAAAAACCGGCTGTAATCATTAAAAAGAAGCCGGTTGAAAAACAAACACAGAAACCAAAGGCTGCAATGCCTGTAAAGAACGAGTATTAACAAACACAAACATAAAAACATACAAACACAAAACATACTATTATGAACCAGGAACAATCCATTATCGTTGGCCTCGACATCACACAACAAAAATTGCGGCTATTGCAGGCCGTAAGAATGAATTCGGCAAATTGGAAATACTTGGCTTTGGCCGTGCCAACAGCAACGGTGTACAGCATGGTATGGTGCTGAACATTGACCAGACAATCAAAGCAATCCAGCAGGCACTGGAAAATTGTTATGCATCCAACCCTAACCTTAATATCAGTGAAGTTTATGTTGGAATAGCGGGCCATCACATCAAAAGCCTGCAAACCCGCGGCGATATTGTAAGGCAAAGTATTGAAGAAGAGATCATGCAGGATGAAATTGACAGGCTGGTGGCAGATCAGTATCGTACATATATACCTGCAGGCGACCAGATCATTGATGTAATACCGCAGGAATTCACGGTAGATAATTTTCAGAATATACCAAATCCCATTGGTTACAGCGGCGTAAAAGTGGGTGCAAATTTTCACATCATCACAGGCGATAAAAATGCAATCCGCAATATTAACAGGAGTGTTGAGAAAGCTGGTCTTCAAACAAAAGATCTTGTTTTACAACCCTGGCCTCTGCTGCTGCTGTAATGTGCGACCAGGACCTGGAAGCTGGTGTTGCCATTGTTGACATTGGTGGCGGTACAACTGACCTGGCTGTGTTTTATGAAGGAATATTAAAAACATACGGCTGTTATTCCTTTTTGGTGGCGAAAATATCACAAATGATATTAAGACCGGTTTAGGCGTATTAAAAACGCAGGCAGAGCAAATGAAGATACAATTCGGAAGTGCTTTGAGCGATGAGGCAAAATCAAACGCATTCATAACCATTCCCGGTTTGCGTGGTATGGCTCCAAAAGAAATTTCAGTAAAAAATCTTGCCAATATCATACAGGCACGCATGAGTGAGATCATGGATTTTGTTTCTTATCACCTTAAACAGGTTGGCCTCGATAACCGCATGCTCAATGGAGGTGTGATACTTACCGGCGGTGGTTCACAGTTAAAACACCTGATCCAGTTAACGGAATATGTAACAGGCCTCAATGCCAGGATAGGGTATCCCAACGAACACTTGTCTGGCGGCCACATTGAAGAACTGGCCAAACCCATGTACAGTACTTGTATCGGTCTGATACTGAAAGGATACAATGATTACGAAAATAAGAACAGGCAGCTCGATCAGAATTACATAAAAGCAACTGCTGCGGGCATAATGCAACAGGAACCCGTAGCCGAAGAAATGGTAACTGAAGAAGATGCAACCACTCACCAGGTAAAGTAAAAACAAAGAAAAAACGTTAAAGGGTTTCATGGATACTTTTAAAAATAACCTGATAGAGATGTTTAAAGAAGAAGAAGACACACATCTATAATCATTTTGAATTATAAATTTTAAATGTTGAATTCAAGCGATCATTTAAAATTCAACATTCAACATTTAAAATAAATTATAATACTTACTAACTCATACAAACTTACAAACATGATCCATTTTGATTTGCCTAAAGAACAATCCTCCATCATCAAGGTTATTGGTGTTGGCGGCGGCGGGAGCAATGCGGTAAACCACATGTATTCCCAGGATATTGAAGGCGTAAATTTTATTATATGCAATACAGATGCCCAGGCCATTGCTTTGAGTAAAGTTCCTAATAAGATACAGTTAGGACCGCACTTACACAAGGCCTCGGAGCCGATGCCAATCCTGCAATAGGACGCCAGGCAACTGAAGAAAGCCTGGAAGAGATTAAGCGTATCCTGGAAGTAAATACCAAGATGGCATTTATCACTGCAGGAATGGGTGGCGGAACAGGAACCGGCGGTGCACCTATCCTGGCAAAAATTTGTAAAGACCTCGGCATTCTTACCGTGGGTATTGTTACAACACCTTTTGCTTACGAAGGAAAGAAAAGAATTGCACAGGCTGAAGAAGGAATCATGCTGTTAAAAAATCATGTAGATACTTTATTGGTGATCAGCAATGATAAACTTCGTCACCAGTTTGGAAATTAAAAATGAAAGAGGCATTTGCAAAGCCGATAATGTACTGGCAACTGCAGCAAAATGTATTACAGATGTGATAAACAGTACCGGGCAGATAAATGTAGATTTTGCGGATGTATGCACAGTAATGAGTAATGGCGGTGTTGCTATCCTTGGCAGCGCTTCGGCAGAAGGTGAGAACAGGGCAACTGGCTACAGAAAATGCCTTTACATCACCGTTGTTGAATGACAATGATATCCGCGGAGCAAAATGGATATTGATCAATATCAACTCAGCTGAAGGTGAACATGAGTTTACAATGGATGAAGTAGAAGTAATACAAAGTTATTTGCTTAGCCAGGCTGGTGATGATACAGATGTGATCCTTGGATTAGGGTATGACAACAGTTTGGGAAATGAGATCGGCATAACACTGATCGCAACAGGATTTGAACACAAAGATCCTTTTGCAAGGGAAACAAAAAAGGTAGCTGCTGATAACAAAGATCAAAAAATTGTACTGGAACTTGAAATGCCAAAAAAAGCTGAAGCTGTTCAGCAGCCTGCAGTTCAGGCAGCAGAAGAAACAGTTGTAGTTCAGGAGCAAGTGCAGGATGAAGAAAAGATCATACTTTCTTTAGAAGAAAAAACAACAGTAATTGCAGAGCCTGATCCGATGATGGTGACACTTGTTGAAAGAGATCCTGAACTTCCAAACAACCAGTAGAATCACTTAGTAAAAATACTGTGGACAAATCTGATGAAAAGCCTGTTTTTTTTGAAATATCTTCGGCCGCAGATCAGGTTCCCATTGTGGCATTTGATGTTGAATTAGCAACTCCAACTCCTCCGAAAAAACAAGAACCTGTAGCTGAAGATAAAAGCAAACAGGAAATAACTAATAATAAAGAAGCAAACAGTAATCCCTTTCGTCAGGTGGTTATTTGGCAAAGCCTGCACAAATTTATGTGGAGGAACAGCCGGCACAGAAATCCAATACGAGCGAGGAACCAACTCCTTTGCAGATATCATTTCAGGAAGACGAACCTGTAATTGAAATGCAACTGGTAGTTAAAGATTCCCAAAAGGCGGCGGAGGAAAAGCCAGAAGATCAGACTCAGCCCATCATGATATCAACTGTTGAGGAGCCCGCGATGCAGGACGAAACAGAAGAACTCAGGCGCCGGGCTACGGAGCGTATTGCAAAACTGCGTAATTTATCATTCAATGTTAATGCAGCCGATCCTAACAATGAGTTTGAGACGGTACCTGCTTACCTTCGCCGCAATATGGAAATACACAACCAGATTGCCGATGTAGAAAGTTTTTACAGCAACTATACTGTGAAATCTGATGAAAATAACCAGGCAGAAATCGGAACGATCAATACTTTCCTGGATGGGAAAAACCTGATTAATAATGTACTTGTTCAAGTAAGATTAACCATTTCAGAAATAATAAAAAGAAACTGAATTCATTTTCCAATGTTACACTTTTAAAATTGTAACTCAAAAACTGTGTTTGTGTATATGTTTATATGTAGCCCCTTTCATAGTTGAAAGGGGCTTTTTTAAATTTGTATTCCGGTACCATAATATTTTTTATTATTCGATATATATAAATTACATTTACACTTTAATGTTATAGTGTGCTGTTCAAGGATATTAAACAGTTGTTTACCCCAAACACATATTAATGCATTTTGTATTTTCTTTGGCCAGGTCCAATCCTGCATTTAACGGAATATTTTTCTGTATCCGTATAAATTCCCGGAATATTTGCACCACTCTTTTCAACTGGTACAATCACACTATTACATTTACACTTTACCGTTATTACTTTAAGAATTTCCCCATTATATTCCCCCAATAAATTTTAAATTGTATGAAAAAGATCTTTACTTTTTTACTTTTATTATCATCCTTTGCATCCTTAGCAGAAGGTGGTAAGAATCTCACACCTGCCAATACCGGTCCGCCAATGGTGTTAACCAGTTTGTTGGTTACCTGCAAAATGGTGATGCCAATAACTCCCTTACATTCCTGGCTGCGCCAACCGAACCGAATTTTAATGCCGATCACCGGTTAAAAGTCCGCATCAAGCCGGGAGAAGTTTTGTATTTTGGTCTTGCACGCAATGATGTAAACGGTGTTGTGAATAATACCGTTCGTATACAGTTGCGCAGGCTGGATAATAATACGGTAGTATCGGTATCAGATCTTTTTCTACTGATGGAGTAAACCTGGATGCCGCAACGGTGTAATAGGTACTTATGCACAAATGGTTGCCGGCCCTTCCGCAATTGTAGGTGGTGCAGGATATAATGCACTCAGTTATACATTTCCGGTTATAGAATCATCCGCCATTGACCTGGCCATTGAAATACTGGATGACGGCACTGTTGCTGGCGGCCTTAGAGCCAGTACAAACCGTGATTATTACAACCTGTGGGATTTTTCAGTTTATAGCGGTACCACAGAAAAAAAGGCCGCTTGCATGCCAAATACTGGTCTTTTAATGCAACTTCTGCAAGCAACCGCTTGTCTTCAAATTTCTCTTTATTTACAGCGGTACCAAACCAGGCAGGTAATAATTATTATATAAAGTCAATCAACCTCAGCGGCATGCAGCCATTTGGTTTTTTCTTTACCAGTAATGCATCGGAACATTAACAGATGCAACAGGTAACCTGACTACTGATTATAAAAAGCGCAGAAAAGCAGAAATTTTTTATGCGGTGTTTTTAACGCAGGCTATCCGCAATATGATAATTTTGTAAACGACCCTGATCCGGAATTCTGGCCTACAGCTTCCATTGTTAACCCGGTTATTGTACCTGTTTCAAAATGCAATATTTCAAGGCCAAATGGTGGCGCAATGGATATTTCATTAACAGTTACTGCGCCGGGTGTGGCAATATTGCTCCTCGATCTTAATAACGTTGACGGATACCAGCCAGGAACCAAAGATGTGTTGATTGAATCTGAAATAGCCTCACTGGGAACTTCTGTTGTAACCTGGGATGGCCTGGATGGCCTGGGTGCGAATGTACCAAGCGGAACTGCATTTAAAACAATATTCAGGTATGGATCTTTCCCGGTACATTACCCGATATATGATGCTGAGAATAACAGTGACGGGTTTGCAATTTTTGATTACAGGCCAGCTCCGCCTGCAACACCTGCTATCGCTTTTTGGGATGACAGTTCGGTGGTTACCGGCTCAGCAGAAATATTTGGTATTACATCAAGTGGTGCCGTTCATCCCTGGGGTGGTTCGGGAACCGGAATTCTGGCTCCAAATATCGGTGATACCAGGTTATTCAATACCTGGATCTATGGCCAGTTAAGGGAATTCAGAAGTACAAACCTGCATACCTACAGTTGCATAACGTTGCCACCAGTGGCCAATAATTTCACCAACCTGCCGATGCCGCAAACAAACGGAGCTACACTTATTCCCGCATTGGTTGCCAGTGATCCGGACGGAACAATAGATTCATATAATATTTTAACAATCCCACCGGTTTCAGAAGGCGTATTATCTTATTGTTCAAATGGCACTGAGCCTTGCACCGGAACTGTTACCGTAATTACTCCGGGTACTGTATTATCTCCTGCACAAATAAATACACTGAAATTTGATCCGGCACCAACCTTCATAGGAATTGCCCAATTTACTTTTAATGCAACAGACAATAGTGGCAACATCAGTAATACAGCAACTTATAAATTGCCTGTTGAAGCAAGGCCGCCTTTAGCCAATAATATCGTGGTGCCTTCTATGTCTAATACAATGGCCCAACAGCAATTGCGCCATTATCAGCATCAGATGATGATGGAACAATTACTTCTTTAATAACAACGGTGCCTCCTGCCATTGAAGGCATTCTTACTTTCTGCTCCAATGGAACGGAGCCTTGCACAGGAACTGTTACTGTGATCAATGCCGGAGATGTATTAACTCCAGCTCAAATGGCAACGCTGAAATTTGATCCTGCAACAGGCTTTGTAGGAAATGCAACTTTTAATTATACGGCTACTGATAATAGTGGTAACATAAGCAATACAGCCAATTATACCATTCCTGTTGCTGCATCTGTAAATGGCGAAACGCCACCATTGGTTGACAATATAAATGCTCAGCCGGTAAATAACAGCAGTGGGCCAACGGCTATTCCTGCTTTACAGGCCAGTGACCTGGATGGTACAATTGACAATTATACTGTGCTTACGTTGCCTGGATGTTGGCAGATGGTATTTTGAGCTATTGCCCGCTGGCTCCTGCTCCCTGTACAACAGGCCAACTGCTGGCAGTTACCGCAGGGCAGACACTTACTCCGGACCAGGCTGCATCCTTGTATTTTGACCCGGCTCCCGGGTTTATTGGAAATGCTGATTTTACATACACTGCAACAGATAATGATGGTAATACCGGGAACACCGGAACTTATAATATACCGGTTGTAAATAATCCGCCAACTGTTATCAATATTACTACCACAGTACCTTACAATGCAGCAGCAACTGCTATACCTCCAATCAGCGGAAGTGACGGAGACGGCACGATAACAAACTATACTATTTCAACTATTCCCCGGTTGTTGAGGGCGTTTTATTGTATTGCCCATTAGCACCTTTAACCTGTTTACCGGCACAACTGTTACCAGTAAACGCCGGACAGAACCTGACTCCTGACCAGGCACTGTCATTATATTTTGATCCTGCAGCAGGTTTCAGCGGCAATGCAAATTTCCAGTTATACTGCATCAGATAATAACGGTAACATAAGCCAGCCCGAAATTATACAATAGGCATTGCCAATCAACCCCGGTTGCACAAAATATAATTGCTCCGGTAATGCCTAACACTAACGGGCAGACGAATATTCCTCCTTTTATTGCTGCAGACCTCGATGGCACGATCAGCTCATATACCATACATACGATTCCAGCAGTTGCACAGGGTGTGTTGTATCTCTGTTCACCGGGGATGTGTAGCTGTAACGCCTGGCCAGGTGCTTACAGTTGCCCAGATCAGCCAGTTAACTTTTGATCCAAACCCTGCATTTACGGGGTTGCAAGTTTTGCTTATTCTGCCACAGATAATAGCGGTAATCCAAGTAACCTGGCATTTTACAACATACCTGTTTCAGGTGCTGGAAATATTCCTCCATTGCAGAACCCGTGATAGCGCCAGTTATGAACAATAATGGCGCAACTGCCATTCCTTCTTTAATTGCCAGTGATCCTGATGGAACGATTGCCTCATATACCATTGAGAGTTTGCCACCTGCATACCAGGGTGTTTTATTGCTTGGTGGTATTCCTGTAACAGCAGGCCAGGTATTAACACCTGCAGAAATCAGCCTGTTACAATTTGATCCAAACCCTGCTTTTACCGGCAATGCAATTTTTGAATATTCGGCAACAGATAATTCCGGTTTCACAAGCAACAGCGCTTTGTATACCATACCAGTTAATAACCTTCCGCCAACAGCAATTCCTGTTGTAGCGCCGGTAATGCCCAATTCAAACGGCCCAACAGCTATTCCATCACTGGTAGGGTCAGACGCAGATGGTACTGTTGTTTCTTATACAATCAGTTCCTTGCCTTTACCGGGCCAGGCGTTTTGTTATTGAATGGGTGCCTGTAACAGCCGGCCAGGTTTTAACTCCAATACAAATTAGCCAGCTTCAATTTGATCCTGCTTCCGGGTATACCGGTGAAGTGGTGTTTAATTATTTTGCAACTGATAATAATAACCAGGCAAGCAATGTAGCAGCCTATTCATTAAATGTTACCGGCATACCGCCTGTTTCAGAAGATGTGGTGGCACCGCAAATGGAAAACACCAGCGGCCCGGTAGCCATTCCTTTATTGAGCAGCAGTGATGCAGATGGTTCCATAGCAACTTATGTGATCAACAGCATTCCGCCTGCTACACAGGGTGTGCTGTTACTAAATGGGTTACCCGTAACCGTTGGGCAAGTATTATCTCCTGCGGAGATCGCTCAGTTACAATTTGATCCGGCTATCGGTTTTTCCGGAAATGCATTGTTTAATTATGCTGCATTTGATAATGGCGGAAACCTGAGCAATACAGCAACCTATGTTATACCGGTTATTCCGCCAATTGTATTACCTGTAAAACTTATAACATTTACGGGTAAACTAACAGGCGGTAAAACTGTTTTGTTCTGGGAAACTTCCCAGGAACTTAACAGTGATTATTTTGATGTTGAAAGAAGTACAGATGGCGTAAATTATCAAAAGAAAGGTACTGTTAAAGCAGCGGAAATTCTGCCATTTCCAGGCAGTATGGGTTTACAGATATTCAACCTCAAAACGGCATCAATTATTACAGGCTTAAGATGGTTGATAAAGATGGCAGCTTTGAATATTCAAACATTGTAATCATTAAAGTGAATGAAAAAGTTCATTTGAATGTTTGGCCAAATCCGTTCACCGATCAAATCCAGGTTTCTATTCAGATGGATAAAAATGGCGTAATCCCGGTCCGTTTAGTGGATGCTTCCGGAAAAACAATCCGTTTTACAAATGTTAGTGTTCAACGGGGAAGAAACCAGTTCACCATCGATGGCCTGGGCAACTTACAACCAGGTGTTTATTTTATTGAACTAAGCGATAATAATAAAGAGCTTTCGGCCCTGTAAAAGTGCTGAAACAATAAGTTTATTCATGACCAGTTAAGCCGGCTTCCTAATAAGAAGCCGGCTTTTTTAGTTTGATGGCCGTTTCTGTACCTGGTTTAAAAAATCAATTTATCGGGAGTTTTACAAAACTTCTTTCTTTATATTCGTTTTCAATCTACATTTGCAAAGCCCGGTGAAAACCTTTATAGGGCACTTATAGAAAACTAAATTTAGTGGGAAAGCACATCAACAAAGTCTCTGGCGCAGGTTTACTGGTTGCGCTGGGCATCATTTACGGAGATATTGGAACCTCTCCTTTATATGTTTTTAACTCCATTATTAATAACAGGGTAGTTAGTGAAGAACTGATACTTGGTACTTTGTCGCTGATATTGTGGACAATCACAATTATTACAACCATAAAATATGTTTGGTTGGTATTAAGGGCAGATAACAAAGGAGAAGGAGGGATATTTTCACTTTTTGCATTGGTGCGGCGCAGACGGAAATGGCTTGTGATTCCAGCCATGATAGGTGGTGCTGCTTTGCTGGCAGATGGCATGATCACCCCACCCATTTCCATCACATCAGCAATTGAGGGATTGAAAGAGCTGCCACGGTTTCATGAATTAGGAAAGGATACCGTTGTATATATTGTTTAGGAATACTTGCTGTTTTCTTTTTATGCAGCAATTTGGTACCGCTTCTATTGGGAAATTGTTTGGCCCCGTAATGACTATTTGGTTCGGTATGCTAGCCGTTATGGGCTTTGTTCATTTGTCTGATGATTTTGGAATATTCAGGGCGCTTAACCCTTATTATGCGATACACTTTTTATTAAATTATACAGGCGGGTTCTGGTTATTGGGAGCTGTATTCCTTTGTACAACCGGTGCAGAAGCATTGTATAGCGACCTTGGCCATTGCGGCAGGGGCAATATCCGTGTCTCATGGGTTTTTGTAAAAACCTGCCTGCTGATCAATTATTTTGGCCAGGGAGCCAGTTTGCTAAAACATCATACGGGTAAATTAATGGATGCAACTACGCGAAATGTTGAATCTATCAATGCATTTTATGACCTGTTGCCGCAATGGTTTATTGTACCAGGCGTTATTATAGCAACTTCTGCTGCCATTATTGCCAGCCAGGCAATGGTGAGTGGTTCCTTCACACTAATCAATGAGGCTATCCGCTTAAACTTGTGGCCAAAATTCAGGGTTAATTATCCATCAGAAGCGAAAGGGCAGATATTTATTCCTGCAATTAATACGATTCTGTTTGCCGGTTGTGTATTGGTTGTTTTATATTTCAGGGAATCTGCCAGGATGGAAGCAGCATATGGAATGGCAATCATAACAACCATGCTTACGACCACAATCCTTTTTGCTAACTACCTTGTTCTGCACAGGGTTAAATCTTTCTGGATTTATTTCTTCATGATATTTTATTTCACTGGCGAATTGGGTTTCCTCATAGCCCTGATGGATAAGTTTACTCACGGAGGTTATATCACGTTATTGATCGGCTTATTGATGTTCTGCGTAATGTACGTTTGGTACAGGGCAAGAAAGATCAAGAACCGTTATGTTGAATTTGTTCGGGTGGAGGAGTATATACCCAAAATGGAAGAGTTGAGCAATGACAGCACTGTTCCAAAATATGCCAACCCACCTGGTTTACCTCACCAGTGCAAATAACCACAAGGAAATTGAACATAAGATCATTTACAGCATTCTCAGCGGCAAACCCAAGCGGGCTGATATTTACTGGTTTGTGCATGTTGATACAATGGATGAACCTTACACCTGTGAGTATGTTGTTGAACACATCATTCCCAATGATATAATACGGGTAGAATTCCGCCTTGGTTTCCGCGTGGCGCCACGTATAAACCTGATGTTCAAGAAGGTGGTGGAAGACCTGGTGGCAAACCGGGAAGTGAATGTTACCAGCCGTTATGAAAGCCAGCAACGAAATAACGTGGTAGGTGATTTTAAATTCATCGTTATGGAAAAATTCCTTAGCCAGGATAATGAATTGCCATTCTTTGAACATATCATCATGAGGCTTTACTTCTGGGTTAAAGAAATAAGTGTAAGCGAAGAGCGTAGTTTTGGACTGGAACAAAGTAATGTGATGGTAGAAAAATTTCCACTGGTTGTTGCGCCGGTCAGCAAACTGAAAATGAAACGCATGTGGAACAATGAAGATGATTATCTGTAAAAAATATGCAGCATATCAGTGTTTCAGAATTAAAGAAAATGTTGAATGAATCTGCCGGATTGCAATTGGTTGATGTAAGAGAACCCTGGAACATCAATTGTTCAATATAGGCGGAACCCTGGTCCCTTTAGGTTCATTAACAGAAAATATTGATAAAATAAGCACTTCTAAAACCGTTGTTTTTACTGTCAGAAAGGCATCAGGAGCCAGATAGCCATTCAGCGGCTGGAACAAAAACTACAATTAACCAACCTGGTAAATCTGCAGGGAGGAATGGATGCATGGCAAAAAGATGCACTTTCCTTAAAAGGTTGAAGTTATTAATTGCTGAATGCATAACTTAAAGGAAATTTACTTTTCTGTTGAATTACTCACTCTTATACATCATAGGCGGTTATCTTTTGCTGATACTGATCATATACCTGGTACAGGAACGTTTTATTTTTAAGCCTGAAAAACTGAAGCAGGATTTTATTTATAAATATGATGCTCCTTTCCGGGAATTATTTTTTGATGTTGAACCCGGTGTAAGGATCAATGGGTTACATTTTACAGTGAAAGAACCGCATGGACTGGTTTGTATTTTCATGGCAATACCAGGAGTATAAAAGGCTGGGCACGCTATGCAAAAGATTTTACCGGTATAATTATGATGTAGTACTGGTTGATTACCGTGGTTTTGGAAAGTACCGGTAAGCGCACTGAAAAAGATATGCTCAATGATATGCAATTTGTATATGATAAACTGGCGGCACAATATACTCAACAACACCTCATTGTTTATGGAAGAAGCCTGGGCAGCGGCTTTGCAACAAAAATTGCCAGCGACAACAAACCACGTTACCTGATTCTGGATGCTCCTTATTTCAGTTTTACAAAAGCCATAGAACGTTTTTACCTATGTTGCCGGTACGCTTTGTTTTGCGGTTTCAACTGCGTACAGATAAATGGATTGAAAATGTACATTGCCATACCTATATCCTTCATGGAACAAGGGATTGGCTGATTCCAATCAGCAACAGTGAAAAACTGCAGGCGCTTAATCCAAAAAAAATAACTTTGATCCGCATAAAAGGCGGTGGACATAATAACTTACCTGCTTTTCCGGAGTATCATAATTTTATCCGGGACATCCTTCAGTACTAAATAATACAAATGAATTTTAACAGGAAAAAAATATTTGCCCGGACTAAAATTTTTATAATCATTTATTGCAGTATAGGTATTGTTCTTTTTTACATGCAGGATATTTTCATATTCCTGCCTGAAAAATTGAATTCAGATCATGTGTTCAAATTTGATCTTCCTTTTGAAGAAGTTACTATTCCTGTAAACAGGGAAGATACCATCAGCCTGGTAAAGTTTTTCCCGAAAGATTCAATCCGAAACGGCCTGGTTATTTATTATCACGGAAACAAGATCAATGTAGAACATTATGCTGCCCATGCAGCTATTTTTACACGCAATGGTTATGAAGTTTGGATGCCCGATTATCCGGGCTATGGAAAAAGCAGGGGAGAGCGTACAGAACAGAAATTATATGACCAGGCTTTGCTTATCAGGAAGCTGGCGGCCGGTAAATTCAGTGCAGACAGTACTGTAATTTATGGAAGATCATTGGGAACGGGTATTTCAGCTTATGTAGCGTCTATGTATAACTGTAAGAGCCTGGTACTGGAAACACCTTACTACAGCATTCCCGGGCTGCTTAATTCCTTTACATACATATATCCGGCAACGTATATGTCTAAGTACAAAATACCAACCTGGAAATATTTACAGGATGTGCAGGAACCGGTTATTATTTTTCATGGCAACAACGACTGGATTATACCTTACCGTTGTGCAGCGAAATTAAAAAAGTACTTAAAGGAAGGAGATGAATTTGTAACCATCCGAAACGGGTCACATAATAACCTGACGGGTTTTGAAATTTATAAACACAAGATAGATTCTCTGTTAAAATAATAAACCGCTTTTACAATTCCACCAGGCTGGCCTTATTACCGGTTACTTTTAATGTGTAAGCAACACCCACTTTTAATGCAACATTTTCTTTTGAATGGCTCACCGGGAAATTAAAACAAACCGGGCATTCTACTTTTGCAGTTATTTCTTGAATGATCTCTTCTGCGGATTTACCAAAAGGCCTTTCTGTATCTTTCATATCGGTAAAACCTCCAAAATAATCCCTGCAGGTTTTTTAAATTTTCCGCTTCTCTTCAGGTGGTACAGCATCCTGTCAAGGTTGTAAAGGTATTCACCGGTGTCTTCTATGAATAAGAGTTTGTTCCTGTCATCAAAATCAGAAGCCGCCTATTACATTGGAAAGCAATGCAAGGTTACCGCCAGTCAAAATACCGGTAGCCTCGCCTTTTTTTGTTGAAGGGATGCCCTGCTGATTTATAATTACCCTTTTTCCTTCCAAAGCTCTTTTGAGAGATATTATAAAGGTATTTTCTGTTGGATTTTCATTGAAGGCGCCAGCCATCGGCGCATGCATGGATGCAATTTTATAGTTATTTAAAAGGTGGGTATGCAATACCGTTATATCGCTGAAACCAATCAGCCATTTGGGATTCTTTTTAAATTTTTTAAAATCAAGCATATCAATGATCCTGCCCATACCATACCCGCCCCTTCCAAATAATATTGCATTTATAGAGCTGTCATCAAGCATAGCCTGTAATTCAGCTGCTCTTTCTCCATCGGTACCACTGAAATAATTTTCAGAACTGCTGCCGAGTGTCTTACCAACCATTACTTCATAACCCCATTGCTGTAAAGTTTGTATACAGGTTGCGGCCTTTTCTGCAGCCATATAGCCCGCCGGACAAGTAATGCCGATTGTGTCGCCTTTTTTTAAATATGGAGGGATGGTGTTCATGATTTGAAGATTTGAAGATTTGAAGATTTGAAGATTTGAAGATTTGAAGTTTGAAGTTTGAAGTTTGAAGTTTGATCAATATGAAGATGAAAATTTGTAATTCGAATAATTCAATAATCTTTAAAGTAAATAATTTTCAAATCTTCAAATTTTCCCTTTAAATTGTTTAATTTCTCAAAGGCTTTCCGGTCTTCAAAATACTCTGAATCCTTTCCAGTGTTTTCTTTTCGCCGGTTAGGCTTAAGAAAGCTTCTCTTTCCAGGTCTAACAGGTATTGTTCACTCACCAGGTTTGCTCACTGAGGTCACCGCCACACATTACATAAGCCAGTTTTTTGCAACCACTACATCATGATCAGTTGCATACCTGCCCCGCGGGTATCACACCAATGCCTGCTTCCACAAGCCCGGTATAAGTTTCTGCAGCAGCAATTACTTTATCAGCATGCAAGCTCATTTCACAACCGCCTCCCAGTGCCAGTCCATGCGGTGCCAGCACAACAGGTATGGATGAATAGCGTACACGCATCATGGTTTGCTGAAACTGGCGGATGGCCATATCTATTTCATCATAATCCTGTTCTATGGCCATCATGAAAATCATAGCCACATTGGCACCTGCGCTGAAATTAGCACCGTCATTGGCAATCACGAGGCCTTTGTATTTTTCTTCAGCCAGTGCGATTGATTTTTGTATGCCTTCCAGCACTTCACCGCCAATGCTGCCCATCTTGGTATACCATTCCAGGCCAATCACATCTTCTCCCAAATGATAGGTTCGGCAGGCACTGTTTTTCCAGACAGTTTCATTGGCAAAATTCTTCATCACAATAAAAGCATCAGCACCCGGTTTTGCTTTATAGGATTGTGCTGCAATATCATAGTATAATGATTTACCGTTTTCTATTTTAAAGAATGAAGTAATTCCTTTAGATATCATTTCATCAATCCAGGGTGCAACAGTATAACCTGCAGCTTTCATGGCTTCGGTTGTTTTTACAAAACCCAGTGTATCCCAGCTTTCAAATGCGCCGATCTCCCAGCCAAAACCGGCCATCATGGCGTCATCAACGCGGTAAACCTCCTCACTTATTTCAGGAATGCGGTGCGAAATATAAGAGAACAAAGCATAATGGAACTGCCGGTAAAAATCGCCTGCTTTATCAGTTCCTGCATACAATACTTTTAAACGGCTTTTCAGGTCGTCAATGGGTTTTGCCGTTTCCAAAGTGGCAAATTTTGGTTTTGCGGGGCTCATATTCCATGGTTTGCAGGTTGAGCACCTGGATTTCTTTTTCTCCCACCCGCTGCTGAAGCAGCGGGCAATTCACGCAATTTTTTGAAAAATCCCTGTCCCGTTTTATCGCCGAGCCAGTTATTTTCAACCATTTTATTCAACCATGCAGGTATCACAAATTTTTCTTTTGCTTCATCTGCAGGGCAATTATCATATACTCCTTTGGCCACTTTTACCAATGTATCAATACCAACTACATCGGCTGTACGAAATGTGGCAGATTTGGGCCTTCCGATCACCGGGCCTGTGAGTGCGTCAATTTCGTCTATGCTTAACTGTAATTTTTCCATGGTATTCATGATGGCCATCATGCCAAATACACCAATCCGGTTGGCAATAAAGGCAGGGGTGTCCTTACACAATACCGTTGTCTTGCCCAGGTACAGGTCGCCATAATGCATCAGGAAATCAACAACTTCCGGATCAGTAAATGGCGTAGGAATTATTTCCAGCAGGCGCAGGTAACGCGGCGGGTTAAAGAATGCGATCCGCAGAAATGCTTCTTAAAATCTTCGCTCCTGCCTTCGGCCATTAAATGAATAGGAATTCCCGAAGTATTGGATGTAATAAGTGTTCCGGGCTTCCTGTATTTTTCCACTTCAGTGAAAATGGATTGTTTGATGTCAAGCCTTTCCACCACCACTTCAATGATCCAGTCTGCACCAGCAATATCTTTCATATTGTCTGTGAAATTTCCGGTGGTTATTTTCTTAATTACATCTTTGTGATATACAGGTGAAGGATTTGATTTGATGGCTGCAGCCAGTGCATCATTCACTATCTTATTTCTTTCTGCAGGCTTTGCATCTGCCGGAAGTTCTTTGGGAACCATATCCAGTAAAAGTACCTGGAGGCCTATTCCGGCAAAATGCGCCGCAATCCTGCTTCCCATAACACCGCTTCCCAAAACGGCTATTTTTTTGATTGTTCTCTTAGACATAAAAAATTAGTTAGTTAAACAACTATTTCTAAATCGAAGTTATGGATTTTATATTATGAGTAAAAGAAAACTATGGTAAGAAAGGCTATTTGATTAAATATCGTAGTCCCGGTAAATAAAAAAATGGGCTTGCCGGGATTTTAAAAATTTCCGGCAAACCCAACATATCTATTTATGCCCTGGAATTATTCTGAAAAGAATTCCACACCAGCAGCTTTACATAAGCGAATTTTCCTGTATTGGTCTTTACCATTAGAAAGTTTGATCCTGACATCCTTTTTACTTCTGAATATTTTGGTTGTATGATGCTGTTATTTGTAAAATAATAGCCTTGGAGATTATTTGCGTCAGTTAATACGAATCCTTCATTATCATAAACAATATCTGTATAAACATTTGAAATGATATCATTATTCATATCCTTCACAAATGTTTTTCCATCTTTACGAAGAACGATCAACGTTTTATCACCCGAAACGGAAACAGTATACATATCAACATATTCAGGGTTTATTACAATTTTTCCATCAGTGGTAAGTACACCATATTTGCCATTCTTATTAACTTCAAGGAAAGGGGGAAACTGATTTCGGTTTACTTTGATTGATGTAAACTGAAAAGGAATAATGGTATCAAATTTACTGTTGAATACACCATATTGGCCATTCTTTACAGCCACATAATATATTTCTTCAAAACCGGAAATTTTATAATCATCCAGGATCTTATCAAACAAACCATTATTATTGGGTAGTGTATAATTCTTTACATTTAAGATGGTTTCTACAGGCATCTTGTTTTCGGGATATGAACTTTCACTCATTGCCGGACATTTGGGAGTTGTTTTTCCTTTCGTATTGATACAGATTTCTACTCCACTTGCAACCAGTGATGCCCCTGCAAATAATACACTGTCGCCACCCTGCTTATCTGCCCTTGGTAAATAACCTTTTCTGAATGGTTTTGCTACGGTGAATTTTGCTGGTATAACGAGTTTGCCAGCTTTATTAATATAACCGAATTTATTGCCGATTTTAACACTGGCAAAACCTTCCGAGAACCAATTGGCTTCTTTGAATTTGGGTTGAATTACAATATTACGATCGGCTGTAGTATATCCCCATTTATCTCCCTGCCTGAAAGGAATCAGCGACATATCAGTTTGTTGGGCCGAAACTCCCGTAGTTATAAGTAAGAAGCAACCTAGTATTATTTTATTCATGATCTTTTTATTTTAATTGTATTGTGTAGTACAAATACATGTCCAAACAAGATGATCAATGACTAAAAGGCGTAAAGTCACATAATTATGTAAGTTATATGAGTATTAATTATACAATTGCAGGTAAATCTGAAAAAATAAAATGCAGCCTGACAGAAAGAACGGATGCGCTATTTGTTATATATGAAGTAAAAAATTATTAATGCTTTTAAATACAGGATAGCAGGTTTAAGTTAACTCACACCACTACCATTATCAACTGCTTCACCAGGGCTTACAAATTTCAATTTGCCGGAAGCATCTTCAGCCATTAATATCATTCCGTTGCTTTCAATGCCCCTCATTTTGCGGGGAGCTAAATTGGCAACTACAACCACCTGTTTTCCGATAATGGCAGCAGGTTCAAAGTGCAGGGCAATACCGCTAACAATGATGCGTTTTTCAAAGCCAAGGTCTACTTCCAGTTTAAGAAGTTTATCGGCTTTTTCAACTTTTTCGGCTGCGGTGATGGTGCCCACTTTCAGGTCTATTTTTGCAAAATCATCAAATTCAATGGTTGATTTTTTACTGGTTGATTGGTTGATTGGTTGTTTGTATCAGTTGTGGTTTCCATGCTAGTAGCTTTTTTAATGTTGAACTTTTTTGTTTTTAGTTTTCTATCTGCGCTGTTATTTCCGCATCTTCCAGTTTCCTGAATAATAATTCGGGTGCACGTAAAGAATAACCGGTGCTCAGGAGTTTTGATTTACCTGCATTATCCCAGTCCAGCATTTTATCTACCACTTTCATCATATAAATCATTTTCTTCGCCGTGAATGGTAAGAAAGGATTGATATAAATAGCCAGGTTTGCCGTTAGCTGCAAACAGATATGCAAACAGTTATCAATTTTTTGTTGTGCCGCTGCAGTTGGCTGCCCGTCTTCCCCGGTTTGTTTGGCAACGATCCAGGGTTCTTTTTCCTGCATGTATTTATTGCCTTTTCTTGCCAGGTCAATCACTTCACTTAATGCGTCCCTGAACTTGTAACTTTCTATGCTGTTTTGAATTTTTATTTTTGTAAGCTGAATCTCTTCCAGCAATTGTTTATCGGTATTATCTAATAATTCAACATGTAACGGAGGTACTTTTCCTTTGCACAATTTGTGCATCAACACAAATGTGCGGTTCACAAAATTCCCAAAAACAGCAACCAATTCACTGTTCAAAGCATCCTGGAAACCTTTCCAGGTAAATTCGCTGTCTTTTGTTTCAGGAGCGATGGCTGTTAAATAGTAACGCAATGCATCTACCATCATATCGCCGCCGTTCTCTTTTTTTACAAAGTCGTTGATGTAATCATCCATCTCAATGCTCCATCCGCGGCTGGTACTCATTTTATCGCCTTCCAGGTTCATGAATTCATTGCTGGGCACATTATCCGGTAAAATATTTCCATGAAGTTTAAGCATCACCGGGAAAATGATACAATGAAAAACAATATTATCCTTGCCTATGAAATGAACAAGTTTGGTATCCTTGTCTTCCCAGTATGGTCTCCAGTCTTTATCATTATCCAATGCCCATTGTTTGGTAGCGCTGATATACCCGATGGGCGCATCAAACCACACATACAGTACTTTTCCGGGAGCACCGGGAACAGCAACCCCAGTCGAGATCCCTGGTTACAGCCCTGGGCTGAAGGCCTGCTTCTATCCATCCCTTACATTTGCCCAACTACATTGGCCTTCCAGTCTGCTGCGTGATCTTCGAGTATCCATTTGCGTAAGAAGTCTTCGTGTTTGTTAAGTGGCAGGTACCAGTGTGTAGTTGCTTTTTTAACCGGCGCATTTCCGCTTAATGTGCTCCTGGGGTTTATGAGTTGTTCGGGGCTTAGGGAAGTGCCGCATTTTTCACTGGTCGCCATAAGCATTTTCATTGGCGCAAACCGGGCATGTGCCGATGATATAACGGTCTGCTAAGAATGTTTTTGCATCCTCATCATAATATTGTTCTGTTTTCTTTTTCTCAGTTCACCTTTGTCATTCAAAGCAGTAAAAAATTCCTGAGCTGTTTCATGATGAATGGGGGAAGAAGTACGGTGATAAATGTCAAATGAAATTCCCAGGTCAGCCATATTGCTTTTAAGCATGGCATGGTATTTATCAACAATGGCAAGTGGCGTGCTGTTTTCCTTCATGGCCTGGATGGTGATAGCTGCGCCATGTTCATCACTGCCGCAAACGTATACTACATCTTTTTTTTGAGCACGCAGGTATCGTACATAAATATCAGCTGGTAAATAAGCGCCGGCCAGGTGGCCAATATGCTTGGGGCCGTTGGCATAAGGAAGTGCTGATGTGATTAAGTATCTTTTTGGGGTGTTCATATTATTTTTTTTCACCGCAGAGAATAAGAGTTAAATGAGATTTCGCTGAGATATTATATCCTGCGGAAACGCTTTTTCTCTGCCTCTTTGCGGTTTTTACTTTACCTCAAATATAATGGTAACACTATTTTGTTAGTACCATTGAGTAATAATTTCGGTGGCAAAAAATACCGCAATGGCCCTCATATCCCAAATGTCATTTTGTTTATACATGTCATTTTTGTTATATTTATTTCCTTTTTAGTAAATATGCTTTTATATCGGTCATTACTGCTAATTGTGATGTTTTTTGTTGTTTCTCACCTTGTTGCTCAGCAACCAGCCGCCTTGGTTTACAACATTGTGCAACAGATGATGTGCGTCATTACCTGGAAGCCAATATTCCTGGAATGCGAAACAGGGAAATGCAAATCAATCAAAAATTCAAACTTATACAGCGCTTCATCTGGCAGATTCTGCCCCGCAAAGAACGTTATTTTCCGGGTGGCCCGGATTTCATTATACCTGTTGTTGTACATATTGTTCATAACGGGGAACCTGTTGGTACCGGAACCAATATCAGCTATGCGCAGGTAAAGAGCCAGCTGGATGCTTTGAATGCGGGCTTTTTCAACTACAACGGTTCCCTGAATTAGTCCAGGCTTTGGCTGGAACACAGTTCGCATCACTGGTTCCGGGTTTAGCGGCAGTTGATACCGTATACGTTTTTGCCTGGCAACCAACCGGGTAACGGACAGGCCTGGACGAATGCTGCTGAACCCGGGATAATGAGGGTATAACAACCCCGCAGATTCCAGGCATGAATACAGTGTTGCCAGGCAAACAGCACTGGCGAATCTTACACAACCTGGAACTGCTTTTTCTTCAAACCGTTACCTCAATATCTGGGTGGTTACTGCTATCCGTTTCAACGGTAACGGTAATTCAGGCGATTGCCCGGGTATACAGGGTTATGCCAGTATTGCAGGTTATACAGGTCCGGCGGTAAGGGTAATTGAAGGAGTGGTGATCCGAAGCGATGTTACCGGTGATAATTTTATAACAGGCAATACTTTTCAACCTGCAGCCAAATGCGCTAACCCTGCATGTACTAATGGTATAAATCAAAGCCAGTCAGACAGGGGAAAGATTCTCGTTCATGAAGTTGGCCATTTTTTAGGGCTCTATCATACATTCCAGGATTGTACCACTTCATCTTCAACACTTATGTACCGGCACCGGCGACCTGGTTTGTGATACCAATCCATGTGATCAGCCCGGAGCCAGCATAGGTTGCGGGCTTTCTGATATGCCTGAGAATTTCATGTATTACAGCCCGGATCCTGTTCTTAATACATTTACAGCTGGCCAACTGGAACGCATGCACGCTATGATCAATTCAGAAAGGTCATCTCTTGTTACAGAATCCAATGTACTTGAAACCGGGGTACTGGGCCCCAATGGTTGTTTTGCCGGAACTGTAATGCCTGAATTTACCATGCCTTCGGTTTTTTGTGAACCAGCCTGCCGATTTCATCAATGTGGGCAGGGCACGGGCGTAAATCTGGCCAATCAGTGGCAATGGACCGTTACTCCTGCAACAGGTGTTATCATAAATAGTCCTGCCGGCGCAACAGCTTCTATAACATTTACGGTTAGGGCAGTTATACCGTTAATCTTACTGTAAGCCAGTCCGGTTCTTCTGTAAGGAGCTATCAGCAGGTTGTTCAGGTGCTTGCCTGTGAGCTGCTGGATTGCAGAAAAGATCAGCAAAAATGGATATTCGGATGGGGCAGGGTGGGTGTTGATTTCAGTGACGGGACACCTAAACCATTTTCACCCGCACCTTTCAACAGTATTGATGATGACAACCAGGAGTCTTATTATACCCTTACAGATCCTCAAACCGGTGATTTACTTTTGTATACCAACGGGATCAATTTGTATGATGCCTCTTTTAACCGGGTAAATAATTCGTCTTTACATCCAATACCAACCGGTATTTCCAATTCTAATGCACAGATATTATGCCTTCCTTTCCCGGAGCACAGCCGGCAATTTATCCTGGTGATCCCTAATAAAGGGTTTGCTGATCCGAATATAATTGGAGTTGCAACCAACTATTCTTCGCATTCTGGTATACCTGGTGAATTTAAATGGCCCCCCGTTGTAACAGCTTTTCCCTGCAACCTCAATTTTACAGGTCCTGCAGGTGTATTGTTTGATTTTAACCGCAATTCAGTTAACGAGCAGGTTACGGCTATCCCACACGCCAATGGCAGGGATTACTGGATCTGTACCCGGTAAGTTCGCTCATCGGGGCGCTTTACCTGGTTTCTTTCCTGCTTAATCCAGCCGGTTTAACACAGCAGGAAATTCGGTTAATGGTTACCGGTAGTTTACTGCCTTATGGACAGGGCATAGTTGCCAATGCTTCCCACAACAGGATTGCATTCAAACACGCCAATGCTTTACTTGGAGTAAATGTAGTTACAACAGGGTTTGACAACCTGAAAGGGTTATTTACCGGAACCCCTGTTTCTTATAATATGGATGCAAACAATATTCCATATCCCGGGGGTATTATTTTTTATGATGATACCCATATATACCTCAGCAGGAATGGCGGATCTCCCAACACCGGTTTATTTGAGTTAGACCTGGTAAACGGAAACATACTTGCATTTGGTGATAATATACCTTACAACCGTTTCTCTCATGGTCCGATGGGAGAAATATACATTGTTTAAACCAGGTCCTATGGCCCCGGGCAGTAGCGGCCTTGCCAGGATCGACAGGGTTGCAGGAGCACCTGTTGCAAATATTACGATACCTGCACTGCAACTCACGCCTGCTTTGCCGGTAAATATCGGCATCAATTTCTGGAATATGCAGGAAACAATACAATGTCCGCCGGCAACAGCTTCAGCAAATTTTATTTTCACCAGGGAAAGCTGTAACAGTTTTCGTTTTCATTTGCCAGACAGTGCTCTCTGGAACGGATATACGTTAGTGTGGGATTTCGGTGATGGTACACCAATTGTAAATAGTTTACCATCAGCATCAATTTTACATGTATATACTAATCCCGGAACTTATGCTGTTAGCTTGCAACTCGGGTTTCAGGTTGTGTTGGTACAGTGCTATTGCCGGCTATACCAGTAATTCATAATGTTGCAGTGCTTGATGATACCATGCCAGTTTCCATTTCTGGTCCTGTTAATATATGTATGAGTACTAACCCGCTCGAATATATGTACAGTACAGTAGCTTCCCCAACTGCCGTTTTTACCTGGTCAGTTACCGGCGATGCGCAGATCCGTAACCCATTTTCTGGTGCAGGGATTAATGAGGTGCAGGTGTTATTCGGTCAAACACCGGGTCCACGTAACATTACTGTGCAGTTCAATGAATCTTCCTGTTCACTGAGTGGAGTATCGTTGTTAACCTCATTCAGCCGAGATTTCAAATGCAGGGCTGGATGGAAGCTTGACTGTATGCAGCAATTCAGTTCAACCTATCCTGCTGAATGATGTGATTACCAGGGAAGAACCAGGCGGTATATGGACAAGGATTTCCCGGTACCGGCGGAACATTTGATGCAGCCGCAGGCGCTGCATTCCTTCACCGGTGCAGACAATAGTATTTTCAAGTATTTAATTACCGGGGCTGGAAGGATGTAATGCTGCAGACAGCAGCCAGGCATTTATCCAGGTGATAACATTTTCCGGTGCAGGAACAGGTGGAGCAATGCCTGTTTGCAATAAATACCCAAACAATTGAGCATTTCCGTTTGCGACAGCCAGGTTCCTTCCGTCAATCTTTTTAATATTATTACCGGTGAACAACCCGGTGGTACCTGGACAATAACATCTGGTTCCGGCGGAACGCTTGATCCTGTAACAGGAATTTTCAGCGCCCCTTTCAATGCCGGTATGTATCGCTTTACTTATCTGATCAATGGCATAGCGCCTTGTATTAGCGATGAAAGCGAAGCGATTATCCGTTACGGTAATTTTGAACCCGTGGATGATATGCAGGTAACTACCTGTTTCGGGGAAAGCCTGAACCTTGACTCATTATATAACCTTGTGGGATACACGATCATTAAAAACTGGAGTTTTAACGGTATACCTGTAACTGACCCGGCTAATGTTTCTGACCCAGGCAATTATGAACTCATCATGGGTGACGGGGAAGTTGCACCGACACAATAAAAGTAAGTTTAACCCAACGCCCCCTGTATTTGCCGAGGCTAACGGTGACAGCATTGCTGTCAAAATGTATTGTTCGGGATAAATGCAACAGGAGGAGGGAATTATCTTTGGTCCTGGGTGCCTTCAAATGCTATGGTTTCAAATGCACAGGTTTCAAATCCTAAGATCAGGCTCACAGACCCGGAGTATATGTTTACCTGGAAGTGGCAGATGCCGCTGGTTAAAGGTTTTGATTCACTCAAAATCAAAGTGTTCAAGGCCCGGCCAACTTATTATGTTCCAAATGCTTTTTCACCGAATAATGATGGGTTAAATGACAGGTTCTCCGCATTGCCAGTGGGTATCAGCACAACTGATTGGTTCAGGATTTACAACCGTTATGGACAAATGGTCTTTGAAACAAAAGATCCTGTTAACGGATGGGACGGAAGATTCAAAGGGAAAATACAGGACACAGGTACTTTTACCTGGCTGATCAGGGGAAGGGGTTACAATAACCTAGTGATTGAAATGAAAGGAGCTGTGATTTTAATCAGGTAGTATTAACCCTGTCATGTTTTATACCCCGACAGCGGTTTAAAAGAAATAACACTATTAGTATTTTTAAACTCAGACAGCAGTTGGTAAGAAAAATTAATAACCTGTTTTAATAAAATCATGATGAATTCCAGTATTCGTTTCTATTTTCCACTTCGGTTATTTTAAAAAAATAAACTATTAGTTCTTGAATAACCGCCGACAGGGCAGAAGCCGCTGCCGGGGTGACTAATCCTTATACATTTTTTCAACTGCTGCAATAGCTTTCACTGTTTTTACCACTGAATCAGGTGTAACAGAAATACTATCGATACCCAACTCAACCAGAAATTGAGCAAAGTCAGGGAAATCTGAAGGCCCTTGTCCGCAAATGCCGACTTTAACTTTCATTTTTTTGGCTGTTTGAATGAGCATTCTCAATAATTCTTTTACTGCCGGGTTTCTTTCATCATATAAATGTGCAACCAGTGAAGAGTCTCTGTCGAGCCCTAAAGTAAGTTGTGTTAGATCGTTTGAACCAATTGAAAACCCGTCAATATGTTTGGCAAATTCTTTCCGCATGATAATATTGGAAGGTATTTCCGCCATCAGGAACAGCTTCAGGCCTCCTTTCCTCTTTCCAGGCCATATTCTTTCATTACATCGTGTACACGGTGCAGTTCTTCTAAGTTCTGCAAAAGGGATCATTACAACTACATTACTCAATCAATGTCTTCTCTTACCCTTTTGATCGCTTTACATTTCCATCCAAATGCTTCTTTATATTTTTCGGAGTAATACCTGCTGGCTCCGCGCCATCCGATCATCGGGTTTTCTTCATGTGGCTCAAAATATTTTCCCCCGAGTAAATTAAAATATTCATTGCTTTTAAAATCGCTGAATCGAACGATCACTTTATTTGGATAAAATGAAGCGGCTATTTTTGCAATACCATAACTCAGCCGCTGGATAAAAAAGTCTTCTTCATTTTCAAAACCAAGTATCATGGTAGCAATGGTCTTACTCAACCCGGCATCATTTAATTCCCGGTGTTTTAACAAGGCCATCGGATGCACCTGTATGTAATTGTTGATAATGAATTCTTCTCTTGCCAGGCCAACACCTGCATTGGGTAAATGCGAAAATCTGAATGCCAGGTTTGGCGATGCTACATTCAGCATGATGGGTGTTTTTACTTTTGGCAGGTCATTCAGATCAGTCTCTATTTTCTGATACGGAATATCACCTTCATAAATAATACCTTCATCACCTTCGCAACAGGAAGCTGTAACCAATTGCCCTGTATTGAGGATATCGGTAGCGTTTCCACAACCAACAATGGCAGGTACGCCCAGTTCCCTGGCTACAATTGCTGCATGACAGGTTCTGCCACCTTTATTGGTGATGATGGCAGATGCTTTTTTCATGATCGGTTCCCAATCGGGATCTGTCATGTCTGTTACCAAAACATCACCCGGTTTAAATTCATGTCCTTCCGTAACGCGTTTATCAAGGGAAAAAAGAATAGAAACATTTCCCGAACCAATTTTATCTCCAACAGCAATTCCCTTAAGCAACGATTTTCGCCAGGAGGCATTGTCCATTACATATTCCGTGATCTTTGAAAAGTCTTTGAGAATGTATGGTTTCCGGTCTTGCCTGCACAATAAAGTTCCTTTGTTAATCCGTCAACGGCCCCTTCCACATCCATCGGGCACCAGTGTCCTTTTAACTTGCCTGTAATATTCTTCAATCTTGGTTACCCTTGGGTACTTGGCCCCAATGAATAATGCGTTCATCTTTTTAAACAATATATCGTTGCTGAAGTGGTTTTCTACGCGAATGATCTGAACCCGCTCATCCGGGTTATCACCATACACCATCATCTATCTTTCTTGCAGTTTTTTTTTCTATGATGCTGCTGAAGCCTTTTTGCAATGCAAGCTTAAATACTATGTATTCATCCGGGAAACCGCACCTGAACGATCATTTCACCCAGGCCAAAGACGCATTGATAACTACTACATCTTTAAAGAACCGCTTTCTGTGTCTAGAAAATGCCACACCGGAGGCGCCAGGTCACTTAGTGCCATTTTTTGTACACAAACGGAAAGGCCGATGCTGAAATGATCGTAACCAAAACTTTGCCGGTAACTGATGGCCCTGTCTGTAAAGATGGAAACAAAACAATTCCTTACGGCATTCAGTAATGGAGCTGGGCCTCTTACATTCAGGTAAGTTTCCTGTTGCCCGGCAAGATAAATCCGGAAGATCTTCGGCAGTGGCGGAAGAGCGTACAGCCACATCCGTTATATCCTGGTCATAAAGCTTGCTGAGTTCATAATATTTTTCAATAATGGCATCACTTAATTCACGGGGGAATTTCGCATTCTTTAAAAGTTGTCTTGCCTGCAAACCACCCCGGCGCAAAGATTCAATGTCGTCTAGCTTTATACTGTTTATGATACTGTGGTGCTTCATCCGGGTTATTGTACCTGATGAACTCACGGTAAGACACAACTGTTTTACAAAGCCACCGGGAATCTGGATACCCAGTTGGCTGGAGGTTTTGCAACATCTCGCCCAGCGGGAACATTTTTGCCGCCAACCTGGTCAATGTCATTAATGCCAACCGTGTGCAGGTCGGCTAAATAAATGGATGAATTCATACATGGGGATTAAGCAGTTAAACAATCGTTGTTCTAGTATAAACTTTTTATCTGTGAATTCAAGACAATAGGCCAATTGTTCATGATTTGATAAATTATGCCTGAATTTCTGCCGGGAAAACTAACTACTTATTAACAAGTACCTTTTTCTAACTTTTTAGTAAATGAACCGGAAAAAATTTATCAGTTCACTGTTGCCATTGGGGGTTGCTGCTACCGGGCTGGGACAATTAAAAGCAGCGCATACAAATTCCCCGGCCCTAAAACGGATATGGCAGTACATATTCCTCCATATCTTAATCCGGGAGACACGATTGGCATTTTATGTCCGGCAGGAAATATACCCCGGGAGGAAATTCAACCGGCTGTGAATAAAATAATGGAATGGGGTTTCCGGGTTGAAATAGGAGATACTGTTGGGAAAAAAGATTTCACTTTTGGCGGAACTGATGATGAACGGCTGGCCGACCTGCAGCAAATGTTCGATGATAAACAAATAAGGGCCATCATGCCTGCCCGCGGCGGATATGGCATGGTCCGGATCATCGACAGGCTGAATTTTGACAAATTTGTACAGCACCCAAAATGGATCATTGGCTTTAGTGATTTGACTGTTTTACACAGCCATATCCACAGGCATTTTAATATTGCCACAATCCACTCAAAAATGTGCAATAGTTTTCCGGATGATTGGTCAACTGTTGAACCTGCACAGATTCAATCCATTGAGTCTATCAGGAATGCTTAACCGGAAAGCAGATGGAGTACATGGCTATACCGAATACAAAAAACAAACCGGGTACAGTAACACGTCAGCTTGTTGGTGGAAATTTAAAAACACTGGAAAAGCCTCTCCGGCAGGAGTGATATCAATACCAATAATAAAATATTATTCCTGGAAGATACCGGTGAATATCTGTATAGTATTGACCGTATGTTCTGGAACCTGGAAAGGTCGGGTAAACTTTCCAGGTTGAAAGGGTTGATCATGGGCGGTTTTAAAGTTAAAAAAGATGACCCCGGTGAGGAATTCGG
>JADJDJ010000008.1 GCA_016702745.1 Chitinophagaceae bacterium
CCAACGCAAAAATTCTTCGTTAATAAAAGATTATACTTGGTGATCTGCATTTGTGGAAAGGCAACTATACAAGAGCCGCTGAATGGTACCGCCAGGTGATGGAAACAGGTACACAGGGTGTCGCCAACGGAAACTACTATTCCCAGTATAAAGTGGGTTGGGACAGCAACGGTGATGTTGATCATTACGTAACTTATTCCAGGGCAGGTGATGCGAGCACACTGGTGTATAATACACAATGGCGCATCATGTTTGAACAACCCTTCGGATCTTCCGGCTTTGACCGGGAATGGGTTTGGGTACTTCCTTTCGACAGCAAATTCAAACCAGATAATTCTCTCATCAAGTTATTCTCTCCATCGGGAGGTAATTACCTCTAGTGAAACCTTCCAAAGAAATACTGGATCTCTGGGATGGTGAAACACAGCGCCCCGAGCTCAGGGTCTTTCTATTCCTTATGATGCCCGGAAATTACTGAGTGTGATGAACATCAATGGCCAGCCGGTGGCCATGAAGTACCTGTATAATTATATCAGCTATAGCAATCTTTCCCCATTTAACCTGCTCACCAAAAACGGCAAATGGTTCCTCTTCCGCCAAACACATATGCATATGCGATTTGCTGGAAACGCTAACAGGGCGGGAAAATACCGACTGGCCCGGGGTTTCTGAACAACGGTATTGCCGGGCTGCCCTGCTTAAGGTTCAGATGTAACCAATTATCACAACACTTTATTCGAATCATTCCCTTATAATTTCGATGCAAGGAACAGTGGAGGTACCGGTGTGCCTTTTTACCGGTCAGACTGGTACCGGAATATCGGTATCAGGGCAAGGGCTAACCTGCAGGATATCACAGTTCAGGCAGCAGATAGTCTGAACACCATTGAAACAGCATTACTCAAGGAAACTGCCCTCGAGAACGCTTTTGAAGGAACACGCTGGCCGGACCTGCTGCATCGCCCTTCGCCGCAACGATCCTTCCATCATCGCAGATAAAATCTATAACAAATTGTTGAAAGACGGAATTCAGGAAATGCCGCAGCCGCCAGGGCAAAACTGATGAATCCCGGCTAACTGGTACCTGCCATTTAACTGGTAATGATTTAAACTGAGTTCTTTTCGCAAGCAATCGATAGAAAAGGGCCCCCGGATTCATTTTCGGGGTCATTTTCTTTTAGTCGGGTTATATACGACGAAATTGCAATATCTAAACTAACAACATATGCAAAACAGGTTAGAAACTTCCTTTTACTGACCGGCGCTGTTTTGGTAAGCGAAATTATTTTTGCTCAGCCCAAAACCGGAAATGATGTAACCACTCCGCTCCATGCCCTGAAAGTGGACTACCCTGTTCCTTATGAGCCACCCACAAAGGAAAATGTTAAATCGGTAATCGACAGGATTTTCAATTACCTCAATGCAGTTACCCCGGCCCAAATGGTAAACAGGCAAACTGGTGCAGTATTGAATTCCCCGGCAGAACTGGATACCAATAGCGCTATCAAACAAGGCGACTTCAGGCTGACCAGTTATGAATGGGGAGTGACCTACTCATGCAGCGGGCCACAAGTAACCGGAGATAAAAGTACAGCGAATATGCGCGTAGCCGCTTTGCTTTTTCCGGAAATGGGTGCCGGCTGTAAAGAGAATTTTCAATTGAATATATTGATCGGAAAAGGTTCTTAAATCAACCCATCGATCCCCGGGCATTGGATGATGCGGGAGCAGTATGTGCAGCCATGATTAAATCCGAAAGGAGCGGACTGACCAATAATCTGCGTCCACTAATCAATAATTATATCCAGTATGTATTTGGTAAAGAATACCGGTTTAAGGATGGTACGATTGGCAGGAACAGGCCACAAAAAAATACACTCTGGCTGGATGACCTGTATATGTATATTCCTGCGGTGGCACAAATGGGAAAGTTTACCGGTGATAAAAAATATTACGACGATTGTGTAAAGCAGGTGCTGGCTTACAGCAAAAGAATGTTTAATAAAGAGAAAGGTTTATACATGCATGGCTGGGTGGAAAGCATGGAAGTGCATCCGCAGTTTCACTGGGGCCGTGCCAATGGATGGGCCTTACTGGCCATGAGCGAATTGCTGGATGTATTGCCGGAGAACCACGCCGGAATACCAGCCGTATTATCTCAGTTCCGGGAATTGGTAAAAGGACTTGCCCGTTACCAGAGCGGTTCAGGATTCTGGCACCAGCTGCTCGATAAAGAAGATTCTTATCTGGAAACATCAGCTACAGCCATTTATTCCTATTGCATTGCCCATGCCTGTAACAAAGGCTGGATTGATCCCATGACCTACGGCCCGATGAGCATCCTGGCCTGGAATGCGGTTTCAACTAAAATCAATGAACGCGGACAGGTAGAAGGAACCTGTGTTGGAACAGGCATGGCATTTGATCCGGCCTTCTATTATCACCGTCCCGTCAATGTTTTTGCAGCACATGGATACGGACCAGCCCTGCTGGCTGGGACTGAAATCTATGAACTGCTGAATAATTTTACTTTTACATGAACGACGGTACTTCAACTCAAGGAGAAAAATAAATGGGAGAAGAAGTAATATCATCTTAATTGCCTTTAGCGTAGGTTAGCAGGGGACAGCGACAACTCAGTGGAAGCAGATAAGAGCATTACGCCAGTGGCATCCACCATGTGGGGTGTTTTTTTGAAGACATCAACTTTGGTGCCGATGGCGGACTGTATGCGGAACTGGTCAAGAACCGCTCCTTTGAATTTCCCCTTCCGATGATGGGATGGCGGGAAAACAGGGTGAATTACCAGAAGGGAAGAATGCTCGTCATCAACCGGGCCGCCAGTTCCTCCAATCCCCGCTTTGCAAGAGTAACCATCAACCAGCCCGAAGGCAATTATTCCATCAGCAATGAAGGCTACAGAGGAATAGGAATTCAAAAAGGGGCGCAATATAATTTTTCCATCATGGCCAGACAGGAATCCGGAAATGGAATGAAACTCAGGATTCAGTTGCTGAATAATGCCGGAAAAGAAATGGGAAATGCATATCCTGGATGGTTTCTCAAAAGACTGGGCCACGTATAAAATTTCTATAAGCAGTACTGACTCAGCCCAAAGAAAACTGAACCTGATTTTCGAAGGGCCGGTGTAATGGATATTGATATGGTCTCTCTTTTTCCAAGGATACCTGCAAACAAAGACTCGGCGGACTGAGAAAGGGACCTGGCTACAAAAAATCGCAGATCTCAAACCCGGCTTTATCCGTTTTCCCGGAGGATGTATCGTGGAAGGGCGTGACCTGACCAACCGTTATCAATGGAAGACTACAGTTGGCCGGGTAGATGAAAGAAAATTGATCATGAACCGCTGGAATGTGGAATTTCCCGGTAAGCAGCTCCTGATTATTACCAGAGTTTCGGGCTTGGTTTCTTTGAATATTCCAACTGGCCGAAGACCTGAATGCAGAACCCTTGCCCATTCTCAACTGTGGCATGGCCTGTCAGTTCAACAGGGGGAGTAGCGGCCATGGATGAATTACCAGCCTTATATTGAAGATGCCCTCGACCTGATTGAATTTGCCAATGGTCCTGTTACTAGCCGCTGGGGCAAGCTCCGCAGTGACATGGGACATCCCGCTCCCTTCAATATGAAATTACTCGGAGTGGGAAATGAACAATGGGAACCACAATACATCGAACGATATCGTGTATTTTGAAAAGCCATTCTCGACGTTTATCCTAATATCAAAATAGTATCCGGTGCCGGCCCTTATGCAGAAGGGGAGTATTTCAATTATGCCTGGAAGAACTCAAAAATTCCAACGCAGCATTTATTGATGAACATTATTACAAACCGCCATCCTGGTTCCTGAATAATGCCGCCCGGTACGACAATTACGAAAGAAAAGGCCCCAAAATTTTTGCCGGTGAATATGCTGCCCACGTAAAGGGAATCCCACTGATGGAGAAGGCATGAACTGCTGGAAAGTGCCCTAGCCGAAGCCGCCTTCATGACCGGCCTGGAAAGAAATGCAGATATCGTGCAAATGTGTTCTTATGCACCTTTACTGGCCCATACCGATGCATGGCAATGGCGGCCCGACCTGATCTGGTTTGATAACCTGAACAGCGTGGCTACGCCCAACTACTACGTGCAACAACTTTTTTCCGTAAATAAGGGCACTGATGTGGTAGGATTTTTTTCAGAAGCCGGCAAACCAATTGCCAGGAAAGACAGTCTTTATGCAAGCGCCGTCACAGATCGCAATAAAAGGAATTGATCATTAAACTGGTGAATACCGCCAGTACCTCTCAAACGGCTGCCATTGAGCTGAAAGGGTTCCAGCCGGACAAAAAAGAACAGTTCAGTTATTGTACAGCAGCAATCCGGCAGCATTTAATAAACTGAGTGCTTTGGAGAATTTAAAACCGGAGGTAAAACCCATCTCAGTCAATACAAAAAAATTGACTTATGAATTACCAGCTTCTTCTGTAACTGTAATTACGATACCGTATAAAGTATTGCCGATACCGCATAAAAAGAAATGAGAAAGATAGTTCTTCATTGTAGTATTCTGATTCTTGCAGGATCGGCTGCCACCCGGCCCAGCAACAGCTGACCCTATGGTACGATAAACCTGCGCGCGACTGGAATGAAGCATTACCCCTTGAAATGGCCGCTTAGGTGCTATGATCTTCGGTCGCTCGGATACAGAACTAATACAGCTGAATGAGCAAACACTTGGACCGGCGGTCCTGTGAATAATAATCCCAATCCGGATGCGATGAAATACCTTCAACCGGTAAGGGGAAGAAATTTTTCGCGACAGCATAATAAAGCTGTACGCCTCCTGAGAAAAATGCAGGGCCCCAATACTGAAATGTACCAGCCGCTGGGTAATATTCAGATTATTTCAAAATATGCAGGGCCTGTTACCCGCATTCACCGGGATCTTGATATCAGTAAAGCCATCGCTTCAACCACTATTGAAGAAGGTGGCACCATTTACCGGAAAGAAATAATTGCCAGTGCACCCGATCAGATAATCGTTTTTAGGATTACTGCCAGTAGTCCCAGGGCTTTGAATTTTACCGTTCATGCCTCCATGAATTACTAATGCCGTAAAAAAGTAAACGGTAATAAAGAACTGGTACTTCAGGGTAAAGCCCGTATCACCAATGATGAAAGACGGAATCCAAAACCGTTTATATATCAGGATAGTCTGGGTTGTGATGGGATGCGATTTCAATTCAATGTAAAGCTTTTACTACAACTGGAAAAGTTAGTAGTACCGATACTTCTCTCGTAATCACCGGGGCTACTGAAGTGCTTTTGTATGTATCTGCTGCTACCAGTTTTAATGGCATTGATAAATGTCCGGATAAAGATGGAAAAGATGAAGCGGCACTTGCTGCTTCGTACCTGCAAAAAGCACTGAGTAAAAGCTGGAAGCAACTGCTCACTTCACATGTAAAAGATTATCAGCAGTACTTTAACCGGGTCAGCCTTCCTTAAATAAAGCCACAGCACTCCGCCAAACCAATCAATGAGCGATTATTGGATTGCCAGAAAGTGGAGCCGATTATGCTCTGGAGGAAATTATTCTTTCAGTATGGCGCTACCTGTTGATATGTTCATCCAGGCCCGGAGGCTTCCTGCCAACCTGCAGGGGATCTGGAACCAGATTCGTCCATCCTGGCGCAGTAACTATACCACCAATATCAACCTGCAGATGAATTACTGGATGGCCTGCCCACCAACCTGCCCGAAATGAATACCAACCTGGTGGAACATATCAAACGTATGGCAAAGAATGGTACAGCCACAGCACGTAACTACTATAATATGCGTGGATGGGCTGTTCATCACAACAGTGATATGTGGGCACAAACCAATCCGGTAGGAGAGGGCAATGGAGACCCCAATGGGCCAACTGGGTATGGGGTAGCCCTTACTGAGTCAGCATCTGTACGAGCATTATCGCTTTACCGCCGATAAAAAGTATTTGAAAGAAGTTGCCTATCCTTTGATGAAATCTGCAGCTGAGTTCTGTCTCGACTGGCTGGTTGAAAAAAACGGCGTACTGGTTACAGTACCTTCCACTTCTCCTGAAAACGTATACCTCCATCCCCGTGGTTTCCAAAGGGACTGTCACAATTGCTTCTGCGATTGGATATGGAAATTATCTGGGACCTTTTCACCAACCTGATAGAAGCCACTGAAATATTAAATACGGACAAAGAATTTGCCAGTCTGCTCCGGCAAAAAAGAGCATTGCTCAATCCATTAAAGATTGGTAAAAAAGGAAACCTGGTGGAATGGTATGACGATTGGGAAGATGAAGAGCCCACCCATCGCCATGTATCACATGCATTCGCCCTGCATCCCGGCCGGCAGATTTCTCCCTTGCTCGATACCGGTTTCTCAAAGGCCGTGACGAAAACACTGGAGCTGAGAGGGGATGATGGTACTGGTTGGAGTATCGCCTGGAAAATTAATTTCTGGGCAAGATTACTGGATGGCGATCATGCCTATAAGTTATACCGGAATTTATTGCATCTCACAAAGGAATACAGCAAAGAAGTTTATTCCGGGTGGCGGAGGAGTATACCCAATTTATTTGATGCCCATCCGCCGTTTCAGATTGATGGCAATTTTGGCGCCACAGCGCGGTGTCGCTGAAATCTTGCTGCAAAGTCATTTGGATCAGATACAAATTCGCCGGCCCCTTCCTGCCGCCTGGAAAGAAGAAATGAAAAGGCCTGATGGCCCGCGGAAATTTTGAAATCGACATCTGGTGGTCAAATGGTCTGCTAACCCGGTCGATTGTTCGTGCACGTAAAGGAGGAACATGCCGTATCAGGACTTCTGTGCCTGTAACGCTTAACGGAAAAGAGTTGAAACCAATCTTAAAAGATGACAAAGGCTGGCTGATCAGTTTCAATACCATTGCAGGTCAGCAGTACGAATTAAAAGCAAAATGATGAAAAGTATTTTCGGGATACTAATGGCATTGGCTGCATGGATAACCTGCAACGCTCAGCAACCGGTATTCCGTTTTGATTTCGGCCCGGGTCGGGTGATGAAAGGTTATACCCCCGTTACTGCTTCTACCCGCTATTCAGATGAAACCGGTTATGGCTTCGATAAATATTCCCTCAGTCTTGAAGCGGTTGATGCCGGAACCAGTAATCCGCTCACTTCCGATTATATTACCAGTAATAAACCTTTTTATTTTCTGTCAAACTCCCAGAAGGTAATTATGATGTAAAAGTAATTATGGGTGACCCGAATGGAACCTCTTCAGCGACCATCCGTGCTGAATGCAGAAGATGGATGGTTGAAAAAGTTAGTACGGCCAAAGGAAAATTTGCTACCGAAATTTTACAGTTCATGTAAAAGACAGCCTGATCCGTGATTCAGCCGGTACAACAGTAAGCAAAGTGCGACTCAAAGAGAGAGTTCAACTACCCTGCACTGGGATCATAAACTGACCATCGAATTTAATGGCGCTGAACCTAAAATATGTGCGCTGGAGATAACGCCGAATAAAACAGCTACCACTGTTTTTCTGGCGGGCAACTCTACCGTTGTTGACCAGGATAAAGAACCCTGGGCTGCCTGGGGACAAATGATTCCTGCTTTTTTCCAGGCAAAAAAAATAGCCATTGCCAATTATGCTGAATCCGGAGAGGCGTTGAATTCTTTTCGCTCTGCGCGCAGACTTGAAAAAATACTGAGCCTGATGAAAAAAGGAGATTACCTCTTCATCGAATTTGGTCATAATGACCAAAAACAAAAGGGAAGGAGTCGGTCCTTTTACATCTTATAAAAAGAATTGCTACGCTACATCAGTGATGTCAGAAATAAAGGAGGGATTCCGTACTGGTCACCTCCATGCACCGGAGAAGCTTTGATTCAAGCGGGCATATTAATAATACCCTGGGCGATTATCCCGAGGCTGTGAGGCAGGCTGCACAGGAAACCGGTACGGCCCTGATTGATCTGAATGCAATGAGTAAAATATTGTATGAGGCCTGGGGGCCCGTTGAATCATTGAAAGCATTTGTGCATTATCCCGCTAATACATTTCAGGACAGGATAAAAACTGGAGGACAATACCCATTTCAATACTTATGGTGCCTTTGCAAATTGCCAAATGTATTGTGAAAGGAATCAGGGATAGAAAATTAGGGATTGCCAAATTCCTGAACAAGGAGCCGGTTCCTTTCAATCCGGCCAAACCCGATCCGGTAGAGAAATGGAATTGGCCAATGGGCGCTTATGTCACCGGAATGAAACCAGATGGAAATTAAAATGAACTGTATAAAAAAATAACTTTTTGGGCGGCAATGCTTTTCCCGGTGGTAACGCTAGCCCAGTCAGCCCATCTGCAGGTAAATTTTAAAAAGGAAACCGGGGAAATGAAACCGATCTGGGCCTGGTTTGGATACGATGAGCCCAACTATACTTACATGAAGGATGGTAAGAAGCTGCTGGGCGAGTTGGCAGCAATGAGCCCGATTCCTGTGTTTGTTCGTACACATAATTTATTAACAACCGGTGATGGAAGCCCTGCATTAAAATGGGGAAGTACCAATGCCTATACCGAAGATGCCAATGGAAGGCCTGTTTATTACTGGAATATCGTGGACAGCATTTTCGACAGTTATGTGGAAAGAGGGATGAAACCATTGGTGCAAATCGGCTTTATGCCGGAAGCACTATCTGTAAAACCACAGCCATACAGACATTTTGGAAACCCGGTGATCCGTATAAAGATATTTATACAGGCTGGGCCCATCCTCCCAAAGACTATGATAAATGGCGGGAATTAATTTACCAATGGGCCTTACATTGCCTGCAACGTTATGGAAAAAAAGAAGTGGAAAGCTGGTACTGGGAAGTTTGGAACGAACCCAATATCAGTTACTGGCAGGGCACAGTGGAAGAGTTTTGTAAAATGTATGATTATGCTGCCGACGGTTTATTAAAGCGATTCCCGCAGCCAAAATCGGAGGCTGTGATATTACAGGAGGGGGATCAAAATTCCTGACATCCTTTATTCGGCATTGTCTGGATAGCACCAATTATGCCACCGGCCAAAAAGGATCGCCCCTTCACCTGCTTTTGTATCATGCCAAGGGCTCTCCCAAGGTAGTTAACGGAAGAGTCATCATGAATGTCGGGGCCCAAATGCGGAATATCAGGGATGCCATGCGCACCATCAATGGGTTTCACAGCTAAAAAGACCTGCCACAGGTGATTGGAAAGTGATCCGGAAGGCTGCGCTGCCTGCGGTATGCGTACCAACCCGGAAAATGCTTATAGGAATGGAACCATGTACTCAAGTTATACGGCAGCCTCTTTTGCAAGAAAATATTTACTGGCTGATTCTTTACAGGCCAACCTGATGGGCGCCGTATCATGGTCATTCGAATTCGAAAACCAACCCCTGTTTTTATGGTTTCCGTGACCCTACCACAAATGGCGTTGATAAACCCGTACTGAATGTATTTCGGATGTTCGGAAAAATGCAGGGAAAAGAGTCGAAGTATCCGGTAACCGGATGTACAGTCTGCAGCAGTTCACTGATTCTAGTGTACGGGGACAGTCAGACATTGGTGCCCTGGCAACAAAAAATGAGCGATCTGCATATCATGATCTGGAATTATCATGATGAAGATATCAGAGAGGTAATGAAGAGGTAAGTATCAGTTTGAGCGGATTGCCAATTGGCAATGCCCGTCTCACAGAATACCGGATAGATCAGACGCACAGTAATTCATACGAAAGATGGAAAGAAATGGGGTCACCAGCGAATCCGACAGCAGCGCAGGTGAAGCAGCTTCAAAATGCCGGTCAGTTATATCGCAGCAAAAAAGCAAAAAGATGGAGATGAATGAAACCGCAACTGTAAAAAATTATGTTGCCCCGTCAGGCCGTGGTATTACTGGAACTCAAATGGTAAATAAAGTACTTGTTATGAAAAAATGTTTCTTCATCCTGTTTGGCGTATTGATGCTGGGTGCCGTACAAGCCCAGATAGGCAAACGCCCATCAGAACGAAAAGAGATCACCGATCCTGTTACGGGTCAGCGGCTTGTTTTTTAACAAGTACCCCAACAGGAGATGCTAAAATATACCAAACGCATAATCAATGGACGGCCGATGGTCAATGGCTGATCTTTCGTTCTGGCCGGACAAAAGGAGAAGCATTTGCCGTAAATGAAAAAACAGGTGATATTGTCCAGGTGACCGAAGGTGGGTATAATGGGATGTTGAATGTTGCGCGTTTATCTATGAAGCTTTATTTCGCGGGTTAAATCCGATGATCTTCGGGATACAAGCAGGCTGGCCTGAAATCAGGGTCCTTTGCAGATAATAGAAGTTAACCTGGCTGAAGTGTTCGCAGATAGTGAGGCAGGGAAAATGAAAGCAGCACTTCACTATCAGCGGGTATGTGGAACGATACCTGGGGAACTGGAAGGCGGAGGAGATATGGCTCTTGATGGAGCTGAACAATGGGTGTACTTCAGAGTCGGAAAAAAAGCAGCAGCAGCTCATTTACCGGATAGCATTCAACCGGAAAAATTTTGGCCCCGTAATATGGGCGCAGGCCCCACCGGAATTGCAGCCATGAATATCCATACCGGTGAAACAAAATTTGTGATTGCTGTTCCTTTTCAGATCGGGCATATCCAAACCAATCCATGGATGCCCGGTGAAATTGTTTTTGCTGGGAACAGGAGGCAAGTCTCCTCAACGTACCTGGACCGTGATGGCTGATGGAACTGGCCTTCGTCCACTTTATCCCGGAATCGGAGTATGAATGGGTAACACATGAAGCAGTCATCAGTAAAGATGAAGTCGCTATTGCCATCATGGGGCATCGGGCCATTCCAGAACAAACAAGAAGTAGAACCACCTACGGGAGTGGGCGGCATTAATCCCGGACAGGATCCCGCCTGGGGTCCATCGGGTACAAGAGAGAAACCAACCGGGCTGGCCATCATTAATCTTCGTACAAGAGAAATGGAAATTGCGGGCCAGACCAAATCAGGCAGCGGCCTCTGGCATGTACACGGATCTTCAGACGGACGCTGGGCAGTAGGGGATGATTTTTCCAGAAACATTTACCTGATCGACCGACATACCCGCGAAATGAAATTGTTATCCACCGGTCAGCAGCGAACTGCAGCCGATCATCCTCATCCGACCTTCAGCCCGGATGGAACAAAAATACAAATCCAGTCGGCCATGTTATCAGCTGATAAGAAATCAATGAATATCTGTATCATTCATTTGCCGGCAGACTGGTTGCAAAGAACCTATAAGGACTAATATGAAATTTGCAAACCGCTATATCTTCATTTGTGTTTTGCTTGTGTCAGCTGCTACTAATCCTTTGCTGGCGCAGTTCAACAAAATCAGAAATGATGCCTTATGGGTTTGATGTTAATGGCAATCCTATTAATAGTCAGGGTGGAGGTATTTTCAGATTCAAAGAACCCTGGACGGGTATCCTTAAGTATTATTGGTATGGCGCCCATTACTATGAAGCGGATAGTTTTAGAATGGATCCATCGGCTATTTATGATAAGACCCGGTTTAAGTCTGTGGTTTGTTATAGCTCAACCGATCTGGTAAACTGGAAAAAGGAAAACGATGTTTTTACGGATGCTGTGGCTTTTCCGGATGGCAGGCCTACCTGAGCCGGTCGGCTCGGAGTAGCCTATATCCGGGAACTGGATTTATATGCAATGCTGATTCAGCATGGCAGAGAAGTGTTGATCGCCACTTCGAAAACCCCGACCGGGAATTTTAGCTGGCATCGTAAAATCAACATGACAGATAGGATAGGTACTTCCAATACCGGTGACCAGACCGTTTTTACAGATGAAGAAACCGGGATTTCCTATCTGGTTTACTCCTACGGCAGAGGGAGGAATAAAATTTTATATATCTGAAATCGGAATAAAGAACGGGGTCATTGATTTGTTGGATTGCACCAAAATATTTGAAGGGGAAAGCCGGGAAGGTAACTGTATGTTCAAATATAATGGGAAGTATTGTATGTTCGCCTCCAATATTTATGGATGGGATGGTTCTTATGCCTATTATCTTGTGGCAGATGATATACGCGGTCCCTATCGGCCAGCCAATGAAATGCTGATCACTAAAGGTTGTGAAGCCGATTATGCCCATGTATCACAAACGGGATTTTTTATCAATGTTAAAGGTGGTAAGGAGGAAACCGTTTTGTATTGCGGCGATCGCTGGGCCGAATATGCGGGCAATGGCATTGGATACAATGTGTGGGTGCCACTTTCATTTAAAGAGCAAACGCCCTGGTTCAATTCACTGAGCGCCTGGTCGCTGAATGCAATAACCGGGGAATGGAAAGTGGAGAAGGAGAATAATTATGTTCGGAACGGAAGTTTTGAGGCTGACAGAAAATATATACCGAGCCGATTTAAACCTGTTCAAACGGAGCTAACCGGATGGACAAACGAAGTGACCAGTGGAAATAAAATCAGTCTGGATAGTTTGACTTCTCCTTTGCTCAATCATAATAATTCCGCAACAGACAGAAAAACGGTGATTGGGGAAAGAAGTCTTTGTATCAGTGATCAAACAGCATTTGAAAGAAAAATCAGCCAGCGGATCAGTTCTGATGAATTTGTGAAAATCCCGGACGGACATTACACCCCAAGCCTGGTAAAAAACAGTAAAGGATTTTTCCCGGTTGGAAATGTTCGCTGTTGCCAATGATAAAAATGGCAGCAAACCATTGGCAGGGAAAATTCATCCCACCCGCATAAGGATACAGAATATTCTGGTTAAACAGGGGAGTATTGAAATTGGCTTTTTTATGCAATAGGGGAGGCGTCAGCATTTTGTTATATAGATGATGTGGAATTGAAAAGGCAGGATTAATTGTTCAGTTAATTTGGGCAGGAGATGTCGGGTAGTAAATAAGAAAGGAATTTTACAAAAAGAGTGATCATAGCCAATGCTTATGCCTGTCTTGGAGGTGGCAGGATTGTGCAGGATACAGGTGGACCTGGCTAACTGTACTTTGATAAAACAGAATTGCAACATATGAAACAAACTCGTCAACTGAACAGATCGGTTATCGTATTATCCTTTGCGCTGCTGCAACTTTTTAGCAGTGAAGCTCAGCCGGTGATGAAAACGGGTGGACAAAAAATGCCGGACGAATGGATTGACAGCAGCACAGGGCACCGGATGGTCCGGTTGACCCGAAGATCCGGGAACAACTACAGTTTCTATTTTCATAATAATCCATTTGTCGGGAATAAAATGATTTTTTACGGGACTGATTTTGAATACCTCCCGCAATGATTCTGTTAAAGTGGAAACTGGTAATGTGACAACGGGGAATAAACAAATCTATACCGTCGACCTCGGTACCATGGCGATTGAACAGATAACGAATAGAAGAGGAGGAATGAATGGAGAAATAGTGGCGCCAAAGTCAAAATTGGTCTATTACCATGGTGAGGGACTCTGTTTTCTCCACCCATATTGAAACAAAGCAAACCAAACTGGTGTACGTGTTTCCTGCGGATTTCAAAGCGGGTGTTTCTACCCTCAATGCCGATGAAACACTGCTGGGGGAGCCTGGACAACCGATGCCGAAAAAGAAATATACCGGCAAAACCCCGGGAAGGGTAGTTATTTCAACCTCATTTATGAAGCGAAGCTGCCGAGAACGCTTTTTACAATCAATGTAAAAACGGGGGAACTGAAAAAAATATTCACTGATAGCGCCTGGCTCAATCACGTGCAGTTTTCGAATACTGATCCTTCCCTCCTCATGTTTTGTCATGAAGGCCCCTGGCATAAAGTCAACCGGATATGGACCATTGATGTGCAAACCAGCAAAATTTTCCAGATACATCAGCGAACCATGGACATGGAGATTTATGGGCATGAATGGTTTGCTCCGGACGGTAAAACCATCTGGTTTGATTTACAAAACCAAGGAGTTAATTTCTTTATCAATGGATGGGATATTGCCACAGGAAATGAAAAGGCATACCGGATCAAAAGAGATGAATGGAGTATTCATTTTAATACATCCCCCGACCAGCAATTATTTTGCGGAGATGGGGGTGATCCCGGCCAGGTCGCTCGGGCAAAAGATGGCCGCTGATCTACCTTTTTCGTCCTTCTGGTGACAGTATGATTTCGGAAAGACGGTGTGACATGCAGCATCACAATTATAAAACAGAACCCAATGTACATTTCAGCCCCGAGGGAAATGGATCATATTCCGTGCTACTTTCGAGGGACATACTGATGTGTATGCTGTTGAAGTTAAAAGTGGAAATAATTTATTTGTTCGGCTTATAAATCTATCTGATATATTATGCGCTTAAAATTTTTATCCCTTTCCATCGCGCTCTTAACTGTTATTTCATTACAGGCACAGATTAAAATGGCCTGCCATTACACAGCAAACCAAACCCCCACCCGCTGGTGGTGGCAGGGGAGTGCAGTGGATAAACCCAATCTGACCAGTCTGATGCAACAGTACAAAGAAGCTGGACTAAGTGGATTGGAGATTACACAATCTCCATGGTGTTAAAGGCGCAGAGGATAAATTCATTGATTTTCTATCTCCCAAATGGGTGGAAATGCTGCAACATACCCTGAATGAAGGGAAACGGCTGGGACTGGGTATTGATATGTATCGGAACCGGCTGGCCCTTTGGTGATCCTGGTGAATGAAAAGATGCCTGTAAATACATCACGGCGAAACCTTTACGATCAAAGCCGGTGAAGAATTCAAAGACAGTATTATTTACGGTAAGAATCATTTGTAAGAACCGCAAATGGAAAGCCGGTAACCTTGAGTCAACTGGCCAGTCCTATCAGCGCCAACAAAATCTGCAGGCACTGGCCATAGACCATAGAAGGTATGATGTGATGCTACCGCTTGAGTTACTCATGGCATATGACGAAAAGGGACAGGATTAGATTTAACAACCAAAGTTGGTACCGCAATGAATTGCCCGTGCTGTTTGGAAAAGAACAATCCGAACGTTACTGGCAGGTACTTTATGATTATCGCGAAACCATTTCAGATTTATTACTGGAGAAATTCACCGCCCCCTGGCACAAATGGGTGCAATCAAAGGGCAAACTGATCCGAAACCAAAGCCATGGTTCACCAGCCAATATCCTGGATCTCTATGCAACCATTGATATTCCCGAAACGGAAGGCACCAACCTGACCCGTTTTAAATTTGCCACTTCCTCCGCACATGTGATGGGGAAACCATTGGCTTCATCCGAGTCAGCGACCTGGTTGAATGATCATTTTCTGTCTTCTCTGGGAGATGTAAAACAAGTCCTTGATAAATATTTCCTAGCGGCGTGAACCATGTGTTTTATCATGGCACCAATTATTCTCCGGCAGGGGAAACATGGCCGGGCTGGTTGTTCTATGCAGCCGTTCATTTAATCCGGCCAATCCTTTCTGGAAGGATTCGGAACCCTGAATCAATATGCTGCAAGGTGCCAATCTTTTTACAGGCGGGAAAACCTCTAACGATGTGCTGATGTATTTCCCATTTGCTGACCGCAATTACCAGCCCGCTCGCGGTGGCATGCTCCATCATTTTGATGGGATGGAAGGATTTGAAGGAGCCCGTTTTGATAAATCCGCCGAGCATATGCTGGAATGGGGTTATAGCTGGGACCTGGTCAGTGACCGTCAGATACAATTATTACAAACATTGAATGGAAAAATAAAAGCCCCCGGTGGGGACTATAGCTGTTTACTGATCAGCGGTGTGAAATATATGCCCATCAATACTTTGAAAAAACTGCTTCAGTTGGCATCACAGGGAGCCACTATTATATTTGAAGATGGCATGCCTTCAAAAGTTCCCGGTTTGCAGGATGCGGCAAATTACCAGTCTGCTTTTGATAGTTTGTTATCCGCCATTGCCATGCGCTCCACATCAGCGGATGGTGTTAAAAAAGCGGACTATGGAAAGGGAGCAATCTGGGAAGGAAAAGAACTGAAATATTTACTGGCCAATGCAGGCATTCGTCACGAGCAATACCTGGCAGAAGAAAAATTAAAATGTATCCGGCGTAAAATTGCAGGAGGCGAATATTATTTCATCGTGAATGAAGGAAAGAAAAGCTGGACAAATGGGTCATGTTGAACACCCCAACCCAGTTTGCCATTTTATTTGACCCCATGCAACAAAGAAGGGACTGGCTAAAACAAGAAAGGGCGATAATGAAACGCTGGAAGTCATGCTCCAACTGGAACCCGGAGAATCCTGTGTGATTCAAACAAGTGCTGCTCCTTTGAAAGCAGCCCTGTTCCCCTATACACAAACAGCAGGAGATTTGATTACACTGAGTGGAAAATGGGATATACAATTTAATCAGGGCGGACCGGTTCTCCCTTCGCCCGTCTCTGTCGCATCACTCGAATCCTGGACAAAATTTGATATCGCCGGGGTAAAAACATTTTCAGGAACGGCAACTTATACCACCCATTTTCAATACAGTAATACTGCAGGAACCGATGCCTGTTTATTGGATCTGGGAGAAGTTAAAGAATCAGCCACGGTGATCTTGAACGGAAAAAAACTGGCCACCCTGATCGGACCAGGATACACTGTAACCATACCTGCCGCAGTATTGCAGCCATTCAATACCCTTACGGTTATTGTAACCAATGGCATGGCCAACCGGATTATTGACCTGGACAAAAGGGGTAACCTGAAAAAATTCTATAACATTAATATGTCGGCCCGGCTGGCTGAAAATCGCGGCCCCGACGGATTGTTCACCGCCGCTAAATGGGATCCAAAAGCTTCCGGATTACTGGGGCCGGTGACCCTGCAGCCATTGAAATGGATCAAATAAAATTTTCCTGATATGCAAAGAAGGATTTTATTAAAACAAATGGCCGCATTATTGCCGGCACCTTTCATTGCTAAACAGCTGCAGGCCGCTACTTTTTTTGATGGACTGAATACTGATCAGCAAATCATCGACGGACCATTTAAAGCCAATTGGGATTCCCTGCAGGCCTATCAGGCCCTGATTGGTACCGCAATGCCAAATTCGGCATCTGGGCAACACTGGGGACTACAATGCCAGCCTGCGTTTGGCGACTGGTATGCAAGGGAAATGTACATGGAGGGAAACAATAAATACAAGTACCATCTTGAAAAATACGGGCACCCCTCCGTTTTTGGTTTTAAGGATGTCATCAATGAATGGAAGGCTGAAAAATGGAATCCGGGAGAATTACTGAGTCTGTACAAAAAAGCAGGTGCCCGTTATTTTATGGCACTGGCCAATCACCACGATAATTTTGATTTGTATAATAGTAAATATCACAGCTGGAATGCTGTCAATCTGGGGCCCAAAAAGACCTGATTGAGGTTGAGAAATGCGGCACTGGAACATGGAATGAAATTCGGTGTAAGTGTTCATGCTTCCATGCCTGGAGTTGGTACGAAACATCCAGACGTGCAGATAAACAAGGAGCCTATGCCGGTGTGCCTTATGATGGATGGCTGACAAAAAAAGACGGCAAAGGAAAATGGTGGGAAGGATATGATCCGCAGGAGCTCTATGCGCAAAGCCATCCGTTCAGCGAGAATAGCCAGGATAACGGAGGAATTCATAAGCAATGGACTGGGGAAATGGGGTCGCCGTTCCGTCCAACGCATATTGTAAGAAGTTTTTAAACCGGACCCTGGACCTGATCAATCAATACCATCCCGACCTGCTGTATTTTGATGATACGGCTTTGCCACTCTGGCCCATCAATGATGCCGGATTAAAAATTGCGGCACATTATTATAATAAAAGCATCAAAGAAAAAGGCAGAGTAGAAGTGGCACTCTTTGAAAATACTCAATGAGCAGCAACGAAAGTGCATGATCTGGGATATCGAAAGGGGGCAAAGTAATTCGATCGAACCCCTTCCCTGGCAAACGGATACCTGTATCGGCAGCTGGCATTATAACCAACCGGTGTTTGATAACCATAAATACAAATCAGCCAAAACCGTAATTCAAACCCTGGCCGATATCGTGAGCAAGAATGGTAATCTCTGTTTAAGTGTGCCGGTGAGGGGAGATGGTACGATCGATAGTGATGAAAGAAAGATTGTAGAAGAGATCGGACAATGGATGCAAAAAAAACAGCGAAGCCATATACGATACAAGGCCCTGGAAAATATTTGGCGAAGGCCCGGCCATCGAAACAGCGGCCCCGCTCACGGCACAGGGTTTTAATCGAAGGGAAAGGAAAGCCATTTGTGGCAGAGGATATCAGGTATACTTCAAAGAACGAAATGCTCTATGCTATCTTTTTAGGATGGCTGGCAGATGGATCATTGCTAATAAAAAATCTGGCAAAAGGAAGCACAAAAATATCAGCAGAGTGGATTTACTTGGATCAGGCAGATCCATTCCTTTGAGCAGCAGGACGATGGGCTCCCGGCAAAACTGCTAGCCGAAATACCAACATTATCTTATGCCAATGTTTTGAGAATAGTTTAATCAATGATGCGGCGAATAATATTTGTAATACTTTGCTGTTTGAGTTTCTCAGGCATTCCAACAGCTATTGCTCAAGGCAAAACCGGCCCCAAAACCGCTTTTTTGATGATCCCATTTTTCATGGAGCAGCCGACCCGGTCATTATTTACAATAAGCAACAAAAAAATGGTGGATGTTCTATACCAACCGCCGGGCTTCCATTGAAGATTCCACCGTGCAAGGGGTACATGGTACCCGGATCGGCATCGCCCAAAGCAAGGATGGCAAAAAATGGAAATACCTGGATACCTGTGTCATCAACTACCACCCCAATTCCGGTTATACCCACTGGGCACCGGATATCATACAGGAAAAAGATACATACCACATGTACCTGACCTATGTGCCAGGAACATTTAAAGACTGGAACCATCCCCGGGTTATTGTACATCTCAGCAGTAAAGACCTCCGGAACTGGGATTATCAATCTACCCTGCCACTGGTGAACCAAAAAGTAATTGATGCGGCTGTTTATAAAATCAATGACACCCTTTATCGTCTTTGGTACAATAATGAAAAAGATGGAAAATCGATCTGGTATGCAGACAGTCGTGACCTGTATCACTGGCAGGACAAAGGATTGGCCATCAAAGCGAGGGAGAAGGTCCCAAGGTTTTTTACTGGAAGGAAAAATATTTTATGATCGTGGATGACTGGAAGGGAATGGAAATTTATAGCAGTGATGACCTGCTCAAATGGGTGAAACAGCCGGATAGAATATTAGAACAACCCGGTAAAGGAAAAGACGATCAGGCCATGGGAGGTCATTGTGATGTTTTAGTACAAGGTGACAAAGCCTGGGTTTTTTATTTCACTCATCCGGGAAGAAGAAAAGATGCTCCAGCTCCGGCAGGTTCCTTTGATCACAAAAGAACTGTGATACAGGTGGCCGAATTGGAATATAATAATGGCACGATCACCTGCGACCGGGACCGGCCTGTATATTTGCAATTAAACAGAAACTGATATGGAGTATCAAGCTGCCGACAGTCGTTATGATCAGATGCAATACCGTCGTTGCGGAAAGAGCGGTATCAAACTGCCAGCTATTTCCCGGGTCTATGGCAAAATTTCGGAGAAACAGACGATAAAAAAGTGTACCGGGAAACCCCGCACACGGCTTTCGATCTGGGCATTACGCATTTCGACCTGGCGAATAATTATGGCCCCCGGGTGGCGAAGCTGAAATCAACTTTGGAAAAGTTTTTAAAAAAGATTTCACCTCATACCGGGATGAAATTCTCATTTCTACCAAGTCAGGATATTATATGTGGCCCGGTCCCTATGGCGAATGGGGCAGTCGCAAACAACTAATCAGCAGTCTGGATCAGAGTTTAAAAAGAATGGACCTGGATTATGTTGATATATTCTATCACCACCGGCCGGATCCTGATACGCCATTGAAGAATCGATGATGGCATTAGATCACCTGGTTCGTCAGGGTAAAGCCCTCTATGCCGGAATCTCCAATTATCCTGCTGGAAAAACTGCAGAAGCTGTTCGGATTTTAAAAGAATTTGGTACGCCCTGTCTGATTCACCAGCCCCGCTATTCCATGCTCGATCGCTGGGTAGAAGCTACTGATGAATCGGTACATAAAATTTGTTGCAGGTACTCGAAGAAAACGGGGTAGGAGCGATTGTTTTTTCACCGCTGGCACAAGGCCTTCTCACCGATAAATACCTGAAAGGAATTCCAGATGATTCCAGAGTGGGAAGAAAATTGCCCAATGGAGCATTGACGGCAACAGGACTCGATGCATCCATCTTGAAAAAGTAGCGGCCTTGAATGAGCTGGCGATCCAACGCGGGCAAACCCTTGCGCAAATGGCCATCGCCTGTTATTAAAAGACAGCAGAGTGACTTCGGTGCTGGTAGGGGCGAGTTCAGGAGCGCAATTGAAGAATTCGATTGATAGCTTAAAGCAAATTCATTTTACAAGCAGCGAACTGGAGCAGATTGAACTGATACTTAATTCATCAGAATAAATAAGAAATATGAATAGAGTTGTTTCTCATTCTCACAATGGCTCTCTGCTCTGTTTATACAACAGGCTCAGCTCAATTGAACGTGGTCAAACCACGGGTAGAGAATCTGCAAAACCCAATCGGGTTGGATGTACTCCGGCCAACTTTTAGCTGGCAACTGGTTTCAGAGAAACGAAATACTACTCAAACTGCTTATGAAATAATTGTAGCATCAACAACAACTGCAATTGAGAAAGGTAATCCGGACTGGAAAAGCGGAAAAATTTCCTCAGACCAGTCTGTGCTGGTGCAATACAAAGGACCTGATCTAATCGCAGGAAAGAAATATTATTGGAAGGTAAGGGTCTGGGATAATATTGGCACCCTGTCACCATGGAGTGAGACAGCTTCCTGGCAAATGGGTCTGCTGAAACCAGAAGACTGGAAAGCAATCTGGATTACACCAGGTTATACTGAGGATAGCCTTTTTGCTTCCCCCCTGATGCGGAAGGAGTTCAGTAATAGTAAAAAGATCAAAACAGCTAATGCTTATATTACCGCACACGGACTCTATGAAGCACAAATCAATGGTAAAAGAGTGGGTGATGCACATTGACACCATGATTGACCAGTTATAACAAACGCCTGCAGTACCAGGCTTATGATGTAACCTGATCTCTTGCTACAGGGTAACAATGCGATAGCAGTCGCGCTTAGCGATGGCTGGTACCGGGGTAATTTTTCTTTTGACCATAAGCGGAATATCTATGGGAAAGATATCGCCCTGCTGTTTCAACTCGAGATCCTTATAAAGATGGAACAACTGCAACTATCGTATCAGCCAATAGCTGGAGATCCTCCACGGGTGCTGTTCTTTCAAATGGTATATATAAGGGCGAAACCATTGACGCAAGACTTGAAAGAAGCGGTGGGCACTGGCCGGTTATGATGATCAAAACTGGGCGCCAGTAAATACCGCAGATTTTGCCAAAGATATTTTAGTGGCTACCTATAACGAGCCCATAAAAAAACAAGAGACTTTTGCAGCGATGAAAGTGATCACTACTCCCAATAAGGAAAAAGTGATCGACTTTGGGCAAAACCTGGTAGGTTGGGTGCAACTAAAAGTAAAGGGAAGGGCAGGCGATACGATCAGGGTTTCACATGCAGAAGTACTGGACAAGAAAGGAAATTTTTATACCGAGAACCTGCGCGGAGCTACAGCACCGGCCGTTTATATACTGAAAGGTAACGGCGAAGAATTCTTTGAGCCGCATTTTACCTTTTTTGGGTTTCGTTATATCCAACTTGAAGGTATTACAGGGGAATTACAGCCGGATAATTTCAAAGCGATTGCCTTGTATTCAGATCTGCAGCAAACGGGAAGCTTCACCTCCTCTGATACCTTGATCAATCAGCTGCAACACAATATTGAGTGGGGATTAAGAGGAAATTTTCGATGTGCCCATGGGATTGTCCGCAGCGGGATGAACGAATGGCTGGACAGGAGATGCACAGGCATTTTTCAGAACGGCTACGTTTCTACGGGAAGTCAATAATTTTTCAACAAATGGCTGAAAGACCTGGCGGCAGACCAGTCATTGGTACGGGCAGCGTACGCATGTCATCCCCAATCCCTTGGGTAGTCAGGGTTGGGCAGCAGGTGGCAGTGCCGGTTGGGCGGATGCATCAACGATCATCCCCGGGAAATGTATACCGTATGGAGATAAACGTATCCTGGAGAACCAATACGAAAGCATGAAAGCCCGGGTGGAATACATGCGCAAACAAAGCACAAAACGATCTTTGGAATAAAGGAAGTCATTTTGGTGACTGGTTATTTTACAGTGTTACCGATGATAATGATGGAAGGTCCGCTATTACTAATAAGTACCTGATTGCCCAGTGTTTTTATGCACACTCTACACAACTGCTGATCAATGCCGCGAAAGTACTGGGTAAAACTGAAGATGTAACCCGTTACAGTGATCTCCTGCAAAAAGTCAGGGATGCTTTCTTAAAAGAATATACAACTCCCAATGGTGCCACCATGTCCAATACACAAACATCTTATGTGCTGGCATTACAGTTCGATCTTTCCCGGAAGGATTAAGACAACAGGCGGCAGACCGGCTGGCGGAAAATATTAAGCTAATACGGCAACCATCTGACTACCGGTTTTTGGGGACACCCTATTTATGTCATGTATTAAGTCGATATGGTTACACAGACCTTAAGATATACATTATTAATGCAGAAAACTTATCCTTCCTGATTATATCCGGTAACAAAAGGAGCGACCACCATCTGGGAACGATGGATGGCATCCGTACTAATGGAGATTTTCAGGCCATCACCATGAATTCATTTAATCACTATGCTTATGGTGCCATTGGCGACTGGATGTACCGGGTAATGGTAGGTCTTGATATCGAGGAGGGCGCTATTGCTTATAAACAAATCAGGATCCGCCCGTATTTGAGCAGTAAACTCACTCACGCATCCGCCTCCTATGAAACACTCTATGGGAAGCTGAGCACCGGCTGGAGAATTGAAGGCGGTCAATTGGTATTGAGCGCAGAGATACCCGTGAATACAACGGCAAGTATTTATATTCCTGTTGCAGGTGATCAAGCTGTATTGGAAAACGGACAGCCAGTAGCAGGACAAAAGGAAAATGGATATTTAATGGTAAAAGTGGG
>JADJDJ010000009.1 GCA_016702745.1 Chitinophagaceae bacterium
CATATTCAGTCAGTCTGCTGGCAATTTCAGCCGCCAAATTTCCGCTGCAAATCCACGAGCACATGCTTTCCCGCGTAATCTTGTGCACGTTTGAATTTTGAAGGTGAATGATTTCTCCTGGAAAAGCCTCTCTATTCCCATTCAGGAATCCTGGAATGCGGCAAGTGCCGATTGCCATGACAACCGCCCGGGATTCAAATTGTCGGCCATCACTGCTTGTGATCAACCAGATATCGCGGTTACGGTCATAACTGACTTTTTTAATTTCGATTCCAGTCTGTACAGTGAAACCGCCCCGAGCGGGAAATGTTTCGAGTAGATGCACGACCGCATCACGCGAAGGCCATGCTCCAGTAGATCTTGGGAATTTACTGCCTGGCAGGGCTGAAAGGAAACGACCTGTATTCAGGCGCAGACCATCATAATGATTGCGCCAGACATCCCCTACAGCAAGCGTACGTTCCAATACCAGTGGAGTCAGTTCTGCTTTTGTCAGTTCATAGGCTACCGACAAACCTGCCGGGCCTGCACCGATTACGGTCACGTCATGAATATCACTGGCTTTCATTGCTTATCTCCTTTCCTGTTTCCAACCGGGAATGTGTTCTGGCGTATATGATCCGGCCTGTAGCGTTTCGCCGTAATAAGCTGTTGTCAGTCATGTGGCATTGTGGCCTGCTCTGAATGGTGATGAATCTCGATGTTGACCGGAACCGGACGCATGATGGTGTCCGGTATGGGAGCTATCTGCTGCAGTTTTTTCAAAAGAGCGGTTACTTTGTCCAATGGCGCGTCAGTCTGTATCTCCACTACAACCGTTATATCTTCAAATCCGGGGTTGCCCGGTTCTATTGCAAAAGCCGCCCGGAAATTGACACGCCCTGAAACATGCAGGCGGAGTGATTCCACATTAATCCGGGCAACCGATAATCCGCCGATATAAGTGGCGGCAAGACAATGGCCAACGGCGGTAAGTAGAAGATCCTGCGGTGTAATACCCATGCCTCCTCCCCCATAGCGGACCGGCTCATCGCCGATGATGGTCTGATCACCATTTACGCTCGTGGTAGTGTTGTAACCGTTGTCCCAAACAACTGTCGCCTGATAGTGAGGTTTGGCAATATCGTTGTTACCCTCTATCTTAATCTGACCGTATATGACTTGGGATTGCTCAAGATCAATTCCATTGACGATATTTTTGATATTCGAGTTAACCATCGTCAGACCTCCATGACAAACAAATTAAAGAAATGAATTTTTCGCATTTGTATCCGGCATTTATATCGTCTGTTACTATTTTTCTTTTCAAAAAAGTAGACCAGTCATTCTCTTTTTGGGGATGATATACCGGAAATAGTAAGATGTCAAAATCAGATAAATAAATATTTATGCATCTTAACAAAGGCACTGCACACTTTATTGGAACATGCCGCGCGCAAGCGTTAAGCAGTCGTAGCGGAAGTTCATGTAACACGCGACGGCGGTTGTGAAGCGATAACAAAACTTATTTAGATATTCCTGCGAGTATTTGCCCAATACACTAGTATGTGATATGTGCCCAACAGAAATATCTTGAAATTGCCTATGATGATGTACCCAAGGCAGCCTTTTACCTGCTTTGTTTGCTGGAGTCACCCATGCGGCATGGTGTTGAGTCTCTTTCAGCGATGTCAAGCAGGGTAATGCATCACTTCTGATTTGTTGTGCTGAACGAATGTGTTGCCTGGTAAAGCGTGTTACTGAATCACCCCGGGCCGATTCATAATCTCAATAATTGCGAATGCGCGATCAAAGTTTTTTGGGGTGTGGTTATGGTTATGATCGTGGGAATGTTTATGTACCATGTATCAATTCGTTTCCCGACATGTGAATTTTCAAAGTAGCGGATAAATAAAATTGAGTCTTAGGAAGTTAAGTACTTACAAAAGTGTACTAACTTACTGAGATTAATGTTAAAAACAGATACTATTTTCGTTCTCGAATTAGAGAAGCTAAATTCAGGCAACTTATCCGCTGTTTTGCTCTGGATTTTACTGCCACAAGTACCGCACAATTGACCGATATTTCTACACGGTCTGTTAATACGATTTACCTCAAAGTCCGGCAAAGAATAGCTCAGTGTTGCGAGCTTGAATCGCCTCTTCAAGGTGCTGTAGAAGTCGACGAGTCTTATTTTGGTGCGCAACGCATCAGGGGTAAAAGAGGTCGAGGTGTTTTGGCAAAACAATTGTTTTCGGTGTATTGAAGCGCCTGGGGAAAGTATATACGGAGATTGTTCCGGATTGCTCTAAAGCCACATTGAAAGCCATTATCCGTGGGCATGTAGCACCAGACACCATCATTCATTCCGATGGGTGGCGCGGCTATGACGGGCTGGTCGATATCGGTTTTGATAAACACTTCAGGGTTCATCATGGCAACAACTAGTTTGCCAGTGGCGAACGGCACATTAACGGAATCGAATCTTTCTGGGGTTTTGCAAAAAGACGTTTGGCAAAGTTCAATGGCGTTCCTGAACATACCTTTTATCTACACCTGAAAGAAACAGAATTTCGATTTAATCATCGTCGTGATAATCTCTATTATGCAATTCTTAAATTACTACGTTCTAACCCGCTTTAACTTCCTAAGAACCATAAAATTATATGGAGTCGATCGAAGATTTATAGGTTGAATTACAATCGTTATACCAAAATGATCAGAATCATTGAAATAAAACGTTGCGCCAAATTATGGCACAAATTTGGCGCTGACCCGGGATGGTTTGTATTTTAAGGAAACACATGCGAAGAGAACAGCTGGAAGAAAATCAGATAGAGTTATACGCGGTAGCCTTGGCTGCCGGGGTGGGGCTTGGGTTGTGGCATCCTAACTTTGGTGCCAGCCTAGAGTATTTGATTTCCCCCGTGCTTGCGGTGCTGCTTTATAGCATGTTTACGCAGATTCCATTCCTTCAGTTGCGCGCTGCGTTCGCGAACAAACGGTTTACAGCCGCGCTATTGATAGTCAATTTCATCATCGTACCCATCGTGGTCTGGTTTTTGTCGCTTCTTTTACCGGAGCACCCACCACTGCTACTTGGGGTATATCTGGTTCTGTTAACACCTTGTATTGATTACGTTGTCGTTTTTACCCATCTTGGTAGTGGCAATGCCCGCCTCGTGCTTGCTTCCACACCTTTGCTACTGATTACCCAGATGCTTCTTTTGCCCGTGTATCTATGGCTTTTCATGGGAGAGCAAGCCGCACAGGTAATGAGTGCTGAGCCATTCCTGGAAGCTTTTCTTGTATTGATTGTGTTTCCTCTGGGGCTTGCCTTATCAACCGAGTTTTGGGCAAAACGCCGACGTAGCGGTGCCATCTGGCTTGAAGTCACGGCGTGGCTTCCGGTGCCCTTTATGGCAATGACATTCCTTTTCGTTGTAGCATCTCAAATTGGCAGGCTAGACGAGTACCTCCCGGTTGTGAAACAAGTCGTGCCAATTTATATTGCCTTCATGGCAGTCATGCCCTTTCTTGCTCGCTTGACGGCATATGCGTTTCGCCTGGACACACAAGCAGGACGAGCACTCATTTTTAGCGCAGGGACGCGGAATTCGCTGGTGGTTCTGCCTTTAGCATTGGCTTTGCCGGACGGCTGGATTCTGGCATCTGTCGTCATCGTTACTCAAACGCTGGTGGAACTGGTCGGTGAGTTGATTTACATACGCTGGGTGCCTGCGATGCTCTTGCAAGAGTCTAAAAGTTTAGAAATCTCAAAAACATTTAGCAAAAGAAATAATCAGGATCAATACGTTGCGCTTCTACCGGGAAAGATTATGCACTCTGAAGATATTTATTCGAGGAATTATCACTTACTACCTCTTGCGGCAATAGCAATAAACAAACTCCAAACGGCGTATGGCGTGCCTCTTTTTCATGTTCGACTAGCTGAAAAGATCTCCAAATACCTCATGTAGGGCTTCGGATTGGTATCTCATCCGGGTAAGACCACTAAATTTTTCTGGCCCATCTCGGCAAGAGTGGCACCATTCACATGGTCCGTCTGGTCGAACTAAACTTAAAACCCGATCGACATAAGCATGGCGACCTGCTGGATCAGTCAAAAAATGGAACACTGCTCGGTCATGCTAAATGTCGAATCGATTCAGGGAGAAATTTTGCACGGGTAATATTATCGCCTCTATCCAGTGAACAATATCCGCATGCCCCCAACGCTGTCTGGCAACAACAAGCGCAGTTGATGATGAATCAAATACTGTCAACTCAGTATAGCCCTCGACCACAGGATCATCTACTAGCCTGGAAGTTCCTCCCTCCCACATCAATAATGGCCGCATCTTTATCGAGTCTTGTATTTTGTATTATGGATTAGTCGCAGAGACTGGTTCGCATGTTCCTGAAACCAACTGCCTGGGTCAGATGTTTTGGTAGTATATATCTAGCCTCAATGCTGCTTATTATCCATTGGTAATTTACACAAAATATCAATATCTTATATAAATTGTGAATCAGACTATATAAATCCTGTATCGTGGATATCGGATAGATTCCTACTTCTTCAGACTGACGAAGCTTAAGACGGTTCCGCAAGCTAGAATTGCACCACCTGTATCCAAAAAACTGTGAATCTGACCGGTAATATCAAACTTATCCCTATTAAGAGATTCTACCTCCATACCTTCTCCAAGCAAAAGACTGTAACAGTATCTTCCTTGCTTACGGGGAAAATTCCAAGCCGGAAAGGTGCTCCATATAGTTTCTGGATCATTCGAGTAAATGATAATTCCGAGTTCCATTTAATCTCCTTCAATTCCATTGGTCGTCCGTTGGTTTCGATAAGAAACTAGCTGTATGCAGTATAGAATTCCTGTGTAGAATTTTGTTCAATTATTAAATTGAAATCATGCTAATCGGATTAGGGTTAGCGTGTCAGTTTCTCGTATTCGTTATGTACTAACACTCCGCACCAACAGCATTTATATTAGCAGTGATTTATAGAATGAATCTGTTTTTAAACGTTGTTTCTGCTTCTGTTGTAGTCTTGACGCATTGGGACTTTCAATAATTTGACCCATACACTTCTGTTTGGGTTGAGCAAAGCTAACACTTAGGGGCTGTCCGAATTTGTGGCCATTTCGAGATTGATATGATGGTTTCAATCAAAAATACGGAATTCTTGCCAATTTATTTCGTATTTTTTTAGTTTAGCATAAACAGCACGTGAAGTAATTCCCATGTTCTCAGACACTTTTTTATATTTCCATGGTGTTGTTTCAAAGCTGTTTCCAAGGAATGATTTTTCAATTTTGGTAAGCATATTCTTTTTCGTCTTTCCATTCACCCAATACTTTTTGTTTTAGTTGGAAGCTCTATATCCAATTCAGTCATTTCTTTGCCACTAACAAACAAGATGCTACGCTCAAGGATGTTTTCAGCTCACGAACATTGCCTGGCCACGATAAGTGCGGATTTTCTGCATAACTTCACGGCTTACTGATTTAACCTGTTTGTTATACCTCTTGTTCAATCGCTGAATGATCAATTGCACAAGATAAGGTAAATCTTCCGGTCGCTCGGCCAAGGGAGGGATACTTAAACGCACAACATTGATGCGGTAATACAGATCATTGCGGAACAAATCTTGTTTAACGAGACTTTCCAAATTTTGATTTGTTGCTGAAATGATCCTTACATCAACCGCCAAGGTTTGCTTGCCGCCAACTCTCTCCAATTCTCCTTCCTGGATTACACGAAGCAATCTGGTTTGTGCAGCTGGCGACAATGAATCGACTTCATCAAGAAATAAAGTACCGCCTTCGGCTCGCTCAAAGAAACCGTGGTGTACCTCGAGGGCTCCTGTAAAAGCGCCTTTTTCATGTCCGAATAAGCTGCTTTCAATCAAGCTTTCTGGAATCGCGCCACAGTTAATGGCGATGAATGGCTTTATTGTAGCGATCGCTCATTGCATGTATGGCACGTGCTATAAGCTCCTTACCTACGCCTGTTTGACCCTGAATCAGAACCGTTGCCATAGTAGGGGCAATAATCTCAATTGATTGCAGTATTTTCTGCATCATTGACGATTTTGCGATGATTGCAGGAGGCTGATGTTTTTTCTGATATTTGCCTATTTTGTTTCTGCCAAAGTCTCTGCATACTAGTTTCAATTCGGCACTGCAATTCATTCGTATCGTTGATTTCCTTAACTGGTGTCGAATCGGTATATTCCATTCCCGCATGGCCTTTTGCTGCATGTGGATTCGTGTAAATACATACATCACACTTGCCATCTTTGCGGGCTATACTTTTTTTGATTTCAACTTTGGCGTAACCAAAGTTTCTGGCCGCGATACCTCCAAATACACTGGAAGTCATTCTACATAATTCAGGAAAATTAGTAACTTGTTCACCGAAAGGACAGCGAGAATTAGTAACTGTAATACAGTCCTGATTGCTGGAGACCAGCGAAAATTTACCTCCGATATTGTTTTTGATGCCGAGTATTAGTTCGGTATAGCTTTCATTATCGAGCTGTTCATTTTTATTAGTATTTTCTCGATAAGTTTCTTCAAAAAAACATTTTGCAGTTTGGGCTATATGCTCAATCAACTCTTCACAATGCTTTTGTCCCTGCTGTTCGCTGGCATGCATCAGTTCAAGAATGAAGGTTTGCAAAAAAAAGATCGGCGTTAACTCAGAAAGAGGATTGTTATTCATAAATTATGGATGATTAGTGAAGTTAATCTTCACTTATTGAAGCATAGCTTCACTAAGCTAGCAACAATTAAAACTTAACTTACTGTAATTAATAATAAATATTATTTTTATCTTGATGGCATGGTATTTGCAATTAACTTTATTGCATCTCGAAATAACTAGGTGCACGGGTTATATACCCTAGAAACCCTTAAGGTTCTACTGAGAAAGTAGATCGTTTTAGGGAGTTTTAAATTTCAACCTATTACCGAGGAGACTCAAAATTGAAAACTCTCAAAGAGGAACTGGATACACGCTTAGCCGCATATGATCACTGGGCACAACGTCGCCGTCATGGAGCGGGTGGGCATAATAACCGGAAGTTGTGGGTACTTGCTTGTATGGACGAACGCCTGCCGATAGATGAGGCGCTCGGTATCCATGTGGATACCCCGGCAGGTCATGGAGATGCACATTGTTTCCGTAATGCTGGAGGAATCGTCACCGACGATGCAATTCGCTCGGCGATGCTGACTTGTAATTTTTTTGGCACCACTGAAATTGTTATTGTGCAGCACACGCAATGCGGCATGCTGTCTGCAAATGCGACTGATCTGGAAAAGGCTTTTCGTGACAAGGGAATTGATCCGGATAATATCGCGTTGGATCCAACTCTGCCAGAGCAGAAGTTAGAGAAAGGTGCATTTGCCAAGTGGATCGGAATGATGGATGACGTAGATATAACCTGCATGAAGACCATCGAAGCATTTAAAAATCACCCTCTCATTCCCAAGGATGTAGTCATCAGCGGCTGGATCTGGGAAGTTGAAACGCGCCGACTGAGAGCACCGACACGAGACACTGAAAAACGGGCCAGGACCGATGTCACTTCTGCTCAATTCGCGTTAAAGAAAAACAACCGCCTCGTTGGAGCTAAATTTAAGAGAAAAAACCTAAAAGCGTGACCACTTGGCATCTCAAGTGGTCATATCTTAGTGTTTCTGAAAAATGCCATTCATGTAATAAATAAGGATTCCAAATGCCAACTTATGATTACTTGTGTACACAGTGCAAGCTCCAATTTGAAGTACGTCATTCAATTAACGCATCCAACCCGGATTGTTCGGCATGCGGAAACATGACAGAAAAGTGATTCTTTGCCCCTGCGATGCATGGCAACATGGCACGTGGCCGTGATCTGGCAATGCGCTCGCTTCAGCCAAAACTCGATCAAACAAATCGCGGACACGCACCTGGATGCGCATGCGGCCATCATTAGCATTCATAGATATGGGTGTTATTTAAATTTGCTTGGGATGATTTGGAAGGAGAAAAAAATGAGCATAGTTACGACAAAATTGGATGAGAAATTGTTTGTTACTCGCCAAATTGGTGTGTAAATGATTTGGCAGAAATAGCGCAGCGGGATATAAATCCATTATTTGCAATCGTCCTGATCATGAAGGCGATATCCAGCCCTCTAGCCTGGAACTAGAAAAAGCAGCGCGCCCATTTGGAATCAATTTTATTTATTTACCCATCGAAATTGGCCCAGTCTCCACCGAAAAGATTGAATCATTCAACAAACTACTAACTGAATTGCCCGGACCAATTCTTTGCTTTCTGTAATACTGGCAATCGGGCCCGGGGCATTGTATGGACTGATCAGGCAAAAACAAGAGCCCGAATATGAGGATGAATTTGTCAGAGCCGCTTGCAGTTGGACAGGTGAAGCACTCTGAAACATTCATTCCACACGCATCCCAAGACAAGTCACTTTCAGTGGCAGCTGCTTGTAATTGGGGTAATGCGTTTGACATTGTTTGGTGATAGGTGGTGGCGCAGCAGGAATCGGAGTGACTGCTAGTCTCATGCACCGCAGGCCTGCTCTTCGCATTGCCATCATCGAACCCTGTGATAAACATTATTATCAGCCCGCCTGGACACTGGTTGGTGGTGGCGCTTATGACATGGCACAAACGGTGCGGAACATGGCAGATGTCATTCCACCGAATGCAGAATGGGTACAAACAGCAGCGATTGGATTTGAACCGGACAACAATCTAGTTAATCTGGCAGATGGCCGTTCAATTGGCTATAGGCAATTGATCGTTTGTCCAGGTATACGTTTGGCTTGGGAAAAAATCGATGGTTTACAAGAAACACTCGGCAAAAATGGCGTCACTTCTAACTATCATTTTGATTTGGCGCCTTATACTTGGTCATTGACGAAGAATCTCAAAAGCGGCAAGGCTTTATTTACACAGCCTCCCATGCCGATCAAATGTGCTGGTGCTCCTCAAAAAGCCATGTATCTATCTTCTGATTATTGGTTGCGCCCTCATTTGCTGGACAATATCGAAGTCGAATTCAATACGGCCGGTGCAGTATTGTTTGGTGTAGCTGATTTTGTCCCGCCACTGATGGAGTATGTGAAACGTTATCATGCAAAACTGGCATTTAATTCCAATCTGGTAAAAGTTGATGGCACCAACAAAATAGCCGTCTTCGACATCAAGGATAGCGAAGGAAATGTTACACGCATGGAAAAGCCGTTTGATATGCTGCACGTGGTACCGCCTCAGGTTGCGCCAGACTTCATCACAAAAGCTCTTTGGCCGATGCTGCCGGATTTTGTGAGGTCAATCCCAAAACGTTGCAGCACCCGCGTTACTCCAACATCTTTTCCTTAGGAGATGCCTGCTCTTCGCCTAATGCCAAAACAGCCGCCGCAGCCAGAAAGCAAATTGTCATAGTGGCAGAAAATCTCCTGGCAGCCAAAGAAGGGAGAGAATTTCTAATATTTATGATGGTTATGGTGCTTGTCCTCTTACGGTAGGGGATGGCAAGGTGATATTAGCCGAATTTGGTTTTGGCGGTAAATTGCTGCCCACTTTTCCACTTAATCCGACCGTGGCAAGGCGATTTGCGTGGTTTCTAAAAAGCCAGATTATTTCCTTGGTTATACTGGAACGGCATGTTGAAAGGCCGCGAATGGCTCACTCGTTCAACAGGTGTAAGTTAAGTAAAATGGAACCAGACTTAATCAGCATTCTACTGGGCTCATTCACAGGCATCGTTCTTGCACTAACAGGGCTGGCGGTGCCATCATTGCGGTGCCGCTGCTCATGTTCAGCTTGCATCTTACGGTTGCAGAAGCTGCTCCCATTGGTTTACTTGCGGTCGGCTTGTCAGCTGCAATCGGGGCATTGTTGGCATTCAGGCAAAATTGTCAGATACCGGGCAGCTATGCTGATCGCAGCGACAGGTGCGCTGACTGCCCCCCCATAGGCATATGGGCTGCACAACAGTTGCCAAACGCACCGCTGACCTTTTGTTTGCCTGTGTGTTAATTTATGTTGCTATTCGCATGTTTCACCAAAGCCTGGATGAAAATAACAAAGACGTGAGAATAATGGCTGATCCACCTTGCCGACTGGATGAAATCGGCGAACGTTTGGTTTGGAACATCCCTTGCTTTAGAGCATTAACATTGTCAGGCACGATGGCAGGTTTTCTGTCAGGCTTACTAGGCGTAGGTGGTGGATTTGTAATCGTTCCTACACTCAAGAAAGTCACTAATCTGAACATGCAATCCATATTGGCCACATCACTCACCATTATTGCATTGGTTTCTCTGACTGGTGTTGTTTCAGCAATACTGATTGGTGCTCTGATATGGTCGATTGCTTTTCCCTTTTGTGGTGGAACTATCGCAGGAATATTGGTTGGCAGATTATTCGCTCATCGTTTTGCAGGACATAGATTGCAGCAAAGTTTTGCCATTTTAGCAATTAGTGTTGCAATTGGCTTGATT
>JADJDJ010000010.1 GCA_016702745.1 Chitinophagaceae bacterium
AGATCATACTCACCGGCTAGCAACTTCTGCTCCACTGCTAACGATTCCTGAACTGATAAGGAAGAATTCAGCACCGCTGCACGCACTCCAAGCTCATGCAATGCCGCAACTTGATTATGCATCAATGCAATCAATGGAGAAACAACGATTGCAACACCCTCTCGCAATAGCGCTGGAATCTGATAGCAAAGTGACTTTCCTCCTGTCGGCATCAATACTAAACAATCCCCACCGGCGGCAACCGCGTGCAATGACTTCCGCTTGTTGACCACGAAATGCGGGATAACCAAAAACTTCTTTGAGGATGTTAAGTGCTTTGGACATTCAAGGTTCTACGATGACTTATGCGCAATATTCTTTTATCTCAAGAGCCAAATTCTGACAATTCTGTCGGTAAGGTAACCGATCAACCAGCAACAAAATACCTTACTCAAGCGAGAAATCCAATCGATAATTTCCTGACCAAAATAAAAATGTACTTCCAACCATCAAATTACATCTCCCTAGAGCTCAAAAACATGTATTTAGCTCTCACAAATCACGATAATCTACTTTACGATAGTACCGTAAAATATTGATCCGAAAACTGCATATTGATTTTCCAACCAATTTGTTAATATCGATTCAAATTATTCATTGTGCTGTGCTGGTATAATTCTATCTAAATGTATCTTTATTTTGTTTTATTAAATTTGTAACGCTAGTCTGGAGAGAGAAAAATGGTAGCTGATGTTTTGAAATTGATTCAAGACAATGAAGTCAAGTTTGTTGATTTACGTTTTACCGATACCAATGGAAAAGAACATCATGTAACCGTACCTGCACATACTTTTGATGCGGACAAATTTGAAGATGGGCATCCTTTTGATGGCTCATCAATCGGCGGCTGGAAAAGCATTCAAGCATCCGACATGCTGTTGATCCCCGATCCAGGCTCTGCCAACATGGACCCCTTCATGGATGAGCCAACACTGCTGATGACCTGCGATGTGGTCGAGCCATCGGATGGCAAAGGCTATAGCCGCGATCCACGTTCGCTAGCCAAGCGTGGTGAAATTTACTTAAAATCGACTGGTATCGGTGATGTGGCTTATTTCGGTCCAGAACCTGAATTTTTTATTTTTGACTCGGTCCGTTGGCATACCGACATGTCGGGCTGCTCGGTTAAAATTGAATCAGAAGAAGCAGCTTGAGTTCGGCGATCAAATACGAAAGTGGCAATATCGGTCACCGCCCCGCCATAAAAGGCGGCTACTTCCCGGTTCCTCCGGTTGATTCGCTGCAAGACATGCGTTCTGCCATGTGCCTTACCCTGGAAGAAATGGGTATTGATGTCGAAGTGCACCATCATGAAGTCGCTACCGCAGGTCAATGTGAAATTGGCACACGCTTTAACAGCCTGGTTAAACGTGCAGATTGGAACCAAATCCTTAAATATGTCATACACAATGTAGAACATTCGTACGGAAAAGCGGCAACGTTCATGCCCAAACCGATGGTCGCCGATGCGGGCTCAGGTATGCATGTGCATCAATCCATCTGGAAAGATGGCAAAAACTTATTTTCTGGAAATGGGTATGCAGGGGTTTAGAAATGGCGCTTTTTTATATTGGAGGCATCCTCAAACATGCAAAAGCGCTCAATGCCATCTGCAATCCCAGCACCAATTCATACAAACGGTTGGTTGCTGGATTTGAAGCACCTGTCAATCTTGCTTATTCAGCTAGCAATCGCTCGGCTGCAATTCGCATTCCACATACCAGTAGTCCCAAAGGGCGACGCATCGAAGTACGCTTTCCTGATCCAACCGCGAATCCGTATTTAGCATTTACTGCACTAATGATGGCTGGCTTGGATGGTATTCAAAACAAAATACACCCCGGTGATCCGATGGATAAAAATCTCTATGATCTTCCTCCAGAAGAAGCAGCCAAAGTGCCTAATGCTTGCGCTTCATTAGATGAGGCTTTGGAGTGTTTGGATAAAGATCGTGATTTTCTAGTTCGTGGTGGCGTATTTACAAATGATGTAATTGATGCTTTTATTCGTCTTAAGATGGATGAAGTTACCTTGCTACGCATGACGACACATCCAGTTGAATTTGACATGTATTACAGTCTATAGGCACAAGGTGAACTGAACATCCACCTCATAGAGGTAGTAAAGTTAATACCAGAATACACTCTGTTACAGCAATCAATAATTTTCCAGAGACTGATATACAAAGTTAAATTTTTTATATAGAAATACAAAAATTATTTTAATTAAAAGGATTTATTAGTTCTATTTTTTCTTTTCCTTTGAAAAATTATTGATAAACTAATTCGATTGGTTGCTAATGCTATCAGAAACTTTTCTATACAAAATATGAAAATAAGCACCTTAATAGTTCTATTAGCTCTAATTTTATCGGGTCCCTTATGTAATGCCACAGCAGGCACCGACATATATCAGCATGTTGATAAAGAAGGAAATATTACCTTTACCAATCGTAATATTAAAAATGCTCAGAAAATCTCAATTGCATCCTTTCCAAAAATTCCGAATTAACTCATTCAAAATTATCTTCAAATCCTTCTCATACAAAAGATGCAAAACAAAAAGAGCGAGATGTTATGCGTCGCCAGATTCTAAAAAAGAGTTAATTACCGAGGAGAAGCTGCTACGACACACAAAATTTTATCGAACAAATTAGTAATAATCCTCAATCAAATAACTCTCAAGAAACTGTCATACAATTAAAAAATAAATTTTTCCTACACCAAAGAAATATAACCGCATTAAAAAAAGAACTCGCTAAGCTATAAGTATCTTCTGCAGTGCACAAATGATCAAAAGGGTGAATCATGAGAAAAGCAAATCACTTCCTACTTATCGTTTTAGCTTGTTTGCCATGCACAACCCATTCTGGCGTCTACAAACATATCGATGAGCATGGGAATGTAACGTACTCAAATATATCTCTCCCAAATTCAAAAAAAGTTGATCTGCCTCCTATTGTTGTTGTTCCGTCAGTAGACACTACAGATATTGAGGAAAGACTGGCGACAAGAAGGGAAAATTCCAAAATTGATGAGCAACGTGCATTAATTGAAAATAAGATATCTGAAGAAGAAAAACACTTGAATGAGATAAAAAATGAATACAAAGATGGTGTTCCTGATCGGCTGGGAAGTGAACGCAACTATCAGAGATACCTTAATCGAGTCGAACGATTAAAAGAAGAAATAAATGTGCGAGAAAACAATCTGAACGTTTTAAAAAAGAACTTCAAAATTTACCTGTCAAAACTAAAAGCAGGTAATCTTATTTAGATAACTCAACCATCACAGGAGCATGATCAGAAGGACGCCTCTAATTTACGAGTCGTTTTATCTATCAAACATGTCTTACAATAACTCGCAAGTTCGTTGGTCAATAAAATATGATCAATACGCAATCCGCGATTCAAGCGAAAAGCCATCATACGATAATCCCACCAAGTATAAGATTTTTCGGGTTGCTCAAATAAACGAAAGCTATCAACTAATCCTAGATGCAGCAATTTACTGAATGCTGCTCTTTCAGGTTGACTGCATAACACCCTCCCTCCCAATGCTGTGGATCATAGACGTCGCGATCTTCAGGGGCAATATTAAAATCACCTAATATTGCTAGCTTTGGATACTGTTTTATTTCTTCCTGCAGCCAATCACTCAAAGCTGGCAACCACTTTAATTTATAAATATATTTCTCAGACTCAACAGTATCACCGTTAGGAACATAAATAGAAATAACCCTTACATCATCATATGTGGCGGCAACCACCCTCTTCTGATCATCTAAAAATCCCGGTATGGCAGTTATTATCTCAGCGCCTTTCTGCTTACTGAGTATGGCAACACCGTTATATGTTTTCTGTCCAATAAAAACTGATTGATAACCAACTGCTGCAATTTCTTTCTCCGGGAAATTCCTATCTTGCAGTTTTGTTTCCTGCAAACACAGCACATCAGGCCGATTAATATCTAACCAATCAATAACTTGTGGAAGCCTCACTTTAAGAGAGTTTACGTTCCAAGTTGCTAATTTCATATCCATCTAATAATTCATTATGCAATTTAACCAATGACTGATATCTGCTATCTCTTGTTTGCATACCGTATGTTCCATAGGGTATTCATGCCATTCGAGTAAGTAGTCTGCAGTTGTTAACACCTTCTGAAGAAAGTGCATGATATAGGTATCACAAGATCATACACCAGTGTGCCATAAAAATTGGTATAGATGCGTTAGCAGCACTTGCTTCACCGGAAAATGTTTTTGCAAGAGGTAATCAATATGAGAGCGCTATGATTCCAGCAAGTTGATTAATTTGTCGAAGCCCAACTTGCAATGCCATAGCACCACCTTGTGAGAATCCAGCCAAAAATATATGTTTCGAATCTATACCACGCTGTATCTCTCGTTCAATTAAAGCATCCAGAGCTTTCTGTGAGCAATGGATACCTGACTCATCTTGATAACTATTAAAATCTGGATGAAAAATGTCATACCATGCGCGCATGATATAGCCATTATTTATGCTTATCGGGCGTTTGGGTGCATGGGGGAAAATAAAACGAATATGTTTTTCTGGTGATAGTTCGGATCCTTGAACTATCGGTACAAAATCATTCCCATCTGCTCCCAAGCCATGCATCCATACAATTGTATAAATAGGGCGCTACCTGTTTCAATTTCAATAGCAGGTAATAAATCAATTGGTTCGATCTTCATATCATTAGAAAAAGTACTTAGCATCTACATTTATGAAAACACAAATCCATTTAGTAGTAATTCAGCTAAATCATTATACTTTTCTTTTTATCTCATAAACCGGGTAACCGGCTGTCTTCGACAGTGGTGTACCGTGTTCACACTCAGGTTTCGGCTTATAGCTTGCAAATACTGGGATAACTGCTCCAGCAATACTGTTGATATAACGATTACCTTGCTGATCCCAGGTCATCAATAAAACCACCAAAGCGGCTTTCTGGGTCACCCAACAGAGCCATCAGACGTTGTACTTCCCATAATGCGTCTTTAGCTTCCATCTTAATTTCACGGGTTTCACCAGGTTGAATACCATTGTCATTATCCACGCTCAAACCAGTTGCTACCAGTTCTCTTGGATAATCAGGATCCAAATGTGATTGACCTAATTTGTTTACAAAACGTACACCAGCTGTGGTGAACTCACCGATGTTAACCGCTGAATCTCCATTGTTGGTAATCTCCGGTTACGCGCAGTGCAGTCCTGGTACGTCATAGTTAGCATGAGTCACTTTGATCGCAACTGATTGGGCAATCGGCATTGGCTCCACTTTTAGACTCACCTGCTTGGATAGGTACTGTGTAAGGATGAACGCCTCTGTATAACGATAGCTCCCCATACAATCGCACATGTCAGAATTGCAACTGCCAATCCAACTTTTCTATCCGTTGGTGATGTCAGTAATTCATCACCATAGGCCAACAATACACGGCTACGTGGCAGAACATCGGCTTCGCTACAAAGTAGCCAATCCAGAAGCAACCTAAACCTAACCATACTATGTGCCAGAATACGCCATTGCTGAAGTTGAATGTTTCTAAGTCAATGCTCTTACCAGTCAATGTGGTGATTGGATTGGTAAAATCATCCCAACTTCCAGAAATGTTCATCCAGGATGCTGGCCTGCAATGAACACTGCACCTTTTACGTTCACCATCAGCATATGATGGCGTCCTGAATCCTTGCTTTCAGTTTCACTTCAAATTCATAGTCACGTCCAATTTCCAACGGACCTGAAATGAATGTTGCGTCCATTCAGCTTGGTGCTCAGACGCACAAACACAGGACTTGGGCTACCTACGTTAAAAACGCACGACCTGGCTTCGGCCCACTGCACGCGGCCAATCTTCCGCTAAGTGAAATTTCCCTGTCATCGTCGCAATGTCATTGACTTTGGTGACTTTCGGTTGCCACTTCATGTCATACCATTGAATACTACGCATACGCAGGAACGGTTCTGGGTGAACGTTCACCATGTGCTGCTGCAGGTGCTAGATCTACTACCAGCGTAACCGCCAGTGATGCCGCTCCAATTGCGGCTCCGGGTAGGCCTAATACGCCCAGCTTAAAAATGCTTTTTATATTCATTATTTGATCCTCTGTGCAAAGCCTTTTTCACCAAAAGCTGTTACGTCGTTCTTCATCGAGATACGACCTCTTTTCCTTTAACATAGTAGAAAGCGGTGCAATAAAGTTGCCAAAGTACCACCATACGCAGAACATCAGCATCGATACGAAAGCTGCAAAGAAGGCCGCAATCACTGTGGTATGTCCACCAAATGTACGCAGTGAGCCTTGCTCAATTAAACGTACGTATTCTGTGTACCTGTACGTACATACAGGAAACCGGTGTAGCCAGCTACCGACAACAATACACCTCTACTACCACTGGTAAGTGGGTGGACCAAATATTGGCCAGTTACCTGGATAGAAAACAATCCAAAGAAACCCGTCTAACAGTGCTGTAACCAGCCAGTTACCCGTTAACATGATTGTATCCATCATCAACGCGTCTGGAACATGGTTGATGGTAATACAAAGTTAAGTGGGTAATGTGACCACCAGTAAATCCCCAGTAACGGGTCAGCCATTCACCTACTAACAGGCATACGATACATAATGTCGCGCCAAATGGTAAGCGTAGTTTACCCATAAGTAATACATCAGGGCTGCACAATACATGATACTTACAATCGGTGCTACAACCGGCCACCATTGACGGTCTTTCCAGAAGTCAAAAATCCCAGTCACCTGCCAACAACATGAAGTGCATGTGATAGGTGCCAAATCAGAAGAATACAGAGAATTGAAAAATACACTGCATCGATATATCTGGACATCTTGACTGCTTCTTGGCGGCATCTTGCCGCGGCTATAATTCTCTGTCTGTTCTACTCACTAGACCCTCCCTTCATTCATTCGTGTGATATTAAATTTGAAAACATGACGATTCCTTTTCTTGTCTTCGCTTTGTTGCTTTCCGTCGACTTATAGCCCTCATTTCCCTAACTTTAAGCCAACTTTATCTTCTTTATCACGCCACCATCTCTGGGTAGCGTGATAACTATAGCCCAGATTAAGGAACAATCCGGTTATTGAGAATTTCTTTGCTTTGGTTATTCCAAATCACGTCTGTCAGATTCGAGTAACGGTGATAATTTGTGCTGCAATATCACCTGAAACAAACCTGCCCAACCCAGAATCACAAAGCCCCAGTGCAATGGCGCACTGAACAATTCTTCCATGAACCAGAATGCATGACCCCATTCGTTCAATCCAACGTTTGGCAGAATCATCAATGGGCCGGCAATTGCCATAACCAATGGGAATGATGTGCCGCGGCTGCACAGTGGCAGACGGGTCATCGCGTACAGGTATGAAGCTACGCCACATACGATGTACATCGGGAATGAGCCGTAAAACACTACTACGTGACTTGGCGTAAAGCTGGTATCACGAATAATCACTTGGTGCCATGAGGCATCTTGTTCAGTAAAGAAGCACGCCCCAGTAAACACCAAACAAATAAACACCCAGCCACATCAACCAGTAGAAATAACGTTTAATTTCCAGCTTCGGATCCAGATTGTCCAATTGCTCTTTGGTGTCACGGGTTTTCAGTATCCAACCCCAGGTAATCAATGCAAACAGCGGCATCAGGGTCATGTGTACTGCCACAGTCCCATCCACACTTTGTCAAATTCCGGTTCCATCGAATCCATACCGTGTGAGTATGCAAATGTCCTTTGATACCAGATCCAAAATATCGCTACCAGCAGCATGGTCGCCATGCCCAGCTTGTAGTATTTCGAATCGTACCACAGCGACATGTCATAATCAGCGCTCGAACTTGCGCTCGTTGTGCCATATGTTGCCATGTTCTTCCCTCCTAACTATTAATCAAAACTACTTCTCGTTCTTACTACTACTTAATACTAATTAATTAGTAATGCTTTAGGGTTTTCTGGGCAACTAAATTAGCCCTGCTTCCTTCCCTTCCCTAATTTAGCTACATCTCTCAGGCTAGTCGACCTTGGGGTTTAAAGTCAAGCCATTTGTCATAAAATACCCATCACCCAATATGACCCCACTTCTCTACTTCTATTACTACTTTAAC
>JADJDJ010000011.1 GCA_016702745.1 Chitinophagaceae bacterium
CCTCACCAGTAAAGAAAAAATAATTCCTACGCCTACCTATCATGTCATGGAAATGTATAACGTACACCAGGATGCCCTGATGATCCCGGTGACTGTTACCAGTAGCGATTATGTTTTTAGGAGATAAAAAATTGACTGCGGTGTCTGCATCAGCCTCAAAAGACAAAAATGGTCTTGTTCACATTTCACTGGTCAATATTGATGCCACCAAAGAGCAGGCCATCAATATTTCACTGGGAGATATAAAGGCAACCGCTGTTACCGGACGTTTACTCCATTCGCAAAAAATGCAGGACTACAACAGTTTCATAGAAACCGGAAAAATAAAACCGGTCTCCTTTCAGGGAGCCAGTTTGTCCGGAGGAGAACTGCGCGTACAACTGCCGGCCTGCAGTGTAGTGGTGTTGGAATTAAAATAGAAAAATGTACGAGAACTGTTAACAGTAAGTACAGACTGATAAAAAGGAAAATGATGATGATAAACATGCCCCTATTCATGAAGTACAGCTTTTTCATTTTGTTATTAGTATCCTCTGTGCCGGGTAAGTCTTCACAGGCCCAACCACCACGCGGACCATTTGTAATTTCCCCACAGGTAAGTGCAGACAGATCCGTTACATTCCGGTATCTCGCCCCTCCGCCAGAGAAGTGAAACTGGGAGGCAGTCAATTTGGAGCATCCCAGTTACAATGTCAAAAAGATACCCTGGGCATTTGGAGTATTACAGTTGGGCCTTTGAAACCGGATATTTATCCGTATAGTTTTACAGTAGATGGGATTACGGTGATGGATCCCGCCAATGTTGCCTATTTCCCGAATGAAAGATTCAAAGCCAGCCTGGTGGATATTCCACGGCTGAAATACCAATGGTATATGCCCTTCAATCTCTGCCGCATGGAACTGTTACCTACGAGTATTATCCATCTCTGGAAGGCAGTGCACCGGCTCGGTGGTAGTTTATACCGCCTGGCTATGCAAAGAATAGTAAAGAAAAGTATCCGGTCTTCTATCTCATCAGTGGCACCACAGATACGGAAGAAACCTTTTTCAAAGTAGGAAAGGTCAACCTGATCCTGGATAACCTGATTGCTGCAGGAAAGGCAAACCCAATGATCATTGTAATGCCCTATGGAAACCCGATGGCAAGGATCGCCGAACAAAAGGGGCAGCCCAAACCTGCTGATCTTTTGTCAAGAGAAGGGGAGGATGCAGAGCGAAGGGCCCGTTTACTTGAAACCGATATAATCAGTAACCTGACTTTATATCGCCAAAAACTACCGTACGATAGAAGATAAAGATCACCGGGCCATTGGGGCTTTTCAAAGGGCAGGCGGTCAAACCCCTGACCGCTTTCGGCAATATGGATCAATTTTCCTGGGTCTGCTCTTACAGTTCTTATCTCTCCTCAGAGGAGATGGAAAAAGATACAGTCATATTTACAGGGATGTAAATAAAACGAATCAGCAACTGAGGTTGCTTTGGGTGAGTGTGGGCAATGAAGATTTTTTATATAAACCCACTACAGAATTCCTGGATTTCCTCCGGACAAAGGAGGAACCATAAAAGTCTGATCACCGGTGGCGGACATACCTGGATGAATGTCCGGAACTATGTGAGTGAAACGGCACAATTGTTATTCAAATAACACGATGTATGAGATACCTGCTTCTTCATAGTGTAGTACTGCTTTCCATGCAACTGGGCGCACAAAACAGACCCCCGGCCATCAGTTCACCCGATGTACATCCTGATCACAGCATCAGTTTTCGGTATTTTTCCCGCACCGCATCCAGGGTGCTGGTCAAGGGTGAATTCCTGAAAAGTCCTGTCCCGATGACAAAAGATACTTCCGGAATCTGGTCAGTAACGGTTCCTCCTGTACAGCCGGATATCTATCCCTATAGCTTCATGGTAGATAGTGTAGACATGGCCGATCCGAACAATACCTATGTTTTTGCCAACGAAAGATTCAAACGCAGTATCGTCAATATTCCCGGTGACCAGCCATTGATCCATTCCCTTCAGGAGGTACCACATGGAAAGATCAGTTATCACTTGTACGAATCCTCCACACTCGGCACAACAAGACCATTGCTGGTTTATACACCGCCGGGATACAGTTATGACGCAAAACAAAATACCCCGTGCTTTACCTGATTCATGGCGGTTCTGATACGGAAGAAACCTGGACCAGGGTAGGGCAGGCGCATCTTATTGCAGATAATCTCATTGCACAGAAAAAAGCAGTGCCCATGATTATTGTAATGCCTTATGGAAATGTGCGGCCAAAGCCAATGGCAGATTTTTCCAGGGATATGATGCAGGATATTATTCCGTTTGTAGAAAACAATTACCCGGTACTTACAGACAGCAGGAACCGGGCCATCGCAGGTTTCTCCGTAGGAGGGGGCCAGACACTGAATATCGGGTTGACGAATGCCAGTCATTTTTCATATATCTGTTCCTTTGCGCCCTATACCGCTACAGAAGAATTCAAAATGAATTTTACAAACTGGTCACCGGATGCGGCCATGATTAATCAACAACTGAAATTATTGGCGCTGTATTGTGGCACAGAAGATTTTTTATATGAAAGTGTGAAAAGAATATCCTTTTTTTGAATCCAAAAAAATAAATGTAAAAAGTACCATTGTTCGGGTGGGCATACCTGGATGAATTGTAAACAATATCGGCATCCACCCCTGCAGCAGCTTTTCAAATAATATAAATGAAACCGCACATGAAAAAATATGTATTATGCTGGCCTCCTGCTTACTGTTGGACTGGTCTATTCACAGAATGACAATGCAGCAATTACGGAAGATTTCAAACCTTCTGTTTTGAACCAGCCCGGACAGGAATACCGCAGGTGAATTCATGGGGTTATGCCCGTTCAGGATTACAGCTCCTTATGCAGACAGTGTAAAAGTGAGCCTTGGTTTGGGAGGGCGTGGAGGTACGCGACTGAAAAAGTGACGCAGATAGTATCTGGATGGGGACCACCGAAGGTCCACTCGACGAAGGATTTCATTATTATAACGTCAATGTAGATGGGGGTAAATTCAATGACCCAGGTACATTGCATTTTATGGTTCCATCCGTTGGGAAAGTGGAATTGAGATTCCCGCAAAGGACCAGGACTTTTATGCAGTGAAAAATGTACCGCATGGGGAAGTAAGACAGCTTTGTTTCCATCTCCCAGCACAGGCACAACCCGACGTGCTTATATATACACCGCCGGGTTATGATAATGCTTTAAAAAAACGTTATCCGGTTTTATATCTTCAGCATGGTTGGGGTGAGGATGAAACGGCCTGGAGCAACCAGGGAAGAGCCAACCTGATTATGGATAACCTCATTGCCAGTGGAAGAACTGAGCCTTTTCTGATTGTGATGACCTGGCATGACGAATCAGGTAAGATTTGGCAAACTCCGTGAATTTAAAATTGATACTTTTCAAACCGTACTGACAGAAGAACTGATTCCCTTGTAAGGATGAACATTACCGGACAGTAGCCAAATCCTCCCACCGTGCCATGGCCGGTCTGTCAATGGGAGGAATGGAAACTCCATACCATCACATTGAATAAACCTGACCTCTTTGCTTACTATGCATTGCTGAGCGGAGGTGTTTACCGCCGGAAGAAATAAAGATCCTTCGAAGGTAAAGCTGATCTTTCTGAGTTGCGGCAGCCGAACGGCAGGAGAATATTCAAAAAACAACAGACACATAAAAACAGCCGGGTTCAAAGCAGTTTCCTACGTTTCTCCCAATACAGGTCATGAATTTCAGACCTGGCGCAGAAGTTTGTATGAGCTGGCTCCTCTGTTGTTCAAGTGATGGATGGAAGTTTATCGCGTTTCTACTTTCTGAATGAGCTTAATTAATGTTGATATGAAAAAATATTTTACAATAGTTTGCCTGCTCTTCTTTTGCATGCAGACTGTTTCTGCACAAGGCATGTTCAGCCTGCACTCCGGATTTGACACTGTCAGACCACAAATAGCAAAAGGACGTATTGATACGATCACGTATGATTCAAAAACGGTGGGTGTAGCCCGAAAAGCGATGGTTTATACACCGCCGGGTTATTCTGTTAAAAAGAAATATCCGGTCTTGTACCTGCTCCATGGAATCGGGGAGATGAAATGGAATGGTTAAACGGAGGAAAGCCGCAGGTGATTCTGATAATTTATATGCTGACGGAAAAATTGAACCCATGATCGTTGTGTTGCCCAATGGCAGGGCCATGAAAAATGATCGTGCAGGTGGTAATATTTTCGATAGCGCAAAAGTGAAAGCATTCGCCACTTTTGAAATGGATTTATTAAAGATCTCATTCCATTTATTGAAAAAAAATACGCTGCCATCAAGGACCGGGAACACCGGGCTATTGCTGGTTTATCAATGGGTGGGGGCAGTCGCTGAATTTTGGTTTGGGAAATCTGGATCAATTTGCCTGGGTCGGCGGTTTTTCATCTGCCCCCAATACCAAACCACCAAAAGAGCTATTACCTGATCCATCATTAGCAAAAGAGAAATTAAAACTTGTTTATCTCCTGCGGGGCCAGTGACGGCCTGATCAGTTTTCAGTAAACGAACCCATGATTATCTGAAACAAAACGGAGTACCACATATCTATTATATCGAACCAGGCGTCCATGATTTTCAAAGTCTGGAAAAACGGCTTGTATATGTTTTCACAACTTATTTTTAAAGCTGTTGATAACTCTTTATTCGACAAATACCCCGTAGCGGGTGCACCGGCCTCCACCAATGTTCGCAATGCAGCCTATCCGCAAATCACTGCCGATAGCCGTGTCATCTTCCGGGTTAAAGCTCCGGATGCCAAAAAAGTGCAGGTAGATTTGGGTAGAAAGTATGAGATGCTAAAAGATACAGCCGGGTTCTGGAATCTAACCACCGATTCCATCAGCGAAGGGTTTCATTATTATTCCCTGCTGATTGATGGGGTGGCATTGGCTGATCCGGCAAGCGAAACTTTTTATGGGATGGGCCGGATGGCCAGTGGGATTGAAATTCCATTTTCTGGTGGCGGGTATTATGCTTTGAAAAATGTCCCGCATGGGGATATCCGTATCAGGCGTTATTTCTCTACTGTGACCAATTCCTGGCGTCAGTGTTATATCTACACGCCACCGGCTTATGATTCAGCGATCGGACAAACCTATCCGGTTCTTTATATCCTGCATGGTGGCGGAGAGGATCAGCGGGGCTGGGCAACACAGGGCAAAACAGATTTAATCCTGGATAACCTGATTGCAGAACAAAAAGCAAAACCCATGCTGGTCGTGATGATGGATGGAAATCTGGGAGCTGCTGGCATCGCCGGCTTTGGAGAGAAATCACTGCAACTTTTTGAAAGAGAGCTGAAAGAAGCGGTGATGCCGTTTACCGAAAAATTTCCGGGTGACAAAAGGAGCTGCTAACACTGCCCTGGCCGGTTTGTCAATGGGTGGTTTACAAACACTCTATGCTGGTGTAAAAAATACAGACCGCTTTGCTTACCTGGGTGTATTCAGCTCCGGCTGGTGGGCCAACCAGCCAGTCATGTCTGATCCATGGTATGCTTACCTGAAGAGTAATCAACAGACAATAAACAGTAACCTGAAACAATTCTGGATTGCCATGGGAGGCAAAGAAGATATTGCCTGGAACAATTGCCAGATCATGATGAATAAAATGAAAGAACTGGATATCCGGCACAGTTATGTTGAATATCCGGGAGGCCATACCTGGCCGGTCTGGAGAAACAATCTATTCCAGTTTGCGCAATTACTATTTAAATAGCTGTCAATAATTCAAATCAGATGAAAGCGAAATTTCTCAGCATTTTACTCCTTGCCTCAGGACTGTTTTATTTTCTATCAAAACATCGGGACAGCAAATGCCTTTTCAGGATCCGGCACGTTCATTTGAACAAAGAGCAAGGGACCTGATCAGCAGACTGACCATCGAAGAAAAGCCTCTTTGATGTTTGACCAGTCCCCGGCTATACCGCGACTGGGTATCAACAAATTCAACTGGTGGAGTGAAGCCCTGCATGGGCTGGCCAACAATGATAATGTAACAGTATTTCCGGAACCGGTGGGTATGGCCGCTTCCTTTGATGATTCACTGGTTTTTAAAATATTCAACGCTACTTCCGATGAAGTGAGAGCGAAATACCATGATGCGTTAAGAAACGGAAAAGAGAACCGGCGTTTTCTGAGTTTATCAGTTTGGACACCCAATATCAATATCTTCCGGGATCCAAGATGGGGTCGTGGACAGGAAACATATGGCGAAGATCCTTTTCTCACTTCCAGGATGGGTGTGGCAGTTGTAAAAGGTTTACAGGGACCACCTGATGCGAAATACCGGAAGCTACTGGCCTGTGCTAAACATTTATGCGGCATTCTGGCCCGGAGTGGAGCCGGCATACCTGAACCTGAATCATATTGATCCCAGGGATTTATGGGAAACCTATCTTCCCGCATTCAAATCACTCGTGCAGGAAGCGGATGTGCGGCAAGTGATGTGTGCTTATCAGCGACTGGATGACGAACCCTGTTGCGGTAATAGTCGCCTGCTGCAAACCATTCTCCGCGATCAATGGGGCTTTAAACATGCAGTGGTATCAGATTGTGGTGCTGTGACAGATTTTTTACCAGCCATAAAACATCATCTGATGCTTGCACGCATCTGCAAAAGCGGTATTGTCAGGAACAGATGTGGAATGTGTTTGGCAGGGCTATGCCTATGAAAACCTGCCGGCAGCAGTGACGAGGATTGATTAGCGAAAAGAAGTGGACAGCCATTTGCTCAAAGTGCTTACCGCCCGTTTTGAGCTGGGTGATTTCTGATGACAATCAACTCGTGCCCTGGGCAAATACCCCGATGTCGGTGGTGAATAACGAAGAGCACCGGAAACTGGCACTCGATATGGCAAGGGAGTCCATGACCCTGCTTCCAGAACAAAAACAACATACTGCCTTTAAAAAATCAATCAAGAAAATAGCAGTTATCGGACCAAATGCTGATAACGAACCCATGTTGTGGGGTAATTACAATGGGAAGCCGGTCCGGACTATCAGTATGCTGAAAGGCATCAGTGATAAAACCAAAACCAGGAGCAGTATTATATGATAAAGCCTGTGATGCGGTGGAAAATAAAGTAACACAGAGCTATTTTATGAAAACAGTGATGGAAGGCAGTCAAGTTTCAAAGCCACTTACTGGAACAATCGGGAACGTGCAGGTGATGTAGCCACAACCGGTCAGGTTACTCATCCGTTTAAAATGACCACAGCAGGAGATCATGAATTTGCTTTCTGGGGTCAGATTAGTTGGTTTCTCTGCCCCTGTGAAACTGATTTCATTGCGCCCGAAACGGAAGAAATTGTTTTCAGGCCGGAGCTACCGGCTATTTTGAATTATTTGTCAATGGGAAATCACTGGCGAAATATAATAACTGGCGCACCTCCCTTCGAGGATCCCTTTGAATGTAGAAAAGGGAAAAATTACCGGATTGAAATCCGCTATGCCCAACTGAATAACTGGCAGGCCAACCTTGAATTTGATTTTGGGAAGGAACTGGATATCGATTTCTCCGGATTGATCAGTAAACTGAAGGGGATTGATGAAGTGATATTCGTGGGAGGATTATCCACTTTACTGGAAGGGAAGAAATGCCGGTTAATTTTCCCGGATTCAAAGGTGGAGACCGGACAGATATTGAACTGCCGCTGGTACAACGCAATTGTTTAAAAGCCTTAAAAGCAGCGGGTAAAAAAGTAATTTATGTCAACTGCTCCGGTTCGGCGATCGGACTTGCCCGAAACAGAAAGCTGTGATGCCATACTGCAGGCATGGTATGGCGGTGAATCAGGCGGGCAGGGCAGTAGCTGATGTATTGTTTGGTGATTACAATCCATCTGGGAAATTGCCTGTAACCTTCATAAAGACACGACCCAGTTAGCAGATTTCGAGGATTATTCCATGAAAGAAAGAACCTATCGTTATATGACCAACGAACCGCTATTTCCTTTTGGTTATGGTTTGAGTTATACTTCTTTTACAACAGGCCCCGCTCAATTAGATAAAGCAGTCATATCAGTCAATGAACCGGTTATAATACGCATTCCCGTTAGCAATATTGGCAAACGAAACGGAACAGAGATTGTACAGGTATATGTAAAACGAAAAGGCGATAACAGTGGGCCTATAAAACGCTGCGGTTTTAAACGTCTGTCAGTGCCGGCGGGAGAACGATGCATGCCATTATCAGTTTACTCCTTCGGCATTTGAGTTTTATGATCCTAAGCAACTGAAAATGGCAGTGATACCAGGCGACTATGAATTATGGTATGGGAATAGCTCTGCTGGAAAAGATCTTCAGGCGGTTACAGTAAGGATTCAGTAAAACCCGGTAGACGGTTTTTTTGTAAACGGGTTATCTCAAATTGTCCAATAAACTGATCAACATGTGTAAGAGTAAGAAAATGGTTCGATTGCTCCTTTTTACAGGGGCTCTGCTGACCACTGCCTTTAATAGTAAAGCCCAATCCTGGGAGCAAACCAATACAGGTTTTAAGGCGACCATTAATCAGTATTACTGTCCAGGCAGAATTCAATACGAATTCGAAATCACCGGAAGGGGGTGAATTTAAAAAGAAAAGTTTATCGGTAATTGCCAATCCGGCATCAGTTCAATTAAGTTAAACAGTCCGGTCATTCTTTGAAAACTGATCAACTGCAGATAACTTTTGACCTGGGTACTATACATTTAATTTTATAACAGCAAAGGAACATCTCTCCTGGAAGGAAAAAAACAATTCACTTCTTTCAACCCTATAAGATGCCGGGAGAGTACGTTTACCATCAGCCAGTCCTTTTGTACTGGACCAGCAGGAACCATTTACGGATTGGGGCAGCAGCAACAGGGTAAAATGAGTCAAAGGAATCTTTCGTCTCCGGATGGAACAAGGTAATACCAATGACTATATTCATTTTTTCAGTCGGTGAAAGGGTACGGTGTATTCTGGATAATTATTCGCCCACGGATTTCATTGATACTACGGAGGCTACGATCTTCAGTTCAGATGTGGCGGATTGATTATTATTTATATGGCGGCAATGCAGATGCTGTGATTGCGGTATGTGGAACTGACAGGTCGGGTACCGATGCCCCTTGTGGACCTATGGTTATTTTCAAAGTAAGGAACGGTACAAAAGTCAAAGAACTAATCGCAGTTGTAAAAGTACAGGGAATTAAAAGTGCCATTGGACGGAATTATCCAGGACTGGCAATACTGGGGAATAATTATTTATGGAATGCCATGGAGTTCCTGATGAAGATTTTCCCGAATGCCCCTAAAATGATCAGTGAACTGCACCGCTGAATTCACACTTCGCTATTTCGATCTGGAACTCTTTTGGTCCGGAATACCAGGCAATACCGTGAATTGACAGCATTAAAGCGCTGATGAATTTCAGTACCTGGCCACAATCGGGTTCTTCTTTAGCCACCCAGGATGGATTATCCCTCAGGTGTAAAATGATCCCTATAATGCAAAGGCCCGTGATATTTATTGGAAATACCCTCCAGACTTTTTGATTTAGGTATCGACGCCTGGTGGACGGATCCGAACCCGATCACCTGGATGCGAAACCCGGCGATCTGGATAACAAAACCGCGATGGGATTATTCAGGAAAGTGGGAACGCTTTTCCGCTGATGACTGTTGGTGGGGAGCACCACGGCCCGTTCATCTGATAAAAGGGTTTTTGTTTACCCGTTCCGCCTTTGCCGGGCAGCAACGTTATGGTGCTAATACATGGTCGGGGGATGTGGTGGCTTCCTGGAAAGCACTGCAAACCAGATCAGTGCCGGGTTGAATTTTTCGCTGACCGGTATACCTTACTGAATAGTGATATCGGAGGTCTTCTCTGGAATTTCAAAAGGAAACTGGAAGATCCTGACTACCGGGAATTATATGTTCGGTGGTTGCAGTTTGTTGTCGGCCGATCAATCCGTTTGGGATATCAATAACCAGTTCCTTTTTGGAAAATCTGTTTTAGTCAGTCCCGTTACCAGTCCGATGTACATAAAGCCGGTTGTCAATGGCCGTGATACTGTTTATGCTGAAGATTTCAGTAAAATCAAAATAAAGGAAACCTATCTGCCGGCAGGAACCGGCTGGTATGATTCGGACAGGGATTATTATTCAGGTGGAACAAAGGAAAACTCCGCTGGACATCATACCATTATATATAAGAGCCGGTACTGTGTTACCAATGGGCCAGGAAGTTCAGTATGCCACTGAGAAAAATGGGACAGTCTCGATATTCGCATTTCCGGGGCTACCGATCCTTTGTTTTGTATGAAGATGAAAATGATAATTACAATTATGAGAAGGGGGGCATTTTCCACCATAAAATTTTCCTGGAATGACAAGAAGAAGCAACTGGAAATCAGTGACAGAACTGGAAGCTTCCCTGGGATGCTGGAAAGCCGGACTTTTCAATCTTGTAATGGTGACTGGAAAACTGATGAGGCTAAGCCGGTAACTTATTCCGGAAAAAAAATAACTATTCAGTTCTAAGAATATGACGTACGATAGAAGAAAAATAGAAGGGGCGCATCAACCGGAATATGTAAGCGGGTTGTTCATGGCAAACAGTTTTTAAGGGAAAGATCAGCTCTCATCATTATCCGTTTGATAGTTGGTATGGCTGCTTTTGCTGCCGGTTGATGGATGGACCCAGGAACAGTTATATCCCAATACTTTCCCTGGAGCGGTGAAACTACTGCCCGGACTTTTCAGCATGCCCGTGACCTGAATATAAAAGTGTTATTGCAATGACCTGGACCGTTTGATGGCCGGGTACCGGAAAGAAGCAGGATTGACTGCGAAAGCGGAAATATTTAAAAACTGGGACGGATTGGACGGTCATGGTGGGGGCATTATTTATCTGCGATGGCCATGAATTATGCCGCAACTGGAAACCTGGAATGTAAACGACGAATGGAGTATATCATTCAGGAATTGAAGGAATGTCAGGATGCAAATGGGGAAAAATACCCGGATTGGGCAAAGGGCTATGCTGGTGCTGTTCCTAATGGACAGAAAATCTGGAGTGGGTTTAAGAAGGGGGATTTCACAGCTTTCAGGGCTGCCTGGGTTCCATTCTATAATATCCATAAAATGTATGAAGGTTTGAGTGATGCATGGCTATATACAGGAAATACAAAGGCAAAAGAATTGTTCCTGAAATTTTGTGACTGGGGAATTTCGATCAGTTCCGGCTTATCTGATACACAACTGCAATCAGTACTGGATACGGAGCATGGGGGGATGAATGAAGTGTTTGCGGATGCTTACCAGACTACAGGAGAAAAAAATACCTCGATGCAGCCCGGCGTTTTTCTCATCGGATGCTGCTGGATGCGATGGCAGCAGGTAAGGATAATCTGGATAACAAACATGCCAATACCCAGGTGCCCAAGGCGATAGGGTTTGCCAGAATCGGAGAACTGGCAAAAGAAAACAACTATACTGCGGCAGGGGCTTTTTTTTCTGGCAAACAGTAACCACCAAAGCGGTCACTGGCATTTGGTGGTAACAGCCGCCGGGAACATTTTCCTTCCAATGCTTCCTGCAGTGATTTTGTTGATGATGTGGAAGGGCCTGAAACCTGCAATACTTATAATATGCTGAAGCTGACAGCTGATCTTTTCAGGATGCAGCCATCAGTAAATTATATTGATTATTATGAACGGGCTTTGTATAATCATATCCTTGCATCACAGCATCCTGTTCATGGAGTGATATGTGTATTTCACTCCCGCCAGGCCCAGACATTACCGGGTGTATTCATCTCCCAATGCAGCCATGTGGTGTTGTGTGGGCAGTGGGATGGAAAATCATGGAAAGTATAATGAAATGATTTTATACATAATAGGATTCATTGTTTCTCAATCTTTTATGCCATCTGTATTAAACTGGAAGGATAAAAATTGATGCTAAAACAGGAGACAAAATTTCCTTACGATGAATTCACTTCCTTAACAGTAACTGCAGGGCAATCTGCATTTAGTTTAATGGTCCGCTATCCTTCTTGGGCCAGACAGGAAGAACTTCAATTGTGGATCAATGGAAAGCCTGTTACAGTACAGAAGGTTCCGGGTTCTTCCATATCACCCTCAAACGAGTATGGAAAAAAAGGAGATATTGTTAAAATCCGACTGCCCATGGAAGTCCGCACAGAAGCCATGCCTAATCAACCGGAATACCTTGCTTTTATGTATGGTCCCGTTTTGCTGGCCGCCGGAGCAGGACAAGAAGGGATGAAGGGCCTGGTAGCGGATGATAGTCGCTGGGCACATATTGCTGGCGGAAAAGATTACCGCTCGATCAGGCACCGGTGATAGTGAAGACAATACCGGACATTTAACATCTGGTCTCAGTCCGGTAAAGAATAAACCGCTGCATTTTACTTTTCATAACCTGAAAATGATGCATCCCGTCCAAACAGAATTGCA
>JADJDJ010000012.1 GCA_016702745.1 Chitinophagaceae bacterium
TTGATCATATAATTCCCGTCACCTACTTTGATTTTGCCATCGAAGAGGAACTGAAAATGTGCTGGAACTTCACCAACCTTCGGGTTGAACTCATCCAGCAGAACAGTCATGGGAAACCGGGTAGATGTATTAGCGGCAAGGAATTATTTCAGGGATCTATATGAAAATATCAGGTCTGTCAGCTCCTGCTTCAAAAGACCGATCAGATCGAAATATCGGAGATTGTTAGCACGGACGTACAAAAAAAAAATTCATAGGGGATCACCTTACCTGGAAAATGATTGAGGGATACCAATTTTTGAATTTGGGGAATTAAATAGCGGCAGAAGTATTGAAGAGGTAAAAAGGAAATATCATTTATAACCAACTCAGTAAGTCTTCCAAAGCTTAAACCCTTCGAATAGTAGCTAAAGCGCTCCATAGCTTGTACCTTTGCCGCCCATGTTTCCCGAATACGATGTCATAGTTGTTGGTGCCGGCTATGCCGGATTTGAAGTTGCCGCTGCAGCCGCTAATCTGGGTTCCCGGACCCTGCTGATCACCATGAATATGCAGACCATTGCCCAAATGAGTTGCAATCCCGTTATGGGCGGGATTGCCAAGGGCAAATCGTTAGGGAAATTGATGCCCTCGGAGGTTATTCGGGAATTGCTAACAGATCTCTCTACCATTCAGTTCCGGATGCTGGAACTGAAGCAAGTGGACCCGCCATGTGGAGTCCGCGGGTTCAAAACGACTGACGGATGCTTTTCCATCTGAAGTGAGAGAAATGCTGGAGAACACAGACCGGTTGGATTTTTACCAGGATATGGTCAATGGATTATTGATCAAAGATGGGCGTTGTACTGGCGTGGTAACTGGTCTCGGACATGAAATCAAGGCCAAAGCAGTCGTCCTAACCAATGGAACCTTCCTGAACGGCATAGTACATATTGGAGTAAGAATTTTGGCGGAGGAAGAATGGTAGAGAAAGCAGCCACTGGTATAACGGAACAGTTGGTATCGCTTGGATTTCAAAGCGACCGCCTTGAAAACCGGAACACTCCCCGTATTGATGGAAGAAGTCTCGATTACTCTAAAATGGAAGAACAACCCGGTGATGAAGACGTAGTGGGTTTTTCCTCACTGACACAATCTCGTATTAAAGAACAAAGAAGTTGCTGGATCACTTATACCAACCATAAGTTTGTACATGATATCTAAAAACAGCTTTGATCGCAGTCCAATGTTCGCCGACTAAGACTTGAGTGGGTCCCCGCTATTGTCCCAGCATTGAAGACAAGATCAATCGTTTGCCGAACGGGACAGACACCGCCTTTATCGAACCCGAGGATGGAATACTGTTGAAATTTATTTCAATGGCTTTCCACTTCTTTCCAGAAGAAGTACAATAGAAGCCCTTCGTACAATTCCGGGATTGGAAAACGTAAAAATGTTTCGTCCGGGTTATGCCATTGAATATGATTTTTTTCCTCCCATGCAATTGATTATACACTCGAAACAAAACTCTCATCAAGAATCTCTACTTGCCGGACAGATCAATGGTACAATCGACTATGAAGAAGAAGCCTGCCAGGGATTGATGGCAGTGCATCAATGCACATCAGAAAGTAAAAGAACTTGCACCATTTATATTAAAAAGAAGTGAAGCATATATTGGCGTATTAATAGATGACCTGATCAGCAAGGGGACCAAAGAACCCTATCGCATGTTTACCTCAAGGGCTGAATTCAGAACCCTGCTACGTCAGGATAATGCCGATCTCAGGTTAACGGGAATCAGTCATGCTTTGGGACTGGCATCTGATGCAAGAATGGAAAAAGTCAAAGAGAAATTAAATGGAATAGCATCCATCAAAAAGATTCTCCACGAATTAGCGGTAGAACCTGCTGAAATCAACAACTGGCTTGATAGCATAGATTCATCACGGATCAGCGAAAAACAAAAGGCTGATAAAATACTCCTCCGCCCGATGGTTGAAATAGACCAACTCGCCAAAGCCATTCCCCGGGCTGGAAGATGCATTATTACCTTATAATAAAGAAACCATCGAGCAGGCAGCAATTCAGATCAAGTATGATGTCTATATAGAAAAGGAAAGAGAGCTGGTATCCCGTATGTCGCAACTGGAAGACCTCGAAATACCTGAAACCTTTGATTATAAGAGAATTGCTTCATTAGGAAATGAAGCCAGAGAGAAACTCAGCAAAGGAAAACCACGTACGCTGGGACAGGCGAGTAGAATTTCGGGTATCAATCCCAGTGATATACAGATATTGATGGTGTTTATGGGGCGCTGATCAGGGATTCAAATCCTCCTTTTAAATATAAATTATTATTACATTTATTAAGATCCTTAACCTCCATTTAAACGGGAGGATTAAAATTGAATGGCAGTATTAAACACCCAGCTCGCCAACTATTTTAATCCGGCCTCATCTATAGCCATGCATTTTAAAAAACTACCGCATTTACTCAAACCTTGATTTCAGGAAAGCCTTCCTTACCGTATTACTAATGTCTTGTTTACTGCTTACTGTAGTCAATACAAAAGCACAAATGCGGCAAATTCATCTGGATGTAACCAACACCAATAATGGCATCAAAAAACTCAGTTTTTACAGTGCCTCAGAGGGCTATATCGCCTGTACGGAAAGCAGTTTTGACTGGGTAGGGTATACAACTGATTCCGGACATACTTATATTAAGAGATATATCACTCTGGCCAATGTAAACTATAATGGATACAGCGTAAACCCTACTTTCGGGTTTGGTATCAGCGAGTGAAAGCATTTAATCAGAATAATATACTGGTTTACGGGGATTACGGACTTGTTCCAGCCAGCCTTTCATCCACTAATGGCGGCGTGTCCCATACGCTGCTTTATCATTCACAGTTTGACCCTTTAGCTTTATTAACCGGTATCGAAGACATGGCATTTCCTGAAAACAATAATATAGGATATGCCATAGATGGTGACCGGATCTTAAAAACAACAAACCAGGGTTTGTCCTGGTCTCCATCGAGGGTGGATCCCAATAGCCTTTTTAATGCGATTGAGGCAGTGGATAATAATACTGTGTTTGTGATGAGTTGGGACTATACCACTAACCGGTTACTGAAAACCATCAATGGCGGAACGAACTGGACACAGGTGGTCTTACCCACTTTACCAGGAGGAAAATTAGCATATGCTCATTTTCTCACGGCAAGTACCGGATGGCTGAGCATGTATGATAACAACAACAATTATTATTTCTACAAAACAACTAACGGAGGCAGCGGCTGGACCTTACAAAATAATATTGAAGCCAACCCCTTTGCCGGTACACGGATTAAATTTGTAGACACAATACCGGCTTACGCATTCTGGGACCAGAATATTGTATACAAAACTTTCGATAGTGGTGTAACTTCCGGGAACCGCTTCCACGGGAGTAATAATTTCAGTTATCTCGGTTTTTCACATGAAGTATTACAGGTCTTTTTCTCCCACCCAATTATGGGCGAGTGGTTACCGGGCATTTCTGGAACTATCCACCAACGGAGGTGGTACCCCCTTACCCAAAAGTTATTTCCGGGCAGATACGGTTGGTTATTCAAATACCGGAATTGTGAACCTGATCAATCACTCAAGAACAGGCTATACCTATAAATGGTTCTTAAATAGTGGCCAGATCAGTACCAACTATAATACATCCTATAATCATAATGTCAATTATACTACAGATAGCAGTAACACTGGTTGTATCAAATGGCACCCGAACAGACACAACCATCAAGTACCTGTATTTTAATCCGCCTGTAGTAGTCAGTTCCTTTACTCCCACGAGTGCCGGAACAGGAACAGTGGTTACTATCACCGGTCAAAATTTTTCGAGTGCTACTTCAGTTAGCTTTGGGGGCGTTCCTGCTTCTGGATTTACAGTTATATCTCCAACCAGTATTAATGCAACGGTGGGAGCCGGAGCATCTGGTACAGTAAGAGTGATTACGCCGTTGGGTCAGGGAACAAAGGAGGTTTTACCTATATCCCACAACCCACCATTAGTTCTTTTAGTCCAACATCGCCACTGCAGGAAACCTATTGTAATTATTACAGGACAGGATTACGAGCGAAACTGCAGCAAGTTTCGGGGGAGTACCTGCCAGTAGTTATAACGTAGTATCAGCAAACAACCATTACTGCTACGGCCAGCCTGGACCATCTGGAAATGTAAGCGTTACTGACGCCGGGCGGTACGGCGACATTACCCGATAGATCAGTCTGCCTACGGTAACTGCATTTACTCCGATTCAGGGAACACAGGAACCATCTTAAATATTACAGGAACTTTTCTCTGGTGCTACTGAGTAACCGTTGGTGGGGTTAATGCAATCTCATTGACGGTCAACTCATCCACCAGTATCCAGGCCATTGTGGGCGGCGCAACGGGGGTGTAATCCGTCACCAAACCCGGAGGCAGTTCTACACTTCCCGGTTTTACATGGTTTGCACCACCGGTAATTACTTTTAGTCCGGCCAGTGGCCCTGTAGGTACAACAGTTACCATTACAGGAACCGGATTTCATCCAACAGCAACCAATAAACACGGTCTATTTTGGATCCCTTAAAAGCTACCGTAACGGAGGCAATTCCACTTCCGATTTGGTTACAGTACCAATGGGTGCTACATTTCAACCCATAAGTGTCTGGCCAATAACCTGATTGGGTTATTCGGCGTCACCCATTCCCTATCACTTTACAGGCGGCAGTATTATTGCCAGCATCTTTTGCTACCCGAACTGTCATCGGGGTTGGTTCGGGAAATGGCCCTATGAATGTAAGTATCGGCGATGTAGATGGGGATGGAAAGAATGATTTGCTGGTGGCTCAATATGCCACACCGGCGACCAATAATGGTATCTATATTTATAGAAATACAAGTTCCGGTGCTACCATCAGCTTTGCCACACCAGTGATTTTAGCACCGAACGACTACCAGGGTTGTACTGTGGGAGACCTGGATGGAGATGGGAAAATGGATGTAGCGGTGATGAGCAACAGCACGATCCGGGTATACAGAAGTACCTCTGCAGCGGGTACCATCAGTTTTGCCCCTTTTATCAATCCTTAACCCGTGGTAATGCTGCAAAGGGGAATTACCATTAACGATATAGACGGAGATGGAAAGGCAGATATCGCCATCGATCATTATCCGGATGCTGCCGTCTCCTTGTTCCCGGAATATCAGTGAACCTTGGCAATCTGGCCTTTGTGACACGTTTGAATATTGCCATTCCAGGAGGTAGAAATATTGTGCTGGCAGATCTGGATGGGGACAAAAAGCCGGACCTGATTGTTCCGGATGCTGTGAACAACAGTTCTGCCATTCTGAAAAACAATTCCACCAAAGGTGTCTTTTCATTTGGCAATCCGCTGAACCTGACTGGATTTACGCATTCCTATATGGATTATGGGGATTTTGATGGGGATGGAAAAGCGGATATCGTATCCGGTGATCTGAATGGTTCACAAATTGCTGTTTACAGAAATACCAGCAGTGGCGGTACGGGATCAGTATGGCCGCAGCAGTTACATTTCCATCCGCTACAAGCAACACCAGCTGAAGTGGCTGTTAGTGATCTGGATGGAGATGGAAAACCAGATATTGCAGTTGTATTGGGTAACTATAACCTTGGGAGTGTTCAGAAAAATACCAGCAGCACAGGAAATATCAGTTTTGTCTAAAGGAAAATTATATTGCCGGTACCTATAACGGTGAACATATG